>NZ_CM147879.1:0-262500 GCF_055808695.1 Marinomonas sp. GJ51-14
GAGCTTCTCTTATTTATAAGCTTGACGACTTAGTGTTCTCACATGCTTATCTGCAATAAAAAACCCCACACAGCGTTGGCTATGTGGGGCTCTTAGTATTATAAGCTTGACGACTTACTGCTCTCACATGCTTAGCTGCAATAAAAAACCCCACACAGCGTTGGCTATGTGGGGCTCTTAGTATTATAAGCTTGACGACTTAGTGTTCTCACATGCTTATCTGCAATAAAAAACCCCACACAGCGTTGGCTATGTGGGGCTCTTAGTATTATAAGCTTGACGACGACCTACTCTCACATGGGATCTCCCACACTACCATCGGCGATGACGCTTTTCACTTCTGAGTTCGGGATGGGATCAGGTGGTTCAACGTCTCTATGATCGTCAAGCAATTCGGTTGCGTTCGTTCTGGTGGCTTTCTTTCGTTGGCCTTACCAAAACACGCGAAGACATGCTTGGATCTTTAACAATTCGTTTTGAAATAACGTCAATCAAGTATTAAACCGATGCTCATCATTGCTGATGCTTTATCGTAATATGTGTCTCTTTGTGATGAGATTTTTCTTTCTCATCCAAAACCACTTTGGTGTTATATGGTCAAGCCTCACGAGCAATTAGTATTGGTTAGCTCAATGCCTCACAGCACTTACACACCCAACCTATCAACGTCCTAGTCTCGAACGGCTCTTTAGGGGACTTATGTCCCAGTGAGATCTTATCTTGAGGGAGGCTTCCCGCTTAGATGCTTTCAGCGGTTATCCCGTCCGAACGTAGCTACCCGGCAATGCCACTGGCGTGACAACCGGAACACCAGAGGTTCGTCCACTCCGGTCCTCTCGTACTAGGAGCAGCTCCTCTCAAATCTCAAACGTCCACGGCAGATAGGGACCGAACTGTCTCACGACGTTCTAAACCCAGCTCGCGTACCACTTTAAATGGCGAACAGCCATACCCTTGGGACCGGCTTCAGCCCCAGGATGTGATGAGCCGACATCGAGGTGCCAAACACCGCCGTCGATGTGAACTCTTGGGCGGTATCAGCCTGTTATCCCCGGAGTACCTTTTATCCGTTGAGCGATGGCCCTTCCATACAGAACCACCGGATCACTAAGACCTACTTTCGTACCTGCTCGACGTGTCTGTCTCGCAGTTAAGCGTGCTTTTGCCTTTACACTCTATGCATGATTTCCGACCATGCTGAGCACACCTTCGTGCTCCTCCGTTACTCTTTGGGAGGAGACCGCCCCAGTCAAACTACCCACCACACAGTGTCCTCGATCCAGATAATGGACCTGAGTTAGAACCTCAAACATACCAGGGTGGTATTTCAAGATTGGCTCCAATAGAACTGGCGTCCTATCTTCAAAGCCTCCCACCTATCCTACACAAATAGGTTCAAAGTTCACTGTGAAGCTATAGTAAAGGTTCACGGGGTCTTTCCGTCTAGCCGCGGATACACAGCATCTTCACTGCGATTTCAATTTCACTGAGTCTCGGGTGGAGACAGTGTGGCCATCGTTACGCCATTCGTGCAGGTCGGAACTTACCCGACAAGGAATTTCGCTACCTTAGGACCGTTATAGTTACGGCCGCCGTTTACTTGGGCTTCGATCAAGAGCTTCGCTTACGCTAACCCCATCAATTAACCTTCAAGCACCGGGCAGGCGTCACACCCTATACGTCCACTTTCGTGTTTGCAGAGTGCTGTGTTTTTAATAAACAGTCGCAGCCACCTGGTATCTTCGACCGACTAGTGCTTACGGAGCAAGTCCTTCACACCGGCCGGCGTACCTTCTCCCGAAGTTACGGTACCATTTTGCCTAGTTCCTTCACCCGAGTTCTCTCAAGCGCCTTGGTATTCTCTACCTGACCACCTGTGTCGGTTTGGGGTACGGTTCGAACATATCTGAAGCTTAGAAGTTTTTCCTGGAAGCATGGCATCAACCACTTCACCCAAAAGAGGGCTCGTCGTCAGTTCTCGGTCTCCCCAATAAAGGGAGGTGCCCGGATTTGCCTAAGCACCTAACCTACCGCCTTAAACACAGACAACCATCGCTGTGCTGGCCTAGCCTTCTCCGTCTCTCCATCGCAATATGTACGAGTACAGGAATATTAACCTGTTTCCCATCGACTACGCATTTCTGCCTCGCCTTAGGGGCCGACTCACCCTGCCCTGATTAACATGGGACAGGAAACCTTGGTCTTCCGGCGGGGGAGTTTTTCACTCCCCTTATCGTTACTCATGTCAACATTCGCACTTCTGATACCTCCAGCCTGCCTTACAGCTTGACCTTCAACGGCTTACAGAACGCTCCTCTACCATGCCTAGTAAACTAAGCATCCGTAGCTTCGGTGTACAGTTTGAGCCCCGTTATATCTTCCGCGCAGGCCGACTCGACTAGTGAGCTATTACGCTTTCTTTAAAGGATGGCTGCTTCTAAGCCAACCTCCTAGCTGTCTAAGCCTTCCCACATCGTTTCCCACTTAACTGTAACTTTGGGACCTTAGCTGACGGTCTGGGTTGTTTCCCTTTCCACGACGGACGTTAGCACCCGCCGTGTGTCTCCCGTAATTGCACTCATTGGTATTCGGAGTTTGCATGGGGTTGGTAAGTCGGGATGACCCCCTAGCCCAAACAGTGCTCTACCCCCAATGGTGAGATACGAGGCGCTACCTAAATAGCTTTCGAGGAGAACCAGCTATCTCCGAGCTTGATTAGCCTTTCACTCCTATCCACAAGTCATCCCCGGACTTTTCAACGTACGTGGGTTCGGTCCTCCAGTTAGTGTTACCCAACCTTCAACCTGCTCATGGATAGATCGCCCGGTTTCGGGTCTATTCCCAGCAACTAAACGCCCTATTAAGACTCGGTTTCCCTACGGCTCCACTACTCGCTTAACCTTGCTACTGAAAATAAGTCGTTGACCCATTATACAAAAGGTACGCAGTCACGGAACAAGTCCGCTCCCACTGCTTGTACGTACACGGTTTCAGGATCTATTTCACTCCCCTCACAGGGGTTCTTTTCGCCTTTCCCTCACGGTACTGGTTCACTATCGGTCAGTCAGGAGTATTTAGCCTTGGAGGATGGTCCCCCCATATTCAGACAGGATATCACGTGTCCCGTCCTACTCGTTTTCATGATAAAGGTGTTTTCGTATACGGGGCTATCACCCTCTACGGCGGCCCTTTCCAGAGCCTTCTACTAACACCTAAACCACTTAAGGGCTAATCCCCTTTCGCTCGCCGCTACTTAGGGAATCTCGGTTGATTTCTTTTCCTAAGGGTACTTAGATGTTTCAGTTCCCCTCGTTCGCCTCGTATGGCTATGTATTCACCATACGATACCCGCAAGCGGGTGGGTTTCCCCATTCGGACATGTTCGGATCAAAGCCTGTTTATCGACTCCCCGAACCTTTTCGCAGATTACCACGTCCTTCATCGCCTCTGACTGCCAAGGCATCCACCGTGCACGCTTGGTCACTTGACCATATAACCCAAAATAGTTTCCACTCCGAAGAGTTTCACATTCAGATCACATACCTAAGAGCTTTTGTACCTCTTAGGATTTACGATAATAGAAGTCACTAGGTTAAAGTGAGCTTCCACCGGTTTAACACTTGATTTATCGTTATTTCAAAATTCGAATTGTTAAAGAGCAAGTTTAGTGCAAAGCACTAAGTCAGAGACTAAAAATCAGAAACACATTAAGAAATAACTTTCTTAATTGGTTTCTTTTTAGCGTCTTGCTTAGAACTCTAGCTAATCTTTTACACAGAAATACTAAGGAGAAATGGTGGAGCTATGCGGGATCGAACCGCAGACCTCCTGCGTGCAAAGCAGGCGCTCTCCCAGCTGAGCTATAGCCCCATATCTTTCACTTAGTTGTATTTGGTGGGTCTGGGCCGATTTGAACGGAAAGACATCAACCTCACCACTCTTTATTAAGGAATGGGGTTATTCTCTAACCAACGTCATTTCAGCTTTGAACCAAAATCAATTCTTGAAGAATTGGTGGGTCTGGGCCGATTTGAACGGCCGACCTCACCCTTATCAGGGGTGCGCTCTAACCAACTGAGCTACAGACCCAAATACTTTCTGTGCTTCTTATAAAGTAGATATTGTACGTCATCAGCTCTCGCCAACTTGTACCATCAGATAATTTGTGTGAACGCTCACCAGAGCTTCTATCGTTTAAGGAGGTGATCCAGCCCCAGGTTCCCCTAGGGCTACCTTGTTACGACTTCACCCCAGTCATTGACCACTCCGTGGTAACCGCCATCCCCGAAGGGTTAAGCTAGCTACTTCTGGAGCAATCAACTCCCATGGTGTGACGGGCGGTGTGTACAAGGCCCGGGAACGTATTCACCGTGGCATTCTGATCCACGATTACTAGCGATTCCGACTTCATGGAGTCGAGTTGCAGACTCCAATCCGGACTACGACGTACTTTATGGGATTCGCTCACTATCGCTAGCTTGCAGCCCTTTGTATACGCCATTGTAGCACGTGTGTAGCCCTACTCGTAAGGGCCATGATGACTTGACGTCGTCCCCACCTTCCTCCGGTTTGTCACCGGCAGTCTCCTTAAAGTTCCCACCCGAAGTGCTGGCAAATAAGGATAAGGGTTGCGCTCGTTACGGGACTTAACCCAACATTTCACAACACGAGCTGACGACAGCCATGCAGCACCTGTCTCACAGTTCCCGAAGGCACCAAGGAATCTCTTCCAAGTTCTGTGGATGTCAAGAGTAGGTAAGGTTCTTCGCGTTGCTTCGAATTAAACCACATGCTCCACCGCTTGTGCGGGCCCCCGTCAATTCATTTGAGTTTTAACCTTGCGGCCGTACTCCCCAGGCGGTCTACTTATTGCGTTAGCTGCGCCACTAAGTCATTACAACCCAACGGCTAGTAGACATCGTTTACGGCGTGGACTACCAGGGTATCTAATCCTGTTTGCTCCCCACGCTTTCGCACCTCAGTGTCAGTATCAGTCCAGGGTGTCGCCTTCGCCACTGATGTTCCTTCCTATATCTACGCATTTCACCGCTACACAGGAAATTCCACACCCCTCTACCGTACTCTAGCCTGCCAGTATCCGATGCCATTCCAAGGTTGAGCCCTGGGATTTCACATCAGACTTAACAAACCACCTACGCGCGCTTTACGCCCAGTAATTCCGATTAACGCTTGCACCCTCTGTATTACCGCGGCTGCTGGCACAGAGTTAGCCGGTGCTTCTTCTGGGGCTAACGTCAAAGTACGCTGGTATTAGCAACGTACCCTTCCTCACCCCTGAAAGTGCTTTACAACCCTAAGGCCTTCTTCACACACGCGGCATGGCTGGATCAGGCTTGCGCCCATTGTCCAATATTCCCCACTGCTGCCTCCCGTAGGAGTCTGGGCCGTGTCTCAGTCCCAGTGTGACTGGTCATCCTCTCAGACCAGTTAGAGATCGTCGCCTTGGTAGGCCTTTACCCTACCAACTAGCTAATCTCACGCAGGCTCATCTAATAGCGGAAGGTCACAAGTGATCCCCTCCTTTCCCCCTCAGGGCGTATGCGGTATTAGCATGCGTTTCCACATGTTGTCCCCCTCTACTAGGCAGATTCCTACGCGTTACTCACCCGTCCGCCGCTCGTCAGCAGGAGCAAGCTCCCCTGTTACCGCTCGACTTGCATGTGTTAAGCCTGCCGCCAGCGTTCAATCTGAGCCATGATCAAACTCTTCAGTTAAAGAACATGCTCACTCAAATCTATTACACTAACAAATAACTTAATTAATCCACCGTCCAATTAAGAACAGCAAACCAACATAAAGCGAATTGCATGCAGACTCTCGTAAGTCTTCAATTTTTTTGACCAACTACACGCTACAAGTAGCAATGCGATGGTCTTCTGAAGTCTCTAGCGAGCGCCCACACAAATTATCTGATTATCTATTTTAAAGAGCGTACTGACTTGCTTACTTCCTAAAAAGTTGAACTTCGTCTTCGTTGTATTGAAGTCTTGTCCGTGTCAGTGGAGGCGTATAATACAGCCTAGGTTTTTCAGCGCAAGTACTTTTTTAGGTTTTCTTAAAATACTTTTTATAAATATAAGTTTGATCGAATCTGAGAAACAAAAGCGGCGCAATAAACACCGAAATCCATAGGGCAACTGTCACATCACTTTTAACCTGCCACCAAAGATGAGCTAAAACACAAATAGCAGCAAAATAAATAAACTTATGAGTAGGTTTCCATTTCTTCCCCAACCGCTTCATCATAGCTTTAGTACTAGTCGCAGCAAGAACACTAAGAACTAACAAAGCAACAACACCTGCATAGATATAAGGTTTATCAAGTAAATCAGAAACTATCCAAGATAAATTCAATCCAGCAAACAAAATCAAATACGTTATTAGATGGAATAGTGCATAGAAAAATGCAGCTAAACCAACAAAACGTCGATAACGAGAAAGCACCTTAAAAGAAGTATATTTAACGAAAGGTGTCATAGATAAAACAGCAATAATAAAAACGCTTGCCCAAATACCGCTCAAGCTCATCAGAGATTCACCTGGGTCTGGAAAGTAGCGTCCTAAAAAAAGTGAAACTATCATCCAAACCAAAGGCATCAGAAAGAAAAGCATTACATACGGCTTTTCTTTCCTGTCCCAGAATACAGCCATACTAATAAAACCTTTTCAGATCCATACCTGTATACAAAGAAGCCACTTCTTCCTCATAACCATTAAACATTTTTGTATCAATGACATTAGGAAACAAGACACCGCTAGGCAATCGTCTCTCTTGTTTTTGAGTCCAGCGAGGATGATCAACTCTGGGATTTACATTGGCATAGAAACCATATTCACTAGGAGCAAGCAAACTCCACGTCGTTTCAGGCATAGTTTCAACAAAACGAATTTTGACAATTGATTTAATACTTTTAAAACCATACTTCCAAGGAATAACCAATCGAACAGGTGCACCATTCTGATTAGGTAACACACTTCCATACATACCCACGGCAAACATCGCCAAAGGATTCATTGCTTCATCAATACGTAAACCTTCACGGTAAGGCCAATCAAAACTGCCGCCACGTTGTGCAGGCATTTGCTTAGGATCGTACAGAGTTTCAAAGTAAACGTACTTAGCTTTTGATGTTGGCTTAAAGCGCTTCAAAACATCACCCAAAGAAACACCAACCCAAGGAATAACCATAGACCAAGCCTCAACACAACGAAGTCGATAGATACGTTCTTCTAGCATGGACTCTTTTATAATGTCATCAAGATCAAAAACACCAGTTTTCTCAGCCTCACCCTCTACCGTAATAGTCCAAGGAGTGGTTTTAAATTCAACCGATTTGTCTTTGGGATCATTTTTGCCGTAACCGAACTCATAGAAATTATTGTAAGATGTAGCCACATCAAAAGGTGCAACCTTCTCTCCAGAACCATATGACGTTTCGATAATATTTTGAAAGGAATTGGCAAGAGATGCAGGTGGGATTAAAGAATTACCTTCTTGCAATGCAGCAACATGACCAATCCCACCAACACCCAAAGCGACACCGCCGCCCACTTTCATAAACTGACGACGATTCAAATAAACGGATTGGTCGGTGACTTCTGACTCTAAGCAGTCAGACGCTTTTTTATTACGAATAAGCATAATGCATCCTCTCTATAATTAGGGTTATTGACAAGGATTCATACAACTAGTTCAAAAGCGTCTTTAATTTCAAAAGCGAAAGCTAAATATAGAAAACATTTAGTTTTCCACTTTAGCGCAGCTTTTTGAAGATAATCCCCAAAGGTCCCCATAAACCATAAAGGCAAAATACAATCATCAATACGAGCGATGGCTCTAGGGCTACCAGTACAAAAATAAGAACTGCAATTAGAAGCACAACAAAAGGTACTCGACCTTTTAGATTAAGGTCTTTAAAACTACGGTATTTAACATTACTCACCATCAGCAAACCAGCAATAGGTACAAGTAACGCCATTAACATAGCAACACTTTCACCGGAAACCCCCTTTTCATTCGCAGCCCAAATAACACCAGCAACAATTGCCGCAGCAGCAGGACTAGGTAACCCAGTAAAATAACGCTTTTCCTCAACACCCAGCATAGTATTAAAACGAGCCAAACGAAGCGCTGCCCCAACCGCATAAATGAAAGCTGCAATCCAGCCAATTTTACCAAGAGGTGCTAATGACCATGTGAAAACAATTAATGCTGGTGCAATACCAAATGACACCATATCTGCCAAAGAATCATATTCTGCACCAAATGCACTTTGGGTGTGCGTCATACGAGCAACCCGACCATCTAAACCATCAAACACCATAGAAATAAACACAGCCACTGCGGCGTGTGAGAAATTTCCATCCATGGCTGCAATGATCGAATAGAAGCCTGAAAAAAGTGCAGCTGTCGTGAACAAGTTTGGTAATAAATAAACCCCTTTCCTTGGCTGTTTTTTTCATCGCCAACGTCAATGTCTTCAATTTCATCAACGGGTGCTTTTTTAATATCATCTATAGACATTCTGTAGACCTTTCCATTATCACAAATTGTTTATACGAGCTTAGCGAAAGAACGCTTAGCAGCTTCTATTGTAAAATCGATATCATCATCTGTATGCGCCTGGGAAATAAAACCAGCTTCAAATGCTGCGGGCGCAAGGTATACGCCTTCTTCCAACATATGATGAAAAAAAGTTTTAAATCGTTCTAGGTTACAACGCTGAACTTCTGCAAAACTACTGACAACTTCAGCATCAGAAAAAAAGAAACCAAACATCCCACCAACACTAACAACACAAAATGGTACACCACAATCATCTGCCGCCTGCTTCAAGCCAGCAACAAGACGAGCAGATTTTTCACCTAATGTTTTATGGAAATCTTGCTCACTAATTTTATTCAGAACAGCCAAGCCAGCCACCATAGCAACTGGGTTACCAGATAAAGTACCTGCTTGATAAACCGGGCCAAGCGGTGAAATACATTCCATAATTTCGCGTTTGCCACCAAATGCACCCACTGGCATTCCGGCACCAATAACCTTACCAAGTGTCGTCAGATCCGGAACAATACCAAAATGCTCCTGAGCACCACCAAGTGCGACACGAAATCCCGTCATTACTTCGTCAAAAATCAGAACCGCACCAGATTCATCACACACATCACGAAGTGCTTGAAGGAATCCATCCACAGGCAGAATACAGTTCATATTGCCAGCAACTGGTTCAACAATAATACAAGCTACTTGATCACCGATTTCCGCAAAGCAACGCTTTACCTCTTCAATATCATTATATTGCAATGTAATTGTGTGCTTCGCCAAATCAGCAGGGACACCAGGAGAGTTCGGTACACCCAAGGTTAGAGCACCAGAACCGGCTTTAACCAATAAAGAGTCAGAGTGCCCGTGATAACAACCCTCAAACTTGACGATTTTATCACGTCCAGTATAGCCACGAGCAAGGCGAATCGCGCTCATTGTTGCTTCTGTTCCAGAGTTCACCATACGAACCATGTCCATAGAAGGCACTAGTTCGCATACTTTTTCAGCCATGGTAATTTCAATTTCTGTTGGCGCACCAAAACTCAAACCGAAATCAAGCTGCTGCCTTACTGCATCCAAAACATCTGAATGAGAATGGCCCAAAATCATTGGCCCCCAAGATCCAACATAATCGATGTAACGGTTTTTATCTTCATCATAAACATAAGCGCCCTCTCCCTTTTGGAAAAAAACAGGCGTACCACCTACACCGTTAAAAGCTCGTACTGGAGAATTCACACCTCCAGGAATACGGTGTTGTGCTCGTGCATATAAATCTTCAGATCGACTCATGTTCCTAAAATCCTATAACAAATAATGTAGTGTACTTAAAAATAACAACGTCAAATTAGTGACTAAACTCACCTAATCCTCTTCCAATAAAAACTGATCCAGACGATGTCGAGAAACAAGACAAAAAGAACAGTCAGGTAACGCCACTAATACCTCAGACAATCCTGTTGTTTGAAACCAACTCAAAATAGTTTCCAATGAGGCAGGTTCATCTATCAATGGAATAGGTATTGATTCAACCGCTTTCGTCAAATCCATCAACACAACTTCATCATCAACAACAAGCCAAGGCTGAGGTCCAAAATCTAATGTTTGCAAGGTTTCCAACAAAAGTGTGCGGCGAACTAAATGCCACTTTTCAGCCTGTTTAAATACAGTGTAGTCTACCACACTTAGGGCTAAATCATTTACTCGCTCAAGAGGAAGCTGTGCAGAAAGTACCAATACAGGTTCGGCAACAGGTTTCACTGTATGCTGACGAAGATAACGTTGGAGTGGATTTATCGAAGATGCCATACCTATATAACTCAGCCTCTCAACAAATACTGACTCTTGATGAAAAAAGACTCTTGTTAGTAAGCAAGATAAAACAATAACGAATAAAGCAGGAACAATAGCCTCCGACGAATTCGTCATTTCGACAATCGCGACCAAGGCAGTTAAAGGCGCCTGAAAACAAGCCGCCATCATCGCAGCCATTCCTAGCAAAGCAAATAAAGCAACATAAATAAATTCGCTTTCAAACATCTGAGCGACTTGTGCACCAATTAAACCACCTATAATGAAAGTTGGTCCTATCATTCCTCCTGGAACCCCTAAGCCAACAGTAAAAGCGGTTAATAAGGTTTTTACTATCACCAGTAAAAAAAGAGAATAAACAACAAACTCACCTGATAATAAATCAGTCAAAGGGCCATAACCACTACCAAGTGCTTCAGGTAAATAAATCGCAACTAAAGCGGTTACCCCAGCAATCACAGAAAACCGCACCCAAATAGAAACTCCACTAAAACGCCATAATATTTTTTGTGTATGAAGGAAAAGCGCAGACAACAAAACAATAAACACAACTAGGGCAAAGCAGGCAAGAAACATATCTAACGAAAGTACCACAGACGAAATACTGTCGATGCTAAAAATATGTAAAGGACCAATAAAATAATGACTGACAAGAGTCGCAATCACTGAAGACAACAAAACAGGTAAAACATAACGTTGACGATATTCAAGAAAAATGACTTCAAAGGCGAATAAAACGCCCGCCAATGGTGTTTGAAAAATCGCAGAAATCGAACCAGCAACACCACAAGCCAATAAGGTTTCAACACCATATTGAGGTAACTTGGCCTTTCCAGCCAAATAACCACCAAGCGTTGCCCCCAAATGAACGGCAGGCCCTTCTTTACCGATAGAAAGACCACCGACCAAACCAATTGCCGCAGTAAAAAACTGCACAACCGCATTCCAAATAGGTAAATTACCATTGTAGTAATTCAACCTCTCAACCACATAAGGTACACCTACTTTATGTAGTTGTTTTGGCAAGCCTGTAAAAATCAACGCCAACAACACACAAGCTGAAACCGATAAGCCAACACGCCATTCAACAGGCAACGTCTCAAAAGAATCAACGTCTACACCAATGAAATATCGTGCGGGCAAATAGATAACGGCATAAAACAACGCCATTACAAGCCCACAGAACAAACCACACAAAGCACCTAAAACCGCCAATATTGACAAGTCGTCATACGACCTTGCCTTAAGAGACCATTTTTCCTTTAAATTTAACCCTTTCAGACCCTTACCTCACTTTCAACTCGAGCAAATTTCGTGCACTATTCAATCAGTTATATAACAAATGCGCAATCGTCCCAATATCGACATAAAAAATAGGAAGCAACAGTGTATAAAATAGGTATCGTTGGTAGCACGGGTTACACCGGAGCCGAGTTATTAAGACTTCTCGCAAACCATTCACAAGTTGAAGTGATTGCAATCACATCTCGAAGTGAAGAAGGCAAACTGATCTCCGATATCTACCCAAGCTTACGTGGTCATTATGATCTACGATTTACAAATCCAAGCCTAGATGAATTAGCAAAATGCGATTTAGTATTTTTTGCCACGCCTCATGGTGTTGCAATGGACCAAGTTCCAGAACTCATTGACCGCGGTGTGAAAGTCGTCGATTTGGGAGCAGATTTCCGAATAAAAGACACAGTTGAATGGGCTAAATGGTACGGCATGGATCACCGAACACCAGATTACGTAGCAAAAGCCGTATACGGTTTACCTGAAATAAACCGCGAAGCTATCAAAGGCGCTCAACTTGTTGCCAACCCAGGCTGCTACCCTACAGCAACACAACTTGGACTTATTCCATTATTAGAAGCTGGAATCATTGATCCTGCACATCTTATCGTCGATGCAAAATCAGGCGTAAGTGGTGCAGGTCGAGGTGCAAACATAGGCTCACTATTATGTGAAGCAAGCGAAAGCTTTAAAGCTTACGGAGTTTCTGGACATCGCCACCTTCCAGAGATCAAACAAGGCTTGCAAGCAGTAAGCAAGGCACCTGTCGGCTTAACTTTTGTACCGCATTTGGTACCTATGATTCGTGGTATACATTCCACTATGTACGCAACATTAACAGATACATCAGTTGATCTTCAGGCATTATTTGAAGAACGTTACAATGGTGAATTCTTCGTTGATGTTATGCCAGCAGGTAGCTTGCCAGAAACTCGCAGTACGAAAGGAGCAAACTTCTGTCGTATCGCCGTTTACCGTCCTCAAGGTGGAGACAAGGTCGTTATCTTGTCAGTCATTGATAACCTAGTAAAAGGCGCTTCAGGACAAGCGATCCAAAACATGAACATCATGCTTGGCTTACCTGAAAACACAGGCCTAACTGCCCTAGGTATGATGCCTTAACACCATATTTTTTTTATCAAAGTTAACAAAAAACGGGCTCCTCAATTTCAATTTAAGAAGCCCGTTTTTTTATGCACATTCAGTAATTAACTACTTCATGTCTAATCCATTACCATCTATCTAATCGATTCGCCAAACACATATGCGTCACAACCTTATCAAGATTTGGCCAACCATCCATTTCACTTCGAATCGCATTTAAGCGGGCCATAGAATGAGCTTGCACCAAAAGTATTAAATCCAAATCACCGCTAATAGAGTGCGCTAACTTCACTTCAGGAATCGCATCAATAAAAGGCTGAACAAGGTCACAAGATAAAGGTCGAAAAGTTAACGCCAAATACGCTGTCACACCGTCTTCTTTTGAAACCGAAGTGTGGGCATGATAGCCAGTAATAGTGCGATTATCTTCCATACGTTTAATACGCTCAGTTACCGCCGAACGAGACAAGTTTACTTGGCGGCTAATATCTGAAACAGAAAGCCGCGCATCTTCCACGAGCAAGGCTAATATTTTTTGATCGTAATGATCTGCCACTCGATTCCTCTCTTTGTTGTTTGAATAATTATGACTGGCAATCTGCATGATTACCCTTGATTCAAAATGACGGAAATTCCGACAATATGCGCGCGAATAGAGACAGCTTGTATAGCGCTTTATATAAGCCGCTATTTTATCCTTAGCAACAATAAAAAACAGCTGTTGAATTCAATTATTGAACGCCACAGCTTAATTCCACTATTAGCACAATGACACAAAGGCAAACCCATGTCTCAATATCAAAGAACCCTCGGCCCGCTACAAGGTATCGCCATGACAGTCACCACTTTCATTGGTACTGGCTTAATGATCTTACCAGCCATGTCTGTGGCAGAAGCAGGGTCTTTTGCTTTTTACGCTTGGTTAATTACCGCCATAATGGTAATTCCGATTGCTTTCATCTTTGCTCTACTCGGCTCTAAATATCCTTCTGCTGGCGGCGCTTCCCATTATATTGGACGCGCCTTTGGCCCTCGTTATGAAAAAGCCGTTGGCTGGTTATTCCTCAGCATATTGTTAGTCGGTCCAGCGGTTGCTATTAAAGTCGCAGCGGCCTACCTCACCATTGTGTTTAAAACATCAGATCAATGGATTCTAGTTTTTAGCCTAGTAACATTGATTGGTATGCTGGCGTTTTCCATTGTTGGAATGCAAACTTCTGCACGTTTCCAAACAGGTGTTGTAATCAGCATGATCATCGCCATTGTATGGTTGTGCTTTATTGGCGACATTCAATCCAGCCTACAGGTAATTGAAACACCAACAGCACCAGAACATTGGCAACAGGCTCTTTATGCGACTGGCGTTATATTTTGGTGTTTCCTCGGCATAGAAGTGATGGCGCATATGGGTGCAGAGTTTAAAAACCCAGCACGAGACTTTCCCATCGCTTTATTGGGCGGCATGACGCTTGTTATTTTGGCTTACCTAAGTCTGGTTCTTCTTATCGCATGGCATCATACCTATGGCGACGAAGTCACCAATAGCCAATCATTGGCTTTGCTCGTTAGCAAATTAATGGGAGAAACCAGCAGCCGAATTTTCGCCGTTGGCGCTTACATTATCGCCTTTGCTAATGTAGGAATTTACATCTTAGGGTTTTCCCGAATGATTCAATCCATGGCCCAAAAAGGCGCTTTACCAACCACGTTTGCAAGCCTTAATAAAAATGGTGCTCCAGAAAAAGCCGTCTTACTAGTCGGGTGTATTACGCTTTTTTCGATTCTATTTTCTGAACTGTCTGGTTGGAAAATGTCATGGTTTATTGAGATGACCAACGGAAGCTTTTTGTTGATTTACACATTGACCTGCATAGCGGCTATTAAATTGGTAAATCGCATTGCTCAAGTCCTGACTCTAATTGCATTAATTAGCTGTGGTTTTATGGTGTTCTTCATAGGTCAAAGCATGCTATTTGCTGCAATTATGTTTTGCTTGGCACTTTTTTATGAATTCATAAGAGCGCCAAAAACTCCCATCAAAGATTCAAAACTTCATGTACAATAGCCTCCATTGTTATGGTGCGTCATTAAAACCTTTAAAGCACTGCAAGTTTGATGACACAAATAAACACTATATTATTTAGAATGTACAAGTAGGAGATTTTTTATGCCTTTATTAGACAGTTTTCGCGTAGACCACACACGCATGGATGCTCCAGCAGTACGTGTAGCAAAATCCATGGCGACACCAAAAGGTGACGACATCACCGTTTTTGATTTACGTTTTTGCGTACCAAATGAAGAGATTCTTTCTGAACGTGGTATCCATACGCTAGAGCATTTATTCGCAGGTTTCATGCGTAACCACCTAAACAGTGACAGTGTAGAAATTATCGATATATCTCCAATGGGTTGTCGTACAGGCTTTTACATGAGCTTGGTCGGAACACCAAACGAAGAGACAGTAGCAGCTTCTTGGAAAGCAGCAATGGAAGATGTTTTAAAAGTAAAAGCGAAAGAAGACATTCCAGAGCTTAACGAATACCAGTGCGGTACATACGAAATGCACTCTCTAGAAGAAGCGAAGAAAATCGCACAAACAATTCTAGACCGTGACGTAAAAGTAAACAGCAATGAAGAGCTTTACCTAAGCGAAGAGTTTCTGAAAGAACACAGCTAAAAGAAGCTAAGCTTTTATTGTTCACAAAAAAGGGTAGCTTTTTAGCCACCCTTTTTTATTAGTTCCTTATAAACGCTGAATGAAATTCAATTAAGCCCGAGTTGCCGTTGCCAAGAAACCACTAGCCATGACAAATACACTGCCCATACTACGATTCAAATTACGCATGCCTTTCGGGCTACGAATCAAACGGCGAATTTGCTTACCACTCATCGCATAAACATAAGCTGCAATAAATTCCGTAATACAAAAAGTTAATCCCATCCAGAAAAACTGCATAGAAACAGGCTGACTAAGATCCAGCATCTGAGGGAAAATCGCCGTAAACAACAACACGGCTTTGGGGTTGCCAATCGCCACTAAAAATTCCTGACGCATACGAGCAAAATTACCTCGTTTTACTTTCGTTCCTTCTTCACTTTCATGCTCTTCCAGAACCACCGCTGCACTGCGCCATGTTTTGATGCCGACATAAAACAAATACGCTACACCACACCACTTAACCACACTGAACCAAAATGCAGAAGAAACAATAATCGCCCCCAAACCCAAGGCAGACACCAACATCAAAATACTAAACGCCACATTACGGCCAATAACAGCAATTAACGCTTTCCTTGCACCGACCTGAATACCATTATGCATCGCCGTAAAATTATTAGGACCCGGCCCTAAAGATAGCAACATTAAAAGCGGCGCAATGGTTAACCAAACACTGAAAGTCATAGCAGTTAAATCTCGAAAAACAGAAAATCAAAATAGTCAGAAGACCACAAAAGGAGCGCAACTTTACAGATAAACAAAAGCCTTGTCAGCTTATTTTTTATACGATTTACAAACACAAAAAAACCGCAGATAAAGGCGGCTTTTGGAGTGGTGAAAAGGTGAGGAAAAATGCTAGAAATTTGTAGATGTGGAGAGATCAATTGGGGTGTAAAGCGAAGTGCAACGCCCTATATAAGTTGCCGGAATAGTGGTAAGCGAAGCTTTGAACCACAAAAACGACGCCGTGTCGGTCAACTTATGCAGGCAGTTAGGTAAAACTTGCACATTCACCTTTGATCCCACCTTACGACAACATCGTTTTCTAGCGTGATTCTAAGTCTATATCTATCATGTCAGATCACGCTTCGCTCATCTGACCTACAGTTCAGTTTGGATAGAATTGTATTTGAAGCAAGGTGAGCTCTATTCCGCATTCGTTTTTTTCTAAAAAAAAATACTTGTAAGCCTTTATCTTCGACTAAGTTGAGTAATTTCATCGATGGGCCATTTGGTTTTTTTAGACCTTGCTCCCATTTTTGAACCGTCGATTTACTCGTATTAAGATAAGCCGAAAATACACCTTGGCTGGCAAGGTTTTTCGTTCGGATCTGTTTTATTTGTTCAGCTGTTAATTCTTTTACTTCAGGCAAGCAGAGTGCATCAAACTCTCTCAACGTAGTGCCTTTCATTATTCCTGATTTATGCAGATCTTTAGCGGTTTCATGCACAACTTCTAAAATAGATTTATTCATCATTCTTTACCTCAATCAATGAACCTTGATGCAGGGCAGATTTGATTTCTTCGTTACTATAGCTTAATAATTCTTTCGCCATTATTTTCAATACTTTTAGTTCATCTGACTTAACGTTAGCACGACGATTCTTTGCAAAACCGTATATAAAAAAGGACGACCTACATGAATAATAGAAAGCCTCGCTCATCTAATCTACAAGACCCAATAACTAGATAAAAAAGCGGTTTTCCAATACGCCAGAAAGAAACATATTATTTCATTGCAAGACCATAAAGTTATATTATAACATATCTATCGAGATTGAATCTTATTTCAATTCTCTACAATAAAACCTTAGCAAAATACGATACTTTCAATGGAGAAGACCGAATGATCAAATTACTTGGCAGGGCTAGCCTTTTGACAATGAGCCTTGCAATTACGGCATGCGCAAGCCATCACCACGATGAGAATAACAATGATGATAATGTGACAACTTATCGTGTATTTGTTGGTGATCATGATGCAGCACGAGTCACTGCATTCGATTTGAGTTCCCCTCAAAAACGCTGGACGTTTGGCACTGCAGGCCAAAGCAAACTTTATTCTGTCGCTAATAACAGTGTCGTCGTTGCAGTTCAATCAGACGATAATCAAGTTAATTTCATCCAATCAGGAATTCATTTTCATAATCATGGAGAACACAACGACATTGAGATCGAACCCCCTAAAGCGATTAAGAAAACCCTGCAAGGCCCACGACCATTCCATGTCATTGAACACGATGACATTGTGTCTATAAACTTTGATAAAGGTGGTTATGCCGCTATTTTAGACGGCGATGAACTAAGCGAAGGTCACATTGAAGAAAGTCGCGTCCTACAAAATTATGCACATCACGGAGTTGTCGTGCCTTGGGGGAAAGGTTGGTTATCCAGTATTGCTGCAGATGAAGCAGAAGAAGGAAAGGCTCCGCCTCGCATTGGATTACAAGAAGTGAATACAAAAGGTACATCTATTGAAAGCCTACAAACTTGCACTGGACTGCATGGGGAAGCATTCTCGGGTTCTTACTTAGTTGTTGGTTGTAAAGAAGGCGTTTTAACCGCTAAAAAAGATAATAATGGCACTCAATATAAAATGTTGCCCTACCCTTCCGATTTCCCTAAAGGAGAAATGGCAGGCACTTTTCATGGTGCAAAATCTTTTCAAGTCTTCCTTGCCAGCTATGGTTCAAACAATCTAGCCATCATCGACCCAGCTGAAGCACCTCACATGCGACTTGTAGCGTTGCCATTCCGTAAAGTGGATTTCCTTCTTGATCCAGTGAAAATTCAAAATGGATATGTTTTAACTGAGAATGGACAACTCCACCGAGTAAATTTACTCACAGGTAAAATCGAAGCCAGTGTACGTGTCACCGAACCATACAGTATGGATGGTCACTGGAATGATCCACGCCCAAGACTAGCCATGGCAGGCAATGAAATCGTGATGACTGATCCAAATGCCGGTTTAATTCGCCGTATCAGTACAAAGGATTTTTCAGAAGTCGGCACGGTTAATGTTGGCGGCACGCCATATAACATTACCGTTGCTGGTGGCAGTGGCATTCACCACTAACAGACCAATAAAAGTTTAGAGTAAAGCGAATTCCTAAGCAAGATTAAGTGATATTATCGAACTGTGGGATTTGCTTTTTCTAATCTTCTGAATAAATAAGATCGAACCCTTTTTTCACCCTCTCTCCTTTTTTAGGTAGGAATAAAGCTTTATTCCTGACGTTCACATAAGCCGTTCACTCATATAATCCCCATCTATATTTAAAAACAGCAATTAACTTCATCACCAAAAAAGTATCTTGACCTTAACCTTCATAAAAGACAAAGATTGATAAGCCCTCTGTCTATGGTTATATTTTAATCAGGAATTGAACAAGGAACATAAAATGCCCCCCTTACAGATAAATTAAAAGCTCAAATCAAAGGAAATTAAAAAATGATCTCTCTTACTCAATTAACTGAACTACTTGGATGGGTTTCAATTCTAAATATAGGGTTTCTTCTTTTTGCTACAATCGTCCTAGCTTCAGCTAAATCAATCATTGTTGCGATACATAGTAAAATGTTTGATATCCCTAAAAACGAATTACCAGTGATCTACTTTAAATATTTAGCAAATTATAAAACCCTATCTTTAGTGTTTATAATCTTCCCTTATATTGCTCTAAAAATAATGGGGCAGTAGATATCTCAAGGTATCTAAGTCAAATACAGCATTATCCAAATACTTGATTCAAAAGTTATCAAAGCAATCTATTAACAAATAAACATAAAGCCAAAATACACTTTAACATTACTACCACCAACCGGAGCATCTTTTGGTTCAGTTCAACCCACCTTTCCTTTTGAAAAACAAACACCTACAGACTGTTTACGCGACGTTTTTCCGTAAGCCTTTAAAGTTGGCGACGACTTGCGAGGTATTTGAATTAGACGATGGCGATTTTGTTGATTGTTATTGGTTAAATAAACCAGACGAAGGCAGTTCAACGCCGATCGTTGTGTTGTTTCATGGTTTGGAAGGGTCACATCAATCACCGTATATTCAAGGCGCGATGCAGACATTAACGCAAGGTGGTTACGCCTGTGTGTTAATGCATTTTCGGGGCTGTTCTGGTCGTGATAATCGTTCACCACAAACCTATCATAGTGGTGAAACAGGCGATGCAAAGGCTTGGATTGAGCAGGTTAAACAAGCTTTTCCTGATGCACCTTTGTTCGCGGTGGGTTATTCACTCGGAGCTAATATGTTGTTGAAGCTGCTGGGAGAATACGGGCATCAGTCGCCTCTTAACGCTGCGATTGCGATTAGTACGCCGATGCAATTAGACATTAGTGCTGATGCCATTAGTCACGGTAGTTCGCGTCCTTATGAGTCCCATTTATTACGTTCGTTAAAAGCAACCTTGCTGCGAAAATACCAGCAACACGATATGGAAGCCTTGCTGGATAAAACGTCTGAACAGATTGAAAACATCCGTACAATTCGAGAGTTTGATGATATCTACACATCAAAAATAAACGGTTTCGATGGCGCACAAGATTACTATACGAAAAACAGCGCAAGACAATATTTGCCTCGCATAAAAACCAACACGCTGATCATCCACGCACTTGATGATCCATTCATGACGCCTTTGGTTTTACCCAAACAAAGCCATGGTAAATTCGATAACGTTTCAGCAAACATAGAGATGGAAATACACCAATACGGCGGTCACGTGGGGTTTGTGATGGGGGGCTATTCAAACCTATCTATTATCTGGAACATCGCATGCTGGCGTATTTTGATGAGCAAAAATCGCTGCTTACGATGAAGAAGAAATAATTATTCTTTTCACTTTTCTTAAATATATTTTACAAAATTGCGCCAGATCATTGAAGCTCAAGACAGTACCGATATAAAATTAATAAATTCAACATTATTTATTAATAAAAACTAAAAGATTAAGACTATGAAAAAACTTATCCTAATGGCTGCATTCGCAGCGAGTTCTGCTTTTGCAGATCAAGAAGTAACCCTTAATTTTGCTGCTGAAATAGCAAGCCAACCTTTCAGTTGTAGCGACACCTATCATAACCTTGGCAGCACAAAAACAAGCGTCATTGTTCGCGATTTTCGTATGTATCTATCCAATATTCATATGACAACTACTGATGGCAAACAAGTCCCTGTGACATTAAATGAAAACATTTGGCAAAATGGCTCCGTTGCCCTTTTAGACTTTGAGAACCGAACTGGTAACTGTAGAAATGGCACGCCACAAACTAACACTCAAATAAATGGTAGCGTTCCTGATGGTAATTACACAGGAGTTAGTTTTGATGTCGGTGTACCATTTGAGCAAAACCACGCAGACCCAACAGTGTCACCTTCTCCACTTAACCTGACTTCCATGTTTTGGAATTGGCGTGGTGGTTATAAGTTTGCAAGAATCGATTTTGTACCAACGAATAAAAGTAAAGGTGGGCCGAAAGGCTGGTTTCTACACCTTGGCTCAACCATGTGTAAATCTTCATCCAAAACAGACGCTCCGACAAGCTGTGCAAATTCAAACCGCATGAATATTTCTTTTGATAATTTTGAGCCGAAAAAAGACACTATTATAATTGATCCAGCACCTGTAGTAGCTGAAGCGGATTTAAGTACTAATGCACCAAAAACATCACCCGGCTGCATGTCTTTCCCGAACGATCCAGATTGCTTAACCGTTATGAAAAAGCTTGGCTTAAATTACATGAAGATACCTGCGGGTGAACAGCAATTATTTAAAGTAGATAAATAGATGCGCTTCCACTTTCTAGTTGTGTTAGGCCTCATTTTAATTGGGACTAACACCGCCTTAGCGGCTGACTACAAATGGCCGTTGCCGGATTGGATGCCAAAGCCTCAAGTCCCCGAAGACAACCCGATGAGTGTGGAAAAGGTCGACCTTGGTCGCCATCTATTTTATGACGCTCGCTTGTCCGCAGATCAAACTATTGCCTGTTCATCTTGTCATGAACAAGGCCGAGCTTTCACTGATGGTCGTTCATTTGGCGTTGGCATTAAGGGTATCCTCACCCATAAAAACCCTCAACCACTTATGAATGTAGCTTATTTGCCAGTACTCACTTGGGCGAACCCTCATCTCACTTCATTAGAGTTCCAATCGCTGGTTCCTTTATTTGGTGAAGACCCAGAAGAAATGGGATCCGCAGGAAAAGAAAATGAAATTTTTAGACGTTTAGCAAACGATCCTTATTACCAAAAGGCCTTCAAAGCAGCTTTTCCAGAGCGTCCAAAACCAGAGCTATTTACCATAACCCGAGCACTTGGTGCTTTTCAACGAAGCCTTATGTCGTTCAATAGTCCCTATGATCGATTCAAATATGGTCGTCAACCAGAAGCAATATCTCCCGCCGCCAAACAAGGTGAGCAACTTTTCTTTGATCATAAGTTCGAATGCTATCACTGCCATCAAGGCGTTATGTTCAGTGACAATTTTAAAACATCTATTAGCCCATGGAGTGAGACTGGTTTTCATAACACAGGCCTGTACCGTAATTACTCAGCAACGGCTTCTGGCCTAATTGAATTCACAGATCTAGCTGAAGATGCAGGGCGATTTCGTACTCCTTCATTGCGTAATGTCGCTGTTACAGCACCCTACATGCACGACGGTTCCATTAAAGACCTTCGTAGTGTCATTCAACATTATGCAAAGGGAGGTCGCGAAGGACATCCAATGCAAGACGGTATGATTATTGGATTTGAAGTCAATGAACAAGAAATTAGCGACTTGATCGCTTTTCTTGAAAGCCTCACTGACAAGGAATTTCTAACAAATCCAAACTACAGCGACCCATGGCCACAAGGACATGCTGCCAGTATCAATCGCACCTCACCTTAGAATAAGGTAGCTCAGTTCTAATTTTATATAACGCTTACTAGCAATACATGTAGTCGTATGTATCTACTAACCAATGTACGTCTTGATTTATCCGTTTCACTTTACTACATTAGAAATAACTAAATTAGTTTTACCTAGATTAAATTATTGGAGACATCATGCAATATACAAGTAAGTTTCAAGCTATGGCCGATTCAGCCCAGGCTCAAGTAGAAGGTATAGCACCTGATACAGTTGATGACAGAATGTCACGAGGTGCTGTTGCTTTGGATATTCGAGATTCGGAAGAACACGCGAAAGGACACATTGTAGGGTCAATGAACATCAGTCGCGGTAAATTGGAAATGATTGTTGAAGGCAAAATTCCAGATTTGAATACGGAAATATTGTGCTACTGCAATGCTAATAATCGTGGCGCATTGTCAGCCGCTTCGTTGAAAAATATGGGGTACGTTAACGCCAAGTACATTGCTGGCGGTTTAAACGACTACAAAGCATTAAGCTAACTTAAACAGCAGGACGCTGACGATAGAACTGACACAACAGCCGATATACTTCTGGCATGTGCTCTTTCATTTTTTCAGGGTCTTCAAAAAACGTCTCACTGCACACCGCAAAGAATTCAGCCGGATTGGTTAATGCGTACTCATCAAGAGGCAATCGACGATGCTGATGTGAGTCACGCTGCAATCTATCCCATGCGGCGCTAAAGATATCGTGCCACTCACCTGGTAGCATATCAGGGTGCATTGGCGGCGCACCATTGGCACCATCCCGTAACATATCAAGCTTGTGTGCTAATTCATGAATTACGACATTACTGGCTTTGGAATGCCGAGCATGCGCGCCCGTTTCACAAACAGTTTCCCACGACAAAATCACAGGGCCTTTTAGCCAAGCTTCACCGCTCAATGCTTGTCTTCCAGTATGAACCACACCATCATCACTACGATAAGCGTTATTAGAAACAAAGTCGCCTTCGTAAACAACAATAGTGAACCAACCGTTATACCAATCTAAACCAAGGTTCAAAATAGGTACGCAGGCCATAGTGGCAATTTTAAGACACATCTCATTGGTAAATTGAAAACCGCCACCAGAAACAAAATTTTTACGAGCCAGAAAACGAAAAGCCATATTCCGCAATGCATCACGCTCAGCACCTTGATAACGTTCCATTACAGGCCAATCGGCAATGGCAGACTCCCATTCATCCTCTGTAAACGCCATTTTTTTAATGCGTTTATTTTCTAACCAGTGATGAAGTCGTTTTAACATTATTGGCTCGTTATCAAGATAAGTGAATTAGGTTAAATTTGATTCTGAGCCTTTTCAAAAAGCCTAGCAAGATCAATCTTACAATCTAAAACATAGGTACAACATTCAATGTCCGAAATTCAATGGTACCTGGAATACAATTTTCTGAGCTTACATAGCGTTGTCTAATACTTCTCTCAAGTTATTCAACGCACTCACCGAAAAGCCTTCATCATAGAAATACAAAACCGCACCACCTTTGTTAAGCAATACCACTCTGGCGTTGTTACCATTTTCATTACCAGTAAATTCTTGTACTTTGTCGCCATCTTTATAAACCGTTACCACACCTTTCCATAATTCTTTTGGGATGCCTTTACGCATTCCATTATCAATCACTGTGCTGAACATCCTTGGGAACAGACCTTGAATGGTGGGCAGTTCGTATACATCCACCAAGGTATTTGTCATGTCTAAACCAATTAACCAACGGTCAATATCAAACTGTGAATTCTGCTTGTAGCCTATTAATAACAACACTGTTTCTTGGTTAAAATCAGCAGGAATGTTTAACTCATTTTTTTCCAGAGTTTGTCCGGTAATAGATGGGAATGTTTGACCTTGAACCGATTGGTTTGGATAGGTTGTGCTGCATGCTGCTAACAGTGGCAAGATTATGGCTAAAATAATTATTCGCATTTGAGTACTACTTCTATTGATTGAATTAACTACTTATACGTGATTTATTCCAATTAAGTTCACCGATCTAGATAATTTTAAAACCCATAATGAATGTAATCAGGTTCTATGGGCTTGTTATCACCACTTTGTTATAACTTGATGGTGTCCTTCAGGTGATGTGTGCCATTGTAAATTTTAACGGGTTCAAGTTCATAAGGGTTCACACCTTACAAACAAGCAACATTGATCGTAAATTGATGAGGATTTGAACGACATTGATGATGGGTATAAATGCCACAGGTTTTACAAAAATAATGTTTAGCTGCCATGGTATTAAATTGGTACAGCGAAAGGTTGTCTTCGCCTTTCACTATACGCAAATTCTCTAATAATACCGACGACGCAATCGCGCCTCTTTTGCGGCACATAGAACAAGAGCAACGACGAGGGTCTTTAATCCATTCGGCAATGTCAGTTCAAGTTCTACTGCACCGCAGTGGTAGCTGGCTTTATGTATTGATTTAATTTCCATATCAGTTAAACAATAAGCCTAAAGAGCCCAGTTTTTCGGCATCACAGGCGTCAAGGACAGCAGTTTTTTTGTGTATTCAGCTTGTGGACGTTCAAACAGATCTTCGGTTTTACCCGCTTCTTCGATCACGCCATTACGCAGTACAACCATGTCATCGGCCATTTGTCGCACCACTGAAAGGTTGTGACTAATAAATAAAATGGTCAGTCCAAACTTCGATTGCAAATCTTTCAAGAGATTAAGAATTTCAGCTTGGATCGATACATCCAATGCGGAAGTCGGTTCATCACATATCAAGAATCGCGGTCGAGCCAATAACGCGCGTGCCACGGCAATACGTTGACGTTGTCCACCAGAAAATTGATGTGGGTATTTATCAATCGCATCTGGTGCCATACCAACCAAAGCAAGCATAGAAGCCGCGAGCTCTTGACGTTTCGCTGGGTCTTTTTCTAAACCATAAAACCAAAGCGGTTCTGTCAAAATAGAGCCAATCTTATGACGCGAATTTAAACTTGAGTAAGGATCTTGAAAGACCATTTGAATGATTCGACGAGAAGGATGTTTACGGCTACGAGACTTTCCTGCTGGTAATACTTCGTTACCAAGCATCATGGTGCCACTGTTAGGTGTAATCAGTCCTGTGATAGTTTTAGCGACGGTAGACTTACCGGAACCACTTTCACCAACCAACCCCATAATGCTGCCAGGTTTGACGTTAAAGCTGATTTTATCGAGTGCAATGAAGTCCTCTGGTTTACGCCACAATGATTTACGTGTCCCAGAAAAACGAACGTCTAGTGCTTCAATTGATAAACCGATTGAAAGTTCTTTCTGCTCACCTTCAGACAAGCCTTTTTCTTCAAGCAACCATTGCTCAGCAAGATCACCGATAGAAACGCTAGCACCTTCAATACCTTCTGTAGCCGGTACACTGAATCGATCAATTTTATGATCCATTGGCGGCACAGCACTCATTAATGCTCGTGTATAAGCATGCTTAGGACGCCCCAATACTTGTGCAGTTTCGCCCGATTCAACGACATGACCATTACGCATAACCGTTACGCGATCTGCGATTTGTGCAATAACACCAATATCATGAGTGATCAGGATAAAGCCAATCTTACGTTTGTCTGCCAATGAGCGAATCAAGTCCAGCACTTGGCTTTGTACCGCAACATCTAACGCCGTGGTTGGTTCGTCAGCGATAATAAGTTCAGGATTAGTACAAAGCGCCAATGCAATCACCACACGTTGACGCATACCACCAGAAAACTGATGCGGCCAAGATTTGATGCGTTCTGCCGCATTCTTAATGCCAATTTCTTCGAGCAAGTCGATAGCGCGAGTACGAGCCTCGTCCGCTGACATTTTTTCATGGGCTAAGATGGTTTCAACCAACTGATCTTCAACCGTCATCAAAGGATTAAGACTGGTTTGCGGATCTTGAAAAATCATCGAAATACGTTTGCCACGCAAGGCATGAGCTTGATTCACATCCAAGGCGCGCAAATCCGTATCACCCAACATGATGCTGCCTTCAGCGATATAACCCGGTGTTTGCAACAAACCAATAACAGCAGCGCCAACAGTGGATTTACCTGCACCACTTTCACCGACAAGACCGTGGATCTCCCCCGCTTGGACATTTATATTAATATTCTCGATGGCTGTCGTATCACCAAATCGAGTGGGAAAACGTACGGTTAAGTTTTCTACTGTGAGCATTAGCGTAACCCCGGATTAAAAACATCACGCATGAAATCACCAAGCGTATTAATAGAGACAACTAATGCCACAAGAAATAAAGTCGGTATCCATAAGATCCACCACTCACCTGACAACATAAACTGCATGCCAATACGGATAAGTGTGCCTAATGATGGACTGTCCGCTGCAAGGCCAATGCCCAAGAATGACAAGGTCGCTTCGAGCAAAATCGCGGAAGCAAGATCAACCGTCATGATGACCAAAAGCGGCCCCAAAATATTCGGCAAGATATGAATAAACATGATGCGAATGGGACCTTGCCCCATGATGATCGCCGCTTGTACGTATTCTTTGTTCATCTCCACAAACGTAGAGGCACGGGCAGTACGAGCAAAATTCACCCAAAGGGATAAAGCAATCGCAAGTGTTAAAACCACAACGCGCAAATCTTGCTGCACCTCTGGAGGTAAGATTCCACGCGCAATACCGTCAATCAGTAAGGCGGTTAAAATAGCAGGCAAGGCAAGTTGAATATCGGCAATTCGCATAATGATGGCATCGAAACGACCACCATAAAATCCTGCTGCAAGACCAAGCCCAACCCCAAGCACGGTGGCAATCGCCATGGCAGACAAGCCAATCAGCAAAGACAAACGTGCACCGTATAAAATCGACGAAATCATATCTCGTCCTTGATCATCGGTACCCAGCATAAATTGTGAGATGCCGCCTTCCTGCCAAATCGGCGGAAGTAATCCGTCCATCAAACTGAACGACCCCAAATCATAAGGATTCGCTGACGCAATCCAAGGCGCAAATGCAGCGCCAATAAAAATCAGAATAGCGATAACCGCCGCAACCATAACCGCAGGGCTACGAGTAAACAGCCAAAGACCTTCTGAGCGCTTAATAAATTCTTTCATATTCATCTCCCTACCTACACTCGAAGACGTGGATCAATGGCCACATACAAAAGATCAACAAGCAAGTTCACCACCACAAAGAAAAAAGCGATGACAACCAAATACACCCCCATCACAGGGATATCAACAAAACGGATAGATTCCAGAAACAACAAGCCCATTCCGGGCCATTGGAAAACACTTTCGGTGACAATCGAGAACGCGATAACACCGCCGAACTGCAAACCAATAATGGTAATAACCGGTACCATGGTGTTCACCAGTGCATGTCGGAAATAAAGCTGTCTCATTGGTACACCGCGAGCGGTAGCGAAACGAATATAATCAGATCGCATCACATCCATCATTTGTGCTCGCACCAAACGCATCGTCAATGTGAGTTGATAAACACCAAGGGTAACCGCAGGTAAGATAAGCGCTCGCCAACCATCAATAGAAAAGAAAGAACTTTCCCAGAAACCGATATTGACGGTTTCCCCTCGACCAAAAGTAGGCAACCACCCTAGCTGTACGCCAAATAAAAAAATGAGCATGATGCCGATAACAAAGGTCGGTATAGAAATACCAATAAGCGTGGTCATTAGTATGGTTTGAGTAATAACGCCCCGTGGTCGTAACGCCGTATAAACACCGGCGGGAATACCAACTACCAGTGAAATAAGCAATGCAACAACGCCCAATTCAAGGGTCGCAGGAATACGACTGGCGATCATTTCAGCAACAGGTTGACGAGTACGAAACGAGTAACCAAAGTCGCCTTGTAACATATCGACAGTGAATCGACCAAATTGGCTAATGAAGGGATCATTCAGTCCCAATTCTTCACGCAGTCTTTCCTGATCGACAACGGAGGTTTCCACGCCCGTCATTTGCGTAATCGGGTCCCCAACAAAGCGGAACAAAGAGAAGGCTAAAAAAGCCACTGCTAGCATCACAAACACAGATTGGATGAGGCGCTTAGAAATAAAATAAAACATCAATGTTCAACTTTTAAACAGTTAATTTTTTATGTTAGAAGGTGTTTTAGATGACATAGCAAACGAAGCCAATAGCAAAAAAACCAATGCCGTCTAAAAAAGTAAAGCCAATACCTTGCTAAAGAAGAAAAAAATCCTATCTTCAACAAAGTATTAGCTCGTACCCTAACCTTATAAAAGGCTCTACAATTAATTCACAGTAACCCAACGCAATAAGAAGAAGTTATCCGCACGTTGCGTCATATCAACATTTTCTTTTGTTGCCCAAATTAATGGTTGAGTATAAAGCGGAATATACGCCGCTTCTTTCTGCGTAATAGACACCACTTCATCGATTAGGTTCTGACGATTGGTAGGATTAATTTCTTGCTGAATCAATGGAAGTAACTCATCAACACGTGTATTTGAGTAATTACCGAAGTTCCAAGAACCCAATTTTTTCACATCATCTTGACTATGCAACAAGAAACGAATTGGATGTTCCATATCAAAGGTACCTGGAGACCAACCTAACAAGTACATATCGAAGTCATCCGCACGTAACTGAGTCCAGTAATCACGAACTGGACCAGTACTTAATTTCGCTTTTAGACCAACGGCACTCAGCATAGACGCAGCGGCACGACACAAAGCTTCATCGTTGATATAACGATCATTAGTACATTTCAAGCCAAAGCTAAAGCCATTCGGGTAGCCTGCTTCTGCTAGTAACTCTTTCGCACGTTTTGGATCGTATTCATGGCGAGCGGCGTTTTTCTCAGAATAGCCTGAGATACCAGCTGGTACTAATTGAGATGCCGCTTCAATTTTGCCACGGAACAAGACTCGATCAATCGACGCCATGTTAATCGCGTGAGATGCCGCTAAACGAACACGAGGATCTTTAAATGGATTCGCATCTTTCACATCAGAAGAATAAAGCAGTTTTTCGTGTTCATGGCCGAAACCAAACATAATGACACGGGTTTCTTCACCTTCTAAGATTTTAAAGCCTTTACGACTTTCAACTTGTTTAGCATCTTGCAATGGAATTGGCTGGATAAAGTCGATTTCGCCTGAAAGCAAAGCGGCAATCCCTGTTGCAGGGTTACCAATTGGTGTAAAGGCAGCTTCCGTCACATTGTGTGTCGCCGTGTCCCACCAACCAGAATACGGTTTTAAAACAGTTTTAACGCCTGGGTCACGGCTTGATAAAACAAAAGGTCCGGTACCGTTTACATTCATAGTCGCAAAATTTTCAGCATCACTTGCTGGCAAAGCAGCATTGTTTTTTTCAGCCCAGTCTTTGTCCAAAATCATGAAGTTAGCGATAGAATCAGGGAAAAGAGGATTAGGTGCCTTTGTCACAAAATCAATCGTGTATTCGTCAACAATCGTGACGTCAGCAACTGGCGCGAACCATGAACGAACATCAGCCGCTTCACTAGAAGCCCGTTGGTAAGAAAATAATACGTCTTCCGCAGTAAAAGCAGCACCATCTTGGAAGGTAACGTTTTTACGTAAATGAAAGCGCCAGCCAATTTTACCAACAAGTGGTTCCCAAGACGTTGCTAATGATGGTTCGATAGCCATCCCTTCGCCACGTCGTACCAAACCTTCATAGACATTGTTCAAAAAGGACAATACTGGTGCAGAGTTTACAGCATGTGGGTCCATAGTTTGTGGATCAGTATTGGAAGCCCAGCGGAAGGTTTCTGCTGATGCGTTTGTGGCGGCCAATGAGACTAAGATACTGGAGAGCAAAACCGTATGGCGTAAACCATGCTTTTTCATAGTATTTTCCTATAAAATAATTTTCGATTAAATTCAGAATAAACATCTTCTTTAATAAAGTCTACATGCAGATTTCATGCCCAAGATATTGAAATAAAAAGTAAAAATTTGAAGAGATAAATTTAATAAATAGCCTAATGAAATCAAAAAAATAACTAACCAATAAGCTCGTATGAAATCACATACAACTTTTCGATATTTGGATAAATTTCTTGGATAATATCTTTCAACTCAGGAAGCGCCATGTTCTCTTGTTTAGCATGAAAATCTGATAATTCACTGACTTTTATAGGGGCAATTGATTGTATTCTTAGTTGGCAAAACCAACGCCCTTCTTCATAAGTAGACACTTGTACAACACTATTGAGTGCATAATCTTTTTCCGTTTCATCCCTGATTGTGATGGTTTTCTTTCCTGAAAGGATATCAGCTTCAAAACGTTCGAAAAAAGTAATGTTAGATTGGGCCAAGGTGTTTCCTTACCTGTATTTAAACCAGTGTCGATAATGCTTTTTGAACACAAATGGCAGCATGGGCATCATTAGCGGCATAAAGAATCTGGCTACTTTTAAGTGGGTAAGCCCCCCAATTGGACTTTTGCGCTCCCTTACCTAAACGAGCCTTTAGCACCATAGCCACCGCAGAGCGTGCTCCTATGGTATTTTTATCATCGATAAGGCGCTTTAGGGTAAAAGACAAATCTTGTGTATTCACAATATCGATATTAAGTTTGTTACGTAGCTCTTTATTATCGTCTTTAATGCCGAAGCCGACTTTTTGAATTGCAGGATTAACTAAAACTTTAGCTGCTGCAGTGACCGCAGCAGGGAAACGAGTCGGAAATAAAAAACCTTTTGATTCTGTAGCAATTTGAATTAACGATGGTCCTGGGCTTACTTGGCCTTTACGGAAAATCGGCTTACTCTCAGTATCAAACCCTACACAGGTTTCGTTTTCTAACGCTTGTAATGCTTCTGCCGCATCCTGTTCATTTTCAATAATCTTAATATCTAACAGATCAAGGCCCACATACATGGGTAACTCACTTACCTGCTCTTTCGTAGGACGTTGCATATTTTTCTCTTCATAAAACACTTACCACAAGCTCACATAATCAAGCTCATGTTATAGTCAGCATAAATAGCACATTATAGTCGAAGGTTTATATCGCTACATGGCAATGTCAGAAAATCCATCAAAGCTAAGTTTACCTCAGACTGACCCCGGCGTCGCCACAGTGCTGGAATACCTAATTCTTAAATTCCCTTATATTGATGCTAAAATCTGGCAACAACGCATGACAGATAGAAAAGTACATTGGCATGACGGCTCATTAATAAACGCGCAATCCCTCCTTCGACCTCAGCAACGTGTCTATTATTACAGAGAAGTTCAAAATGAACCTGTTATCCCTTTTGAAGAAACCATACTGTTTCAGGATGAACATATTCTAGTGGCGTATAAACCCCATTTTCTCCCAGTGACACCCGGCGGAGTGTATGTGAACGAATGTCTTCAAGACCGTTTACGTCGCCGAACTGGTATCAAGCACTTACAAGCCTTACACCGACTAGATAGAGTAACTGCGGGATTGGTCATATTTTCTACCAATCTAGACACACGCCATGATTATCATCAGTTTTTTAAAACTCGACAAATACACAAAACCTACCAAGCGATTGCCTGTTCCAACAACCACGCCATGGGCAATGTAGTAGGTAAAGAATGGGAGATAAAGAATCGTATTGAGAAGTCTGAACCGAGTTTTCTTATGAAGGTGACAGAAGGCATAGCCAACAGTCATTCAGTGATTAGGTGTGTACAACAAACAGATCAGAAGGCGTTATTTGAACTACGGCCAGTAACCGGAAAAACCCACCAACTTCGGCTCCACATGCAGACTCTAGGCTGGCCTATATTAAATGATAAATACTATTTGCCACTAGGAAGTGAGCTGCAACCAGAGTCGGCAGATAACTATCAATCACCGTTACAACTACTCGCAAAAGAACTGTCGTTTGTAGACCCAATAACTCAACAACCAAGACACTTTTGTTGTGATCGCAATCTTTTATTCTAAAAATAATTTTTCACTGTAACAACCATCTATGATTGGAATTACTGATGTCGACGTTGTAGAGCCGCCTCTACAATCGGTTTGCTTTTCACTTGTTTAATAAACAACGCCAACACAATCAACACCATAGCGGTCAGTTCTAGTCGATCTAAATTAGACCCTAATAAAACCGCGCCAGTTATTAATGCAACCACTAATTCCAACGATCCCGTTAATGCGTTTCTATCCGCACATGACTTTGGCGCTCCTAACATAAACAGCAATTGAGGAATCACAGCCGCTAACAAAGCAATGCCTAATACAGAAAGCATACCGACAGAAGAAACTGGCAATATTTGTACGGGACCAACCCAGAGTGCAATCGGCAATAACACCAGAACATGACCAATGGTAATCCATGCCATTCGACTACGTGTGGGGATTTTTTGTCTGGGATTAGATAAGTATTGAACCTGAGTCGCAACGGCTAAAGGTGCTAGAAAGCAAGCAGCGACAGCCAATAAAGCACCCTCAGGTAAGGATTCAGGTCGTATTGTTAATGACACGGCAATAAGCACCAGTGCCGCCGATACCAAGGTATTTTGAGACGGTGCTCGCTTAAAAATCAACCAGCCAATCAACACACTAAAAAAGGGATAACTGTAATAAATAAGAATCGCGGTGGCGGCAGGAATCGTGTCCAAAGCATGAAAGTACCCAAAGATAGAAACGCCGCTCGCTAAGCCTAGAACTAAACTTCTAGACGCTTCCGCTCTATTTTCTCGCGGCACACGTAAGCAGAAAACGAAAAACATCGCTGGCAAAATAAAACGGTACAAACTGACCATTTCAGCACCTAAGCCGTCCTTGAATAACTGCTGAGCAAAGTACGGATTTAGACCATAAAAGCAAGCTGCCATTAAAACCAAATACTGCCCGTCCATTGTAGATTCTTGTTTCATCTCGATTTCATTCCATCCTGTTGAGACAAAACGATAACGCACTACTGATTAAAAAAATAATGAATAATAAACTCTATTGATTAATACTGTGCATATATAAAACATCATCGATGAAATCTAAATCCCAAGAAGTAAGGCGAGTTTATGAGACTAGACATCAAGCACTGGGAAATGCTCAATGCGATAGACAGAACTGGCACCCTAAGGCAGGCAGCGGATGTGCTAGGCATAACACAGTCAGCATTAAGCCATCGGCTTGCCGAAGCAGAAAGACGCTTAGGAGGATTGTTGTTTGAGCGTGAAGGCCGTCGACTTAGACAAACACCGTCAGGACGTGCCATGACACAAACTGCTAATCAGATTATTCCTGCACTACAGAGGGCTGAATTTGATTTTCAGCAAATGACAAACAACAAAACGACAGTCGTTCGCTTTGGTATCGCGGCTTATAGCTGCTACCACTGGTTACCGTCTTTTTTAAAAGTCATGTCAAAAAAAGAACCTCACATTCAATTAGAATTGGTCGCGTCCGCTACACAAAATCCACTTAAAAACCTTCAGCACGGCGATGTTGATGTCATCTTAGCGCCTGGGCATATGGCGACTCTTGGCATCGATTCTATTCCTGTTTTTCAGGACGAACTTGTTTTAATCACTCACCCTAAGCACAAATTAGCAAACAGACTTTTTATTGATGCCGTCGACCTAGAAAGTGAAGACTATCTAACCTACAGTAGATCTGCGCAACCGGGCTTCGAATACGAACGCTTCATCCGCCCTTCTGGAGTTGTGCCTCACTTAGTTACCGTTGTGGAAGTCACGGATGCGGTAATCGAGCTAATCTCATCAAATTTTGGTGTCAGTATATTATCTCGGTGGGCAGTTCAATCAGCGATTAAAAATAAAACCGTATCGGCCGTAAGTTTAGGAAAATCGAAACTTGACCTTAATTGGTCTGCATTGATCCGTGAATCAGAAACGCCCTCTTCCGCAGCGAGAGTGGTTTCCAGAAGATTAGCAGAATGGTTTGCGGTATAAAACGAGCAGATAAGTAATGACACACTCTAAAGCATGGAGTTTTTGGATTAAGTTATTAGAGCCTTTAATTCGTGCTTTATTGCTTAATACTATCGCCAATAAATTTGCTTAGAAAATCTTCTAATGCTTTACCTGGATGTTCAATCTCAGATGAAATCATTTCAATCCCCCACTGCTCTAGAATTTTCTTTTGTACTGGATTTGGCTTGGGTGAAAACACATAGGATTTGGGTTGGGCTTCGCCAAGATGATGCGCTTTCCAAAGCATTGATAATTTGTAGAAAAGAAAACGTATATTTACATCGGCCAAACTATAACCAATAAATAAGACAGATTTGCCGAGAATATCCGATCTCAATTTTATATCTAAAGGGGTTTCAAACCCTAAACGCTCAAAATAACTTGTCTCATCTAAAACAATGGATTTGTTATCATCAAAATCACCGTGAAACTTTACAATCTGAGTACTATTATCTTTCACATTTTTCAAATCCGAAACGGATGAAATCTTAGTATAAGGCATATTGTAATAATCAAATGCATGCTCTAACCATCTATCGTAGTTCGTTGTGTATATGATTGGAAATTCTGCTTTAGCGATTTCTTCATGGACTTTCGAAGTTGATACATCAATATCAGAAGTATGCCAATTTTCATCCATCCAGCTACCAAGCTCTCCGATACTGCCTTTTGTTAATCGATAATATTCCGCTAAAGCCAAATGATCGCCAAATGTCTTGTAAATTTCAGGATCATAATCCAAATCTTCCGCTATTTTATCAATCAACGAATCCCATGATGGCAACCCAAGGTTCATAGATACACCGGCACCAACAAATAGAATGACATTGCCTTCTCTAAAGGAAGTTAATAATTGTTCCATTGATGCCCTTTCCATTAACCTTTATTCCTTTTCCAAAAACGCTTTAAATTTATCAAAAGCAATTTTTCGCATTGAAATGTCATTTTTCCTATCACCCATTTCAGCGAAGGTTTCTGTTTCGCCTTCGGGTATAAATACACAATCCCATTGAAAGCCTCTATCGCCTCTAGGTTCAGGAGAAATACGCCCTTTTATTTCGCCTTCAAAAAAATACATTTTTTTAGAGTCACAGTAACCTATGGTTGTTTTAGCCACTAAACTAGGGTTGTCACCTTGCCCCAATAGAGACGAGAATTTATCGGCTTCTAATTTATCCCAAAACATTTGGGTCAAACCGCCTGGAAAACCATTCAAACTATCAATATAAAGCCCAGTGTGTTCCACAAAAACTGGGCGTCCTACTTTTTTAAAGGCTTTCAATAATTTATCTTTTACTAACTCATTAACATTTTCAGTCTGTATCCCATTGATTGAATACTTTGTTTCGATCACCTTCACGCCTGCTTCTGCTAATATTTTCTTTACCTCATTTACTTTGAAGTCATTATTTGAAACAAACCTTATATGCATGTTAATCCCTTTATAAAGCAGTATTTTGAGGGCTAGGAGTGCTCTATTTTATAAATTCAACGCCTATGATGCCAAAGCAGTTCACCACTGGAATATTGTTAACACCAGTAAATAACATAACTTTGTGTTATTCAATTTTTGCGCATTATTTTTTGAACGAAAACGTTAATAAATATAGAAATTATCTATTTAGGGCAGTAACTTAAACCTCTCACTTTTAACACTAATCAAGGTGTGTACCGAAGGAAGCAGATAGATGTTAGTAGCAATATGATAACAATACTAGAATGTTGAAAATTCATAAAAAGCATTCTCACATAACACCCTAGTCTTCTCGTTAACTATTTTTTATTGAGCTTTATGATTCTTGCAGTTCTTTTAATAAATCATGAATCTCAGCTTTTAACTCTTTATCGATGATTTTATTACTGTGGATTTTGGCTTTTTCTAAAGACTCAATGGCGCCCGCTTTATCACCAAACTCTATTTTTAATAATGCGGCTGAAAAACTGATAGATGAAAGGTAGTCTTTATTGTTAATCACTTCAGCTTTTTTGAAGGCTGTGTCGTATATCGAAATAGCGAGCTCTATATCATCCGTGAAATCTGCCAGTGTTTCCCACTGCACCGGATGATCTTTATCTGTGCCGTCATTGTCATCACAAATTTGCTTCAATTCTTCATAATAAGCATCGAAATTTTCTTGGTCTTTTTTATGTGCACAACTCATTAGCTCTTTGGCTAAGAAAAGGACTTCTTTATAAATTTTTGTGTTCATATTTCACTCGGTTTAACAGGTTCTGCGGTTTAATAAACACCATGTTAATTTTAATAGCGGATTTATGACAGCTTTTGTCTTGTTTCAAAAAATTTAAAAAACAAAAAGCCAGTAAGAAACAAGTCCATACTGGCTTTTTTAGTTACTTTAGCTTTTTTAGTAAAACGCTAAATACACTATCTACTATTTGCTATCTATTACAGAGCTTTAAGTGCAGCAACCGCTTCTGCAGGCTCTTGACGAGCAGTGTAATCTGCATCAACAAAAGCGCTGGCAACCGTACCGTCTTGTGCAATAACAAAAGTGGCAGCCAAAGGTAAATCGAATTGACCTTCACCGTTGTGTTTTTCTATTTCAATACCGAAAGATAAGTAAATAGGACGAAGCTCTTCCGCTAATGAAAAGACTAAGCCAAGGCTTCTTGCATAATCAGAATTCACATCAGACAAGACTTCAAATTCCAATGCATTTTTCTCTGCAGTAGAAAGAGAAACATCTGGTAATTCAGGCGTAATCGCAACAAGAGTTCCATTGGCAGCTTTAATATTAGCCAATTGATCCTGGTAAGCTTTTAATTCTAAGTTGCAGTAAGGACACCAGCCGCCACGATAAAACGTCATCACAACAGGGCCTTTCACCAATAAATCATCTAGATTCACTGTTTTTCCGTTTTGATTAGGCAAAGAAAATGTTGGCAATTTTTCTGATACTTTTGGAGCTTTATCAACAATACCTGTTTCAGCTAGGTTTTTAGTAACTAGCTTCATCAGTTCTTGAACATCAACTGGCGCTTTTTGAACAAATGCGGCTTTGTATTCTGCAATTTGATCTTGTAATGACATAGGGAACCTCATGAATAAATAAAATTAACGTGATAATTTATTCAAACAGTTGTTGAGTGATCATTCAAGAATTTTTTTGAACAATCGCTCAACAATTTGCAGTTACCTTAATTTAGTCGCTATACTTAGCGAAAGTGCAAAAAGATTGCATACAACACAGAGTAAAAAACATCCTATGACTAGAATACAGTTTGACAGAGAGAAGGTATTAGAAAGGGCGACCAATGCTTTTTGGCGCTTGGGTTATACGGCCACCTCTATGCATACTCTTGTAGAACAAACAGGGTTAAAGCCTGGTAGTATTTATTTGGCATTTGGTAACAAAGAAGGCTTATTCAAAGAGTCACTTGATTATTATGCTCAGCAATCCCTATATAACTTAGAAGCTACCCTTACCCAATATAATTCGGTAGAAGAAGCACTCCCAGATATTTTCATGAGTTTTATCGAAGAATCTTGCAAGGCAGAATATTGCAGCTGTTTTCTGGTCAAAAGCCAACTCGAACTGAGTGACCAACAAGCCGAACTAAAAAACCACGTTTCACAGAGTTTACGTAAAGTGGAGTCCCTCTATTTCGAAAATTTTCGAAAAAATAATACCGAAAGTGAAGCAAGGGCAAAGGCTGCTAGTGTCATGCTACACATATTTGGTATACGTGTTTATGGCTATCACACACATTCACGAGAGCAATTAATTGATGCTCTTCGCCTTGGTTTACCATGGTTAGCTTGGAAGGCTGAACACTAAAATTGAACATTAGAGAGAGCCTGTTTTCTTTAATGTTCATTTTGCTTGTTAGCTTTAAAGTAATTTATGCAAGGCTTCAATAATATCCTCAGGCTCTGAACGAATACGATAATCCACATCAACAAAACGCCACACCACTTTTCCATCACGATTAATAACAAATGTCGCAGGAATGGGTAGCACATTACTATTGCCGTTATTAACTGTTTCAAGGTCAAGGCCGCGATCAACTCGCATGTGTTCCAGTAGAAATTCAGGCACTTCCCATGCTACGCCGTATTCTACAGCGACTTTTGCACTTTGATCTGACAGTACTTGAAAGCCTATTTGACTGATTTCATCTTTGCTTAATGAGTCATCTGGGACTTGCGGACTGATGGCAATAAGTTCAGCACCCAAATCATGGATATCCCCTAAACGCGACTGTAAAGCTCTAAGCTGTAAATTGCAGTATGGACACCAACTACCACGATAAAAGGTAACAACCACTGGACCTTTTCCTAACAAAGAGAACAACGACGTTGCTTGTCCGTTTTGGTTGGGGAGATCAAAGTTTGGCGCTGGTTCACCTAACCCTAAGGCATCAGCACCTTGCTCAAAACTTTTAGCTTGTGCAATAACATCATCTACACCTTTCATAAACTCCGGTTTTGCTGCGCGACCTTCCGCTACTTTAGCAAGGGTTTGTTCTTTTAGCTTTTTCATCTTTTTTCCCAAGTAGATAATTTTGCATTACCAGATACAGTACTTATAAATACGATCCGATACCAATGAAAAGCAGGAAAACAATGAGGAAGGCTGCAGATTAGAAAGGTAGTAAATAAAAGTGATTCTAATGCAGCTTACTTCTTTCAAAATCTGAAAAAGCATCTTCGCCTGTTAATCGCATCTGTACTGCAAGAATATGCTCTTCATCGTCTTTATTTACACGTGGCACACAATAAATATTTTCTAAATAAGAGAAGAATTTATCTCGTAACAGGCTATTCATTTTCCAACCTTGGTAAATATTTTTTAAGCATTTCATTAACTCTTGGTTGTCATTTGCATGTAGAACAAGGCCTTCAATGTTGTAACAGGTATCTCCTAATGTAATCACTCGTTTATTAAGTAATAAAGACTCCAATCCAACAGTTGAATTGATGGTTAATACAACCTCCGCTTTTTTAATGAGCTCCTTGGTTGAATTACCATTGGCAAACACCCCTATTTCGTCTTTTTGATATAATGATGTGTAATGTTTATGCCAAGAAGGGTGTTCTTTGAAGACGACTTTTAATGAAGGATCATTTAATGCTTTAACTGCCCTTATAACTTCGTCATACAGCATTTCCATCGAATTAATCCAAGTCGAGTAACAGACGATTTGCGTATCATGAGGCACTTGAAATGGCACAAAAATAAAACGCTTTGGTAATTCAGTTTTATCAAAACTCTGGCGTTTTCTAATGTTGCTACGAGGCACGACTTCTGGAGGAAAAAATGAGTAATTGTTGTTTGGATCAAATTTCAAATAAAAATTTGGATCACAACTCAAAGAAGATGCGAAATTAACGCCTTTTGGGTCTAATGATACGGTATTTGGCAACAAACCATTTTCAAAATAAAACAGCTTAATACCTAACCGCTTCGCAGCCATGACGATTGTCATATTTGGTAACTTACGACCATTCCAAAGAACGACATAGCTTGGCTTTGTTTCAGTTAATATAGCAATCATCTTCATATATCTTAGTCGCTCAATACACATAAGAATACGACTGTAGAGGAAACTCAAAACAGGATTACACCAAATAGGATTATAGGCTTTTTTACGCTTTAATTGTTCTTCTCGAATGTCTTTGAAATCTATTTGAAAGGCTTGTTTAAAATAAAGTAAAGCAGACATTTTTGGCAGCCCCATTATATATAATTGAGCATCTAGATTTAAACGCTTAATGATGGTTTTGTAATAACGGGAATGTACATTTTTTCGAGAAATGAATAAATAACTCATACAGTGTCATACTCTGCCTTTGATATAAAACAGTTTATACCACCTAAGTAAGACAAAAATATGACTCAACATAAAAGCCTCAGAAACTGACATTCTGGAACTAGATTGAGTAACATTAAGCCAAAAATGGAATCATAAACCATAAATAACAAGATCCATCAAAAAAGCAGCAAAGAATATTTCTCCGTAACTACTCTACTCGTTAAATGAAACTTACTAAAACTGTCAACTCCCCCTTTCACTTGTAACACTCTTTTCTTATCTTTAATCAAACTGACACCAGCTAAAGCGACTAAAAACAAAACCACCCAAGATCCAATAATTACTCCAATCCACCCACCCACTTGCCAGAATGGGTCAAGGTAAAATCCGCCCAAGCTGGCACCAAGATAGTAAAACATTAAATACAAAGAGGAAGCGCTGGCTTTAGCATATTTCGCATTTCGGCTAACAAAACTGCTGGCTGTAGAATGTCCTAGAAAGAAACCAAAACTGTTGATCAATAAACCTGTGATGATGGTAAATAATGAGCCGCCAAGGGTTACTAATGAGCCAAACATTAAAATACAGGTTCCCAACACCATAATATTAGGCTGATCCCAACGCTTAGCTAATTTACCCGAAATAGCCGAGCCAAGCGTACCGGACAAATAAGTCAGAAAGAGTAAACCTACGTACTTGGCAGAAAGATTATAAGGCGCGGCTTCTAATACGAAGGTAATGTAACTGTATTGATTAATGAAAATAAAAAAACTGAAGCCACCAATTAGATAACTAGTCAGCAAACGACGATTATGTAAGTGGTCTTTCATGTTTTTCAAAATATGGCCAACTCGTAACGGTTTAGGCTCAAAATGACGGGAAGCAGGCAATAAAAAGAAAAACACCAAAAGACAAATTAAGCTGATGCCACTCATCACAGCAAAGGTTGTTGAGCGCCCTAACCATTCACCAACAAAACCGCCAATCAAACGGCCACCAATACCACCTAAACTGTTACCACTAATGTATAAACCAACTGCTACCATTAAGGCTTCAGGTGTATATTCGTCACCCAAGTAAGCGACAGCAATGGCAGGTAATCCTGCTAAGAAAAAGCCTTGTAATCCGCGTAATGCTAATAAGGATTCATAACTTTGCACTAAGGAAAGACAAAAGGTAGTAATGGTAATTCCAACCATGGTCATCACCATAATACCTTTGCGACCAATAGCATCGGAGATTGGCCCATAAAAAAGTAGAGAAATACCTAAGGTTAATGTGGTGATCGTAAAACTGGCGCTGGCCTGAAGCGGGCTAATCGAAAACTCATTTGCTATCATTGGTAATAATGGCTGAGTTACATAAACATTAGCAAACACCATAAAAGAACCAATTACTAGGGCTAAAGTGCCTCGCCAGAATACTAAACTACCAGCTTCAATCACGACAAACTCCACAGGGATAAAATTCAAAACAGACTGATATTATTCGCCTACTATACGCCCAGCCAATTTATCAATAAAATATATCTATTTTATTCAATCCATAAGGATTAATGATGGACATTAAGCCACTACGTTATCTCATTGCCATCGCAAAAACTGAAAGCTTCACTAAAGCTGCGCAACAACTTAACGTGGCACAACCTGCTGTTAGTATGGCAATAAAAAAATTGGAAACAGATCTAGGCCTAACACTAATCCACCGTGCAGACAGAAACATAGGTCTGACAGATGAAGGTAAAAAACTACTCCTTCATGCAGAAAAAATAATCCAATCCATGGACGAAGCGCTTCTAGAAATGAGCGAGCTAAAAGGCTTAAGCCAAGGTGAAGTGCGTGTCGGAATTCCAAGCATGCTTGGCTCTTACTACTTTCCTCCCATACTTATGGCCTTTCGGCATTGTTACCCAACAATCACCTTAAAAGTGATTGAAGGTGGGACATGGCAACTGCAAAAGATGCTTGAAAGTGGTGAATTGGATCTAAGTGTCATTGTCGCTGAAACATTACCAGATAGCTTGCAAACACAAGCTTTGATTCGAGAAGAGATGCGCGTCACCGTGGCAACTGATCACCCATTTAGTCAGTTAAATAAGGTCACGCCTGAGGCATTTTTCGAAGAAGAGCTAGTTATGTTTAAAGAGGGTTACTTTCACCGCCGGATTGTTGATAAATTAGCAAAGCAATGCAAAATGACACCTAAAATTGGTTTTGAAACCAACCTTATCCCCTTGATCAAATCCATTACTCAACAAGGCTTCGGTGTCTCAACTCTACTCAATATGGTAATCGACGATGACGATGAACTCATCACCCGCTCATTTGATCCACCAATATGGCTGGATCTTGGCATCGCCTGGCGCAAAGACAGTTACCTTTCTAAAGCAAACCAAGCTTTTTTAGAATTCGTGAGTGAACATGGAAGGAATCAGTAAAGGTCGCCTTAATTCAGATAGCAAATATAAAAAAACGACCAAACAATCGAATCGCTTGGCCGTTTTAAATGCTATTTTTAAGTTAGCTAAACAAGCGCGTTTCAAGCAATGAAGAATGCCTAAAACGATTCAAATTTTTTGCTCCTGCAAGGACTGCAAGATCCAAAACAGGCTCAATCAATACGACACTCAAATAAGCCAAACCAAAGCTAGCAACAGAACTCATATTTTCCACGCCAAAACCTTGCCCATAAAATGCCCAGAAAGCCACCCAAGCAATGATTCCGCTCTGAAAAGTTAGTGACAATTGCAATGCCTGCTTATAAGTGATGTCCACGTAGGCGGTATTTTCTGCAATGGTACGACGAGCGATAGCTGCCATAGCAAACAAAGGCAACAACAAGGTTGTTAAGTTCATACCATATTGAGGTAGATCAAAAGGAGCAAAGAATACACCCTGCGCTAATAACCCGAAACTCAATCCAATTGCAGCGGCCGCTGGACCAAACATCAAAAATAATGTTGAGCCAAGAATAAAATGAACCTCTGATACACCAACGGCATGATGTGGCATCACTTCAAAGAAAATAAACACCAATAAAGTAGTCAGTAAACTACGACCAATTAAAGACATAAGACCATCTTTTTTGATCATGTTGACCGATGCTCTCGCAGAAAATCCAAGAGCAGCAATTGCCGTTGCGTAACTTAAAATAATTTTTGCGCCATCTACAACGCCTGGTTCAATATGCATTACTATATTCTCCAAAATAGGATTCATACTCACCCGTATGATTCAAATTAGCGGATCTTCACTTATTCTTAGTAAAGTAAAAATTCCTAATTAATAAAGGCCGGTCTCCGGACTCATAAGTGTTAAGCATGCATTTTTGATCACTTCATCCCTTCCCATTAAAAACAGTGAAATCAAGCCAAAAAACGCATCACTTACATACCGTTGCGGGGGCAGTATAGGCTTTGTTTGAAGAACATTCCTATTTCCCGTTTCACCAGTAAATACTGACACCTTTACAAGAATTGGCCACCTATAAATGTACAGAAGCCAATAACCGGAAGAGTACGTTTTATATGCCTTTTTAGCAACTTACTTATTATAAATACAGCTTATAGTTACTTTAATCTAAAAAGTTTTTTCCAAATGAAAATGTTTTTTTAAATAAAAACACTGCATTGAAAAAATAAAAAAAACAGATAATATTTTTATGGCTATTTATAAACATCTAGGATAATGATGTAATGGCCAAATGTAATCTTTTGTAAAAATAAAAATAAAACAATTACCCATAAGGACATCCCCTATGAATTATCTTCGTTTTCTTTTATCTTTTTTAATGAAAGATAAAATAATTGCCTCGCCTAGTTTTAACCGCTGGCTAGTGCCACCCGCCTCTATTGCCATTCATTTATGTATTGGTTCTGTCTATGCATGGAGTATCTTCAACCCTGCACTCACAAAAGAATTTGGTGTTGTAACAAGTGCCGCCAATGACTGGAGCTTAAGCAGTGTTGTATGGATATTTTCTGTTGCCATTGTATTCCTTGGCCTATCTGCCGCTGTAGCGGGTAAATGGCTAGAAGAGGTAGGCCCTCGTTGTGTCGGTGTTACCGCTGCTTTCTTATGGGGTGGTGGTTTTATCCTTGGCAGCATAGGTATTTCAACTCATCAACTCTGGCTAGTGTATCTAGGCTATGGCGTTTTTGGTGGTTGTGGTTTGGGATTAGGTTATGTATCCCCTGTTTCAACCTTATTACGTTGGTTCCCTGACAAACGTGGCATGGCAACAGGGATGGCAATTATGGGGTTCGGTGGCGGTGCCATTATAGGTGCCCCCTTAAAAACTTTCTTACTGGAAAAGTTTGCTGTGGCTCCAACTTATCTTGGTCCAGAATCTGCCGTTCAGATGATCACTGAAGGTGGTCGACGCTTTGCTGAAGTTGCTAATGAAAAAGTAGAAGTTGTTGTTGCTACATTAACAGAAGCATCAAAACTACCATCACCAGGTGAAGCCGGTGTTTATGTCGTCGGATCGGGTGACACAGGTGCATCTAGTGTTTTCCTAACCTTAGGGATCGTGTATTTCCTCATCATGTTGGTTGCCTCTTTCTTATATCGTGTTCCAGCAAAAGATTGGAAGCCAGAAGGTTGGACACCATCAGAAAAAGACAAGAAAAATACCATGATCAGTACTAACAATGTACATATTGATCAGTCTCTTAAAACACCTCAGTTTTGGTTACTTTGGCTGGTTTTATGCCTCAACGTCACAGCTGGCATAGGTGTTATCGGCATCGCTAAAACTATGATGACAGAGATCTTTGGCTCAACTTTACCAACCATTGCAACGGCCTCTTTCGCTGGAACTTACGTACTTATGATTTCAGTATTTAATATGTGTGGTCGATTCTTCTGGGCTTCTGCATCGGACTTCATTGGTCGTAAAAATACATACCATTGCTTCTTTATTATAGGAACCGTTTTATACCTTTCTATACCTTTTGTTGCGTCTGCAGTAAGTGCCGATCAATCCGTTACTTGGTTAATTATGTTTTACGCCGCAACCATGATTATTTTTACTATGTACGGTGGTGGATTTTCGACAATACCTGCGTATCTTGCAGATATTTTTGGCACCTTACATGTTGGTGGAATACATGGGCGTTTATTAACAGCATGGGCAACTGCAGGTGTATTAGGACCGTTTGTTATTACCTACTTGCGTAATTTATCTGTTGAAAGAGCTATACATGATTTGGCGAGTAAAATAGATCCATTACGATTTGAAGCGAAATTCAATGCATCTATTTCTCAGCTCAATGAATTGATTACAGCCAAAACGGTTACAGTTTCAGCATTAATGGAAATTTCCCCAAGCGGAACTGTTGACCCCACATCAGGTTTATATAACTCCACTATGTATGTAATGGCTAGCTTGCTTGTAGTTGGTTTTTTTGCAAACTTAATGGTGCGTCCTGTAAACCAAAAACACCATGTTGAAAACACGCACCCAAACCAAACGGTACAATAGAAACTAATTAAACTAAAAACAAAAAGGCCGTTAACACGTCCTTTTTGTTTTATTTAAAATTAAAGGAGGGCTCAACACATATTTTTCAAGTAAACTCCAAATTAACAATGACTTGAACAAATAGGGTTGTTTTATTCAAGCATTATAATCTTACTTGATATTTGACTCATCGGACCAAGAAGTAAAAGGTATTATTATATGATAAAAGGAATAAGATTTATCCCCGTTGCTCATCAACTCGCTATCACTGTTTTTACTGTTTCTATCATTTGTTTTGGAACTCTTAGCTGGCTAGCATCAAATAAATCCTATAATGGATTTATGGAAAGCATAGAACATGAACTTCAAATCAGTGCAACTCAAGGAGAAACCCTACTTAACTTTTATAATGAAAACTTAGAAAAAAGCACAGACAGATTAGCCGATATTTTTTTTACTCTTTTTCCCGATGGTATCAACGTTAGTGATATTGATACTGTCAAAATTGGAGAATATGACAGTCCTTTAGCAACGAATTCAGGAGAAGTAATCAACCTAAATTTCGATAAACCAGACCAATTTACAAATATGACTGGTGGTACTGCCACTGTTTTTATCCGTTATGGTGATGACTTTCTTCGCATAAGTACCTCTCTTAAAAAAACCAATGGTGACCGTGCATATGGCACATTATTAGGTAAAAACCATCCTGGTTATGAAAAATTAATTAATGGTGAAACCTACTCAGGTCCAGCTGATCTTTTCGGTCGTAATTACATGACCAAATACGTACCTTTTAAAGATAGCGAGGGGCAAGTAAACGGCATTCTATATGTAGGATTTGACTACACAGAAGGTTTAAAAAACTTAGAGGATAAAATCAATCAGCTATCCTTTGGTGAAACTGGAAAAGCTACTGTTATCAATATTAAAGAAGGTAATAACTTCGGCAAAATCATGATTGATTCCGATCACAAAGGAAAACTCTTTACTGAAATCGGCATTAAAGATTCTGACAAATACCTAGCCATGATTAAAGAGAAAAACAAAGGGTTCTTTTTAACAGAGCAAGAAATTGATGGCGTGATTAAGGAAAAAGTCATCGCATTTAGTCATGCTGACAAATGGGGATGGGCAATTCTAACTGGCGGCCCTGTTGAAGAGTTCACCCTTGTTGCTCACTCTGTTCGTAATAATCTAATTGTTATTTCTCTTGTTTGCGCCATTATTTTGGTTCTTTTGATCACTTTTATTGCACAGCGAATTTTATCTCCATTAAAGCGTGTAGGAAATGATTTGCAAGAACTCGGTAGCGGAAATCTCTCAACTCAACTATTTACGAATACTCAAAATAACCGAGAAAACAGCAGAAATGAAATAGACATTTTATTTGGACATGGTCGTGACACTGTTTCGCAATTACGTTCAATGCAAACAGAAATTAGAACATGTATGGAGCTGTTAGCCAATTCTAGTGATCAGGTCCACACCACAGCATCTATCGCTTCTCAAGGTATAACTCAACAACAGATAGAAACCGATTTAGTCGCAACAGCCATGAGCCAAATGGTAATTGCAGTAGAAAATGTTTCACAGAACGTGACAGATACCACTAACGAAACCCAAAGAGCAGATGAAGAAACAAAAGCAGGTACACGAGTCGTCAATGACATGGCAAACGACTTGCAAAACTTAGCCGATGTTGTTGGTAAAGCCTCTACAGTTATGCAAGATGTAGAAAAAGAAACTGAAAACATAGGCTCTGTTCTAGAAGTTATTCGCAGCATTGCCGACCAAACCAACCTACTCGCCTTAAACGCTGCCATCGAAGCGGCAAGAGCCGGTGAGCAAGGCCGTGGTTTTTCAGTTGTGGCGGATGAAGTAAGAACACTCGCAAGTAGAACCCAAGTCGCAACAACCGAAATTGAGGGAATGATCACACAACTTCAAAAACTCTCTAAAAGTGCTTCTGTTGAAGTTCAACATGGTAAAGATCAAGCAATTCTCAATGCAGAAAAAGCATTATCAGCCAGTCAAGGGCTATTAAAAGTGACTCAATCTGTCAGCTTAATCAACAGCATGTCTATTAATATAGCCAGTTCAATTACCGAGCAATCAGCAGTTGCAACAAGCGTTAACGAAAACGTTTCTAACATTCGTACCGTTTCTAATGAAACAGCTAATGGTGTAGGTAAGATGATGGAGACAACACAAGTCTTATCTGAGGTATTAACGAAACTACAATCATCAGTTGATCGCTTCTCACTATAGTAAATTTTTCTAAGGTAATGGCTGACAGTTTACTGTTAGCCATTTTTTTGGCTATACAAAATTATTAATAGGACATTTCAAGTAAAGCTAGACGAGAGAAAACAATTCTTTTTAGAGAAATTAAATCGAATAAAGATAATACATTTCGTTACAAATACAAAAATCCTAATGCCTTTTTCTTAGTATAGAATCATTAAGCCTTTATCTTATGGATTTGATGATGTTCCTTAGAAAAATGAGAGTTTTTGTAATTAGTCTCATCTGTGCTTTATCTCTTTCTTTCTTATTAGGAGAAGCAGAAAGCAATAGGATATCAGCACAAGAATCTGAATACATTTCATTTGAAAATAATAAACAAATCTTTTTTTTAGAAAACCTTTTTCAATCCATCGCCTCCACTCTTAATCAAACATCTCATCTTTATAAAGGAGAATGCTCTGCTGATTTACTCAATTTTATGCGAAAATCCATCTTCAACATTGATGGCGTAATTGAAATAGGTATCATCAAAAATGGAGAAAATGACAGTACTTTAGTGTGTAATTCTTGGGGGAAGAATCATTTCAAAGTCAAAAAAACCTTACCCCATGATGGCTTTTTATTTTCAGGCCCTCATACTTCAAACTTCTATCACGAAAGAATATCTGTTATTAAGAAAACTACAACAGACTATGAATTTAATGCTCTAATCAAGCAGTCATCTATTGAGAATCTACTACAGAATATAAAACTTTCATCCTCCTCCATACCTAAAGCGGTGTTAAGAGCAGATGAAAAAGAAGTTTCTTCTCAACTTATTTCTAACCTAACCTATACATATCAATACAAAACCAAAGTTAAAACATCTAATCTATTTTATATTTCAACCTTTGCACTTTCCTTTGCTCTCTTTCATTTTATAATTATTCCATATTTAGTATTTACGTTTAAAAAAGCAGGCCTCAAAAGAAAAATACAAAATGATGTTTTTTTCAACGTGTACCAACCTATTGTTAATACCGACAACAAGACTATTTTTTCATACGAAGTTTTCACTCGATGTGAAGGTCAAAATAACGCCCTCGATATCATAAAAGAGATTAAGTACCACAACCTTCATGTCGAACACACCTTGAGACAATTGGAAAAACTAGAAGAAGAAAAAAAACATTTTAGTTGTAAAAACTTCCAAGTAAACTTATCAGCACGACACCTCACTAATGACAAGATGATCACCTATTTGTCTAAAATTGCTATGGGATCGAGAAGGGAAATTATCATTGAAATCACTGAAGACGAAGATCTCTTTAAGAATCGCGAAAAAGTAAAAAAGTCCATGCAACAACTGAGAAACCTTGAATATCGCTTTGCATTAGATGACTTTGGTTCCGGCTTCTCAAACTTTTCTTACATTTTTGAATTCGAATTTGACTTCATTAAGATTGATAAAAGTGTTTTACGATTTAAAAACGAGGCCTTTTTTCACTCGTTTCTGGAAATATTTAACACATTGGAAATTCCTTGCATCATAGAAGGAGTAGAAAACGATACGGATAAAAAAAGATTGGATTCAATTCATATAAAATATCACCAAGGCTGGCTATACGGAAAACCTCAGAAAGCCAGCTAAAGTAAAACAATAGAACTTTAAGTTATGCCCTATCCAATTGAATAAGGTATTCCTCTAATTTTTATCTAAAAATACGTTCAGACCAAACTGTTAAACCCGCTGCAACACTACCAAAATGATCACCATCTAACACTGGCACATCACCAATTCGTTGCTGAATCGCATCTCTAATCACAGGGGACTTTGCCGACCCACCCGTCATATAAATTAGATCTGGACTCTCACCCGCTTGCTCAATGGCTGCAGTCATTAATCGCAACATTTTCTCTAAGGGTGGATCAATGGATTTCGCCAAGGCATCACGTTGAATAGAACAAGCTAAACCCATTTCTATATAATCCATAAGTACCTTGTGCTCCATTTCATCGGACAAGGCTATTTTGGCTTCTTCCGCATTGCGAACAATATGGTAATTGTGCTTCTCTTCACGCATTCGCAAGAAACGCTCAATCAATCTAGGTTGCGCGGCATCTAAACGAAGCTGCTCAATTTGATGCTTTGTTTCCATACTGTTGAATGTCGAAATAGCAGAAACATCATTAGTTGTGACTGCATTCCAATACAATTGCGTTGGCATCGGCAAACCATTTTTTAGCAAGGTGTCCATACCGAACAAGGGCATTAGATGTTTCCCTGCAATGCGAATATCTAAATCATTTCCTCCAACCCGTTCACCTGTGTGCCCTAGAAAGTCAGCACGACGATCTATTTTACCTAGGTATTCCGGTCCCATTCGCACCATAGCGCAATCGGTTGTACCACCACCAATATCAACAACAAGCACAGTTTTGTTTTCAGAAAGTTTGGTTTCAAAATCCAAACCAGCAGCAATAGGTTCATACAAAAATTCAATTTCTTTAAAGCCAGCCCGCTTACCTGCTGCTGTGAGAATTTCTAATGCTTGGCGGTTACTGGCTTCCGAGTCGATACCTTGGAAATTCACCGGACGACCAATCACTGTGTGTGTAATTTCTTCGCCAAGGTGCTTCTCCGCATTTTGTTTGATGTTTTGCATCATCGCGGCAACCACATCTTCAAAGAAATTAATGTGCTCTGATCGCAACCCTGTCGCACCTAAAAACGACTTTGGTGATTTTACAAAGTAGCCATCTTCAGGCCATTGAAAATATTCATCAAATGCCGCCCGACCAAAGAACAACGTCTGATCATTATCATCAATGTCTTCTTCTCGGCGAGCACGTTGTGCACGAGTAAGAACATGCTGCCGAGACGACACAAACGCTTGGCGATCATCTCCTACTAACATGTTTTTACCAACGAATTCTGTAATAAGGTCTCGATCTAATGCGTATAAAGTGGAAGGCAAAAAAGTGTATTGTCCTTCCAAGGGAACAAGACGAATATCAGTGTCTTGAGACAAACCAAGCGCACAGTTAGATGTTCCATAATCGAAACCGCAAATCATTCTATTTATAACCCCTGAAGTTAAATTTATTAAGTCTGAAAGATAGATAAGTTAAGAGAGATAGGGAATAAGAGCCGTACATACTCTTCTTAAAAAAATGTCTTTATTTAATTACCTTAAAAGTAACTTTCTATAATAACAGGAAAGAAGAAATGAAAGGAGAAGAACTGATAAAGCAAGGTATAAGTAAGCTTTACAGTGGTGTAATATATAATCATACAAATAAAATTCAGGCCTTTAAATGGCCGTCATTCGGTACCCTTTATGATTCAATCACTACTGCCTAACATTCTTGAATTCATACACCAAATTGATCCATTCGATAAGTTGCCACCTGAGTTACAGAAGAAAATCGCCAGTTCAGTTAACATCAGTTATTTAAGCCGTGGAGAAAAAATTGACTTCCACCCAGGCGACCCTAAGCGTTTCCTTTACATCATTCGTACTGGCGTGATGGAACAGCGTAAACCCAATGGCGTATTACGTGCCAAGCTTGGTCCACAGGATCTATTCGGCTTTACCTTTTTGGATGACCATGCGGCTGGTGAAGAAAGCTACAGCGCGATTGCTTTAGAATCCACATTACTTTATCTGATCCCACACGAAGCCTTAGAGAAACTGCTAGCAGATCACCCTGAATACGCAGAACACTTTGCCTCACAGGCGCAAATACGAATTCAAAACGCCCTCAATGTGGTGTGGTCCGATAATGACAAAGGTCTGTTTGTTAAAAAAGTGTCTGAAGTAACCAATAGCTTCCCTGCGGTAGTGACCTCTGACATGACCATCCAGCAAGTCGCCCATGAGATGCGTAATGTTATTCGCACTTCTACCGCAGTGATCAAAAACAAAGGCCGAATCGTTGGTGTTATTACAGACCGAGACATGACTAAACGCGTTATTGCAGACGGCGTCAATATTGATAGGCCCATCAGTGATGTAATGACCAAATCTCCGCTTACGGTTGGTCCAAATGACTTGGTTCTTACTGCTGCCACTTTGATGATGCAAAACAACGTCCGTAGTCTTCCTGTGGTCAGTGGTCATAAAGTACATGGCCTTTTAACCACTTTCGATATGGTGCAAAAAAACCGAGTTCAAGCCATCTTTTTGATCGACACAATGAAACGAGCCAAAACCGTCGAAAAACTGGTGTCATTAACCTCCGAGCGTCAAGCCATTTTTGAAGCTCTTGTGGAAGGTAAGGTTCGCTCTGAAATTATTGGCCAAGTAATGGCAATGATTTACGATGCATACAATCGTCGTATCATTCAATTAGCTGAAGAAAAATTTGGCCCAGCACCCTGTAAATTTGCTTGGATTGTTGCTGGTTCTCATGCTCGAAATGAAGTTCATATTTCATCCGATCAAGACAATGCTCTAGTGATTGACGACTCTGCTACAGAGGAAGATTTGGAATACTTCAAAACCATGGCAGACTTTGTCTGCAAGTCTTTAGATGAATGTGGCTTTACCCTTTGTCCTGGTAACTTTATGGCGTCCAACCCTAAGTGGACTCAGAAACTAAGTACGTGGAAAAAATACTATAAAGATTGGATCACCACGCCAGACCATAACGCCCTATTGAACGCCAGTGTATTTTTAGAAACTCGAAGCATTTATGGTGAAAGCGCGTTTTGCGACATTCTTCATCAACACCTTCACAAAATCATTAGCCAAAACCGAAGTTTCTTATCCATACTCATCAATGACGCGGTGGCGGTTTCACCACCACTGGGGATTTTCAATAATCTCGTATTGGAAAAAGGCGGTGAAAACAGCAACACACTCAACATTAAAAAATACGCCATTACCTTGGTGGTCGATTTAGCGAGAATTTACGGAATTTCTGTTGGCTGTACATCAACCAACACCGAAGAACGTTTCCGTTTTGCCCATAAGAAAAAGGTACTCAGCGAAGATGCCTTGAAGAATATTATTGGTGCTTATCGCTTCATTTGTCAGTTGCGTTTCACTCACCAATTCGAAGCGTTAAAACAAGGAGATGAACCAAATAATCACATTGAACCTCAGTCTTTCGGTAGCTTTGAGCGCATGCATTTAAAAGACGCGTTTCGTATCATTTCGAATTTGCAAGATGCCGCCAAACTCAAGTTCAGTGGAGCTTAATATTTGTGATGAATTTATTAGATCGTTTTCATCCGATACATCAGCTTGAAAAAAAGCGGGCGACCCTTATTGCCGAAGGCAACTTGCCTGAACCAATAGCGGAATTATTGGGTGAGCCCTATCCTTTGCCAGACGCTAAATTGAATGAGCTGGAATTTTTGGTATTCGATTTAGAAACAACCGGATTGGACCCCAAGAAAGACCGTATTTTAAGCATAGGTCATTTGCTAATTCATAATATGTTGGTAGACATCAGTACCTCTGTTCACACCTACATCAAGGCAGAAAAATACGTCAAACCAGAAGCTGCCGTCATCAACCATATTGTTCCGGAGATGCTCAGCGAAGGACAACTTTTTGATGAGGCCATGCACGATTTATTTCGCGCTATGAAGGGAAAAATTCTCATTGCCCACGGCACGGTAGTGGAAAAGAGCTTTATCGACACCTACGTCAAACTACGTTTTGGCTTAGAGCCTTTACCACTACTTTGGTTAGACACACTTATTTTAGAAAAGTCATTACTGAGAAACAAAAACGATACAGGCACAGGCGATTACCAGTTAGCATCGGTTCGTGAACGCCATAATTTACCACCTTACTTAGCACACAATGCTTTGGCTGACTCTATTGCTACTGGTGAACTTTTCTTAGTACTGGTGAAGATAATCTATGGTAAATCCATACCGTTACTCAGCAACGTCTACAAACGTATCTACTAAGTTTAATAATTAGACATCAAAAATTAGAAGCTAAAAAAACGCCTGCTAAAGCCATTTAGCAGGCGTTTTTTTGTAAGCCTTATAAAGCGAGCGATTCTAATACATCCGATAAGACTAAACCAAAGGTGAAACACCGATCACGGCTTTATGGAAAAATAGAACAATGGCAAACCAAGACACCAAGGTAAATCCGAAAGCGATCAGGTCAAATCGAATATTAGATTCTTCTGGTGTAACGCCTTCGTTTCTATCACGACGACGGAAAACAGCGAAACTTACAATCGCCCAAATCAAGAAGCTACCGAATAAAAGCACATCGGCTAAGTTACCATTACTGAGTAAATGGGCAAAAGCCCACAACTTCACAGACAAATACAAAGGATAGCCCGTCACTCTTCTCAAGGTGGTTTTTGGCACCAAAGCCGAGCAAAAGAAAAACAAGGCAACCAGCATAATTAAGCTAGTGACATGCGGCATAAACACAGGTGGAAACCACAACCAAACGGGTGCCAACCGAGCTTGACCATAACCCATAAAAATGAAACCAATAGATAGCAAAGACAACATACTGAATCGAACTCGCCAGCTCATCAAACCCGCTTTCGTCACTGCCATTTTTCGCCAATCAGGAACAAATAAACGCACACTGTGTACCGCGAAGAAAATCGCTAACCCTACTATCAAAATCAACATATCAAGATGTTCCTTATATCTTAAAAAATCTACTTACAGCTAGAGTGACTAAAAGTGCCATCATTGCTCAATCGCTGAGATTATAAAGTGAAACAAGTGATAGGTTAACCTATTCCGCTTTTCTTATGACAACCAACATAAAAAAAGGACTGCTCTAACTAGAACAATCCTTTAATTCATTTATAATCTTCAAGTATTTACTTAGCTCTGAAGTGTCTGAGTCTTAGTCATTTAAAGCTGATACTCACCTGATCTCTCTGGTTGGAAAGTAATTTGAATAATTTTAATTTTCAAATTACCACCACCTGGTTTTGGCCATTCAATCTCATCACCGATAGAAAGACCAAGCAAGGCACTACCAACTGGGGCCAAAATTGAAATTGTTTTACCGCTTGAATCCATGTCTTTTGGATACACCAAGGTCAATTCAAATTCTTTGTTTGTCGACTCAACGAAAAACTTCACCGTTGAATTCATGGTAACAATGTTATCTGGAACTTCCCTTGGCGCTACAACCGTCGCACGTGCAAGCTCTTCTTCTAGCTCATTAACACCCGCAACAGCACCTTTAGGTAAGGAATCTATTAGGTCTTCCAGTCTTTGTGAATCTAAGGAAGAGATTGTTATCTCTGGTCTTGTTTTCATTCTTTCCTCATTAACTATTCATATAGTTTTACTATGGTATCAGGCATACCTGCCATCTTTGTATTACTTGAAAGCCCCTTACTTTGACTCTTTCGTCGTAGCGGTAGCTGAATTATCTGGTTTCCCATAACCAACATGATCGCACAATCATGGTGCAAAAAACATTAATGTTTAAGAGCGACATTAAACGTCAACTACTAAAGAATGGCAACTTCAATAAAGTGAGCTATACGGGTAGAAAAACAGCGAATGAAACTCAGAGCAGATCAATAGAAGTATCAGTGATGGATTTAGGGAATTTTAATAGCATCAATTAGTTGGATACGTTTTTCATGGGATTACTTGAGTTCTTTTTACTTATCTAAATCCCCTTTGCCAGCATAACAATATATGCTGAAACTCGTTTTTCAATATATAGAACTTTAGTAAATTTCAAAAAGTGATAATCTACAGTAAGAAGCTATGGAATAGATTTCAGGAAAATCTAGCAATTCTGCAAATACATTACCTACCTTCATTTGATTTTTAAAATTTTTCATCTCACTTGTTATGTGGATCTACCAACCAGCTCAAACAATCCATGGTGAAGTTTTTAAATATCTTCTTATAGAAAACGTAGAGTCCTCACTCACTTTTTCCTAGATAAAAAAGCACTTTCCATCAATTTAAAAGTCACGTTTACATTGATGGAAAAAATGAATTCGAATATTCACCGAACTGCGGTTTAAGAGAGAAGGCTTTGTGACTTTAATTCGCAGTAATACTTCAGGATTCGTCCCTGCGGGTTTACCACAAGTTACAAACACAAAAAAGCCGCTCATATGAGCGGCTTTTAAAATCGCGTAAAAATAATTACAAAGACAAGGTCTTCTCACCACGAGCGATACCAGAAACACCAGTACGAACCACTTCAAGCAAATGAGCACCGCCCAAGGCTTGTAGGAATCCGTCTAACTTGTCTGATTCACCAACGATTTGAATCGTGTAGATAGAAGGTGTCATATCAACAATGTTGCCACGGAAGATATCAACCGTACGTTTCACTTCGGCACGTTGAGCGCCAGTGGCACGTACTTTCACCAACATCATTTCACGTTCGATGTGCTGACCTTCGGTTAAGTCCACCAGCTTAATTACGTCAATCAACTTGTTTAGTTGCTTAGTGATTTGCTCGACGACCTGGTCAGAACCGTATGTTGTCAGTGTTAAGCGAGACAAGGTTGGGTCATCCGTCGCCGCTACGTTCAATGATTCGATGTTAAAGTTACGCTGAGAAAACAAACCTACAACACGCGACAAAGCACCCGGCTCATTTTCCATTAATACAGATATAATGTGTCTCATATTAAGTACGCTCCGTTTTGCTCAAGAACATATCGCGCATTGCACCACGAGGTACTTGCATTGGATACACATGTTCATCTGGATCTACGTAACAGTTGATGAAGACAAGTTGGTCTGTCATTGCAAACGCTTCTTCCATCTTGGCATCAAGTTCATCTTTACTTCTGATCTCAACGTATTTATGACGATAAGCGTCCATCAATATTTTGAAATCAGGTAGAGAATCCATGAACGAATTCGAGTAACGACCTTCATAGTTCATGTCTTGCCATTGGCGAACCATGCCTAAGTAACCATTATTCAAACACAAAATTTTGACCGGCAAACCGTATTGCAAACAAGTCGAAAGCTCTTGAATATTCATCTGAATACTGCCTTCACCTGTTACACAAACAACCGTTTCTTTAGGAAAGTTTAACTTCACCCCCATTGCAGCAGGAAGGCCAAAGCCCATCGTGCCTAAACCACCAGAATTAATCCAACGGTTTGGTTTATCAAACTTATAGTATTGTGCAGTAAACATTTGGTGCTGGCCTACGTCAGAGGCAACAAACGCATCGCCTTTGGTTGCTCGCCAGCACGCTTCAACAGCCGCTTGAGGTTTGATTTTATCGTTGCTCGTATCGTAACGGCCACCGTGAACTCCACGCCATTCATTAATTTGCTTCCACCAGCTAACTAAAGCTTCTGTGTTAGAGCTTTCACCTTCAACCAAGGACAACATTTCTTCTAGAACTTGCGTAACAGGGCCAACAATAGGGACGTCTGCACGAATCGTCTTAGAAATCGCAGCTGGGTCAATATCAATATGAATAATTTTCGCACCAGGACAAAATTTGTCTGGATCATTCGTTACGCGGTCATCAAAGCGAGCACCAACAGCAAGAATCACATCACTGTGATGCATTGTCATGTTTGCCTCGTAACTACCGTGCATGCCTAACATGCCAACGAATTGCTTGTCGGTTCCAGGGAAACCGCCCAAGCCCATCAGCGTATTAGTAACCGGGACGTTCAAAGATCGTGCTAATTTAATAAGCAAATCTGAAGCACCACCCAGAATAACACCACCACCGGCATAAATAATTGGGCGCTTAGCCGCTAGTAGTAAATCAATCGCTTTCTTGATTTGACCACTGTGGCCTTTTGTTGGTGGCGTATAAGAACGCAGTGATACAGATTCTGGGTATTTGTACTCGAACTTTTCAGTCGGTACAGCCATGTCTTTTGGAATATCTACAACGACAGGGCCCGGTCGACCTGAATTGGCAATGTAATAGGCCTTTTTCAGGATCATAGGGATTTCTGATGGATGCTTAACTGTGAAGCTGTGCTTAACAATAGGACGAGAGACACCAATCATGTCGGTTTCTTGGAAAGCGTCTTCACCAATCAAGTAACTCATTACCTGACCACAGATTACTACCATAGGGATAGAATCCATGTAAGCAGTCGCAATACCAGTCACTGTATTGGTTGCACCTGGGCCCGATGTTACAAGAACGGTACCAGCCTTACCTGTGGCACGCGCATAGCCATCCGCCATATGCGTTGCCGCTTGTTCATGCCTAACCAGAATGTGTTTTACATCATTTTGACGATGCAGGGCATCGTAAATATGAAGTGCGGCACCACCTGGATAACCATAGATATATTCAACTCCCTCATCTTTGAGGAAGCGGGCGATCATTTCACCACCGGATAATAACTCCACCTTGTTACCCTCTATAGTATTCATCTGTTTTTAATTTTTTTAAGTACGGCTATTGTAACCGCATAAGACAAGCAGATTAAAGTTGATAGAACGAAGTTTGCAAAACTAACTGAGGTAACGACTAAAATAGAAGTACTCAAACGCAATAAATCGCAGTTTTTACACTGTCCGCGTTTTTTCGCGAGGAGAAGTATAAGATGACAATATTGCGTCATACTATACTTGTGCTTAATCAGAACGAATCTGATTGAGATGAGCTAGTGGCCCATAAAAAGGAGTCATCGACATGGTGTTGTCGAATTATATGAGTCCATTCTGGCTTCGGTCCTAATTTTTGTCAACACAAAGCATACTAAAGCGGCATAAAAACTTGCTCTAACCTACACTTCATGGTGTTATAGCGGAATAATTTTATTAGGAGTTTTATCATGTCTAATGAGCTCAACAGACAACGTGTTATTGATGAGTTTTTACGCTGTTTTCGTAAAATGCTGATGGATCCTGAATTGGCTGGAGAATTAGTCCGTATCGCTAAGGAAAACATCAATGAACCTGATGCTTACCAACGCATTGCAGAAGAAGTATCAAATCAAACGACAATTAAAATCCAAGAAGAACACACAGAAGCAGATCGTATGTTTATCAAGTTATTGATGGACGTTGTTAAAGGCGACTCTCAGCTTTACTAATTTTTCGTTCTTTCCACTAGGCTGAAATTACGGCCTAGTGTCAGCTATTTCGGTACTCACTTGCTTCCTTCGTTTTTATCCAGTCCAGATGACCTACAAAAGCTTGCAGATGATATTAAATCATGGGCAATTGACTTTGGCTTCGCAGAAGCCCGTATTGTCGAGCCTGACCTAGCCCAATACAAAGACGAATTTAACCAATGGATTGATAAGCAATATCACGCTGGTATGGACTATCTAGCCAACCATGGTGATATGCGTTTCTATCCTGAGCAGCTGCATCCCGGCACTCGTCGTGTTATCTCCTTACGTATGCATTATCTCCCCCAATCGGTAGAAACCGTTGGCCGCTTAAAAACCAAAGATAAAGCCTACATTGCTCGATATGCATTAGGACGTGATTATCACAAATTGATACGCAAACGACTGACTCAACTGGCTAAAAAAGTAGAACAAGAAGTGGGCGACCATGGTTATCGTGCTTTTGTTGATAGCGCCCCTATCTTAGAAAGGCAAATTGCCGAACAGGCTGGAATGGGCTGGATTGGTAAAAATACTTTATTGCTCACACCAAAAGCAGGCAGTTGGTTTTTACTCGGTGAAATTTTCACTAACCTCCCTCTTCCTGTTGATGAACCCATGACAGATCGACATTGCGGTAGTTGCACTGCTTGCCTCACTCAATGTCCTACCGACGCTTTTGTCGAACCTTGGATTTTGGACGCAGGTAAATGCATTTCTTATTTAACTATTGAGCATAAAGGCCCAATCCCAGAACCTTTACGGAGCAAAATGGGCAATCGCATTTTTGGTTGTGATGATTGCCAGCTTGTCTGTCCTTGGACAAAATTTGCAAAGTACACGGAAGAAGCCGATTTTCAGCCAAGACACGATTTGGATTCAGCTGATCTAGTTGAACTATTTACATGGGATGAAGACACTTTTCTGAAAAACACAGAAGGTTCACCCATTCGTCGTACAGGCTATGAAAACTGGCAACGGAACATTGCCGTTGCCTTAGGCAATGCGCCCACCAGCGACATGACAGTTCAAACCTTGGAAAACGCCCTCCACACATCTTCCGAACTTGTAAGAGAGCATATTGTCTGGGCTCTTGAGCAACACAAACGCTAACCTTATCCATTTGAAATAACTGTAAAAAATAACGCCTATATTCTTTTACTACTTTGCTTAATCAGCCGTTTTTTGTTTTGATAGGGGCTTATCTAACGAGGTATTTTTTTGATAACGGACGCTCTTATCGACCCCTTTGGTCGAAAAATAGATTACTTACGCATCTCGGTCACTGATAGATGTGATTTTCGCTGTACTTATTGTATGGACGAAGACGTTACTTTCTTATCGAAAGAGCACGTTCTGTCTCTGGAAGAGATTGTCCATGTAGCGAAAACCTTCATCGCTATGGGAACTAAGCATATACGTATCACTGGTGGTGAACCATTGGTTCGAAAAAATGTTCTCTGGGCACTAGAGCAAATTGCCAGCACAGAAGGGTTAGAAGAATTAACCATTACCACCAATGGTTCCCAGCTTTATAAAATGGCACAGGATCTTTTTAATGTTGGCGTGTCTCGTATCAACATTAGTTTAGATACATTAAAAGCAGATCGTTTTTTTGCTTTAACTCGAAAAGACAAATTCCAGCAAGTCATCGACGGTATTGAAGCCGCAAGTAAACTTCCTTTCAAGCGATTAAAAATCAACAGTGTCGTGTTGAAAAACCATAACGACGATGAGCTATACGATCTAGCGAAATTTGCACTAGATCGAAGTATGGATATTAGCTTCATTGAAGAAATGCCATTGGGCGTCATTACAGACCACGATCGTGCAGAAACCTATTTATCCAGTGATGATGTTATTGATACTTTAAGTAAACATTACACACTGACACCAAGTGATATTAAAACAGGCGGTCCTACTCGCTATTATCATGTTGCTGGATCAAGCCATAAAATTGGCGTTATTTCGCCTCACAGTCATAATTTTTGCGACACCTGTAATCGTATTCGCCTTACGGTTGAAGGTCGTTTATTACTTTGCCTAGGCAACGAACATTCGAAAGATTTGAAAAGCGTGATTCGTAGTAGTATGCAACATTCCAGCTTAGAAAATTCAAAAGAATTAGAAAACGCCATTATCGAAGCATTGGCACTCAAACCTCAACAACATCATTTTAATCTCGATGAAGCCCCTCAAATATTGCGCTTTATGAGCGCGACAGGCGGCTAGATAAGGAATCCTATGGCTAAGACACCTACTCCATTTCGTCCATTAAACATCAGCGTTTTAACCGTATCAGATACTCGAACTATCGCTGAAGATACGTCAGGTAATGCACTCATTGAATTACTCACAGAAGCAGGCCATACATTGGCCGAAAGAAAACTGGTAAAAGACGATGTGTATCAAATGCGTGCGGTTGTCTCAAACTGGATCGCAGATGAAGCAACTCATGTGGTGCTGATAACAGGTGGCACAGGTTTTTATTCAAGAGATAGTACACCAGAAGCTATGACACCATTATTTGATAAAACAATTGAAGGCTTTGGCGAGTTATTTAGACATATCTCTTATGGCGAAATTGGTACCTCTACCATTCAATCTCGTGCAGTGGCAGGGTTGGCGAATCAGACGCTTGTTTTTTGTTTACCGGGCTCCACTGGCGCTTGTAAAACAGCATGGAACGGTATTTTAAAAGAGCAGCTCAATGCGTCACACAGACCCTGTAACTTTGTCAGCATGTTAATTGGGCCTTATGAGTCCATTCAACACGGGGCCTAAGTATTATGTCGACTTTATTAGCCTTTGAAGATGCTTTAAAAGCAATCGAAAACAGTGCAAGTATTCGAGTTACCAGTGAGCTTCTCACTCTATCCAATAGCACTGGAAGAATTCTCGCCAAAGATATAGTCGCAAACATTTTTGTACCGCCCCATGATAACAGTGCGATGGATGGTTATGCTTTAGCCGCCAAGGATTGGCAAGCAGGTAAAAGCTTTGTCGTAAGCCAACGCATTCCTGCTGGTCAACATCCCACGCCTTTAGAACCAGGCACATGTGCAAGGATTTTCACTGGTGCCAGCATCCCTGATGGTGCAGATACCGTTGTGATGCAAGAAAATACGCAATCACTAAACGATAAAGTCATCTTTAATCAGCCTCCACCAAGCAGAGATAATATTCGTCCAAAAGGACAAGATATCAAAGCAGGCCAAACCGTTGTTAAAGCAGGCCAAAAACTAACCCCTATGCACATAGGATTACTTTCTAGCTTAGGCATTACTGAAATTAGCGTATATAAACAACTGCGTGTGGGCATACTTACAACAGGAGACGAACTTGTCCCTGCTGGACAAAGCCTACAACCTGGACAAATATTCAACTCCAATGGTCCTATGTTAAGCGCTCTAGTTACTCAAGCTGGCCATCAGGTTGCCCAATGCCTTCATGCCACTGATACACCAGAAGATACAGAAGCAGCATTAAAAACACTAATGGCTTCTTGCGATGTGATTCTGTCTTCCGGTGGTGTGTCCGTTGGAGAAGAAGACCATGTAAAAAGCGTCCTTGAAAAGTTGGGAAGCGTACACCTTTGGAAAATAGCCATTAAACCGGGGAAACCTTTGGTTCATGCAACACTGGAAGGTGTTCCATTCATTGGGCTGCCAGGAAACCCTAGCTCAACCCTTGTTACTTACCATTGGTTTGCTCGACTTTTACTTTCCATTTGTTCTGGGCAAATTGCAGAACGTCCTCGATCTTATTTGGTTGATGCTGGTTTTAGCCGAACAAAAACAATTCAACGAGATGAGTTTATACGCGTCGCAATCGGAAGCGATGGATTAGCCTATGCACATCCACAACAAAGCTCTGGAGCACTACTTGCTGCCTGTGAAAGCCAAGGTTACTTACATATCAAAGCACACACACCAATTGAATATGGTTGCTCCTATTGTTTTTACCCTTTCTACGGCTTTTAACCGCTTTTTCCCCAGAACTCGCCTAGACTACAAATAGCGCACTGTGAAAAGTGCTATTTGTAGTCTTATCTAAAGGCGAAAAAAATGAGAAATATAGAGTGGGAAGAATCCCTTTATAAACATCAGCATGCCATGATAAAACGGCTTGATGCTTTTAGAAAAGGAACAAAAGAAGTTGAATATTCCAAAGATGAAATCATGATCATTGAACATTCATTTCAATTACTCGTAGCTTCTATGCTGGATCTTGCCAAATACGTATTGAATCACCATTATCAAACAAAGGTATCTTCTCGAAAAGAGGTATTAGATGCATTGATTCTAAATAAAGACGTGACCCATGAACAAGCCACGCAAATAAACTCTTTAATTTTATTAAGAGATCAAGTACTTCACGATTACCTAGAAGAAAACTTTGTTGATTTAAAAGAAGCAATGACTCTTAGACGATACAGTTTAGTGGAGGTTTTAACCAAAGAATGGACGACCCGTCTATCGAGCACTGAATAATCAGGCTCAATTAGACAAGCGTTAACAAAGAACTTTATTAAGTGGAAGCATCTAAAAAAGCTTGTCTTAATAATCCTCTAAACCATCTATGAGCAGCATCATGCTGGAAGCGTTCATGCCAAATCATAGAATAGTCAAATCGGCGCGTCACGAATGGCAATTCATACAAGACAATATCAGATGCCGTTTCAACCATATCCTCAGCAAAAAGCCTTGGTACTGTTAATAACAAATCACTGTCCATCACTACTCTTGCCGCTGGAACGAAATTAGGTAGATTTACCGCAACATGCCGCTTTTCCCCTAATTTTTCTAATTCTCTATCAACCGCAAAATATTCACGACGCCCTAATACCACCTGAACATGACTGGCTTTCAAATAGCTTTCTAAAGTTAATACACCTTGAATGGCTGGATGATTTTTACGTGCCAAGCAAACCATCTGGTCACTTTTCAGGCGCATAGCACGAATACCTGCCGGTGGCTCTTTTGAAAGGACAGAAACAGCGACATCGATATTGGTCTGATCCAAATCTGCCACCATATCTTCATGCCAAGACTTAACGTCTAAAATAGCACCAGGAGCTTCCTGCCGAAATTGATCAAGAATTTTCGGTAGGACTGTCAAAATACCAAAATCAGTAGTAGATAAAATAAAACGACGTTTACTGGTTTGAGGGGTAAACTCACTAGGTTGAATAATGCTTTCTAAGCCTTTAAGCGTATCACCCAACAAGGTAGATAGTGTTTCGGTTTTAGCTGTAGCAGAAAGTCCGTGAGATGTCCTAATAAATAAAGGATCATTAAATATGTCACGTAGACGAGATAAGGAACGACTGACGGCTGGTTGAGAAACATTCAGTCGTGTGGCCGCTTTTGTTACATTAAGCTCTTCAATTAAAACCTGAAAAACGTACAACAAATTTAAATCAATATCAGACAATCTTATTTCTGACAAAACATCACCTCAACCATTTTTATTAGAGTTATAACCATGAATTATAACAATCTTTTAGAGATGACAATAGCAATCTATGAAACAAGCACCAAAAAATGGCACTATGGTAATTGCGCCATTAACAAAAAGTGCTTATTCACCTATCTCTCATCACAAAACTAAACAGACAACTTTCGGATCTCAGAAGAGGTCATTCCTAATAGATATAAGATGCCATCCAAACCCAGGTTGTTCATCGGACATGGTGCTTGTTTTCTAACAAGAGGCTTGGCATGTAAAGCAACACCTAATGCAGCATGGTTCAACATCAAAAGATCATTGGCTCCATCTCCACAAGCAATCGTTTGCTTCCAATCCACCTGTTGCTCTTCAACTATTCTCGTCAACAGCATTTTCTTACGCTCACCATCAACGATTTCACCTAGATGCTTACCTGTTAATTCATTTTTTTTGATTTCTAATATGTTGGCATGCACTTCTGACATACCGTACTCTGCCTTCACCCTGTCTGCAAAATACGTAAAGCCACCAGATAAAATAGCCGTATGCCAACCATAATGATGCAAAACCTTCATTAAGGTAGAAATACCATCCATGTGCTGAATTCTGCTATAGACACCATCCATGACATCACTACTTAGGCCTTTTAACAAAGCAAGACGTTGTATAAAACTTTCAACGAAATCGATTTCACCACGCATGGCACTTGCTGTCACGGCGGCGATCTGCTCTCCGATACCTGCATCAACCGCGAGTTCATCCATCACCTCAGCTTTGATTAAAGTCGAGTCCATATCAAACACAGCAACGCCACCACGGCGAATATCCAAACTTGTTCCTTGATAAATATGGTCAATGCCTGTTTCATCTGACAAAGTGAGAAGCTCTGCTGTAATAGCCTCAGTATCAGCTACCTTTGTTTCTAATCTAACTTGTGCAACTAATACTGAATCTTCATTGTCCGTCAGTAGACAAGAAGATCCCCGCAGTCCACGTGTGTCCAACCAAGTATTAAATTGATCTAAATATTCAGAGTTCAAAGAACCGATGAGAGTGATACTGGCAGACATAAATACTCCTAATTCAATAAGACGCCTACTATAGCAAATCGTTTTCTTTTCGCTAAGCACCTGTTCTACTTTAAAGAATTCAGAAAATGGCCGTTATGATGTGTATACTTTAGTCATTGTTCTATGAGTTATCCCAAAGGAAGTGAATGGACACCCAACCTAAAATTAAGATGGTCGCTGCTTTTATACGTAAAAAACTAAGCGCGTCGGTTATCACTGTGGCAACTTTTATCTCGCTGATGATTCTTACCGTGTGCATTTTTTGGTACACCATGACTCATGCACTTGGTAACTATTTATCACAACAAACGGAAGTTCTTGGCAGCAGTTTAGCAACCCAAGCAGCTTTTAATGCTACTCAATCCATACTTACCAATGATTTATTAAGTTTAAATGTTTTACTTAATCGATTAGTAGTAGACGATAATATTCTAAGTGCTCGCGTATACAATAAAAAAGACGAATTACTTGCCGAGGCCGACAGTAGTGGCTCAGGAATGCAATCAGAACAAGATTATAGACCAAGCGATGGCCGTCGCGTTTACAGTTCCAGCATCAAATTTCGAGACGATATCGTTGGACATGTATTAATTACGATAGACAAAACACCAGCACAAGCGACCCTCCAACATTTAAACAATTTACTTATTGGTGTTGCCATCTTTATCTGCGCTATAGCACTTTTACTTGTTGTGCTAATGACAAAGTGGCTTTTCACACCAATTACCGAGGCAAGTAATGCGCTTATTTCTTATACACAAGGCAACAAAGCCAATCAGCTTAGACCGGCAAAATACAAAGAAGCTAGAGAAATTCATCTAGCGGTGGAAGCTATACAAACTTTAGAACACTCCCCCCTGTTACTGAAAAAGCTGTTAAGACAATAAAAACTGAAATAGAAACTCCAAACGAAGAAAAATCAGCAACAAAAGAAGCTCAGTATGAAATGAATTTTGATGCACTTTTTGAAGAATCCAAACAGCGTAACTGTGTGCTGTACTTTGATATTCTCAATTTAGATGAATGGCATAAAAATATGACGCCATTGCAAGTGGCAAATTTATTAACTCCCATTTACAGAGCCATATTTCAAGCCAGTGACATGTATTTAGGTCAAGTTCATCAACATAAAAATGATTCTGCTATTATTCTTTTCAGTGCGATGAACTCAGAAGACAATCTATATCTGAATGCAGTAAGTACAGCTCAACTCTTCTTAGGATTAATGGAAAAATTACTCGAAAATGAGCTTTATAAAGACACACCAAAACTCAATTTCCATTTAGGTCTTCATCAAGGAAATCCGAAAATCAGTAATATGATTAAGGAAAATCACTTTAAACCCGATGAAATTAAAGACTTAATAAACAACATAGAACAAATGAGAAAAACAGAAAGTGTCAATACGCTGGTAATTAGTGATGATATTTTCACTTTATCTCACATACAAAACCGTGTTTTCACAGGTCTTCCAGAAATAATAGAAGATGATGAAAAAGAAATTCTAGCTTATGAAGTTAAAGGCATGTCAGACAAATATAAAGTAAAAATCCAACAACATATTGTCGATATAACAGGCGTAAGCGAATAGGTAGAGAGTTTTAAAACCTATTTCAGGACGGGACAGTTAAAATAAAAAAAGCCCCTTTACAAAGTGTAAAGGGGCTTTTACTTATTTATAGCAAGTATTCATTGAAGGCTGAAGACGATTAGCTATCAAAACCAATCACGTCATCCAACAACAAACCTTCCTTGTCCATTATTAAACGTAATTTACGTAGCGCTTCTACTTGAATTTGTCGAACCCGCTCTCGCGTTAAGCCTATCTCTTCACCCACATGTTCCAATGTACTTGCTTCATGCCCTCGCAAACCAAATCGACGTGTAATCACATCACACTGCTTCTCACTTAACTCGTCCAACCAATGCTCAATTCCTTGAAGCACATCGCCATCTTGACGGTCTGCCTCGGGACCTTGATGAAGATCATCAGCTAACACTTCAACAAGACTTTTGTCGTTATTCTCGCCGCCAAATGAAGCATCAATAGAACTTACCTTCTCATTCAATCGAAGCATTTTTTGAACATCTTCTACTGGACAATCAAGCATGTCTGCAATTTCTTCAGCGCTTGGTTCATGATCAAGTTTTTGTGTTAATTCTCTAGCCGCTCTTAAATATATATTGAGCTCTTTCACTACATGAATTGGCAAACGAATGGTTCGAGTTTGATTCATGATGGCTCGTTCAATGGTTTGTCGTATCCACCAAGTAGCATAGGTTGAAAAACGGAATCCTCGCTCAGGATCAAACTTTTCAACCCCTCGCATCAAACCAAGGTTACCTTCTTCAATAAGATCCAGAAGTGATAAACCCCGATTTAAGTACCGACGAGAAATTTTAACCACTAAGCGTAAATTACTTTCAATCATACGCTTACGGGCCTTCTCATCACCTTTAAGAGCAAGACGTGCGAAATACACCTCTTCCTCAGCACTCAGTAAAGGAGAAAAGCCTATTTCACTTAAATACATTTGAGTGACATCAAGGTTGCGACTTTTATCTGCTTCGGCATACCGAGCATTTACGGCAGATTCAAATTCTTCGTTAGTATCTTCTTCATAGCTATCAAGTGGAGTATCGAGGTCAAAATCACCAGCATTTAAAACTTTCGTTTCTGTATTATCCCTATTTGCTAACTTCATATCCCCTCCTCAAAACTCTCGTTCACTAATTGTTGGGTAAGACCTCTAATGGGTCTATCGGTTGTCCATCACGTCGCACTTCAAAGTGCAACAATGGCCGATCATTTCCTTTACCACCAATAACAGCCAGAGAGTCACCAGCTTTAACATTCTGTTTCTCTTTTACTAGAATGCTATCGTTGTATGCATAGGCACTAAGATAAACGTCGTTGTGTTTCACTATAACGAGGTTTCCATATCCAATTAGACCGCTGCCCGCATAAACGACAGTTCCATCCGCCGCTGCTTTAACCAATGCCCCCTGATCGGCTTTGATATCTATACCTTTACTACTAACACCAGCGTTTGAAAACCCCCTCGCGACCTGACCATCTACAGGCCATGACCAGTCACTAACTGGTTTGTCATCTTTTGTATCTATTTCAGTTGATTTTTTTGCCTCTTTCACCGGTGTTACAACAGGTGTTTTTGCTGACGTATTATTAACGATTAATGGAGTAGAACTGACTTTTGAAGAAGACGTATTCGCGACACTTGAAGAGGATTTGGTCTTCCCACCAAGACGAATTTTTTGTTTCGGATAAATAACATAAGGCGCACCGATTCGATTTAGCCTTGCTAACTCTCGATAATCTAATCCATAGCGGAAAGCGATAGAAAACAAGGTCTCGCCACTTTCCACACGATGATATCCAGTGGACGGAACAGAAGAAACACTGGCATTATTTGAACTATATTTTTGATTGTTTTTTGCTGAGTAATGAAGCACTTCATAAGAGCATCCGCTTAATAAAAAGCATAAAAAAACCAGCCGACTTGTTAACCAAGTTAGCGAGATAAAATTATGTCTTTTATAAAAGCAGCCGTAGATAACGCTTTACTCCATTAATCGATCACTATGATTTTATTACGTTTTGTCTGAGTTACGTAACAATATGTAAGATACAAAGAAAATACTAAAAAAACCGACTAAGGCACATAAAAGTGGCAAGATTAAATCCGTTAAAAAGTAAAAATTTGGTAGATCCCAAGGAAGAGCTAAATGCTCCTCTAATGATACTTTTTTATCATTAATAAGCCGCCATGAGTCTGTAACTTTCCAAGGCCAAACCTTTACTAAAGCCCCTAACATAACGCCAGTCAGTGCAGACAAGGTCATTGAGCGAGCATGACTCAGTAAATAGTGAAGTACTTTAGAGAAACTTAAAAGCCCAATCAGAGCCCCCCAGCAAAAATCATAATAACTGCAATGTCTAGACTTTTGATTGCAGAAAGTATAAATCCGTACATTCCCATCATAAGTAACAAGAAACTACCTGAGACTCCCGGTAAAATCATTGCGCAGATAGCCACCATTCCAGAGAAAAAGACCATCAAAAGTGATGTATCAAGTTGAGTAGGTACGAGTAATGAAAGACTCGCACCGGTAGCGGCACCTAGAAATAAGACACAAAAATGACGCACTCCAAAGCCTGAAATTTGATTGATTAGGAAATAAGCTGATGCCAAGATAAGACCAAAGAAAAAGCTCCACAGGTAGCTCGGATAAACAGCTAAAAGATGGGTAACAATACCTGCAAATAAAAAAATGCTCGTTAAGATCCCGCCACCCAAAGTAAGTAAAAATGTACCATCAAAATGGCGCCACAATGCCTTAACATCACCTTTACATAACAACTGAATACTTTTCTTATTAATACCACTTAACGCATTAATAAGACGGTCATAGACACCTAAAATAAAAGCAATCGTACCGCCTGACACTCCAGGAACAATATCAGCCGCCCCCATAAGTAAACCACTTGCGTATATTCTCAGCCATTTAGGCATGCTCTATTCCTTCTAATAAGGGGACAAAGTGCGCAGACTCAGTCCCTAAACATTTCCATCGATCGCCTTCTTTTCGCCAACAACCTATCTGCGGTGTCGGATGATCAATCGGCATAATTAAAATGCCTTGCTGTTTAAGGCAGTTTGTTAAAGCCAAAGGAACTTTACTTGCCATTGCTGTAATAATAACAGCATCCATCTCAACGTTATTAGGCCAGCCAACTTGACCATCACCAAACAAATACTCAACATTATTAACACCCATTGTAGACAAGCGTAACTTGGCTTGTTTATATAGCGTTTGTTGACGTTCAACCGTATGCACTTTATTAAAAAAGTGAGCCAATATACGAGTTTGATAACCAGAACCCGTTCCCACTTCTAATACACGTCCCAATCTGGCATAGCTTAAAAGCCATTCAGTCATTCTTGCTACTGTCAGTGGTTGGCTAATTGTTTGGTTACGCCCAATAGGAAGTGGCGTTGCAGAGTAAGCAAGATGTGAAAAAGCTGGCTCAACAAAGTCATGGCGTGGAATATTCCCCATTAAGGCTAATAACTCTTCATGAGTAATTCCTGCATCTCTGAGTTGAAGAACCATTTTAGAAGCTCTCGATTCAGTATGCTTTATTAACCAGTTTAGATCCTGTTGGCTCATAAATTTACAGTATCAGTCCATTGTTCAAGGGAGGATTTCGCGTCATAGCAAGTCATATCTGTATGAATGGGGGTAATTGAGACATAACCGTTTTCAACAGCAAAAAAATCTGTTCCTTCAGAGGCATCATAAGGCTCAGATAAAGCACCGATCCAAAAACTAGGCAAGCCTTTTGGGTGCTGTGCGGAAACAGGAGCTTGAGCTTTATGACGATAACCAAGGCGAGTTACCTGTATTCCTTTTAATTCATCATAAGATATATCTGGTACATTTACGTTTAACAAGATACCCGCTGGCACAGACAAGGTATGAGAATCTTGAAGCAAACGTATAACGACTTCTGCAGCTGTATCAAAATACTTAGTGCCGACTAAAGAAACTGCCAAAGCAGGTCTTCCTAAATGACGTGCTTCCATGGCTGCTGCAACAGTTCCAGAATAAATAACATCATCCCCCAAATTAGCACCATGATTTATTCCCGACACCACCAAGCTTACTTCACCATCGATTATTCCAGATAATGCTAGGTTCACACAATCCGCTGGTGTTCCATCAACACGATACTGATTATCTTCTACTTTGATTGGTTGTAATGGCCGGGTCAAAGTTAATGAGTTACTCGCACCGCTATGATTACGGTCAGGAGCAACAACTAAAACCGCATACTCTTGTCGTAATCTTTTTGCCAAAGTCTGTATACCAACCGCATCAATGCCATCGTCGTTAGCGATCAATATTCTCATGGTGCTTCTCTGCTGACTTATCGGTAAAATCTATCATTTCGCGAAATACACTGGTTGCAAAACAACCTTTTGGTAATGAAAATTCAACAATCAATTGTATATTATCTTCATTTTCCTTAAGCAACTCCCAAGCCATATTCATAGGAACAAGACGAGCTAGCCGACTGTCTCGAGAAAGGTCAAAGCCAATCAAAGCATCAACTAAATCCATATGTTCAGATAGAGAGGCTTTGATAGCTGACTCCCGTTGAAGGCCTGTGCCAGCCTCCCAACCTTCACTAATCATGGGCAAAACAGGACTGATTTCACCACGCATTACGCTAAGGTGTATCAATGCGTCCATTTCTTTTACGCGAAATTGCTCATCTTTACGCTGGAATTGTGCAATATCACCATCACATAAGCGTGACCACATACCATTTTCAATTTGATCGCTTAATGCTTGATTGAAACACCAAGAACGAATCGCTGATAACCAAAAGGATTCAGTCTTAGATAACTTCCGACGACTCTGTCGTCCTTGTAAAACAAAGCTTTTGCCATTGTGTAAATTATTGCCATTTATACCAAAACGCTGGGGGCCATAATAGTTAGGTACACCACCTTCTTTGATCAAGTTTAAACGCCCTTCAAGTTCATTCAGATCCCCACGAATACCTCGTAAGCGAATCACAAAACGATTTGATAAATGAGCCCCTGTTCGAAGCTTTTTAGAATGGCGTAACTGTGCAATCACTCGTACACTTTCAGGCTCTCTAAAAGCCTCTTGTATACCTGACAAGTCTGGCTCTTGATTTAAGACATGCAAACAAAACCATTGACGAGTACAAGCATGACGGTCTTTCACGCCACTGTACGTCACCTTATTTGGCGCGATACCTGCTATTTGTGCTAAACGTTTTGCAAGGAAGTCTGTGTTAACACCTTGCTTTTCAATAAACACAAAGCAAAATTCACCTTTATCATCGGGCTCAAAACCAAGTTGTTCTTCGACATAAAAATCTTGTACATGCGTTTTTAAGTCACCCGTCACTTCAGGTTTGGACCAAGCATATCGCCATTCAGTATTCATTCGCTACCCTGACTAAAGAGCCCCTGATTAAAGTAAGCTTGTTTAAAAATCAGTGCTACCGCTTCAACAGCAATACCCTCTTTACGACCTGTGAAGCCTAGCTTTTCTGTGGTTGTTGCCTTTACATTAACCGCACTGATGTCCACCAATAAATCATCGGCAATATTCGCTCTCATCACATCAATATACGGGCGCATTTTAGGCGCTTCAGCAATAATAGTGACATCAATATTACCGACTCGAAAACCAAGTGACATGATTTTTTGATAAGCGCGTTTCAGTAAAGTCCGGCTGTCAGCGCCAGCAAACTCGGAATCCGTATCAGGAAAGTGTTTTCCTATGTCTCCAAGTGCCGCGGCACCTAAAAGTGCATCAGTTAAAGCATGTAACGCCACATCACCATCTGAATGGGCAATCAACCCTTGGGAATAAGGAATGGAAACACCACCTAAAACAACATGGTCACCTTCACCAAACTTATGAACATCAAAACCATGGCCAATGCGAAACGGCATCATGATAATTACTCCTGTGCTATGAATTGCACTTATTTATTTGAAGATAAATTTGAACCTGAGAGATAAGAAAAAAGCGCTTCTGCGATCAATAAATCTTCAGGTAGCGTCACCTTAATATTACTACTCTCTCCCATCAGAAGATCTGGATGCCAGCCAGCAAACTCCATTGCAGAGCATTCATCTGTTATCACAACACCTTCCGACTGAGCTTTTTCTAAAGCGTTAAGCAATCGGCTAGAAATAAATTTTTGTGGCGTTTGAGCCAACCAAATACTGCTTCTATCAAGTGTTATATCAACCGACGACATAGACGCTGGCAATTTCGCCGGCAATTCTCGCTTCACAGTATCTCGAGCTGGCATTGCTAAAAGAACCCCCTGATCTGAACTATGACAAATTATTTGCTCTAATTTTTTCTGGGTTAACAAAGGGCGCGCAGCATCATGAACCAAAACTTCTTGCTGTTCATCCTCTGTAAAGGACACCAAAAACTGCAAGCCTTTTAAAACCGTATCACTGCGTTCCTTACCACCAATGAAAGTATGAACCGATGTGTGTTCAAACCATTTTGAATCAGACCAATAAGCGTCTTCAGGACTAACCCCGACGGCAACCCCTGCAATTAAAGGATGCCCAACAAATATTCCGATTGTACGGTCTAAAATGCTTTGCCCTGCTAATGGCAAATACTGCTTTGGGCAATCCGCTTGCATACGCTGGCCGACACCTGCCGCAGGAATAATAACCCATAAAGGCAGCGTCATTGCTTATTCACCATACGATAAAACACTTCATTATCTTTGATATATTGAAGCTCACTGCGAACATGTTCCTCCACAGCTTCTTCACCAAGCCTAAGATCAACCACTTGCGCTAGCGCAGAGCTTCATTACGATGTTTGAGACGTTGGTTAATTCGTTCTTGGTATGCAATCTGCTTCGCCAGTTCTTCTTGGCGCTTTATACCTTGTTCACCAAAATATAAATGAAAGGACTGATAACCAATAGCACAGGCAAAAAAGACAATTAACAAACGCCCCATAAAACCCTCGAAGACTCAAATAAAAAACATTCCCTATTATCAAAGGAATTAAGTTAAAAAAAATAAAAAAAGGGAGAACAAAGTTCTCCCTTTTTAGGTCAAGCTAATATCAAGCTTGACCTTTCACTTCTTTAAGACCGTTATAAGGTGCTTTTGAACCTAGTGCTTCTTCGATACGTAGAAGTTGGTTGTATTTAGCTACACGATCAGAACGGCTCAATGAACCTGTTTTGATTTGGCCAGCCGCAGTACCAACAGCTAAGTCAGCAATTGTTGAGTCTTCTGTTTCACCTGAACGGTGAGAGATAACAACAGTGAAACCAGCGTCTTTAGCCATTTTGATTGCCGCTAACGTTTCAGTTAAAGAACCAATTTGGTTAAATTTGATTAAGATTGAGTTAGCAATACCGTTGTCGATACCACGCTTAAGAATCTTAGTGTTTGTTACGAATAGATCGTCACCAACTAATTGAATTTTATCGCCAAGAAGTTTAGTTTGGTGTGCGAAACCATCCCAGTCTGACTCGTCAAGACCATCTTCGATAGAAACGATTGGGTATTGTTCAGTAAGATCTTTAAGGAAGAAGTTGAATTCTTCTGAAGTGAATTTTTTGCCTTCACCTTTAAGATCGTAGATATTTGCTTCTTTGTCGTAGAACTCAGATGCAGCACAGTCCATCGCTAAAGTAATATCTTTACCTAATTCGTAACCAGCATTTGCAACAGCAACTTTGATTGCAGCAAGAGCTGCTTCGTTTGAAGCTAGGTTAGGAGCAAAACCACCTTCATCACCAACAGCAGTTGAGTGACCGTCAGCTTTAAGCACTTTAGCTAGGCTATGGAATACTTCAGCCCCCATACGTAGACCTTCACGGAACGTTGCAGCGCCAACAGGTTGGATCATGAATTCTTGGATATCAACAGAGTTATCCGCATGCTCACCACCATTGATGATGTTCATCATTGGAAGCGGCATAGAGTAAACACCAGAAGTACCGTTTAAGTCAGCAATGTGAGCGTAAAGAGGAACTTTCTTAGAGATAGCCGCTGCTTTAGCAGCCGCTAGAGAAACGGCCAAGATAGCGTTTGCACCAAATTTAGCTTTGTTCTCAGTACCGTCCAGGTCGATCATGATTTGGTCAAGTTCAGCTTGTGCTAGTGCACTTTTGCCAACGAGCGCTTCCGCGATTGGACCATTTACAGCAGCAACAGCTTTAAGAACACCTTTACCTAGGTAACGTGCTTTGTCGCCATCACGTAATTCAAGTGCTTCACGAGAACCCGTTGAGGCTCCAGAAGGCGCAGCAGCCATACCGATAGAACCATCAGCTAAATGAACTTCAGCTTCTACAGTTGGGTTACCACGTGAATCCATGATTTCACGACCTTTAACTCGAACGATCTGACTCATAACAAACCTCTTTAAATGTATAAAAAATCACAAACTGCCTGTTTGCTCGATTTATTTTTCTTTTCCTGCATATTTTAACGCAGCATGAACAAAGGCACTAAATAGGCCATGTCCATATCTAGGCGTTGAAGTAAACTCAGGGTGAAATTGACAAGCGACAAACCAAGGGTGATTCGCAATTTCAACCATTTCAACCAATGAATTATCTTCCGAACGACCTGATATTGTCAGACCAGCAGACTCCAACGCAGAAACATAAAAATTATTTACTTCATAACGGTGGCGATGGCGTTCTTTAATCACAGTCTGGCCATAAGCTTCAAACGCTTTAGTACCCTCTGTTAGATTGCAGTTCTGTGCGCCAAGACGCATAGTGCCGCCTAGATCAGATTCCTCTGAACGTATCTCTTTAGAGCCTTCAGTATTTGTCCATTCGGTAATAAGACCAACGACTGGATTCTCTGCTTTTAAATTGAATTCAGTACTATGGGCACCTGGTAAATTGGCCACATTACGTGCAAATTCAATAACCGCTACTTGCATACCCAAACAAATACCTAGGTAAGGTACTTTGTTTTCACGCGCATATTGAGCCGTCAGAATTTTACCTTCAACGCCTCGCTCACCAAACCCACCAGGAACAAGAATAGCATCCATTCCTTTTAGGCATTCGGTACCATTTTCTTCAATACTTTCAGAATCAATGTAATGCAATTTAACTTTAGTTCGAGCATGAATACCAGCGTGGTCCATTGCTTCAATTAAAGATTTATAGGCATCCAACAACTCCATGTATTTACCGACCATGGCAATATTGACTTGTTTCTCAGGATTAAGCTTGGCTTGTGTTACCTTATTCCAGATCTCAAGATCTGGCATATTACAATCCAAATTAAAATACTCAACAATCAGATTATCTAGACCTTGATCGTTCAACATTTGCGGAATGCGATAAATCGTGTCTGCATCTGGAAGGGAAATAACAGCACGCTCTTCTACACTAGTAAACAATGCAATTTTCTTACGTTCTGGTGCTTCAATAGAAACCTCTGAACGACAAATAAGAATATCTGGTTGAATACCGATAGAACGTAATTCTTTTACAGAATGCTGCGTTGGTTTGGTTTTAGTTTCACCCGCAGTTCGAATATAAGGAACAAGTGTCAAATGCATAAACAATGCACGGCGTGGACCCAATTCCACTTTCAACTGACGAACGGCTTCTAAGAAAGGTTGTGATTCGATATCACCAACAGTGCCACCGATTTCAACCAAAGCAACATCTGCACCTTCAGCACCAGAAAGAACACGACGTTTGATTTCATCGGTAATATGAGGAATTACTTGAACGGTTCCACCTAGGTATTCACCACGACGTTCTTTACGAAGAACATGTTGGTAAACACGACCACTGGTAAAGTTATTACGTTTACCCATTTTTGTAGAAATGAAACGTTCGTAGTGACCTAGATCCAAATCCGTTTCAGCGCCATCTTCTGTTACATAGACTTCGCCGTGCTGGAAAGGACTCATGGTACCAGGATCCACATTAATATACGGATCCAACTTTAACATGGTGACTTTTAGACCACGAGATTCAAGAATGGCAGCTAGTGATGCTGAAGCCAAGCCTTTACCAAGAGATGAAACTACACCGCCTGTAACGAAAATATATCGTGTCGCCATGAGTGTTTAACCCGCCTTAAAATATGAAAAAATGAGATATGATGGCACAGAAAAATGTACCTTCAGGACGGGGGAAAATAATAACATCGCAAGACCGTTCACTCAATGTAAAACGACGCTGTTTTCTACTGCAGAGACGGTTAATCATACAATAACCAGTTAAGCCACTTGATCTACACCAATCTAGCGCACATTACAGCTTAGAATCATCAATCAAATAACTAAGCCTCTCCTATACCACCTAATACAAATATATATTAACAATGGCCATTTCTGTTTTCGTCCCGGTACATATTACATGGTAATCTAGAACTCACATCATCTCTAGATTAGTGCCATATATTTAGGAAACACAATGACACCTTCAAAATTAAACCATTTCTACAATGACTCAGAAGAAGTAAAACAGGCCTTAGCTAAAATACAGGATGCTCTTAATAAACCACACCGGACTCTGATTGGTTTAACGGGTGGACCAGGATCCGGAAAAAGCACATTCGCAGAGTATGTTACGTCTTATTTTTCCACACAACAAAAACAAACCATTAGCCTTTCTATGGATGGCTTTCACTTATCAAAAGCTCAAATTAACGCCCTGCCAAACGCAGAAGAAGCCTTCGCAAGAAGAGGAGCACCCTGGACGTTTGATAGCTCCGCTTTTACCAAATGTGTTAAAGCTATTCATCAAGGCTACAAAAAAAAGATATTCTTTGGCCAAGCTTTGACCACAGCCTAGGCGACCCCATAGAAGACGACATTTGTATAAACAAAGAAGTCAAAGTTGTTTTGATCGAAGGCTTGTATTTATTGCATCAACAAAATGACTGGCAAAAAGCAACAGCCTTATTTGATGAACACTGGTTCCTAGATACGCCAGTTGACGTATCCATTGAGCGTTTAGCGCAACGCCACATGAAAGCTTGGGGCTTCAGTCATGAACAAGCCATGGAAAGGATAAATCGAAGTGACAGCTTAAACGCGAAGCTGGTTCTTTCAACAAAAGACAAAGCAGATTGGCTGCTGAAGGGCTAATTTTTATCTAATGCCATAAGTAAAGGCAGCTTACCAGATAAACGCCATTCAATTTTAATATGCAGGTAATCTGGATGAAGCCACAATGAACCGACTGCAACCAGTTCATCACCGATAAAAACATAAGGTAAATGCTCCCGCCACCAACTAGGTAGCTGCAGATCATTTAGCCATTTCTTAAGTTTACGGCTTTTACCGTTTTTAAAGGTCAATACAGCACCTTGTGGGCGCGATCGTAAAATACAACAATCACAACCACTCACTCGAATTTCATCGAAGGGCCGCTTTAACACCTCACCTGAAACCAAAGGAGCAAGCTGTACTCTTTGATCCAGCGGTAAAAGATACATCGTATTCTGATGACGCATAATACGACCATTCTCAAGCCTAAACTCTGGATGTCGGTCTTCTCCGCCAGACAACATCTGCTCAATACTTTCTAATTGAAGTTGAGGCAATGAAATACTTTTATTCTGTAAGAAGTGGCGCAACCAAAAAAGTCTTTCCTCTAATGACATTTCACTAATAAAAGACAAATCTAAGCCGCCATATTCATTGCACCATTTAGTCAATTGCTGCTCAGCAAACCGAGAGAGCATAAGATAATCGGTTTCAATTCGCTGAGCTCCAGAAGCTATACTCTGCTCCATCCTTGGAAACCGTTCTTTCAGAATAGGCACAACACGTTGCCGTAAAAAATTCCGAGTAAAACGCTCATCCATATTAGAGTCGTCTTGAATCCATTTCAATTTTTCTTGATATGCATAAGACTCAATACTCACTTTCGATACATGAAGAAAAGGACGAATAAGATAAGCACCTTCTGCACCAATTGCACGAGTACTTGGCATACCAGATAACCCTTTTCCACCGGTTCCACGTAATAACCGAAATAGAACGGTTTCAGCTTGGTCACTACCATGATGCGCCAATAACAAGGCATCTTTCGCTGTCATTATTTGTTCAAAGGCGCGGTATCGAGCATTACGCGCAGCGTCTTCGACTGAGGCTTGAGCTTCTAATTGAACGCGCTTAGCAACGAAACGTACATCGAGTTTTTGACACACTTGTTCGCAATGACTTAGCCAACTATCCGCATGGTCACTAAGCCCATGATGAATATGAATCACCGCCAATTTTCGTCGCTGCTGAGCAGTCAGCTGACTCACGATCGCATGCAGTAAAACATGAGAATCTACGCCACCACTGAAACCAATCCACACTGTGTCTACTTCAGAAAATAAGTCATCTACCCACTCTTGATTAAATCGAAGAGGCGATGAAGATTTGATCGGTTTTAACTGTGTCTGTCTCATCATTAGCTCTAAATAAAAGCGGTTATTTATCCAAGAGTAAAAAAACAAAAAAGCCCCCTTAATAGGAGGCTCTTTAGAATCACAAAAAAATTATAAACCGTATGACATCAAACGATTATAACGACGAGCCAACAACTCTTCTGTCGTTAATGCTTCCATTCGATCCAACGCAGCTAAAATATTTTGTTTTAGGCTTTGTGCAATCTGTTCATGAGCAATGTGAGCGCCACCTAATGGCTCAGGAACAATCGTATCCACAAGCCCAAGCTCTTGAAGACGTTGTGCTGTAATTCCCATTGCTTTAGCAGCATCAGACGCACGGTCTGCACTCTTCCAAAGAATAGAAGCACAACCTTCAGGAGAAATAACAGAGTATGTGCCGTATTGAAGCATCATCAATTCATCACAAACACCGATAGCGAGTGCACCACCAGAACCGCCTTCACCAATTACAGTAGAGATAATCGGCGTTTTAAGACGAGACATAACCGCTAGGTTAAAAGCAATCGCTTCACTTTGCCCACGCTCTTCAGCGCCAACACCAGGATAAGCCCCAGGTGTATCAATCAAGGTAACAATAGGCATATTAAAACGTTCTGCCGTTTCCATTAAGCGTAGCGCTTTACGGTAACCTTCTGGACGTGGCATACCAAAATTGCGAAGCACTTTTTCTTTTACTTCACGACCTTTTTGATGACCAATAACCATAACGGGACGGCCGTCTAAACGAGCAATACCGCCAACAATTGCACGATCATCAGCATAATGACGATCACCATGCATCTCTTCAAAATCTGTAAAAGCGTGTTTTATATAGTCAAGTGTATACGGACGCTTTGGGTGACGCGCTAATTGAGATACTTCCCACGCCCCTAAATTGCTAAATAGACTTTTAGTAAGCGCTACTTTCTTGTCTTCAAGACGACTGATTTCATCACCGATGTTCAGTTCGTTATCATTACCGACTAAGCGTAACTCTTCAATTTTCTGTTCAAGCTCAGCAATCGGCTGTTCAAAAGGGAGATAATCTAAATTCATGTTTAATTACACTACTGTTTGGTTGCCATCAAATTCAAAAACAAAAAGCGACCTGCTATTTGTTCTATGTAAGTGCGTCGCGACGCCACATTCCGTTGCACGGACTAGTAAATAAGATTAATTATACACTAACTGAACATTTTGTTTACCGTATTGTTTCTGAAGTTGGTGAATTAATTCGTCATCCGGACGAACTTTCCAATCATTCCCTAAACGAATATCACCACATGCTTGTGGTGTATCAAACCCAATAACCACATCACAGCCATCACCACGATATGAAGCCATATGGTCAGCTAAGGTTTGAATATCTGTTGGAGTCACTGTCTCAGAAGTCCAAGTAATTCGCAATGCTTCTACATAACGAATTCGAGCTTGCGCAATATCTAGAATATTCCGAGCAATAACTTTTTGCCCACCACGGAACTCATCAACCGTAATCTCACCTTCCACAACAACAACTTCATCTTTAACAATGACGTCTTTAAAGCTGTCATAATTATCAGGAAATACGGTTACTTCGATACGAGCAGAACGATCGTCTAAGGTAACGAAGGCAATGTTACCACCTTTTTTACTTTTGGTAATACGCAAGTCAACAATCAACCCAGCCATGATTTGCGTATCACCACGCTTGGGCTGTAAATCAACTATTTTAGAACGAACAAAGCGACGAATTTCTTTCTCATATTCATCAATTGGGTGGCCCGTTACGTATAAACCTAATGTGTCTTTTTCACCGTCCAACCGCTGCCTTGGAGGCCACTCATGCTGTATTCCTATTTCTTTATAGGCATCTTCCGTATTTTCTTCGACAGCAACACCAAATAAATCCATCATGCCAGCATCTTGATTCTTAGCGTCCTGTACAGCACGCTTCAAAGCTTCATCAATACATGCAAACAAAGTGGCACGATTAGGCCCAATTGTATCAAAAGCACCAGAGCGAACTAGGGCTTCCATCACGCGCTTGTTCACCCTTCGGCCAACTCGCTGACAAAAATCAAAAATATGCTCAAAAGGTCCATCTTTTCGAGCCTCGACAATGGCTTCAATTGGGCCTTCACCTACACCTTTGATAGCACCTAGACCATAAACAATGGCGCCTTTTGGGTTCACAGTGAACTTGAAAACCGATTCATTTACATTTGGTAGCTCTAACACTATTTTCATTGAGCGACATTCTTCAATGAAAATCACGATCTTATCCGTATTCTGCATATCAGCAGACAAAACGGCAGCCATGAAAGGTGCTGGGTAGTGGTTTTTCAACCAAGCCGTTTGGTATGAGACCAGTGCATATGCTGCCGAGTGAGATTTGTTAAAACCGTAACCTGCAAACTTCTCCATCAAGTCAAAAATGTTACCTGATAGGTCTTTATCTACATTATTTTTTAGAGCGCCTTCCATAAAAATTAAGCGCTGCTCAGCCATAACCTCTGGTTTCTTTTTACCCATGGCTCGACGTAATAAATCCGCACCACCAAGAGAAAACTTGGCTAGTACCTGAGCGATCTGCATTACCTGTTCTTGATATAAGATAATACCGTAAGTAGGCTCCAAAACTGGAATCAAGTCATTATGCTGATAATCAGAATGAGGAAAGGCCAGCTCTGCACGACCATGCTTACGGTTGATAAAGTCATCAACCATGCCTGAACCCAATGGTCCAGGGCGATACAGGGCAACCAAGGCGATAATATCTTCAAAACGGGATGGCAAAAGCTTCTTAATCAACTCTTTCATACCACGGGATTCCAGCTGGAATACTGCTGTGGTCTCTGCTCGCTTCAATAAGTCATAAGTTGATTTATCTTCAAGATCTATCAATGAGATATCTAAAGGTGGCTTACCTTCTAATGCATTAATGGTGTCAATATTTTTTACCGCCCAATCGACTACCGTCAGCGTTTTCAAACCTAAGAAGTCAAATTTAACCAGACCGGCTTCTTCCACATCATTCTTGTCGTACTGGGTAACCAGACCAGAGCCATCCTCTTCACAATACAGAGGCGCAAAATCAATCAGTTTTGTTGGCGCAATAACAACACCACCGGCATGTTTACCAAAGTTACGAACCACACCTTCGAGAGATATCGCCATCTCCATAACTTCTGCAGCATCTTCATCACCTGCTAAGAATTCAGGTAACGCAGGCTCTTCTTCTAACGCTTTTTTTAACGTCATGCCAATTTCAAAAGGAATCAATTTTGATAACTTATCGCCCAAGCTATAAGGCTTACCTTGGACACGGGCAACATCTCGCACTACGGCTTTCGCTGCCATCGCACCAAAAGTAATTATCTGAGACACCGCGTCTCGACCGTAGGTTCGTGATACATAGTCAATGACTTTATCACGGTTATCCATACAAAAATCGATATCAAAATCCGGCATAGAAACCCGTTCAGGATTCAAAAATCGCTCGAAAAGAAGATCATATTCTAATGGATCCAAATCGGTGATTTTTAACGCATAAGCCACCAATGAACCAGCACCAGATCCTCGACCTGGCCCAACAGGAATGCCGTTATCTTTTGCCCACTGAATAAAGTCCATTACGATTAAGAAGTAGCCTGGAAACCCCATTTGGTTGATGATGGTTAATTCAAAATCCAAACGATCCCAATATTCTTGACGACGTTTTTCAATTCGCTCGCCGTATTTTTTAGTCAAAAAATCAAAACGTTCCTTTAAGCCGTCAAAGGACAGTTTGTTAAAAAATTCTTCCATCGTCATGCCTTCCGGCACAGGGTAATCAGGTAAAAAATATTCGCCTAGCAAGACATCGACACTACAACGTTTGGCAATTTCGACTGTATTCTCAAGGGCTTCAGGAATATCTTCAAATAAGACAGCCATTTCATCCGCAGTCTTAAAGTATTGCTCTTCTGAATAGCGGCGTTTCCGACGAGGATCATCTAGAGTCACACCATCATGAATACAAACACGTGCTTCATGAGCCTCAAAGTTTTCACGTTTTAAAAAGCGAACATCATTTGTAGCAACAACAGGACAATCTAATTCTGCCGCCAATGGCACGACAGCATGTATATAATCTTCTTCACCTGGACGACTAGTACGTTGCAACTCAATATAAAAACGGTCAGGAAAAACCGACATCCAACGAGCTAATCGACTTTTTGCTTGTTCATTATTGCCCTTTTGCAACAAGATACCAATATCACCGAAACCAGCACCAGATAGGGCGATGATGTCGTCACTACTTTCTTCTATCCATTCTTTTTGAATAATAGGGCGACCTTCAACTTGACCTAATTGATAACCTTGGGAAATGATTTTTATAATATTTTTATAGCCTTGGTTAGATGTTGCCAGCAAGGTAAGACGGTAACGAGAATCCACCTCCTCATCATCTGCAATGACTACATCAGCACCACAAATTGGCTTAATTCCTTTGTCCATTGCACCTTTATAAAAACGTACAAAACCACAAAGGTTATTTTCATCGGTAATCGCAACCGCAGGCATTGACATCAACTCTGTCGTACCAAGCAAACCTTTGATTTTCACCAAACCATCAACTAAAGAAAACTCAGTATGCACTCGTAAATGTATAAACGGTGTGGACAAAATATTATCCCTCTAAAATCTTTTTAACTGGGCCAAAACTACGGCGATGAATAGGTGTAATACCATGAATTCTAAGGGCTTCAAGATGCAGAGCAGTAGGATATCCTTTATGTTTTTCAAAGCCGTATTCTGGGTATATTTTTGAGGCTTTCACTATCTCTCTATCACGGGTCACTTTTGCAAGTATAGATGCAGCTGAAATGGCGGCCTGTCTAGCATCACCTTTTACAACGGCTTCAGCAGGACAGGGTAAATTCAAAGGTATACGATTACCATCCACCAAAACATGCTCAGGAACTAGGGACAACAAACCAACAGCACGAGACATAGCAAGCATACTTGCATGCAATATATTTATTTCATCAATTTCTTCTATTGAAGCACTGGCGATACCATAAGCTAAAGCTTTCTCTTGTATCTCAATAAATAAAGCTTCACGTTTTTTTTCACTTAATTTCTTTGAATCAGCAAGCCCAACTATTGGCCGCTTCGGATCAAGAATCACAGCCGCAGCAACAACGTCTCCCGCTAATGGCCCTCTTCCCGCCTCATCAGTACCAGCAATTAAGTCACCAAAATACATTTGACTAACAAAAGGTTCCACTATTCCCCCTTCTTTTCAAGCATAGAAATAATGGCTTGCGCAGCTTGCTTACCTGCATTTTTACGCAACATTTGATGTAGATTAAGGTATTTAGTCTGTATCGTTTTATCTTCAACAAAAGACTTCCACGTCAACAACAAGCTATTTGATAAATTTTCTGGCGTTGCTTGATCTTGAAGCAATTCAGGTACTAGAGGCTCATTCGCCAATAAATTTGGCAAGGAGACATAAGGCACTTTTATCATCCTAGACATAATGGCGTAGGTTAACTTGTTAACTCTGTAAGACACCACCATAGGACGCTTTACTAACATAGCTTCCAAAGCGGCCGTACCGGAAGCAAGTAGAATCGCATCAGAAGCTGCCATTACCGTGCGAGACTGTCCATCGATAAGGATGGCCTTTGTATTAGCTTCTTTTAAAATAGCCTCTATTTGAATACGTCTTTCAGCATTTGCCGCTGGCATAATAAAAGTTGCATCGGGTTCTTTTTGTTTAATGAGTTTTATTGTCTCAATAAAAAGAGGAGCAAGGCGAGATACTTCACCTTCTCTAGAACCAGGTAGAACACCAAATACAGGCCCTTTGATTCCATTTAAACCCAATACTTCTCTGGCATTATCAGCATCACTGTCTAATGGAATTTCATCAGCTAAAGTATGACCAACGCAAACCACTGGAATTTTGTGCTCATGATAAATTGGTAGCTCAAATGGGAAAAGAGCCAGCATCAAATCAACAGATTTTTTGATATTAAAAATGCGTTTTTGACGCCACGCCCAAACTGAAGGACTAACATAATGAACAGTAGGAATTCCGGCCTGCTTTAACTTTCTAGCAAGTGGCATATTAAAATCTGGAGAATCAATACCAATAAAGGCCGTTGGAGAATCTCTCAAGCACGACTGATATAAGCGTTTACGAATACCTAACAGCTCTCTCAACCGGCCGAGTACTTCAACCAATCCCATGACAGAAAGTCTGTCCATTGGCACGATACTTTTAAAACCTTGGGCCTGCATTAATGGACCGCCTATCCCTTCAAATACGGCGTTTGGTTGTAGGATTTTTAAATGAGCAATTAGGTTAGCTCCCAAAATATCACCAGAAGCCTCACCAGCCACTAACACATAACGTGTTGCAGACATCTCCTTCATTTATACGCCCTCTAACTTTTATTTTTCACTAATAAAAAACCCCGAAAAAATCCGGGGTTTCTTTTAAAACATGATTTTTATCGGACTATGCCACGTTTTGATTGCCTAATGGATAAGACAAACTCAGCCACCTCAGGAATACGAAAACTATCTCCATGTTCAAGCTGTGTTAAAGCTGCATCAAGTGTTAGTCCTTTCAAATAAACCGTTTTATAGGCTGTCCGCAAGGCTCGAATAACATCAGCAGGAACACCTCTACGACGCATTCCTTCAAAGTTCATACCATGTGCTTTTGCAGGGCTACCTGACACCATAATGAATCTAGGCACATCTTTCGACACCATAGATCCCATGCCACACATGCTGTAAGAATGCACCTGACAAAACTGATGCACACCAGTATAACCGCCAAGAATAGCATTATTACCAACAATCACATGACCCGCTAACGCAGCGAAATTAGCCATGATATTGTGATCCCCCACAGTACAATCATGCCCAACATGTGTACTAGCCATAAATAAATTATGACTGCCAATTTTAGTAATACCGTTATCTTGAATCGTACCACGATGGATCGTGGCATTTTCACGAATAACATTACTATCGCCAATAATTAGCTGAGTCGGTTCGCCCTTATACTTTTTATCTTGGTTTGCTTCTCCAACAGAAGCAAACTGATAAATTTCATTATTACACCCAATTGTCGTATGACCATTAATCACGACATGCGACTTAATAATACTACCAGCGCCAATTTTTACATTCGGACCGATCACACAAAAAGGACCGATCTCCACGCTGGAATCAATCTCTGCCTTCGAATCAATTAAAGTCGTTGGATGTATTGTCACTATATTTTCCTGTCTGCACACAGAATTGTTGCAGAACATGCTAACTCACCGTCAACTGTTGCTCTACATTCAAATTTCCAAATACCACGTTTTTCCGTAATGATTTTTGCATCTAACTGCAAACGATCACCAGGCACAACAGGACGCTTAAAACGCACTTTATCAGAACCAACAAAATAATAGATAGAACCATCTTCTGGTTTCTTATCCATTGTTTTAAAACCAAGTATACCCGCAGCTTGTGCCATTGCTTCAATAATCAAAACACCAGGCATAACCGGGTGGTCTGGGAAATGTCCATTAAAAAACGGTTCATTTACAGTTACATTTTTATACGCAACAATGGACTCACTCAAATTCAGTTCAACAACACGATCTACCAATAAAAACGGATACCTATGAGGTAAGTATTGGCGAATTTCTTTTATGTCCATCATTTACTATCAACCTTTTCTAAAAACTTATTAACCTGTTGTTTTAACTGCGAAAACTGCTTTGCCATGTCATCAATCCTTCTGACTCTAGCAACTGTTCGACGCCATTTAGCGGTTGGCTCCATCCCCATTCCTGAAGAGTAAGATCCCTCTTCATCAATGGAATTACTTATCATACTCATACCGGTAATATGAACTCGGTCACGAATCGTCAAATGACCTGCAATACAAACACCACCTGAAATAGTACAAAAAGAACCAATTTTCGTACTACCAGCAATCGCTGTACTTGATGCAATCGCTGTATTATCGCCAATTACGACATTATGAGCAATTTGAACTTGATTATCTATTTTGACACCATGCCCAATTTGAGTATTTTCTATAGCGCCCCGATCGATTGTTGTACTTGCCCCAATCTCAACATGATTACCAATAGAGACAGAACCAAGCTGATGTATTTTTTCCCAACCATCTTGCCTAGGTGCAAAACCAAAACCATCCGCACCAATTACTGATCCACTATGAAAAATACAAGCTTCACCAATTACAACATCATGATACAGGGTAACATTAGGGTACAACCGTGAACCTTTACCAATTACTGAACCTCGGCCAATAACACAACCAGCACCGATGACACAATCGTCCTCAATATTCACTCCATCATCAATAACCACATTTGGCCCAATAATGACATTATTACCGATTACGGCATTATCAGAAATAACGGCACTTGGATGAAGGCCTAACCATCCCTGTATTGCAGGGACAAATAAATTAGATAGTTGAGCAAATGCCAAATAAGGATTTGACACTACAATGGCATTATCAATCAGTTGAGCTAAATCGTCCGTTTTCACAAGAACAGCACCTGCTGAAGTGGAAGCAAGTTGACTACGGTATTTAGGATTCGCTAAAAAACTCAGTTCGTTTTCACCTGCATTTTCCAATGTACCTAGCTTCTCAATAACAAGGTCAGCATTACCCTTAACCGTACCTTGCACTTCTGCAGCTAATTGCCCTAGCGTATAACTCATAGATTAATTATCCTTATTAATACGCGCCACAAGTTCGTTAGTAATATCAGCATCAGCATCAGCATACAAACTTAACTGTCTATTCAATACCAAATCCAATTTACGCTCTGCAATAAGCGCTTTTAATGCAGCCTCGCCTTTCGGAGTCAGTGACTGAATTAACTGTTGCTCTAATTCTTTAGCTTGACGTTGCATACTTGCAGCCATAGAGCGAACTTTATTTTGCTGTTCAGCCAGCGCTTGGCGGCGTAACTTAAATTCATCTTCCGACAAGGTTAATTCATCACGCTTCAATGCCTTTGCAGACTCTTCAAGGTCTGATTGCTCTTGCTTCAAACGCGCGTCCATCTCTGCCACTTTTTGTTTTGGCTCTTTTGCTGCTTCTTGGCCAATATTACTCTGTAAAAGTGCGGCCCTAAAATCGATAACAGCAACCTCTGTTGCTTGTACACTACTCATTAAGCATAGTGTAAAAACAGCCATTATAAATCTTTTCATGCTCAAACCTCTCGGGTATCGTTTTCTAAATTAAAAAGTCGTTCCCAACTGGAACTGGAAGAAATCTGTATCATCGTCATCATCAGGGTTTAATGCTTTAGCAAAATTGAACGAAAGCGGTGCAATTGGCGTAATCCATGTCCAGCTTAAACCGACGCTGTAACGAATCTCGGATAAATCAACCCCCTCTTCACATTCTGTACTAGAAACATAACATTGATCGGTAAATACATTACCAGCATCAAAAAACAATGCCGTTCTTACTGATTTATGATCATCGACCATAGGTAAAGGAAAAATCAGTTCAGCCGTACCAACCATGAGAATATTTCCTCCCATGGCATCGCTATCTTCATCAGAAGATGAATCATATGAGTTTTTAGGCCCTAATGAAGATGAATCATATCCACGCACAGAGCCTACCCCACCGGCATAATAATTCTCATAGAAAGGCAAGCTATCTGAATCACCATAGCCATTACCATAACCAAGTCGTCCTTTCATATGAAACAACCAGGTATTAGAGCCTCCAATGTTCCAATATTTCTCAGATGTTAAACCTAATTTATAATAAGTCTGGTCACTTCCAGGTGTAGACACTTGAAGGCTAGCACTAGTGGAGTAACCACTCGTAGGCAAGACACCACCAATCAAGTCTTGGTCACTCCATGATATTGAAGTAATCAAATCATCAAAGGTATCACCATAAGTATCAACAAAATATTCTGACTCTAAAGAAGGGTCATCACTTAGATCTATATTAGTTTCCTGAACTGTAACCCCAAATGTGATCCGCTGAGTATCAGAGATTGGATAGCCATAAGTAAGGCCGGCTCCAATTTTATCTATTTGGTAGTCTTCAATATCATCTTCATCATAATTACTTTCTTCATAATAAATTTTGGCCCCTCGACTTACACCATCGACAGTAAAATAAGGATTTGTATAGTTAATGGCATATTTAGAGTATTCCTCGGAGCGAGAAGCACTAAACGCTAATTTATTACCTGTCCCCATAAAGTTAGATTTAGATATACCAAAACCGTAGATAAAACCATCATCGTCAGAATACCCAATACTTGCTTGAATACTCCCAGAGGCCTGCTCTTGAACAACCACTTCAATATCTACTTGATCTGTTGTTCCAGCTACTGGACGAGTTTTAAGATTAACACTACCAAAGAACCCCAAACGCTCGATACGACGCTTAGAAGATTGGATTTTTGAATGCTGCGCTAACGCCCCTTCAAATTGGGTCATTTCTCGACGTAGAACTTCATCTTTAGTTTCACTATTACCACTAAAAGTAATACGGCGCACATAGACCTTTGAGCCTGGTGTAATTTGATAACTAAGATTAACAGTATGGTTATCTAGTTTTTCTGGGATAACATTGACCCTTGTAAACAAATAACCATCATCACCCAACTCTGTTGAAATTCCTGTGATGATTTTTGTTACCTCACTACGAGAAAAGACATCCCCTTCTTTTTGGGTGATCTGCTTCCAAACTCTATCTTCAGCAATAGGCAAACTACCACTTAAAGAAACTTTATTTACAAAATACGGCTTACCTTCGTCAACATTGATAACAACATAAACATCACGTTTATCAGACGATAAACTTACTTGACTAGAAACCACTTCAAAATCTAAATAGCCTTTATCCAAATAAAAACTTTTTAGCGTATTAATATCACTTTCAATTTTTGCTTTGGCATATTCATCTGCAGAGCTGAAAGGGTTCCAATAACCCGTCTCTCTTGATTGAAAATCTTCAGTGAGTATTTCCTCATCAAAAGCATTATTACCAACAATATTGATATGAACTATTTTAGCCGTATCCCCTTCATCAATATTAATCATGATCCCTGTACGGTTACGGGGCATATCTTCAACAGAAATATCCACTTTGGCACTATAACGTCCAAGGGCGTAATATTGTCTTTGGAGTTCTTGAGCTATTTGATTCAAAGTCTCTGGTTTGTATATTTCACCAATTTCTAAGCCAGATAATTTTAACCCTCGCTCCAAATCTTCTGTTTGAACAAGTTCATTCCCCTCTATGGTTAAATTACCAATTGAAGGACGTTCTTCAACATCAAACACAAGCACACCGTCATCTTCATAGACATCGATATCACTGAAGTAACCCGTGTTAAAAAGGGATGTAATAGCTTGATAAATCTTGTCAGAATCATAGGACTCTCCTTTATCAAAACCAATGACATCAAATGCTCTTGCTGACGGCATTTGCACCAAACCATCAACTCGAACATCTTCTATAGAGTCTGCAAAACTCTGCACGCTTATTAAAGCCAACAATACAACTGAAACGACTTTCACACATACCTCTCTACAAGCGGGCAATATCATTAAAAATGGCAACGGCCATTAAAGCAAATAAAAGTGAAGCTCCTATTCGATAAGCCATACTCTGAATTTTTTCAGACACTGGCTTACGACGAACTGCTTCAATACCAAAAAATAATAAATGCCCTCCATCTAACATAGGAATAGGCAACAAGTTCAACACACCCAAACTAACACTTAGGTAAGCCATGAATTTCAAAAAAGATTGCAGTCCAGAGTCTGCTGACGCACTCGCTACTTTTGCAATTGTTATCGGACCAGATAAATTATCAACCGATATCAGTCCTTGTAACATCTTCCCAATCGAGGAAACGGTCAAAGATACCATTTTAGTAGTTTGTGCAACACCATAAAAAACCGAATCAATAGGCCCATAATGGCGCTCTCTAATAAGACTCTCATCCCATTGAGGCGGAACCACAGCTAATCCAGCATAACCAACAATCTCACCATTTCGTTCCATCGATTTAGGCAATAAGCGTAACTCTTGATCCCTCCCATCACGTTGAACAAGGACAGATAAAGCTTTATTTGGATTCGCCTGAACCAATGAAACTACTCGCTCCCAGCTTGAAATGGGTTCATCAGCAATTGCAACTATTGTATCCCCTTCTTCAAAACCAGCAGAAAAAGCTGCTCCACCGTCAACCACTTGAGCAATAACAGGAAGGACTTTTGGCTGCCATGGAACAACACCAAAAGCACGAATGAGGTTATTAGGCTCCTCTCCGACCAACCACCTATTTAGACGAACCTTATCTTCTTGCTGAGAAGCAAGTCCTTCTACTTGATAACGGACGATAATGGTTCTTGTTTGCCCAATCAAGCCCGCCAACACCAAATTTACATCTTCCCAAGAATCAACCGACTCTCCAGCAATAGAAACCAATTCATCTTCAGCCTGGATACTGGTTTGAGCTAAAGGCGTATTTTGCTCAATATAGCCTATCTTTGGCGCAACAGATTGAATCCCCAAAGTAGCAACTAAAGCATAAATAAATACAGCCAGAATAAAGTTAGCAATAGGCCCAGCGGCAACAATAGCAATACGCTGCCAAACCGTCTTATTATTAAACGCTTGGCTCTTCAGCTCTTTAGGAACATCCCCTTCACGCTCGTCCAACATTCGAACATAGCCACCAAGAGGAATCATCGCCAAAGTAAATTCGGTTCCAGTTTTACCCACATAACGAAAAAGAGGTTTTCCGAAACCAACAGAAAAACGCAACACTTTAACACCACAACGACGGGCAATAAAATAATGTCCGAATTCATGAAAAGTAATTAGAACACCTAATGAAATAACAATAGAAAGGATATTTTGAACCATTAGAAATCACCAAAGGAAATTATGTCTTCTGCTAAACGACGAGCATACAAATCTGACTCAAAGACATCTTCAAGTACATTAACAGGAACAATATTCGCAGCACTCAAAACTTGGCTATTTACTTTTGCAATATCAAGAAAAGAAATTTTTCGATTTAAGAAAGACGCTACAGCTACTTCATTTGCGGCATTCAAAACCGCCATGGCTGTCCCTCCCATAAACCAGGCATCAGCCGCTAATTTCAAATTAGGAAAGCGAGAAATATCAGGAGCCTCAAAATTTAAGCGAGCAACATCAACCAAACTAAGTGGAGGCACCTGGGTTTCTATTCGATCAGGCCAAGTCATACCATAAGCAATTGGAACTCTCATATCTGGGGTTCCCATTTGCGCAATAACAGAACCATCACGATAAGAAACCATAGAATGAATAATGCTTTCTGGATGCACAACAACCTCAATGTCATTTGGTGTAACACCAAACAACCAACAGGCTTCAATAAGCTCTAAGCCTTTATTCATCAAAGATGCGGAATCAATCGATATCTTTTGCCCCATAGACCAATTTGGATGCTTACACGCTTGTTCAGGGGTCACTGACGCCATTTCATCTAAAGACCAAGTTCTAAATGGCCCACCTGAAGCCGTCAAAAGAATTTTTGAAATGTCTTTTTTGTGGGCACCGTCGATAGTTTGAGGCAAACTTTGATAAATCGCATTGTGTTCGCTATCAATAGGTAAAAGCACAACATTATAGCGCGCCACTTCATCCATAAATAATTTACCAGCTGTCACTAATGACTCTTTATTTGCCAATAACGTCCGCTTACCTGCACGGATTCCAGCCAATGTCGGCTTTAAACCCGCAAACCCCATAATGGCAGCCATAACTTGATCGACTTCTGAATCAGAAGCGATACTATCTAAAGCATCCCCCCCATTCAAATGAAATAGGCAACCCTATACACAGAAGAGCTAACTCATCTCGGGCCCTCTCAGATCCCATGACAACTCTCTTAGGTTTAAAACGATGACAAATATCCACCATTTTATCGACACTTTCATTAGCTGACGCACTAACCAAGACAAACTTATCTGGATGCTGAGCAATAATATCTAAGGTACTTTGACCAATTGAACCAGTCGCCCCCAATAAACAAATACCTTGCATTAAAGCCATCCGGTCACAGTCAATAAGAGTACATAGATAGACGCGGCTGCAGTAAGACTATCGACTCGATCCATGACACCACCATGTCCAGGAATCAATCGACTAGAGTCTTTTAGGGATTCATGTCGCTTAAACAGACTTTCCGTCAAATCTCCTAAGACAGAAACAGAGGATGTAAGAAGCGCAATAAGACCCAACACCATCCATTGGGAAGCTGTAAAACCACTAAAAAAAGAAAACGCAACAACCCCAAATTGAGTTAAGAGCAAACCACCAACAACACCTTCCCATGACTTACCTGGGCTAACAAATCGAGCTAACTTACGCTTTCCAAATGCTCGACCAGCAAAATAAGCCCCAGAATCCGCCCCCCAAATCAATCCCATAAGAAGCAACACCCATGTAACAAAATCATCAGCCTGTCTCAATACGACTAACGCCGACCAAGTAGTTACTAATATCAACACACCAAATAAAAGGCGACTTGATACATAACGCCAATGAAGTAACACTGGGTAGCGAATAACCCAATACAAGGCAATCAACCATAAGAAAGGCGCAATATAAAGTGAAGCTTCCTGACCATTAAATTTAAATGTCACAAAACATAAAACACCAATAAAAGTCGCAAAAAGAACACGTCCCAACTGGTTTTTCACTCCAGACAAACGCGCCCACTCCCAACCAGCCAACAAAACAACGCCAGCCATTGAAATAATAAAACTAGATTCCTTCAGAACAAAAACAGCACAAATAAATAACACAGCCATTACAATGGCACTTAATATTCGAGGAAGTAACATAGTTATCGACCACCATAGCGACGTTGACGATTTTGATAAGTGTTAATTGCCTCATCAAAATGCGGTTGATCAAAATCCGGCCACAACACCGGAAGAAAGACAAATTCAGAATAGGCAGTTTGCCAGAGTAAAAAATTACTAATTCGCTCCTCACCAGAAGTCCTAATCAAAAGATCAGGGGGCGGTAAGTCAGCTAACTGCATATATTCACCTAGCGATGACTCATTTATATCATCTAAAGACAACTCCCCTATTGAAACCTGCTCTGCTATTTTTTTAGCAGCCTGAGCAATATCCCAACGACCTCCGTAATTTGCTGCAATAACAAGAGTCATTTTATCATTGTCTTTTGTCGCATTTTGAACACTTTGAATTTGTTCTTGCAGACTATCACTAAAAGCAGAAATATCGCCCATCACCCTGAGTCGAATTTGATGTTCGTTTAAGCGTTTTAACTCTTTTTTAAGAGAGCGCATAAACAACTTCATTAAACCATCAACTTCTAACTTAGGTCGCTTCCAATTCTCGCTGGAAAATGCAAACAAAGTTAACACTTCCACACCAGACCTAGCTGCCATTTCAACCGTACGACGCACTGCAGAAGCACCTGCGGTGTGACCAGCAAGGCTTGGAAGGCGTTTCTTTTTAGCCCAACGATTATTGCCATCCATAATAATAGCAATATGAGCAGGACCTGCCGCCATTTCCGTCTCGGCGTCAATCAATTCAGACATAGATTTACCTTAGTCAATAAAAATGCGAGCCTAGGCCCGCATTTTCATTAAATTTCCATCAAATCTTTTTCTTTTGCAGCCAGACGCTCTTCAATTTGAGCAACATATTTGTCTGTAATTTTTTGCACCAAATCCTGTCCACGGCGATCATCGTCTTCAGAAATTTCCTTCTCTTTTACCAAGTCCTTCAAACTACCATTAGCATCTCGGCGAATGTTACGGATAGAAATACGACCGTTTTCCGCCTCATTCTTTGCTTGCTTGAAGTAATTTTTACGAGTTTCTTCAGTAAGAGCAGGCATAGGAATACGAATAAGGTTACCATTTGTTGCCGGATTTAAACCAAGATCAGACTTCATAATGGCTTTTTCAATTTCAGGCACCAAGTTGTTTTCCCAAGGAGAAACCCCCAAAGTACGAGCATCTTCAACCGTAATGTTAGCCACTTGGCTTAATGGTGTTTCTGATCCGTAATAATTCACTTTAACTGAATCTAAAATACTAGGGTGCGCACGACCTGTACGAATTTTTTTAAACGCAGACTCAACAGAAGAAACCGCTTTACCCATACGGTCTTCTGCATCTTTAAGAATTTCGTTAATCATAACTTCCTCACTTAATCAGTGTACCTTCACTACCACCAACCATGATATTCACCAAGGCTCCGGGTTTATTCATATTAAATACGCGTATTGGCATACCATGATCACGAGTTAAACAAATTGCCGTTAAGTCCATGACGCCTAACTGTTTTTCAAGAACTTCGTCATAACCTAATGTATCATATTTAATCGCATCAACATCTTTCATCGGATCGGCCGAATAAACACCATCCACTTTTGTTGCTTTCAATACAACATCCGCATCAATCTCAATACCGCGCAAACAAGCAGCAGAGTCAGTTGTAAAGAATGGATTACCTGTACCAGCAGAGAAGATAAGAACATCACCTTCTTTCATTAATCGCATCGCACGACGTCGGTCATAAGGCTCAACAATACCTGTCATAGTAATCGCCGACATAACACGAGTTGCAATATTCGCACGCTCTAATGCGTCACGCATGGCCAAAGCGTTCATAACTGTTGCTAGCATCCCCATATGATCGCCTGTTACACGATCCATCCCAGCCTCACTAAGAGCTTGGCCGCGAAATAGGTTACCACCACCAATAACAATACCAACTTCAACACCAATACCACGTAATTGACCAATCTCAAGAGCAATACGGTTCAATACTTTCGGGTCGATACCAAAGGACTCTTCACCCATTAAGGCTTCGCCACTTAGCTTAAGCAAAATCCGCTTATATTTTGGACTCTTTTCTTTCGACATACCAACCTCCGGCAATGGTTCATTTTTTCAATAATTGAGGCCAATATAATCAACCCAAATCATTCCTAGCTTTCATAAAAAGGGGCAGTCAAACTGCCCCTTTTATTTCCAAGACACTACAACTAAAGATTAACCTTTAAGTTGAGCAGCCACTTCCGCAGCAAAGTCTACTTCAGCAACTTCAATACCTTCACCTACTTCAAGGCGAATGAAAGAAGAAACAGAAGCGCCAGCATCTTTTACAAGTTGACCGACTTTAATTTCTGGATTCTTAACAAAAGGCTGTTCAGTCAAGCTGTTTTCAGCCAAGAACTTCTTCATACGACCAACAATCATTTTATCAACGATTTCAGCAGGCTTACCAGCCATGTCAGGTTGCGCACGAACAATCTCTTCTTCTTTAGCAAGAACTTCAGCAGGCATATCATCACCGCGAACAACGCGAGGAGCAACAGCTGCCACATGCATAGAAACATCTTTAGCCAGTTCAGCAGAACCACCTTCCAATAGAGTCAATACAGCGATCTGACCATTACCGTGAAGGTAACCACCTACTAATCCACCCTCAACAATAACAGCACGACGAGGAGAGATGTTTTCACCAATCTTTTGAACTAATGCTTCGCGCGCTTGACCGATTTCACCAGCAAGCAATACAGCCATATCAGTTTCTTTTGTTGCAAAAACAACGTCAGCCACTTTATTTGCGAAAGCAATAAAACCTTCATCACGTGAAGCGAAGTCAGTTTCAGAGTTAACTTCAACCAAGATGCCGTAAGAAGCATCGTCAGCTACGCGCATAACGATTGTTCCTTCAGCTGCAGTACGGCCCGCTTTTTTAGCTGCTTTCATGCCACTTGATTTACGTAACTCTTCGATTGCTACTTCAACGTCAGCGTTAGCAGCGACAAGTGCTTTTTTACACTCCATCATGCCTAGGCCTGTACGTTCACGTAGCTCTTTTACCAATGCTGCAGATACTGCGGCCATGTTAAATCCTCTTAATACCAATTCAAATTTAAAAAAGGGGGCCTAAAACCCCCTTTAGAAACCAGAACAAACTAGAAAGTTTGCTTACGCTTCAGTTGCTTCGCTTACTTCAACGAATTCATCAGCAGTACCAGCAGTCGCAGAACGACCTTCTAGAACAGCATCAGCAAAAGCACCAACATACAACTGAACAGCACGAATCGCATCGTCGTTAGCTGGAATGATGTAATCAACGCCATCTGGATTACTGTTTGTATCAACGATACCGATAACAGGAATACCTAATTTGTTTGCTTCTTTAATAGCAATACGTTCATGGTCAACGTCAACTACAAACAGAACGTCCGGTAGGCCGCCCATATCTTTAATACCACCCATAGAAAGCTCAAGCTTTTCAAGCTCACGAGTACGCATCAAAGCCTCTTTCTTAGTAAGCTTCTCGAAAGTACCATCAGACACTTGTCCTTCAAGTTCACGAAGACGCTTAATAGAAGCACGAATAGTTTTGTAGTTAGTCAACATGCCACCTAACCAACGGTGGTTTACATATGGCATACCAGAGCGAGCAGCTTGCTCTTTAATAGTTTTAGATGCAGCACGCTTAGTACCAACAAACAAAACCTTGTTTTTGTTCTCAGCCATTTTTTTAACAAGCTCAAGCGCTTCGTTAAGAGCTGGAACAGTGTGCTCAAGGTTAATGATATGAATCTTGTTACGAGCACCGAAAATGAATGGCTTCATTTTTGGATTCCAGTAACGAGTTTGGTGACCAAAGTGTGAACCAACCTGTAGCAGGTCGCGCATAGAAACTGTAGGCATTTTACTATCCTTTATATTTGGGTTATTTATGCTTACCAGCTAAAAGCGTCAGTCAAACAAGGTTTAAGGCAACCTATGACACCCCAGACACTCTTATTTTATTGCGGCAAGATCGTTAGTTTATAAAAATTTACTTATTTTAAGCACAAGCTTATATAAGCCGGCGTTTTATACCATATTAAGGCAAAAACCAAAAGACCTGAATGCTTTTTTTACATACATCAAGTGACCGTTTTTTTCATCTTGAGAGGCGATTATGATGCTCAAGTCATGTAGAATACTCTCCAACTTGGACTAAAACGACTTTAAGACATATTAATTATGAGCAACGAAACCCTAAAAAAAGTTGAAGAACTCACTAAGAATGGACGCGTTGAGGTACCTAGCTGGACACCCCGCCCTGCTTCAACTAGGTTCACAGACATCAGTGATATTGAAGGCATGCGAACAGCAGGTAAACTTGCTGCCGACGTACTATTAATGCTAGAAGAATTTGTTATTCCTGGTGTATCAACAGAACAAATTGATATTATTGCGCACAACTATATAGTTGAAGTACAAGGCGCAATTCCAGCCCCTCTTAATTATCATGGATTTCCGAAATCTTGCTGCACCTCTGTAAATGATGTTATCTGTCATGGCATTCCAAATGACAAAGCCCTAAAAAAAGGCGACGTTGTCAACATTGACATCACTATCATTAAAGATGGTTATTACGGTGATACAAGCAAAATGTTCTTTGCCGGACCAGCAGCGCCACATGCAGAACGCTTAGCAAAAGTTACTCAAGAATGCCTTTATTTAGCAATCGACTTAGTCAAACCTGGTGCTCGCTTAGGAGATATAGGTGCCGTTATTTCAGCCCATGCCCACAAACATCATTATTCAGTTGTTGAAGAGTATTGCGGTCATGGTGTAGGTACAACGTTCCACGGTGAGCCTCAAGTTGCCCATTATGGCAAAGCTGGCACAGGTGTTGTTTTAGAGGAAGGTATGACACTGACGATAGAACCAATGATCAATGCTGGCAAAAAACAAGTAAAGCATTTAGGTCCTGATAATTGGATCGCAAAAACGAAAGATGGTCGACTATCAGCACAATATGAGCACACCCTGCTTGTTACTGCTGATGGTGTTGAAGTATTAACTCGTCGTCCAGAAGAAACTCGCTTCTCATAAGAGAAGCGACGCCCTCTTCCACCATCAAACAAATGAATGTAATTCACTCGATAACATTACTGTCATCCACTTAAGATTCTTTGAGGCACTTGTATGGATTTTCCTGCTTTTCCTGATGCTCCACCTTTATTATCTCAAGAGGAAAAACAAGAGCTAGCAACTCCAAGCTGCTCGATCACACGTTACAAAGCCATCATTGAAGAAAAAACTAACGTTTACAATGACTTATTTCATTCTCTTTATCCAATAGAAAAGTTGGTTAAAGGGCTGTCCTCTTTTTTCGATGAAGTTTTACAGGCCGCATGGACAGCAAAAGGACTACAGGATGAAAACCATGTCAGCCTTGTCGCCGTAGGTGGTTATGGTCGTGGTGAACTGCACCCAAAATCAGATATCGATCTTTTAATCTTGATCGAAAATGAGACATCAGCCCCCAAAGAAAAACTCGAAGCCTTTATTACCTTTCTTTGGGACATAAATTTAGATATTGGTCACAGCGTTCGAACCATTGACCAATGCACAGAAATGGCCGAAAAAGATATTACTGTCATTACTAATCTGATTGAATCTAGAACCTTAAGCGGCCCATCAGATTTATTAAACACCTTGCAACTACACGTAGATATCTCCCAAATGTGGGATGGTCATTCTTTTTATCAGGCTAAAATAGCAGAACAAAAACTACGCCATGCCAAATATCAAAATACAGCATATAACTTAGAACCCAATCTCAAAGAATGCCCCGGCGGACTCAGAGATATGCAGGTTATTGACTGGGTTGCGAAACGCCACCTACACACACACAGATTAAGTGCACTGATAGACAAAGAGTTTTTATCAGAAGATGAATACATTCAACTTAAAGGAGCCGTCAGTCACTTATGGCGAATTCGCTGGGCTTTGCACATGGTGGCAGGCCGCAAAGAAGACCGACTTCTTTTTGATCATCAACGCACTCTAGCAAAGCTGTTTGGTTTCGACGATGACGATCTAAAGCGCAACGTTGAACGCTTTATGCAAGGCTATTATCAAAGCGTCGCCGCTATTCAGCAGCTAAATGACTTACTTCTACAACACTTTGAAGAGTCTTTTATTACCAAAGACACCATCAACACCATCGAAGTTATTAGTGAGCACTTTCAAATTGCTAATGGCCAACTTGAAGCCCGCTCACCAACATTATTCCAAGACGATCCATCCAGCATGCTGGAAATTTATGTTTTATTTGGTGCCCATGAAAATATAAAAGGCATTCGTGCCAACACCATGCGTCAATTAAGAGACAATTTAGAACTGGTTGATGATGATTTTAGAAACAATAAGAAAAACACCGACCTTTTCCTTGATATTATAGCCAGTCGATATCGCCTATCCAGCATACTAAGATCAATGAAACACCTAGGATTACTTGGTCGCTATCTACCTGAATTTGGCGCCATAATTGGCCAAATGCAGCACGACTTATTCCACATTTATACCGTTGATGCACACACACTACAGGTTGTCGAAAATTTACGCCGTTTATGGCTCCCTGAATACAAACAAAAATTCCCCATTTCAAGCCAAGCTATACGTCACGTTCAAAAAGTCGAGTTGGTGTACATTGCAGGCCTATATCACGACATAGCAAAGGGCCGTGGCGGAGATCACTCTGAATTAGGCTGTGAAGATGCTCAAGCTTTTTGCGAAAGGCATGGGCTATCAAAGCAAGATACAGAGCTTGTTGTTTGGTTAGTCAGAAATCACCTATTCATGTCCGTAACCGCACAAAGAAAAGACATCTCTGATCCTGAAGTAATTTGGGAGTTTGCAAGTTACGTCAAGGATCAAGAACACCTAGACTACTTATTCATCCTGACTGTTGCCGACATCAATGCGACCAATCCAACCATGTGGAATAGCTGGCGCGCCTCGCTTATGCGTCAATTATATCTGGAAACCAAACGCGCCCTTCGTCGAGGTTTAGACTCCCCAATTGATGCTGATATGATCAGTGACGAGCACAAACAGCTGGCACTGGAAATTATGATCGAGCGTAACGTAGACATAATGGAAGCAGAAAACATTTGGGAGGGTATCGAAGATGAATACTTTATTCGCTCAAATGGTGATGAAATAGCTTGGAATACAGAAGCAATCTTACGCCATCGCCCAAGTGAAAAACCACTAATTGCAATTACACCATTAGGTGGACGTAACTTTTCTGGTGCTAGCAAAATCTTCATATACGCACCAAATAGTCGACATATATTTGCTGTAACCGCTGCCACATTTGAACAGCTTGGTCTGACTATATTAGATGCAAAAATAAGCCATACGACCGACAATTACACTTTAGATAGCTTTGTCGTTATGGACAGCAATGACAACGATACCAATTTATATTTAGACAAAGAGCGTATCACAGTGATTCGCAATACTCTTATGGAGCAACTAGAAACACCATCTCTATATGAAAGTGTGGTTCAACGTCATACCCCTCGAATTTTAAAAATATTTAACTCTCCCGCTACGGCACATTTTGTCAGTCAGCCAGAAGAAGTGTGGTCTGCCTTGGAAATTACAGCACCGGATAGACCAGGGTTACTTGCCCTAGTAGGTCAATTCTTTATGAATAACAACATCATGCTTCATAAAGCTAAAATTGCGACACTAGGCGAACGAGTAGAAGACACCTTCTACATTACTGAAGAAAATGGTGATCTAATCACTGATAACGAACGCATGGCGACTATCTGCAACCTTTTAAAAGAGAAAATAGATCGTTTCTCTAAAACGATGGATTAAAAAATGAACCCTCTTATACACTCTTTGCACCCATACCCATTCCAAAAGCTTGCAGAGCTTCTAGAAGGGTTAACACCAAATCCTCAACAACCGCTGATTAAGCTAACTATCGGTGAGCCACAGCATGAAGCGCCAGCTATTGTGGTAGAGACACTATCTAATAGCTTAAGTGGCGTTAGTAAGTATCCAAGCACCAAAGGTGAACTACCTTTACGAGCCGCCATTAGCGAATGGACAAAACGTCGCTTTAAACTCGAAGAACTTAGCCCCGATACACAGATACTCCCCGTTTCTGGTACCCGAGAAGCCCTTTTCGCCATCACTCAGACATTGGTTGGTGAAAAAGATAATCCTCTTGTTATAAGCCCGAACCCTTTTTATCAAATTTACGAAGGAGCTGGTATTCTTGCTGGTGCCGATCTTCATTTCCTTCCTTGTGGCTCTGCAACAAACTATAAGATTGACTACCAAAGCGTAAGTGATGATGTTTGGAAACATTGTGAAGTGCTATTTGTATGTTCACCAAATAATCCAAGCGGCACAGTAACAACACTTGAGGAATATGCTTACCTTATTGAAAAAGCAAAAAACTTTAATTTTACTATTGTTGCCGACGAATGCTATTCCGAAATTTATTTTGGAGACCAAGCCCCGCTAGGACTACTTGAAGCATGCCAAATACTTGGCCATCACGATTATAAGCATTGCTTGATATTCCAATCCCTATCAAAGCGATCTAATTTACCCGGCCTTCGCTCTGGCTTTGTTGCAGGTGATGCATCGATACTAAAACCATTTCTTTTATATCGAACTTACCAGGGTTGTGCGATGCCAATTCATCACCAAGACGCCTCTATTGCCGCTTGGAATGATGAAGAACACGTTATAAAAAACCGTGAAATATACACTCGTAAATTTGACTCTGTTTTGGAGATTCTATCTCCTTTCATGAAAGTGTCTAAGCCAGAAGCCGGCTTTTATCTATGGCCTGAAATAAACATGACAGATGAAGAGTTTTGTAAATCTCTATATCAAGAAGAAGCTGTATTGGTATTACCTGGCAGTTATTTAGGTCGAGATATAAACGGCACTAACCCAGGTAGTGGCCATGTTCGCATGGCCCTTGTAGCAGAAGAATTTGAGTGCGTTGAGGCGGCAAAAAGAATTAAAGCCTTCCTCGAGCGCAATAAACTCACCCAAAAATAACCTATTAGCAATAAAACTCAGTTTGGAGAAAAGTACATGAGCAACACAATTTTTGCGTTCGGCCTAGGCATAGGCACACAAAACAAAGAAGGTAACTGGCTAGAAGTGTTTTACTCAGCACCTAGCTTGGGCGCTGAAAAAAGCACACTAGACGCATTACTAGAAAGCACAAACTACGAAGGTGGAAATAACACATTAGTTCTTGATGAAGGCGATCTTAATCGTCTACATATGAACCTTTTAAAGGCTGGCAACATCGAACAAGCCGAGCTTGCTTCACGATTAAAAGCCTCTACCCAGCCAATTATTTTATGCGTATTAGCAACAGATGAAGCACCAGCGAATCCAGCAGAAGTTTACTTAAAATTACAGCTTATTTCGCACCGTCTTGTTAAACCTCACGGCACTGTACTTGATGGCATGTTTGGTCTTTTGATTAACACAGCATGGACCAGTGAAGGCCCTATTGATGTTCGGGAACTAGCAGACCGCCAGTTAAGCGCTCGCATGGAAGGCCGTACAATTGAAGTCTTTAGTGTTGATAAATTCCCTAAAATGGCTAACTTTGTTGTACCAAGTGGTATTCGTATTGGTAACGCTGCACGTATTCGTTTGGGCGCGCACCTTGGTGAAGGCACAACAGTTATGCATGAAGGTTTCTGTAACTTTAATGCTGGTACATTAGGCAACAGCATGATTGAAGGTCGCATCTCTGCTGGTGTTGTCATTGGCGAAGGCTCTGACCTCGGTGCAGGCTGCTCAACAATGGGGACACTATCAGGCGGTGGTAATATCGTGATTGGTGTTGGAGAAAAATGCCTTGTTGGCGCAAACTCAGGTATTGGTATTGGTTTAGGCGATCGTTGTACTGTAGAAGCTGGGTTATATGTAACTGCAGGACAGAAGATCTTGGTTCGTGACACGGATGGCAAACAAGTCGCTATTGTTAAAGGTCGTGACCTTTCTGGAAAATCAGATTTATTGTTCATTCGTAATTCAGAAACCGGCGCTATTGAATGCAGAACAAATAAAACAGCCATTGCTCTTAACGAAGAGCTACACGCACACAACTAATCCACACTAAACGCCAAGCTCAATCGAGTTTGGCGTTTATATACTGGAGAATAAATCATGATAAAAATTTACGGCATTAAAAACTGTGACACGATGAAAAAAGCCTTTCGCTGGTTAGATGATCACAAAATAGAATACCAATTCCATGATTACAAAAAAGAAGGTCTAGAAGTATCGATCGCGAAAGCTTGGATAGATCAACTGGGCTGGGAAAATATCATCAATAAACGTGGGACAACATGGAGAAAGTTAGATGAAGAAATAAAGAACTCCATGGATAACGAAAAAGCAGTTCAAATTATTGTAGAACAATCTTCTATGATTAAGCGCCCTTTGTTAATACAAAATGACGCTATTCATCTAGGCTTTAATTCTGAAGAATACTCCGAAAAATTACTCTAACGTAAAACGGGAGTATAAATACGTGGGGTTGTTTTTTGCTGAGTAGCAGGCGTCACACTTGGCGTATAGCCAGAAGACGAGACATCAGAGCGAATAACCGGAACAAAATAAGATTCCTGAACAACAGGTTGCTGCCCCAATAAACTACAGCCAGCAGAAATCAAACTAAAAAGAACCACAACACCAAATTTCATAACGCCACCTTAAATTGAATCTCCTGTTATAGTAACAGAATCTCTCATAAAGTAGCGAAAACAAACGCAAAGGTAAAGAATGTCTGACTTGTCACCAACACTAAAACTTGCCATAGATCTTATCTCACGCCCTTCAGTTACCCCAGAAGATGCTGGCTGCCAAGAACTAATGATTAATCGATTAAAAAACATCGGTTTTGAGATTGAATACATGCCATTTGGGGAAGTGAAAAATTTCTATGCTAAACGCGGTACATCAGGTCCAAACCTTTGCTTTGCAGGGCATACTGATGTTGTACCAACAGGCCCTGAAGCGGAATGGAAAGTTCCACCATTTTCTCCAAGCATTCTTGATGGTATGCTTTACGGACGTGGGGCAGCAGATATGAAAGGTAGTCTTGCAGCTATGGTAACAGCCGTTGAAGCCTTTGTTGCAGAGCACCCAGATCATCAAGGCCAGATTTCATTCCTAGTCACCAGTGATGAAGAAGGCCCATTCGTAGACGGAACAACACGTGTTGTAGATGCTCTAATAGAACGTAACGAAATAGTCGATTGGTGTATCGTAGGCGAACCTTCAAGCACAAAAACATTAGGTGATATCATCAAGAATGGCCGACGAGGTTCATTTAGTGGTGATTTAACTGTATATGGTAAACAAGGCCATGTTGCTTACCCTCATCTAGCTGAAAACCCTATTCATCTTGCTGCACCAGCATTAGCCGAAATGGCCAGTGCCCATTGGGATAACGGTAATGATTTTTTCCCACCTACCAGCTTTCAAGTATCAAACATTCAAGCCGGCACAGGAGCAACAAATGTCGTTCCAGGGAAGTTGAATGCACAATTTAACTTCCGTTTTTCTTCGGAACTAGATTTCGACGCTTTAAAAGTCCGTGTTATAGAAATTCTAGAAAAACACAATTTACGTTATGACATTGATTGGACATACAACGGGCTTCCATTTCTAACACGTCCAGGAAACTTAGTTGATGCCATAGTAGAAGCGGTACAAACAACGGTTAACATTACACCAGAGCTATCAACATCCGGTGGTACATCTGACGGAAGATTTATTGCAAAAATGGGCACGCAAGTAGTTGAACTTGGACCAATAAATGCGACAATCCATCAAATAAATGAATGTGTAGATGCTGAAAGCCTTAATAGCCTTTCTAAGATTTATACACGCATATTAGAAAACCTCTTTGTCAATGAATCTAGAGCCTAACTACTGAATGAAAAATTCAATACACAGATTAGCTCTCAAATTAGGCAATAATCCTGCTCTCGCACTTAAGAAAATAATTCAAGGTGGATTAGTACTTCTTTTTGGCATTTTAATTGTCATGACTGCGGATCGGGTAATTACAGAGTCTCTCACTCAAGAAGTTATTGCCTTATTAGGATTAATTATAGCGGGAGCTGGTGCTCTGTGGGCACTTATTGGTTATTTATCAATGAGTGTTTTTAGGATTTATCACATAATCAAAAAGAAGGATTAAAGCGATGCAATCAGACATCGAAGTATATGTATTATCCTGTCCGACAGAGAAAATAATTACTTGGCTTGAAGAGGCGTTCACTCTTGTTAAAAAAAGCACACCTTCAAAGCTATGCTCAAAAGTAACTATCCATTTTAATGGCCACGATATTAACGTGACCATTTTAGAACAAGCCGCAGGTAAGCGCTTTACCTCTATCTGGTTTGAATCAGATAAGACCCCTTGGGACAACGATATGTCTTGTGCAAAACAAGTTTTCGAATCTCTTGGTTGCGAAGTACGTTGCAATTTTCAAGGATGGGAAGAAGAAGGAAATCAAGACCCTGACCAATGGTGGCGTATAAGCAAATACGAGGAAGGCCCATTTATTTGGAACTAATCCTTTCCCATAAAAATATCACACCAAAACAAAACGCTACACAGAAATATTAATAGAGACTTTATACATGCAAATTACACTTCTTAAAGGCAAACTTCACATGGCCAGCGTTACTCAAGCTGAGCTTTGGTACGATGGCTCATGCGCCATTGATAAAGACCTTGTAGAACTCGCTGGTTTCCGAGAGTTTGAAAAGATAGACATCTATAACGTAGATAATGGTGAACGCTTTCATACCTACGTTATCTTAGCTGAAGCAGGATCAGGTACGATTTCAATGAATGGTGCAGCTGCCAGAAAAGTACAAGTAGGCGATAGAGTCATTATCGCTGCTTACGGACAAATGGATGAAGCCATAGCAGATCAATTCAAGCCTAAGCTTGTTTACCTCAACAAAGATAACAGTGTTGAAAGAACAACCAATACGATTCCGGTACAAAAAGACTAAATTTTATAGGTTTAATTTTTGACCACAAAAAAGCCAGTTTTACACTAGTAAAACTGGCTTTTTATTGCGTCTTTTAACCTAGTACATAGAGTAAAAAGTTACGCTAATACAGCTAAAGCAGCTTCGTAATTAGGTTCATCAGCAGTTTCTGCAACCTGTTCAGTGTAAATAACTTTACCGTTTTCATCTAGCACAACAACAGCACGAGACAAAAGACCAACAAGTGGTCCTGTTGAGAAATTTAAACCGTAGTCTTCTCCAAACGATGAGCGAAAACTAGAGCCAGTATCAACATTATCAATACCTTCTGCACCACAGAAACGAGCAGCAGCAAAAGGTAAATCTGCTGATACACAAATAACATTAACGCCTTTAAGCGCTGCTGCCGATTCATTAAACTTTCGAACCGATGTCGCACAAGTAGGCGTATCAATAGAAGGAAAGATATTAAGCACCAATTTAGAGCCTTGGTAATCTGCTAAGGTCGCAACAGATAAATCTGTTTTAACCAGCTCAAATGCTGGAGCAATAGAACCAACTGCTGGAAGAGAACCAACAGTTTCAAAAGCAGTACCCTTTAGCGTTACAGTAGACATATTTAGCCTCTTAGATCGAATGAAAAATTAGTGAAAAACAATTAACCACGAATAATGGAAACGTTTTCAGCTTGTTTACCTTTTTCACCTTCAGTCACATAAAAACGAACTATTTGACCTTCAACAAGAAAGCGACGCCCACGTCCACGAATAGCACGGTAATGAACGAATACATCATCACCATTTTCCATAGTCAAAAAGCCAAAGCCTTTTGATGAGTTAAACCATTTAACAGTACCTTGCTCACGGTCATCATCTTCGTCTTCATCAGCTTCTGAGTCATAACCAGAAAAGCGAGCTTGACTAACCATAGAACCGACGTAAACAGATACTAGAACAAAGCCAAAATATATTAGGAAATTGGTGCCCATTTCTTCTTTCAAAACCCCAGCAATTAGCAAAGGTACAATCAAAGCTATAACAACACTAACCACTAATGCGCGTAGTGAAAAAAACCGGAACCAACAGAAGCCCCATTATTGCGCGAAACATTATCCTGATGATCATTCATAACAGTATTTCTCTTATTAAATTAAATATTATTGTTAAACAAAGTCTATTTTAAAAAAATAGGACTCAGTGTTAGTACAAAAGTGAATAAATAAATATTTACTAAACTCTTTTTTGAAATCCCCATGTGAAGCTTAAGAAGATAGTAGTAAAATACTTACCTTCTTTTGAGAGCAATTTTCACGCCATTTTTTTACTTTAAATGCTCAATACCTGCACCATATAAAGTATAGAATAGCCTATAAAGTAAGAGTTTAGTTTAGTAAGGTTAACACACAGAAGGCACCTATGAATACCTCAGAAATCAACCAACGTATAGACGAATTAGAATTCAAACTGCAATTTCAAGAAGATACGATTGATAGTTTAAATCAAGCTCTCATTCGCCAACAGAAAGACATACTTATGATGAAAGAGAAGTTCATCATGGTAAGTAAACAACTTGAGTCTTATCGCCAACAACAATCTATTCCAGAAGGTGAAAGACCACCTCATTATTAATGATTGGATTTTAAAAAGTTAAGCAGATAATAAATCGAGTGACTTCAAGACATAAATATCAAAACGGCCTGACTTTCCTTCAAGCTGATAAGTTGGTTCAGCGCCATTTAAAAACGGAGCGCCTTTAGGGCGTTTTACAACTACTCTATATTCCGCCAGAATCATAGCATGAGGTAAAAGATTGTCTGCATCCAAATCCTTACCGACTAAATCCCTAAAGAAAGCCATTTCTTTTTTAGCCGCTGCTGACGATTTTTCCATATGCGGGTACATAGGATCTAAGTACACTACATCAAATTTCTTACTTTCATCAAGTTCTGTTATATCACTATTAAGTAAAGGCATTCTAGCAACAATATCCGCGACTTCACTATGAAACGACCCACGATATAATCCATCTTCCAGCATAGCCCTAACAAAGCCAACTCTTTCACAAAGAGACACAGAACAACCAAGACAAGCTAAAACAAAAGCATCCCGACCTAACCCAGCCGTTGCATCCAAAACAGATAAATTTGATTTTTTATTTAGCCCAACCGCTTTCGCAATATCTTGCCCTTTACCACCACCAAAACGCCTTCTATGATCAACAGCACCTGAAGTAAAATCCACATAAACAGGTTTCGGGGCACCTTTCCCAGTCTTCGCTATAGCAACACCATCAGAGCTTTTTAATAATAAGTAATCATAACTAGAAATAAATTTTATAGGTTCATTAAGTAAAATAAACGGAAGAGCTAACGACTGAGCTAATAAACGAGACTCTGACTCTAAAAACCTATCCGCTGTTGCTACGGCAATAGAATTAAACAAAGCATCTTCTCCAGAATCATCTCAAATTAAAATTTAAATAATGCAGATCACTGTCCGACATCCAGTTTAACTCATCACCCTATCTAACATAAAAATAGAAAAAGCCTCTAAAGATTAGAAGCTTTTTATAAATACACTAGAAAATTTTATCATTAAATAGGTGTTCGAACTGAACACCCTACAACAAACTAAACGTACACTATCAATAAAAGCATCGAACCTAGAATCAATCGATAAACAAAGAAAGGAAAAAAGCCAATTCTGTTTAACCATTTTAAAAACAAATAAATACAAAGGTAAGCACTGATTGCGGATAAAACAACACCAACTAGAATACTCGTCCAATCCACCAATACATTAGATGAAATCAACTCAATCAATTTCAAACCACCCGCAGCCAAAATAAGAGGAATGGACAATAAAAAAGAAAAACGAGCAGCGCATTCTCGATTAAAACCTAAGGAGCGTGCGGCCGTCATTGTAATACCAGAACGAGAAGTACCAGGAATCAAAGCCAATGCTTGAGCCATCCCAATATACAACACACTCCTTGCAGAAAAGTCATGCTCTGTTTTATGACTTGATCCATAACGATCAGAAAGCCACAACAAAACACCAAAACCAATAGTGGTATAACCAATCACTTCAACCGAGCGTAAATGCGTACTGATAAACTCATCAAATACTAAACCAGCAACACAGGCTGGTATTGTCGCAAAACATATCCACCAAGCCAAACGACTATCAGAGGTTGATTGTCGATTTTTCAGTGAAACACACCAAGCAATAACAATTTTAACAATGTCTTTTCTGAAGTAACCAACAATCGCGATCAAGGTTCCAACGTGGACAGCAACATCAAATGCCAGACCTTGATCTTGCCAATTAAGCAGCTGGGCAGGAAGGATTAGATGGGCAGAGCTCGATATTGGTAGGAACTCAGTCAGTCCCTGAATCAACGATAAAAAAACAATTTGATACCACAACATTTTACTAGCGCTTCCCTATGCGAGGTGCCTGTTTTTCCCAGGTGATCTCATCTCTTAAATAGGTAGGCATAGCATCGTATGCAGATACCATCTCACCTTTATTGAAGTGTAATAAGGCTAATTCCGCGACACAAGCAGCACGAGGCGCAAAATCCACAAGAACATGCTCAGGTAAAGCCGGCAATAACGAGATTAATTCTTTCTCGTAACACCACCCAGAACCAATACCATTAAAACCAGTTGAAAATGCAGATAACACAGAAGGCTTAACAACACATTCATCGATCAATGATTTTATTTCGTAACAACCAGCGACTTTATTCACATGGTAGCCACCCAGATAAATTTCACCCATTCGTGCATCTAATGCAGAGAGCCAGTTATTAGCCCCTGTTTTTTGAAACCCTTCTAACGCTAAAGCAGCAAGAGTAGAAACAGGAATAACAGGCAAGTCTGCCCCATAAGCAAGCCCCTGCACTACTCCTGCACTAATACGAAGACCGGTAAAAGAACCAGGACCTCGCCCAAATGCAATTGCGTCAAGATCCGACAATTTCAAATTGGCTTGTTCTAAAATTCGATCTACCATAGGTAAAATCAAATCATTATGAAGACGAGGTGCCATGCGGAAATCTTCCAACACAACACCATCTATATTCAACGCAACAGAACACGCTGGCGTCGATGTATCTAATGCTAAAATGGCCGTCATTGAATAATTAAGCCTTCAAAGAAGCTAATAAACTTTGTTTAATTTCATTCAAATCGCCTACACCATTTACTTTAACAAACTGAGGTGCATTGGCACTGTCCGCTTTTAACCAGTCTTGGTAATAACCAATTAAAGGTGCTGTTTGGTCATGATAAACCCCTAAACGCATACGAACAGTTTCTTCACTATCATCAACACGTTGTACAAGATCATCACCTGTCACATCATCTTTACCTTCCACTTTTGGTGGATTATAAACAAGGTGATAAGTACGGCCTGAAGCTTCATGAACTCGACGTCCACTCATGCGTTTTACAATTTCCTCATCAGCAACGTCAATTTCAACAACATAGTCAATTTTTACGCCTGCATCTTTTAAAGCATCTGCCTGTGGAATCGTACGAGGAAAGCCATCAAACAAAGCGCCATTAATACAGTCATCTTGAGTCAAGCGCTCTTTAACTAAACCAATAATAATATCATCCGAAACAAGTTGTCCGGCATCCATAACGGCTTTGGCTTTTAAGCCCATTTCGCTGCCTGCTTTTACAGCTGCACGTAACATATCTCCTGTAGAAATCTGCGGGATACCAAACTCTTCAGTAATGAATTGAGCTTGGGTTCCTTTACCAGCGCCTGGCGCACCTAATAATATTACTCGCATAAGAAGTCTCCAAAGACAGTATTAACTGATTTGCAAAGCTACCAATAGAACGCCCTATTAAAGTGCTTCTAAGCACAAAAAACGAAGCATTCGGTAAGCCATCTGCATACTAAAAAATTGAATGGTCGCCAAGCATACCCAAGCAGCCCTTCACTATGCAAATTTACCTGTCATTTTTTAACGTTTTCTTGCACATAGTGAGCATTTATTAATCATATAGGTGAATTAGCCCGTATTTTGCATACCACTGGCAATCCCCGCCATTGTAATCATCAGAGCTTTATTCACTTCAGCGTTATCTTCATCTTTACGACTACGATACAAAAGTTCTGCTTGTAAATAGTGCAATGGGTCAATATATGGGTTTCGCACATCAATTGATTGACGTATGGTTTTGTTATCCTCAATTAGTCTTTCTTGCTTTTTCAGCATTTTCACAAGTTCACTAACCTGCTTCAGCTTACTACGTAATAATCGCCCCAACCCCTGCAACTCTTCATTCACCAAACGCTTCTCATAATACTCTGCTATTTCTGGCTCTGCTTTTGCCAAGACCATATCAAGCATGTCTAGGTAAGCTCCAAAGAAAGGCCATTTTTTGTGCATTTCTCGCAATTTTTCTAAATTACCGGATTCAACACCTTGTTGAAGAGCACTTTCAGCCCCCAACCAAGCTGGCAACATAAGGCGAATCTGCATCCAAGCAAAGATCCAAGGAATAGCTCGTAAACTCTCAACACCACCATCGGAACGACGACGAGCAGGACGAGAACCTAATGGTAATTTAGCCAATTCTTGCTCTGGCGTTGTTGCCCTAAAGTAAGGAACAAAATCTTCATGCCCACGAATAATTGAGCGGTATTGATTCATACCTACTTCCGCCATCTCATCCATAATGGCACGCCATTCTTCTTTAGGTGCTTCAGCAGGAATCAATGACGCTTCCATCACGGCTGAGCAATATAACTCTAAAGAACGCACCGCGATATCAGGAATGCCAAATTTGAAACGAATCATTTCACCTTGTTCTGTAACACGAATAGAACCATTTACCGAACCTGGAGGTTGCGACAAAATTGCCACATGAGCTGGACCGCCGCCACGACCAACTGTGCCGCCACGACCATGAAACAGTGTTAAATGAATACCATGTTTTTTACATAGACGAGTTAACGCTTCTTGTGCTCGATATTGTCCCCATGTCGCCGCTATCTGCCCTGCATCTTTGGCGGAATCAGAATAGCCAATCATGACTTCTTGGCGACCATTGATATAAGACTTATACCAAGGAAGAGAGAATAATTGTTCAATAATAGGTTCAGCGTTATCCAAATCAGCAAGAGTTTCAAATAAAGGAACTATCCTCATTGGAAAACTAACGCCTGATTCTTTTAGCATCAAAGCAACAGCCAAAACATCAGAAGGTGCACTAGCCATCGAGATAACATAAGAGCCAAATGAATTCTGCTGGCCTTGAGCAATCATTTTAAAGGTATCGAGAACTTCTTTTACCTCTTCCGTTGTCGACCATTCCATTGGCAATAATGGTCTTTTAGAATTTAGCTCCGTCAATAAAAAAGCCTGACGTGAAGCTTCGTCCCATTCTGCATAGTCTCCAAGGCCATAAAAACGAGTAATGGCAGATAAGGCATCAATGTGTCGAGCCGCGTCTTGACGTACATCTAGACGTACCAGCGTAGTTCCAAAAGTGGCAGCACAACGAATTAGATCAATCAAAGAACCATTCGCAATGACCTTCATACCGCAGTCCAATAAAGACTGATAACATAAGGTTAAATCGTCAATAAGCTCTTGAATATCAAGAAAAATATCATCGACTGATGTTGCTTTACCATCAAGACATGCTTTCGCCCAATTCTTGGTTGCAAGCATTTTTTTCTCTAGATGACGTATAACTTCTCGATAAGGTTGCGCACTGTCACCAACACGTTCACGCAATGCAGAATTACATTGGGTCATAGAGAATTCAGAACGTAAAACGGCTAAGTCTTTTATGTATAAATCTGCCGCCATCCAACGAGCTAACAATGCCACTTCTTTAGTAACCTTATGAGTTACATTTGGGTTACCATCTCGGTCCCCCCCATCCAAGTCGCAAAACGAATAGGTGCCAAATCCAAAGGCAAATGTTCAGTTTTAGAAAATGTATTAAATTGCTCATCTAATTGACGAAAAAAACGTGGTACGGCTTGCCATAAAGATTGCTCAATAACAGCAAAGCCCCATTTAGCTTCATCAACTGGAGTTGGTCGCTCTTCTCGAATTTCATCCGTGTGCCAAGCTTGTGTAATAATCTCTTTTAAACGTCGAATGTGCTTTGTTTCTTCGAGTGGCAGGATATTGTCTTTGTCTAACGCTTCCAATTCACTGGAAATGTTATCGTATTTACGAATAAGAGAACGACGCACAACTTCAGTTGGATGGGCTGTAAGAACCAACTCAATTGATTGTGACTGCAAGGATTCAAGCATTTGTTCTGGGGTGAAATTTTGTTTAGAAAGACGTTCTAGTAAATCCCCGATTGGATTATGGTAAACGCCTAAACTTTCATTAGTACGACGACGGTGTACTCGGTGATACTGTTCCGCAATATTAGATAAGTTTAAAAACTGATTAAACGCTCTGGCTACCGGAACGATTTCTTTATCTTCTAATGACTCTAACGCTTCAATAAGAGCAGCGGAGTCTCCTGATTGTCGTCCATCTTTGGAAAGTAACCGTATATTTTCAACTTTTTTAAGAAAGTCTTCGCCAAGGTGATTACTCATGCTTTCGCCGAGACAATCCCCTAGCAACCTAACATTTTCGCGCAATGACGCTTGACGATCACTCACTTCACCCTCCTAAACAGTATCAATAGCACTTATATGATTTTACACATACCAAAAAGTACTTTTACTAATTTCTACGATAAGCAAGCTTATAAACCTTCCTGTTTCGCTTGCTCCCAATAACGATCTAGCTCCTCTAAAGAGCAATCCGTTAGATTTTTATTCTGTGCTGATACAAGGGTTTCTATTCGACCAAATCGACGACGGAATTTAAGATTAGTTTTATTTAATGCTACATCTGGCGCAACATCAAGGTGTCTTGCAAGATTACTCACCGCAAATAACACATCGCCCATTTCTTCTTCTACATGAAGATTATTTTGCTCCTTTATCGCGTCTTCAAGCTCATCTAACTCCTCTCTGATTTTATCAAACACAGGAGAGACATCAGGCCAATCAAAACCAACCGTAGAGACTTTTTTCTGTATTTTTATAGCTTGCATTAAAGCTGGCATCGAAGCCGGAACATCAGCTAATAGACCTTCATCTGAAGGGCCTTTTTCTTGGGCTTTAATCTTCTGCCATTGGTTCGCAATATCCTGCTCCGAGAAAGTGTTAGGCTCCCCAAAGCGAGAAATATCACCATCCGGAAATATATGAGGATGGCGGCGTATCATTTTTTCAATAATACCTGCCGCAATATCATCAAAATTGAAACGCTTCTCTTCCTCTGCAATCTGCGCATAGAAAATCACTTGGAAAAGCAAATCACCTAACTCTTCTTTCAAATGGTCGAAATCTTCCCGCTCAATGGCATCCAGAACTTCGTAGGCTTCTTCCAAAGTATAAGGAGCAACAGATTTATAGGTTTGCTTTTTATCCCAGGCACATCCAAATGACTCATCTCTTAAACAAGCCATCAAATGTTGCAATTGCTCTATCGGCTTACTCAAAAATCTTTCTCTCTAAACACATTAGATACATTAGGTAATTGGTTAATACGATGTAGGAGTTTACTCAAAACACCTAACTCGCCAACTTCAATAGTAAAACGAATGGTAGCCATATGGTTTTCTTTTGCCGATAGCGTATTCATGGACAAGAGGTTTACTTTTTCATTAGCCAATAAACTTGTAATATCATTCAGCAAGCCTGTTCTATCATAAGCTTCAACCTGGATGTTCACTGGATATTGATTATCAAGCTCTTCTCCCCAGTTCACATTAACAATTCGTTCGGGCTCATCTAAACCTAATTGAACAATATTAATGCAATCTTGTCGGTGCACAGACACACCTCGACCTTGAGTAATATAACCAACAATGTCATCGCCCGGTATTGGTGTACAACATTTAGCCATTTGCGTCAGTAACTTACCGACGCCCAAAATATGTATATCGTTATCAGAAGACTTATGACGACTCTTTTTCAAACGAATTGGGCGAACAGGCGCCGCATCACCATCAAGACTATATAAATCATCAATAACACGTAATACACGAGCTAATTGAATGTCACCAGCACCTAATGCACCATAAACTTCACTGGCACTTGAGAAACTAAATCGAGAGGCAATTTTTTGGAAATCTATACGACTATCATCAATGCCAAGACGTTTTAATTGCTTATCTAATAATTGCTTACCCGCCTCTAAGTTTTTCTCACGGTCTTCTTTTCTAAACCAGTTTTGAATACTAGCTCGGGCACGACTGGTTTGCACATAGCCCAATGTTGGGTGAAGCCAATCTCGACTTGGCCCACCCTCTTTAGAGGTTAATATTTCAACTTTATCACCGGTTTTTAAATGGGTTACGAGGGTGATAATTTTACCATTCACTTTTGCACCACGGCATCGGTGACCAATTTCTGTGTGCACTCGATAAGCAAAATCAACCGGTGTTGAATTAACGGGTAAATCAACCACATGACCATCCGGAGTAAAGACATAAATACGATCTTGTTCTATGTCACTACGTACTTGCTCAGACAGGGATTCAAGATCGCCTTGAACTTCATGAAAGTCCAGAATGGCTCTAAGCCATTGAAGCTTTTCTTCGTAACTGGTGCTGTTTGAACTTAAATCTGTCCCTTTATATTTCCAATGAGCACAAACACCAAGCTCCGCATCTTCATGCATTTTATGTGTGCGAATTTGAATTTCAAACACTCGCCCTTGCGGACCAACAACCGCCGTATGCAATGACTGATAACCATTTGATTTAGGGTTGCTAATATAGTCATCAAACTCTTGTGGTATAGGTCGCCACAAAGTATGGACCGTTCCTAGCACACCGTAACATTGCATAGGTTCATCAACCAGAATACGTACTGCACGAACATCATACACTTCATCAAAACCAATATTTTTGCGCTTCATTTTGCGCCAAATACTATAAATATGTTTTGCCCTACCCATTAGATCAGCATGAATATTAATGCTTTTTAAGCGCTCATCTAAAACACTGATAACGTCATCAATATATTGTTGACGATCAAGTCTCTTTTCATCTAACCAAGAAGCAATACGTTTATAGTCAGAAGGATAAAGGTAGCGAAAAGAGAGATCTTCTAACTCCCATTTAATATGACCTATTCCTAAACGGTGAGCCAAAGGTGCATAAACACTTTGAACTTCTAAAGCGACAGCTACTCGACGGTCTTCGTCTTGGTGTTTCGCTTCTTTAATTGCACATGCACGCTCGGCCAATTTAATTAGTACGACGCGAACATCGTCAATAATAGACACCAACATTTTACGTAACGATTCTAATTGGTTGTCATGACTACCCAATACTTCAATGGCGGTGTCTGCACTAAGGTTTTTAGAAACCTCGCCCATCCGAATCACACCTTCGATAAGAGACGATACTTTACGACCAAACATTTCTGTCACACGAGACAAAGGAAGCTGATCTTCACGCACAACTCGATATAAAGCTGCAGCGACTAAAGAATCTTGATCCGCTCGAAAACCTGATAGGATTTCAACCATTTCAAGACCAGCACGAAAAGTACTCGCCTGCGCGCCCCAAAATGAAGGTCGAGCGCATTGTAGTTCTGCTTGGCGAGCCAATTCACAGGCCATACGTAAAGGAACCCTAGCACTGTCGTCAATAAGGTGGGTAAACTGTCCCATCCAAGCGTCAATGTCGACATTACCATCCTCTAATACAGGGTGATCTTTTCTTACTGTAACCATGTATCCGCCCTTAAATTTACTTCTTTTTTTGCAATAACATCATGGTTTCCACATGAGATGTTTGAGGAAACATATCCATCAAACTCACACGAAGAACACGATATCCTTTTGCAATTAAATATTCTGCGTCTCTTGCCAATGTAGAAGCGTTGCAAGAAACATACAATATTTGTGTAGGTTGCATTTTTATTATTGTGTCTAGAAATTCAAAAGCACCAGCACGAGGAGGATCAAGCAGTACTTTTGTGATTCCTTCTTTTTTAAATTTATGTGCAACTGGCTGTGTTAAGTCAGCCGCAATAAAAGATACATTATCAAAACCATTCTGACGTGCATTCTCTTTTGCTGCAGCAACCATGGTTTCCTGTACTTCTACTCCAATAACAGACTGCACACGTTTGGCCAATGGCAAAGAAAAATTACCGACACCACAAAATAAATCTAAAACTACATCTTGGTTCGTAAGGCTCAGCCAGTCTATTGCTTGCGCAACCATTTTTTGGTTCATAACCGCATTAACTTGGATAAAGTCTTGTGGATGATAACTCAACCTCAAGCCATCAAGATCATAATAGCGCATGTTTTCTGGTGCAACTTCTGCCTTGCTCATTGATGGTGCTTGCCAATACAGAGACACATTCTCTTGCTTAGCCCAATCTTGCCAACTATTTTCCAATGTTTCAGAAAGAACCGAAGTTAAACGAAATAAAACAGAGACGCCTCTAGTGTCTTCCAATAACTCAATATGCCCAAGTGCACCTGCTAAGTCATTCCCAGATAAGGCCAACTTCAATGAATGGAAGATTTCTTGTAGAGGAGCAGTAAGAACAACACACTGTTCAACCGAAACAATGTCTTTTGAAGCTTTGCCACGAAAGCCCAAAAAAAGTGTTCCGTTCTTATTATTAACAGCAATGCGTGCTCGGCGACGATATTTTGTTGAAGCATCTGATAATAATTCTAGATCTTGATCTGTAAGCACATTACGCAGCTGACCTTTTAGCCAATCAACTTTTGAAGATAATTGTTGCTCATCCATCAAATGCTGAAAACTACAACCGCCACATTCGTTAAAATGCTGACAAGATGGGGCGATTCGATAAGCACTAGGCTCAATAATATTAGTCAGAACTGCCTCATCAAAGTGGCGCCCTGTTTTTGTAATTTGTGCGGAAACTGTTTCACCCGGTAAAGCGCCTGCAATAAAGGTTACTTTACCTTGTAAGCGAGCAACGCCTTTTGCTTCGTGAGTCAAACCATCTACTTGGAAAGTTTGTACCGGACCAATAGGCTGTACTTTAGTCGGGCGGCGTGAGGGTTTTCTTCTTCTCAAAGGAGGCTCTCTTTATTTCCTGAACTTAAATTAAAATGTAAAGGTAAACGTACGAGGTATTCTATCGCATCTACTAGTAATCCTACACGTTTAAAAGAGAACCTTTGACTCTAAGCATTCCATTTTATAACTTCTAGTGAAAGGGCTTATACTACGAGTTAAAAACTCCTGTTGATAAATAACGGTCACCACGGTCACACACAATCGCAACAATAACTGCATCTGACAGTTGCTCAGATAACGCCATGGCCATGGCAACCGAACCACCTGAAGAAACCCCACAAAAGATGCCTTCCTCTTTTGCTAGTCGTCGCATGGTTACTTCTGCCGCTTCTTGAGAAACATCCATCACTTTATCCACTCGACTATCGTCAAAAATAGCTGGTAAATATTCTTTATTCCAACGGCGAATACCTGGAATGCTTGCACCATCTTGTGGTTGTAAACCAATAATTTGAATCTCACTATTTTGCTCTTTCAAATAATGTGAAACCCCCATAATGGTTCCAGTCGTTCCCATTGAACTAACAAAATGTGTCACTGTGCCTTGTGTTTGTTGCCAAATCTCTGGCCCTGTTGTTAGATAATGAGCATTGGGGTTGTCTTGATTCGCAAACTGATTAAGCACAACCCCCACACCTTGATCCTGCATTTCTTGCGCAAGGTCTCGAGCTCGCTCCATACCCTCTTCCTTAGTGACTAAATGAAGTGTCGCACCGTATGCAGACATGGCAGACTTTCGCTCCTGACTCATGTTATCAGGCATAATCAAATGCATTTTGTAACCTTTAATTGCAGCTACCATCGCCAATGCAATACCAGTATTACCGCTAGTTGCTTCAATTAAACTATCGCCTGGCCTAATAGCTCCACGAAGCTCCGCTTGATGTATCATGTTCAAAGCAGGACGATCTTTTACCGAGCCGGCAGGGTTTTGTCCTTCCAGTTTTAAAAGAATCGTATTGCTTGGATTAGGATTGATACGCTGTAAGCGAACCAAAGGAGTTTGCCCAATTAGGGACTCGACACTAGGGTACTGAATCATAAAAAAAACTTCATTGACATTGATGACATAGGGAATGAAACTTAATGCTTCAAGCCTATTTAAGAACACTTATACTAAACAGTACAATAAGAAAGCGTTATAAACTTAGTTTCATTTTCGCATTCTAGGCCAAACGACATGTTCATAACACGTATTTTTACATCGTTTTTTTTAATACTCATACTCAGCAGTTGTGATCAGTCTTCAAAAAATCTTACAAAAGTAGACAATGTGGAGCTGAGAAAAAAATGGCGCGAATGTATGTATATCAAAAACCCATCTAGCCGTGAACAACAGATGTGCAACAATTATGGAAAAGAATGCGATGACCGTAAAAACAAAGCTAATTTCGCTTGTTACTGACCTATTAGCTAGATATTCAGTATGATGAAGCTCATTTTCCCACTCATATCACCGACACTAAGTGGCCGACTATTTTGGGCGCTTTTTCTGCCCTCATTCACCATATCCATACTCGCTTGTTTTTTCCTTTTGTCATCTCGCTTTAGTGATCTCGAAAAAAATTTATACGAACACACCTCTCATATAACCAAACAAGTTGCAGCAACAAGTGAATATGCCATTGTATTTTCTGATCAAAATATGATGAATCGAATATTACAAAACACACTTAACAACCATAATATTAATAGTGTTCAAATATTTAATAGTGAACAAGAGATCATCGCAGAGCTAGGCAAAACACCTTCTGCTACCACTAATCTTTTCACTGATGATATTAATATTATTGAGCACCCAGACTATTTAGAATTCATTAGCGCCATTTACTACGCAAGCAACACTTTTGACAGTGCATTAAATGCTCAAACCAATTTATTTAACCCTTCTGAGCAACGAAACATAATTGGTTGGGCTAGAATTGAAGCCAGTAAATCTGAAACCCAAATTAAAAAATATCAGTACGCAAGTCTTGTCATATTTATTTTTGCCCTGTTCAATGCCGTGGTTATTTTAGGCGCCTTACATTTATCGAAACTGCTAATGCAGCCTATTAATAAGCTCTCTCAGTCATTAAATAAGTTAGTCAAAGGTCAATTCTCAACCGTCAAATTAATGAAGTTACCTTCTGAATATGCCGCCATTCAAAAAGACATTTTTGATTTGACAGAAAGACTGGAACACCATAACGAAGAACTTCTCCTTGGCATTGAACAATCAACAGAAGATATTCGTCGAAGTATGGATAGCATGGAAGAAAAAAGCGCTCAACTGCATATAGCAAATCGAGAAGCGATGGAGTCGAACCGGTTAAAATCACAATTCCTTGCCAACATAAGCCATGAAGTCCGAACCCCTCTTAATGCGATTCTCGGTTACACAAAAACGCTTCAAAAAGACATTACAGATAAACAACAACGCTTTTATGTAGATACTATTGAGCAATCCACCAATAACCTGCTGGCTATTATTGGCGACATTTTAGACTTTTCTAAAATAGAAGCAGGGAAACTAAACCTTGAAAGTAATAACTTTAATCTAAAATCCTTGATTCACGACGTTTACCAAACCTTGAGCATTAACCTGTTGAGTAAAGATAAACAAATAGATTTGGTACCAGAGTTCGATCAAGACATACCAGAATGGTTTGTAGGTGATAGCATTCGTATTCGACAAATCCTAACCAACTTAATTGGTAATGCGATCAAATTCACCTACCAAGGCTCTGTTAGGACTAAGGTATCTATCGCCTCACAAGATATGAAAGACATTACTCTATCATTCCAGATAATAGATACAGGTATTGGTATACCAGAACACAAAATAAATCGCCTTTTTAAACCATTTTCGCAAGTAGACACAAGTACAACAAGACAGTTTGGCGGTACAGGACTAGGACTGGTCATTACCAAAAAACTGGTTGAACAAATGCATGGAAAAATAGAAGTCAGTAGCGATCCCGCCATTGGTTCAACTTTCCGTTTTACCCTAAAGCTCAAACTTTCCTCTCAAGTCAGTAAAGAGAAAGCCGCATTAAATAAACACATCATCTTACTAGAGCCGAGCTCAACCTATAAAACTTACATGTACAGATATTTAAATGATGTAGGTGTCAGTTGCACCTCTTGTTCTGATTTGGAACAAGTGGTTGCAGTACTCAATAAAAAGCAAAGAACGACTGATGCCATTCTGCTCAGCGTAACGCCAGATGAACAAAACGTACTAGAAGCAAGAGAACTGATCATCTATGCAAGACAGCAATTTCACACGCCGTGCATCTTGATGATTCAACCACCGGGACAAATCGCTCACTATCCAGATTTAAAAGATTTATGTAGCGATATTTTATTAAAACCCATCAGTCATGATCGACTTTACAACGCACTCAGTAATTTAAATAACACACCAATAGAGCAACAAATTCAGCACTCAAAAACCCAACAACCACAAACCCATTTTTATACAGACAAATTAAAAGGGCTAAAAATACTGGCCGTCGATGACACGCCAATCAACTTACAACTGCTCAGCCATTGGCTTAAGCCATATGGCATAGAAGTGTCCTTAGCTTACAGTGGTCGACAGGCTATTGACGCGGCAACAATCGAAAAGTTCGATATAATTTTCATGGACATTCAAATGCCAGAAATGGATGGCATGGAAACAACTCGCCAACTTCGTTTACTAGGTGATTATGAAAACACTCCTATAATTGCACTGACAGCGCATGCGTTAGGATCTGAACAACAACAAATTCTTGCCTGCGGAATGAACGCTTACTTAACTAAACCAATTGATGAAGATATATTACTTAGCACCATTGATACTTGGCGTTCAAACACCGAAACCCTCCAAGATCAAATAGATGCAAAACTGGTTAACGTTTTTGATCTAGAAAAAGCATTAAAAATCGTTGATGGTAAAGCGGACATAGCAAAAGAAATGTTTGATATGTTGGCTGATTCGTTAGATGCAGAGAAAAAATTGATTCAACATCACCTCGAGCACCAAGATACAGAAAAACTCATCGAAGTGGTTCATCGAATTCATGGCGCATCTAAATACAGTGGCACCATAAATATTGCGCGTCATGCCGGTTTTTTAGAAACCCACTTAAAAGAATTAGGCTTAGAAGATGTGGAAGGTGTTGCAGAGGACTTTATTGAAGCTATCGAAGATTTACTGGACCATCGTCAACTTATCCCCTGGCCTCATGATTTAGACTCAAGCACCACAAACGCTTGAGCATAAGCCTTTTCATCCGTTAAGCTTAAATGCCAAACGACAGGAAAATCATAACGAGCTGAAATAGAATCATCTACAATTAATACTGGTTGCCCTGTTGATAAGTTATTTACAGTGAAATGTTGAAAGCTTATACCTGAACCAATACCTGTTCCCAATGCTTTTACAGCCGCCTCTTTAGCAGCAAAACGCTTGGCAACAAAGGCATTTGATTTTTCTAAGTTACTAATCTCTGACCAACGCTGCTTTTCTTCTAGGGTTAAAATACGGTTAATAAAACGCTCACCTAGTCGCTCAATAGACTGAGCAATACGAGCGATATCAACTAAATCCGTTCCTATTCCGATAATCAATTTTTTCCTCAACGTCTTTTCAGACAGGTCTTCTTCAAAGAACCATTCATCATGACACATTATAAACCACGGAAAATAGGAACACCTAAATGCCGTTCCCCCTGAAAGGGTTGCTTCGGTAACAAACGCCTAGAATCAATAGGCTTACCATTTAGTAAACTGTCTAGCCAATTACGATGCAACTCTTTTGCTAGACTCAGTACCTGTCTATCCATCCATTTACCAGAATGATAATCCAGCGCCACACGCCCTTCGACAAACAACATAGGCATTTGTTTAGGTGTTTCTCCATAATAAGGCCTTAATCCAAATTTATAGTGAAACTGGTAAAGCTGATCTGCTTGAACCAATTCACCTCGACCAGTAGACACCATATTAATGGCAACACCTAACTCTGAAAACAGGCCTACTTCAAAGCGCCTCAATAATGGCGCAATAGCAGCACCGGTATGGAGACTCTCTATTAACCACTTATAGAGTGTAAATACATCTGGTAAAGGCAAATTCAACGGCAAGAGTTTTTCAAGTAGTTCATGGGCGTATAAAGCAGCATACAGAGGTAATCCCTCTAGAGATAAAGCTGACGTTAATGATTCTAGGCTTTTCACCGTTTTTAAATCACTACGACCTATGTACTCCATTTCATAACATAAAAAAGGCCCAGGTATGACCCGAGCCTCTTTTTTTGGTAACCGCCATACACCTCTAATTAAACCTTGCTCAAGAGTTAAAACATCCAGCAAAATTTTACTGTCCTGAAACGGGCGGGTGTGGATCACATACGCGGAAGCGCGCATAGAAATTACTCTTCCTGATAACCTAAACTGGCTAATGCACGCTCATCATCTGACCAACCAGAGCGCACTTTAATCCAGAGATTCAACATAACTTTATGTTGAAATAAATTCTCCATATCAATACGTGCTTCTTTACCAATCAGCTTAATTTTATCGCCACGTTCACCTATGATAATGCGTTTTTGGCCATTTCGTTCAACTAGAATCAACGCACTAATATGTATCGCAGATTCATCATAAACGAACTCTTCAATCTGAACCGCCACTTCGTACGGTACTTCCTGCCCCAATTGACGAGTAATTTTTTCACGAACAATTTCAGCAGCCAAAAAGCGAGAACTACGATTTGTAATTTGATCTTCAGGATAGAATTGTGAACCTTCAGGAATATAGCTTCCAACCAAACGCTCTAGTCGATCAAGATTATCATTGCGCAATGCTGAAATTGGCACAATTTGCGAAAAGTTCATTCGCTCAGATAAGTTTGCTAAACGTGGAAGCAAATCTTCCTTTTGATCAAGCTGGTCTACTTTATTCGCGACCAAAATAACAGGACAACGAGCATGCTTAACTTTTTGAAGTACAGACTCATCCTCTTCTGTCCAACGATCTGCATCAATCACAAACAAAACAACATCCACATCTTTCAATGCCGCTGCCGCTGTTTTATTCATAATACGGTTAATCGCTTTATCTGTCGCTGAGCCCAAGTGCAAGCCTGGGGTATCAACATAAATTGCTTGAACATGACCCTCAGTTTTAACACCTAAAATCTGATCACGTGTGGTTTGTGGCTTACGTGAAGTAATAGATAATTTTTGCCCTAATATATGATTAAGCAAAGTGGACTTACCCACATTTGGGCGGCCGACAATGGCGATATAACCACAGTGGGTAATTTCAACTTCAACGTCAGACATTTTTCTTTTCCAATTTTTTTAGTGCTGCTGTTGCTGCATTTTGCTCAGCAATTCGACGACTGTTACCTTTACCTTCAATAAAGTCATCACAAAGCTCAATATGACAATGCACATAAAACGTCTGATCATGAGGTTCACCGACAATGTTCACCACATCATATTGAGGTAAAGCATGTTTACGAGCTTGTAAGTATTCCTGGAGGCGAGTTTTGGCATCTTTTGTCACTATTTTCAATGACGTAGCGTCTAAACGCTCTTTATACCATTCCAATATATGCTGGCGACAAACATCCATACCTGCATCCAAATACATACCACCAATGATGCCTTCAACAGTATCAGCTAAAATAGAATCTCGTCTAAAACCACCACTCTTCAATTCACCAGCACCTAATTTAAGATAGTCACCTAACTGAAATTCTCTTGCTAACTCCGCCAGCGTATCACCTTTTACCAACGACGCTCGTAAGCGACTTAACTCGCCCTCTTTGGCTTTTGGAAAACGGTGAAAAAGATCTTCAGCAATAACATAATTGAGAATAGAGTCGCCTAAGAACTCAAGACGCTCATTGTTCTTCCCACCAAAACTACGGTGCGTTAGCGCCAATTCAAGTAATCCAAGGTCTGCGAAAAAATAACCTATTCGCCGACTCAATTTTTGATACTGTGAGCTCAAAATTTCTCCAAAAACTTATTCAATCAAACCATTGTTTTTAAAACTTGGGATACTGAAAAATTCATCCCAATGCAGCCATACATAAAAGGCACGACCTTTCATATTTTCTTCAGGAACAAAGCCCCAAAATCGGCTATCTGCACTGTTATCACGATTGTCCCCCATAACGAAGTAATGGCCTTCCGGCACAACCCAATCGCCTTCGTGAGGTGTATTACGATAACTATTATAAATCTCGTGCTCTATACCACCAATATTTTCATTGAACAATTCAACAGGTTCTCTGCTTGGGTTTAGAGACACTGACAATTTGCTCAATAGATCTTTACTGACCTGCTGACCGTTCACTGTCAAAATTTTATTATGATAGCTAACCTGATCGCCAGGAAGACCGATCAAACGTTTAATATAGTTTAGACTAGGATTTAAAGGGTATTTAAATACCACAACATCGCCACGCTGTGGTTGAGTCGTTGGAATAATCGTTGTATTTAAAACAGGTAGACGAATACCATAATCAAATTTGTTAACTAGAATAAAATCGCCAATTTTCAATGTCGGCAACATAGATCCCGATGGGATCTGAAAAGGCTCAACGACAAATGAACGAAGACAAAAAATCACTGCAATAATCACAAAATATGATTTCACTTCAGCAACAAATTTAGGCGTTTCAGCCAACCTTTGTTGGGCATCTTTATTCAAGACATCTCTCGCTTCCGTCGCCATATTATCCAAAATTTCTTTGCGTTTAGGATAATAAACAACTCGGTCAAACACCCAAAAGGCTCCCGTCACTAAAAATGCAACGGCCAGTATCAATTCGAAATCAAAACCCATACTTCACTTCTCCACTAGGGTACGTATTGACGCACCTGTTCGATTGTCTGGCTAGCTATCTAATTGCAGCACAGCAAGGAAAGCAGATTGTGGCACTTCAACGTTACCAACTTGCTTCATACGTTTTTTACCGTCTTTCTGTTTCTGCAGCAGTTTTTTCTTACGACTTACATCGCCGCCGTAACATTTTGCGATAACATTTTTACGTAATGCCTTTACAGTAGTTCGAGAAATCACTTTCGCGCCAACCGCACCTTGAATAGCCACATCAAACATTTGACGAGGTATTAAATCTTTCATTTTTTCGCATAAAGCACGACCTTTAAATTGCACATTATCTTTGTGCATAATCAACGCTAATGCATCTACTCGCTCACCGTTGATGAGAATATCCAAGCGCACCAGTGGAGCTGCATTAAAGTGTGAAAAGCTATAATCTAATGATGCAAAACCACGACTGCAAGACTTCAGCTTATCAAAGAAATCCATAACTACTTCGTTCATTGGTAATTCATAACGTAATTGTACTTGGCGACCAACATAAAGCATGTCTTTCTGGATACCACGTTTCTCAATACATAAAGTAATTACGTTACCTAGGTATTCCTGCGGTACCAAAATATTGGCCTCAACAATAGGTTCACGCATTTCTTTAATAGTACCTGGATCAGGCATCTTAGACGGACTATCAACATTGATAATCTCACCCGTATTTAATTCAATTTCATATACCACAGTTGGTGCAGTAGTAATCAAATCCAGGTTGTATTCACGCTCTAAACGCTCTTGAATTATTTCCATGTGCAACATTCCTAAGAAGCCGCAACGGAAACCAAAACCTAATGCATCAGAACTTTCTGGTTCAAAAAACAAAGATGCATCGTTTAAAGTTAACTTATTCAAAGCAACACGAAAGTCTTCGTATTCATCAGAACTAACAGGGAACACACCAGCATAAACCTGAGGTTTCACTTTTTGGAAGCCCGCTAACTGGGCAACATCCGGCGTAGAAGAATGAGTAATCGTATCACCTACTGGCGCGCCATGAATGTCTTTAATACCTGCAACGACATAACCTACTTCACCAGCTCTCAAAACACCCGTTTCTTTACGTTTTGGCGTAAAAATACCTGCCATATCAACCGGGTGAGTTTGCTTAGTAGACTTGATGAAAATCTTATCTTTCTTACGCAAAGTCCCTTGTTTAATTCGAACAAGAGATACAACGCCTAAATAGTTATCAAACCAAGAATCAATAATCAGAGCTTGAAGGGGGGCATCAACATCACCTTCTGGTGGTGGAATAGTCGCAACCAAACGTTCAAGAACATCATCAACGCCCATGCCTGTTTTTGCAGAACAGGTCACAGCGTTCATGGCATCAATACCAATAATTTCTTCTATCTCTGCACAAACTCGTTCAGGCTCAGCTTGAGGCAAGTCAATTTTATTTAATACAGGCATGACTTCTAGACCTTGCTCAATCGCCGTATAACAGTTCGCAACTGACTGAGCTTCTACACCCTGTGCCGCATCAACCACCAGCAAGGCTCCCTCACAAGCAGCCAATGAGCGAGATACTTCATAAGAAAAATCCACGTGGCCTGGTGTATCGATAAAATTCAACTGATAGGTTTGCCCATCTTTCGCGTGATAATCAAGAGTCACACTTTGAGCCTTGATGGTAATTCCACGCTCACGTTCGATGTCCATTGAATCGAGAACCTGTGCGGACATTTCTCGTTCACTCAAACCTTCACAAGTTTGGATAAAACGGTCGGCTAAAGTCGATTTACCGTGGTCGATGTGTGCGATGATGCTAAAATTTCGTATGTGCTTGAGTTTATTAGACATTTTTTACTCTAATTAAGCATTTTTTTGAAAGCTTGTCCTCAAAGAGTACTTACTTTCATGCAATGCTAAGAAAACGATGAAAACATTGCGAGGCATTATACAGAGTGTCTTGTGGAGTTGATAGTATTCTAGGCCAGCTTACCGTGGTAATACTCTAGCCTTGGAGAGTGACACTTTGACGACATTTTTCAAAAAACTTATTAATTCACTCATCACCACAATTAAAGTGTTTTAAATTATGGTTTTCTTTTTAAAAGGCAGTACTATTTTCATATTTTTTAATACTGTAGGAAGGTCACCAAGGTGCCAGAATAGCACCTTGCATTATTTAATAATCAAAATCGTTCTTTATTCAGCCTCAAGGCAAGACAATTCCTTTTTCTTTTAGAATACGCTCAACCGTATCAACCGTAGCTTGTGTGTGGGCATCAATCTCTAGGTTCACCCTATCGCCAATAGACAAAATACCGAATGTCGTCAACCTAAGTGTTTCGGGAATCAAGGAAACTTCTATCCAGTCATCACCAATATCACTGATGGTTAAACTTGAACCATTTAAACCGACATAACCTTTATTAAATAAATAGCGTCTTGCATCTACTTCATTCTGACGATCCGTTGTAAAACGAATATGAACACTTTCTTCAATTTTTTCAATTCGAGACACTGTAACTGTAGTCATGATATGGCCCGACATAACATGACCACCCACTTCATCACCCATTTTAGCAGCACGTTCAAAGTTGACTGTATCACCGGCTTGAAGAAGACCTATATTCGTCAGCTCTAATGTCATATCAATTACATCGAATGTTAGTACATCATGGCCAATTTCAGAGACAGTCAAGCAAACTCCATTAATAGCGACACTTGCACCTAATTGTTGACCTAGCATAACACCTGCAGGAAACACGATTTCTAGACGCTTATTACGCCCCACTTGATGTGCTGCCTGCACACTTGCAGTTCCCTGAACAATACCTGTAAACATAAAACACCCCATTACCGATACAATTTATATGAGTTAATAAATGTACACTAAATCAAAGACTGCAGAAGAAATGAACACCTGATGCTGAAGCCCTATAAAATCTAGGCTTCCGAAAGTTATCATAATTCCACCAATAGGGTTATCCACAGGTTACGTGGATAACCACAACTCAAAAAACATACGAAAAATACTTTTCTAAAAACGACTCTATCTAAAAGACAGCTCCAAAAACTACCTCTACTAATGCGCCCGATTTATCAGAATTCAAGCAAGGTACAGTTAACTCCCGAGTAAAAACACATTTGAACTTCAAACGTACAAAAAAACCGCTTATAAAGCGGATTTCAAGAAAGCAGTAAAATCAATAGAAACATGATAGTTAAGACAGGGCTTCAATCATTTCTTGAGTCACTAGTGTAATGCCATCTGAATTTCGGTAAAACCTTGCAGTGTCCGCCACCGCATCCTCTCCGATAATAGTCCCTTCAGGGATACAGCAATCAGAATCCACTACAACTTTAGTCAAGCGACAGTTACGCCCTATATCACAACGAGGCAACACAACAGATTTATTAACATACGAGTATGAATTCACCCTCACATTGTTAAATAAAATAGATTGTTCAACCGTCGAACCCGATACGATACAACCAGCAGAAACGACCGAATTTAGCGCTGTACCAATACGCTCTTCGTAGTTGTAATTGAACTTAGCCGCAGGACGCTGATACTGCATTGTTCGAATTGGCCAATCCTCGTCATATAAATCCAATTCAGGTGTTAAGCGTGTTAAATCCATATTCGCTTCCCAATAGGCTGTCAAAGTTCCTACATCACGCCAATAAGGCTTAACAGGATAACTAGGATTCTCGACAACACTATTAGCAAAATGATGAGCTTTAATATTGCTACGCCCGACAAATAATGGAATAAGATCCTTACCAAAATCATGACTTGATGCATCATCACTGGCATCAGAACGCAAATTTTCCGACAAAAACTTAGTGTTGAAAATATAGATTCCCATGCTTGCTAGGGAGATATTTGGTTTTCCAGGCATGGTTGGAGGGTTAGAAGGTTTTTCCTCAAAGGCAATAATGTTACTACCTTCATCAATGTGCATAATACCAAACTGATTCGCCTCTTCTATTGGCACCTCAATACAAGCAACAGTAACGTCTGCACCACTCTCAATATGCTCTTTCAGCATACTGCTATAATCTTGTTTATAAACATGATCGCCCGCAAGAATGAGTATGTATTCACTCTCCAAACCATCAATCATACTCAAATTTTGAAACACAGCATCTGCCGTACCACGATACCAGTCACTGCCGGTTTGCTGTTGAGCCGGCCATAATTCTATGAATTCATTAAAATCAGAACGTAAGAAATTCCAACCTCGCTGTACATGCTGATTCAATGTATGGGATCGATATTGTGTTAATACGGCAATTCGTCGCATTCCTGAATTTATGCAATTAGAAAGTGGAAAATCAATGATTTTATACTTACCTGCAATAGGAACAGCAGGTTTAGAGCGATTATCGGTTAATTGTTTTAATCTAGAGCCTCGTCCGCCCGCTAATATAATGGACAAGGTTTTCATACGTGCCGTATTTAAATCCATGTGATGCCCTTAATTTTTTATCAACTCGCTCGTTTCTAGGTATACTCTGATCATTATTCCAAATCAATAAGACGCAAAATAATGAAAATACTCTTCGCAGCTTCTGAAATTTATCCTTTGATTAAAACCGGTGGATTAGCCGATGTTGCAGGCGCCCTACCAGTTGCGTTGAGAAAAAAAGGCCATGATGTCAAACTCATTATGCCAGCTTACAAAGGCCTATTAGAAAAGGTAGCCCCTATTCAGAAGAGTATCAACTTAGGTAACCCTTTTGGTATCGGTGATTTGTTACTTTTAGAAACTCATATCCTTGAAAATAATACGCCAATCTGGTTACTACAATGCCAAGCACTTTATGAACGGGAAGATGGCCCTTACGTCGATAAAGACGGTCTAGACTTTAATGATAACCACATACGCTTTGCCGCGCTATCATGGGCTACAGCGACATTAGCGTTACATGGCCACCTTATGGACTGGCAAGCTGACTTACTGCACCTCAATGATTGGCAAACAGGCTTCGCTGCAGCATATTTGGAAAGCTGGAAGACAGAACATATCCCAGTTGTCACTACCGTACATAATTTACGTTACAACGGTAGTTTTGATATGAATCAATTTGCAGACACTCATTTATCACCGGAACTACTCAGCATGCATGGTATGGAGTTTTATGGGCGGTTCTCTGGCCTCAAAGCCGGTTTGGTTTATGCCGATGCTGTGACAACAGTAAGCCCTACTTATGCCAAAGAAATACTCACTCCAGAATACGGTGATGGTTTAGACGGTGTACTCAGAGCAATGCAAGAAAGGCTTTTCGGTATTTTAAATGGTGTCGACTATGACCAGTGGTCACCAGAGAAAGACACGCTTATACCTCATAATTACGACTCAAATCACCTCGATCAAAAACAGAAGAACAAACTCGCGCTTTTAAGGGAAAACCACCTGCCAGAAGACATTAGCCAACCGATATTTGGTATTGTCAGTCGACTCACAGAACAAAAAGGCTTAGATCTCGTTCTAGAGGTTATGCCGGCACTATTAAAGAAAGGTGCCCGCCTTATTGTTCTTGGATCAGGAGACAAATCATTAGAAGCTGGTTATTTAGAATTACAGCGCCTCTTCCCAGAACAAGTAGCGGTGACTATTGGATATTTTGAAGATTACTCACATCGTTTACAAGCAGGTATTGATGCCTTACTTATTCCATCAAGATTCGAACCTTGCGGATTAACACAACTCTATGCTCTAAAATACGGAACCCTGCCAGTAGTGAGACAAACGGGTGGACTAGCCGATACCGTCTTTGAAGAAGACCAGAAAGATAAAAAAGCCAATGGTTTTGTTTTCAAAAACGCCGACAATGAATCATTGCAAGCGGCTATGGAGCGTTGTTACGACGAATTTAAAGACATTAACCGCTGGCAAGAAAAACAAAGAAACGCGATGGGGTACGATTACAGTTGGGAAGCTGTCACCGATCAATGGGTTAATTTATATAATTCCCTTATCAAGCGTAAATAACCCCTTATATCATTCAATCAACAAATCTGAGTGGCTACGACTTCCCCAATCTTGTACACCATCAACCAATGCTTTTTCTGTAAAGCCATCATTATTCATGCTCTGTAGAGCAAGGGCAATTTGGTGTTTAACAGAAGTGGTATTACAAGGTGAGCTTTTAGACATAGTCAAATACAAGCCTTCACTACTAATATAAGGAGACACAGAAACAATTTTGTCTGATAACCCTAAAATAGTCGCATAAGCATGGGCTGGATTCTTTTCATACAAAACATAATCTACTCGATCTGCAGCTAACATGCGTAACGCCTGGGATAAACTGGCCACAGCAAGTATGTTTAAACTACGTTTAGCGTATTGGTCAAACTCTTGCCCAAAACTGTTATTAATAACAGTAACTCCCCACTTATCTTCTAAATCTTCTTTTTTACTAAACGGAAATTGCTTATCTTTTTGTTGCCAAACCACACTAGTTGTATGCAACATCACAGGGGTAAAGTAGTCCATATAATTGGCACGCTCATTGGTATAAAAAGCGCCAGCCATTAAATCAATACGACCATTTTTCACTTCTGTTTGAGCTCGCGACCAAGGCCCGACATGAATAAGCTTAATAGGAATCCCAATCCGTCGACTAACTTCGTCAATGATAAGGCGATTTACACCACTTAATTCTATTGATGTGGGTGTTTCTCTCCATAAAAACGGAGGGTATTCGGAGTTTCCAGATGCTGTAAGAGAAGTACAAGTTGAGAAAGGAGATAATCGAGCACTCGTTTCGCCAGATGCAATGCCTGAATAGAAAAAGCTAGCAATAAGACAAAAAAACAAGTTTGTATGCAGTCGCATTCTGTACTACTCCTTACACATTAAAAGCTATATGATTTCTTAAAAGGGCCAAAAACAAGAAGAACTGTCTTTCGGTTCAGTACCTAAAATAAATGCTAACGGTGTTTTATCATTGCAACGTTCTGCTGCAATTTCAAATTTATTATCCAATACGTTAAAGCGTGCTGCACCACTAGGCAAGGTATCAGGCAAAGATCTAGGGTTTACATTCTGTGTGAAGTCGATCCACACTTTTTGTGCACCACTACTGCCAGTTATACTTAACGGAACATTATCGTCATCGCCCAGCCACACTGTCGTAGAATAATCTCCTGTTATACCAATATACCAGCTGTCCTTCTGTTGATTTGTTGTGCCTGTTTTTGCAGCAAAATTAAGTCCGGGAAATGCCGCTTGAGCAGCTCTAGCCGTCCCGATTTTTGGAGTCTTCGTCATTCCATCTAACGTTACAGCAAGTACTGCATCGGTAAAAGGCACTTCATTATCTTGATCAAACCGTTTCATCAAATGATCATCTTGATCCATTACAGCAAGTACAACCCCTAACTCACTACTCTGACCTTGAGAAGCAATTGGTTGATAAAGTCTCGACACCTCAAAAGGAGATAACTCCAAGGCACCTAACGCCATCGCAGGATGCATTGTAAAAGGCCTCTTAACACCTAATTGTCGCAAAGCATCTCCAATCCGATCAAAGCCTACTTCTTGCGCCAAATTCACTGTAGCTAAATTATAGGATTTCGCCATAGCCTCATACAAATGAACAACACCATGTGTTCTTCGATCGTAGTTCTCTGGCTCCCAAATTTGACCGCCAACATTAAATCGTAAACGCTTATCTTCAATTTTGGACCACCATGTATAGCGCCCTGTAGCTAAAGCAGATAGGTACAGCGGAGGCTTAACTAGTGAGCCAATTGGCCTTACTGCACCTAACGCACGATTAAAACCGGTATAATACTGTCCGCTGGATCCTACAATGGCACGAACCTGTCCAGATTCTCGATCTGTGACCACCATAGCACCTTGCAAGCCTTTTAACTTCGGATCCCTTTTTTCCAAAGCCCCAACTTGCCGTTGCATAGCTAAACTTGCAGCTCTCTGAGCTCGAATATCAACACCGGTGTAAATTCGTAAATTCTTCGTCGCCAATGTAGTTTCATCAAAATCTCGAGACAATTGCATTGCTACAAGGTCGAGATAATCACCGTAAACGGAACGCTCTTTTTGTTTACTCGCCAGACGAATAGGCTGTTTTATCAAACTATTATAATCAGCCTCAGATAATCGACCTTGGCTTTTCAACACGCCCAATACTGTATTACGGCGAGCTTTCGCTCGATTAGGAGAACGTTCAGGGTTATAAAGAGATGGACCTTTTACCATACCAACTAAAAGAGCAAATTCGTCAATATTCAATTCATTAACAGGCCGTCCAAAGAAGTGCTGACTGGCCGCTGCAAAGCCATGCAAAGCACTGCTACCCAGTTGAGCTAAGTACACTTCATTCATGTAAGCTGTAATGATAGCGTCTTTGGAATAGTGATATTCAAGCAGCAAACTCATGACAACTTCAGTTAGTTTTCGCGTGTAGGTTCGCTCTGAGCTCAAGAACATGTTTTTAACAAGTTGTTGCGTTAAGGTTGAACCACCTTGACGACGAGAACCATGGGTGAAGTTAACAACCACAGCTCGGGCAATACCTGTTAAAGAAATCCCCCAATGATGATAAAAATCTTGGTCTTCCACAGAAATGAGAATATCAATTAAGGTACTAGGAATTTCGTCATACCTTAATATTTGTCGGCTTTCTGTATTACCCCCGTATAAAAAACCAATACGCTGAGGTTCAATTCTGGCTTCTTCAACTTCTGAACCACTCAATGTCTGGATAGAAAGTCGACCATTTTGAAAAGAAAAAATTCGCCTTTCACTTTCATGAAAACCGAGATGATCAACATAAGAACGTAGGTGCGCACTGACTTTTGTTTGACTGCGAGCCGCCCAGCCTACATTTTGACTATTACGGCCAAAACGGTAGCCCGTTTCTTCAAGTAAGTTTTCTAAATCTTGTTTTTTCCAAGGAGCACCACTCTTGAGAATAATAGGGGCACTATAAACCTCTGAAGGTACTTGCCACTTTTGTCCTTCAAAGCGATTCACAACCTGAGAATTCAACCACCAGACCCAACCAGCAAAAGGAATACTGCCAATTAAGGAAAAAATAAGTCCCCATTTAAAAAGGGCACGAAACATCCGCCTAAAAAGTGAAGATTTAGATACTTTTCTCTTTCGGGTCGGGGACTTACGTGTAGATTTTGTGGGTGTTTTTTTGGCCATAGCAGAGAAGTATAAGGAGCTTATGATGCGCAAGCAACGTTATCAAAAGAACTAACTCAATTCTTGCATATTGACTCATGCATCCTAGCGCTTTAGAGTCCTTCCTAACGGAAAGTTTATTTTACTGACATTTTCCTTAATTAAATTTATACAGTCGGCAACAAAATTGAGAATAAATACAACTGAGGTGCAGCTTTCACAAGCTATTTTTCAGTTGAACCATTAACAGCAAATATCAATTTTATTGAAATAAACAACATTAATTATAATAAAAGTGCGGTACTCACGTGTTTAATAAGCATTTAATACCTAATACGCAAAGCCTTTCTGAAGGTCAAGCGCTTAACATCAAAGTAGAAAAGTACGACTTCTTGATTACTAAACAACAAGGACAAATTATTGCTTACGAGAACAATTGTCCTCATCAAAACAAACCTCTTAACAGCTCAGCTGAAAAAGCACTTGATAATGAAGGCGACTACTTAAAATGTCACCACCATGGGGCGCTCTTTTCACCAAAAGATGGTTCATGCATTACGGGTCCTTGTCAGGGAAGTCACTTGAAAAGAGCAATCGTCGGTATGGAACAGGGCAATTGTTATTTGTTGCTCGCCTAATTTCCATTAAACTCGTTTGTCACCTGAAGAGTGGGCCAAGCAAAAACGGATGATAAACAAAACATTTTTAGTCGCTAGGCAATTTATCAAAAATATTAAGATAGTTGCCTTGCCTTTCCTCTTTCTTTGGAGCTTATTGACTCCTAGCCAATCATTTGCAAACAATTTACACCTTGCTGTAGCATCTAATTTCATCGTACCAATCGAACACTTAGCTAAGGCATTCGAAAAAGAAACAGGTCACAAACTAACCTTATCTTTTGGTTCATCAGGTAAACTCTTCGCACAAATCAAACACGGCGCACCATATGACATCTTTCTCTCTGCTGATTTAATAAAGCCACACACTCTTATTGAGGATCAAATTGCCGTCCCTAAAAGCCTAACCATTTATGCCAAAGGTCAATTAGCACTTTGGTCAAAGGCTACGGCTCCTTTAAGCTCTTTAGAAGAAGCATTGTTCAATGCAAAGCGTATTGCCATTGCCAACCCTAAATTAGCTCCTTATGGAAAAGCAGCAGAGGAAAGCCTACGTCATTTGTCCTTATGGGATAAGGTTCAGAGCAAATTAGTACGAGGGGAAAACATAGGTCAAACTTACCAGTTTGTTTATTCGCAAAACGCCAACATCGGATTTGTGGCACTGTCTCAAGTTCAAGTGAACCAAGCTGAAGGTCAGATGATAAGAGTTCCAAGCAGTCTTTATAGCGATATCAATCAAGCAGCAGTGATCCTAAACAGAACAGAAGATATAGCATTAGCTAAATCCTTTATGTCCTTCTTAATGCGAGTTGACAGTCAAGCTCAAATAGCTCAATTTGGCTATATAACAGTACAAAACTAGGTAAACATTCCATGCAATTCAGTCCAGAAGACATCGACGCTATATGGCTGACGTTAAAGCTTGCAAGCTTAGTCACCCTATTATTGCTCTTTGTTAGTACCCCAATTGCTTGGTGGCTTGCCCGTACCCAATCTTGGTTAAAAGGCCCCATCAATGCTATTGTGGCCATGCCGCTTATTTTACCACCAACAGTACTCGGGTTTTATTTACTGATTTTTTTAGGGCCTCAAGGTCCAATCGGACAGTTCTTGGGTCAGCTTGGCTTTTCACCATTACCTTTTAGTTTTTCAGGTTTGGTGGTGGCTTCCATGTTGTATTCATTACCTTTTGTCGTTCAGCCCATTCAAAATGCATTTCTAGCTATAGGAAATAGTCCTTTAGAAGCTGCGGCAACTCTGCGCTCATCGCCATTAGATAGATTTCTTTATATTGCGGTTCCTCTTGCAAAACCTGGTTACATCAGTGCTACGGTATTAGGCTTTGCTCATACTGTTGGAGAGTTTGGCGTGGTGTTAATGATAGGCGGAAATATTCCTAATGAAACACGGGTTATTTCAGTGCAAATATACGATCACGTTGAAGCTCTGGAATATGGCCAAGCTCATTCTCTCTCCTTACTTATGGTTGCCTTTGCTTTTGTTGTCCTCGCTTTTTTGTATAGCATCCAAAGGCGACAAAAAAGCCAATCGGTAACAGGTAGCTTACTATGACAGAAAGCAAAGATTACCTTTCATCCAACACATTGAACATTCTTGTTTCCCAGAAAAAATCAAGAGTGTCTGACTTTACTTTAAACCTTGACATTAAAATTCCGAACTCAGGCGTAACCGCTTTATTCGGGCCTTCAGGTTCAGGTAAAACTACCCTATTACGTTGTATAGCTGGGTTGGATAAACATCTAAAAAGCAATATTAGTCTAAATGGCGAAATATGGCAGAATGACAAACTGTCACTCCCCACTCACCGCAGGCCTATTGGTTATGTATTTCAAGAAGCCAACCTATTCCCTCATCTAACAGCAGGAGAAAACCTGAATTTCGCCACCAAACGAGCAGACAAAACACAGACAATTATCTCTTATGAAGATGTCATCCGTTTAATGGAAATTGAACCGCTTCTATCTCAGTATCCAGCACAACTCTCTGGTGGTGAGCGACAAAGAATCGCAATCGCTAGAGCACTTTTAATCCAGCCAAAATTACTTCTGATGGACGAACCTCTAGCTGCTTTAGATGAAGCTTTAAAACAAGAAATTTTGCCCTATTTAGAGCAACTGTGTCACAGTGCTAACATACCTATTATTTATGTTAGTCACTCACTTGATGAGGTCATTCGGTTAGCAGACCATATGATTGTTCTAGAAAAAGGAAATGTGGTTGAAGAAGGTCAAACACAAACCCTATTAGGAAAACTCAGTACATCATTCTCTAGGCATCAAGATGCCAGTGTCGTGGTTTCAGGTATTGTGATAAAACAAGAAGAGGAATGGGGACTATCATGGTTAAAGATCAGCGATCAAACCATTGCGTTTAAGCAAGGCAAAGAAAAATTAGGAGATACTCTGCGCCTAAGAATCAAATCAAAAGACGTTAGTCTGTCACTAAGTGAACAAGAAGATTCAAGTATCTTAAATCGACTTCACGTCACTATTGACGATATGGAAAAAGATCCAAAAGATCCAGGTATGATGATGATTAGACTACTGACTGATAACACCCCTATTCTTGCCAAAATCACCACTTTATCTGCACATAAACTAACACTTTCAAAAGGCCAAAAAGTCATTGCTCAAATTAAATCTGTGGCACTTATACATTAAATTTCTCGTGCTAGTTGATGTAAAAACTCCCTCATGACACCTTCTCTCCTTTTTCCTTCCGTTCTGGCTGACAAAGTTATCAGACTCTGGGCAATACAAAAGAGCTTATTATAAAAATGATCAATCGAATACAAGGTATCATCAGGTTTACGTACTTCACAAAATGGATCATCAGGTGCATATAAAGCTCGATTAAGCATACCACTTACTTGCATACAGCGAGCGACGCCAACGGCACCCAATGCATCTAGGCGATCCGCATCTTGAACTATTTCTGCTTCCAAGCTTTCAGGCGTTATGTTCGCACTAAAGCTATGGGCCCGAATGGCGTGATGAATTGCTTGGTAATATTCAGCGGGGTAATGGATAGAGGTTAGAAACTCAATAGCTTTATCCCCTGACATAGTCGAAGCTAAATGTCGATCTGGGTGATTTTTTGGTAAAGACACACAATCATGCAACCACGCAGCAGGCACCACAATCGCTAGCTCAGCTCTTTCCTCTATCGCCAATTGTTTGGCGACCTTTACTACACGCGAGATATGGCTGATATCGTGGGCTACATCAGCATGGCCTTGTGATTCTAAAAAATCACGACAACGCACTTCAAATTTAGGTAAAAAATCGAGAGTCATTATTTTCTAGCTTCCACTTAATTTAAGCCTTGATATAAATCCTAGTTAATCCCACAAAAAGTAAGCCTAACTGAAAGCTCCCTTTCAAAACAGAACTCTCAAAATAAAAACGACAAAAAGATCAATTAAAAACCATTAGTAAACCAAATTTAAAAATTAAGTAAACTAATTTGCGGTTATGTAAAAAATAAGTAAACTGGCAAAAAATTTATTTAAGGAATACATTTTTATGCCAATACTCATTGCCGTCACCATACTTTGGGCGTTTTCATTCAGCTTGATTGGGGTTTATCTCGCCGGTCAGGTTGATGCTTGGTTTTCAGTACTCATACGCGTTGCATTAGCAACGGCGGTATTTTTACCTTTTTTGAAGTTTCGTCAAATTGAAGCAAATGTTGCTTTAAAATTGATGGTCTGTGGTGCGCTGCAACTCGGCATTATGTATGGCTTCTATTACCAATCTTTCTTATATTTATCAGTCCCTGAGGGACTGTTATTCACAGTAATGACGCCTCTTTATGTAACACTAATAAACGATATATTAGATCGTCGATTCAATATTGGTTTTGCTCTTTGTTCTTTACTCGCTATTCTTGGAGCCGTTGCTATTCGCTATCAAGGCGTAGATGAAGGCTTTATTAAAGGCCTACTTATAGTACAGGGTGCAAATATCTGCTTTGCAGCAGGACAAGTTGGTTATAAACGCGTCATCACCAAAAACCACCCAGGTATTGCCCAACGCACTGTCTTTGGTTGGTTTTTCCTAGGTGCATTGGCAGTTGTTATTCCTTGCTACCTTTTATTAGGAAATCCGGACAAACTTCCAACTACAAATTTACAATGGGGAATTCTTATTTATCTAGGCATTGTTGCTTCTGGTTTAGGCTATTTTGCTTGGAATAAAGGCGCAACAAAAGTAGATGTAGGAACCTTGGCAATTGCTAATAACCTGCTTATTCCTACAGGCATTTTGGTCAACGTTCTATTCTGGAATCGCGATGCAGATATTCTGCGCTTGGTTATTGGCGGTAGTATTATTGTACTAGCTCTTTGGCTGAACGATAAATTCAACCAAAGATTCACTAAAGCACAACCAGCCTAAACCTCATTAGGCCATAAAAAGACCCTACGCATGAAGTGACCCCCAATAGTTGGACAACCAATATTGGAGGTTCTTTTTTATGGTTGAAATTAACGATTCAAAATTATTTTACAAGCCAAACCTGAAACGTTTTTTCTCTTCATCTGTCGCCTTATTAAACCAAAACTGCATCATTTCTAATTGAATACTTGAACCCCTTGGTTTATATAAATCATCAGCAATCAAGATGCGCATTTCTTGTCGAGTCGCTTCATCAGATTGGTTATACCAATATTGCAGCCTACTCAAGGTTATATTTTCTTTCATCAAGAGTGGCGCTGGTGCTGGACCATTGGCTACAGAGAGCTTCTCTGCTGTCAAATGTTCAATCTCATTCACATAATTACGAGTATTTTGTAACCCAGTTTTTTCTAACAGAATTTCCTGACGGTACTGAACTTCTTTACCACTAACATCATCAACGACAGTGAAAATAGGTTCTTTAGAAAATGCCTTAGCTTGTTTTATATTCGATATATAAGGCGCTTTCAAAGTTAGATAAGCATCTTTGCCAAATGCTATATCCAATACTATAGGTTCCGACTGATAAGCTTCTGTATCACCACCTGCTCTCAATAGTTTATTAAACCGAACGACTATCTGATGCTGTCCTTCATCCAAATTCACTTTGAAATCACTCCCAAACTGATTTGCACTTTCAAGATCCACATACATAATTTCAAACGACCTTGGCACTTCAAAGGTTGCTGCATAAACAGGTAAAACCAATACACAATAAAACAAAGCACCATATGCAATAAAACGTTTTTTCAATGTCATTACTTACCTCTTAAAAAAATTCGTTCTCATGGTGAATCTAACACAATGCTTTAATCTGTTTTATGGATTTACTTGATGCTGGGCTATCTTGCTAATTCTTGTCTTTTTTCATCACCAACAAAGGGGTCAAGACTAAACATATTTAGAATAAAAAAGGATAAAACGAAAAAATCTATCCAGTCTCATGTATAATTTTTAACTTAAGCATCACCTAATTAAGCATGATCTAAAATTGATGCCAACAAATGGACTGATAAAATCAATTTATGCACACAACTAAACAAGCAGAACTAAACCACAGGCTAACCCTACGAATTGTAGAACTAACCATTGCCACTTTAATATGTGCAATTACCATCCGGCCTTTATTGTCAGAGATACACCCCTATTTTTTATGGATAGAATTTATTGATTTAACCCTAGCGGTGATTTTCTATTTTATTATCCGTGCTGGCTTTTTAGAAAAATGGGAGATAGCCATATCATTAACGGCTTCCAACCTTCTTATTTTGCCTCTTCTTGCAATATCGGGAGGTATAAACAGCCCATTAGCTTTTTTCTTACCTTTGTTCCCTATCATGGCAGCATTAATAGGAGGTAGATTAGAGTCCCTTATCATCGGCATTATTTTGATCATATCAACTGTCTTAGCTAGCATATTCGGTGATGCTATTATGGACTTAAACGATCACTTATATTCAGATGAAAAAACCCTTAGTCGCAGTTTTTGGTTAATAGCTACCATTATTTTCAGCATGTTTTTCGGGCGTTTTTTCCTACAAAAATACACCGAATTAACAGATCAGCTTAAAGACGAAAACCTTCAAGATCCACTAACTAGCCTATTAAATCGACGTGGATTAAGCTTCTATTTTGACAAAGAGCTAAATAAAGCAAACATCAACTCACCATTAACCTTGATGTTAGTTGATATTGATTATTTTAAAAGTATCAATGATGTATACGGTCACGATGTGGGCGATTTATGCTTAATTGAAGTAGCTAAAGCACTAAAAGAAGAGCTTAGAAAAAATGATATAATTGCTCGATTTGGTGGTGAAGAATTTATAATTATTTTACCAAACACCGCTTTAACGAAAGCAATCACAATAGCTGAAGCACTTAGAAGTAAAGTATCCCAAGGCACTTATAGTGAGTTCAAACTTCCTTTAACTGTTACCTTCGGAATCACCCAATCAGAAGCAAAAAATGAAACCACGCTAAAAATGATTAAACGTGCGGATAAAGCACTTTACAAAGGAAAAGATAAAGGTCGTAATCGGGTAGAAGTGTCAGAAGGCTAATTAGCCTTAAATCTATATGATGAAATATCTTAATTCTTATAAATATTGGGATTCCATTTTTGCATAAATGTTGAAGGATCATTCAGTTCGGTATAACCAAATTTTTTATACAAGCCATGAGCATCTTTTGTCGCTAGTAATATACGACGCAAACCTTGTAATGAAGAGTGGTTATGGATCTCTTCCATAAGCCATTTAGACAACCCCTTCCCTCTGTGTGCTTCATCAATAAACACGTCCGCCAAATATGCAAATGTTGCATGATCTGTAATCATTCGGGCAAAGCCGATCTGTTTATTTTCAGCAGTAAAAACACCAAAGCAGAGTGAGTTTTCTAATGCTTTTTGTAGAGTTTCTACTGGAATACCTTCTGCCCAATAAGTCGTTGCTATATAAGAATGAATGGCATCAAAATCCATATCCTCAGCACGACTACTAATACGATAATTTTTCATCATTCATGCGGTCTCATTGATACACTACCCTATTATTAGCAAGGTATTAGAACCCAAGCAATAACGTTATTTAGAAACTAAACATCATAATCTGCTGATAAAAAGCCAATATCAGCAGCCAGTTCAAGTAAATTCCGCATTAGAACATCAATTGCCATCTGGCAACGGGAAGTATTTTGAACAATAGTTTTCGAACATGCTCATTGATTAAACTTTCAACTCATAGTACCTGTAAGTCATTAAATTGACTCAATGTATGATCCATGTCTTGTAAAATAGTAGATGCCACTTCAAAACTATTTATTTTGCCAACCAGTGTTATTTTCCCCCACCAAGAACTTAGCGACTTCAAATTCTTAATCGTATCAACTCGCTTCATAGTGTCTTGCTGACCAGAAAGGTAAGCTTCCACTGCTAATAACTCCATACAAAAAAAGAATGCCGAAGCATTCTTTTTAACATCATAGTTTCTAATCTAAATATTTAAATGAACAATCACACTTTAAATTTATCACTAATACCTTTAATGACTTGAGCTTGCTCTTCTAACAATGCCATTTGCTCTGCTGTTTGGCTAGATTCATCACCAATATTTTCAGCGAGTTGAGCTATTCCCACTACATTTTTAGCAATATCACTTGCCACTTGAGACTGTTGATAGGCAGCTGTAGAAACTTGCACATTCATTTGTGTCAAATTCTTAATTGAATCTGTACTTGAATGGATAATTTCGCTAATTTTAGCCATTGCTGACTCAACCATTTCACGTCGTTGCATTGACCCTTGCATATCTTCTGTTGCTTTTGCTGCGCTTTGTTGAAGCTTTTCTAGAACATCTTTGATTTCCACCGTACTCTGCTGACTACGCTGAGCTAGTCCGCGCACTTCGTCCGCTACAACAGCAAAACCACGACCTTGTTCACCAGCTCTGGCCGCTTCAATTGCAGCATTAAGCGCCAACAGGTTAGTCTGTTCAAAGATTCCTTGGATAACACTAAGGGCCACATTGATTTCATCAACGTTTCCACCCAGTACATGGATAGATTGCTCCACTGTATTCAGCACAGAGCTCAACTCATTCAACTCACTATTAGACAATTGAACTTGTTTTAATACTTCTTGAATTTCTAGCTCGGTACTTTCAGCAGAACGCTTTGTGGTCTCCGCATTACCAGCAATCTCATTCGAGTTCGCTTTCATTTCTTCTATTGCGCTAGCCACTAGGTTTGTTTCATTTATCTGTCTATCTGACGCTTCTGACAACTTCATCCGTTGTTGATTCGATTTCAAAGAGATAGAAAGAAGATCACTACTCGAATGCTTTAAGTAACCAATATCAACAGCCATAGAATCCAAAAATGTATTAAAGTCTTTAGCTATATTATTCAAAATATCAATCGAACTGTCTGGGAGTTTCTTCGTCAAATCACCTTGTCCACTGGCTAAATTTTTTACCGCCGAACCTAATGTCATTAATGGAGTTAAAACAGAGCGAGAAGACAGTAAAACAATCAAAGTTAAGACACCGAACACAAACGCTAGAATTGCTAAAGCGGTTAACTGACTAGTGGATTGAATGTCATCAACAGAAGCGGATATATCGGCAACAATTTTATCTGCGCTATCAATATAGAAACCAGTACCAATAACTAGATCCCATTTTTGCACATAAACAGCGTAACCATATTTTTTACTCGGCTCAGTCTCACCTGGCTTAGGGAAGTAGAACTGACTGAAACCATCACCTTTTGTAGCAGCCTTAATAATATCTTGTAAAATAAAATTGCCTTTAATATCTTTTAAATCATATAAATTAATATTTGTTTTACCACCAGCCCCATGCATCAACCTCAAGCCTTTGGTGTCATATGCATACAAATAACCTTCGCCGCCATCGAATTTATAAGTATTCAACAAATCCATGGCTTCTTGTAAGCCTTCCTTACCCGGTTTATTGATTTGTGGCTGAATAATACTGATTGCAGAATCAAGTACCGTCACTAGACGATTTTTTTCAGTCTCTATTGTGGCTTGCTCTACGAGATTAGAAACACCATCATTTACTGTTTTTAAAGTCTGCATTTGAGTTAATGCACTGATAATAGCAATAAATAGAAAGGGTCCAAACGCAAGCAAATAGATCCTTAACTTAAGAGACTTGAACATAAAATTTTCCTTGTAGAAGTATAGATACAAACTCTTTAGAGTAGAGTTTTTATCTATAAAATAAACTTTATTTTTCGTTTGCTTTTAAAACAAACAATAATGACTTAATAAGTGCGGAAAGGTACCAGAAGGAAAATTAAAATCCATAAAAATAAACGAAAAATTAACAAAAAATCAATAAAGATTACTTCGATCTTCAATCTCTAAGGCACAGGTTCACACAACAGAGTATTTACCTTCAAACATAACTTGATTAAGTACCGTTAAAAAAACCAACAGAGGGGAAGCTGCTGGTTTTTTTCATTTCAAACATTGATCTAGTTTGAACAGGTGGTTATTGCGAGTCAATATTAACCAGCGAACTGATTCATTGTATTATCCTTGCCTGATGCTTTAAGAGCATGTACACCAGAGAAGTACTCTTTATGATCATCGCCCATATTAGATCCAGACATATCTTGATGCTTCACACAAGCTAGACCTTGACGAATCTCTTTACGCTGAACTTCTAGCACGTAACCCAACATACCTTGCTCACCAAAGTAGTCTTTCGCTAAATTGTCTGTCGACAAGGCCGCAGTATGATAAGTTGGCAGTGTAATCAAATGATGGAAGATGCCTGCTTGCGCCGCCGCGTCTTTTTGGAAGCGACGAATCTGTTCATCTGCTTCAACAGAAAGCGCTGTCTCATCGTAGTCTTGTGACATTAATTTTTCACGTTGGTACGCTGACACGTCTTTGCCTTCTGCTAACCATGTATCAAATATTTGCTGACGGAAATTCAATGTCCAGTTAAAGGACGGGCTGTTGTTATAAACCAACTTGGCATTTGGCACGACATCACGAATACGATTCACAATCGACGCAATTTGCCCAATGTGTGGTTTCTCTGTTTCAATCCACAAAAGATCCGCACCATTTTGCAAAGAGGTAATGCAATCCAATACCACACGATCTTCACCCGTATTTGGTTTAAAACGAACCAAACCATTAGCCAAACGAGTCGGCTTAATCAGCTTCTCGCCTTGCTTGATTGCCATGTCACCCGATTTCATCTCTGCCAAAGACGTAATCTCTTCACCATCGATAAAAGCATTGTACTGTTCTGCCAAATCACCTTCTGTTTGTGATACTGGAATCTTTTGAGTCAAACCAGCACCCAAGGAATCCGTGCGCGCTACGATAACACCATCGTCCACACCCAGCTCCAAAAAGGCATAACGCACTGCATTAATTTTTGCCAAGAAATCTTCATGAGGTACCGTTACTTTGCCATCTTGATGACCACACTGTTTAGCATCGGATACTTGGTTCTCTAATTGGATACAACAAGCCCCCGCTTCAATCATTTTCTTCGCCAGCAAATAGGTTGCTTCTTCGTTACCAAACCCTGCATCAATATCGGCAATGATAGGCACTACATGCGTTTCAAACTCATCTACTTTTTGTTGTGCCGCTTGTTCACGCACTTGATCGCCGGCCTCTCTCGCATCGTCCATTTCTTTAAACAAATGCTGTAATTCACGAGCATCAGCTTGTTTTAAGAAGGTATATAACTCCTCAATCAAGGCAGGCACAGAGGTTTTTTCATGCATGGATTGATCTGGTAATGGACCAAATTCAGAGCGCATCGCCGCAACCATCCAACCAGACAGGTAAAGGTAACGGCTTCGAGTTGTACCAAAATGCTTCTTAATCGAAATCATTTTTTGTTGACCAATAAATCCGTGCCAGCACCCCAAAGATTGCGTGTAATTAGCAGGATCTTTGTCATAATTTGCCATGTCTTCGCGCATTATTTTCGCTGTATATTTCGCAATATCCAAACCAGTGTTAAAACGATTCTGCAGTTGCATTCTCGTTACATACTCAGGATTCATCGCAGCCCAAGTAGGGCCTTGTTGTTGAAGAGTTTGGTTTGCTTGCTGCATTTTATTTTTATAAGTTTGCATGATATTCCTCTCTTTTTAAGGTCATTTTTATTAATTACGGATTAAGCGCTTTCACGTTCATACGATAAGCATGTAATAAAGGTTCGGTATAACCGTTCGGTTGAACTTGCCCTTTAAAAATTAGGTCTTGGGCAGCTTTAAAAGCAAAACTTGGCTCTTCGTTTTTACCTAAAATAGTTGGCATCATTGGACGATAGCCCTGAGTGCCTTTATTTTGCTCATCCACCACAATTGCCATGCGCTGCATCACGTCATCTATTTGTGCTTTTGTACAGATCCCATGAAGCAACCAATTACTTAAATGCTGGCTCGAAATACGTAACGTGGCGCGATCCTCCATCAAACCAACATTGTTGATATCTGGCACTTTTGAACAACCAACTCCGGCCTCGACCCAGCGCACTACATACCCCAGTAAACCTTGAACGTTATTTTCAATTTCTCTTTCAATTACTTGGTTTGATAACGTCAACGTATTAGGAATAAGTGGAATGCTCAGTAGATCTTTTAAGCTTGATTTAGGTCGTGATTTAATTCGTTCCTGGACGTCGAATACATTCACTTGGTGATAATGCAAAGCGTGTAACGTTGCCGCCGTTGGTGAAGGTACCCAAGCCGTGTTCGCACCCGCTTTAGGATGAGCGATTTTCGCTTCCATCATGGCGGCCATTTCATCTGGCATCGCCCACATGCCTTTGCCAATTTGTGCCTTACCTTGCAAACCACATTGCAGACCAATATCCACATTGCGATTTTCGTACGCTTGAATCCAAGGCTGAGTTTTAATTTGATCCTTTGGTAAAAATGCACCTGCTTGCATACTGGTGTGAATCTCATCACCTGTGCGATCTAAGAAACCGGTATTAATAAAAAACACACGCTCTTTTGCCTGACGAATACATTCTTTCAAGTTCACTGTTGTACGGCGCTCTTCATCCATGATGCCGATTTTTATGGTATTTTTTGGCAACCCCAACATCTGCTCTACACGTCCGAACAGCTGACAACTAAACGCCACTTCATCGGGCCCGTGCATTTTAGGTTTAACAATATAAATGCTACCTGTTCGACTGTTTCGAATGTTTGACGTAGATTTCAGATCAAGAGCACCAATTAATGTAGTAACCACCGCATCCATGATGCCTTCAGGTACAAAGTTACCAAGTGAATCCTTCACTAAGTCACACTCCATCAAATGCCCAACATTACGCACCAATAACAATGAACGACCATGTAAACGGTATTCTTTTCCATCTAAACCTGTGAAGCAGCGGTCAGGGTTCATTCTGCGAGTCTGATGTTGACCATCTTTTTCAAAGCTCGCTTCTAATGTACCTTGCATCAAACCAAGCCAATTGCGATACACCTCAATCTTGTCCTCAGCATCTACCGCAGCAACAGAGTCCTCACAATCGATAATGGTGCTAAGGGCCGACTCAATAATGATATCGCTAATATTTGCTTTGTCTTTCGCACCATTTGTGTCATTACGATCAAACTGAATTTCTACATGCAAACCATTGTTCTTCAATAAAACGGCTTCTGGCTCACTACGTTGACCATTCACCGCCACCAGCTTAGAAGGTTTTCGTAAACCCGATTGACTGCCATCTTCAAAAAATGCCAACAAATGACGGTAATAAACCACATAACTACTCACATCTTGGTGAGACCCATTCTCCAATGGAAATACCTCATCCAAAAACGCTTTAGCTTTATGAATAACTTGTTCACCACGAACTTGGTTGTACCCATTTCCTGTCGCTAACTCTCCAACTTTAGGAATTACATCCGTGCCATAAAAGGCATCGTAGAGGCTACCCCAGCGAGCATTTGCCGCATTTAAAGCAAAACGTGCATTTTTCACTGGAACTACTAATTGCGGCCCAGCTAGAGTGGCAATCTCTGCATCAACGTTTGCAGTTGTAATGGAAAAATCATCACCTTCCTCTACTAGGTAACCAATCTCTCGTAAAAAGGACTCATAGCTTTGCACATCTATAGGCTGACCTTTTCTCGCCAAATGCCATTGGTCAATCTGTTGCTGCATCCGATCTCGGGTTGCCAATAACTGACGATTGACTGGCACTAAATCCGCAATTAAGGCTTCAAGTTCACACCAAAACGTGGTTGGCTCAATATCATGAAGTGGCAACACCTCTTCATTGATGAAGTTGTAAAACTCTGGATGAATCCGGTTGTTATTTTTATGTTGTGGTATGGTCATTTTGCTTTCCTTCTTAGTGAGCCGTTCTCATCATCGTTTGGCAATTCGGTATTAACTACTTCCTCTTACATAGTTACCGTTTGCTTGATTTATAGTCTATGCGCTACTAATATAAAATTTCACAATAAGAATTACACAATGTAAATTTTACAAAAATGAAAAATAAAAATAGCCTAAATCGTAAAGCCCATTTTTTGGGCACAAAGATCCGTAACCTCCGTAAACGCAATCGTTTGACAATGGAAGACCTTTCTGCAAGATGCATAAAAGTCGATGCTGAGTCCGCACCTTCTGTGTCATATTTGTCGATGATAGAGCGAGGAAAACGTATTCCTAGCGAAGATGTTTTGGAGGTTATTGCCAGTGTTTTTCAAAAGGAAGTGAATTGGTTCCTTGACGATATTCCCGAAGAAGATGCCATTACACCATCAAAAGGTTCTGGTGGAGGAATCAGTGGCATGGCATTGGAACCCAATTTTTTATTCTCTAAAGAGATATTGCAAATCGCGATTCCTGAAATGTTGTCACAAACAGGAACCAGCGGACGTCAATTCGCTCACTTGTTGATTCGTGCCCACCAAGAACACCATCAAAACCATTTCCCTGATCTCGAACGCGCCGCTGAAGATGTTGGACTTAAACGCTTACCACTAAGTCTTGAAGACATTGTTGCCATCACTAAGCAGATGGGCTTACAAATAAAATGGTTTCGTAAAACACCATTCTCTGTTTTAGAAAGTATGGGAATAGATGAAAGTCATGTTGTCACCTCCTTCTTTGATCCACCAAGCACGATTTACATCAACCAGATCATGAAAGCTCAACCGCAGCGTTTGAAATACAACTTGGCCGTTCACATTGGCCATGCGGTATTACACGATAAAGATGGCATGAAAAACGTACTTGTCACTGGACGCAATGAGATATCGCCATTACAAGCACGGAATTCGAAAATACAATCATCCGGAATGGATGCTCAAGATATTTTGCACGCATGGCGTGACTTTGAATGCAGCTTTTTCGCAGGCGCGTTACTTTGTCCTAAAGTGCCTTTTCGACAAATGCTGGATCGCAACGGTTACGAGATCAATACTGCGAAATTGGCAGGGGTTTCAGAATCCGTTGCCATGCGCCGTATGACCGCAGCTTCACCTTACCCTCATTGGCATTATTTTGATGCCTACGCACCAGGAAAATTAAAAGCGGTTTATCGAGGTAACGGAATTCCTTTACCCTGGGGAAACATGAATTTAGTTGAAGACCCTTGTCAGCACTGGGCCGTTTTCCGCATGATCAGTGAGCCAACCACAGGAACCTCTGCGCAGATATCAATTCTTAATGTTGCCGATGAACCTCGCATCTACGCTTGTGAATCTATTAAGGTTCAAGATCTCGCTGGCAACAGTCATGTACTTTGTTCTGGTATTGACCTTAACCCAGCCATTGACGCACAAGGTAAAGACGCCATTTCTATTGCGAATGATTTGAAGCAAGCTTGTGTCAATCATGGCGGCTCTTCTCGAATTCCTAAAAGTATTCAGAAAGACCTAATGAGCGTAGCAAAAATCCTCAATATCAACTGGGTCGAGCGCGGTATAGAAAACGATGCCAGACTTATCTGTTCACGGGGAGCAGTTTGCCCAAGAACACCGAGTTGTTACAAACAATGCGAAGTAGGTTAACCATTTCGAAAATACAGAACTTTATGGTGCTGTGCCATTTCACTAATACTGAATAAATAAAGCACCGTAAAGTTTTGAATCATTCAAACCAAAGTTAACCGATTTAATATGCTATTCACATACCTCTAAGTACCTTAACTCAGTCATTTTTATGAGACTTCTCCCTAAATAAAAACTATCGCGGTCAATCTTTGACATGAAATTGCCATTTATACGCAATCAGGCCTATCGAAATACATCTACAAGTATTAAAATCTGCTCAAATCCCCAACCCCTCGTTAAGGATCTTCAATGACTTTGTCGACCAGTCAGTCAACTAATGTCGTAGTTGTTAGTAACTCTTCCGATAATCCATTTGCCATCGATATTGCTTATGCAATGGGCCAGTTCGATGACATCGCTGATTTGATCAGTATGAAACAATTCATGAACTCTGAATTTTGTCCTCGGTTTATTTCCGACGAGGCTGATTTCGACAACATTGGCCGCAAGCTTCAGGGCAAATCGGTCATTATTGTTAGTACTGGAAGCCATGTAAAAAGCCGCCAAGAATTAGCCATGTCTAATTTCATCATAGCTAGGGCGGCAAAAGAAAACGGTGCGGCTCGTGTCATTCTTGTGGAACCAGATTTGTTCTACAGCGCACAGGATCGTGGCCCCCATAAAGATTTAGGCCAAACCAGCTTTGAACGTGACGTCAAGGATATTAAAAAATTCGACGGCCAGCCTTTTACCGCCAAACTTTATGCTCAGATGTTAAAGCTATCTGGTGTAGATACGGTAATGACGATTCACAATCATTCTGATTCTGTACAAAAAATCTTCACTGAAGTCTTTGACGGCGATTTTCATAATCTAATTCCTTATGAAATTTACGCACACTATTTATTGAATTCAGATATTTTGCATTATGGAAAAGACGGTGAAGGTCTTGTGCTTTGCGCTCCTGATAAAGGTGCGCGAGATTTCGTTAAAGAAATGTATAAGACACTTGGGCTAAGCAAAGCTAAATTCATCATGCTTGATAAAGAGCGGACCAATGAACGCAAAGTGGAAATCACTCTGCATAAAGAAAGCGAACATACTTTTGATGGCTTAGACGGTGCGAGTATCGTCTTGTTTGATGACATGGTACGTACTGGTTCTACTGTGGTTAAATCTTGTCAATTTTTACGTCAAATTAATCCACAACGTATGGTATTTGCTGTTTCGCATTTTTATGCCAGCGATGAAGGCCGTGAACGTATGGCACACCCTGCTTTGGGCGAAATTTTAACGCTGAATACTTTACCAACGATTTTAAACCGTGATGAGCAAGGTCGTTTGCGTAAGAAGATGGTGGTATTGAAGGTTGAAAAATGGCTTGCTCAAGAGCTATGCAATATTCTTGATTTACCTCATAACCAAGATGCCAATCCATATAAGATTGACATGTCGTCTAAGAACCCTCGTTTTACACGCAAAATTTGGTTCAGTGAAGAGTTAAGCGAGCTGCAAGCAAAATAGCATTTTGAAGTCAGGTGAACCGCTTTCACCTGACTTCAATTCTATTACTTATCGTGATTTTAACGATTACTCGTTAAGCGCGAAACGCCAATAATAAAATGTCTTTGATTTTTCGATCAATCTCAACACCTGCTGTTTCAAAATCATCCCTTACAACTTTATAAAGGAAAGGCTGAACACCACGTAGTTTCTTAATTGCCTGTGGATCTTCTGCCAATAGAACTGCCGTATAAGAAAAAGCATCATAATATGGAAAAGCTTGCTCTTTCAGTGCATTCAAATATGAGTCAACCGTTTCTTCCCCAAACACTTGCCTAATCGCAGTGATGGCCCCAAACACAGCAACGCCTTCACACAATGCTGAAGTTTTCGTATCGTTAGCACCGACAGGGTATAACCCCCTAACCATTTCTTGAATCACATCAACAAACAGCATCACATCATTAGAAAAGCTTCTTGTTGGCATTTGAATGCAATAGCGATAAGGCTCATCCGCGTGTGCAAAAAGAACTGTTGGCTTGGCGATATCTTCTAATACATCAAAACCATCAAACTTAGCTTCTGCTACCGCTTCACCAAAAAGAAACTCAACCGCAGGTAGCCAAGCTGTTCGTAATTTTTCTAATTTTTCTATCTGTGTAGATTGAGTGTCTGCCAAAACCTTTTCCTTATTCATTCTAAAAACGAAATGCTCGATTCAAGATAAACAGCGCTTTGTGCTTGTTATCTTTTTATGGCGAAACCTTACCATAATGTCGAAGAGCAAGCAGGAGGAAATCCATGTTATATAAGCAAATTCAGTGAAAAATCACCTACCTAAATCAATGACAATAAAGATATATAAAAATAAACCATGAAGATACTTTACCTAAACTGACTATCTTTACTACCCGAGCGATTGAACAAGGCAGTGTTCCCCTTCTTCTCTTGTTCCATCTGACATTGAACACATAGGCGCACTCCTCCAATAGCTCTACGTCTCGGCTCTGGAATTACGGCATCACATTCTTCACAATGAGTTAAACTTTCCCCTTTTGGCATGTTATTTTTCGCACGCTCAACTTCCGAATCAATTGTCGCGTCTATTTGATCTTGCACTGCACCATCGTGCGCCCAACCACCAGCCATAACTGAACCTTTTTCCGGACCATGTATAAAAATATATTACCGTGGTTTAGATTTTTATGCTTTTTTTTGTTTCAGCACTTTTTTACATTGGACTTAAAAACATACCAATTTGAAAAAACCGCTCAGCTAACAACGCATGATTCAATTTACCCTTGATATAGATATGATAGAATTTGCGCTTATTCCAGCCGCAAGAGCGGTGGTTTAGGGAAGTCCTTTTTTCATTAAGGTTTCTTCACACTCATTTTTTTAGGAGATAAACCATGCGTCTAAATACGCTTAAAATGGGCTTGGTTGCACTTGTTGCTACCATACCTGCTCTTGCTTCTGCTCACCCAGGGCACGAACATGCTTCCGGCTTCATGACGGGCTTCATGCATCCAATGTTAGGGTTCGATCATTTACTGGCAATGTTAGCTGTCGGCCTATGGGGAGCGAGCCTTGGTGGTCGTGCATTGTGGGCGGTTCCAGTAGCATTTGTTGCCACTATGATATTCGGCGGCGGTTTAGTCATTGCTGGCGTTCAAGTGCCTTTTATTGAACAAGGTATTACTTTGTCCGTTATTTTAATGGGGGCGCTATTAGTAAGTGCTATTCGCTTCCCTGTTATAGCTTCTGTATGCGTTGCGGGTTCGTTTGCAATATTTCATGGTGCCGCACACGGTGTAGAAATACCGTTACATACAAATGCAATAGAATATGGATTAGGTTTCGCGACAGCTACTCTAGCTTTGCATGTTGTTGGCCTAGTTTTTGGTACAGAGATGGTCCGCATTCATACACCAATTATTACTCGCGTTACTGGAAGTATTATTGCCCTTGCAGGTATATTTCTAGCAATAGCATAAAACGCCTTTAAAACCGCACCTTTCTAAGTTTAATCTGTATTTAACTGTCTATACTTAGATTGTGCGGTTTTTTCTTTTCCTAACATTACATTTCTTCCATATCCTTAGAAACGACTTACAGAACCCCCTATTAACCTTGAAGATCAGCCACATCTATTTACAAAAAATGAAACATCAATACATCTTTTATGACTATCCTATAATTATCATTGATAGGATTATTTGTAAGGGAAAACCGATTGAATACCGAAAAGCTTAAACAACCCTCAGCAGCCATTGTTTCATCGATTGCTTTTTTAGTGATTTCGCTATTTGGTGGCTATTGGACTGTATCAACAAATAATTCAATCATTAATCAGCAACAATCTATCTTAGATGATCTATCCCGAACTCAAGCCTCCGTTTTAGAGCGCCGATTGTCTGCTGCACTCACTTCAGCACGTTTCTTATCCTATGAAGTAGAGCACCATAAAGATAACGACGAATGGTTTGATGATTATTCCAGTAAACTTATTAAGTCGATCACCGATGTTGAAAGCCTACAACTTGCACCTAATGGGATTATTACTCGTATCTACCCTCTAGAAAAAAGTAAGATCGCAATTGGGTTTAATATTTTAGCTGAAAGTCAATATCAGGAAGAAGTCTTAAGCTCGATTAAAGAAAACAAGCTTATTGCTGTTGGGCCAGTGAAACTATTGCAAGGTGATGAAGCTATTATTGCTCGCGCCCCAGTTTTTTTAAATTCAGGCACTCAAGGAGAACTTTTTTGGGGATTTGCCTCAGCATTTATTTATTTAGACAGCCTAATAGAATCAACTAAACTAAAAGAGCTTGAGCGACAAGGTTACCAATACCGCCTTTCAAAAATAAAAGACAACAACGTCATTGTTCTTTCAAGCTCTGACATTCCTCTAACCGAAATTAAGGCAACCACTGAATTAGTCTTACCAGTAGGCACTTGGACACTTGAAATAAGTAAAACCTTAAGCCCCCGATTAACTCAGCGACAGCTCATGGGCTATGGCATCAGTATCATTGTGGCATTTTTACTTTCCCTTGCTTTATATGCCATCTTAATACAGCCACAAAGACTAAGAGTTTTAGTTACAGAGAAAACCATAGAATTACAAGAATTAGCTTATCTAGATCCTTTAACAGGTTTACCAAACCGTAGGTATCTACAAGACAAATTGCCTCTTATTCTGAAAAAAAACAAAAAGAACAAACGTCTATCTGCTTTTATTTACTTTGATTTAGATAATTTCAAACGTATTAACGACACTATTGGTCATGATGTTGGTGACAAAGTATTAATCTTGGTCGCCGACAAACTCAATCAATTAAAAGGTTCTTCAGATAAGGTTGTACGATTAGGCGGTGATGAATTTGGTATTCTATTGGATGATATCAATCATCTTGAAGAGGTAAGTGAATATGCAGATAAGGTACTAAAAAGTATTCAAACCCCTTTCAGAATAAGTACTCAAGATTTCATACTCAGTACTTCCCTAGGTATTGCAATGATCCCAGAACATGGTGATGATTTGGTAACCATTATGCAAAATGCAGACATGGCCTTGTATCAAGCTAAACAACAAGGCAAAAACCAATTCGTTTTCTATACAGAGAAAATGAAGATCAACACTTATGAATTAATCAAAGCAGAAGAAGACTTAGCTAAAGCATTAACAAACAATGAATTTGAACTCTATTATCAGCCCCAATTCGACTTACATACTAATCAAGTGTTCGGTGCTGAAGCCTTGATTCGTTGGAATCATCCTGAAAAAGGGCTCGTTTTTCCAGACCATTTTATTCCACTGGCCGAAAGTACAGGAAAAATTATCGAGCTAGGTCATTGGATTGTCGAAAGTGGCATTTCTTATTTAGGTAAAAGAAAAGAACAGGGCATGGTTCCGATTATGCTGCACATAAATCTATCGTCTAAACAGTTATCTGATCCTAAATTTGTCTCCTTCGTTCAAAAATTGCTTTTGAAATACAATGTTCCAGCTACGTCACTTGGTTTTGAGATCACCGAAACATCTATTTTAGAAGACGTTAAATTAGCCAAAAAAGTACTGCAAACATTCCAAAATATGGGAATATGCATCGCTATTGATGACTTTGGGACTGGTTATTCCTCTCTTGCTCAATTAAAAAACTTACCTGTCACCCTATTAAAAATTGATCGTGGTTTCGTGATGGATTTAGAAGAGGATGAAGATGATCGTAAAATCATTGAAGCGATTATTGCAATGGCCCACAAGCTTAATATTAAGGTACTGGCAGAAGGTGTAGAAACCAGAGAACAATGGAAAATGTTGGAATCGTTTCATTGTGACTTTGGGCAAGGCTACTATGTCAGCAAAGCTGTAACAGCTGATGAATTTAACAGAGGCCAACCTATTACTCATCACGACAGTTAACTTATCTTGCTAAGATCAGGAAAAACACTTTTTTAGAAAATGAAAAGAAAAGCCCCAAGTCGAACCACTTCATCAACTTAGGGCTTTTTACTGTGGCTTACGCCACTCAGAATAAATTAATTTAAGAACAGGTTAAGATGCTAGACAGATAGCTCGGCCATGATTTTGCGCTTCTACTAATTCTTTATGTAGGCTACAAATGGCTTTTTCATAGTCTTCTTCATCAACAACAAACTGCATATCAACTTGACGCATAGATTGGTGCATAGCCAATACGTTCACGTCTTGTTCTGCAATCGCCTTAACCGCTTTAGCAAGCATGCCGGTTGTTTTCATGTCACTACCAATGGCAGACACAATAGCCACTTTACGCTGAGTGATTTCTGCACCTTCAAAGCTTTCATGCAGCACTTTTATAACACGCTTCAACGTTTTTAAATTGATCGCTAAATAATGCGTAATGGTATTCGCGTTGATGTCTTTAGCAATAATATGAACATTAAATTGATTCAGTACTTTAAGAATACCCACATCGAATTTATCTATATCACCCGCCATATCTTGATCAAATAATTCAACGGCAAAAACACCACGGCAACCCGCAATAATTTCGACACAAGGTGCATCACTGACGTAATCGCCCGTAATTAAGGTGCCTGTATGCTCTGGTTCAAAAGTGTTTTTTACTCTTAATGAAATACCACTTTGACGCAAACCTTTAGCGGCTTTCGGATGAATCGCTTCCATCCCAAGATTGGCTAATTGGTCAGCCACGTCGTAGTTCGTTCGGCCGATTGGTACGGCTTTGCTTTCACCTACCAAGCGAGGATCAGCACTACTCAAGTGGAATTCTTTATGAATCACAGCTTCACGGGATTCCGTTAACACTGCGATACGACTAAAGGTCATTTCACTGTAACCGCGGTCAAACGTCGACATCAAGCCAGTCTCGCTATGAGCATAACCAGTTGTGATCGGCAGCTCTTTGCTTAGGTCTATGTCTTTAAACGCATCTAGAATACGTTCATCAAGTGACATATGACTTGGGCTATTCCAACCCGTCAAATCGACAAAAACTGCATTTACTCCATCACGCTTTAAAAGGTGTGCTGTGTTCCATGCGCTATGAGCTTCTCCCAGACTGGCAAGCATTTCTCGTACAGTAGCGAGGTGCTCGCTAATCGAAAAGTGTCCATGCTGACAAAGACGGTGTAAGTCTTCTAAGCACTCTTGAGCTTCCTGCAGACGGCTATTCAAAAACGCATTGGCTTTATCGCGAAGTTCACCCGCTTCAAACAAGGTGTTGTTAATGTCTAACATGGCATTACGCACGTCTGTAAGTGCTGCAAACCAGTTATTTTGCTTACGCTCCTGCGCGAACAAAGCAAAAACACCAGCATCGCCAGTTTTTTTATGTTCTAGCAATTTATCCGTCATACCAGCATAAGCTGAAACAACAAAGATACGCTGGTACATGTTTCCTGCTTGAGCCGGCTTAAAGATTATATTATCTCTAACTGAACGGTAGTCACTCATGGACGTACCGCCAATTTTTTCAACTGTGTGTTGTCCCATCATTTATCCAATTCACTAAGGGGTTGAAAGCAAACTTCAACCAGAGTCATAAAACTGCCGCTATATTGTCATAAGGTTGCGGAAATTTTAAGCATTAATCGCCTTTTTAAGTACTCAAATCGTTTCATAGCCACCATAAACTAAGGTTATAGCACTCTATATAAAAATGACTCTCAACTTAAAATGGTCTAGGAAAAATGGTTGAAAAAAACGCTTCATGAAGAAGCGTCTTTTTCGACCATTATTAATACGTGGTTTATTATAAAATTTCGTAAGCACCTTCTGAGTTATGCACTTCTTTACCCGTGATTGGCGGGTTAAATACGCATGCTAACTTCAGTTCTTTAAAAGCTCTTAGAGTATGCGCATCATGTTTATCTAAAACATACACAACACCTGGTTTGATTTGGTGTTTATCACCTGTTTCACGACTTTCCACTTCGCCTTCACCTGAAATACAGTACACAGATTCAAGATGATTCTGATAATGCATGTCAAAGTCTTTGCCTTCATAAATAGTCGTAATATGGAAAGAAAAGCCCATATTGTCTTCTTTCAGCAAAAGTCGTGTGCTTTCCCAATTACCGTCTGGCGATACAACGCGTCGTTCCGTTTTTTCACATTCTGCTAAATCACGTGCAAACATAAATGCTCCTTCCTGTTTTTAAATGTGTATTTATACGGCAATGTCATAGTTTTCATCAAAGTAGCTTCTAGCTTCAGGCATATCGTCCTCTTTAGCACAGACTTCACGAATCGCTTTTTCTAAAATATCGATGCCATGCTTAAGATCTTCATCACTGATAATCAAAGGACAAAGAAATTTCACTACTTGATCATCAGCACCTGAGGTCTCTATCATCAATCCGTTTTGGAAACATTTCTTAGTGATTTTATTAGCTAACTCACCACTCACACAGTTAATGCCGCGCATCATACCGCGACCATGAACGGTAAAGTTACCTTCACCAAATTCATTTACAATCGCTTGTGTACGCTGATGAATGTAATCACCTTTACGTTTTATTTCTTTCTCGAAACGATCGTCTTGCCAATAGGTTTCAATCGCCGCGGTTGCCGTCACGAAAGCCAAATTATTGCCTCGGAACGTACCGTTATGTTCACCTGGTTTCCATGTATCTAATTCTGGACGCATCAACACAACGGCGAATGGTAAACCGTAACCACTTAATGATTTAGACATGGTAACGATATCTGGCGTAATACCCGCGTCTTCAAAGCTGAAGAAAGTTCCTGTACGACCACAACCCGCTTGGATGTCATCAACAATTAAAAGTACATCATGTTTTTTACAAACGGCCTCAAGGCTTTGCAACCAACCAAAGCTTGCAGCATTAATACCGCCCTCGCCTTGCACTGTTTCAACAATCACAGCGGCAGGTGTATCGACACCACTGCTTGAATCAGACAAAACCTTGTCTAAATATTCTGTAGTTTCAATGCCTTCGCCAAGATAACCATCAAATGGCATAGTAGAAACACCAGCACCTAAGCTCGTTCCAGCAGCGTCACGATGATGAGAGTTACCCGTAACAGACAAAGCCCCCAAACTACAACCATGGAAACCATTGGTAAAACTGATGATGTTTTCACGACCTGTTACGTTGCGCGCCAATTTAAGCGCCGCTTCTACTGCGTTCGTACCGGTTGGTCCAGTAAATTGCATCATATATTTAAGGCCACGAGGCTGAAGTATATGCTTCTTAAATGCTTCTAAAAATTCGCCTTTGGCTTTCGTATGCATATCAAGACCATGGGTAATACCATCTTCTAAGATGTATTCAACCAGCTTTTCTTTGAAAATTGGATTGTTATGACCATAGTTTAACGTTCCGGCACCAGCTAAAAAATCTAGGTATTTATTGCCTTCTTGATCATATAAATGCGCGCCAAGTGCTCGGTGAAAGACACGAGGAAAAGAGCGGGCGTAAGATTGTACTTCTGATTCAATTTCATCAAAAATCTTCATATTTTTATCATCCTTTAAAGAAATAAATTTAGAACTTAGGAGCAAAAGTAGCACCCTCTATTGAAAGAACACTTTTTAGCTTTTAACTGAGAAAGGGCCGATTCTGACAAGAAACTCTGTGTCATGTTTGTTTTTAAAATGTTGCTGTTTATCAAACATCACAGATTCTTCTAAAGGTGCACTTAACTGCTCAGCAAGGCTTCGGAACAAAGCCCAAGAACCTTGATTAGATTTTGTAATACTGGTTTCGATATAACGCACATTTGAACAAATTGCTCTATCAAGCAGATGTGAAAGCATTTTTTTGGCTAAGCCTTGGCCGCGAACTTTCTCGCTAACAGCAACCTGCCAAACAAACAAGGTGTCGGCTTTATTTGGAAGAATATAACCCGAAACAAATCCAACCAATTCACCGCTTTCCAAACTAGCAGCAATGGATGTTTCGTCAAAATGGCTAGTTTGAAGAAGGTTGCAGTAAACAGAATTGCTATCTAGGGGAGGACAAGACGCAACCAATTGGTGCACTGCCATCCCATCAATGGAACTAGGCTTCTTAAAGATTATTTCATCTGCACTCATGTTCATATCCATTAGAAAACAAAGTATTTATATTTATCAAATATCGGTTAAATCGCTCAAAAAAAATCAAACCATGCTATTTAAAAGGAATTTGTTATCCAATTTATTAAAATAAGCACATTGATTTGATGTCTAAACATTATATCCGAAAGTATTTTTATGTCTATAATTTTATTTAGATGTCTAATCTTTTGAGTTGTATATTCACTATTCATAAAACATTTTGAAGCAACAACCAAGAAGACACGATAAAAGCCATTCGCATAAAAATGCCTTTTTTTGTTGCATATAAGCGGCGAAATTCGGAAAATCCCGCCCCTATTCGAAGTTTTGGTTATTTTTGTTTACTAGATTTTTACTTAACAAAAAGAGTTCTCATGCTTTTTTGTGTTGTGGGAGACACAATTATTGTCATGAAATAGCTTCGATCGCTGTGTATATTTCGCTTTCAATAACTTAGAGATAACTATGAAAAATAAAACATCTGTTCACGGCTCATGGGCGAGTCGTTGGATATTCATTTTGGCAGCAACAGGTTCAGCTGTCGGCTTAGGTAACATTTGGAAATTCCCTTACATTACTGGCGAGAACGGTGGTGGTGCATTTGTATTGGTTTATTTGGCTTGTATTTTACTTGTTGGTATTCCAATTATGATGGCAGAAGTCTTCATTGGACGTCGCGCGCGTAAAAACCCAATCCATGCATTAACAGATATCGCAGAAGAATCTGGTGGTTCTAAAGCTTGGGGCTGGATTGGTTTCATGGGAATGTTATCCGGCGTTCTTATCTTCTCTTTCTACTCAGTAGTGGGTGGTTGGGTACTTCATTACATAAAAGTTATGCTTACTGGCGAAATGCTGGGGGTAAGCGCTGAGCAAGCTGGTGATACATTTGGCGCATTACTTGGTGATGCACAAACATTATTAGCTTGGCACACACTTTTCAGTATTATGACTATTGCTGTTGTAGCTGGTGGTATTAATAAGGGTATAGAAACCGCCACTCGCATAATGATGCCTGCATTGTTTGCTCTACTACTTATTTTACTTGGCTATGCCATGTCTACTGATGGCTTTGCACAAGGTTGGGACTTCATGTTCCACGTTGACTTCAGCGAATTAACTTGGAATGCCGCACTTGTCGCATTAGGACATTCGTTCTTCACCCTATCATTAGGTATGGGAACAATCATGGCATACGGTTCTTACATGACGAAGAAAGCGTCAATTGGTAAAACAGTATTAACAATCGGTGCACTAGATACATTAGTTGCTTTGGTTGCTGGTTTAGCGATTTTCCCAATTATCTTCTCAAATGGATTGAATCCAGGCGCAGGTCCAGGCTTGATGTTTATTTCTTTGCCTGTTGCATTTGGCCAAATGCCATTTGGCCAATTGTTCGGATCTTTGTTTTTCATTCTTGTCGGTGTTGCTGCGTGGACTTCTGCCATTTCTTTGCTAGAACCAACCGTTGCATTTTTAATTGAGAAATTCAAAATGAAACGAATCACGGCATCAATCACATTAGGAGCTGTTGTTTGGGCTTTAGGTATTGCTTGTTTAGGTTCATTCAGTTTCTTGTCTGATGTAACCTTCTTCGGCAAAAATACCTTTGATTTCTTAGACTACATCACAGCCAACATCATGTTGCCATTAGGTGGTATTTTGATTGCATTGTTCGCCGGCTGGGTTGTAAAAGACAAGTTTGCACAGGATGAGTTGCAGCTGTCTGATTCTATTTACAAAATGTGGAATATCTCAATGAAGTTTACGGCACCAATTGCCGTTACAATCGTTCTATATTTCTTGCTTTTCCCAATGTCGTAATTCAGAATAATCTCCCTCACCCACTAACGCCATGCGTTAGTGGGTTTCTTCGAAAACCATAACCATTCACCTTGATCCTCTCACTATCGTAAAAACGATAGCAACAAGATTACATTGACCTTAGTGCGTAGCTCTCGCCTGCTGATTGAAAGGTTTTTGTTATGGCTGCTTCAGCATCGGACTGCTGTAATTTATTCCAAAATATTTCGTGAAAATAGTAAGCAACCGTATTAATTGCGGGTTCAACAATGGCCACCAAGCCACCGACAATGATGCTTCCTGTAATTAAGTAAGCGACAGAAAAGGCGATAGAAAAGTGCATGATGGCGAATGTAATAGTTTTAGTCATTTGAATATCCTCGTTTGATTTAATAAAGATATTAGATGAGCCATAACAATAATAAAAATATATTATTAATATAAAGCTGATAGTTTTTAATAAAAAATTATAAAATACCCTTCATAAATTCAGAAACGCCTTCCAACGCTTCTGAATACACCTTCACATTCCCCGTTGTCATATTTAACTCATGTACCGCTAGCCAAAATCCTGCTCCTATTGTTGTAACAGGTTTATTCCATTGTTGCATTTGCGACATTAAATCAGCAGCTTTCGACGCCAATTCGTTTTCGCAAAATACCAGCACAGATTCTGCTTTAATACCCGCTACAAGACCTGACCAGTCATCACTTTGTTGAGCATTTGGTACCACTCGACAGGATATCCCTTTGTCTAGCAACATAGCCGCAGCCATATAGCACCAAAGCGCTCGTTGAGACATCAATCCTGTGATCAAAACTTTAGAAGAATATTTTTGTTGAGATTTAAGGCTATTAATTCGTGCGATCAGACACGACAACACGACCGATTCACAAAACGCCAATGGCGCACCTTTGCCTAATTGCTCAAAACTCGGTAGCAACCAATCACGTACTGCAATGTCCGCAGGATATTGGGAAAAAATTTGCTGATACAGCTGCTCAATTTTGTCTTCTTGAAACAGTTGCGACGCTTTAACTAACGAGGCTTGCCACTCCAACCATTCATTAGATGGTGCGACGCCATCAAAAGCGACGCCTTGATCCAACAAAGCACGCACTTTACTAACCGCAACACCTTGTTGAATCCAACGGAGTATTCCTTCCACACGTTGCACATCGCCTTGATCGTAAAGGCGATGACCTTTCTTGGTTCGTTTTGGCTTCAATAAACCATAACGGCGCTCCCAAGCAGCGCAAGGTAACCGAGTTAACACCGGTTTTTGAAGATAACTCACGAATGGGAAAGTAAGACGAGCTGTCTAAGACAAGCGCTTCATCCAATAGGTCTGACACGTCTACGCTGGCGGTTTCTTCATTCTGGTTTGGCTGACTCATACAGATTTCCAATAAATCACGGTGCTTAAAAAGCTTAAATTCTCACAATAGATACATTGTGACCTAAACTTAAGGAATAGACAAAAGTTATACAAATATTTTTTTGTACAATAAACTTGCTTTTCTTATACAACATTCTATATTGTATAAGAAACTCATCAAGACAATTGAAACAATATCCTTACAGCCCAAGAAAAAGACAAGCGTTGAACTATCATTTTTAAGTTAACAGCTTATCTTTTGGAGAATAAAAAATGCCATTATTTCATACACCAGATCAGCTAGAACAAAAAATACCAGTTGGGATCAGCGCATGCTTGCTAGGGGAAAATGTTCGCTTTAATGGTGGACACAGCAACTCAGATTATTGCAGCAAGGTACTGACTGACTATTTTGAATACCAGAAATTTTGCCCAGAAGTGGCAGCAGGATTTGGGACACCTCGCCCAACCTTACGCTTAGAAGGCGATCCGACTGATCCAAGAATGGTCTTCACCAAACAAGCAGACAAAAACGTCTCTGATGTTTTCATGTCGACTTCCAATGCGTACTTAGAAAAGCTTTCCCACCTTGATGGCTATATCGTCATGAAGAACTCACCAAGCTGTGGATTAGAGAGAATTAAGGTGTACCAAGAAAATGGACATCCTCACATGCAGAGAAGTGCAGGCTTATTCACAAAAGAATTACAGCGCCGTTATCCATTATTGCCAATCGAAGAAGATGGTCGTTTAAATGACCCAAGACTGAGAGAAAATTTCTTGTTACGTGTTTTTACCCATCATGATTTTCGTCACACCGTCGGAGAGTCAACAAAGATGAAAGATCTGATTTCTTTCCATAGCCGTTATAAATACATGGTAATGGCACACTCTCAACCAATATATCGTCAACTTGGTCGTTTACTTTCAGGTAATGATCCACGACCAGTAGCCGAACTGAGAAACACGTACTTTGAAATATTAATGACAACATTATCTAAGCCAGCGCAACGTAAAAACCATTGCAATGTGCTCATGCATTTAATTGGATACCTAAAACATGCCGTCGATGTTTCGGTACGAAAAGACATTATTAATGTGGTCGAACAATACCGTCGTGGCGAAGTGAATCTCGCAACTCCGATGACGTTACTGCAACATTATTTAAAACATTACGGCAGTGAATACATTAATAAGCAAAGCTATTTTGCTCCGTATCCAACGCCATTAGGTATCCGTAATACGGTTTAGGACTAAAAAAACAATGAAAATTGAACATCTTGTTTGGCTAAGAAATGATCTTCGCAGCATAGATAACCCGGCTCTTTACCATGCTTCTCAGCAAAGTAATGTTGCTGTGGTTATCACAGTAACCCCGCAACAATGGGCAGAGCATAACGAATCAGATGCCAAAACAGGTCTGCGAGCAGGCCTTATTCACACTCTTGCTAATACTTTAGCAGCGCTTGGTATTCCGCTGTATATCATTCACGCAGACACTTTTTCACAAGTGCCTGATAAGATAACCGATTTCTGTTTAAAGCAAGGCATTAAACATCTCTGGTTTAACCGTGATTTACCGATACACGAACAACAAAGAGACAAGTTTGTCTGTCTGTCTCTAAAAAACCACAATATAGATGTGCACATTCAGCATGCTGACTTAATCGTTCCTCAAGCTGTCTTTAGTCAACAAGGCACGCCTTTTAAAGTATTCACGCCTTTCTTTAAACGCTGGGTAACTTTGCTTGCCCAACAAGACCTAACACCGTTACCGGCTCCTGAATCACAAGCCGAGCCAATTGATCCAATCTTGCTTAACTTAGACTGGAGTAAGCCTTTTAGGGAAGATTTATGGCCTGCAGACCAAGACACAGCCAAACAGCGTCTTTGGCAATTCTGTCACCATAAAGAGCGCCACTATCAAACAGGCAGAGATTACCCAATGCAGCCTGCCACCAGCACGATTTCCCCTTATCTTGCATTAGGTGCATTAGGTCCAAGACAATGCTTGGAAGCTATTTTTTACACTTGTGACCAAGAAGAAAGAAACTGGCAAGAGAGCATTTGGCTCAAAGAACTCGCATGGCGTGATTTCTATCGTCAGTTAATGGAGCATTTCCCTTCCCTATCGATGAATCAACCGTTCAAACCTAATACTAATTTCCTACGCTGGCGTAATAACCAAGATGAGTTTCATGCCTGGTGTGAAGGGAGAACAGGCTTCCCTATTGTGGATGCGGCAATGAGACAACTCAAGCAAACAGGTTGGATGCATAATAGACTTAGAATGATTACGGCAAGCTTCTTTACTAAGCTTCTTTTTGCTGACTGGAGAAAAGGTGAAGCCTACTTTATGAGTAAGCTAATTGACGGTGAATTTGCAGCCAACAATGGCGGCTGGCAATGGAGTGCATCGACAGGTTGTGATGCTGCCCCCTACTTCCGAGTTTTCAATCCAACCAGACAATCTGAAACCTACGATAAAGCGGGCGATTTCATCAGACGATTCGTACCAGAGCTGGCTGAATTAGACTCAAAATCCATACATAATCCGAACTCAGAACAAAGAAAAAAGTATGCTTACCCAGAACCTATCATTGATTACAAACCCGCTAGACTTGCCGCTATTGCTGCGTTTGACGAATTAAAAAACCTTTTATAAGCCCTCATTTTCTGGAAGAAACGCTTTTTATAAAAAGTTTTTCTTTCAGACCTTTCCAATACCAGAAAGCCTGTCTATACTTTGAGCTCTAATAGATTTAAACTTAGCGCGAATAAACACCTACAACCCCCTATTTTTACAACATTTTCTGGACCTTCTTATCGTTATGTCTGATTCACAACACCTTCACGATGTACTTGTAAATTTACGACGCATTATCCGAGCAACGGATCTACAATCAAAACGCGTTGTTAAAGCTTGTGGTTTAACCATTCCACAAATTATGGTGCTGCGCTCTATTGAAGAACTTGGTGATGTAACTGTACGCCGTATTTCGGACAGTGTTTCATTAAGCCAAGCAACAGTAACAACCATATTAAATCGCTTAGAAGACAGAAAATTTGTAGAGCGAGTCAGAGCACAAAAAGATAAGCGTATTGTGAATGCTCGACTCACAACGTTAGGTTTAGACGTATTAAAAACCACACCGCCATTATTGCATGAAAAATTTATTGATGAATTTGAATCATTAGATGGTTGGCAACAAACCCAGATCTTATCATCATTGCAACATATCGCTATGATGATGGATGCAGAGTCTTTAGACGCTGCTCCTTTATTAGATATTAATTCACCGAACACAACACTCGTTTAAGCTTCAAACATAAGTAATATTCAAAAGCACAATACGTGGTCAATCATCGTATTGTGCTTTTAGTAAACATTCCAAAGAAACCTCCTTTTTCTTCGCATATGTCTTTTTCGCCATGCGATATGCTTAGAGCTCTGCCAAATACTTCCTGAAATCATATTTCATTACAAAAGAAACTTTCTTTTACAAAATTCAACGATAAGACAAAAACCCTTATAAAACATAACCCTTGCAAGTTTTATGTCATATCCTCCCCACTAAACCCAGCAGTCCTTATAGGTAAAACATTTGATGTATAAACATTTGATGTATAAACTAAATATAGACTAAACCCTCATAGCTATAAGATTTATCACATCCTAAAGGACCGATACCATGCATTTAAAAACACTTTCTGCACTTACTGTGATGCTTTCTGCATCGTCAGCTTTTGCCGCAAACGAAAGTTGTGGCGACCTAACCATCGCTGACATGACTTGGAACTCAGCAACATTAATCGCTAACGTTGATAGCTTTATCCTGACCGAAGGTTACGGCTGTAACGTCGAATTAGTACCAGGTGACACAAATGCGACAGGTGCCTCTATCATAGAAAGAGGTGAGCCAGATATTGCACCTGAGTTATGGTCAAACTCTATGGCTGAAGCATTGAATAAAGGTGTCGCAGATAAGCGTATACGTTTCGCCGGAAAATCATTGTCTGATGGTGGCGAAGAAGGCTTTTGGATACCAAAATATCTAGTTGATGAAAACCCTTCACTTGTTTCAATGAAAGAAATACTTAAACACCCTGAGTTATTCAAACACCCAGAAGATGATTCATTAGGTGCATTATATAGTTGTCCTGCAGGTTGGAACTGTCAAATATCTACAGGCCATTTATTTGAAGCTTTTAATATGGAAGAACATGGTTTTGACTTAATTGATCCAGGTTCTGCTGCTGGCCTTTCTGGCTCTATTGCTAAAGCTTACGAACGTAAAGAAGGTTGGTTAGGTTATTACTGGGCTCCGACAGCTGTTTTGGGTAAATATGAAATGGTAAAAGTAGACTTTGGCTCTGGCGTCAAGCTTGAACATTTCCAAACATGCCTTACACAAGAGTATTGTGAAAACCCACAACCTAGTATGTACCCACCATCACCAGTTGATACGGTCACAACTGAAGTATTAGCAAGTGAAAAGCCAGCAGTATATAAATATCTAACTAAACGTTCATTTACTAATGCCAAAATGAACACACTATTAGCTTGGATGGAAGACAATCAAGCTGAAGGCTATATTGCTGCTGAATACTTTTTAAAGAACAATGAGGCTATTTGGTCCACTTGGGTCTCTGCTGATGCTGCTAAAAAGATCAAAGCAGCTCTTAACTAAAAGCTATTTATACTGCAGCCAATATCACCATTATATTAATGGTGATATTGGCTGCTACTTTTCTCAATAACAAACAAGGTTCCAATAAAAATGGCCGATAGTTCTTGGTTTACTAGCTTCCCTCAATTAGATAGGAAGGATCTAACCGTCATTAAAAAGACATTAGACGGTGCCTATCGTGAATTCTCTCGTAATTACGGTGAATTAATTGAAGGTTTTTTTGACCCATTGCTTACATTTTTAATTTGGTTCGAAAAATTATTATTAGCCTCCCCTGGTGGCTAACCATAGGTGTCATTGTTGCCATTGTGTATAGCGCCACTCGCTCATGGAAACTTTGTACCGGCGTATTCGCATCACTCATTGCCATTGGTATTTTTGGTATGTGGGACGACACCATGCGTACTTTAAGCATTATTACCGTTTGTACCCTACTCTCCATCATAATAGGTGTACCTACAGGTATTTTAATGTCTCGTTCAAATCGAATGCAGTCCATCATAACGCCTATTCTAGACGTCATGCAGACTATGCCTGCTTTTGTCTATCTGATACCTGTTGTCATGCTATTAGGTATTGGTAAAATTCCAGGTGTCATTGCGGTTATTATCTATGCTGTTCCTCCGGTAATTCGCCTAACTAATTTAGGTATTCGTTTAGTCGACAAAGAAATCATGGAAGCGGCTACTTCATTTGGAGCAACGAACACACAAAAATTATTTGGTGTTCAGTTACCACTAGCTATGCCAACTATTATGGCTGGTATCAACCAAACAATTATGATGGCATTAGCCATGGTTGTTGTCGCTTCTATGATTGGCGTGAAAGGCTTAGGGCAACCTGTTTTAAAATCCATTACTAACCAATATTTTACATTAGGTTTATTAAATGGATTAGCCATTGTAGCTCTTGCGATTATTTTTGATCGAGTATCTCAGGCTTATGCGAAACGCTCACAAAAACACCTAGGAAATCGTCATGACTAATACAAACACAAACAAGAAAACGACGAGCCCTCTCATCGAAATCAATGGCTTATATAAAGTCTTTGGCCCTAAAGAACTAAGCATTTTACCTATGCTAGAAACAGGTAAAAACAAACAAGACGTATTAGCAGAAACTGGCCACACTGTTGGTTTACGCGACATTAATTTAGAAGTACAACAAGGCGAAATTTTCGTCATTATGGGACTATCAGGTTCTGGTAAGTCAACGCTTATTCGACACTTCAACCGTTTAATTGATCCAACAGCAGGTCAAATAAAGGTTGAAGGTGAAGACATTATGAAATTGTCTAAAGATGAATTAATTGAATTTAGACGCCATAAAATGTCTATGGTATTTCAAAATTTCGGACTTATGCCGCATCGAACTGTTTTGGAAAATGTTGCTTATGGCTTACAGATCCAAAAAGTTCCAAAAAAAGAACGATCAGAGAAAGCCGTAACATGGCTAGAGACTGTGGGATTAGCTGGTTACGAAGAACAGTATCCAGGTCAACTTTCAGGCGGTCAACAACAACGTGTTGGGTTAGCTAGAGCGTTATGTACAGATGCAGAAATTCTTTTGATGGATGAAGCCTTCTCTGCACTTGATCCTCTTATACGCAGTGAAATGCAAGGCCAGCTACTTGAATTACAAGAGAAACTCCAGAAAACTATTATCTTTATCACTCATGATTTGGATGAAGCTTTACGAATCGGTGACCGTATTGCCATTCTAAATGATGGCGTAGTATCACAGATAGGGACACCAGTAGATATCCTACTGAATCCAGCCGATGACTATGTAGAAGCCTTTGTTAAAGATGTGAATCGCGCCCGTGCAGTACCTGTCAAAACAATTATGCAACAGTCGGTACCTATCATAAAATCGGCTAACTTAGCGGAAGCTATCGCCAAGCTTCCTAAACAGGGTTATGCATTTTATCAAAATGAATCTGGTTTCCACGGACTTCTAACTCGTAAAAAGTTGGAGGCCGCGATCAAACTACGCCCAGAAGGCAATATAACACCTGAAGATGTAACAGAGATTCCAAATTTAATGCCAGATATGCTCTTACAAGAAGCCTTATCTGACTCATTAACATCGGAATATTCACTGCCAGTTCTGGATGAAGACGGTCGATATGTCGGAGACCTTAGCTCTGAAAGTTTAGCCGAAACACTTGAATATACAGCTGAATAACAAATGTAAATAATTTTTTAAAACATAAAAAAAAGCCGTATTCATTAATATATGAATACGGCTTTTTATTGTGTTTGAATATAATCAATCCACTTTAAACTTCATTAGTAAAGGCGAGTGTCACTATTAGTTATTTTAAGTCTAATACGTCTTGCATGTCATACATACCAGCCGCCTTACCTTCAAGCCAACTTGCTGCACGCACAGCACCTTTAGCAAAGGTCATACGGCTACTCGCTTTGTGAGCAATTTCAATACGCTCACCTTCTGTCGCAAACCAAACACTGTGTTCACCAACAACGTCACCTGCACGAATGGTTTCAAAACCAATCTCTTTTTGCGTACGAGCACCAGTTTGTCCTTCACGACCATACACTGCACATTCTTTTAAATCTCGACCCAATGCTTCAGCAACGACTTCTCCCATACGTAAAGCAGTGCCAGAAGGTGAATCGACTTTATGGCGATGATGTGCCTCAACGATCTCTACATCATAATCATCACCTAGAATCTCAGCGGCCATTGTAAGCAACTTAAGAGTTAGATTCACACCAACACTCATATTTGGTGCAAAAACCACAGGAGTGTCTACAGCGGCCTGGTTTAGAGACGCTTTTTCGTCATCATTCAGCCCTGTTGTACCTACTACGATTGCTTTTTGATGCTTTGCACAAAATGCTGCGTTTTCTAGGGTTAATGATGGTGTTGTAAAATCAATCAAAACATCAAAGTCATTAACACAATCCTCTAAGCTTGCTACAGCAGCAACACCTAGCTTTCCAACGCCTGCAATTTCACCAGCATCAGCACCAATCAAACTGCTTCCAGGTTTTAAAATAGCTGCGCCTAAAGAAACTCCTTCAGCCGTCTGAACAGCTGTAATTAGAAATTTACCCATGCGCCCTGATGCGCCAATAACTGCTACTCGCATTTTGTTTACTTCCTCAATATTGTCCGGGCAAACCATAACAAAAAATACTTATAATCTCAGCACTAAAACGAAATAAGCCACAATAGAAGACATAAAAAAGGAGCCGAAGCTCCTAATTTTGATTTCTTACAATAATCTGTTGGCAGAATATCCTATGAGCTTAATTTTTATATTCTAGAATATTTCATCTGGTGCGAGCTCCTCAGCACTAAACAGATCAAACTCGATTACACCATCACTTGGTATTTCATCCAAATTGTCCCGCATTACCGGACGTGACATATCATTTTGTTTTATTACGATTTCGACTCGTCGATTCGTCCCACGATTACTGACACTATTATTTGGTACAAGTGGTCGAGTATCTGCATAACCAGTTACTGAAAAGCGACTTTGATCAAGCTGTCCGGTCGAGAATAACTCTTCCGCAACAGAAATAGAACGAGCAGAAGATAATTGCCAATTTGAACGGAATTGACGACTTCGAATAGGCACATTATCAGTATGACCTTCCACAGAAATTGTCCCTTGAATACCAACAAGCACATCACGAATCAAATCAATGACGGGGATGAAGTCGTAATTTAGTTCTGCTGAGCCCGACTCAAATGAACCTTGATCCTTTATACGGATGGTAATGGTTTCTTCTTGTGTTTCAATTTCTACTGTGCCTTTTGAAATTTCTTCTCGTAGCAGCGATGCTATCTGCTGCGCATCCGCTTCGGTTTCTTGAATCTTCTGCTCTCTTTCAAGATCTGCATTAGATTTATCAACAAAAGTAACAGGCGAAGGTGATCCCGAATTATCTCGCTCTTTTAATGCTGCATCATCTGGTTTACACAGGACTTCTAAGGTATGTTCCGGCGTACTATCAACCTTTTGTTTAACTTCATTAATTGGCGTTGGTTCTGGTCTAGCTGGGCTAAATTCTTGAGCAATAATTGACGTCCCCATAGGGATAGCATCAGCCTCAATTTCTCGTTGAACCCCAAAAGCATTTTTTAATGAGCCTGCTAATTGCTTAAACTTGATGACATCCATTTCCGCAAATGACAACAAAAGCACAAAGAAACACAACAATAAAGACATGAGATCCGCAAAGGTTCCCATGTAGGCAGGTAAGCCCTCTATACATTCAGGGCAATCTGATTCTTCTTCATCACTCATTCTGCAATCCGTTTACAACTAACATTATTTACAACCAATACTATTCACGTTCAGTTCGCTTACTTTCTGCCAAATAAGTCTTTAATGCACCATCTAATATACGAGGGTTTTGACCTGCTTGTATCGCCAGTAAGGCATCCAGTATCATTTTCTGACATAGTAGCTCTTCATCTGCACGGGTGCTTAATTTAGCATGAAGAGGTAAACACACCATATTGGCAAGCATGGCACCATAAAGCGTTGTCAAAAGAGCAATTGCCATGGCAGGACCAATTGAACTTGGATCAGATAGATTCGCCAACATTTGTACCAAACCAACCAAGGTTCCTATCATTCCCATCGCAGGTGCTATATCACCAAAAGCCTTAAATATTTTAGAACCCTTAATATGACGAATATAAGATTGGTTCATTTCTTTACTGAGCTGACTTTTTACAATTGTTCCATCATGACCATCCACTAACATTTGAATGCCTGATGATAAAAAAGGATGGCTCACTTCCTTTCCTTCTAAAGAAAGTAACCCGCCTTTGCGAGCTTCATCTGACAAGCCATAAATTTCATCGATTAAAGTATCTAAAGGAATGCTTTTAAACATAAAGGCTTTCGCTGCTACTTTACCAGCACCGAGAAACTGACCTAACGGGTACTGCATTAAAACTACAAAAGTAGAGCCAACAATAACAATAAGTATTGACGTAGTATCAACAAACATCCCTGCTGCGCCACCTAAAGCAATAGCAGCACTAACAACTATAAAAGATCCAACAAGTCCTATTAACGTTGCGATATCCACACACGTCTCCTAACAAAAAAGCTATAATGCAACTGATATACTATGTGATTCTATACGAAAGAAAGCCTAAGAATGACATCTTCTTGCGTATTTTTTGTAATTTTCATTAACACGCTCTCGAACAATGAGCCGTTTTCTGTTAAAAAACGTGCATTTCAATAAGAGTAACAATTATGTCGCGAAAAACTAGTGTTCGTCATTTTGAAGAAAACCTCAGTGAACTTGACACAATTGTCACTCAACTTGAGTCAAATCAACTGTCACTTGAAGAAGCGCTAAAAGCATTTGAAAAAGGTGTTAAGCTAAGTCAAGAATGCCAGTCCGTTCTCACCCAAGCAGAACAAAAAGTTCAAATTCTACTTGAAAAACAAGACGGTGAGCACTTAGAAACCTTTGATCCGGAATCCAATTTGTGACTTTAGATGACTTTTCTCAATACGCTCGTCGTCGAGTAGACCATTATCTTAAGCAAAGTTTAAGCCAATACGAACCAGCTACGCATCTACAAGATGCCATGTCATATAGTTTATTTAATGGTGGTAAACGTGTTCGCCCAATGCTGACTTATGCCGCTGCATCTTTGTTTGGTGAAGCTAACAATCTAACCGATGCCAGTGCTGCTGCGATTGAGTCAATCCATGCTTACTCCTTGATCCATGATGACCTTCCAGCAATGGATGACGACGACTTACGCCGAGGAAAACCAACCAATCATATACAATATGACGAAGCTACGGCGATTCTTGCTGGAGACGCACTACAGACCTTTGCCTTTGAACTATTAAGCCAATCAATACACGATCAAACAGCCACTCAATTACAACTTATTCAAGAACTTGTTCAAGCTTCTGGCCGTCATGGGATGATTACCGGACAAATGATCGACTTAGCTAATGTTGGTAAAAGTATTGATATCCATGTTCTAGAACAAATGCATCAACATAAAACAGGCGCCTTAATTCGTGCCAGCGTTCGTATGGGAGCCATCAGCACTGGCGCTCATACTAAACAGGATTTTGCTGCCTTAGACGCTTATGCCAATGCTATTGGTTTAGCGTTTCAAGTGCAGGACGACATTATTGATATCACTAGTGACACAACGACTCTTGGTAAAGCACAATTTTCAGACGAAGATGCCAACAAACCCACCTATCCTAAATTGCTTGGTTTAGAGGGTGCAAAGGATCTCGCGCAAAGTCTACATGGCCAAGCAATTGATTCTATTTCAACTTTTGGCGATGCTGCTCAACCTTTAGTTGAACTTGCAAACTATATTATTGGTCGCAACCACTGATATACTTAACCACTTTTTTTGATATTCGCTTTTTTAGATATTAGCTTCTCTAAATACTTTTTTTAAAAATTAACTGAATGTGACCAAACCTGTGCCAATATTTGAAGAGATACCAACCTCGCGACCAATAACAGAATTGCTAGATCAGGTAAATTCTCCTGCAGATTTACGCGCTTTAAAAAAAGAACAGTTACCAACACTCGTCCGTGAATTGCGAGAATTCATGCTCTATAGCGTTGGACAAACTGGTGGTCATTTTGGGGCAGGTTTAGGCGTTGTTGAGCTTACTATCGCCCTTCATTACATATACAACACGCCTGAAGATCGCATTGTCTGGGATGTTGGCCATCAAGCTTACCCTCACAAAATACTCACAGGCCGTCGTGAAGCGTTATTGAACATCCGTCAAGAAAACGGCATATCTGGTTTTCCAAAGCGAGATGAAAGCGAATACGATACCTTTGGTGTTGGTCACTCCAGTACATCTATTGGTGCAGCATTAGGCATGTCATTAGCCGCTCAGCAACTTAATACCGGCCGTAAGGCGGTTGCCGTAATTGGTGACGGCGCCATGTCTGCAGGTATGGCATTTGAAGCGTTAAATCACGCAGGTGATGTCAAAGCCGATATGTTGGTAATTTTAAACGACAATGAAATGTCTATTTCAAAACCGGTGGGTGCCCTTTCAAGTTATTTTGCTCGAATTTGGGCCAGCAAAACCTACGACCATATTCGTAAAGGTGGCCAAAAAGTTTTCTCAGGATTACCTTCAGCGTTAGAACTCGCCCGCAAAGCGGAAGAACACATGAAAGGCATGGTGTCGCCCGGCATGATGTTTGAAGAGCTTGGTTTCAATTATATTGGACCAATTGACGGTCATGATATTGATCACCTGCTTTCTACCATAGCCAACCTCAAAGATCGCTCAGGCCCTCAATTTCTTCATGTTATAACAAAGAAAGGCAAAGGTTTTGAGCCAGCCGAAGGCGACCCTATCGGCTATCACGCCATCAATAAAATAGAACCTGACCCACAACCAAATGACACGCAAAAAACACTGCCAAAATATTCTAGTATTTTTGGAAAATGGGTATGCGATGCCGCCGAACAAGATGAAAAGCTGGCAGCTATTACTCCTGCCATGAAAGAAGGTTCCGATCTGATTGAGTTTGCAGAACGTTTTCCAAAAAGGTACTTCGATGTTGCCATTGCTGAGCAGCATGCGGTGACATTAGCTGCGGGTATGGCCTGTGACGGAATCAAACCAGTTGTTGCGATTTACTCAACCTTCTTACAACGCGCCTATGATCAATTAATTCATGATGTCGCGCTACAAAATCTTGATGTACTTTTTGCCATTGACCGCGCTGGTTTGGTTGGTGAAGATGGTCCAACCCATGCAGGTGTTTATGATTTAAGTTATTTGCGCTGCATACCAAACATGGTGGTTATGGCACCATCTGATGAAAATGAATGTCGAAAAATGTTACAAACTGGATACGAATACAAAGGCCCTGTCGCTGTTCGTTATCCACGCGGAACTGGACGCGGTATCGACATTGATCCCGCTTTATCGACGCTTGAAATAGGTAAATCTCGCACCTTGCGAGCCGGACAATCCGGCATTGTAATTTGTGGCTTTGGTCGTCCAACTTATGATGCACTTCAAGCGGCTGAACATTTCGACGCTACGCTCCTTGATATGCGATTTGTTAAACCCATTGATGAAAAGGCACTATTGGCTCAACGAGAAGCAAAACTCATCGTAACAATCGAAGAGAATGCCATCATGGGCGGCGCAGGGTCAGCTGTCAGTGAGTTTTTACAGTCAAACCATATTCCTACTCCAGTTTTACATATTGGCTTACCAGATCAATATGAAGAACACGCTAGCCATAGCTCTATGCTCAAACGTGTAGGGCTGGACGCAGACGGTATTCAATCTGCAATTCAAAAGAAGTTAGTGTCTTTAGAGTTGTCGTAATTCATTAAAACACAACTCACATACGACATTTAAAAAGCGAAATACCAAGGTGTTTCGCTTTTTTATTGTTCAATAATATCGTCATATTAAACACTGCTCAGCCACTTCAATGATTGTTTTTTGTCGATTGGTTAAGCGTCTATGCCGAAGCCTAGCGAGATACAATGTTTCGTTCACAGGTGTTGTAAGTTGATGAACAAATATTTTTTCTGGTTTGCCGTAAGCAGCAACAGCGTGACGCGGCAGGATCGTAAAACCAAGCCCTAATGCCACAGGCTCTAAAATCAAAGCAATTTGATTACAAAACCCACTGCGTTTAAATATTTGACCTTGTTCGAATTCTGCATAATTAGCACCTAATAATAACGCAGCATGATGCGCACCATCTGGGTGATCAATAAAACCTAATGCTTGTAATTGCTCCCAACTTGAACCCTGAACGTTATGGGGAGTAATAAGTAATAGTTCTTCTGTTGCTATCGGCTTGACATGCACATCACCCATTGTCGATGGACGAGTCATAAAACCTAAATCGACTTTGTTCTCTGATACCAGCTTTTCTACTTCATGATTAGGTGCAAACCGATAATCTATAATGAGCTTAGGGTATTTTTGTTGCAGCAATAAAAGCTGTGTGTATAACTTCAATCCCACACTACCAGGCGAAACTACCTTCACTGTGCCTTCATAAGCAGGATCATCACCAATACTCATCTCGAGATCTGATAAACGGCTAAGGAGCTCGCGACCTTCTTTATAGAGACGTTCGCCTGCATCTGTCAGCGTAAACTGTTTCCCCTGCCGAATCAGTAATTCTTGGTCAAGCTGCTCCTCTAACTTTCGAACCTGCTGACTTACGCCTGATTGCGTCATATTCAAATACTCTGCCGTGCGTGTGAAATGTGCAATATCAACAAGCGTACAGAATGTACGCAACCAGAGTGGATTAATCATTACAAAATATACTCATTATTATTTTAAATGATAATTTTACTTAATCATGACTGATTTGTAATCTACCAATATCAAATACAGGAGAGAATTATGAATAATGTTTATCCGCGTAACTTTTCACATATTGGTATTTCTGTACCAGATTTAGAAAAAGCTGTGCAGTTTTATACCCAAGTAATGGGTTGGTACTTAATCATGAAGCCAACTGAGATTATCGAAGATGACAGTGCTATTGGTGAAATGTGCACCGATGTCTTTGGTCAAGGTTGGGACAAATTTCGAATTGCTCACTTGTCTACAGGTGATCGTATTGGTGTTGAGCTATTTGAATTTAAAGGTCAGCAAAACCCAGAAAATAACTTTGAATATTGGAAAACAGGAATTTTTCACTTCTGTGTACAAGATCCAAATGTAGAAGAGTTAGCCGAAAAAATTGTCGCGGCCGGTGGTAAAAAGCGTATGGAAAAACCACGCTACTATTATCCAGGCGAAAAACCTTATCGTATGATCTATATGGAAGACCCATTTGGCAATATTTTAGAAATCTATAGCCACAGCTATGAATTAGTCTATGGAGAAGGCGCCTACTAATTAGAACCAAAAACAATAAAGCCCTACCAATTCATCAGTAGCAGGGCTTTATTTTATTAGAACTTACTCTTCAAATGTTTTAATAAAAGTTCGAACACGAGCAGCATTTACGCCACGATCGCCTCGCCCAATACGTGAGACGCTACGAACATCAATTCGACTCGCATCGCCTACTGGCGTAACGACAACGACAACATCATCAACAAAACCATAAACAGAAGTACGAGCGGTTGCTTCATAACGCAAACTGGCTACATCCTGCGCAACCAATTCCCAACCCATAACATCAGCGACACGTAATGCTTCATTAAAGGCTTCAGCGGCAGACAAACCTGATTCAATTGGCGCGATATCTGAATAGGCTTTTTTCTGCAAGGCTGCGACTTCTGGCCCGCCGTAAACGAGCGTATTTCTAGCACCGACTCGATTATCGTCTAAGACAATAAATTCAGGCGGGGTGATCGTATTCGTTGAAATATCATGGATAGGAGGAAGACGTACTGGCGAATTAACTTTGCCGTATAAAGTTGGTGCCAACATAGCCAAACCAATCAACGCGGTTAATGCTGATTTAATGGCACCACAAGAATTTTTCGCTATTTTCTGCTGAATCAAACCTAATACACCAAGACCAAGCAGACCATAAGCAATCGGGTTCATATAGCTTCGAACCAAACCGAAACCAATAATAGGCTGCCATAAACCTAACTTAGCACCGAACATCATTGTCGCGACAGTCACAACTGCAATAACAGCAATCACAAGTAAAGCCGTTCCCAGACGGGAAGATCTGTTATTTTCCATGTATATTCCAACCTTTACTTAATGGGTCCTATAAAAACACATCATTAGTAACCTTACTTAACAGGTTTTGTGTTTTTCTTATTAACTAACAACACACCGATGAAAATCAGTACGACAGCAAGGTAATCAAGCAAAATCATTTTTTCACCTATTAACAATACCCCAATAATAAGCGCGACAATAGGCGGTATATAGGTCACCGACGATGCTGAAACCGCGCCTAAGTTTTCAATCAAATAATAATAAATTAAATAGGCCAAGCCTGTGCCCAATATGCCCAAACCAACCACAGCACCAAACGCAACATGACTGGACTCCATAATTCGCTCAATACCATTCATATCCGTAACACTCAATATGAACAACAAGGCGAAACCAAGCTGATAGGTTGTTAACGCCGAAGAAGGAATGCGTAAAGGAGAAATGAATTTCTTCGCATAAATAAAGGAAACACCCACACTTAATGATCCCATTACCATGTAAAACACACCGATTAAATTAGTCGATGCCAGATCGGTTGAAAAAGGGTTTGCTATCAATAAAATACCAACAAACCCTATCGCAATACCCAACGCACGAATCAAAGTTGGCTTTTCATCTGGCAACAACACAAGCGCAACTAAAAAAGAAAAATAGGAATCGCACCACTCAATACGCCCGCAATCGCAGACGGCAATAATGAAGAGCCTTTTACAAAACCATAGTAATAAACAACCGTTGCGATAAGTGCCATTACAATAAAGTGAAGCGAAAATCTAAAGTGAGAAAGTTTTAACTCTTTTTTATAAAGTGCATAAAACAAAACAGGGACAAAACCAAAAAAGACACGCAATAAAACAATTTGAGGCGTCGTAATGTAATCGGAAGCCCACTTCATATAAATAAAGTTACTTCCCCAAATAATGCCCAACAACCAAAACAAAACTAATGGCAGTGTTTTCACTTAACTCTCCAGCTTCCAATAACCCTTGTTTAAAGAAATCTTACTTAAATACCGACGAGTATTTAGAAAAACCACATCACCTAAAAAGTCTAACCTTTTTCACAAAAAGAGAATGACATTATTGTTTCACTCTCAACACCACAATGTCACTCTCTATCGTTAAAATTTTGTTGTATAAACTTAAGCTGACCGTGGTGCAAACATGATTATTGCCATACCTACAAGTGCGATGCCAGAGCCGACAAGATCCCAAGTACTCGGACGAATCCCATCGATTAACCACAACCACATTATTGCGACAAAAATGTAAACACCACCGTAGGCCGCATAGACTCTTCCCGCTGCCGCTGGATGTAAGGTAAGTAACCAAGCAAATGCAATCAAACTTAAACAGGCTGGTACTAACAACCAAATAGATTTGTCCTCACGCAGCCAAAGATAAGGCAAATAGCAGCCCAGTATTTCAGTAACTGCGGTAAGCATGAACAAACCAATGACCTTTATCTCAGGCACGACACATCTCCATCAAGGTTATCGAAAAGCAAACTAAGCTATGTAATAGATTCTACATGATGGTAATCATAAAAAGAGGTTTATCTAAAAAGGAAGGGATGAGTAGATCTAAATAAAAGACATGATTTTAAAATGAGGGTTTTCAACACAGATTTCTAGTGTCCAAATCGAAGTCAGTACAACCAAACTATCAGAGCTTTCTGTTTTCACCTTGATACACTCTTCGCCATTCGCATTGCGCTGAGTATCCAATGCTTTACAGTTGAGTACCTCTCCAGATTTGAACGTTAGCTTAATCGGATAAAAATACATACACACGATTTCAATCGCATCATATTGAGCACAACTAATCAAAGGTTCACCATATCGGTTAAAAATAGAAAAAACGTCTAAAACACTAACGCGGTTTATATTGAGTCGGACAGTACCCTCTAATTACATCAGGCGATCTAAGCATCAAGTGTTTGGTTTTACGACCATTGGCCCGTGCTCGCCATAACCTAAAGCTACTGGATTTCAGGCTTCGGCGCATCAGTTTGATAACCGCCTGCTCGTTCAAACCAAATTGCAATTCAATGGCTTCAAAGGGTGTTCTGTCTTCCCACGCCATTTCTAAGATTCTTGATTGCTCGTGGCTATTAAACTGCATACTACTTCTCCAATTTTGTTCATGCCGCAGAAGTATTACGTGTAGATGTTCACTTTAGATCAATCTAAATATAGCTCAGCCCAAATAGGTCGATGTTCAAGAAACTAGATTTAAACCTTGAGCACTTTAGGTTCTACGATAGGTTTGCCATTGTCGTGGAAAAAGGCTGACGGTTTGTGCAGGCCTTTGATTTTCCAATGAATCAAATTAAAAACAATTTTAGACATAACACCAAATTGCGAGGCTTGTTGATCTAGAGGCACAATTTTGTTAGCAAATTTAGTTTGAAGGTAACCTAGATTTTCACTCAATTCAGCATCATCGATTGACGCCTTATCCACGAAAGTGTGAATCAAGCCGATAAAAGGAATACCCGCTTTCATCGTGTTACCAATTGGAGTATTACAACATTTAGCGTACCAACGATACATGCCTTTTTCACTCAAACGTACACACGCGATGTGCTCATTGCCTGTTGTAATTTTGACGTAAGATACAGGAATTTGAAATATTTCCGTTGCACCATAGTCATCTAGCACTATATTTTCTTGCTTTAGAAACTGAGCAAAGGATTGGCAATCATTGCAACAACACATGATCCTTGTTCCTGTTTTTGCATTCATATTCACTGTTGTGCCGCGAACTGTGCCACATGAACAAGCCAATTGTAGTTTAGCCATTTGACTAGCCTCTTACAGTCAAATTAAAAGAAAATCAATAATGCCTTATCCGCATATAATTGTTTTTTTACAGTATGAATTACTTAGCAACAGCAGCCGAAGACAATGCCTTTAATACATTTGAGACCTTATCAATAACGGCATCACAACCTTGGATATTATGGCGTTCTTTAAGGTATTGCTGATTGTTATAAGAAAGCCATACTTTTTGATTAGCATCCTCTGAGATTAGTACTTTTTGAGGAAGGTCAATGGCAACATCTTGTGCACATTGCATAAGCGGTGTTCCAACTTTCGGATTACCGAAAATAATCACTTGGGTCGGTCTTAATTCTAAACCAACACTCTGAGCATTTTTCTGATGATCAACTCGAGCAAAGACATTCAACCCTTTGCTCTTCGCGATGGATTCAAAGCGATTAGCGGTTTCTTGCACCGAATATTGGCTTTCATATTTCAACAGGCTTTCTGCTGCATTAAGAGAAAGAGAAGCGCATAAAACCACAGCGCCAAATGAGATTAACTTAATCATAAAAATACATCCTTTTTATTAGTAGAACGGTGAATTGATATTTTTTTCAAATGCCTTGAATAAAAATAACGCTAACTACGTCAATAAAACTAAGCCCATATCGCTAAGCATTTAACGTATAAAATCCAGCCTGAAAGAGCAAATATTGCCATCGATAAGAGGCCGTTTTTCCAAGAACCAAAACGAATATGTCCATAAATAACGGTTGCAGAAATAGCACATAAAACCCAAACACCTATTACACCAACATAGTTCGGGAGCCATAAAGTAATCGCACCAAATAACTCAAACGCTCCGAAAACAGTAACCATATTTCGGTTTAGTCCAAATTGACTAAAAAATGCCAGTTGTGCGTTGTATCTCGTTTTTGGCCAACCAAAAATTTTTATGCAGCTGGAAGCTATAAAAAACAATGTCAGCTCTAAGATCAATACGACCAAAATAATTGTATTCATTTTTTACCTTTCTAATATTTATTATTTGTATAGACGTCTTTTAAATTCTCTGCCAGCTTAAATCGATTACCACATTCTTCATAGGCTGCCGGTGTTTTTATTTAACGAGTTACCGAATATTTATCACTTTTTGAAGACCCAAGATCAATAACAACCGTTTGCCCACCAAAGCCATGGACATTGCATTTAGCTCTCACTGTTACCATAGTCACATCGTTAGGAATTTGAACACCACATAAACGGCGAGTAAAAGGTTGCTCGTTTTCATGGGGATGAAACAAAACTCTTTCCCCTAATACCTCACCCTGTTGACTCACTACCTGCCAAGTATCTGCATAATGCTGCCAACCCTCATCGTTATGGCGAACTTGCGTATCGAAGCACCAGCTTCCATTTGAGGTCTGCGTGGCTTTTACATAAGTCACCTGGGCGTATTCTAACGAATCAGAAAAAGAGTCAGTGCCATAAGCCATTGAAGAAAATAAGATAGTTATAAGCCAGTACTTAATCATAACCGCCTTCCATTTAGTTATAAAAATAAATCAAGAATATCTAATAGAGTAAAAATTATCGCCCTAAACATAAAAAAGCACATCTAAAATACAGCTTCTAGATGTGCTTTTCTGTTTCCTTATTCAGGTTTATTATTTTACAACAAAGTAATTAATATCCTGTTTCAATTTACCAGACAATTGCTCAAGAGAAACAGCTTCTTCAGAGTTACTCTTCAATGAAAGACTACTTTCTTTCGCCATGTTCGCCACTTCTTCAACGCTTCTTGTAATCTCTTCTACAGTAGCAACTTGCCTAGACGTCGCTTGCACCACTTCCAGAACTTTTTCCAATGAGTCATTTGCTTGGGTTTGAATATCACTCAATAATTGATTCGCTTCATTAGTTAGCAGTAACCCATTTTCCACTTGAGGTACCGTTGCTTCCATCGCTTTCACAGACGCACGCGTATCTTCTTGAACCTGCTGGATCATTTTTTCAATATCGCCTGTCGCTTCACCCGTTCGCTTAGCAAGCTGCCTTACTTCATCAGCAACCACAGCGAAACCTCGACCATATTCACCAGCTCGTGCTGCTTCAATTGCTGCGTTCAATGCAAGTAGATTCGTTTGATCAGAAATACTGTAAATAACATTAACGATATCGCCGATCTCACTGGTACGTTCTTGCAATATATTAACCTGCTCAACCGTTGCTTTCACCGTCGTCGAGATTTTTTCAATTTCACTCGCCACTTTCTGCACTGCAGTTCGCCCTTTTAAAGACAGTTCCGCTGTTATTTTAGAGTTACTTTCTGTTTGATGTACTGTATCTGCCACAGAATTAATACTGTGACTCATTTCAGTCAAGCTGCTCACCGCTGAACTGGTATAAACAACTTGCGTCTCAGCTGCCACCAAGGCTTGCTGAGAGCCAGAAGCAACAATAGAAGAGCGATGTGATAATTCCTCCGAGGAACTTATGATGCCATTAACCGTTTTTTCTAATTTTGCCTGCATGATCTGCACTGAAGACATCATGCTATTATCACAACAAGACTCAATTTTTCCGGTTAAATCGCCTTGAGCAATTTTCGCAATGACTTTTGCGGCTTCCTGAGGCTCACCACCAACAGCATTGCGAATTCTTGTACTGATAAAATACGCAAGTGTAGAGCCGATAATAATAGCGATAAGGGTTAAAGCAATCATCCAACCAGCAAAAGTACTCGCGACTTCACGTACTTCAATAGTGGTGACTTGATTACTCTTTTCTTCTAAATCAATAAACTGATTGATTGTCGCAAGCCATGTAATAAACGCAGGCTTAGCATCATTCAACAATACCAGCGTTGCAGCATCTAGGTTATTGGACTCTCGATATTTGATGATTTGCTCAATCAGTGGCAAGGTTTTCTGTTCAATACTTTTGATTTGATTGTAGATAGTAGTTTCTTCAGCAGACATGGATATTTTTTCTGGTGTAAGCAATTGAGCAGAAGCTTGATAGAATTTATCAAGCGCTCTAATTTCCCTTACTGTGTCATTAAATTCTTGTTGATTACGGGAAAAAACTACATCTCGAATGGCAATTGCTCTGTCATGAACACTGCCGCGAAAATTAATGGCGTAACGCTGTTTCACCGAATTAACATCATTTATTTGTGTGATCGAATTATCAATGAAGTTAACACGGTGGATACCGATACTTGTTAGAATCAGCATCATTAATAGAATACTGCCAAATCCTATGGCTAAACGCAGGTTAATTGTCATAATTTATAATCCATAGGTATTTTTAATATGAGAAGCTCAATGTGAATTGAGCAGGCGATAATAGCGAATTCAAGAGTGCTTTTAAGTAGTCTTATTTTATGCGTTATTCAGAGCTCTTAGAGCGAATTATTGTGTTTTTTAGTTAAAGACATGGAAACTAATTCTATGGAAGAAATAAATAATCGATTTCATCTACAAGCTAAGACAAAATTTAGGTTAATTGTATGCCAATCATTGAAGCTCTAGTTGAATGGATCAATATCCATTGGGTTACCATCATTGTCACATTACATATTAGTTTGTCTATTCTGACATCGCTACATGTTCTTCTGTTCAAAGAAAACGAACATACCTCTTTAGCTTGGATTGGCCTTGTTATATTTTCACCTGTAATAGGAAGTTTATTTTATTGGCTATTTGGAATAAATCGCATCAAGCGTATAGCGCAAAGAAAACACCCTCAAGCTCTCAAACAAGACTTCCAACATCAGCAGGAAGCCATTAAATTTCACAATATCCCTCAAAACTGGCATTCCGTCATCATGTCAGGGTACGCAATTCACCCGGTTAACTTAGTTGTAAAAAATCGTATTGAACCTCTCATTAATGGAGATACTGCTTATCCTGAGATGATTCAATCCATTCATTGCGCAAAGCATCACATCGTCTTATCAAGCTACATATTTGATTACGATTCACTTGGACAACAGTTTGTGGATGCATTAGCAAAAGCACATGAGCGAGGCGTCATTGTAAACGTTTTATTAGATGGCATTGGCATTGGCTATAGTTGGTACAAATCAGATTTAGCATTAAAAAGACGTGGCGTACACACTGCTCGCTTCTTACCCGCTATTTCACTTACTGGTATTCGCTTTATCAATCTAAGAAACCATAGAAAAATACTCTGTGTCGATGGCAATGTAGCCTACATTGGAGGAATGAATATAAGTAGAAACAATCTAGTACAATCTGCAGATCGCCCTATTGATGATATTCACTTTAAAGTAACAGGCTCAGTGATTGATCAAATTAGCCAAGTATTTGTAGAAGATTGGTTCTTTGCCACAGGCGAACTAATCCAATTCCCCCGCTTTGACCCACACCAAATATGTCAAAAAAACGACCACTCAGTTGTCGCTCGAGTCATTCAGGATGGTCCTGATGAATTCCATAATAGAATACGATGGACACTAATTAACGTATTAGTTTGCGCAAAAAACAGCGTAAAAATCATAACGCCCTATTTCATTCCAGATCAAACATTAATGACGTATTTGCATGCAGCAGCATTACGAGGTGTATCGGTTGAAATTATTGTGCCCAAGCACAGTAATATTTTTTTCTAGACTGGGTAATGGAAGCCAATTTTTCTAGAATAATGGCCAATGGTATACAGATCTACAAGAACAAACGACCATTTGACCATAGTAAAATTGTCATTGTAGATGACATTTGGTCCTTTATAGGCTCTAGCAACTGGGACGCAAGAAGCTTAGAGTTTAATTTTGAAATCAACTTAGAGTGCTTTGATAGTAAACTTAATACAGAGCTAACAAACTTATTTGCCTTAAAAAAACAGAACTCAGAGCAGGTTATTAAGGATGAAATTGATGCTTTACCTATCTATAAAAAAATTCGTAATCACTTTTTCCGTTTGTTTTCGCCATATCTATAATGTGATCAGGCAATAACAAGCAACTGAACAGGCCAATATTTCATGCTTAAAAGTCGTTATAGCAAAATTGAAGCCCTAAAATTTATGGGCAAGGCTCCGAATCAAGTACTGGGACCAAGCATTGAGATATTGGTATGGAATGTTTTCAAATGCAAAAAAAAGGGCTGGCAAACGGATTTCACAACCCTCATCCATAACAAAGATCTAATCCTTTTACAGGAAGCGATTTTAAACTCAACTTTTGATAGCCTCTTCAATAAATCATTACAGCATCAATGGATTATGGCCAGCAGCTTCATGAACCTAAAAACCCATATAGAAACTGGAGTTAAAACTGGATCAAGGGTTGTCGCAGACAAGCATTATTTTTCAGCATCCATTCATGGTGAACCTATAACAAAAACAAAAAAAATGTTGTTAGCAACTGAGTATCCATTAGGCAAGTTAGGACAATCATTACTGGTAATAAACGCTCATATTATTAACTTTGTATCTTTCGAAAAATTTAGATCGCATCTCGAACAAATAGCAACAACACTAGAGCATCATAATGGACCTATATTATTAGCGGGGGATTTCAACACATGGAGTGGAAAGCGACTCAATTATTTTAATCAACTCGCAAAATCGTTTGCGTTGGCAGAAGTAGAAATGACACGCCAACCAAGATTGAATCATCTATATCGGCATCTTGACCATATCTACTGTCGTGGATTAGATGTGGTTGATGTACAGGTACATACTCATATTCACTCTTCTGATCACTATCCCATCAGCTTATCACTGCGCACTTTACATTCAGCAGACAGATAAAAACACCCTGTTTTTATCTGTCTGAAAACATCTCTCTTCTCGAAAACATAGTAAAGAAAGCATTTCAATTATGAGTATTTGAATTAACCTTCCAGCACACTTTTTAATGCCGTAGTTAACGCAGCCATTTCTTCGTCGGTACCGATCGTAATACGAAGGTGATTGCCAATTCTTGGTTTTTTACCAAAGTAACGAACCAATATCCCCTGCTCTTTCAATGCAAGATAAATGGCTTCCGCGTCTTTATCTGGGTGAGTAGCAAAAACGAAATTTGTGGCAGAAGGAACAATGTGAAAACCAAGAGCTTCGAGATATTTAACCGACTCTTCACGAGTTGCTATGGTTTTCTCGCAAATTTCTTGCAAGTAGGTTTCGTCTTCCACTGCTGCTGTCGCACCAGCAAGTGCAATACGATCAATCGGATAAGAGTTGAAAGAGTTTTTCAAACGCTCTAAACCTTCAATCAGCTCAGGATTACCTAATGCATAACCCACACGAATACCAGCCAAAGCTCGAGATTTAGACAAGGTCTGAACAACCAATAAGTTTGGATATTGATTAACTAAAGACGCTGCACTTTGTGCACCAAAGTCTACATAAGCTTCATCCACCAGCACCACAACATTTGGATTGGCTTTTAAGATATATTCGATGTCTGTTAATGGTAAAGCTTTGCCTGTCGGAGCATTTGGATTGGTCACCACAACACCAGAAACGTCTAAATTTTGATAATCCGTTGGAACAATATCAAAGCTCTCATCAAGAGGAATCAACTGTGGATCAATGCCATACAAGCCCGCATACACTTTATAAAAACTGTACGTAATATCAGCAAAAGCCAATGGCTTACCGCCAGCAAAGTAACCCATAAACGCCAATGCGAGAACTTCGTCCGAGCCATTACCAACGAAGACTTGATCTGCATTCAAAGAGTAACTTTTCGCCAAGGCATTTTTAAGAGTGATGCAATTTGGATCTGGGTAAAGACGCAGACTCTCACTCACTTCTGCTGCCATAGCTAACAAAGCTTTTGGAGAAGGTGCGTATGGGCTTTCGTTAGTATTTAACTTTATGTATTTTTTATCTTGCGGTTGCTCGCCTGGCACATAAGGGTCAAGAGAGGCAATTTTATCTGTCCAAAAACGACTCATGGAATACTCCATTATCTTTCATAAAGGGGTCAGAGCTCTTTTAAAAAAGTAAATATTAAATAAAGCAAATATTGTTAAGTTAAAGGGCTCTGACCCCTTTAAGCACCACAAAATAAGGCCTCATCTGAGGCCTTATTGATTAATTCACACACTATGAGCAGGCCAGAGTTAATCTTGAGGTTTCATATGTGGGAACAATAAAACATCACGAATTGATGGCGCGTCAGTAAACAGCATCACCAAGCGATCAATACCAATACCTTCACCTGCTGTCGGTGGTAAACCGTACTCTAGTGCATTGATGTAATCTGCATCGTAATGCATGGCTTCATCGTCACCGGCGTCTTTTTCAGCGACTTGACGCTTGAAACGCTCCGCTTGATCTTCTGGGTCATTTAACTCCGAGAAGCCATTCGCAATTTCACGACCACCAACAAAGAATTCAAAACGATCTGTGATGAAATCGTCATGATCATTACGACGTGCCAAAGGCGACACTTCTGCTGGATATTCTGTAATAAAAGTAGGCTGATCTAATTTATGTTCCGCTGTTTCTTCAAAGATTTCAGTCCACAACTTACCCAAGCCCCAAATCGGCTTCACATCGATTTTTAGGTTCTTCGCAACAACCGTTGCACTTTCGATTGTTTCCAAATCTTTCGCAGTCAGCTCTGGATTGTAGTGCAAAATGGACTCAAGCATAGTCATACGAACAAATGGCGCACCAAAATCATATTCAGAACCTTGGTAAGTCACTGTTGTTGTACCTAACACTTTCTCTGCCACATCACGCAACATGGCTTCAGTTAAGTCCATAAGGTCTTTATAGTCCGCGTACGCTTGGTAGAATTCAATCATAGTGAATTCTGGGTTATGACGCGTTGACGTCCCTTCATTACGGAAGTTACGGTTAATTTCGAATACTCGTTCGAAGCCACCAACAACCAAACGCTTCAAATATAGCTCAGGAGCAATTCGCAAGTACATGCTCATGTCCATTGCATTGTGATGAGTAATGAAAGGACGCGCTGTTGCACCACCTGGAATGGTTTGCAACATTGGCGTTTCTACTTCCATGAAACGACGGTCTTCTAAGAAACGACGAATCGTAGAGATGATCTTAGAACGCGTTTGAAACGTGTTACGAGACTCATCATTCACAATTAAATCGACATAACGCTGACGATAACGCATTTCCATATCAGACAAACCATGATGTTTATCAGGTAATGGACGCAACGACTTCGTCAGTAGTTGCGCTTCTTGCATATCAATATACAAGTCACCTTTACCTGATTTATGCACAGGACCAGAAATACCAATGATATCACCTAAATCCCATGTTTTTTGATCTGCAAGTAATTCAGGAGACAAGGCTTTACGGTTTACGTAAGCCTGAATTTGTCCTGTCATGTCTTGTAGTAACATGAAAGCACCACGATTACGTACGATACGACCCGCAATACTGACTTTATGATCTTTCTCTTCTAAATCTGGTTTTTCAATTTCACCAAACTCAGCTTGTAAGTCTGCAGCGTAAGCATTTGGACGGAAATCATTCGGGTACGCATTACGTTCTTCACGAATGGAAGCTAATTTTGCACGACGTTCCGCTACTAATCGGTTGTCATCAGATTGTGTTGATTCTGTGTTATTTTCGTTAGCCATGATTTTGCTATCTACTCTTAATGATTTTTTCTAAATGGGAACGGCGCTTTATAGGCCCTGCTTTAAACTTGCAACAATAAACTGGTCTAAGTTGCCATCAAGCACGGCACCAGTGTTGGAGCTTTCGACTCCAGTACGCAAATCTTTGATACGCGACGCATCCAGTACGTAAGAGCGAATCTGACTACCCCAACCAATATCAGATTTATTATCTTCTACCGCTTGAGCAGCTTCATTGCGTTTCATCATTTCAAACTCATATAACTTGGCACGAAGTTGCTTCATCGCAAAGTCACGGTTAGCGTGTTGAGAACGCTGGTTTTGACACTGCACAACAATGTTCGTCGGTATGTGAGTAATACGTACCGCAGAATCCGTGGTGTTTACATGCTGTCCACCGGCACCTGATGAACGATATGTATCGGTTCTAATGTCAGCTGGGTTGATTTCAATTTCAACATTGTCATCAATCTCTGGAGAAACAAACACAGATGCGAAAGAAGTATGTCGACGGTTACCTGAATCAAAAGGCGATTTACGCACTAAGCGATGTACACCTGTTTCAGTTCGTAACCAGCCAAAGGCATATTCCCCTTCAAAACGAATCGTAGCGGATTTGATACCTGCCACATCGCCTGCGGATACTTCCATAAGCTCAACTTTAAAGCCTTTATCTTCACCCCAGCGTAAATACATACGCAATAGAATGTTGGCCCAATCTTGGGCTTCTGTACCACCAGAGCCAGACTGAATATCTAAGAAAGCGCTGCTTTCATCCATGTCTTTGGAAAACATGCGGCGAAACTCTAACTTAGCTAACAGAGTATCTAGCTCTTCAAGCTCAAGCTGAACCGCTTCGACTGAGTCTTCGTCATTATCTTCAACGGCGATATCAAGTAATTCCTTTGAATCACTAACACCAGATTCTAAACTGTCTAATGTTTCTACAACAGCTTCTAATGAAGCTCGCTCTTTGCCTAGCTTTTGAGCGTATTCTGCATCGTTCCAAACATCTGGATCTTCAAGTTCTCGGTTTACTTCTTCTAAGCGCTCTTTCTTTGAATCGTAGTCAAAGATACCCCCGTAGGGTTAAAGCACGGGCAGAAAGGTCTTTTATCTTTGAAAGTATCGGGTTTATTTCCATATTGGCGTCAATTTGCTATAAACAGTGTGGATAAAGTGAATTCTGAATTGTAACGAATTTACTCGCAGCATAAAATGCCATTCGCTACTCAATGATGGAAAAACAGACCATTTTTTGTGGGCCTTGCTATCAAATGGAGTCTATATGGATAAGCCAACCGTGTCAGTAGTCATTCTGGGACAAACTTATAAAATAAATTGCCCTAAAGGGCACGAAGCGGATTTGAAAGAATCTGCTCAATATTTAAACGATCAAATGAATGATATCCAATCTGGGGGGAAAAACATCCCTCTTGAAAAACTCGCTGTACTAGCGGCATTGAATATTACTCACGATATGCTTTCGAGCAAAAAATATGCGCGCGCGAATGAACAACAATTGCGAGAGCTAACATCACAGCTTGATAACGCTTTAACGCATCAAACAAAACTGGTTAATGAATAATCATCTATCGTTTATTCCTTGATCTACTTTTTTGATTGCAAGCGCAGAACACGAATTTTCTTCATACAGCTCAAAAAACGAATTGGAGCGCTAAGTGATTTCTAAAATTAATTACTCTATACTCCAATCTGTTTCCTGGGTTGTTCGAAGCGGCTTAACGCCCTTGAGCCTATGAGTAATACCCCGGAAAGAGCCTGTTGGTTTGGTGTGCATGTCCGTGCGTCGGAAAGCCTAAAGAATCACAGTTCTTTCCACCTTGAACCACTGGGTTCAAGGCCAATAGCCGAAACGGCAACTTGGGAAACTCCTTTATGCCTTCTCACCTAGATCCTAGACAAACACTTCGTCGTCAACTACGCCAAGCCAGAAGAAATTTATCTGCTGATGAGCAACAAATTGCCGCAAGAAACTTACTCACTTGTTTTCAACAGCATTTTTTAGACGCCGACAATTCGAACAAAACATCAATCAAAAGTGTTGCCTTATATTTAGCTAATGATGGTGAGATTTCACCTCATTTATTATGTCAATATTTCTGGCAACAAGATGTTAAAACCTACCTTCCAGTTATCCAAGATAAACAGCTAGTGTTTGCTTTGTATTCAGAACAAACCGTTTGGCAAGAAAACATCTATGGCATAAAAGAACCTAAGGCTAAGAGCTACCTTCCTAAAGAAGCCTTAGACATTGTCTTCCTACCTTTGGTCGGCTTTGATGTAAAAGGCGGTCGCCTTGGTATGGGAGGTGGTTTTTATGATAGAACCTTTGCAGGAAAAAAACTAGCCAAGCTCCATTACTTATTGGTTTGGCACACGACTGCCAACAGGTTAAGTCATTACCCGTTGAAGGGTGGGATGTGCCATTGCAGGCCTTCATCACACCAACAAAAGTGATCAAAATATAAATCATCATCTAAAAATCAGAAAACGAAGCTATAACCCATGGAGAAAAAGAAACCACTATTACCAATATCATTTTCTGGCGCATAAGCAAGATCTATATCTAAACGTCTAGATAGAGTTACTCCTGCGGTATAGTAGCTTAACTCATTACCTACAAGGTTTTTCCTTAGACCTACCCGTATACCGGGAATAAGTAAGTAGTCACTAAAAAAGGAAAGAGATACCACACTCCATTGATATTCATCACCCAAAGGATCTGTTATTGGGTTTACATCGTAAGACCCCCCTAAGGAAAAATGTTGGTCCTTACTTTTTATGGCGGCATCGATGGTCATTTGTGCTTCCATCTTGTAGGTTTCATTCAAAGAAATATCGCCATCGGCAGCAAAACTTACCGCTGCATTACAATTGGTTAAGTCTGCGCCAGTCAAACCAGAACAGTTCCCTATCGCTTCATAATCAAAAGTAGGTTCATTCACATTAGAAATGGTCATTCCTAACTGAAAGTTACGCTTTACTAACAAAGCACCTAAGTCCAACGAAACTCCTGTAGACACATTATCTCTACTTATAAAGAAATCGCTGTAGGATACAGATGGATCATCTTCTTCTGTCAGTACTGTCAGTTTTTGACCTAATGCTAGCTTATGAAAATTTAAACGCCCCCCAAGAATTACGGCCTCATAAGGCGTTCTCGAATACATTGTGCTGTACCCTAAGCTGAAACGATAATCTGATGCTCTTTTGATATAAGCTGCACTGTTTGTTTCCAAGTCAACATTACTAATATCTGCATTCTCTAGCTCAGTTATTGTGCCCGCATTATAAAAATCATCTAAACCTGTTAACACTAAGTTATCAGTTAATAAGCTCGCCCTACCCACAATAGATGCGCTGGCATCAATAGTGAAAACATTACGTCGCCTGGTTTTATAAATTATAGGTAAAAAAGGTGCCTGAAGGGTAGTTGCAAACTTAGCATAGACAGTCTCACTGATATCGGACATCACATCACTCGCGCGACCTAAACGATCATTAATGTCAACTTCTATATCATCGATTGATGATAGTACATAAGCCTCTGCAGCCGCCTCGGCATCTGCAACGCTTCCACCAGAGTCCACTTCAGCTTGAGCTGCTGCTTCAGCGCCAGTTTTTATCGCATCAACATCAATGCTATCGGTAAAGTCTGCATCAAATATATCATTAAGGTCATCTATTTTGTCATTCAGCGTACTAACACCACCCCCTCTAAAGCAAGACCAAGAGGACCAGCAAAGCCAACTCTAAAGCCTTCAAGATTCGCCATCAGATAAGTAGAAGCAGGGTTGCCAGATGCAGTAGATAAAGCATGACGGTTTCCATACCCTCCTAAGTTAATACTGGAACCGATAGGTTGATAGATATACATAGACGACATCGCTGTCGAGCTAAATATACTAACCCCCATCATCACCAAATACTTCTTCATACTTTTATCATTTCTCTCGAGTTTCTTTCACCTAACTTTTTCTATCTAAATAAAAAAGCCGACAATCTATAAGATTATCGGCTATTTTTACAAAACCTTTACCAACTTTAAAATGCGGTATCGTAACCTAATGAAATGTAGGCACTACGTGGTGCCGAATTACCTTCATCATCTTCAACTGTTTCTAGAGCAACAGCAACATCTAGGTTCAAACGTTTAAACAAAGTTAAACCCGCTGTAGCATAACTCAACTCTGTTCCAGCCATATTTTGACGCAAGCCTGCTCGCAGCCCTGGAATAAAGTGAGAATCTCCGTAATAAGATACTGATGCAACAGCCCATTGGTATTCATCACCTACAGCATCTTCAACTGGATTAATATCATAAGATAGGCCCAATGTAACCTGCTTACCTGGCGTTGATATAGCGAAATCTAAAGTAGTTTGCATTTCCATTGTATAGGTATCAGTAAGTTTTAATGCACCTGAAGTAGACAATGATGAAGCGGCAGAACAACTTTCACTTCCACAAGTGCTATCAATAACCGCGCGGTCAAACTCTGGTTCATTAATATTCGCTAAAGTAACACCTACTTGATAATAATGAGAAACCCAAATAACCCCTAAATCAACACCAACCCCTGTTGTTGAACTAACAGCATCATCTTCTAGAGAGTCAGAAACAGCGTCACCAACATCTGCATCATCATCAGTCAACGCAACCAAAGCTCGACCTGAAGTCAATTTATGTACATTAGCTTTAGCACCACCAACTAACATACCATTTGAGTTTTCCCACAGTGAGTGGCTATAACCGAAACCGATGTTAAAATCTGTTGCTACCTGAGAGTAAAACGAAATATCAGAACTGATCTCAGTGTCATCATCACCAACCTGAATAGTACCTTCGGTTAGGTTTCCTTTCAAAACAGCGGAAATACTTGAATCTATAGTGAAAGCCCCCTTGCTATCCGTCTTATAAATAACAGGCATAAACGGCACTTGCGCACTTACCATGGTTTTAAGGTAGGCAGATTCACTCAACCCATCAAGTATTTTATTCGCATCAGCAGCAACCTCTTTTAATTTATCATTAATTGCATCTTCAATTGCGCTCTCAATATTTGCAGCTTGAGCATCTGCTGCATCTTTTGCCTTTTGAATGATTTCTTCCAGCTGTTCTTGTGTCGTAGCATTATTAATGTCATTCACATATCCTGCCAACACAGTGTTACTCGCAAGAACTGTAGCAATATCATTTACGTCGGTTGCATCTAATTCATCAACAAGGTCTTGTACTTTTTCAACTCGATCGTCCAAATCACTTACATCGCCAAACTCAACACCAACCCCGATAGGACCAACAATACCAAAACGAAAATTATCATTATCTTGTTGATTGACCATTATAAATGGTGCCGCAGGGTTACCAAGTGACGTTGTTAAAGCTCTCTGGTTTGGCGCGCTACTTAAAGTAAAGCTAGATCCTACAGGCTGGTTAACTGGCATAGCAGCCATAACAGCGGAGCTTAATAAACTCGTGGAAATAAATAAAAGCTTTTTCATGATCTAGTCCTTCCCTTCCGTAATTAATTAAAACAGTCTTAACACTGATAAAAATATGTATACTTCAACAAATTATAGACCCATTCTTTACAATTTCTACACAAAAAGCACGCATTTTACACATTTTTTTAACATCTAAAAATAAGAAAGTATTGGTACAAATTTTCATTGATAGGCATCAATGATAGAAAACTTAAAAAAACATGGCATTTTCAGACACAAAAAAACCGCAAAACCATATGAATGATTTGCGGTTTTTCATAAAAATAGAAAATTACTAATTTATAAACTTTAAACACTTAATTCTTCAGAAAATTAAGCCACTAAACATTACCTAGGGTCAATTGGTGTCGTAGTTTCTCTAAATCTTCCGGTGTATCCACACCATGAGTCGGTAACCCTTCTGCCAATGCCACTTGCACCTTAATCCCTTGATGCAGGAATCTTAATTGCTCTAATTTTTCCCAACGCTCTAATGGTGACATGGGTAAATCTGCGTATTTTGCCAACAGGCTTGCTCGATACACGTACAAACCAATATGACGTAAGGCTGGAAAATCGGCCGGTAAATCACCTGCTTTTTCTTCAAGGTTAGCAAAACCATCCCTATCCCAAGGCATGGGAGCACGACTAAAATAGAGCGCACGCTGCATTTCATCACAAACCACTTTAACAACATTAGGGTTAAAAAAATCGGCGGCATCATCAATCGCACAAGCCACCGTAGCCATTTCAGCTTCTTTATCCCTGTTTAATGCAGCCACACAAGAATGAATCAAGGCTACAGGTAAGAATGGTTCATCGCCTTGTACGTTGACAATAATTTCGTCTGTTTTCCAGCCCATTTTATCTGAAACTTCAGCAAGGCGTTCTGTGCCATTTTCATGATCATCACGAGTCATTACCACTGAAGCACCAAACGCCAATGCGGCTTGATAAATAACATCATGGTCTGTTGCCACAGTGACGGATTCCGCACCGGCTTTGAGTGACAATTCATAAACCCATTGCAAAACAGGTTTACCACCTAGATCCGCCATGAGTTTTTGAGGAAAACGCTGCGACGCATAACGAGCAGGAATGACAATATGAAAAGTGGGTAAAGCCTGTGTACTTTCTCGTGCTGTCATTGTTTTTCAAACTCCGGTTTCTGAGCCAATTGGTATGCATCCTCTAGTGACATTCGCGATGCGAGCACCATATCCGCCACTTCTCTTGCGACACCTTCTCCAGCGGATTTGGTAAGCGTAATCGCACAATAACGTTGCAACAAAATATGCGCATCAGCAGGACACAATGCCACGCCCACTTTTGGCATAACCTGAAGATCAATCACATCATCTCCAACATAAGCGGCTTCGTTAGGCTCAATCCCAAGACGAGACACTAACTCATCAAATGCTTCCGCTTTGTTATGACAACCTGGATAGAAATGCTCAACATTAAGGTCTTTCATTCTAAGTCTTAAAGGCGCTGAATCTTTTGCTGTAATGACGGCAACCTGAACCCCCCATTTAGGAAGTAACTTCATTGCTACACCGTCTTTTACATTGAAGCATTTAATGCTTTCGCCTTGCTCGGTATAAAGCAACCGCCCGTCAGTAAGGACACCATCAACATCAAAAACAATTAGCTTGAGTGCCTGTAATTTAGACATCAAATATTTGTCATTCAATAATGTAGGGTAAGAAGAAAGAAAAGCCGAATCCATTTATTAAGCACTCGTATCTAAGACTTCAAATGTTTTAACCAATTCATCAAGCTGTTTCATCTGCTTAAGGAAAGGCGCCAACTTACTCAATGGTAAAGCACATGGACCATCACATTTTGCATTATCTGGCGTTGGGTGTGTTTCCAGAAACAAACTAGACAAACCTAAGGACATACCAGCACGAGCCAATTCAGTCACTTGTGCACGACGACCATCAGCAGAATCTTCACGGCCACCCGGACGCTGTAAGGAATGCGTCACGTCAAACATGACTGGGTATCCCATTTTTTTCATTTCGCCAAAGCCAAGCATATCTACAACTAAGTTGTTGTATCCCATCATGGTTCCACGCTCACACAGCATCAGATTACTGTTTCCCGCTTCTTCACATTTAGTCAGAATGTGCTTCATTTCATGGGGCGCTAGAAATTGCGCTTTTTTGATGTTAATTACTGCGCCCGTTTTCGCCATAGCCACAACAAGATCAGTTTGACGAGATAAAAAGGCAGGTAGCTGAATCACATCGGCTACTTCAGCCACTGGAGCACATTGATATTCTTCATGCACATCCGTGATTACAGGCACACCAAAGGTATCTTTAATTTCTTGTAGAATTTTTAGACCTTCTTCCATACCTGGGCCACGGAAAGAATTAATAGAAGAACGGTTTGCTTTATCAAAAGAGCCTTTGAATACATAAGGGATCCCCAAAGCTTCCGTTACTTTTACATGCTCTTCTGCCACTCGCATAGCCAAATCACGAGATTCCAGTACGTTAACACCACTAAACAAAACAAAAGGAAGGTGATTAGCAACTTCTACGTTATTGCCAATTTTAATAATTTTTGATTCTTGGGACGTTAATTCTTGAGACATAGTCGCTCCGTTTAAATTTCAGTTAGCTCACTCCAATAAAAACAGAGTAGCAAAATAAAGACTGTTGCTTATCGATCGTAAATTTCTAAAATACCAGTTACATTCTGAGCATCGTCAACAACAATTAATAAAGTAATTTTGTCCCGTAACATTTGCTCTTCAGCCTGCACAATCATGGTATTTTCATTGATCGTTTTCGGATTTGGTGTCATGAGTGTCGACATGGTTTTGTGTATCATACCTTCGCTTTCTTTCAACATGGCACGACGCAAATCACCATCGGTAAAAATCCCCAGCAACTTACTCCCATCTTGAATTAAGACTACCCCCATCCGCCCGCGAGTCATCACAGAAATGGCATCCTTTAGACTGGTATCTGAAGTACAGATAGGAAGATCGTCTTTATGCATCAGATCCTTAACTCGAGTTAACAGTTTTCGACCTAAGCTTCCACCAGGATGGAAACGTGCGAAATCTTGTGGCTGAAAGTTACGACATTCCATCAAAGCAACCGCTAAGGCATCGCCCATTGCTGTTGTCATGGTTGTTGACGTGGTTGGAGCTAAGTTATTCGGGCAAGTTTCTCTGTCGACCGAAATATCCAAGACGCAGTCACAATGCTTGGCAAGCGTAGAGCCCATGTTACCAACCAGTGCAATACTCGGATTTCCAAAGCTTTTGAGAGAAGGAAGCAAACGCATTAACTCTTCCGTTTCACCAGAGTAGCTAATCAGAAGAAGAGTGTCTTCTGCTTGAATCATACCTAGATCACCATGGAATGCCTCACCGGGATGAAGAAAAAAGCTTGGTGTTCCGGTCGATGCTAATGTTGCAGCAATCTTTTTTCCAATCAAACCGGATTTCCCCATACCACAGATGATGGTTCGACCTTTACTGGCGAGAATCATTCGTACTGCTTTGGCAAATTCTTCAGTGACTTGATTAGATAGATTGGCAAGAGCTTGGGCTTGAATAGATAAGGTACGTCGAGCACTCTCAATAAGGACATCTGAGTGGATGCTTGTTGTAATAGTTGAATCGCTCATAAAGCCTCTCTGCTCCCCATAATGAACGTAAAGTCGCATTATTATACAGAGTAGAAAGCGAAGCGCCTACCAAAGAGAAAAATATTCATAACTTACCCTTTGGTAGGCAAATAAAATTAACCTAGGCAGCTAATAAATTGGCCGCTTAACATACTTAAAAAAGAAAAGTACGCATCTTTGTTGATCTTAATGTCGCTTCCTAATGGATCTAGAACACCCGATTTCACATTTGTACCTTCAAGCAAACTCTCTATAATCGCAGGACTAAATTGAGGTTCACTGAAAACACATTGAATTTGATTCTCTTCAATTTCATGTCGCAGTTCTGCTACTTTTTTTGCACCTGGTTTACGCTCAGGGCTCACAGCCACTTCACCAGCATGGTTCAAACCATAATGCTCTTCGAAATAAGTGTAACCATCATGGAAAACAATATAAGGAACTTCAGCAACCTTATTTAACGAATGGCGTATTTCAGCATCTTTGATCGTTAAACCTTTATCAAACTCAGCAAAATTGCCTTTATAGTATTCTGCGTTTGTTGAGTCTAGGTACACCAAACGCATAGTCACAGCTTCTGCTAGTATTCTCGCATTATCAGGCGACAACCAAACGTGTGGGTCAACACCGTCATGATTATGGCCTTCGTGTCCGTCATGGTCATGCTCTTCGTGCTCGTCATGGTCATGCCCTTCGTGCTCGTCATGGTCATGCCCTTCGTGCTCGTCATGGTCATGCCCTTCGTGCTCGTCATGGTCATGCCCTTCGTGCTCGTCATGGTCATGCCCTTCGTGCTCGTCATGGTCATGCCCTTCGTGTTCGTCTTCTCCAAAGGAATGAAGCGCCATACCTTTCAAAGCAAGCCACTCAATAGATGATTCCTCCTTACCTGCATTTTTAAGTGGTTTCTCCAAGAAATTTTCTAGTGATTCACCTACCCAAACAACCGCATCAGCGTTGGATATTTTTCTTAAGTCAGAAGGACGGAGTGCAAAGTCATGTGGAGACGCCGTGCTTGTCACGATTTGTTGTATTTCCGCTTTATCACCAGCAATAGCAGCCACGATCATGGAAACAGGACTGATACTTGTAACAATTGTTGGTTTTGCCAAAGCTAAAGGAGATAAGGCAGAAACGCCTAATGCAAAAAAGAGTTTATTCATGATTAAATACCAATTAAGATGTTATAACATAACGATACGATATTAAAAAAAGAGATTCAAGTCATTTGACTAAAATCCCTTACAAATAAGCAATACTTAAGCGTTAACCCACACAGTGATTACATTAGTTGTCGCTCTTCCAGTTCAGCCGGCCTTACCATCAAACCCGCTCTTTGCCCAACAGGTAAATTAATATTAGGAAAAACGATAGCATCTCCAGTTCTTTCAACTTTATATTGGCTCTTTTCCGAGCAAGCCAAAACATAACCCTCTTCGAATGAGGTAAAGTTTTTCACATCTTCAGTTATGTTTAGTTCATAGCTTTCATCATCTTTTACTAAAGCACTTAATACTGAAAAAATATTCACTTCAGATAAAGATTTTTGAGACAACACAGAATCTTGAATTAGCACAATTAGGTTTTTTTCTAGGTCGGCAAACCGCGATAAATCATTCTGTCCAAACGGGTACACTTTACCAAGTTCCACCGTGTATGAGTGAGCGTCATGAACAGCATGGCTGTAATAAGAAAACGTGGTGGTTGGCTGATGAGATAACAACACCGCCTCTATTCCGCTAGACGCTAAAAAACCTAACTGAGTTTTACTATAAATCGCGTTCTTTACAAATGGATAAACAGCAAATTTTTCATAGACAGAGCCACGAATGGCAGTATGCAAATCATAGTGTAAACGTGTTTGCTCAGTACTATTACTCGCAGCCGAATAAAAGTCACTCACAGCTGATTCAAGTCTTTTTGCTCTTTTTGCTTCAAAGCCTTCATAGTTTTGCCAAGCACCGCTGAACAATCTGTTTAAATTCACGTCACAAAAACGCTTCGCTAAATTAGCAGCGACAGGATTACCTATGATAACCAAAAGACGAATATTTAATGCTAGCTGTCCATTTAAAATCGATGTAACAAGCTTATTTAGTAGCTCAATTGGACCAGTTTCATTACCATGAATACCAACCGATAAAACAAGGTTAATGGATGATTCACTTTTAGGTTCAAGCCTCAGAATTCCTGTATCTTCAACAAAACCTGTACCGCTAGGAAATGAAAATTGAAAAGGCGCAAGTTGGTCTTGATTAGCTAATGTTAACGCTAAGAAATCATTGTTCAAAATAGTCATTACTCTTCGCCTAAGAAAAATCAAAACAAGTATCTATCATATCGTTTTTCGGAAAAATTTGATTCGCATTATTTCGACCCGTTTTTAAAACAAAAAATCAGGTCGCTTTCTCTATATTCTGGATTACATTCTTAAATTCAAATACTTTTGAATACTAATAATGAGGACAAAACAGGAGAAGCCTTTTCTTTAACGTAAAATGTCGATACCCTTTCCCCATTCCAATAGATCCTCTTTCCAATTGAGTACTTTATGCCCGTGAATGACGAAGTCATTATATTAGTCGACAAGCACAACAACGTAATTGGCGACGTTCCACGACGCTTAATGAACTTTGGCAGAGACTATCATCGAGTTACCTATATTTTAGTATTCAATTCCATGGGGAATTTAATCATCCAAAAACGCACTGATAATAAAGCATTTTGCCCAGGTTATTATGGCGTTACAACAGGTGGTGTAGTTGAAAAAGGTGAGTCCTATATTGACTCGGCCCATCGAGAACTGCAGGAAGAATTAGGGTTTGATGCGCCACTAGAAAGCCAAGGCATTTTTTTTACTGAAGGTGAAGGCTTTAGAATATGGGGAAAGATTTACACCTGCCATTATGATCCCGCACTGCAAGGCGAGCTGATCTTACAACCTAAAGAAGTTGCTTCCGTTCATGAAATGAGCATCGATAGTATCTTGAAAAATCCTCACGACCTCCCTTTCACTCCAGATTCTTTAGATGCTCTACGCCATTATTCAAACAATCTTACACAAGCAAAACCCAATGATCCGCTTTAGTTTTTGCCTGCTAATTTCTGTTATCACGACACAATGCATTGCAGAAGAGCGTTGGCAAAGTGATCAATACATTCAAGATAGCTTTATAAAAATTGCGTTAGAACGTGAATATAACGAAACAAAACACCCAAAACTCATTCGCTGGAACCGTCCTATCACGCTTTTTTTGAAAGTGAGAGTGGCGATGCTAACCTACAAAAAGAGTTACTCAGTGTCCATGCGAAACACCTTTCTTATATAACAGGCCTTTCTATTGAATTTACTGACGATCCAAAAAAAGCCAATATCTTCGCTATTTTTACTACCTATAAAAATATGGAAAAAAAAGTACAGCAATACATAGGAGATCCTGAAAAAATTCGCACTGCGTTAGATGAAGCTATTTGCTTAGGTACATTCAGTCGTAACTCCCGTTACGAGATAATAAAAGGGAGCATTATTATTCCAGTAGACTATGCTCGTGAAAAAGCACGTTTATTAGATTGTGTGGTTGAAGAAATCACACAGTTACTTGGATTACCTAACGACTCGAATGATGTCTTTCCATCTGTATTTAATGACATCAGTATTGATACCTATTTAAGCCCTCTAGATTACGTTTTACTTAAAGCGCTTTATTCTTCAACTTTAAAGCCTGGTATGGATGTAACACAAACCAAAGCCGCTTTTCCTAATGTCTTAAAAGAATTACACATTAACAAGAATATAGAGAACGCAGCACAACAAGTACAACAGCACAGCTTAAAGGTCTACCTAGGTGATTGATTCGTTTAATAAATAGCTATTAACAAACCCTGTTATAGATCAATATTATTAGCCTTTTCTATCCTCTTCTCATAAATTGTACTTATTCGCTCTGCTTTTCCCTGACAAGTTAGGTAAAATGCGCCAAATTGAAAATTTACACCGGAGAGTATTAATGTTTCCTGAACTCAAAAATGACCGTTTCTTGCGTGCATTGCTCAAACAGCCAGTCGATACAACCCCTGTATGGATGATGAGACAAGCTGGACGTTATTTACCAGAATATAGAGCAAGTCGTGCGACAGCAGGAGATTTTTTGAGCCTTTGCAAGAATGACGCTTTTGCTTGTGAAGTTACCTTACAGCCACTTAAACGTTACGATCTAGATGCCGCCATTCTATTTTCGGACATTCTTACTATTCCTGATGCGATGGGTTTAGGTTTATATTTTGAAACAGGCGAAGGCCCTAAGTTCAAACACATGATTCGCAGCAAAGCCGACGTTGAAGCATTACCTATTACTACTGCGAACGACCTCGATTATGTGATGAAAGCTGTTACGACAATTCGTCATGCATTAAATGGAGATGTCCCTCTTATTGGTTTCTCTGGTAGTCCTTGGACTCTTGCCACTTACATGGTCGAAGGTGGCTCTAGTAAAGATTTCCGCCATATCAAAGCGATGATGTATCAGTCTCCAGAAACTTTACATGCATTACTCAGTAAATTAGCTAAATCTGTTATCACCTACTTGAATGGTCAAATCTTGGCTGGCGCTCAAGCACTGCAAATTTTCGATACCTGGGGCGGTATATTAAGCGGCCCTATGTATCAGCAGTTCTCTTTACTTTATATGAAAGAAATCATGGATGGTCTAATTACTGAACACGAAGGACAGAAAATTCCCGTTATTGTGTTCACAAAAAATGGCGGTCAGTGGCTAGAAAACATGGCAGCAATAGGTGCTGATGCACTAGGCTTAGATTGGACGACAGACATTGCTGAAGCCCGTGCTCGTGTTGGAAATAAAGTCGCACTTCAAGGTAACATTGACCCTTGCGTCTTATATGCCAAAAAAGACGTAATAGAACGTGAAGTTGAAAACGTTTTATCTGGATACGGTCATGGTAGTGGACACGTTTTTAATCTTGGTCATGGAATCCATCAGTATGTGAACCCTGATCGACCAAAATATTTAATTGATGCTGTTCACAAACTAGGCGAAAAATACCACGACCCTAAGTTTGATGATCTGGATTCGTTAAATGGCCTATAAATCATTTTACGTTTTTCGTAATTAAAAAGATAAATTAGTTATCTACTTGAAATGGGAGCTTACGGGCTCCCATTTAGTTTTTGTCAAAAATTCAAATTCCTGAAAACAAAGCTGCTCCACACTTTCACCCTCCTTAAAACAACCTTCATTAGACTCCACAACAACACAATGGAAGGCTTTGTTAATATAACAACAGATGTGATCATCACCGCGTTGGTCCAACCAAGACAATCGCCCAAGTAAGTCCCCATTTCTAAAAGGAATAACCACTAACCTAAGTCGTAAACTCATATCGATACCATCAATGCGATAACACATCAAACACTGGGGAGCTGACACTTTTATCGCTTTCGCTCCTATACGATTTTCTAATGAACTTGCCAAATTATCGACAAAAGATTCCAAGCCAACTAGAAAACGCGCATTTGGCTTAATTTTGCTCATATATCCCCCTAAACCTACTTGCTATATTGCATGATTGTTTTTTTTATTTGCATTAAATGTAGATCATTATCGTCAGGCTTGTAGCGACTTTACTAAGAGAATGGTATTTTTAGGTATAACAAGTGTTATTCCTAGGAGAAAACAAATGAAATTAATTACGGCCATTATTAAACCTTTCAAATTAGATGAAGTCCGCGAGGCACTTTCTGATATGGGGATTAATGGTATTACTGTTACTGAAGTAAAAGGTTTTGGTCGTCAACGAGGCCATACAGAGCTTTATCGCGGTGCTGAGTATGTGGTTGATTTTCTACCTAAGGTAAAACTTGAGCTTGCCGTAGAAACCGACCAAGTAGAGCGTGCTATTGAAGCAATACAGCACAGCGCAAACACAGGGAAGATTGGTGACGGTAAAATCTTTGTTACCGCTCTTGAGCAAATCATTCGTATTCGAACTGGTGAAACAGGTGCTGAAGCTATCTAATTAATTAGCGCTTTATTAAGATAAAAAAAGAGGCCTAAGCCTCTTTTTTTGTTTCACAAACTAATCACTAACCCTTATCAGGCACCTTAATAGACAAGGTCCCCAAATAACGATTCTGACGAAGTTCTATTTGTCGGAATAAAGCAATAACCACTATACTAATTGCCAAATAAATCCCCCCGCCGCTAGAAAAATTTCAATCGGCGTATAGGTTCGAGCAATAATAGTTCTCGCCATTCCAGTTAGATCTAAAATGGTAATCGTACTTGCAAGCGCGCTCCCCTTCAGCATTAAGATAATTTCATTACCATAAGCGGGTAACACAATACCAAAAGCGCGAGGCAACAAGACACGACGATACATCTGAGCCTTTGACATGCCCACAACCTTACATGCTTCAACTTCCCCTTCAGGAATAGCTTGAATCGCACCACGGAAGATCTCAGCAGTATAAGCCGATGTATTTAGCGTAAAAGCAATAATGGCACACCAAAAAGGTTCTTTCAGTATTGGCCACAATACACTTTCTCGTACAGCATCAAATTGCGAGGCCCCGTAATAGACTAAAAATATCTGAACGAGTAAAGGCGTACCCCGAAAGAAAAAGATATAAGCAAAAGGAACGGCTCTAATCCAAGCTATCGGTGAAATTCTTGCCAACGCAATAGGTAAAGCAAACACTCCACCTAATACAACAGACAAAACAACTAATTGAAGACTTACCCAAGCGCCATCTAACAAACGAGGAAAATATTCAACAACAACAGAAAAATCCATTCATTATCCCCTTGCTAAGCCGCGGCTTGCTCGTTTTTCCATATAAGAGACCAGCACCATAGAAACAATGGTTAAAGCCAAATACATAAAAGCAGCAACTAAATAGAACAAAAATGCTTCTTTCGTACTGCTAACTGCAATATTGGCTTTACGCATAATATCATCCAAGCCGACAACAGAAACTAACGCGGTATCTTTGAGTAAAACTAGAAATAAATTTCCAAGCCCTGGTAAAGCAATACGCCAAACTTGCGGTAAAATGATACGATAAAACTTACGTACAGGACCCATTCCTAAAGCTACAGCGGCTTCATGCTGCCCCTTAGGAATAGACTGCAGTGCACCACGGAAAACCTCCGTCGCATAAGCCCCAAAAGTTAAGCCCAACGCAGTCACACCTGCGGCAAAAGCACCAACTTCAATATATTCTTCATAACCAAACAAACTGGCAATCGCCATCAAAACACTGGTTGCGCCGAAATAAATAATAAGAACTGTTAAAAGCTCAGGAATACCACGAATTAACGTAGTGTAACCATGAGCAATCCATCGAATGGCAGCGATAGAAGACAACTTGGCAGACGCGCCTAGCAATCCCAACACCAATCCCACCAACAGAGAAGACAGCGCTAGCTCTAGGGTAACCACAGCACCTTGTAGAAGCTGATCACCGAATCCATGAAGATCAATCATAGTATTTTCTCAGAGTAAGCTGAAAAGAGGTTTCTCGGTGCATAAGCACCGAGAAACTTATAGATATATCTACACTTAGTAGATAGAGAACGGGAAGTAACGAGCATTGATTTTCTGATAAGTTCCATCAGCAATTATTTCATCAAGCGCTTTATTCAATTTTTCTTTTAACTTGGTGTCGCCCTTACGAACAGCGATACCAATTTCGTCATTTTTCATGAAAGAGTTACCTTTAAACTCAAACTTAGACGCGCCTTCTGCTGTTTTCAACCAGTTATAAGTTGGTAGTTCATCAGATAGAACAATGTCTAAACGACCAGAAAGAAGATCTAAATAAACGTTATCTTGGTTATCATAGAATTTTAGATCTGCTTTACCTGTGAAGTTATCTTCTAGGTACTGCGCACCCAATGTTGAACGCTGCGCACCAATGGTTTTTCCAGCTAAATCACTTAAATCAAATTTCTCACCAACACGCCCCATGAAACGTAAGCCACCGGAGTAGTATTTGTTAGTGAAATCAACGACTTTCAAGCGTTCTGCGGTGATAGACATAGATGCGATGATGGCATCGAATTTACGAACTTTCAAACCAGGAATAAGACCATCCCAATCCTGAGTTAGAATTTCGCAATCCGCTTCCATACGTGAACACAATGCACGAGCAATATCGACATCAAAGCCTTGTGGCATGCCAGCAGAGTCAATAAAGTTAAAAGGAGCCCAAGCACCTTCGGTTACAAAGCGAACTTTATCTGCTGCTTGCACAGAAATAGAAGAAACAGCAGCTGTCAGCAAAATAGCTGAGCCCAATACGATTTTCTTAAGTTTCATAAAAACACCTTTTTTGATTATTTAATTATTTATTATCTACGCTGATAGTTAGAGCTCCTTTCCCACTTTCGCTTAGAATGTACTTGATAAAAATTCCTTACAACGCTCAGATTTTGGCGAGCCAAAAACTTGATCTGGCGTGCCTTTCTCTTCAACAACACCTTTATGTAAAAAAACAACTTCACTGGAAACTTCACGGGCAAAGTTCATTTCATGAGTCACGATAAGCATAGTACGGCCTTCTTCTGCTAAATTCCGCATAACACCTAACACCTCACCAACCAGCTCAGGATCAAGTGCAGAAGTTGGTTCATCGAACAAAATAACTTGTGGATCCATTGCCAAAGTCCGAGCAATAGCAACACGTTGCTGTTGACCGCCTGATAGCTGATTTGGATACATATGCTTCTTCTCTGCAATGCCTACTTTATGTAGTAAATGCTCGGCGTATTCAAGAACTTCCTGCTTAGGACGCTTTAGCACATTAAGAGGGCCTTCCATCACATTTTGGAGAATGGTCATATGAGGCCATAAGTTAAAGCTTTGAAATACAAACCCAATTTGCTGACGCATTTGGGTAAGCTGTTTCATATTATTCGCAACAAGGTCTGATTCACCCTGTATTAAATCCAATTTATTACCATTAAAAAGAATGTCTCCCTGAGTTGGATTCTCAAGCAGATTAATACAGCGTAAGAAAGTACTTTTACCTGAACCACTAGAGCCAAGAATCGAAATGACATCCCCATCATAAGCTTTCATAGAAATACCTTTCAATACTTCAACATCACCAAATGTTTTATGAATATCAATGAGCTCTAACGCTGGGGTTTTCGACATATTTTTTTACCTTCTTTTATTATGAGAGACCGTCTCACTATTTAGAGTGCAATCTAATGCTTTGCTAAAAATAGTATAGAGGTATCTATGAGCCTATTATTTTTTACCACAACGTTTATCAAGGCTACCGTTCGTAAGATCGATTCAGCTCAAGCCATCTAAAGACAGAATACAAAAATCACGCCAAAAAATAATCTAGCAGATAGTTTAAATTATTTTTTCCAAAGTTGCCTTTTTTTCCTATCACTTTGTAATGGAACGGAAACTTTATTATGTATTTTATTTCGCTCTTCTCTAGGAGTGATACCAAAAAAACCTTTATAAGTCGTACTAAAATGGGGCGCAGAACCAAATCCGCACTCACTTCCAACATTCGTAATAGCCTTATCGGTTTGTATTAGCAATTGCTTCGCATGCTGCAACCTCAACTCTAAATAATAGCGTGAAGGCACAATATCCAAGTTACTTTTAAATAATCGCTCCAAATGTCGTCTAGAGACACCAACATGATAAGCGATGTCATCAGAAGACAAGGGCTCCTGAATATTAGCTTCCATTAATTGCACAGCTTCAACCAATTTTGGCTGACCAGTACCAATACGAGCCTGTAAAGGAATTCTTTGGGGGTCATCATGAGTACGAATACGCTCACAGACAAATTGCTCCGAAATACTACTCGCTAATGTCATACCATGCTGCTTACCAATCAAAAAAAGCATCATATCCATCGCTGCAGTACCACCACTGCATGTGTAGCGGTCTCGATCGACCTCAAACAAATGATTCGAAACAATCGTCTGAGGAAATTCATCTCGTAGATTAGCAATACTCCACCAATGAATAGTGGCTCGATATCCATCCAACAAGCCAGATTTGGCCAATAAATAACTACCTGTGCACAAACCACCTAAACCAACATGTTTTTTTGCCTGCTTCCTCAACCAATTTTCTAAAGTTTGATTTTCGTTTTTTGACACTGGAGATGCCCCACATACGAAAATAGCATCTAAATCAGTAGGAGCTTCATTAGTCAGATAGTCGGATACCGTTGTAAGCCCTGTATTAGAAAGAACTTCTCTCTCATCACTACTAATAGTGCAGAAGGAATAAAGCTCTTTTCCCGTCACCCAATTCGCCATATGCAATGTCTCTATGGCAGAAGAAAAACCTAACATGGAATAATTAGGTAAGAGCAAAAAGCCATATTTTTGGGGCTTTTTGCTCGCCTGCATGATTTCTCTTGATGCGAATTCACTCTTGTACAAAATATTATCCTGCGAACTATAGGCAAAAAAGAAGTTTATTTCGTTTAAAATGGATAACAAAGGTTTTTTTCACATGAGACAAGGTTTTTTTACTCTAATTAACCAAGCATGGAAACAATATGTCGCAATTAGATAAGTTAACAACTATCAAAGGCGTGTTTTTTTCATAATAATCTTATGCAGAGTTCATATTAAATACTTTCGAAAAATTACCTTTACGACTAGTTTTATTAAGAACACCATTCATGAGGTATGAGTTCTAATGACTGATTACAAGAAAAATGAATTAATTGAACGCGTTGAAGTAGAAATAAACGATAACTTTAGCGCTGAAGAAGCCAAAAATTTGGTACAACTTACTCACCTATACTTCCAAGATTCTCTTACGGAAGATTTAGCCAGTGAGTCGATAGAAAACTTATATGGCACCATTGTGTGCTTATGGGATTTCTTACAACAGCGTAAATCAAACCAGCCAAAAGTTCGTGTTTATAATCCAAACTTTGAAGAACATAGCTGGCAGTCAACTCATACTGTGATCGAAATTCTTACTGAAGACATGCCTTTCCTTGTGTCTTCTTTCAATATGGCTCTTGTTCGCCTTGGTCATACAATACACATGACGGCTCATCCAGTCGTTCCGGTTGAACGAGATAAAAGAGGCGAGCTACAAAGCATAAACCCAGCAGCCAAATCTCAAGAAGCCTTAATACGATTTGAAATAGATCGTTTATCTGACATTAACTTGTTAGACAAGATTAAAGAAGAGCTACTTAAAAGCTTAACTGACGTTAATAAAACTGTTGCTGATTGGCCAGCAATGAAAACAAAACTAAGTGAAATCATTAGCGAATCAGAACAGCTTGAGCACCTAAAAGCCAACGAAGAACACCAAGAAATCCTGGATTTTATACGCTGGATCGCCAACGATCATTTTACCTTTATTGGTTTCCGTGCTTACGACCTCGTTATTGAAGGCAGCGAGACACACCTCAAATTAGTCGAAGGTTCTGGATTAGGCACCTTCCGTGACATTAATGATAAGAAAGTAAAACGAGATATCGTTTTACATGACAACCTTGCTCAGTTGGCCGTCGACAGTAGTAACATTCTAATTTTGACAAAATCAACAGCAATCTCAACCGTTCATCGCCCTGTTCACCTTGATTACTTAGGCATTAAGCGCTTTGATAAGAAAGGCAAGGTTATCGGTGAATGGCGTTTCTTTGGCTTGTATTCATCTACGGCTTATATTGCTCGCCTGCAAGACATCCCTCTGTTACGTAAAAAGCTTAATGTCATTTTAGAACAGGCAAATGTAGATCCAAACAGCCACAAGGGCAAAAACCTAAAACACATATTAAACAGTTATCCTCGCGATGAAATGTTGCAAGCACCAGTGGAAGAGCTTTTCGGCACAATCGAAAGCATCCTTGCCATTCAGGAACGCCGCCAACTACGCGTGTTTCTACGTAAAGATATTTATGGCCGCTTCTTAAACGCATTAGTTTATGTGCCAAGAGATCGTTACAACACGGAATTACGCATGAAGATGGAAGACATCTTAATGACAGCGTGCAATGGAACCAGCTCTGAATTTAATGTGCAGTTCTCTCAGCTTGTGCTAGCCCGCGTTAACTTCACAATTCAAATTGCGGATCCAAAACAAAGTCCAACCATCGATGCAGAAGACATTCAGCGTAAGATGCAAGATGCGATGAGTTCATGGGAAGACAAATTACTAAATGCATTACATAAGAGTCATGGAGAAGAAAGCGGAAATCTTCTTTTCAATGATTATATGCCGTATTTACCAGCAGCGTATCAGGAAGATTTCTCACCTAATGCTGCGGTTATCGATATCGAACGATTAAGCTTACTTGCTGGTGAAGGAGATATTTCAACACACATTTATCGCCAAGTAGGTCAAGCAAAGAATAATTACTACTTTAAAGTATACGGTGCTGGCACCACGCTTATTTTGTCGGATGTATTACCAATCCTTGAATGTATGGGGTTAAGAGTATTAGAAGCTCGCCCATATGAATTTGATCAAAATGGTGATGGCAAAGCTAACACCTGGGTTGTTGAATTTGCGATCAGTGTTGATGACGATGTAAACCTTGAGAAGAACACTCAACGAGAAGCTTTCCAAGATGCTTTCAACCAAGTGTTCACTCGCCGAGTTGAAAATGATCGTTTCAATGCTTTGGTTTTAAACGCTTCATTAACTTGGCGTCAGATAACCATGTTGCGCGCATTAACAAAATACTTAATGCAGCTTCAAGTGCCTTTCTCTGGGCAGTACATGCAACAAACACTAGAGAAGAATGCCAATATCACGCGCCTGCTTGTACAACTGTTCGAACAACGTTTCGATCCTAGCCAAACAGCAAAGCGTGATGAAAAAGTACAAAAACTACTTGAAAAAATTGACCTAGAGCTGGACCAAGTTGCGAACTTAGACGAAGACCGCATCTTGAAGCACTACTTGTCTGTCATTCAAGCCATGTTGCGTACGAACTTTTATCAAGCGAGCGAAACAGGTGATATTAAAGATTATGTCTCCTTCAAATTGGATCCATCGCTTATTCCTGCAGTACCTTTACCACGACCAAAATTCGAGATCTTTGTCTACGCCCCTTGGGTAGAAGGCGTACACATGCGCGGTGGTAAAGTTGCCCGTGGTGGACTCCGTTGGTCTGATCGTATGGAAGATTTCCGTACCGAGGTGCTTGGTTTAGTTAAAGCTCAAATGGTAAAAAATGCCGTTATTGTTCCCTCAGGAGCAAAAGGCGGCTTCGTCGCGAAACAACTTAAAAAAAATGCGTCACGTGAAGAAGTCCAAGCTGAAGTTATTCATTGTTACACCACTTTTATCAGTGGCTTGCTAGATATTACTGACAACCTCATTCAAAACGAAGTTATTGCTCCAGAGTCCGTACTTCGCTATGACGAAGATGATCCATATTTAGTGGTCGCAGCGGATAAGGGAACAGCAACCTTCTCTGATTTGGCAAACAGTATTTCAGCAAAATACGGTTTCTGGTTAGGTGATGCTTTTGCTTCCGGCGGCTCAAATGGTTACGACCATAAGAAAATGGGCATCACTGCTCGTGGTGCATGGGAATCGGTTAAGCGTCAATTAAAAGAGATTGGCATTGATTGTCAGACTACTGATTTTACAGCTGTGGGTATTGGCGACATGGCTGGTGATGTATTTGGTAATGGTATGCTGCTATCAAAACACACCTGTTTAATTGCTGCATTTAACCATATGCATATCTTCATTGACCCAACACCTGACGCTGCAACATCATTTGCTGAGCGTGAGCGCATGTTTAAGCTACCTCGTTCATCTTGGGAAGATTACAACAAAGAATTGATTTCAAAAGGCGGTGGCATCTTCAACCGTTCTGCGAAATCCATTCCTATCAATACTGATATACGAAAAGCATTAGGCATTGAGGGCAATATTAAATCCATGGCGCCCATTGACCTGATCAATACCATTTTAAAAGCACCAGTCGACCTTCTTTGGAATGGCGGCATTGGCACCTATGTAAAATCTGAAAAAGAATCCCATGCAGATGCAGGTGATAACGCAAACAATGGCTTACGTGTAAACGGTAAAGAACTACGCTGTAAAATTGTTGGTGAAGGCGGTAACTTAGGTCTTACTCAATTGGGTCGTATTGAGTTCGCTCAAAAAGGCGGTTTAATCAGTACAGACGCGATCGACAACTCTGCAGGTGTAGACAGCTCAGATCATGAAGTCAACATCAAAATCTTGCTTAATAGCGTTGTTGAAAACGGTGACATGACCGAGAAACAACGTAATAGTTTGTTGGCTGAAATGACCGATGAAGTTGGTAGTTTGGTGCTACGCCATAACCTTGGTCAAAGCCATGTTTTATCTTTGGCTAATGCGCAAGCTCCTGAGCGCCTAGCAGATCACTGGCGCTTAATTCAATCACTTGTACGTGAGGGTCGCCTAAACCGTGAAATCGAATTTTTGCCTAGTGATGCGCAAATTAAACAACGTTTAAATAAAGGCCTTGGTTTAACTCGACCTGAAATATCCGTTTTGTTGGCATATTCGAAAATCAAATTATCTGAACAACTTGTTGCGGATGGCATAGGTGAAGATGCGGATTTGACACCTCAAATCAATGAATATTTTCCTACGCAATTAACCAAACATTTTGGCGACCAAATGTCATCGCACCCACTGATTCAAGAAATCATTGCTGGCCATGTGACGAACAATCTTGGTAACCGTATGGGGCCAACATTCACCACCTACATGCAAGAAGAAACCGGTGCGTCTTCTTTAAATGTAGTGCGTGCTTATATGGCTGCAGAAGAAATCTTTGGAATCCCAACACTTTGGGATGCGATTAACCAACTCGATTTCACTGTTTCTAACGCGGTGTTGAACGGATTATTAATACGTATCCAAGGACTCCTTGAACGTACAACACTTTGGCTTTTACGTAATACTCGTGAAAGTCTATCGATCCAACGCTTAAAAGATACCTACAAGCCTGGCGTCGATATTATCCGCGCCAATATGCAAGCTATTTTAACCGAACCGAGCCAAGCTCATTTGGCAGATATTGCCGCAGATCTGGTTGAGAAAAACATTCCAGTTGAAGTAGCCGAAAGGTTATCGTCTCTTCATTATCTATTTTATGGTCTGGACATTATCCGTGTTGCTACCAATACAGACACAGAAGTATTGGATGTTGCACAAACCTACTTTGCGCTTGAAATGGATCTAGAGCTGCATTGGCTACGCCATAAAGCCAGCGAGTTATCTGCTGACGATATGTGGCAAAGACGTGCGAAAGCAGGTTTAGGCGATGAAGTCGACAACAGCTTGCGTACGCTTACACAGGAAGTGATTCAATCCAGTGTTGATATTAAAAAACTGGAAGAGCGGCTAACCCATTGGCGTGAGTCTAACAGTGACAGTATTAATCATTACCGAACCACTTTTGGTGAAATAAAAGCGGAAAGTGAATTAACACTGGCAATGGTAACTGTCGCTATTCGTGAGTTGAGAAATCTGATATAAATCCAAAGGTGGCCGTTACCTCGGCCACCCATTTTTTAAAGAGGATATACAAGTGACACTACAAGTAACGAGAGCAACCTTTGATGAAGTCATGGTTCCTAACTACGCACCTTCTGCAATTATTCCAGTGCGTGGCGAAGGCTCTCGCGTATGGGACAAAGAAGGTAAAGAATATATCGATTTTGCAGCCGGCATCGCGGTTACTGCATTAGGTCATTCCCATCCAACTCTAGTCAACGTCATGCGCGAGCAAGCTGGACAACTTTGGCATTTAGCCAACGTAATGACCAACGAGCCAGCATTACGATTGGCTAAAAAGTTAACGGAAAAAACATTTGCAGATCGTGTTTTTTTGCAAACAGTGGTGCAGAAGCAAATGAAGCAGCTTTTAAGCTGGCTCGTCGTTATGCATTTGATCACTTTGGTCCAGAAAAAAATGAGATCATTGCATTTAATAAATCCTTCCATGGCCGTACTTTGTTTACTGTTTCCGTAGGTGGACAAGCGAAATATAAAGAAGGATTTGAACCAACGCCAGGTGGCATTCAACACTGTGATTACAATGATATTGAGCAGTTAAAAGCCATCATTAGTGATAAAACCTGCGCTGTAGTTATGGAGCCAATTCAAGGTGAAGGCGGCGTCATTCCTGCAGATAAAGAGTTTGCAAAACAAGTACGTGAGTTGTGTAACCAATACAATGCCCTGCTTGTTTATGATGAAGTGCAATCAGGTGTTGGTCGTACTGGTACTTTGTATGCTTACGAGCAGTTAGGGGTTACCCCGGATGTACTTACTACAGCCAAAGCATTAGGTAATGGTTTTCCTGTCAGCGCGATGCTAGCAACAGAAAAAGCTGCAAAAAGCTTAGCATTTGGTACTCATGGTAGTACGTACGGTGGCAACCCAATGGCTTGTGCGATTGCCGAAGCTGTGATTGATATTATTGATACTCCTGAAGTTCTTTCTGGGGTAAAAGAGCGCCATGATATTTTCGTTGCAGGTTTAGAAGCCATCAATGCAAAACATCATGTATTTAAAGATATTCGTGGCATGGGTCTTTTAATTGGCGCAGAAGTGGTTGACTCTCTTGCTGGAAAAGCTGCCTCTTTCATCCCGGCGGCAGCAGAAGAAGGTTTATTTGTATTGGTGGCTGGACCTAATGTCTTACGTTTAGCTCCATCTTTAATCATTACAAAAGAAGAAATCTCTGAAGGTCTAGCTCGTCTAGAAAAAGCCATTGCTAAAGTGGTAGCAGACGCAAAAGCAGCTTAACCTTATAAAGTAAATTACAACAAAAAAAGATCCTCTAAAAATCGGGCCTAGGTCCGATTTTTTTGTGTTTTAATAATAGAAATACGTAAATCTTCTTAAGATTATCGTCTTTCTTGCAGATTCCTTAAAAGTTGTTTGATTGTGCTTATCTGATGACTGGTTTAAGCTCCTATCAAGCGCCATTATATATCCTTGAGTAAATCAATGGCTTATGTGTCATTCACCGATATAGAGAAACTAAACTGTGTTTCAATCTTTCTTTCCCAACCCTAAGCTCTTTTTTATAAGTTTTGCCCTCTGGGCAATTGCCTGCGTCCTTGGCTGGTATTTTGTCGTTCAAGATTTTGGCGCAACTTTAAGTTTAGGGTCATTGTTTGGTGTATATTTCCCTGATGCTCTGGCAGAAGGTGCAGACGCAGCAGCTCAAGCCGCCTTTGCTAGTACACAAAAAACAGCATTAGATATTTGGCTATATCAATATATGATTCTTTGCTATGCCTTGTTCGTTGGTGCGTGGGTTGCTTATGGCGGTCAAAAATGGGCTAAATGGTCTGTTCTTGGTTCTGCTTTAATTGTCTTTATCACCTGGTTCCAAGTACAAGTTAGCGTCATGCTTAATGAATGGTATGGCAGTTTTTATGACCTTATTCAAAAAGCACTGGCAAGCCCAAATAGCATAGAGCTTAAAGATTATTACGCTGAATTATCAACAGTAGCAGTCATCATCTTAGTAGCAATTACGGTATCTGTATTAAGCAATTTCTTTATAAGCCATTATGTTTTTCGTTGGCGTTCTGCTATGACGAGTTATTATTCGTCCAAATGGAATCAAGTACGTCACATCGAAGGTGCTTCACAACGTATTCAAGAAGACACTATGCGCTTTGCATCTATTGTTGAAGGGTTAGGCGTAAGCTTATTAAGATCCGTGATGACCTTGATTGCTTTCTTACCTATTTTGTGGGGTCTATCAGGCTACGTAAAAGAATTACCATTAATTGGTGAAGTTCCTCAAGCTTTAGTTTTTACTGCAATTATGTGGTCAATTTTCGGAACATTACTGCTTGCTTTAGCAGGTATTAAACTTCCAGGGTTAGAGTTTAAAAACCAACGTGTCGAAGCGGCCTATCGAAAAGAATTAGTATATGGTGAAGATCATATAGATAGAGCTGACCCAATGACGCTTAATGAACTTTTTGACAATGTCCGTAAAAACTATTTCCGTTTATACACACATTACTTATATTTCAACATTGTACGTTATGGCTATTTAAACGTAGGTCAGTTCGTTCCATTTATTGTATTAGCGCCATCTATTATTGCGGGAGCTTTTACGCTGGGTGTAATGCAACGAGTAATGAATGCGTTCAATCAGGTTGAAAATTCATTCCAATACTTAATTAACTCTTGGACTACTATTGTTGAGTTACTTTCTATCTACAAACGTCTAAAAGCGTTTGAATCAGCTATCACGAACCTTTCAACACAAGATGAAGTCATCAATAAATAACCCGATTTAGCTAACCTTACAAAGACTAAAAAGCCCCACAATGACCATTGTAGGGCTTTTAAAATCACGTTGATATTGGTAAACGCACTTAAAAAAGTATCAAACGTTGATATTAATATTCTGTCCAAGGTTATCTGTGGTAGCGTGTGAACCACTGCTAGCTGCTGGAGTAATACTTTCTACAGCTCGCGCTAATAGCTCAAGATCCTGCTGCCCTTCTTGCTGCTGAGCGGATTTTGCCAAGCTCGCCTTGTATACTTCGTTCGCATAGTCCATTCCAGGACTACTTAGACCGTTAACATCAGGCATTTATCCTCCTATAAATTCAAAATGATGGATAAGCTCAATTAAGTGATCAATAATACTTACTGATCAAAAATACATCAATAAAATATAGTATAACTGCGATTTGATTAATTTACGACCACCTTTTTGTAACATAAAGGAGTGACAGCGTAATCGTATTTACACAATCAAGATTGCTAACGCAGCCAATAAACAATAAAGTTTTTTAAATATTGTCGTTATTAACAAAAGATTCCCAATATTGACTCATCAAGTTTTGATTATTCACAAAAGTATCATCTTGAATCACCCTCCCTTGCTGCTGTAAATTTAATCTATGAGCTCGTGCTCGATATAATGTATAAGTCTCAATCATTTTTTCAGCTTTTTCTTTTTCTAATAAACCTACTAATGCAGCAGCCTCTAATTGACGCACATTGTCAGAAAAACGCATGAGTTCTGGATATTTATGAGACCAAGCTAGCACCAAATATTGAACCATAAATTCAATATCAATAATGCCACCAGCCCCCTGTTTCAAATCGAAGCCTTTCTCCTTACCACCAGTATCCAAATGAGTGCGCATTTTCTCACGCATTTTAATCACTTCAGCTTTCAATTCATCATGATCTCGAACGGAAGAAATAATCGTTTTACGGCAAGCTTCAAATTGAGCTAATAATGTAGACTCACCGGCTAAACCACGAGCACGAGTTAAGGCTTGATGCTCCCAAACCCAAGCTTCTTTTTGCTGATAATCTCGAAATGCATCTAATGTCGATACCAGTAATCCAGAATTACCGGAAGGTCGCAAACGCATGTCAACCTCATATAAACGTCCTGCTGCTGTAAAACTGGTAATCATATGAATTAGGCGCTGACCAAGGCGAGTATAAAAGGTCAGATTATCAATACTTCGATCACCATCCGTACTGCCAGTAGACTGCGCACCATGGATAAAAACTAAATCCAAGTCCGAGTCGTACCCCAGCTCCCAACCACCCGATTTTCCATAGCCAATAATAGCCAGCTGAGGTGTATAGGCAGCTTGGCCTTGACTGACCGGAAAGCCATGTTTTTTCGTTAAATAAAACCAAGACTGCTGTAACACCTGATCGAGTAGTACTTCAGCCAACCAAGTTAAGTGATCACTAACTCTCATGATAGGTAGTATCTCGGTGATATCACAAGCAGCAATACGCAGAAGAATGGAGCGTCTAAATCGACGCATAGCGTCCATTTGCGCCTCTTCATCTTCTTCAGGTAAACGCAGCAAAATCTGCTGCAGCTCCTCTTTCAGCATGATTTTGTCTGGTGGAGAAAACAACGTATTCGCATCTAACAATTCATCAAGTAAAGCAGGCGTCGTAGAAATCGCTTCGGTAAACCAAGCACTTTCTCGACATAAACGAATAAGGTGAGTCATCGCCGTTTGGTTTTCACACAAGAGAACCAAATACGCAGTACGACGTAACACAGCTTCCAATATAGGAAAGACACGCTCTAGTACTAAATCAGGGTTTCCCTCTTCACTTAGCTTCGACATAAATGCGGCTAAAAACACAGCCAATCTTTCGTGCCCAATCGGTTGCATAAATACCACTGTTCGAGAGCTAAGCAACTGAGTGATTCGTGTAACTACGGCCTTTTGGTCTTGCCACTTAATAGGCTCAATGGCATCAACTATGGCGTTTTCATCTTCTGGATGTTTGATTAGTAAACGCCACGTTTCTTGATCTTTAACCTCTTCACTGCTTTCTTCGCCATCATCAATAAGTGAAATAAAATGGCGATGGACATTCTTACGCACTTCCCATAAACGACTATTCAACTCATCCCAAGAAGTAAAACCAACTATTAGGGCAATACGCTGACGCGCACCATCATCTTCAGGTAAAAGCTGAGTTTGCTCGTCATTAACAGCTTGTAGTGCATGCTCTGTTCGTCTTAATAATAAATACGCATCTCGCAGCTCTTTCACCTCATCAAAAGAAAGGTAATCTTGCTGCGCAAGATAAGGAAGTACTTTGAGTAAGGCTGGTGTCTGTAGGCTTTGATTTCGACCGCCATGCAGTATTTGCAAAGCTTGAGCAATAAACTCAACTTCACGAATGCCTCCTTCACCAAGCTTGATATTATGCTCTATACCTTTACGACGAACTTCTTTGGCGATCATTTGTTTCAAATCACGCAGTGCGCCTATAGCGCCAAAATCAAGATATTTTCGGTAAACAAATGGTTTGCGTAAGGCTTCAAATTCGCAAATATCTAATTCACTACCAGACATCACTCGAGCCTTGATCATGGCATATCTTTCCCAATCTCGACCTTGATCTTGGTAATAGTTTTCTAAAGAATCCATGTTCAGAACAAGTGCGCCAGATTGACCAAAAGGACGCAAGCGCATGTCTACTCGAAACACAAAACCATCCGCGGTAACTTGATCCAAATGCTGAATCAGTTTTTGACCGAGTTTGGTAAAATATTCTTGATGGGAAAGACTTTTTTTACCGCCTTGAGTATCGCCGTGTTCACGGAACGCGAAAATTAAATCAATATCCGACGATAAGTTAAGTTCATTACCGCCTAATTTTCCCATGCCAATAACAATCATTGATTGCGGCACACCTTGGCAGTCTAATGCCTGCCCATATAGGTTAAGATAATGCTGTTCAGACCATTGTAAACTAGCGTTGACACAAGCATCTGCTAAACCGCTAAGACGACTCGTTAATTCCGTTAATGACATTTTTTGCTGAATATCTAAAGCGATTAAACGCACCATCCACCATTGACGATAGATACGAAGACGTTTAATGAAAGCGGCTTCATCAAGCTCTAGCAAAGCCTCTTGGGAGCAGCCTTCGGCGTCATTAGAAAAAAATGCTTCACCTGCAATCAATGCTTCTTGAGATGGTTTCTCGGGTAAGTGCTCTAATACAAGAAGGTCATCAAGCCAATGAGGAAAACGTACCAGTTGTTGATGTAAGTAATCACTTAAGATCCAAAGCGGTTCCAAAGTACCTATTTGTTCATCGCTTAGCTCAACTAAACTATGCCTTTCTCGGGCTTCTTGAATCTGCTCTAAAAGTAAGGAACGTGAACTAGATTGTTCACAAAAAGAGGCGTAACTTGGATTTAAATTAGGTGGCGTCAACATTCCTTCCTTATCTACAATTTTATTCTTATAAAGAACACGATTATATTATGCCGTTTGCTTATTCAACCATTGTCCAATATTTAACATAACTAAACCTGTTTGTTTCATGCCAGCTAACCTGTTTAGTATTAGTTCTTCACCTTCCATCAAACACTGATCAAAATCGTCATCTAGACTTTCTAGGGCTTGCACAAGGTCATTAGGCAGATAGTTTTTAAGTTGATACATAGAGTGCCGAATTGGCTGCATTAAAACTTCATCTCTCATAAAATTCATAGCTTCCCAATGCACTAGCCATACTTCATACCAATACGCAGCCAGCTCGGATTCATTTGATAAATTAATAGGTTCATCCGGTAGCTCTATTCGACCATATTTTAATCGAACGCCTTTCTGAGCTTTCGACACTACACTGACTTGTACTGGCACCTGTTCAGCCAATTGCAAAGCAAAATCATATAAGCCGGCTTCATCACCTTTTTTTAATTCCAGCTCCAATTCACAAATTGAATCTTCGCCGTAAGGTGATGTGACTAATCCTTTATCGCAAACCGCCTCAATTTTTGTGCCTTGTGACTCGACGTTCCAAACCTGTCTTTCAAAGTCTGTACGATAAACTTCAATCAATTCAGAACGCCATGACATATCCAGTAAAGGTTCAGGCAATGGAACATCTTCCAGTAATGACAAGTCCAGCTGATCATTAGGTAAAAACCATTCCCATTCTCCACGAGCATGCATACCAATCCGATTGCTACCTCGCGTTTTTACTGTTTGTATAAAGGCTCCATTCACCGCACGAATGCGTAATGCCACTCCACCCTGCATTAAACTGGACTCTTCTGTATCAAAATACGCATTCATCAAAGACAGCGTAGGCTGACGAGACTGGTTATCTATCTCAGACAAAGAACAAATTTCATCAAGAAAGTCACTGGCAGACTTGAGATATTCAGGATGAAGCATTAACTTAAGCTCTAGCTCGATCGCCATAATATGCAAACCTCTAAAACCTTTGCTGTTGAGCAAACAACAAAGAAAAAATATTGTTAGAGTAAGTGTACCAGATGCCTCCCTTACAGTAGTAATATTAGGCATGGCCTTTACTCAATATTACTTATGGGTAATGGAAAGATCTCTTAGTAACATTAGGATTCAAGGAGCATTCATATGCCCGCAATTCCGTCGCTCATTAATATGATGACGCAGCTGATCGCCTCCCCCTCTATTAGCTGTAGTCAGGCACACTGGGATCAATCCAACAAGGGTGTGATTCAATTACTTGAAAGTTGGTTAAGCTCTCAAGGCTTTCAATGTGAAATCATGCCTCTACCGGGCCAACCTAATAAATTCAACTTAATTGCGACTCTTGGTAGTGGTGACGGTGGCTTAGTACTTTCCGGGCATACTGATACTGTTCCCTATGATGAAGATCGCTGGAAGTCAGATCCATTTAGTCTAGAAGAAAGGGACCACAAGCTTTACGGTCTTGGCAGCTGTGATATGAAAGGCTTCTTTGCTATTGTCATTGATACCGTTCAACAAATGCAGCTTTCTAATGTAAAGCAGCCGCTTATTATTCTTGCCACCGCTGACGAAGAAAGCTCTATGTCCGGCGCCCGAGCTTTAGTGGAGCAAGGTTCCTTAAAAGCAAGATATGCTTTGATTGGCGAACCAACGTCATTGACGCCAATTTATGCTCACAAAGGCATCATGATGGAACGAATTAAAGTGACGGGGCAATCGGGACACTCTTCTAATCCAGTGTTAGGTAATAATGCAATGGATGCAATGCACTCCGTCATGTCAGAGCTCATGATCTTTCGTAAACAACTTAAGAGCCAGTACCGTGATGCTAATTTTGTTATTGATTACCCAACCATGAACTTTGGTTGCATCCATGGCGGTGACAACCCAAACCGAATTTGTGGACGATGTGAATTAGAGTTTGATTTAAGAGCTTTGCCCGGTATGAGCAACCAAGCCTTAATGGCAGAAATTGCTCAGTTGCTACCAAGTATTGAAGAAAAAACAGGAACAAAAATACAACTTAACAGCCTATTTCCTGATATTCCGTCTTTTTATACCCCTATCGAATCGGATATCATAAAAGCGTGTGAAACATTAACCAAACGCAAAGCTAGTACGGTAGCGTTTGCAACAGAAGGTCCTTTTCTAAACCAAATGGGAATGGAAACCTTAATATTGGGGCCAGGTTCAATTGACCAAGCCCACCAGCCAAATGAATTTATGGCGCTGGACCAAATTCAGCCTATGCAAGAGGTAATACGCGGTTTAATCAAGCGTTTTTGCCTTCAAATAACCGAATAGAAGACGAGGATCAGCGTGCCTGACGAACTCAATTATGTAGACTGGTTCCGCCATTCTTCACCCTATATAAATGCTCACAGGGGAAAAACCTTTGTTATCTTGATTCCCGGTGAGGCCATCGAATGCACTCACTTTTCAAGTATCATTCACGACCTTGCTTTGCTTGATTCGCTAGGCATTCGCTTAGTTTTAGTTCAAGGTGCACGCCCGCAAATTGGCCGTATTTTATCGAATCGACGTCTACCTAGTCGAGTAGAAGACGATTATCGCGTCACACCACAAGATCAGCTGCTAGATATTATTCAGGCATCTGCCGCTGTTCGAGTACAGCTTGAAGCACAACTTTCTATGGGACTTTCAAACACACCGATGGATGGTGCTCGCTTAAAAGTATGTAGCGGTAATTATGTCATCGCAAGACCATTAGGGGTTGTGGATGGCATTGATTACGGACATACAGGTGAAGTTCGTCGCATCGACTCAGAGGCTATTTTTCGTCTTCTTGAAGACGATAATATGGTTTTACTTCCTCACCTTGGCTTCTCTCCAACAGGCGAAGTTTTCAACCTTAAAAGTGAAGATGTTGCGCTCCAAGCTGCCATTCAGTTAAAAGCAGACAAGCTGGTTATCTATTCAGAAGAGGAAGGCGTATTTAAAAGCAATGGAGAACTTTATTCTGAGTTATTAACTAAAGATGCAGAAGTCATTTTAAAAGAGAAGCAACTCTCTAGTATCACACACGCCGCGTTAGACGCCTGTGTTCAAGCCGTTCGCCAAGGGGTACCAAGAGCACATTTGATTTCTTATAATGAAAACGGCGGTCTATTGAGAGAACTCTTCACCCGTGAAGGCTCTGGCACAATGATAGATGAAGACAGTTATGAGCAATTGCGCCCTGCTCACATCGATGATGTTGGCGGCATGATGGCACTATTAACGCCATTAGAAGAAAAAGGAGTCTTAGTCAGACGATCGCGGGAATTACTTGAAAACGAAGTCGACCGTTTTATCGTTATCGAAAGAGATGGCGCCATTGTCGCTTGTGCTGCGCTTTACCCTTTTGAACAAGAACACTCAGGCGAGCTTGCTTGCTTAGCCGTTTCACCGGACTATCGAGGCTCAAACCGTGGTGAACGATTATTGAAAGGCATAGAGCAAGCTGCAAAAGTATTAAACCTGTCCACTCTATTCTTGTTAACAACAAGAACGGCGCACTGGTTTATCGAACGCGGTTTTAGTGAAACAACACTGGATAGTTTACCAAGCAAGAAACAAGCTCTTTATAATTATCAACGTAATTCGAAAATTTTCTCTAAAGCACTTTAAGCCACTCTAAACTGCAATACGGTTTCAGCTTCAAAAAACATACAAAAAAGGCGATCCGATAGGACCGCCTTTTTATTTTCCAGTTATCTTTATTCCATAATTTTAAACGGAATAAACATCGGATAACCTTGTCTAATCACTCGCATCGGTACAGAACGACCACTCGGAATGTCTTTGGCAATGGAAGTAAAATCAGCAACACCTTGAATACGTTTACCGTTCAACATAGTAATCACATCGCCTTGCTGAAGGCCATTACGGGCAGCGGTTCCACCAATAATCTGCTCGATCACAACACCACTTTCAATGTCAAAACGTTTCGCCATTTCTTCTGGTATTTCACCCACTATCATGCCTAAACGGTTTTGATCTTGTTGAGCTTTAGCCAATACTTTAGGATCATTTGGTCTTGATTCTAGCAACACAGAAATTGTTTGTTCTTTTCCGTCGCGATAGACTTTCGACTCAACTTTTTCACCTGCTTTAAGCTGCCCAACAACATATGGCAATTCACCTGAATGCTCGATATCTTCACCGTTAAAGGCCATGATGATATCGCCTGATTTCAAACCTGCTTTTTCAGCAGGTGAGTCTGGTAACACACGACTAATTAACGCACCACTTGGACGATCTAAACCAAAGGATTCAGCAAGTTCGTTGTTTACATCCTGAATTAAAACACCTAGCCAAGCTCTAGATACTTTACCGTCTTGTTTCAGCTGATCCACAACAGACATGGCTACTTTAGACGGTATCGCAAAAGACACCCCCATAAATCCACCTGAACGAGTGTAGATTTGTGAGTTAATTCCCACAACCTCACCATCTAGGTTAAACAAAGGACCACCGGAGTTACCTGGGTTAATTGCTACATCTGTTTGAATAAACGGAACATAACTATCAGAAGGTAAATTCCGTCCTGTCGCACTGACAATACCCGCCGTCACTGTGTAGTCAAAACCAAATGGCGAACCAATTGCTAACACCCATTGCCCTGGTTTTAGTTTGTCTGATTCACCCATTTTAACAATTGGCAAATCTTCAGCATCAATTTTCAACAAAGCTAAATCTGTTCTAGGGTCTGTACCAACCAATGTTGCCACATACTCACGCCGGTCGCTTAAACGCACATGAATAACATCTGCTTCGGCAATAACGTGATTATTAGTTAATACATAACCATCATGAGAAATGATAAAACCAGACCCTAATGAGCTTCGTTGAGACCCTTGTTTTGGCTCTGATTGTCCAAAAGGTTGCTGACCAAAAAAGTGTTTAAAGAACTCATTAAGCTCTTCACTGTTCGGCCCTAATTGTCGACCACCATCACTGGAGGTCTTCGTGGTAATCGTTTGTTCCGTACTAATGTTTACAACAGCGGGATAGGCTTTATCCACTAACTCTGTAAAGTCAGGAAGTGCAGCCGCATGGGAAAGCATTGAAGCCATCATAAAAGTACTAATAGCAAGCATGCTCATTTGTTTAAGCAGTCTGTTCATTAATTGGTCTCCTTAAAACGTACCAAGTTGATTACAGTGCCAGGTGAAGATAATCAGAGGCCTAAGATGTAAATACCAGAGGTATTTGACTATCTTTAGCCTCAATTCTTAAAATTTTTGGGTAATAATCTAAGTTATTCATCTCTTGTTTAGACTTATTTCGCGCCAGTAATAAACCACCGGCAAAACCAATAATAGACATAATCACTGCGATACCAGATCCGCCCCCCATAATGAAGGAACAACAGCACCGCCAACCAAGCCCAGTAGTGGGACCAGGTACATCCACACCGAAGCTTGCAATAGAGTATCTTCAGGAATACCAACAACAACTTTCTGCCCAACTTCAACCGTTAAAGGGTCAATTGCTCGCATTCGCATACGATTAGCAGAAGAAACTTGTGCGATAGCATGATGACCACACCCATGACGAGCACGACAAGAAGTGCAACTGCTCGTACGTATTGTTTCTACGTCAGCAAAACCCTCTTCAATCGATAATACTCTTCCTGTTTCTTCAATCATTATCTAACCTTGGCATCAACACCGTCATCAATTTTTCTATAGTAATCTTTGGCACTTCACCTACCATAGTTAGTAAGTAGTATTGACCATCTACTTTAAAACTACGCTCTCCTGCGGTGGTTGCCCCCATACTTAACATAGACATAGCTTGAGCCTGTAAGGTCGGCTCGACAAAAACAGATACGGTTGCCATTCCATCCGATAACAACAGCATACTGGTGCCATGATTCAAGGAACGAGCTTCCGGCCAAACAAGAGAGAAACCTTCAGGTAACCAGTCAAATTGCCACAAATTTTTAATTCGTCTTGGTTGAGATTCAACAAGAGGCTCTAAATAACTCCCTTTTTTGGGGACAAAATCATCGTGTTTCAAGTCAGGAGAGAAATTAACAGAGGTAAATTGAATACGCTCAAGCAACTTCCCATCCGTTTGAATCATGTCATGTTTCAACAAAAAGTGATTTTTTTATCTAACCAAAATTCATGTCCATAACGATAAACATCTTTTGGAATAAGTCTTATCACCGTTGCGTCACGTCCTGCGATACGACTTCCGTGTGAATCAACCTGCATTTCATACCCCTTCATCAAGCGATCGCTTTCAACCTCTTTGAATCGCTTAAAAGGTGGTTTCAATGGCGCTTGCATATTGGCCACTAACTCATTGGGATAAACGCAAATAATTTTATCGTCTATACGCAACACTTCAATTTTATCGCCGTCCAAATCCACCAGGCTTTCATACTCAATACCACCCATTGAATCACGACGAACTCGCATGCTGTTCATATGCATTGATTCAGAATGAACAAACACGCCGTCATAACTTAAAGTAGAAAATGATTGAGTCATATTACGCAGTAATTGCAGTGCTTCTGACGTAGAGCTACTTGCTGCAGCGTTTCCAGCAATAACAAAACTTAATGCAACAACAAAAATGCGTAACGGTAAGAACAATGCCATAAACTACTCTTTCACTGGATAACTAACGACACGGGCCATAGGTATCATGCCTTGACCTACAGTCATTGATGCTTGTTCAGCATGCTGACGTAGGTAATTTTGCAATCGAATATTATCTACCTGCAGCCCATCTTTATTTAATTCTGCTAATGATGTAACCGTATTGTTTTTAACGAAAGGCTGAATTTCTGCAGTTAAATTAAGCTTTTCAGTGTCTGATGTTAATAATTCGCCACCACCGAAAATCACAATAAAAGTAACACTCGCAGCGACAGCTACACTGGAAAACATTACTTTCCAAGCAGATTTAGATGCCTTCACATTCGCTTTTTCAGACTGTAAAGCAAAAGGAATAAGCTTCTTATCAGCCTCAGAATTTTCAGCAACTAGATCTTCCGCGTCAATTTGTGCACGGATACTCAAGAGCAAACTGTCTTCAAGCCCTACCGCTACTTTTGAATCTTTATGTAGTGTTTGCTGTATTAAGTGAAAGCTTTCTAACTGACGACTAAGCTCGCCACTATCCGCGTTTAATAAACATTCCACATCTTTATCAGTCGCTTCGCCATCAAACATCGCGGATAAACTAGAACGTTTATCTAGGGGATGATCGTTTAAAGCAGCCATGATTACTCTCCTGCATCCATTAACGGATGTATTTGCTTTTCTATCGCTTCTCGAGCTCGAAAAATTCGCGACCTAACTGTCCCAACAGGACAGTCCATAATTAAAGAAATATCTTCGTAACTTAAGCCATCAAATTCACGTAAAGTTAATGCACTTCGTAACTCTTCAGGCAAACTCTTGATTGCCTGATTAATCGCCTCTTCAAGCCGGTCACTGTTTAACTTTGCTTCAGGTGTTGCAATGTCAGTCAAAGACTCATACAGGCTAAAAACATCTTCATTATCAAGTTCAACATCAGACTCTGGTGGCCGGCGTGAACGACTAACTAAGTAATTTTTGGCTGTATTAACAGCAATACGATAGAGCCAGGTATAAAAAGCACTTTCTCCACGAAAGCTACCTATCGCACGATATGCTTTGATAAAACTTTCTTGCGCCACATCTAACGCTTCACTTCTATCTTGAACATAACGCCCAATTAATCCGATGACCTTATACTGATATTTGACGACCAACAGATCAAAAGCCCGTTTGTCACCCTGCTGCACTTTTTCAACTAACGCCTGATCAGAAGACGTTTCGGGTTGCATAGGCACCTCATACTAAAACCTTAATTATCTGTGCCCTTGTTTCTTACAAGAGAAGACAACAATCAACCTGGCGAGTTCCCACACCATGCTACCAAATCATTAATTTAGAGAAATTATGCCTTATTCTAAGAAGAAATACGGCGAATATTCGAAATACTCCACCATAAAGTATTCACTATTTATCAACAACAATAGTAACATTCATCCTTCAGTCACTAATTAGATCAATACAATGAGTCGACATTATCAACACGACATCGTCATTATTGGCGCTGGAGCAGCAGGTTTAACGCTTGCTCTTGAGCTAGCAAATCATCATCGCGTGGCAATTCTAACGAAAGCCGACATACGTGAAGGCTCCACTTTATATGCTCAAGGCGGTGTGGCGGCGGTACTATCAGATAAAGACACCATTGACTCTCATATTAACGACACCATAGATGCAGGTGTAGAACTTGGCGACCCTGAAGCTATTCGTTTTACAGTAGAGCACTCTAAAGAAAGCATTGATTGGCTTATTTCTGAAGGCGTACCTTTTACCCGTTATGGCGAAAGTGAAGAGTACCACTTAACAAAAGAAGGTGGACATAGTCATAGACGCATTATTCACAGTGCTGACGCTACAGGATTGGCAATTTCAAAAACACTTATCAAAAATGCAACAAATCACCCTAACATCGAATTTTTCCCAGATCGTGTTGCCATAGACATAGTGACAACGAAAAAACTTGGTCTCGACGGACCGAATCGTGCCGTTGGCGTTTATGCACTTAACTTAGACGATGACGTCATAGAAGTATTCCATGGCGGCTTTGTGTCTTTAGCTTGCGGTGGCAGCAGCAAGGTTTACCTGTATACGAGCAACCCTGATACAGCATCTGGTGACGGTATTGCTATGGCTTGGCGAGCAGGTTGTCGAGTTGCCAATATGGAATTCAATCAGTTCCACCCCACCTGTTTGTACGACGCAAAAGCTAAAACCTTCTTAATCTCTGAAGCAGTTCGCGGAGAAGGCGGCAAACTGTTGTTACCTGATGGTTCTCAATTCATGTCTAAGTTCGATAAACGTGCCGAATTAGCACCTCGTGATATTGTCGCTAGAGCTATTGACCATGAAATGAAGAGATTGGGTATACATCATGTGCTCTTAGACATTTCCCATAAAGACGAAGGTTTCATCAAAGAACACTTTCCAACCATCTATAAACGCTGTTTAGAATATGGTCACGACATGACGAAGGGACCAATCCCTGTCGTACCAGCTGCTCATTACACTTGTGGTGGTGTTGTGGTAAACCAACATAGTGCAACAGACATTGAAAACCTTTATGCCATTGGTGAAACCGCTTATACAGGATTGCATGGAGCTAATCGTCTTGCGAGCAACTCTTTATTAGAGTGTATTGTATTCGCTCGTTCAGCAGCTCGGGATATATTAGAAAAACACCAAGATGTAAGCCGAGTTAACATTCCTGATTGGGATGAAAGTAAGGTAACTAACTCTGATGAGGATGTTGTTATTACACACAACTGGCAAGAACTAAGACGTTTCATGTGGGATTATGTTGGTATTGTCAGGACAGATAAGCGACTTTTACGAGCGAAGCACAGAGTAGATTTATTACTTTCCGAAATTCAAGAGTTCTACACCAACTACAAAGTGTCTAATGATTTGCTCGAATTACGTAATCTTGCCATGGTCGCGGATTTAATTATACGCTCGGCCATGTCTAGAAAAGAGAGTCGTGGATTGCATTTTACGTTGGATTATCCAGAAAAACAGAAAAACAGTACACCAACGATATTAACGCCAGAAAGAACAGAATAACGATCTAACACCCTAATCAATTATAACGTTTCTTGGCTGCTTCACTACGGTGTAACAAAATTTGTTGCGCTGCAAAAGAACGTAACATCTGATAATCATCACAGCTAACACTGTCTCGATAAACCACTTGATACGCAGGCCATATCAAATCTAATAGCTTGTTCTCTCGATGCACCTTAGCAATCAATTGAATACTATTTACCCGAACAAATTTTAACCCTATATAACGTTCCTTTTTAAATAAAAAAGCACCTTGATTATCAATACTAATTTTTAGCTTAGCATCTTGATATATAACACGAAAAAGCAAAAATACGCCGATAAGTCCCATCATAGAGAGAATGGATGCTCGCCAAACCACGGGCATCCAATAAAGCTGGAGTAAACCTGCACATAGCACAGCAACAATCCACCATAAAAAAACACCAATTAAAGAGCCTTTAAGCTCGACGATTTTCTGGCTGTACACGATTTACAATGATATCAACAATTCGCGCAAGGTCTGGATCTTGTGGTACTTCTGTTTGCATAAACCAAAGAAAAAGATCCTGATCTTCACTTTCAATTAACTTATAAAAACGGGCTTTATCCTCTTCATCTAAGGTTAAAAAAACCTCATCTAGAAATGGCTCTAAAAGAAGATCCAACTCCAGCATGCCACGACGACAGTGCCACTTTAAACGCTTAAAACTTAATGATTCTGCTGTTTCACTCATGAAATCACCCTTTAGATAGAATGTTTTTATTATATCTAATTTATTAACAAAAAAACGAAAACACTTACTATAGTTAACTGACCTCTATCAGACAAATCCTTACTATACAAAGAGATAAGCCCTAAAAAACAGAGCCAAAAGAATATTATATTGACTCTATTTTAACCTTTAATCCATAAATGAAACAAAATAGTACAGATATTGGCAATTTATGTATTAACAGGTCAATTATAAGATGACCTATATTAAGATCCACTTGATGATCCATTATCAAGCATTAGGTCTAATTATATAAAAACAAAGAAACTCCAAACTGGGGAAAACCTATGAAAAACCTTACCAAAACAACGCTCGCTTGTGCAGTATCTATCAGTGCTGCAATGTCAGCTGCCAGCGCTCTCGCAGAAACTCAAATCACTGTGGCTACCGTAAACAACGGTCACATGATCGAAATGCAAAAACTTACTCCGGAGTTTGAAAAAGCTAACCCTGATATCAAAGTGAAATGGGTTACTTTGGAGGAAGGCATATTGCGTCAAAACGTTACTCAGGATATCGCCAACAAAAGTGGACTTTATGACGTAATGACAATTGGTATGTACGAAGCACCTATTTGGGGTGATCGTGGTTGGTTAACACCAATCGATGTAAGCGGTTCATATGACGCAAAAGACATCCTGCCATCTATTCGTCAAGGTTTATCTCATGAAGGAACTTTATACGGCGCCCCCTTCTACGGCGAAAGCTCAATGGTTATGTATAGAAAAGACCTAGTGAAAAATGCTGGCATGACAATAAGTGATCGTGATAGCTGGGAACACATTCGTGATGTTGCTGCAGCTGTACACAACCCAAGTGAAGGCGTTTACGGTATTTGTTTACGCGGTAAAGCTGGTTGGGGTGACAACATGGCACTTGTGACGACGATTGCTAACTCATTTGGCGCTCGTTGGTTCGATGAAGACTGGAAACCTCAATTGGAGTCAAAAGAATGGAAGCAAGCGGTTACCTTCTATGTTGACCTCTTGAACAAATATGGTCCTCCAGGCTCAAGCAGCAACAGCTTCAACGAAAGTTTAGCGTTATTCAATGAAGGCAAATGTGGTATGTGGATTGATGCAACAATCGCTGCGTCCTTCGTAACAGACCCATCTCAAAGTAAAGTGGCTGACCAAGTAGGTTTCGCACAATCTCCTATCAGCGTAACAGATAAAGGCGCTAACTGGCTTTGGTCTTGGTCTCTAGCAATTCCCGCTGCGACTAAAAAAGCCGAAGCAGCACAAACCTTTGTTCGTTGGGCTACATCTAAAGAGTATATCCAACTAGTGGGTAAAACAAATGGTTGGGCTGCCGTACCAACAGGTACACGCGCTAGCACTTATGCTAATCCTAAGTTCCAAAAAGCCGCTGTGTTTGCAGAAGCAGAATTGAAAGCCATCAATTCAGCTGATCCAACTGACAGCACGTTGAAACCATCTCCTTATGTTGGTGTTCAATTCGCTGCCATTCCTGAGTTCCAAGCAATTGGTACTACTGCAGGACAAATGGTTTCAGGTGCTCTATCTGGTTCTATGACAGTAGAACAAGCCCTGAAATCTGCAAATACTTCAGCAGATCGTCAAATGCGTCAAGCTGGTTACTACTAACCGGCATTGATAAGGGAATAGGGCCAAAGCCCTATTCCCACTTTGACTTATCCTACCTTTTTAGGCAAACACTCCCGCTCATAATAAGAGAAACACACCATGAAGCGCTCAATCACTCGCTTATTAATGGCGCCATCAGTCATCATGCTTTTGGTTTGGATGATTATTCCTCTATCCATGACCATTTACTTTTCTACAATACGTTTTAACTTATTGTATCCAGGTCAGAATAATTTCGTTGGCTTAATGAATTTTGAATTTTTCATTACTGACCCTGGCTTTATTCCTGCTGTGGCCAACACATTAATACTGCTACTCTCGGTCTTAATCATCACCGTTGTTTTAGGTGTCATATTATCTGCGTTGATTGATAAACCTTTCTTCGGTCAAGGTATTGTTCGCGTATTGCTTATATCACCTTTCTTTATTATGCCAACGGTCAATGCTTTGATCTGGAAAAACATGATGATGAATCCAGTTTACGGCATCTTTGCTTGGATATCACAGTCCCTGGGCTTTGAACCCATTGATTGGCTATCTTCTTATCCTCTGGTGTCCATTATCATCATGGTCAGTTGGCAATGGCTTCCTTTTGCGATTCTTGTATTTGTGACGGCATTGCAGTCTCAAGATACAGAACAAAAAGAAGCCGCACAGATGGATGGCGCGACTGGCTTGCATATTTTCCGTTATCTAACAATTCCTCATTTAGCACGTCCTATTGCGGTTGTTGTGATGATCGAAACCATATTCCTATTAGCTGTTTTTGCCGAAATTTTCGTTTCTACTGGCGGCGGTCCAGGCTATGACAGTACAAACTTGGCATACCTAATCTATAACCAGGCACTTCTCCAATATGATGTTGGTGTCGCTTCCGCTGGTGGTTTGTTTGCAGTATTGCTTGCAAATATCGTTGCCTTTTTCTTAATTCGTGCCGTTGGCAAAAACCTAACGGTCTGAGGTAAATACGATGACTCTTAATCAACAACGCAAATTCAAAACCTTTATAACAGGTCTGTTCGCATGGACCATTGCATTGGTGCTATTTTTCCCAATTTTCTGGATGTTTATCACATCCTTTAAAACGGAATTACAGGCGATTTCCGTACCGCCTTCGCTTTTCTTTGAGCCAACATTGGAAAACTTCCGAGTTGTTCAAGAACGAAGTGACTATATTCACCATGCATTAAACTCGGTAATTACTTCGTTTGGCTCGACACTAATTGCATTAATCATTGCGATTCCAGCAGCCTACTCAATGGCATTTTTTCCTAGTAAGCGCACCAAAGACATTTTGCTTTGGATGCTCTCAACTAAAATGCTGCCAGCAGTGGGTGTATTAGTACCGATTTACATCTTATGTCGTGATTATGGATTATTAGACTCACGTACTGCTTTGATCATCATTTTCACATTAATGAATTTGCCAATCATTGTCTGGATGCTGTTCTCTTACTTTAAAGATTTACCAAAAGAAATCTTAGAAGCCGCTCGAATGGATGGTGCAACACCTTGGGATGAAGTGGTTAAAGTTGTTCTTCCATTGTCTGTTGGTGCGATTTCTTCAACCGCTTTATTGTCTATCGTTCTTTGTTGGAACGAAGCGTTTTGGTCCCTTAACCTAACCGCATCGGAAGCCGCGCCGTTGACAGCCATGATTGCCTCATACTCAAGCCCTGAAGGCTTGTTCTGGGCAAAACTATCTGCCGCCTCAACACTAGCCTGTGCTCCAATCGTTATCTTTGGTTGGTTCTGTCAAAAACAATTAGTTCAAGGCCTTACATTCGGCGCCGTAAAATAATTATTAGGAAGTTTTCTTATGTCTTACTTAGCAATTACTGATTTACAAAAACATTATGATAGCTACCACGCTCTTCGCGGCATTAACTTAACGATTACCGAAGGTGAATTCGTTGTGTTTGTCGGGCCTTCTGGTTGTGGTAAATCAACACTTCTACGAACTATTGCTGGTCTTGAATCAAGCAGTGGTGGCAGTATCAACCTAGATGGTCGAGACATTACTGAACTGGCGTCTTCAAAGCGTGATTTGGCAATGGTATTCCAATCCTATGCCTTATATCCGCACATGACAGTAGCAGATAATCTTTCATTTGCCCTTCGTCTTGCCAAAATTCCAGATGCAGAGATTCAAGAAAAAGTACGTTCTGTTTCTGCATCATTACAGCTAGATCCATTACTAGATCGTAAGCCAAAAGAACTTTCCGGTGGTCAACGCCAACGTGTTGCCATTGGTCGAGCAATCGTCCGTCAACCTAAAGTTTTCTTGTTCGATGAGCCTTTATCTAACCTTGATGCAGCACTTCGTGTTCAGATGCGTTTGGAACTTGCTCGTCTTCATAAGAAACTTGGCACAACCATGATTTACGTTACGCATGACCAAGTTGAAGCAATGACACTAGCGGATCGAGTTGTTATATTGAACGCGGGTCAAATAGAACAAGTTGGCACGCCACTCGAACTGTACCGCAAACCAAACAGTCGCTTTGTTGCCGAGTTCATTGGTACGCCAAAAATGAACCTAATCCCAGCAAACAAAGCAACTCTTCAAGATAACAATCTAATAATTGATTTACTGGGTAATCAGATTAACTTCCCAGCAAACCGTCTTAAAGAACCATTGTCTGCCTCCACTATAGTTGGTATTCGCCCAGAGCACATGACGCTGGTTGAACAAGGTGGCGATATTCAAGGCCGTATTGAATTAGTTGAACATTTAGGCTCTGAAGCTTACGCGCATATTCAACTTAACAACGACCAAACGATCATAGTTAAAGCGCCGGCTCGTAGTGAATTAAAAGACGGTCAAGACGTTAGCATTCAAGTAGATGTTCAGGAAATCATTTTGTTTAACGAGAATGATCGTGTGATTTCTGTTATTCCTGAGGAAGCATAATATGGCAAACCACCTACAAGCTTCCAAAAACATGGATCAACTTTCTGCTCAAGAATATCAGAAAGAAAGCATCCGAGCTGGAGTCGTCCATTTAGGCGTCGGTGCATTCCATCGTGCTCATCAAGCTGTGTATTTTGATCGACTACTAGCAAATAAAAGTGAGCAGAATTGGGGAATCATCGGCGTTAATATTCGACCACAAGACAGCCAGACATTCTCTCGTTTCGTTGAGCAAAATGGTGAATATGTTTTAAAAACCATGGCTGCAGATGGCGCAACAAATTACGAACATATTCGTTCAATTGTTAAACAAATTGACGGTGCGCAAGCGCCTGATGATGTTGACTCGGCACTTGCTGATGCCAACATCCAGCTTGTTACATCAACGGTGACCGAAGGTGGCTATTATCTTGATGAAAACCGCAAATTGATGCTTGATCATCCGGCTATCAAAGCGGACATAGAAGGTGCGAGAAACACACTTTATGCATTCTTATACGCTGGTTTAAAAAAGCGTAGCGAAACATCAAAAGCAAAAATTACGCTTTTATGCTGTGACAACCTTCGCCATAACGGTGAATTGCTAGAAGCAGGCTTAATGCAGTTTCTAGAAGCAAAGAAAGACATTAAATTGGCTAACTGGGTCAAGCAAAACACCTCTTTCCCTTGTTCTATGGTAGACCGTATTACACCAAAGCCAAGCCAACAGCATGTGGATGATGTTCAGTCTCGTTTTGGTGTTGATGACCAAATGACTGTTATGGGTGAAGATTTTATTCAGTGGGTTGTCGAAGACAATTTCGCTGGTAAGAAACCGTCACTTGATCTCGTTGGTGTTCAGTTTGTTAACGATGTCGTACCTTTTGAGGAAGCCAAGATTCGTATTTTGAATGCGGGTCATACTTGTGTTACTTATCAAGCTGCACTAAAAGGCCTGACTTATTTTGATGAAGCAATGCGTGATGATGAATTACACCAGTACTTCAAAGACTTCATTCAGCAGGATTCAATTCCTGCTATTGGAGATTCTGTAGTTGATTTACCTGCCTACTTAGAGATTATTGCGAAACGCTTTAGCAACGCTAATATTGGCGACACAGTTGAACGAATTTGCAGCGATGGTTACGCAAAATTTCCGATCTTTGTTTTTCCAACTCTGGAAGGTACCTATCGTAAAGGACGGACTCCAAGCAAAACCATTCAGGGTATTGCCAGTTGGTTCACTTTTATTCAGTTGACGAATCAAGGTAAACTAAAAACTCAGTATCATGAGCCAAGTAAAATCGAAGTGTCTGCTTTCAGTAATGATGAAAAAGGTATTCATACCTTTGTAACAGACAGTTTTTTATGGGGAAGCGTTCCTACCGAGTTCCCTGAATTCGTTACACAACTCACCCAAGCCATTCATACTAGTATGGAAAAATACGCTTAGGTAGTTGCAATAAGCCCAAGAAATATATTGTGACTTCGCATTTATTTCTTGGGCTTATTTTTCTAAATTATAAGAAAATAAGCGACAAGGTAAAAATAGGCAATGAAACAATGCCTATACTTTTTATCTACTAATGCGAGAAAGTACTATGACCAATACAGCTAAACGCTTGACCCCAGAATATGAACTTGTCGATGATAATGAAACCATTCGATATCAAGAACATGGTTATCCATGTGAATTGATCCGTTGGCATGCACATGATGACTATGAACTTCATTTTATTGTCGCAACATCAGGCAAGGTATTCGTAGGCGATTTTATTGGCAACTATTCTCCTGGCCAACTTATTTTAACGGGACCGAGGCTCCCTCATAATTGGATATGCCAAAATGATCAAGAAGGTGTTGAAGTAAGAGACATGCTCATCCGTTTTGATCACGAGTCTTTTTCCAACGGTATGAAAATCATTCCAGAACTGGCAGAAATACTACCAATGCTTGCAAAAGCAAAATCAGGTATTGAATTCTTTGATTTTGACCAAGAATATTTAATCGAAATATTCCAAAAAATAAGAGACTCTAGTGGCCTATCAAGATTAATCGTTGCACTTCCATTACTTCAAAAATTGGCAAAAACATCCGATTATCGTTTACTCTCAACCGTTCAAATTGATTTAAAATCTAACGAAACTCTACAACGAAAAATAAACACAGTTGTTGATTATGTCACTCAAAATTATAATCAAGACATTACACTTTCCAGTGTGGCAGGTTTGATTGGAATGTCAGACAGTCATTTTTCACGTTTTTTCAAAAAGGCCACTGGTAATCGCTTTATTGAGTTTGTTAATCGTGTTCGAATTAGTCGTGCTTGTAATCTTCTAACGGAAACAGATCAACAAATCGCGACTATTTGTTTTCAAGTTGGTTTTAATAATGTCGCTAATTTCAATCGTAGATTCCATGAACTAAAAGGTGTAACACCAAGAGATTTTCGCTCGCAAAGCAGTATTCATATTCAAGGTACTATGCAACCCCATCACTAAGTAATGTTGCTGAAAGTAAATAGAGGCGGCCAAACTTAATAGATAATTCACAAAAAATGCCACTAACAATTATATTGCTAGCGGCATTTTCTATTTTCATAGCAGTAGATTGAAAACAGAATCAAGATAAATTAGACAATGCCTCATTTAAAGATTGTGTCGCTCTATAAAGAGACTGATAAACTTCATACTTACGTTGATAATAAGATTTCATTTTTTCATCAGGGTCATGTGAAGCTAACACATCCGGCATGGTGCAATACTCAGTTATCAATGTTCCCCCCTGACTCAGCTTATCACCTAATAAAGCTAAACGTGCAGCACCTAGACCAGGGCCGATATCCCCACCATCACGATAAATCAGGCTTTTATCTAGCACGTTAGCTATTATTTGACGCCACATAGCCGAACGCGCACCTCCACCAATTAAAGAAAGCTCCTCCACATCACTACCAGCGGTTGCTAATGCGTTTTGACAATCTAATAGAGAAAAGGCAACCCCCTCCAATACAGCTAATGTCATGGCATTAAGATCTGTGACATTGGTTAAACCAACAAATTGTCCGTTCGCTAAAGGGTTATTGTGTGGCGTGCGTTCACCATTAAGGTAAGGTAAGAACAAAACGTTAGTCCGCTGGAGCTCGGACTCTTCTAATGCATCTAATAATTCAGGGACAGTTTTATCAACTAACTTTGCAAATCAAGCTAAAGAGTTCCCTCCACTTAAAGTAACTCCCATTTGGTGCCAACGACTAGGTAAAGCATGGCAAAATGCATGCACTGTATTTTCAGAGTTGGTTTTGTGGGATTCGCTTACCGTGAAATAAACACCTGATGTTCCTAGTGACACGAACCCTTGCCCAGCATTTGTTACCCCCATACCTACGGCTCCTGCAGCATTGTCACCACCACCAGCCACAACAGGTAACTCAGAAAGGTTAAGTGCTTGCGCAGATTCTTCTGAAAGAACGCCAACAAGATCACAGCCTTCATGCACTTTAGGCATGTTCGCTTGCGTTAAGCCTGTTGCAGCCAATAACACATCATCCCATTGCCGAGTCTCTGGATTCAACCATAATGTTCCAGCTGCGTCAGAGCAGTCAGACGACATAAAGCCAGTTAATCGATATACCAAATAATCTTTAGGTAACAACACAAATGCGAGCTTTTCAAAAACCTCAGGTTCGTTTTCTTTTATCCAACGAATTTTGGGGGCGGTAAAGCCTGGCATAACAAGGTTTCCAGATCTTGTTATAAATTCAGGGCATTCTTTCATTAAATTCTGGCACTGCTCTTGACTACGTCCATCGTTCCATAAGATACAAGGACGAAGCACGTTACCTTGAGCATCTAATAAAGTCGCGCCATGCATTTGCCCTGATAACCCTATCGCTTTTAATTTACTTAAATCTAAACGTTGATGCAGTTGTTGAATAACATCAATACAAGCTTGCCACCAAGCTAAGGGGTCTTGTTCTGACCAAGTGACATAAGGACTGTTTACACTTAAATAAACATATTCTTGTGCCAACACGCTGCCTTTGTCGTCGATAATGACGCCTTTTAACCCAGAAGTTCCTAAATCAAGACCTAAATACATTTCTTTACTCATTTAGTTGAAAATATGACATTCGTTTTTTGGCTGAGTATGGCATCCTATGCTTACATACAACTTAATTTAAATATTTGAAGTAATAGACAAAAAAATCAATGAAATTCCACTGTTTCGCCTTTTTTGTATTATTAACAAATAAAAATGGTTAGATATATGACTAAGAAGGTCATATTAAAACGCACAAGTATATTTTTATGCGTTTCCAATTTTTACAGATAAGTTTCTTTTATTAACTTATCTACAACAAGGCAATAAAAAACTGAATGCAATGGCTTAATGATTTTTTTATCAACTCAACGAATGACAACACTTTAGTTATGGGTGACTACAACTATTTTCTAGTTGTACTTTCTATTACTCTTGCAGCCGTAGCGTCTTTTTTTGCACTCCATTTCGCTTCTATCGCTAAGCATATCGTCGTTCAAAAATACAAAAACATTGCGCTAATATCTGGCTCTTTCATCATGGCTGGAGGTATTTGGAGTATGCACTTTGTTGGTATGCTGGCTTTTAATATGGGCCACCCTATCGCATATGATCCATTACTTACCGCGCTATCTATTATCCCAAGTGTCCCTGCGTCATATGTGACTTTGAAAAAACTAATTCAACCAAGGCTCACCATTTGGCAATTATTGATCAATGGTGTCCTTGTAGGCCTCGGTATTGGTGCTATGCACTATATAGGTATGGCTGCCATGATTATGGACGTTGAATTAAAATACGACCCTACTTGGTTTAGCTTCTCTCTCGTTATTGCAGTGGTTCTCGCTTTCGTTGCACTATCCACACATTATTATGTGATAAGAATATGGCCTAAGATGAACCCTAAATGGGTAAGTGCAATTAGCGCCGGAATTATGGGAACAGCTATATCAGGCATGCATTATGCTGGAATGTCAGGCGCAAGATACATAGCGCCAGATCATCTAAGCATGTCACATATGAACCATATATCAGACACATCCACCAACTACCTTTCACTTGTCGTTGCTGTTATAACGCTACTACTTTCTATCCTAGCTGCAAATATTGCGTCTCAACTACGTTACCGTCAGCTTTTACTTGAAAAAACAGCAAGTGAAGTCCGTTTAAAAACGACACTAGATACGGCTATTGATGGAATAATCACTATTGATGGTAACGGCATAGTAAAAGAATTTAACAAAGCTGCGGTGCACTTATTTGGGTGGCAAGAAACAGACATTATTGGTCGATCTTTTGACATATTGTTCCCCAAAAAATACAGTGATGAATTCCATGATTTTTTATTACAGTATCGAACGACTGGCAAAAAAAGCATATCTGGAACAGAACGTGAAATTTATGCAACAAATAAAAATGGCCGTCTTTTTCCAATCAGAATAGGGGTTGGTCGAGTTGATATTATTGACAGTGAAACGCTTTTTGTCGCATTCATCAGTGACATTTCAGCTAGAAAACAGATGGAAGAAACCATCAGAAACAGTGAAAAACAGTACAGCTCTTTAATTAAAAATATTCCTGGTGCTTCTTTTCGCTGTCTAATGGATAAAAGTTGGACGGAGATTTTTGTCAGTGATGCAATTTACGACATAACAGGATGGCAAGCTACTGATTTTTATAGCAGAACTGTTGCCCTTGCTAAACTGATCCACCCAGATGACGATGATAGAGTTTCCAATACTATTAAAGAATCTGCTCAAGAGCACAAAACCTACAAAATAGAATATCGTTTAAAACACAAAGAAGGCCATTTTGTTTGGGTAATTGAAAATGGATCTGTCATTCATAATGAGGATGGTATTCCAGAATGGATTGATGGTGTCATTTTAGATATTTCGCAACGTATAGAAATAGAGAATGAACTACGGCAAGCAAAAGTCAAAGCGGAAGCCTCTGCAGAAAGCAAAGCTTTATTTCTAGCTAATATGAGCCATGAAATACGAACTCCAATGAATGCAATCATAGGGTTCTCAGATATTCTATTAGAATCCGATACGTCAGCAGAAAATAAAAAACACCTGATCACCATAAGCAAATCATCACGCTCATTATTACATCTACTTAATGACATACTAGATAGTGCTAAGCTAGATAAAAACAAACTTGAACTGGATATGCAGAATTTTGTGCTTGCTAATACTGTTGATACGGTCATATCGACACTATGGCTGCAAGCTAGAAGTAAAGGGTTAGAATTACATTTTGATATTGATCCAGATGTGGCCATTGCCTACCATGGCGCAGAAGATCGAATTCGCCAAGTTCTTATGAACCTATTAGGTAATGCTATAAAGTTCACAGAAATAGGTAGCGTCACTCTTACAGTTTCTAAAGAAGATGATAACGTCCGTTTCTCTATTCAAGATTCAGGCATTGGAATTCCAGAAGAGAGATTAAAGAGTATTTTTGACCCATTTACTCAAGCTGACGCTTCGATGAGTAGACGATTTGGTGGCACAGGACTAGGAACAAGCATATCTAAACAGCTTGTTGATCTAATGGGCGGTGAAATTAATGTGACCAGTAAACTTGGACAAGGAAGTTGCTTCTACTTTGACCTTCCTCTTAAAGAGTCTGAGCTTCCTATCGAAAAAAAATTAACTCAACAAGCGGTTATTACGCCTAAAAAAATCCTTTTAGCGGATGATGTTGAGCAAAACCTAACGCTATTAACCTTATTATTAAAACGTCAGAATCACGGCATATTCTTGGCAAAAGACGGTTTAGAGGCAGTCAAACAATTCAAGTCTATCCAGCCAGATATTATCCTAATGGACATTCAAATGCCCAATATGGATGGTTTAACTGCTACACAGGTGATCCGTAGCTACGAAGCAGAGCATAAGCTTGATCGCACACCTATTATTGCCCTAACTGCAAACGTTCTATTGGAAGATAAATTAGAAGCAGAACATGCAGGCATGGATGGTTTTGCCAATAAACCAATAGACTTTCATTCATTGGTTGAAGAAATGGCAAGAGTATTGGATGAGTCCCCTACTCTGATCGAGAAAGAAACCGCAAACTACGAAGTAGCCAAAAGTAAAAATGACCAAATAAATCTAGAAAAAGGTTTATCACTGTGGAATGACATGTCGGTTTATTTAACTGAGTTAGATAAATTCGCTCACCAATACAGCCATTTAGTAAGTACATTATCGGACTACTTATCAACTCAAAAATACCATGAATTAAAAACTCTATCTCATACAGTAAAAGGAACCGCTGGTAATTTAGCTATGCTACCGATTTCTAACTTAATGGCTAAAATAGAATGCTCAGCGACTTCGCAAAAGCATGAAAAATGTCAACAAAACATTGAATATTTATCTGACCTTTTTACTAAGTTTATTGAAGAATTAAAAAGCTTAACTTCACAACTCAAGAAAAATGAGACTAAATCAGGAAACAGCTATCAAATAAAGTTGCATATAAATGAACTTCTATCTTTGCTTGATGAGCTCATTCATTCGGCAAATTTAGGGGAGATAGATGAAACTAAAATTAACTTATTTATCGAAAACGTATCACAACATATGAAAAGACAAGCCATTGAGGCAAGCAATTCAATTATCAACTTCGAATTTACTAATGCTATAAACGCCCTCACTTCTTTAAAAGAACAAATATTACAGGAGGCAGGTGAATGAGAATCGGAAGCAGAAAGGCACCTCGTATTCTATTGGTTGATGATGAACCAACAAATTTAAGAGTCCTTCGCCAAGTACTACAGGACCATTATCGCTTATCTTTCGCTCGTTCTGGTCAAGATGCATTAAATCTAGTTAAAAAAGAAACCGTTGATATCATTCTTCTTGATGTGATGATGCCAGAAATGACCGGCTTAGAGGTTTGCGAGCAGCTAAAAAACGATCCTAAAACTGCGCATATTCCTGTCATTTTTGTCACAGCACTCAAAGACAGCGCAGATGAAGAGAAAGGTTTTGAGCTTGGTGCTGTTGATTACATTGTAAAACCTATTATTCCTGCCATTGTTTTAGCAAGAGTCAAAACCCATTTATCTTTAATCAAAGCTGATGAGCTTGTCGCAACCCATATAGATCTAATACAAAGATTAGGTCGGGCTGCGGAATACAAAGACAATGAAACAGGTATGCACGTACAGCGCATGAGTCGCTACTCGAAAATCATAGCGTTAGCTCGTGGTTTCTGTGAGGAATCAGCAAACGATCTAATGATGGCTGCTCCTATGCATGACATTGGAAAAATAGGTATCGCAGACAATATTTTATTAAAACCCGGTAAGTTAACTACCGATGAATACGAGATAATGAAAACTCACGTACAAATAGGTGGTGAGATTTTATCCAACCCTAGTTCTTATCTTATTGAACTGGCTCAATCTGTCACAATGACACACCATGAAAAATGGGACGGCAGTGGGTATCCTAATGGTCTAGCGGGTGAAGAGATTCCCATAGAAGGTCGTATCGTCGCATTAGCCGATGTCTTTGACGCCCTAACTAGTGAACGTCCTTATAAAAAAGCTTGGTCAATCGACGATGCACTAGATTACATTATGGAGCAAAGTGGAAAACATTTTGATCCAGAGCTTACCCCATTACTTCGTCAAGAACTACCAAAGTTGCTTGAAATAAAAGCACAGTTTGCGGAAGCCATGGCATAAAAAAATCATTATTTCATTACCATTGAAAACCTTGAAATAGCTCTTATTGATAAGTTACTTACACGGCTCAACTGCGACTTTTATGGAAATGATTTTATGACTTTATCTTACGACACTTTAACTTCGCCATTACGGGATAAAACAGCCACTGCAAGACTCAAAGACATTGGTGTTTTACGGATCACTGGCCTAGATTCAAAAAAACTGTTACAAGGTCAAGTTACATGTAACGTAAATAAACTGTCTCCTAATCATGCTTTATATGGTGCTATATGCAGCATTAAAGGTCGTATTATTACGAGTTTTTATGTTGTACAGAAAGACAATGACATCCTCCTGCTGATGGCTAGAGATTTAGTTGAAACTACATTACTTCACTTAAAAAAGTATGCCGTATTTTTTAAAACAGAATTAGTCAATGATAACGACGCTTTCCATGTTTATGCTCGCACTAGGCTAAACAGCATTGAAACAACTCCAGAAAAATTATCAGAAACACTACCCATCACCGTTGAAAACAAAACGATTTCTATGACCTTGAGTCATTATCCAGTGGAAACTCAATGGCTAATCTGTAATGTTGAAGACCCTTCCATTAAAGAAGAAAACCAGGAGCTAGTCGCACTATCAGCTTTAGCTGCTCGCCCTATTATTACTCAGGAACAGAGCGAAACTGTCTTACCTCAATGGCTAAACATGCAGCGCACAGGAGGAATTAGCTTTACCAAGGGTTGTTATACAGGGCAAGAGATTGTGGCTCGTATGCAATATCGTGGAAAGTCTAAAAAGCAGTTAGCTCTGTTTCAATGGAAGGACAACCTTGATACGACAAAAGAGCTTATGGACGATCAAGGCAAAAACATTGGCCATGTCTTCTCTGTTGAAAGTATACAAGGTGGAGAGTTAGCACTGGTCATCTTAAATATTGATCCAAGTGAAACAGAACACTTCTTGTTAGATGGTAAAGATATTTCAATACTCCCACTGCCGTATTCACTAGAAGCCACAAAATAAAATATCTTTATATAAAAATGGCGTCCTATTAAGTTAATAGACGCTATTTTTTCAAAGCGGAAGCATTATCTGCTCGTTTTCTTTTAGCTCAGTACAGCGTTCAATAGGGCTTAACTCCCATTTTATTGATTCTTTGCCAAGCTTCTCCAAATAGGCATTTGCTTTCGAGAAATGTTGGCAACCTAAAAAACCACGATACGCAGACAAAGGCGAAGGATGAACACTTTCTAATAGATAGTGCTTTTGACGATCAATGTGTCGCCCTTTTTTCTGCGCATAAGCCCCCCATAACATGAAAACAACACCATCATGCTCTTCATCAATAAGCTTAATAATTTTATCGGTGAAAGTTTCCCAACCTTTATTTTGATGAGAACCAGCCTTTCCTGCTTCAACGGTTAAAACACTGTTCAACAATAAAACACCTTGCTCTGCCCACTGTAGTAGATAACCGTGATTAGCCGGAGAAATACCTAGATCGGCTTCCAGCTCTTTATAAATATTCATCAAAGATGGCGGAACTTTAATGCCAGGCTTAACAGAAAAAGACAAGCCATGGGCTTGTCCTTCACCATGATAAGGATCTTGTCCAAGAATCACGACTTTTACTTTATTAAAAGGAGTCAGGTTTAAAGCATTAAAATAGTCAGATTCCTCGGGATAAATCCTGCCCTTTTGTTTCTCGGATTGCAGAAATTGCTGTAGAGACTTCATGTAGTCTTTATCAAACTCAGATGCCAGCCATTTATTCCAATCAGGTGCCAATGTCATTATTCCAATCTCATTAATAGTTTCATTCTCACCATAACTTAAGTGTTTTAGGTCAGAAGAAAGGGGTTCAAACTTGGTGTTGTCTTGAATTCATAATAATACTCAAGAGATATTGTATCTTCTGGTGTTAATAAGTGTTTTAACAACAACCAAGCCATCTCTCTCAATCCATACGCCTTAATATAGCCAGCTATTGCTTCAAGTGTTTCACCCATAGGTAAACTTGGTTGATAAGAAGTAACTAACAAAGCAATTTGTCTATCATCTAAATTGTGAGATTTTGCAATAACGGCAAGATCAAACAAAGCATCACCTGTACCAGAATATTCCCAGTCTATTAGCCAAAGCTTTTCATCATCCATAAGAAAGTTTTTAGGATTCAGATCATTATGGCAAAGTACAGCGGGAAGAATCATCGCAGGACGAGCTAACTGTTCAAAAATTGCATGAAGGTACTCATATTCAGCGCAGACTGAAGCATCGTTTACCCCATGCTGTTTGATCATTTTAAAGTAATGCTCAATAACATCAAAAACCAAATACTCATGCTCACTGATTGGTAAGCTGTGAGCCTTAGTAAGTGCTTGAGCGATACGAACGATGTCCTTGTCTTGATGAACTACAGACCAATCTAAAGAAGGCTGATTTACAAAATTACAAGCAACACCACCGAATTCATCATGCCAAACAACTTTTGGAGACAAACCTGCCGATGCAGCAAATTTTAGTGTGTTGATTTCATTAAAGCGATTAATATAAAAAGCTGAACAATCAATGTTTGGTACTCGCAATACGAGCTGTGGTAATTGATCCCAATGAATCAAATATACTCTATTTGAAAAGCCGCCTTTGAACTCTGTCGTTTCAATCTTAGAAGACGTTGGCAATATACCTGCCATCTTTGAGAAATACTTATATAATACCGTCATTTTTAATGATTTTATTGCCAGAATTGTAAGCGGCTGTCAGAATGAACAAATCAACAATCCGAGTCAATAGACAACTTGAAGCAGATAAATGAATAAACACGAAGATATTATTCGTAAGATACAAGAGCGACTGAGCACTTTAAGCAAATCTGAGCGAAAAGTCGCTGAAGCCATTCTTGCGGATCCTAAAACAACCATACATTCTAGTATCGCCAAACTTGCAGCGCGAGCTCAAGTAAGCGAACCAACCGTCAACCGTTTTTGTCGTAGTCTTATTGGCAGTGGTTTTCCTGATTTTAAAGTATCCCTTGCTCAAAGCTTGGCTACAGGTACACCTTACGTAAATTTAAACGTAGAGCCTGATGATGCACCAGGTGCGGTGACAACTAAAATATTTGAAGCAGCAAAAAATAACTTAACACGCGCTCAAGAGATCCTTCCTGAACATCTTATCAGTCGTGCTGTTGATGTTTTGGCACAAGCTCGCCGAATTGAATTTTATGGTTTAGGTGCTTCAGGTCCAGTTGCTCAAGACGCACACCATAAGTTTTTTCGTCTGAATATGCCTGTCGTCGCTTACATAGACATTCTAGTACAACGTATGGCGGCGGCAGGGACTCACCCTGGCGATGCGGTTGTGGTAATTTCCTACACAGGTCGTACATTGCCATTAATAGAAACAGCACGAGTTGCTCGTGAAGCTGGTGCATCTGTTATAGGCATTACTAATCCAGGCTCTCCGTTAACAGAGCATTGCTCTATTGTATTGCCAATTGAAGAAACTGAAGATACTGATATTTATACACCAATGAGTTCACGTATCGTCTATTTAACGTTAATTGACGCTCTAGCCACAGGCGTTCTTTTAAAACGAGGCCCAGAGTTCAACGCTCACCTTAAAAAGCTTAAACAAAGTGTGCAAGATACTCGCCTGCCTAAAATCGAAAAGTAGTTATACAAAAGAAAGGCACATGCAATGTGCCTTTCTTCTTTTTCATATTCTAGATAATCAAAAAGCATTTTCCTTACATTTTATCTAAAAGGTCTTTTTTCAGACTTTTTTGTAACTTTGCGAGAGAATTTTGAAAGATTATCCAATCCGAGCAACCTAGAATCGGGGCAAGTCTTGAGTTAGATCAAAAATATTTCATTATCTTTACGTCAATGTGATAATTTTCATCGAAAAATTCAAGGACTATTCACAACAAAAATAATTTTCGGACGCATTGAAACTGACATTTAGATCAAGTGTTATTTCCATAAATAAGTAGCTTTTTTTATAAAAACCTACGGCGTTCATAATATTTCAACGAGGAACAATAACAATGATAGAAAGCAGTTATGCAATTAGCTTTACATTCCTAGCTTACCTAGTCGTTATGCTAGGCATTGGACTATACGCTTACAAACGCACTTCTAGCTCAGAAGACTACTTCCTTGGCGGTCGCTCTTTGGGACCTTGGCCTACAGCTTTATCCGCTGGCGCATCAGACATGAGTGGCTGGTTGCTACTAGGTTTACCAGGATACGCTTTTGCGGCTGGTATGGAGTCTGTGTGGATTGCAGGAGGCCTTCTTGTTGGTACATGGTTAAACTGGCTCATTTGTGCAAAACGCCTACGTACTTACAGCATTACAACAGATAACGCACTTACACTTCCTGATTTCTTATCAAAGCGTTTTAATGACAAATCCAAGTTAATCCAAACGATTTCAGCTTTATTCATTTTGCTTTTCTTCTTGTTTTATACAAGTTCAGGTTTAGTGGCTGGCGGTAAACTGTTTGAAACAGTATTTGGTCTTGATTACACCTATGCCGTTATTATTGGTACAGTTTGTGTCGTTTCTTATACTATATTCGGTGGTTTCCTCGCTGTTGCTTGGACAGATCTGGTTCAAGGTCTAATGATGAGTGCTGCTTTGGTTATCGTGCCAATTGTTGCCCTTGATGGAGGTTTCTCAGACCTTTCTAACACGTTAATGGCTAAGAATCCTGAGTTACTGAATGCTTGGACAAATATTAGTGGCGAACCACTTAGTGCTATCGCGATTATTTCTCTTGTTGCCTGGGGCTTAGGTTATTTTGGTCAACCTCATATCCTAGCTCGCTTTAAAGCATCACGTTCAAACAAAGACATTACTACAGCTCGTCGTATTGCCGTAATTTGGACATTAATATCTATGGCTGGTGCTTTATTAATTGGCTTCGTAGGTATTGCTTATGTTGATGGCAACTTGGCTGGTAACCTTGCTGATGGTGAAAAAATCTTCATGGTTCTTGTTAATGCTGTATTCCACCCTATTGTAGCTGGTATTTTATTGGCAGCTATTCTAGCGGCAATTATGAGTACTGCAGATTCACAACTACTTGTTTCTTCTTCCGCTTTAGCAGAAGACTTCTACAAGCAATTGTTTAATAAAAACGCGACTCAAAAGCAGATCGTAAACATAGGCCGTTTTGCAGTAGTTGCCATCTCCATCATTGCTTTGTTACTTGCCTTGAATCCTGAAAGCTCAGTACTAGGTCTTGTATCTTACGCATGGGCAGGTTTTGGTGCAGCATTCGGTCCAGCGATTTTACTGAGCCTATTCTGGCGTAATATGAACCGCAATGGTGCTTTGGCCGGTATTATTGTTGGTGGCGTAACCGTTGTTGTTTGGAAACAGTTAACTGGTGGTTTATTCGATCTATACGAAATACTTCCAGGCTTCCTTTTTTCTACTATTGCTATCATTATAGTAAGTGTCGCTACTGGCACTCCTGAAGAGTCAGTGACTGAATCTTTTGATGAATATGAGAAAGCACTAGATACAATGGAATAAGTACAAACAGAATGAATTAAGCTCTATATATTCATTTAAAAAGCTCGAAGCTATTAATAGATTCGGGCTTTTTTATGGTTAAAAGGTAGTCATATTAAGAGGGCAAAAGCACTTAGAACGAGCATCCTCACTGACAAATTCCAGGCAAAAAAATGGGGCTTGAAACAAGCCCCTAAACACCATTTACTAACAAGCGTTAGTAGTCAGAGGAAAGGTTAATCATTAAATAAGCTACAAGCACCCTGTTCGGCACCGCTTACCAAGATACGTTGCGCACTAAATAATTCTCGCCCCATACCTTGATGAGAATCGGCTAAATCTTGTTTAGCCGCCTCTCGATTATTAAGTTCTTCATCAGAAACCAGAACAGACAATGTTCCTTCGATTGCATCAAGACGAATCATGTCACCATCTTTAATCTTAGCAATCAAGCCGCCAGCCAGAGCTTCCGGTGTTAAGTGAATGGCAGCAGGAACTTTACCGGATGCACCAGACATTCGACCATCTGTTACTAATGCAACCTTATAACCTTGGTCTTGTAAGTTGCCAAGATATGGCGTCAGCTTATGCAATTCAGGCATACCTATTGCTTTCGGCCCCTGGAAACGAACCACAGCAACACAGTCACGTTTAAGTTCACCACTCGCGATAGCATCAGCCAATGCATTTTGACAATGAAAAACGACAGCTGGCGCTTCAACAATACGACTATCCTCTTTTACTGCAGAAACTTTAATGACAGCACGGCCAAGATTTCCTTTAAGAAGAGATAAACCGCCCTCTTTGCTGAAAGGTTCTTCAATTGGTCGGATAACATCTAAGTCTAAACTTTCACTAGGACCATCACGCCACACTAATTTGTCGCCCTCTAGGAAAGGCTCTTTTGTATAATGAGACAAACCTTTACCTACAATGGTGTTCACATCTTCGTGGAGCAGGCCACCTTTCAATAATTGCTTAACAAGGAAAGCCATACCGCCAGCAGCGTGGAAATGATTAATATCAGCTTGCCCATTAGGGTAAATACGTGTCATAAGCGGTACAACTTTAGATAAAGCAGCAAAGTCATCCCAAGTAATAATAATGCCAGCCGCACGAGCATAGGCAACGATGTGCATGGTGTGATTTGTTGAGCCACCAGTTGCCAATAAGCCAACGATAGAATTAACAATGCTGCGTTCGTCAATGACTTCAGACAAAGGTCGATAATCACGCCCTAGTGCAGTGATCTTAGTCGCTAATTGTGACGCATGATTTGTTAACGCACCGCGTAATGGATCATCAGGATTAACGAAGGATGAGCCCGGTAATTGCAACCCCATAATCTCAACAAGCAACTGGTTTGAATTCGCTGTACCGTAAAAAGTACAAGTCCCAGCGCTGTGATAAGAAGAAGATTCGGCTACAAGTAATTCTTCCCGAGTAGCTTGGCCTTGAGCATATCGTTGACGAACAGCAGCTTTTGCTGCATTAGTAATGCCTGAGCGCATAGGACCTGCTGGAATAAATAAAGCAGGTAAGTGGCCAAAACGTAATGCAGCAATTAATAAACCCGGTACGATTTTGTCACAGATACCTAAATAGATAGCTGAATCAAACATGTTATGTGAAAGAGCAATCGCTGCGCCTTGAGCAATGTTGTCACGACTAAACAAACTCAATTCCATGCCATCTTGCCCCTGAGTTACACCATCACACATAGCAGGAACACCGCCAGCGAATTGTGCAACAGAACCCATTTCTTGAACGGCTGAACGGATCTGGTCAGGATAGCTTTCATAAGGTTGGTGTGCAGACAACATATCATTATAAGAAGAAATGATACCAACGTTAGCAGCTTCCATTAGCGTGAGCTTTTGCTTTTCTTGAGGTTCGCATGCCGCAAAACCGTGAGCCAAGTTACCGCATGACAACTTGCCCCGATGTGGTCCTTGCTCCTGAGCTTTTTTCATATCGTTAAGGTATTTTTGACGTAAGCTCTTACTACGCTCAATAATATCGTTCGTTACTTTGGCAACAATAGGGTTCATAAATGACTCCGGTTTTAAAACAGTTGCTTCTAAAATCTAGGATGATCTGATTTTTTTTGTAATATTACTACATTTAAATCGAAAATCCTCCTTAAAAACACAACATATTGATATAAACCTATAATTTTTCGTAATTTTTTTACAAAAAATACTTAATTCGCTGTAATTCACTAGAGAATTTTCTTTTATTCGTTAGAATAGAGTGTGTTTTGTAACATTTATAATATTAGTATAGTGAAAGTGTTTAATTATGATCAAAAAACGAGCATTTATTAGTGAATTTCACACTAATCCTTGCTTAAAAAAACACTTTTGTAGTATTTTTACCTAATTGTAGTATTTTTTAATTATAAAAATGTTTTTTCTTTATTTAATCTGCACCAAAACAGTGCGGATAAATATTTTCTCAGAAGTTTAGAGGTGAGTATGACTATCAAGGTAGCTATTAACGGATATGGACGAATTGGACGTAACACTCTTAGAGCTCTATATGAGTCTGGTAAGCGTGATCAAATCCAAATAGTAGCCATTAATGATCTTGGTGATTCAAAAACCAATGCTCATTTAACAAAATACGATACAGTTCATGGTCGTTTTGGTGAAGAAGTTACATTTGATAATGAAGCTTTGTACATCAATAAAGATAAAGTTCTTACTTTCTCTGAGCGTAACCCTGCAGACCTTCCTTGGGCCGAACTTGGTATTGATGTTGTTTATGAATGCACAGGCTTTTTTACAACAAAAGAGAAAGCAAGCGCTCATATTACAGCTGGTGCTAAAAAAGTCATTATTTCTGCTCCAGGCAAAGAAGTTGATGCAACGATTGTATATGGTGTTAACCAAGATGTATTAACATCTGACATGACTGTTATCTCTAACGCATCTTGTACAACAAACTGTCTAGCGCCTGTTGCTAAACCATTAAGTGACAAATTAGGCATTGAAAGTGGCCTGATGACAACCATTCACGCTTATACAAATGATCAGCGTCTATCAGACGTTTATCATGAAGATCTATACCGTGCTCGTGCTGCAGCAATGAATATGATTCCAAGTAAAACAGGCGCTGCGGCGGCTGTAGGTTTGGTGGTTCCAGAGCTGCTAGGAAAATTCGATGGTATGTCAGTACGCGTACCAACAATCAATGTGTCATTGGTTGACTTAACTTTCTTAGCACCACGTGAAACAACTGCGGAAGAAGTTAATAAGATCATTGAAGATGCTATTAAAGCAGATCCAGTACTTGCAGAAGTTTTACATGTAAATCATGAGCCACTTGTATCTTCTGATTTCAACCACAGCGCTTACACATCAAATTTTGACGCTACACAAACTCGCGTTCAGGGTAAGCTAGTCAAAATCATGGCATGGTATGACAACGAGTGGGGATTCTCTAATCGTATGCTCGATAATACTATTGCATTGATGAACGCAAAATAATCAATATATAAAGGCTGCTGACGCAGCCTTTATCTTTTCCTATACTTCACTTCAAGCTCTCTAATTTTTGGTAAATAAAATGACTCGTAGAACTAAAATTGTTGCCACTTTAGGCCCCGCTTCCAGCTCACCAGAAATGATCGAAAAATTAATTTTGGCTGGCGCTAACGTTTTCCGTCTAAACTTCTCTCACGGACAACCAGAAGATCACATAAACCGTGCTGAAGTTGTTCGCGCTATGGCGAAAAAGAACAATCGCCATATTGCTATTCTTGGTGATCTACAAGGGCCAAAAATACGTATTGCTCGTTTTACGAATACAAAAGTTGAACTTAAAGATGGTGATACTTTTATTCTAGATGTTGGCTTTGATAAAAATGCTGGTGATGAAAAGCGCGTTGGTATTGATTACCCTCAGCTGGCAGAAGATTCAGAACCAGGTAACATTTTATTATTAGATGATGGTCGTGTTGTATTAGAAGTACTTGAAGTTAAAGGCATGGAAGTCATCACTAAAGTTATTGTCGGTGGACCTCTATCCAACAATAAAGGGATCAACCGTCAAGGTGGAGGCTTATCCGCTGCAGCATTAACAGATAAAGACAAAGAAGACATCAAAACAGCAGCAGCACTAAAAGCAGATTATCTTGCTGTTTCATTCCCACGCAGTGCTGCCGATCTGCATGAAGCTCGTGCTTTAGCGGAAGCTGCAGGACTTAAAGCTGGAATAGTTTCTAAAGTAGAGCGTGCTGAAGCAGTTGCTGATCACGAAACATTAGACGCTATCATCCTAGCATCTGATGCCGTAATGGTTGCCCGTGGAGACTTAGGTGTAGAGATTGGTGATGCTGAGCTTATTGGTGTTCAAAAACACATGATCAAGCGTTGTCGTCAATTGAACCGTCCTGTGATCACTGCAACACAAATGATGGAAACCATGATTACCAGCGCAATGCCAACTCGTGCTGAAGTCTTCGATGTTGCCAATGCTGTTTTAGATGGGACCGACGCCGTTATGCTATCTGCTGAAACTGCTGCTGGTAAATATCCAGAAGAAGTTATCCATACAATGAATCGTGTTTGTGTAGGTGCTGAAAAACAACCTGCAATCAACCGCTCTAGCCATCGTCTTGATGTAACATTTACCAATATCGATGAAACAATTGCAATGTCAGCTATGTATGCTGCCAATCATCTAGAAGGTGTGAAGGCGATTATTAGCTTAACTGAATCAGGTACAACACCTCTTTTAATGTCTCGTATTAGCTCTGGATTACCTATTTACGCACTATCTCCAAATCAAGAGACGCTAAATAAAGTCAATCTTTATCGTGGTGTTACACCTGTATCTTTCTCATCACAAAAATTTAACGTAGATACTATTGTTGCAGGTTTGGTTGATCATGTTAAATCTCTTAACTTGATCAAAGACGGCGACCTAGTTATTGTGACAAAAGGCGATCACCTTGTTAGCTACGGCACGACAAATATGATGAAAGTAGTTAAAGTCGGTGATGTTAAAGAATAACCAACACTGAAGGGTTATATTGTGCAGTTGCAACAAAAAACCATCATAACACCAGAGCGTAAGAACGTCGCTCTGGTGGCCCATGATAATATGAAGCCAGCACTCATAGATTGGGCGGAAAAACATAAAGATAAGCTCATCAAACATCATCTTTACGCTACAGGTACAACCGGGAATTTAATGCAAAAACAATTAAAGGTTCCGGTTCAAGCCCTTATTAGTGGTCCACTTGGTGGAGACCAACAATTAGGCGGTTTGATTGCTGAAGGTAAAATTGATGTACTTATTTTTTTCTGGGATCCGTTTGAGCCTATGCCCCATGATCCAGATATAAAAGCATTACTTCGTGTTGCTGCGGTTTGGAATATTCCTATTGCTTGTAGCGTTTCATCTGCAAATTTTCTTGTTTCATCTCCTTTATTTGAAAGTGAGTTCGAACGAAAAATTCCAGATTACGAAAACTATCTAAAAGAGCGACTATAAAGTCGCTCTTTTCTTTTACATTCCCTAAAATCAAATAAGCCTAAACAATCTCAGCACTCGCTGTTTTATTCGAAATCCGCTATATTAACGCCCATTATTATCTGATATCTATGTGTTAGGCCTCATAAATATCAGATATTTTATTTACCTATTCAACGTACCACCTCTCTTAACACCACGTTGAAAAAATCATCAGGAGAAATGTTTTGCAAGTAGATGTCGCCCTAATAATGGGATCAAAAAGTGATTGGGTTACTATGGAAGGTGCCGCTGAAATCATGGATATCCTTGGAGTAAGTTACCACGTAGAAGTGGTTTCAGCCCATAGAACACCTGTTAAATTAGCTGAATTTTCCGAAAGCGCTGCGGATAAAGGGTTTAAGGTAATAATTGGTGGCGCTGGCGGTGCAGCCCACTTACCAGGCATGGTTGCAGCTCACACACACCTCCCAGTTCTCGGCGTACCAGTACAAAGTAAAGCATTAAATGGAATGGACAGCTTACTATCAATAGCGCAAATGCCAAAAGGTGTTGCTGTTGGCACTTTAGCAATTGGGAATGCTGGCGCATTCAATGCCGGTTTATTGGCTTGCCAAATTTTAGCTACGAACAACCCGGAACTAGCTCAAAAAATTAAAGCGTTTCGAGCCAATCAAACAGAAACTGTTTTAGCACATCCAGATCCAAGAGAGGCCTAATTTATGTCAATTCTATGGGTATTGGGAGCAGGTCAATTAGGTGCAATGCTTAAACAAGCAGGAACACCAATTGGAATTGATGTACGTCCTATCGATATAGAATCGACGGATGTATTACCTTTAAAAGCAGAAGATATAGTAACTGCAGAAAGAGAAGAATGGCCAGATACAGCAGCAACAAGACAACTTGCTACTCATAATAACTTTGTCAACTTAGCCACCTTCCCTCAGCTTGCTGATCGATTAACACAAAAACAATGGCTAGATCGTCTCAACCTCGCTACAGCCCCTTGGTTTCCTGTAGAAAAAGACTCTACTGCAGAATACGCCTATCAAACATTAGGTAATCGAGTACTAATGAAGCGCCGTCGAGGTGGCTACGATGGAAAAGGTCAATATTGGCTAAAAGAGTCAGAATTAACAAAAATACCTGATGACTGGAAAGGTCAAGCAATTGCAGAGCAAGCCATTAACTTTGATGAGGAAGTATCACTAGTTGGAGTTCGAGGTAAGAATGGTGATAAATACTTTTACCCTCTTACTCTAAATTTACATATCAATGGCATTTTATACGCATCTATATCTCCATTGAAACGACTTAAACCACTTCAAAATAAAGCAGAAGAAATGTTAAGCAAACTAATGGACACTTTAGATTATGTTGGTGTGATGGCCATGGAATGCTTCCGTGTGGGAGATAGTCTACTTATCAATGAACTTGCACCTCGCGTCCATAACAGCGGACACTGGACTCAAGCTGGCTCAAGTGTATCCCAGTTTGAAAACCATGTACGTGCCGTTACAGGGCTCCCACTCGCCCCTGCTGAAATAAAAAACAAAAGTATGATGGTAAACCTCATTGGTGTAGATCTAGATCATCAATGGCTTAAAATTAAAGGTCTAGAACTTCATTGGTATGGAAAAGAAGTTAGACCAGGAAGAAAAGTTGGTCATTTGAATTTTTGTTCAAATGATAACAGCGTATTACAAAACGCGTTGAAAGAATTAGCTCTTCCAGAACCCTATCCTGAAGCGATCAATTGGATGGCTGAAAACCTTTCAAAATAGCTCAATTTTCTTCTTAATTTAAATGCCACTGCTAGAGAACTATCAGTGGCATTTCTTTCAACACTTATTTCTTATTACAAATATCTACTAATTTAGATCCGAATCGTGCAAAAAAATGTTTAAAAATTAGTAATTTTAATGTTTTTTAACTTGTTTCCTTTACAAAACCCCTTATTCTAAATGTCCTAACGAAAAGTATAAAAAAACATAACAGCACAATTTAGATGCTGGTAAGGAATATTGAATGAATAATATAGAATTAGATAGTTATGATTGGCGACTACTTAAAGCACTCCAATCAAATGCAAGACTAAGTAATGTTGCACTTTCAGAACAAGTAAATCTATCTCCTTCTCAATGCTCACGACGCTTACAACGACTTGAACAAAATAATTTAATTGAAGCATATTGCACTCAACTAGATGCCACTAAATTAGGTTATCAAGTAACCGCCTTTATTAATGTTATATTAGATAAAACAACAAGCGAACCAGATACCGCTTTTAAAACAGCAGTAGCCGAGATGACTAAAGTATTAGAATGTTATTCAGTGAGTGGTGAAGCAGACTACTGGCTACGAGTCATAAGTGAAGACCTACCTTCTTTATCATTGTTTTTAAATGAAACCATTTCTGCATTGCCAAGTGTAAGAGAGATAAGCTCAACCCTAGTCCTCAATCGTGTTAAATACTCATCTTCTTTTCCTTTACCTGATTTAATTTCTTAAGCCTATTTTAGAATAAATTAAGTTTTAAAATTCTTATTTTACCATTGCACAATGAATTCAATCTCGATAAAGTATTATTCAGACAGAGGGCAAAAGGACTTGCCTTAACCTCCATGATGGAGGCTCTGTCGCTCTTTAAGGATAAAGCAAGAGCTGCAAGGATGCAGCGGAAAGCCTCTCTCATATTAGCTTACCATTACTTCTTCCTTTCAATTTTTTAAAACTCTTTTAGGTATTTATTTACTCAAATTTCGCTCATTGAAATTCAATTTTTCATAAAACAGCATTATTCTAGGCGTCATAGACTGGGCTTCTGCCCAACAATTCAAATCAAGTATTGGCATAAATACCAGCCTACATTTTTTTGATTCCCAACAGCCAAAAAAGAAAAACGTCTTCCCTATTATTGACGCTGACACATTGACGATGGGATGTTGTTTTTCATTAACTCTGACGGGTCGAGGAAGGCCTAAACAATAAAAGGTAAGGCAGTAGATCTAAAGGAGTAGCGTCTTGGTTGTCATTTACGCAGACGCGTCGAGGCACGAGACAGGCGCAAGTAAATGACAACCAAGACGCTCTCGTTTCCAAATAGGCCAGAACGAAAAAAACCCACACAGCGTTGGCTATGTGGGGCTCTTAGTATTATAAGCTTGACGACTTACTGCTCTCACATGCTTAGCTGCAATAAAAAACCCCACACAGCGTTGGCTATGTGGGGCTCTTAGTATTATAAGCTTGACGACTTACTGCTCTCACATGCTTAGCTGCAATAAAAAACCCCACACAGCGTTGGCTATGTGGGGCTCTTAGTATTATAAGCTTGACGACGACCTACTCTCACATGCGTGTTTGCAATAAAAAGCCCCACACAGCGTTGGCTATGTGAGGCTCTTAGTATTATAAGCTTGACGACGACCTACTCTCACATGGGATCTCCCACACTACCATCGGCGATGACGCTTTTCACTTCTGAGTTCGGGATGGGATCAGGTGGTTCAACGTCTCTATGATCGTCAAGCAATTCGGTTGCGTTCGTTCTGGTGGCTTTCTTTCGTTGGCCTTACCAAAACACGCGAAGACATGCTTGGATCTTTAACAATTCGTTTTGAAATAACGTCAATCAAGTATTAAACCGATGCTCATCATTGCTGATGCTTTATCGTAATATGTGTCTCTTTCTGATGATCTATTAGAGTCTTTTTCATTCTCTCTTCATATCCATCCAAAACCACTTTGGTGTTATATGGTCAAGCCTCACGAGCAATTAGTATTGGTTAGCTCAATGCCTCACAGCACTTACACACCCAACCTATCAACGTCCTAGTCTCGAACGGCTCTTTAGGGGACTTATGTCCCAGTGAGATCTTATCTTGAGGGAGGCTTCCCGCTTAGATGCTTTCAGCGGTTATCCCGTCCGAACGTAGCTACCCGGCAATGCCACTGGCGTGACAACCGGAACACCAGAGGTTCGTCCACTCCGGTCCTCTCGTACTAGGAGCAGCTCCTCTCAAATCTCAAACGTCCACGGCAGATAGGGACCGAACTGTCTCACGACGTTCTAAACCCAGCTCGCGTACCACTTTAAATGGCGAACAGCCATACCCTTGGGACCGGCTTCAGCCCCAGGATGTGATGAGCCGACATCGAGGTGCCAAACACCGCCGTCGATGTGAACTCTTGGGCGGTATCAGCCTGTTATCCCCGGAGTACCTTTTATCCGTTGAGCGATGGCCCTTCCATACAGAACCACCGGATCACTAAGACCTACTTTCGTACCTGCTCGACGTGTCTGTCTCGCAGTTAAGCGTGCTTTTGCCTTTACACTCTATGCATGATTTCCGACCATGCTGAGCACACCTTCGTGCTCCTCCGTTACTCTTTGGGAGGAGACCGCCCCAGTCAAACTACCCACCACACAGTGTCCTCGATCCAGATAATGGACCTGAGTTAGAACCTCAAACATACCAGGGTGGTATTTCAAGATTGGCTCCAATAGAACTGGCGTCCTATCTTCAAAGCCTCCCACCTATCCTACACAAATAGGTTCAAAGTTCACTGTGAAGCTATAGTAAAGGTTCACGGGGTCTTTCCGTCTAGCCGCGGATACACAGCATCTTCACTGCGATTTCAATTTCACTGAGTCTCGGGTGGAGACAGTGTGGCCATCGTTACGCCATTCGTGCAGGTCGGAACTTACCCGACAAGGAATTTCGCTACCTTAGGACCGTTATAGTTACGGCCGCCGTTTACTTGGGCTTCGATCAAGAGCTTCGCTTACGCTAACCCCATCAATTAACCTTCA
>NZ_CM147879.1:267500-1297500 GCF_055808695.1 Marinomonas sp. GJ51-14
AACATACCCAATAATGGCGCCGCTGATGGCAAGAACATAGCAACCAAAACAGTTACAACAACCGGAAAGATAATTTTTTCACGCTTCGAAACTTCACGTAACTGAACCATTTTAATAGAGCGCTCAGCTGGTGTTGTTAATGCACGCATAATCGGTGGCTGAATCAAAGGAACCAAAGCCATGTAAGAGTATGCAGCAACCGCAATAGCACCAAGTAAATCTGGAGCAAGACGACTCGCAACAAAAATTGCAGTCGGACCATCTGCACCACCAATAATACCGATAGCTGCAGCATCAGCTAAAGTAAAGTCCATAATGCCAGAAGCACCCAACAAAACAGCACCAATCACAGTAGCAAAGATACCAAATTGAGCCGCAGCACCAAGCAACAATGTTTTAGGGTTGGCCAACATAGGACCAAAATCCGTCATGGCACCGACCCCCATAAAAATAATCAGAGGAAACAACCCCGTTTCGATACCACCATGGTAAATGTAATACTGCAAACCACCTGGAGAGACCATATGACCAGCAGCATCATAGACGGGAGCAGCCATAAAACCAGCTCCTGGAATATTCACCAACACAGCACCAATACCAATTGGTAACAATAGAAGAGGCTCAAAGCCTTTCTTAATTGCAAGAAAGACCAAGAGTAAGCCCACACAGATCATCACAAACTGGCCCAGCTCAAGCTGATAAAAACCAGTATCATGAAAAAGATTTAATAATTTACTTTCCATTATTTAAAACTGCCTTATAACTACAGAGTAAGAAGCGACTGACCCACTTGAACAGAGTCACCCTCTTTTACGTTAATGGAACCAACAACACCTGTTTTTGGCGCTGATATCTCAGTCTCCATCTTCATCGCCTCAAGAATCATCACAGTATCACCTTCAGATACTTGCTGCCCCGGAGCCACCAAAACTTTGAAAATGTTACCAGCCAATGGTGACGGAACATCCTCACCAGAAGAGACTGTAACGGGGGCGGATGTTGCTGGAGCTGACGACGTCGCTGCTGGCTGTATATCACTCACTTCACCACCTTCTGACACTTGCACTACAAACTCCTGGCCAGAAACCGCAACTGTATAAACATTTGCACCACCCGGAGAAGAAGCAGGCGTCGCAGAGGCATCAAGCACATCATCAATAGTAGGCACAGGCTCAAAAGCACTCGCATCACCACGGTTTTGTAAAAACTTCAAACCAATCTGAGGGAAAAGCGCATACGTCAATACATCATCAATTTGATCATCCGCTAAACGGATACCTTTTTCTTTAGATAATCCAGACAGCTCTTCTGTTAACTTATCCATCTCAGGAGTCAGTAGATCTGCTGGGCGACATGTAATGGCTTCCGCCCCATCCAGAACGCGGGACTGTAAATCTTTATTAAATTCTGCAGGCGCCGCACCATATTCACCTTTTAGAATACCAGCAGTCTCTTTAGAGATTGACTTATATCGCTCACCCGTCAATACATTCAATACAGCCTGAGTACCAACAATTTGCGATGTTGGCGTAACCAAAGGAATCAGACCAAGATCCTCACGCACCTTAGGAATCTCTTTCAAAACCTCATCAAACTTATCCGCTGCACCCTGCTCTCTTAGCTGACTCTCCATATTCGTCAACATACCACCAGGAACTTGGGCAATAAGAATACGTGAATCCGTGCCACGCAGTGACCCTTCAAATTTAGAGTATTTTTTTCTGACTTCTCTAAAGTAAGATGCAATTTCTTCTAATAGAGTCAAATCTAGACCAGTATCTCGATCAGTTCCCTGCAAAGCCGCAACAACCGATTCTGTTGCACTGTGGCCATACGTCATCGACATGGATGAAATAGCTGTATCAACACGATCAACACCCGCCTCAATCGCCTTCAGAATCGTCATATCTGACAAACCAGATGTCGCATGGGCATGTAATTGAACTTCTAACTGAGTCTGAGCCTTTAATAAACCAACTAATTCAAATGCATCATACGGAGTAAGAATGCCAGACATATCTTTAATAGCGATAGAGTCTGCACCCATATCTTCTAGCTTCTTCGCATAATCGACCCAATTCTGCGTAGTATGAACGCGGCTCTTTGTATAAGAAATCGTACCTTGAGCATGTTTATTTTGCTGCTTAACAGCTTTAATTGCCGTCTCTAGATTACGAGGATCATTCATCGCATCAAAAATACGGAACACATCAACGCCATTAAATGCTGCACGCTCAACAAACTTATTAACAACATCATCAGCATAATGGCGATAGCCAAGAAGATTTTGACCACGCAATAACATTTGCTGAGGCGTGTTCGGCATAGCCTTCTTAAGCTCTCGGATACGTTCCCATGGATCTTCCCCAATGAAACGAATACAAGAATCAAACGTAGCGCCCCCCAAGATTCAAGTGACCAGAATCCAACCTTATCCAGCTTTTCAGCGATAGGAAGCATATCGTCGATACGCATACGGGTTGCAAATAAGGATTGATGCGCATCACGCAGAACGACGTCTGTTATACCCAGAGGTTGCTTAGTAGTTGTCATATTTCAGCCTCAGTAAAAACTGTTAGTTAGTATTGTTATTTTTTCTATGTTGATGCACCGCCGCAGTAATTACCGCCGCCATTTGAGCATCAATAGAAGATTGATTTACAGAATGTGTAGCAGATGTTGCAGGAGTAGCCACTTGCACTTCAGGAAAAAAATGATTCAACAGACGAGACATATACCCCGTTACGAAAATTAAGATAATCAGGAACAAAAACACGAACCCCATCCCCAAAACCATTAACCCAATTCCGTCTTCAAGCAATCCACTCATAGTATTGATACCTTTTTACACTTGCCTTGTTTGTAAGCGATGAATGTGCTCAGATGCACCCTCATTAGCGTTGTTTCTTTTTTGTGTTTTATTTTTTACCACAAACCAGAACAGTTTCATATTTTTTTGCATAACAGTTAGACTTATTTCGTGAACAATTCATCAAAAGCACCCTCAATTTTGAAAAAAACAAACACCAAAAACTCAATAGTATTGGCTGTCGCACCAATGGAAGGCGTCATGGATCATACAATGCGATCCCTCCTCTCAAAAATAGGTGGAATGAACTACCTAGTATCTGAATTCATACGAGTAACCCAATACCCAATTCCAGCCTCAACATTCAAGAGACTGGTTCCTGAAAATAAGAATAACGCTCACACAAAATACAACCACCCAGTACACACCCAATTACTTGGTAGTAATGCAGAACTCATGGCAGAAAGTGCACTTAATGCAATAGAAGCTGGAGCAAGCCATATTGACATTAACTTTGGCTGCCCCGCAAAACGAGTAAACGGGCACGGCGGAGGCTCTGTCTTATTACAAAATCCAGACTCACTTTATGACATTATGAAAGCAGTACGCAGAAAACTCCCCCAAAACATTATTGTCTCAGCAAAAATACGATTAGGATACGAAAACGAAGACTTGCTTTTTGATAACGTGGCAGCAATAGAAGCCGCAGGCACAAACAAACTAACCATTCACGGCAGAACCAAAAAAGATGGCTACAAGCCACCTGCACGCTGGGAAAAAATCGGTGAAATACAAGATAGAACCAATATGCTGGTCGTAGCGAATGGTGACATTACAAACAAGGAATCATTACTAAAATGCCAATCGATTTCAGGGTGCAATCACTTCATGATCGGCAGAGGCTCACTCAACAACCCTTTCCTTTTTCAAGACTTACGAGAAGAACTTCAAGGTAAAGAAAAAAATGACCATCAAAACAATCTCATCGAATTATTTGCTGATTATACAACTCAACTACAGGAAGAGTACGATGAAGTAGCGACACTAGGAAGGCTAAAGCAATGGTGCGGTCATTTACGCTTTGAATATGCAAGTATAAAAGATAACCTAGATTCATTAAGACGAAGCAAGAGCATCATTGAATTTTCAGAAAATATTAAGTTAACACTAAGGAAATAAAAAAAGATCAACCAAATGGAAGGAAATTAATGGTGCACCCGAGAGGATTCGAACCTCTGACCGCTCGGTTCGTAGCCGAGTACTCTATCCAGCTGAGCTACGGGTGCTCAATAATTTTTTTTAATGCAACACTTAAAGAAAATAACTTGAAATGCTTTTTAGTAATGGTGCACCCGAGAGGATTCGAACCTCTGACCGCTCGGTTCGTAGCCGAGTACTCTATCCAGCTGAGCTACGGGTGCATAGCAATACTTTATTTACGAAAGTAATTTAAAGAGGATAGCTTCAAATACTTTTTTTGGAATGGTGCACCCGAGAGGATTCGAACCTCTGACCGCTCGGTTCGTAGCCGAGTACTCTATCCAGCTGAGCTACGGGTGCGTAACCACAATTCCTGTCTTTTTTATTCAAAGAGGATAGTCTCTGAAAAGACACACTTGATGGCGGAGAGTGAGGGATTCGAACCCTCGATGAGTTTCACCCCATACTCCCTTAGCAGGGGAGCGCCTTCGGCCACTCGGCCAACTCTCCAAACAAGTGCGGCGTAGTATATACTGCAAAAAAAACATGTAAAGACTTTTTGAGAATTTTTTTTAAAAAATTACTCTTCGGTATCTTGTCCGTCTTGCTCTTTCTGAATACGGAGATAAATCTCTTCACGGTGAACAGAAACGTCTTTAGGTGCGTTAATACCGATACGGACTTGATTCCCTTTTACACCCAACACTGTGACTGATACCTCATCACCAACCATTAGGGTTTCACCAACACGACGAGTTAAAATAAGCATAATAATATTTTCCCTGAAATAACTTCCAAATTTGTCTAGATGAATTGCCGTTACACACTGTGTAGGGCAATTCCTACAAAACAAATTATAGCTTCTGGGTATATATTAAACCATCTCTGGTAGTAAGCTTTTATGTATCCAATTGTTACGTTTCACTCACACCATTTGCACAATCACCCAATTTAAAGGCTGAATGTAATGCACGAACGGCCAATTCCATATATTTTTCATCGATAATCACCGATACTTTAATTTCTGATGTTGAAATCAACTGAATATTAATAGACTCTGCAGCCAACGCTCTAAACATAGAACTTGCTACGCCAGCATGAGATCGCATACCAACACCTACAATAGACACTTTAGCTATTTTCGCATCAGACAATACACTTTTAGCTCCCAACTCTTCTGCAATAACGTTGAGAGTAGATAAAGCCTGATCATATTCATTACGATGCACGGTAAAGGTAAAGTCTGTTGTACCGTCCACAGATACATTCTGAACAATCATATCCACTTCAATGTTGGCATCACTAATAGGACCAAGAATACGTGAAGCAATTCCCGGAATATCAGGAACACCTTTCAAAGTTAGTTTCGCTTCATCTCTATTGAATGCTATACCAGAAACAGCCGGCTGCTCCATACTCTTATTCCCCTCAGTTGTAATTAACGTACCTTTGCCTTCGACAAAACTAGACAACACCCTCAAAGGCACTTGATATTTTCCAGCAAATTCAACAGAGCGAATCTGTAATATTTTTGAACCCAAACTCGCCATTTCCAACATTTCTTCAAAAGTAATTTTATCTAAGCGCCGTGCACTGTCCACAACACGAGGATCTGTTGTATAAACACCATCAACGTCTGTATAAATCTGACATTCATCTGCCTTTAAAGCCGCAGCTAAAGCAACACCTGTCGTATCAGAACCACCTCGCCCTAACGTTGTAATATTGCCGAACTCATCTGCTCCCTGAAAACCTGCAGCCACAACAACTCGACCAGCATCCAAGTCAGCTCTCATTGCTTCAGTATCAATTTTTTGAATCCGAGCTTTACCATGAGCATTGTCAGTCGTAATACGAATCTGCGAGCCGGTATAAGAGCGAGCATCAAGTCCGCGCCTCATTAAAGCCATAGATAAAAGCGCAATAGTTACTTGCTCACCTGTCGAAAGCAAAACATCCATCTCTCGAGCACTTGGTGAAGGCGTCACACTTTTCGCAAGGTCGATTAGTCTGTTTGTCTCACCACTCATAGCAGAAACAACGACAACAATATCATCGCCTTTCTGCTTGTGCTTATAGACCCTATCTGCAACCGCTTCAATACGCTCAACCGTACCAACAGAAGTGCCACCATATTTTTGAACTAACAACGCCATAATCTATCTATTACCTACATCAAAGCTCAATTAGAGCTGGTCAAGTTAAACTCTTTCAGCAACCCAACCTGGGACTAAAGCAAGAGCCTCTGGTAAACCATCTGGATTATTACCACCCGCTTGAGCCATATCTGGTCGGCCACCGCCTTTACCATCAACCAAAGGCGCAACCATCTTAATAAGGTCGCCTGCTTTTACTTTCTTCGTTAACTCTTTTGTAACGCCTGCAATAAGGCTCACTTTGCCATCATTAACTGAGGCTAATAAAACAACAGCAGACTCTAATTTACTTTTCAACTCATCAAGCAAATCACGCAATTCTTTTAGATCTGCCACATCAACTTGAGCAACCAACAACTTACCACCTTCAATAGCAACAGCTTGAGATGCTAGGTCCGCACCCGCCAGAGCAGCCATTTTACCTTTAAGAACCTCTAACTCTTTTTGCAAACTACGAGCATGATCATTCAAAGCAACCACTTTATCGAAAGCGTTTTCTTTATTGCCTTTAACCAAGCCCGCAACACTGCCAAGTAAAGATTCAATATGACGGGTATTGTCAATTGCCGCTTTACCCGTTAACGCTTCAATTCGACGTACGCCAGCAGCAATACCACTTTCAGCAACTATCTTGAACAAACCGATATCACCTGTACGCTCAACATGCGTACCACCACAAAGTTCGATGGAATAATCCGCACCCATTGTTAAGACACGTACCTCACTGTCGTACTTCTCACCAAATAATGCCATCGCACCTTTGGCTTTTGCGGACTCAACATCCATAAGGTCAGTTTCTACAGGGCGGTTCAAACGAATTTGCTCATTTACCATATCTTCAATCTGCTCAATCTCAGCTGGCGTTACACCTTCAAAATGAGAGAAATCAAAACGCAAACGCTCAGGATCTACCAAAGAACCTTTCTGAGTAACATGGTCACCTAGAATACGACGAAGCGCTTCGTGCATTAGATGTGTTGCAGAATGATTTAAAGTTGTTGCCATACGCAAAGAACGATCGACTTCCCCGGTTACCAGATCACCAACAGTAAGACGACCTTCTTTTAACTCACCTTGATGCAGATGTGCTTTCGCCTGCTTCGTTGTATTCGACACTTTAAAAGCACCAGGGCCGCGCAACCAACCTTTGTCGCCGACTTGACCACCTGATTCACCATAAAAAGGCGTACTTTTCAAAACAACAGCAGCAAATTGACCCGCTTCGATTGAATCAACAGCAACACCATCCACCAAAATAGATTCAACTTCACACTGAGCATGCAAATTATCATAACCTGTGAACTCAGTAACACTGTCAATTGTTACACCGCCAGACATGTCCATTGAAAAATTACTAGCTGAACGGGCTCTATTGCGTTGCTCGTCCATCGCCTTATCAAAACCAACCTCATCTATTTCCAGGCCATTCTCACGAGCAACATCATTAGTCAAATCTGCTGGAAACCCAAAAGTGTCATATAGCTTAAAAACAGTTTCGCCAGGTATGATTTTTTTCTCACCTAACTGAGAAATTGCCTCTTCAAGAATTTTCATACCTTGATCAAGCGTCTTAGCAAATTGCTCTTCTTCTTTTAGAAGAATAGATGTCACACGATCTTTAAGCTTACGTAGTTCTGGGTATGCATCGCCCATTTCGATATCAAGCGCTTCTACCAATTTATGGAAGAAAACATCTTTTTGACCTAACTTGTTACCGTGACGTACAGCTCGACGAATAATGCGACGCAATACATAACCTCGACCTTCATTCGACGGAATCACACCATCCACAATCATGAACGAACAAGAACGGATGTGATCTGCAATAACTTTTAATGACTGAGAAGCTAGATCATTAGTGCCAACTGCTTTTGCGGACGCTGTAATCAGGTTTTGAAACAAATCAATTTCGTAGTTACTGTGTACGCCTTGCAGAATGGCGGCAATTCGCTCAAGCCCCATACCAGTATCAACAGAAGGCTTAGGCAAAGGCGCCATAGAACCATCAGCAGAACGATTAAACTGCATAAAAACGACGTTCCAGATCTCTATAAAGCGATCGCCATCCTCTTCCGGTGACCCTGGAGGCCCGCCCCAGATGTGTTCACCATGATCGTAAAACACTTCAGAACAAGGACCACAAGGACCTGTATCGCCCATCGCCCAGAAATTATCAGACTGATAGCGACCACCTTTATTATCACCAATACGAATAATTTTCTCTTTCGGCACACCAATCATTTCATGCCAAAAATCGAAAGCTTCATCATCGTCTGCGTAAACCGTCACTAGAAGCTTTTCTTTTGGTAACTTCAGAACATCCGTTAGAAATTCCCAAGCATATGAAATAGCTTCTTTTTTGAAATAATCACCGAAGCTGAAGTTACCTAACATTTCGAAGAAAGTATGATGGCGCGCAGTATAACCAACGTTTTCAAGATCATTATGTTTGCCACCAGCACGAACACAACGCTGAGACGTTGTTGCACGTGTATATGGGCGTTGATCTTCACCCAAAAATACATCCTTAAACTGAACCATACCTGCGTTTGTAAACAGCAAGGTTGGATCATTACCAGGAATCAGAGAGCTAGATTCTACAATCTGATGCTGCTTACTTTCGAAATACGATAAAAATGATTGGCGTAACTCAGAACTCTTCATAATAAGGTGCGTCTCTATCTCTGTTTGTCAGGACGAATTGGATTGCGTGAATGGTATATTAACAAGAACCGATTCCGTGCAACGAAAAGCACAAAATAGTACACTCAAAGGATAGGTATTTTCAAAAGAAACCGTAGAATTTTAAGGTTATTTTGTACAATTCTTAAACTAAAGCCTCTTTTCCAGATGAATCGAGGCTTTATAGGGAATTATTTAAGGGGTTGTTATTTGATTTCGTTAAGAGCTTGATAACGATAATGAGGACGAGAAGTCATTCTAGTCACCAACTCATAACCAATTGTATCGGCGAAATCAGCTACCTCTTCGACAGGAACCTCCTCTCCCCATAAAACGACATCTTGGCCAATTTCAAGCGGTTGATCGGAATTCGCTAATTTAACCGTAATCATGTCCATCGAAACTCGCCCAGCTAACACAGCAGGCATACCATTTATTTTCAATGGTGCACCGCCTTGCGCATGGCGAGGGTAACCATCACCATAACCAACAGCTACTGTTGCCAATTGATGATCATCTGTTGCTTCATAGGATAAACCGTAACCAACTTTATCACCCTGCTTTAAAAAACGCACAGAGATAACCTTCGAGGACAAGGTCATTGCCGGAGCCAAACCTAATTGCTGACCAGTCAACCCTGCAAACGGTGAAATACCATAAAGCATGATCCCCGGGCGAATCCACCCACCTTCAGGAACAGACCATTTCATGATTGCAGCAGAGTTCGCAACACTTGCTTCAATATGACCTATTTCATGGCGTGTTTTTTCGAAGTACGTTAGCTGCTCCATTGTCGTGATGTCAGACAAATCATCAGCACAGGCAAAATGGGTCATCAATAACACCTCATCTACCTGACCGCTTGCTTTTAATCTTTCCACCAGCACTTGAGCATTATCTTTATCCACACCTAAACGACGCATACCCGTATCAAGCTTGACAAAGATTTTTCCGATTTGCACTTTACTCGCAAACAACCATTCAAGCTGAAATTCATTTTCTATTGCTGCCCAAAAACCATGCTGCTCGCATAAGGCCCACTCATTGGCCTCAAAAACTCCCTCAAGTAACATAACAGGAGACTTTACGCCTGCATCTCGAAGGGCCATAGCCTCTTCAATAGCCGCGACAGCGAAAGCATCAACCTCGTCATCAAGATGTTGCGCAACTTGAATAGCACCATGACCATAAGCATTACTTTTAACAACAGCAAACGCCTTACAGGTTGGCTGAAGTTTTTTCGCATAACGATAGTTTTGTAGAATTGCGTTTAGGTCTATCGTTGCGGTTAGTGGTCTTGCCATTTCTAATCCTTATTTCTTATAACGTTCAACAGATAGATCTTGAGAATCGATATCTGTTTTGTCTCCGGCTATGATATCTGCAATCACAGCTGCAGAACCACAACTCATTGTCCAACCTAATGTTCCATGACCTGTATTTAAGTACAAACCACCAATACCACTTGCACCAACAACTGGTGTCCCATCAGGCGTCATTGGGCGTAAACCGGTCCAATACTCCGCCTCAGCTAAGTCACAGCCTTTACCAAATAAATCGCCTACAACATGGCTAATGGTTTCCGTTCTAGACTTAGGAAGATCTAAATTATAACCTGCCAATTCAGCCGTTCCAGCAGCACGAATACGATCACCAAGACGAGTAACGGCTACTTTGTAGGTTTCATCCATAACAGTAGAAATTGGTGCATAGCTAGTATCGGAGATAGGAACAGTCAATGAATAACCTTTTACTGGATATACGGGAATATCAATATCACAGGCTTTCAGCAATTCTTTTGAATAGCTGCCTAAACAAACTAAAACCTTGTCAAATTCTTGCAGGCCTAATTGAGTAACAACGCCATCAATCTTGTTAGATTTGACACTTAATGACTTAATATCTGAATTAAATTGGAAGGTAACACCCAACTCTTCACAAGTAGTTTTAAGCGACTTGCAAAACAAATAACAGTCGCCTGTTTCATCACCGGTAAGACGCAAGCCACCTTGAAACTTATCAATCACCGAACTTAACCCTGGCTCAATCAATGCAATCTGCTCAGGAGTTAATAACTCATGAGGTACACCTAATGCTTTAAGCACCTTAATGTCTTTTTGAGCAGCGTCAACTTGCTCTGTCTTTCTGAATAATTGTAAAGTGCCACCTTGACCATCTTGATATTCAATACCAATGTCTTTTCTCAGCTCAATAAATTGATCTCGACTGTATTCCGCCAACATCATCATTCTGGACTTATTTGTATTGTAGGCACTGTTTGTACACTGCCCCAACATCTTAATCATCCATTCTATTTTCTTAAACTCAGGCTCGGCACTGATTCTTAATGGAGCATGCTTCTGCATTAGCCACTTGATCGCCTTTAATGGAATTCCAGGAGCCGCCCAAGGAGCAGAGTAACCTGGAGAAATTTGTCCAGCATTAGCAAAACTAGTCTCCAGAGCCACATCTGCTTGACGGTCAATTACCGTCACTTGATACCCTTTTTTCGTCAAATAGTACGCAGAAGTAAGACCAACAACACCAGCCCCGAGTACACAAATACGCATAACAACGCTCCAAATTCACATAAAAGTCATATCAGCTATATTTACACAAGATATTTAGTTTTATCATCTTATTTATATACATATTAAAGAATAAAAAACCATAAATTAAAAAATATGAAGATTAATATAAAATAAATGTAAGTATCAAATTCACTTGCTAAAATAACAACATCAAAAAAATATCATGAGATAAAATATGAAGGGTCAAACACTCTCTGTCTTCGACCAGGCTTTATCATTATTAAGCCATAGAGAACATGCATCTAAAGAACTCGCCACTAAGTTAAAAACCAAAGGGCATACAGAAGAGGAAATAGCATCAACAATAGAAAGACTTAAAGAAATCAACTATCTAAACGACGAACGCTTCGCAGAAATTTTTGTCAGAAGTAGAATAAGCAAACCTCTTGGAGCTAATCGCATACTGCAAGAATTAATACAAAAAGGAGTGAACAACACATTAGCAAAAGAGGCTGTAGACAACGCTGAAGTAGATTGGTTTGAACTCGCCAAACAATTAAAAGAAAGAAGGTTTGGTGAAGAAACGACCAAAGATTTTAGAGAGAAAAGTAAACAGTCTCGTTACCTTCAATACAGGGGGTTTAGTTTTGATGAAATTAAATACGCTATATCACCAAAGGATGAATATTAATTTTTTATTCATCCTCCTTTGCCATAAGAGCAGCTAAATAACGCTCCTCCATCTCAACGTACTTTTCCTGAACTGTGGCAATTTTACCGTCTAACTCTTCAACTCTTCCCTGTAATTTAATGAATTCATCAGACTGAGCGCCACTACTACGCAGCTCTGCCTCTAAACGTTTTCGTTCAGATTCTAATTCGTCATTCACTTCTTTAAGGTTTTCGATTTCTTCTAGGTCTTGCTGTTCAACTACATCAAGATCATCCACGCCGTCTGTTAAAGTATCTGATGGACTATTTGGATGAAGCAACTTATGCTCTAAGCTCTCTCGTAAAAGATGTGCCTTGTCTAAATCCCTTTCTAACATTTCTACATAGAGCTCCGACTCATTTACCATTAACCTCAAAGAACTAATTTTAGATGCCTGTTCGCTAGCAAAAGCATCTGATTCTTCAGTATATGACTCTCGATGAAGTGAATCCTCCATATTTTTCATCGTACTGCGCTCTTCATTAAACACGTCATATATGTCTATGCCTTGAGGCTCTTTTTTCCCTTTCTCCTCAAGTAAGCTTTCTTTCTGCTTTAGGGCTTCGTCTCGTTTAATAATATCAATATTAAGGTTGTATTTAATAGTTTGTAGACTTTCTAGTTTTGCCTCTAGGTGCTTCACGACTCGACTGCTATCTAAAAGAGACTTTTCTAACCTAGCAATAGAAACATCATAAATACCAACATGTTTATCACCATCTTGACTATGTTTAGCTTTACGAACCTGTTCCTTTAACTCCGCAATAATATTTTTTTGATAAGCTGCGAACTGCTTCAAATCAGCGATTTTATCATCCAATTCCGAACGCATCGCATCTAAAAACACAGATTGATCAGCTTCATTTAAAAACGCTTCTAAGGCATCAACATAGGCGTTATTTTCACCCTCTTCTTTTATCTCTGCTAGGTGTAACTTAAGTCTTTCCGCAAGCTCACACATACTGGCTATTTCTGCTCGTAAGGATGCAAGTGATGCATCCAACTCAGCTTCTTGTGCAAGTTGCTTTTGGATTTGATTGAGGCGTTTATTTAGCTCTGATGTAATATCAACTTGAGATGAAACTTTCTCTTCAGCTTTTTGAATAACTTTATTCAGCTCACTCAATAAGGATTGATTTACTTTTAACGATTTAAATAGATCATCAATTTCTTGAGCGCGATCTATCTTAGCTAGAATTTGCTTAAAGACTTCTAACAACCCAATGACCTTTGAATCAGGCACAGAATGCTCAATAATATGTATTTCAATATCTAAGAAAATCGACCAACAGGACAATGATGCCTTTCCTTGAAAATCAGAATTAGGCAGCCCTGCAAGTAATTCAACGCATATTTTTTTTGCTGTCTTAATAAAAGTAGCCATTGTTCTTTTTCTTCAGAAGACACACTTTGGGATTCATCACCACCGCTATTATCGCTTTTTAAAGTAACCCCCAGATCGGTCGCCGCTTTTCTTACCGATAAATAGCGAAAGAAAACAAATACAAAAATCAAAAAAAACAACACGCTTGACGCGATAAGTGCCCATTGCCATAACAACATATTGGGAGAATCCTATTTAATATCGATACAAAACATAACCGATCAATGTTAGTAAGCTATCCAACTCATTACATTAAATATACCCAATAAAACATAGAAAGCTATGTTAGAAGGTTATCAAAAATGCACCAACTATTGCTGCAATCAAACCATAAGCCATCATAGGAACAATAGTTTGTTTAATAATATAGCCTTCTTTATTAGCAATGCCTAAGATAGTTGAAACAGCAATAATATTGTTAATACAAACCATATTTCCCATAGCAGCACCTGCTGACTGTAAAGCTAAGATAACAGACACAGGCAAACCCACCTGTACTGCAATACTCTGTTGAATAGCGCCAAAGGTTAAATTAGAAACCGTTGCTGAACCCGAAAAGAAACTACCTAATGCACCTAGAAAAGCAGAGAAATAAGACCAATTATCACCAGTCACACCAGAAAATGCATTAGCGATAAAAAAGATAGGTGAATGTTCGCCACCCAACATCATAAAATTCACCATAATGAGCGCTGAAGCCAAAGAAACCAGTGGCAATTTTATTCGGCGACCAGTATCAGAAAATGCCTCTAGAACATTACCTCGTGACATTTTCAAAAGAGGAATAGAAATAAGAACAACTAATAAGAATGGGATCAAAGCAGGTACATAGAGTGTTTTATACGACCAACTAACTGGTGTTTGTAAAATGTTTTCCGCGGACAACACAAGAGCCTGACTAACACTAAAATACGTACCACCAAAATCAAAGCCAAACCATAGGTTCATGTCTGTTAATAAATCTTTTATACCAAGCTGACCAATGCGAGTCACAATCAAAATCGCAATCAATAATATTAATGGAAACAAAGCAAGAATAAGCTTTTCAAATGGCACGCCACTCCCTTTAGGAAGGTCATTCTCTCCTGCTTTCAAACCAACATTTTGCTTAGCTAAAACAATGCTGACCATCAACCCGATTGCCCCTCCAATGAGAGACGGAAATTCATAATTCCAAGTTGCAATCCAATAATATGGAACCGTACAAGATAAAATACTTAGAAAAATGAATGTTATATTTTGGCGGATCATCTGCCAACTCACGAGAAAATTTAAGGCTAAAACAGGAATAACAAACGCAGCCATTAGATTGATTAATGCCGTTTGCGTTGCGACTTCAAGAGTCTGTTCCTGACCTAAATTCAGTGCATCCAAGCCAAACCAAATAGGTGTACCTACAGCACCAAACGACACAGGAACAGAATTCATCACAAGAGCAAGAATAGCGACTTTTAAAGGGTTAAACCCTAAACCAACCAACATAGGCGCAGCAATCGCTGCAGGCGTACCGAAACCTGAGGCTCCTTCCAGCATAAAAGCAAACGCCCAACCAATAATCATTAACTGCGCAATGGCATTTGTACTAATAGATTCCAACCATCGAGCAATAACACCTTCAGCTCCTGAGATAGCCAAGACTCTATTTAGTAAAATTGCTCCAGCAATAATTGAAATAGGTGTAATGACAGATAACACTCCAGAGATAATGTTTGCACTCAATAATCGCCCATCAGCCTGAAAATAAAACAGTTGAATAGCGCCAACCAACAAGGCTGAAATAGGCAATGCAATATGAGATGGAATTGCTTGTTTTTTAGTCATTAACCAAATAAGCAAAAGAATTGGAAAGGCCGAAATAAACGTGCCAACAAATGCCATTAATTTACCCTTAATCTATTTGTAGTATTAATCCAAATTATAAACCGAACTTGGACCAATATGATGGTCTGAATCATAAATAACTATTTCTTATGACCAAACTCAACAAAAAAGGGATGACTATCGTTATTAGTCATCCCTTTTTCAACAACAAAGAAATTATGTGGCTACTAAGATAAATCCAGTTCACACAAATCAGAACGGCCAGCTACTTTAAAAGTAGCATCGCTTCAAATACGATTAACTTCAATACCACGCTGAACCGCTGGACGCTGTTCAATACTTTTCGCCCAGCGCACTAGATGCTTGTAACTTGCTACATCAAGGAATTCCGACGCGCCGTACAAATTACCCAGTACAAGGTTTCCGTACCAAGGCCAAATCGCGATATCAGCAATTGAGTATTCACCACCTGCCATATAAAGATTCTTTGCCAAATGCTTATCCAGCACATCTAATTCACGCTTCACTTCTATTGTGAAACGATCAACTGGGTACTTCATCCTCACCGATGAATAAAAATAAAAATGTCCAAAACCACCACCGAGATAAGGGGCGCACCCCATTTGCCAAAACAACCAATTACGACACTCTGTTTTACCTGCATGGTCTTTGGGTACCAACGCATCAAACTTATCTGCAAGATATTGCAAGATAGAACCAGACTCAAATACTCGTGTTGGTGGTGTTGTATCATAATCCATCAAGGCTGGAGTTTTCGAGTTAGGATTGATCTCGACAAAACCAGAAGAAAATTGCTCGCCTTTTCTTATATTAATCAGATGAGCATCGTACCCAGCATTACTAACACCTTGATCTAAAAGCTCTTCCAGCATGATTGCCACTTTCTGACCATTTGGTGTCGACATTGAATAAAGCTGTAATGAGCATTCACCAACAGGTAAAACTTTTTCATGAGTCGCACCAGAAAAAGGACGATTAACAACCGACAGATTACCAACATTTTCAGGATTCCACTTCCACACCTTTGGTGGAATGTAGTTTTCGTCTGGATTCGTATCGGAATTCATTATTTTTTACTCTTGTAAAATTCATTGTAAGAAATCTAAGACAAAGTACGTCTAAAGATCAAATGACGATATTTATCTTATATAAGACCATCTATGTCGTTCACAATATCATAAGGATAAAAGCATTCGCCAACACCCTATTCTTCTATAATTAATATCTAAGGTAATAGACGGCATTTAAAGCGTGGAGTTAAAGAATAAACCTCTAAACATGGCATATAAAAAGGCACTAAACATGACAAAGAGCACCTTACTAAAACGTACTTTAGGGTTAACAACTATTGTAAGCGCTAGCTTATTTACAAATACAATACTTGCTGCGCCACAAACCATGATCGTTGCCGGAGGCTGTTTCTGGTGTGTAGAATCCGATTTCGAAGCCGTTGATGGGGTAACTAGTGTAGTGTCAGGCTACACTGGAGGGCATGTAAAAAATCCAACCTACCGACTAGTTGCGGCAAAAGGGACAGGTCATTTTGAAGCTGTAGAAATCACCTTTGATGATGAAGTGGTTTCACTAAAAACATTAGCCGATTACTTTTGGAAAACCATTGATCCGACGGATGCATACGGACAATTTTGTGATAAGGGCGCACCTTATAAAACCGCAATGTTTTATCGAAATGAAGAACAAAAAGCCGTATTCAACGCATCACTACAAAATGTTGAAGAGACAAAACCTTTCACAGATGAAATTGTGACGGAAATCCTTCCCGCCAGTGAATTTTATATTGCCGAGGAATATCACCAGAGCTATTACACAAAAAACCCTGCACGATATGGTTTTTACCGTTTAAGCTGTGGACGAGATCGTAAAATTGAAAGCCTATGGGGCAATGTCGCAAGCAAAAACTTTCATTAAAGAGTTTCTAAACAAATTAATGATCAAAAATACCAAAGGCATCTGTTTATTTCTTTCTCTGATGCTTTTTTCTTTCCTATATGTTCACGCGTATTTCTAGTGACCCTTTCCAATTTAGAGTCTTCATATTTCAGCCATTTTCTAAATACGACTATCAACAAAGTGCTTTTTATCTAGATTAAATGAATAGAAGATGAAGTTAATCTGCAACTCCCTCTCAAAACCTAGCCATTCAAAATACCATACTCCACAGTAATAGCTCGTTCCAAGACATTCTCAAACAAGTAACTAAAAGGAGTAATAACATGAAGTTTTTCATTCCCGTCATCGCAGGTAGTATTGCTTTAGCCTCTTTCAGCGCAGCAGTACAAGCAGACAGTTCAACCGAGAATAACAGCGGGTTTTATGTAGGAGGTAACTATGGTTACCTCAAAGTAGAAAGCGATGACGAATTTGATGATACCAACGACGTATCACAAGGTGTGATAGGTTATCGATTAAATACTTTCATTGCATTAGAAGGCAGCTATATCAATTTTGGTCATTATGGCAACAGTTTAGCCAGTGCCGAAACTACAGGTTATACCGCAGCAATTAAAGGCACGATTCCACTAAACCAAACCGTAGAAGTTTTTGCGAAAGCAGGACAGCTTTGGCATAAAACAGATTACCAAGTAACCTCTTTTTCCGGCAGTTCAGACGATAAAAGCTTATTTTTAGGCGCTGGTGTTAATTTCAAAATTACTGAAAATTTCTTGCTAAATGCTCAGTACACTTGGTATGACGTGGATTTAGAAGCGGATAACGTATCTTCTAATACAAAATTTGAAACTGACTTCAACCAAGCAAGTGTGGGAGCTGAATACCGTTTCTAGCATCGTCAATAAGTCGGCTTCTGATTTAAATTATTTCCTTATAATGACTCCCATTAAGAAGACTTTCTACCTTCAGAAAGTCTTCTCTTTTTTCTATTTGATAACCGTCATCCTCAAATATTCCACAATAGCGCTTTGACCCTTTAGTACGAACTCTCTACTATCTATACCACTGCTATACATCTTAGTTTTGCATACTTCATTTTTAACAGGCGCTTATTATGAACCCTATTTTACAAGCCCAAACAGCCCATAAATCCATTCGCCAATACACAGACCAAACCATTGATGAATCGTTACTCAAGCAACTTATTCGATGCGCTCAAGGTGCGGCCTCTTCTAGTTTTATCCAAGCCTACTCATTGATACAGGTAACTAACCAAGAGAATCGAAAAAAGATCGCCACGTTAGCAGGCGGGCAAAAATGGATTGAATCTGCCGCTGAATTTTTAGTCATTTGTGCAGACTTAACGCGCGTAGAACATTGCAGTTTGCAACAAGGCTTAGGCAAACTAGAAGGCAACACGGAACATTTTATTGCCGCAACAACAGACGCGACATTAATGGCACAAAACCTTATGCTGGGAGCTGAATCTGTTGGATTAGGTGCTGTTTTTATTGGTGGTATTCGTAATGACCCGGCACAGGTAGCAAAACTATTAAATCTACCAAATCAAGTGTACCCAGTCTTTGGACTTTGCCTTGGTTACCCAGATGCTGAACCAGATTTGAAGCCACGTTTGCCAGTCGATGTTATTTTGCATAAGGATAGTTACGACAACACACGTTGCGCAAATGACGTTAGAGCTTATGACGATCAAATGCACGACTATTATCAGAGCCGTGGCGATAATCAGAAGAGCAGTAACTGGTCAGAACAAACGGCAAACGCCGTACAGAAAAAGAAACGTGAACATATGCTAGACTTCTTGCAACAGCGTGGCTTTTTAAAAAACTAAACACACATTACTTTTCATTTACCTTTAATAGGAAGAAAAAAACATGATAACTAACGTCCCTAATATCACCTTTAAAACACGTGTTCGTAACGATGCTCTTGGTGGTCCAAATCCATTTGAATGGAAAGACGTAACAACAAACGATTTGTTCAAAAACAAAAAAGTGGTTGTTTTCTCTTTACCTGGTGCCTTCACACCAACTTGTTCAACATCTCATTTGCCTCGCTATGAAGAACTTTACAGCGAATTCAAAGCACAAGGCGTAGACGCCGTGATTTGTATCTCTGTAAATGACGCTTTTGTTATGTACCAGTGGGGGAAAAGCCAAAATGCTGAAAACGTTTTTCTATTACCTGATGGCAACGGTGACTTCACTCGCCAAATGGGCATGTTAGTGAAAAAAGACAACCTTGGATTTGGCATGCGTAGCTGGCGCTATGGTATGTATGTTGAAGATTGCGTGATTCAGAAAATGTTTATTGAAGATGGCTTTCAAGACAATGCACCAAACGACCCATTCGAAGTGTCTGATGCTGATACTATGCTGAACTACCTAAAGTCTCGTTAATATTTTCTAGCTAGTACTTTCTCTCTCAGACAGTAGCGAGAAAATACGGTACAAAAAAAGGGTAAGTAGTGAACGCTACTTACCCTTTTTTATGCTTAGTGTCCCGTCCTGAAATAGGCTAACCGTTAATGTGCCCGTCATCCAATACAGTTTTATCTAACATGCCTCTTTCCACCAAGGCCATGAGCAACACTCTCGTTTTATCTCTAAACAAATCTCGTAAAAGACGAACCGTTGGCGTAATAGATTGTCGACTTGGGCATACTAACCAAAGTTCCCCTTGTTGAATGCCATACTCCGAGAGTAATGGTACAACTCGACCGTCTAGTAAATCACTGGCGACATCCAGACAAGATTTGATGGCGACACCTTTTCCTGCAACACACCAACGCCTAACTAAGTCACCGTCATTTGCTGCACAGTTCGCTTTCGGTTTCACTTTATGGGATTGATCACCTTCTGAAAGCAACCAGGTATCGTTCAATATACCTTGGAGTTGATAAAACAAACCTTTATGATTCGCCAGATCTTTTGGGTGTAAAGGAATTCCATGTTGCTCGATATATTCTGGGCTAGCGGCAATAATTCTTGGCACATTGCAAATTTTGAAACCATACAAGTTCGAATCTGAAGGCGGACCGTAGCGTAGTGCCATGTCTATCGCATCACGATAAAAATCGACGTTGCTGTCACTAATATGCGCTCTTAAGGTGACGTCTGGATGATGCTCCATAAATTCGTTAATCCATGGAATCGCCAAATTTCGGCCTAAATCGGATGACACGGCAATACGAATTTCACCGCTGATAATATCCAAATCATTTCGCATCGTTTGTTTTGCTTGATCCAACATAGACAAAGCAGCTTCGCATTGTGGCAAATAGCGCTCGCCCGCATTAGAGAGTCGAAGGTGGCGCGTTGTTCTTACAAATAACTCCACACCTAATGCAGACTCAACACGCTTTACAGCCGCGCTGGCTGTCGCCATTTGCATATCAAGATGTCTTGCTGCTGCAGTAATACTGCGAAATTCAGCCACTTTTAAAACGACTTGGAGATCTTCAAGTTGCATTTTTATAACCTTCATGAAAAATCACAGCCTTATTATCAATTATTTTTTGACAATAATTCAATAAAATGTATGTTTTTTGTTTGATAAAGAATCGTTAGGATAGCGCCATTCTCTTTTTAAAGAGCCAACTTTTAAACTTGTTTTATATGGAATAAAAAATGACACACCCAATTATTACTGATCTAGAAAACCGCCACACTGTAAAACATTATGATGCTTCTAAGACTATATCAACGAAAGATTTAGAGGTTATCTACGAAGTATTGCGCCTTTCACCTTCTTCAATAAACTCTCAACCTTGGAAGTTTATTGTGATTGAAAGTGACGAAGCGAAACAGCGCCTTCATGATACATTTGAAAACAAATTTCAATTCAACCAAAAACACGCTAAAACAGCATCACACACGATATTGTTCGCCCATAAAACAAACTACGTTCGCGCAGATTATGAAAAAGTCATTGATAAAGACATTCAAGTTGGCCGTACTCAGCCAGAAAATAAAGAACAAGCTTTTGGTGCTTTTGCTTTTGTTGATATGAATACAGATGAGAAAGGCAATAATGCAGCTTGGACAAAGGCTCAAACCTACATAGCCTTAGGTAACACAATGAGCGCACTAGCTCGTCTAGGTATTGACTCTACTCCAATGGAAGGCGTAGACCACGAGTTAATCAGCGAATTGTTCTCTGAAGAATTAGACGGTTATCAGTGTGATGTTGCACTAGCAATGGGCTACAACGATAAAGCTCAAGACTATAATGCAGCATTACCTAAGTCTCGCCTTGCAACAAAAGACATCATCACAATCCTTTAAACATCGCGAACAAAATCTTCAAACGGCACTAGATAAAGTCTTATCTGGTGCCGTTTTTGTATCGTAACTATATCCCAACCACGTTCATTCAAACCTTCCACTTAATTATTTTTTGATCTAATGCATTCCAGTGGTAGTTCTTTTCAAAACTTTACACTTTGTTTTTTCCCTAGAAATTGCAGCTTATCCCGCCCTTATTTTTCCCCTCAACCACTGAAACAAACGCATTCCCGCTTTTAGATACAAGAAATGACTAAGAACAGCAGCTTTATTTTTCATGGAAAACCTTCTTATAACCCAACCAAAATATAGTTTTTTTGTTGATTTTTTACAAAATAACGTTATTTTAGATATATATTGAAAAATATGTATTTTCTTATGAACCTTGTTCTAAGGAAAAAACCAGCAAAGCACACATAGAAATCAGCTAGCTAAATAAGCACTATGAAAAAACAATAATAAATAAGCATCAGCTTAAAGAGGATAGATCGATGACTAAGTTAATAAAAGCCGCCGCAATATGGCTCATAATAGCTAACCCACTTCTTAGCCAAGCCGAAGAGCTACGAATCGGCACAGCCAGCTTAGGTGGAGCGTTTTACCCGATGGGTCAAACCATTTCCAACCTAGTAAATAAATACGGTACGCAAGGTTCTTCTATGGTTCCTATTGTTACTGGCGGGTCCGTGCAAAACCCTCGTTTATTAGGTTCTGGTGAAGTCGATATTGCCATTACTAATAACAATCTCGCTGCTCTTGCAGTAAAAGGTGTAGGTCCTTATAAATCAGGTCCTATTGATATGAGTGCTGTCGCAGCATTACACCCTAGTGTGTTACACATGATTGTCATGAAAGGCAGTGATATTAAAACTATTGAAGATCTTAAAGGTAAGCGTGTTGCTGTTGGACCTGCTGGCGGAGGAACACTAGGCTTCCTTAATTTTTTACTGCCACTTCATGGCATGTCATTAGACGACATGACGCCAAGTTTCTTATCTTACTCTGATGGTTTTAGTCAATTATCTGATGGTGCAATCGATGCGGCTTTTGCCTTGTCTGGTTACCCTGCTGGTGCTGTTATGCAAGCAGCCGCGTCTAATGATTTAGCTTTTATTAACTTCTCTGATGGTATGTTAGAAAAAGCACTAAAAGCTAATCCTGTTTACAGTGGCGTTCTAATTCCAAAAGACATTTACGATACAGAGTCGGCTGCAGTAGCGATTGGTGTTAACAACATGCTAGTCGTTTCTAATTCCACTTCTCCCGAAATTGTTGAAGATATTCTCCATTCTATTTTCGATCACCTTGACGAGTTTTCTGCACAGAACTCCAATGCTAAACAAATCATCCCTGAAATGTCTTTAGACCTTTCTATACCGTTACATCCCGGTGCCAAACGTTATTTCGATTCACGTAAAGCACTATAGTTCATACCACCATTTACATAACGTCTCAATACCATGCCATATCCGCTTTTCCTTCAAGTTAAGCGTGATTTGGCAGACGTTTTATCGCCACACTGCAAAGGGAGGATGTAATGAATCAACATAGCCTTTATGGTTCTTTTAATAAATACAGTTTATCTGCGATTGCACTGTTATTTGGCCTGTTTCACTTGGCTGTGATTTCTGGTCTTTTTTCAATTTCTACCATGAGCATGAGGCTGATACATTTAAGCTTTGCTTTATCACTTTTATTCGCCCTAAAGCCGCTGTCTAAAAAGCTTGCAGGCACAAAAATAAACACCAGTATTTCAATCATTTTAATCCTCCTCACGCTAGCATCGGGTTACTGGATGTTAATGCGTTGGAAGCCTATCGCTTTCAGTGGTGGGCTGATCGAACCTATGGATTATTACGCTGGCATTATCATCATCGCTTTAGTGTTTGAAGCCGCAAGACGAGGCGTTGGAGCAATTTTAGCCTCCATCACACTGGTCTTCTTTTGCTATCCATTTATTAGCAGTTATTTACCCGGTGTATTAAATAGCCGTGGTTATAGCTTTGAACGTATTGTGACCTTTTTAACCACAAATACTCAGGGCGTATACGGAATTCCAGTTGGCGTTGCGGCAACATATATTATCGTTTTCACTATTTTCGGTGCTCTACTTTCTGGTTTTGGCGCAGGCGATTTCTTCTTCCAAATTTCCATGAGATTTACCCGCGGATTACGCGCAGCAAGTGCAAAATCAGCCGTTATTTTCTCAACTCTAATTGGTATGGTATCAGGCTCAGCAGCGGGTAATGTAGCCGTAACAGGAACCGTAACCATTCCTATTATGAAACGTGAAGGCTATCAGCCACATCAAGCTGGAGCAATTGAAGCCGTTGCTTCTACCGGTGGACAATTAATGCCTCCTGTAATGGGCGCTGCCGCCTTCATCATGGCTGAAATTGTTGGCGTGCCTTATACAGAAGTTATGACAACAGCTTTACTTCCAGCCATTTTGTTTTTCGTAGCAATTTTTGCCATGGTGCATTTGCAAGCTGTTAAATCAGGCATTCAGCCGCAGAAATCAATCACGAACGACGAAGATGAGCGTCCAATAACAGCCATTTTGATTGATGGCATACCTTTTATAGCCACTTTTGTCACTCTTATCGGATTGATGCTTATTGGATATTCACCTTTCAAAGCATCCATGTGGGCAATGGTAGTCTTGTTAGGATTAGACATTCTCAAACGTCGTAAAATAGATAGAGTATTTTTCACTAAACTTTCAATAGGCATTAGTGATGGAGCAAAAAGCGTGATCACTATTTCTGCAGCATGTGCTGCTGCAGGCATTATTTCCGGTATTTTAGGGATTACAGGTTTAGGTTCAAAAATCGCCTTATTGATCGATTTAGCGTCGAATGGTTCTTTGCCTTTAGCTTTATTCTTCACCATGATTACCTCAATCATACTAGGAATGGGGTTACCAACAACGGCAGCTTACCTAATTCTAGCAACCGTTATTGCTCCAGCTTTAGTTAACCTAGGTGTGCCAGTATTAACCGCTCACTTCTTTGTTTTCTACTTTGGTTGTATTTCCACAATTACACCACCAGTTGCCCTAGCTTCTTATGTAGCTGGCGGTATCGCGGGAGCTGACATTAACAAAGTTGGTTGGACGGCAGCGTCTTATGGCATCAACAGTTTCATTTTACCTTTCGCTTTCTGCTTCTCCCCTGCGCTGTTACTAAGTGGCAGTTTATTTGGCGGTGTAGTTGCAGCGATTACTGGAGTTCTCGGCATCATTTGTATTTCCATCGCAGTGATTGGTCACTTATATCAAGCACTTAATATATTGATGAGATTTGCCTTTTTTGTAACTGGTACCTTGTTGTTATTCCAAGGTGCTATGACAGCTTCAATTGGGCTAACTGCTTTATGCATCTTGTTCTTTATCGAAAAAAGTAAGCAAAAAACAATCAACCAAGAAACACTTCAAAAAACACAACAATAAGGAGTTTTACCATGACACAAAAATTCAGACGCGTAGTCACTGGGCACGATAAAAATGGTGTCGCTTGTGTTGAATCAGACCAATATGCTGACCATATTTTACAACGACCAAATCGTCCTGGCGTAACACTGACTAACTTCTGGTTATCAAACAGTACACCGGCTGAGTACGATGGAGATGTGGAAACCTGTAAAGGTCCATTTATTTTGCATCCGCCAACCCATGGTAGCGCTTTTCGTTGTGTAGAGTTTTTACCTGAAAACCCAGAAGTTTTAGCAAAATTAGATGGCCCTTCAGCTTTTGCTGAAATGGGCGCTGGCGCAAATATTGTTGAAGGCGCACGTCATCCATTTATGCATAGAACAGACTCTTTAGATTATGCCATCATCATGTCTGGTGAAATCTACATGTTAATGGATGAAGAAGATGTACTATTAAAAGCGGGTGATGTGGTAGTTCAACGTGGCACAAACCACGCTTGGAGTAACCGAGGCAAAGAACCTTGTGTGATTGCTTTTGTATTAATTGATGGCGTCACAAGTAATGATGCGAAGCCAGAATTCAAAAAAGGCATCCCTCCTCGTTAATTAATATACTTCTATGAACATAAATAAAAAGAGAGCCTTATTCATTGAATGTATAAGGCTCTCTTTTTATTTTGTAGCGTCAAAAAAAGCGACACCTCAATTGAGATATCGCCTAAAAAGGGGGAAGTACAAGAATGAGTCTTTCATAATTAAAAGAAACATTGGCGCCCTTAAAAAGGACTACTGCCTCTGCCAATAAGACAGAGTAAACACAGGTTAATTTTCGAGTGATAATTTCTTATCAAACTCGCGAAAAAGGTACAGCATAAAAATTGCGGCTAACATAGGCCAAGCAGCGAAAAACAAAAGATTTGATGGCCCCCAAGGGTCCATATAACGCCCAAAAGATACAAGAGTGGAACTCAAATGCATGATCAAGATAATCAACGTCACCCAACGTTTTCGAAAACCAATCAAAAAGCTAAGTACAAGAATCAGCTGCAAGCCTCCCAATAGATAAGAGACGCCAGAGCTCAACTCAGAAATAGAATAAAACGCTTTAAATATAACGGCGACATGCTCTGGGTTAAAAAATTTGTCTAAGGTCCACATAAGTAAAACAATAAATACACCTAGACGTAACCCAAATAAACTCCACTCTAATTTCTCACGTGGTACAGCAACATTGTTATTCATCAATACAAGCCTTCTCAAAAGATGCGCCATATTAAAAAGAAAAATGAAGCAAAACAATTGACCAAGAGCCTCATGACCATTCTTACCTCGTTCACGCCTTTATGAATAAATTCATGACTATAAGGAGGAATATGTCATTTAGGTTATATTGGAAACAATATACTTTTAACGATCTGCGGCAAGTATTCGCAATGCAACGCCTGCTGCAGATGTTCGATTCTCAACACCCAGTTTGGGGAAGATTTGCTCTAAGTGTTTATTGACTGTACGTGGGCTCATTTCAAGAATCTCAGCCACTTCACGATTGGTCTTACCATTCGCAATCCAATGCAACACCTCCGATTCTCGATCGGTTAAATTCAACTCCGTTTTCAACAACACAGGCCCCTTTGGTTTATCACCGTCCTCTAGTTTTAAAAGCGCTTCTTTTTGCTCAGTAAGCCCCATCATCTTCAAAGCCAAAGGGTAATCTAATCCTGTAAGCTTCAAAACATTGCCTACTTTTGGATCATGAGTTAGCCAAAGACGAACTTGTGACGCAAGTTCAATTCGTTGCCATTCAGCACTCACCCGCGCTTTAGCGAGCAAGGCATACGTCTGCGGCGTCGCCCAGGCGATTGCCCCCGTCAGGGTTGTCGTCATTAAATGTTGCCCCATACTGTCCAATGCCGATTGAGCATTATTACTTAACCGAGCATTCGACAAATGCACTCGCATACGAGCAATCAATTCATTTGGCTGAATCGGCTTAGTAAGATAATCCACGCCTCCCGCTTCCAAACCTCGAACTATGTCATTAGTATCACTCAAACCAGTCATAAAAATAACCGGAATGGAGGCCAGACTTGGATCGGCCTTTAACTCACAACATGTCTCGAAGCCATCCATATTTGGCATAATGGCATCAAGCAAAATAATGTCAGGACGAATCCGTTTCGCTATGGTTAACGCTTGCTTACCTTCTAAAGCCACAAGCACATCCATATTCGCCGCTTCCAAGGTATCGTGAATCAAACTCAACGCATCGGGCGAGTCATCAACAACTAATACTATGTCACTCTTATTGCTGGATTCCATCATGAGGTTTTCCATTTTATAAAGCACATTACAAGGAATGCTGTTTTAAGTATTGAACGATGCCATCGAACTGAAAGCTCCGATACAAACTTTCCAATTGCTGTTGATGTGTTGGCGCAATAACATCGGTTTTATCAAGTTGATTCAGTACACCACGCACGCCTTTTTTATAACCCATTTCAGCAAATGCCATCAATTCACGCACACTTTCATGGTCTGGAATTAAGGGTATTTCTTGGTCCTCGTTATTACTGCCTTTACCATTTTCATCATTGAGTAAGCTTTCAGCTAATATCTGTGCATGAGCAAGGTCATGGGATTCCGTTTCTTGATATCCCCATTCAAGATTCAACAAACTTTGAACTGTTTCTAATAGGATGCTGTTATTAACAGGTTTCACCAAATACTGATTAAACGCTGCCTGTTCATCTGGCTCTCGTTGGCTTTCTTGTGCATCTGCCGACAACATAACAATCGGTACGCCTAAACCTCGGTCACGCAGTGTCTTCGCAAGTGTTAAACCATCCATTCCGGGCATGGAAACATCCAAAACAAATAAATCTGGCGAACAAGAATCCAGCTGCTCTAAACAGACTTGGGCATCATTGGCTTCCAACACGTTAAATCCAAGCGGTGCTAATATATCGGACAACAAACCACGCACCACAGGGTCATCATCGACCACCATTAAAGTACGTTGATAACCTCGATAACTCACTATGCGTTTGTACTCATGAGCTACCACATCGCCTTGGCTCACCCACGGCAACATCAAACTCACACGGAACTCACTGCCTTCCCCAACAACCGATTTGGCTTGTAAATCACCGCCCATGATATCTGTCAGTAATTTAACAATCGTCAACCCCAAACCCGTGCCAGGTAAATTCCCTGTGCTGATATCGCGCACCCGTTCGAATGGATCAAAAATTCGCTGTAAATGTTCGTTCTTAATACCAAGCCCAGTATCGCGAATCACAAATTCGGCGACTTGGTTACGATAATTCACTTCGAATAATATCGAGCCTTGAGGTGTATATTTCACCGCATTTGATAGCAAATTAATCAAGATTTGTCGTAGCCGCTTTTCGTCTGTCACGACATGTTGCGGCAAAGGCGCAATGATTTTAGATTGAAACTGAACACCTTTGGCTCGTGCCTGCATAGCAAACATACTGTTTAATTGATCAATTAGTTTTGGAAAATCTACCGTATTGCGATACAGATCAAAACGCCCAGCTTCGATCTTAGAAATATCTAACAAACCTTCAATCAAATCTGCTAAATACAAACCACTGCGATGAATAATGTCTAAACCATTTTGATGCCCAGAAGGGGTATTCGCTTTCTCAGACAACAATTGCGCATAACCAATAATAGATTGCAGCGGCGTTCGTAATTCATGACTAATACCGGTGAGGTAACGACTTTTCGCTTCATTTGCTTGCTCGGCTTGTTCTTTTGCACCTTGTAATGCCCGGTCTGTTTCTTGGTGAGCGTCGATCTCGCGAATCAATTTTCGCGTCTGTCTGTTCGATTCTTTCTGCGCTACCAGACGGCTTTCATGGGCAAGTAAAAACAACCAAGACAATACGCCTGAAACGATCAACAAAGTAAAAAACAGAGCAAACATGGTGTCTTGCAGTAAGGTTTCACCTTCAATCGAGCTGGGTGCCATTTGTCGATAGATCAACATCATCAAGGCAGCATTAATTATATTAATCACCGTCAAAAGAGATAAGAAGCGCCCGAATCGTGATTTCAATGCTTTGACCAAACGCTTAGGCAAAAACAACTTAAAGAAATAATCACTTTGCTGGCTAATACTGGCTTGCGGCTTACAACTGTCTAAACAGCGAACATCCAACGAACAACATAGGGAACAAATCGGTTGCATATAAGCGGGGCAAAAACTCATGTCTTCCGTTTCAAAGTCATTCTCACAGATGCCGCACGTCAAGGTGACATAATGCGGTTGTTTTTGCTGTGCCAGCTCTATCATTGGCACTAATTCAGGACTTTGACGAGCAATGTAGTATTTCCCTTTCGTGATCCAAGCGATCAAGGGAACAAACACAAAACAGCTACCAAGCGAAATAAAATGACATAGGCTTTTTGCCACTTCACCAAAAATGCCTAAATAACTCACTAAACCTAATGTCGTCGCAATCAACATAGACCCGGTGCCAACAGGGTTTATGTCGTATAAATGCGCTCGTTTGAACTCCACATAATTTGGGCTTAAACCCAGCGGTTTGTTAATCAATAAATCCGCAGACAAACTACCTAACCAGCTCACCGCACTGATGGCAAACACACTTAATATCGCGCCAAGCGCTTGATAAATCCCTAATTCCATCAACAACAAAGCGATGGTCACATTGAACACTAACCACACTACTCGACCAGGGTGAGAATGAGTCAGACGGGAAAAAAGTTTGACCAAGCAATCGAGCCTGCATAGGCATTTGTTAGATTGATCTTCATCTGGCAGATAAAAACAAATATTGCCGCTAATACCAAGGCGGTTGTCGGTGAGTTAGTCAAAAAGAAAAAGACTCGTTGATATAAATAAGTTGGGTCTGTCGCCTGTATCGCTGTTGCACCATCCGAGATCGCCAAATAGGCTAAAAAAGACCCTAAAAGCATCTTGATCGCGCCAATAAAAACCCAACCTGGGCCCGCTAAAATCAACCAAAACCACCAGCGTTTTCTATTCTGTTTGGTTTTTTGAGGAAGGAATCGTAGATAATCGACCTGCTCACCAATTTGCGCCATTAGTGCAAACAGCACAGAAGCCGCGGCACCAAACAACACCCAATCAAAACCAATATTGACAGGCAAATGTGCTGGTGTGTATTCCGTCCAGCCTTCAAATTGCTGATACTCCTGAACAACCTGAGAAATGACAACGCCCACTGCAGCAAATTGCAGCACGAGCCAAATCCATTGAGAACCGTTTTGGAATCGACTGATTGCGCGAATACCGTGAGTCACAATCGGAATCACAAACAAAGCGGAAAGCGCATAACCAATCTGTAAAGGAATACCAAGTAACACTTCCATTGCAGAAGCCAGAATGGCGGCTTCAATGGCAAAAAAGATAAAAGTGAAAGAAGCATAAATAAGCGAAGTAATGGTTGAACCAAGGTAGCCAAAACCCGCGCCACGAGTCAGTAAATCAATATCTAACCCATGTTTAGCAGAATAGTAAGCAATCGGAAAACCTGTAATGAAGAACACCGCAAGCACGGTAAGAATAGCCGCTACGGCATTGGTAAAACCATAGCCCAACGTAATAACCGCCGCCAAACCTTCTAACGCCAAAAACGCCGCTGCGCCAAGAGCCGTATGCCCGACGCGGTCGATACTCATAATGCGGCCTTGCTTGGAGGTGTAGCGTAAAGCGTAATCCTCCATAGTTTGGTCAGCGACCCACTTATTATAGTGGCGTCGGACTTTAAAGATCTTCTGGGCTGCGGACATACTTACTCGCGGTTACGGGTTAAAGCTGAAGAATCAACTGTCAGTTCAATTAAGCAACGCTTAGAAAAAGTCCTGCGACAGCAATCATTAATCCACTAATACGCATCATCAAAGGTGAAGCAAAACCAGTCATCAACTGCCCCAAACCAAGACCAAGGATATGCAAACCAGTAGTGGCAAATACAAAGCCCAATGCATATTCAACACTGTTGGCATTCATTGGCATTTCTGAACCATGAGCCGCTCCGTGGAACACGGCAAAACCACCGGCAATCATCATGCAAGCCAAAACAGGTAAACGCTTCGCGCCTAAAACCAAAACACCCAACACAATAACAGAGAGCAAAATACCTTGTTCGACGAAAGGAGCATTCAAACCAGCAACCGCCAAACTACCACCAATCAACATAGCTAACACAAATGCCGCAGGCACAGCCCATAAAGCGCGACCACCCATGCTTGATGCCCAAAGACCAATCGCAAGCATCGCCAATAGATGATCAAAACCACCTAAAGGATGAGACAAACCACTTATAAAACTAGAAACATCTTCGTGTCCTGAATGAGCCAACGTCATGCCGGAAACCAATACTAATGCCGCCGCAGTTAACCCTTTGAAAATAGATAAAACCATCGTTATTCTCCTAACTTTTTGAGCTTTTGTTTTTGAACCATAAACTTTGAGCTCTTGTTTTTCAGCCATCAGCTTCTTAAGCAGCCTTTACACTACCGCTTTTGCAGGTGGCAGCTCTTTTGCTTCAAGCATGCCTTCAGCCACAATAAATTGAATAATGTCATTCAAGCCTTGTGCTTTTTTAAGATTCGAAAATACGAACGGTCGTTCGCCACGCATCATTTTTGCGTCACGATCCATCACCTCTAAAGAAGCACCAACCAAAGGTGCCAAATCGGTTTTATTAATAATCAACAAATCCGACTTAGTGATGCCCGGTCCACCTTTACGAGGAATCTTGTCGCCTGCCGATACATCAATTACATAGATAGTCAGGTCAGACAATTCAGGGCTAAAAGTGGCACTCAAATTATCACCGCCCGATTCAACAAACACGATATCCAATTCACCATGACGTGCTAATAACTGATCAATCGCCGCCAAGTTCATCGACGCATCTTCACGTATTGCAGTATGCGGACAACCACCTGTTTCGACACCTAAAATACGATCCGCGTCCAAAGCTTGATGCTCTGTTAAAAATTTCGCATCTTCTTGGGTGTAAATATCATTGGTCACAACCGCAATATTGTAATGATCACGAAGCGCTGAACATAAAGAACGCAACAAGGCGGTTTTTCCTGAACCAACAGGACCACCGACACCGATACGTAAGGTTTGTTTTTTCATATTTCTATACCTTGTACTTATTTAATGAGTTCGATGTTCATTCTAACGTTTAAACCCCACCCTAACCCTCCCCTTAAAAAAGGGGAGGGAATACATACATCCCTAGACTCCTCCCCCTGCAAAGGGGGAGGTTGGGAGGGGGTCAAGAACGAAACAACCTTGAATACTGTGTTTCATGTTGAGCACTCGCAATGGCAATCATGGGTAATCCAGCGCCAATGCGATCTTCTTTAATCATCAATGACAGAGTAATGGCTTGATTAATATCGCTCTGTAATTCACCTAATAATTCCTGTGCTTGTGTCTGCCCTAATGGCACTAACTTGGTTGCTGCGGCGATTTGATTTTCTAACCAAGACCAAGCAAAACCCAACGCTGCCACATCAAATCCTATCTTCCAATGGGTCGCAGCAATCGCAAACAGAGGGACAAAGCTCATGACATCACCACGTTCAAAAGGCGTCTCGATGTCTAAACTTCCCATTAATCGAAACAGCGCTTCGCCCATCGCCGTGTCGTTAAGACGCAGCTCTTTGGTTTCTCGACAGGCCAACGCCAAATCGTTTAATTCTATTAATCTTGCTGATAACAGTGCTGAATCTTGCTGTTCTGCAGCCACCATACAAAGACGTAAAATAGGCAAATCTACCCGTGCAACCGATTGTTGCATTTGCAAACCCACCCAATCCGAAACATCGGTTTTGCGCTTAACCCAGCCTTTATCAATGGCGTATTCCATGCCTTGCGAAAATGCATAACCACCAACAGGCAAACTCACACTGCTCAGCTGTAACAAACGCAATAAACTGGCTTCAGTGGTGACTATGGCCATGGCTATAGGCTCCAGATTCAGGAATAAACACCGCTTCTTCATGACTCACAACCAAGCCAAGTAAATGCAGCATATCTTCTAAGACGTGGTCAGGTTTGATTCGTAACCAACGTTCGCCTACTTGAATTTTGGTATGTCGATTCCCTAAGTGATAACAAGCCTTAGAAAACGCGACCCAATCCTCACAACTAGCATGAACCACCTCTTCTACTGCGCCTTTTATCTGTACGATTTTTCCGCATTCAGATTTTAGAAATTCCCCCACCAAAAGCGGCTTACCTCGCTTTAAAAAAACACGAACCTCTTCGCTATTTTCACCCACTAGCTTAAGACGACCTCGGTCTCTTTGCTCGTGAGTTAGCGTCACTGTTGTATGAACAGCATCATGGCAATGCGTGCCTAATCGTTCGTATATATCTAGCATTTCAAGCTCCAAAAAACCTTAATAAAAGGTCTTTCTAAAAAAGAGTATAAAGCTGAGCAAGCGGCAAGGTTTCCGCAGGCTCACAAGTTAATAGCTCACCATCGGCACGTACTTCGTATGTTTGTGGGTCAACCCTAATATCCGGCATCCAAGCATTGTGAATCATGTCTTGCTTAGACAAATTTCGCGTATTTTTACATTCCACCAAAGTACGATCTAAACCAAGGCTTTCTTTCAAGCCATTGTTCAATGCTGCCTTAGAAACGAAGGTTACAGACGTCGCTGCTGCCGCTTTACCAAAAGAACCAAACATAGGTCGATAATGCACAGGCTGTGGTGTTGGAATAGACGCATTAGGATCGCCCATTGGTGCACTAGCAATCATGCCACCTTTGATAATCATCGAGGGTTTCACTGCAAAGAAAGCCGGTTTCCACAATACCAAATCCGCCAATTTTCCCGGCTCAATCGAACCAACTTCATGGCTAATTCCGTGAGTAATCGCAGGGTTGATTGTGTATTTCGCGATGTAACGCTTCGCTCGAAAGTTATCCGCACCAAGCTCTTTGTCTTCTGGTAACAAACCAAACTGTTGCTTCATTTTGTGAGCAGTTTGCCATGTCCGTGTAACGACTTCACCGACTCGCCCCATGGCTTGAGAATCAGACGAAATCATCGAGAATGCACCGCGATCATGGAAAATATCTTCCGCTGCAATGGTTTCCTTACGAATACGAGAATCAGCAAATGCCACATCTTCAGCAATATTGCTATCAAGGTGATGACACACCATGAGCATGTCTAAATGCTCATCCACTGTGTTGTGTGTATAAGGTCGCGTTGGATTTGTAGAAGAAGGCAAAACATTTGAAAAACCAGCAGCACGGATAATATCTGGAGCATGCCCGCCACCAGCGCCTTCCGTGTGATAAGTATGAATAACGCGATTTTTGAAAGCCGCTAAAGTGCTGTCCACAAAACCAGACTCGTTAAGAGTGTCGGTATGAATAGCCACTTGAACATCGTACGCTTCAGCGACCGACAAACAGCAATCAATCGAAGCTGGCGTGGTGCCCCAATCTTCGTGGAGTTTCAAACCACAAGCACCTGCTTCTAGTTGCTCTTCTAACGCTTCAGGCAAGCTGGCGTTGCCTTTTCCTAGGAAACCTAAGTTCATCGGCATGCTGTCTGTGGCTTGTAACATCTTGCCAAGATACCAAGGTCCCGGTGTACAGGTTGTCGCTTTGGTTCCCGTCGCCGGTCCAGTTCCGCCACCAATCATAGTGGTCACACCGGAAGTGAGTGCTTCTTCAATTTGTTGCGGACAGATAAAGTGAATGTGCGCATCAATGCCGCCCGCTGTCAGAATACAACCTTCACCTGCAATGACTTCCGTCCCTGGGCCAACGATGATGTCGACATTGTCTTGCACATCAGGATTACCAGCTTTGCCGACTTTTGTAATACGACCATTCTTAACGCCTACATCGCCTTTAACGATGCCCCAATGATCCAACACCAACGCATTGGTAATCACCAAGTCTACGGCAAATTCATTGGTGACTTGGCTTTGTCCCATACCATCGCGAATCACTTTACCGCCACCGAATTTCACTTCGTCACCATAAGTAGTAAAATCTTTTTCTACTTGAATCCAGACATCCGTATCGCCTAAACGAACACGATCACCAGTTGTTGGACCGAACATTTGCGCATAACTTTTTCTATCCATTGTGCTCATTGTTCGTCCTCCGTTTTCAGCGTGCCCATGATTTCACCACGGAAACCGTAAATGGTTTTCGAACCCGCATATTCTACTAATTCCACTTCTCGACCTTGACCGGGTTCAAAACGCACTGCTGTACCGGAAGCGATGTTTAAACGAAATCCTTTGGTTGGTTCACGTTCAAACGTCAATGCGGGATTCACTTCATAAAAATGATAATGAGAGCCAATTTGTACAGGGCGATCACCTATGTTTTCAACGCGAACTTTCAGTGTTTTACGGCCAACATTAAGTTCAATGTCACCTTCAGCAACGTGTATTTCACCTGGAATCATGATGTTTCTCCTTCCCTCTTGATGAATAAAAAAGGATTAGTTGATTGGATTATGAACAGTCACCAGCTTGGTGCCGTCAGGGAAAGTGGCTTCGACTTGCACTTCATGAATCAAATCCACAACACCATCCATCACTTGATCAGCACTCAACAAGGTTTTGCCGTAACTCATCAATTCCGCCACGGTTTTGCCATCACGAGCACCTTCAATAATTTCCATCGTGATAAATGCCATGGCTTCTGGATAATTCAATTTAAGACCGCGATTTAAACGTCTCTCCGCCAATAAAGCCGCGGTAAATACTAATAATTTGTCTTTTTCTCTTGGGAGCAGTTCCATACAATCACCTTTAAAAAGTACTCTTTCGCTAAGTGGCCCAAATTCTAGGTTCACAGGCTTTTTGTTCATTAATGCTGGACGAATATCACGCCAACATTGGGTAAATAACTGTTTCATTTGTTCTGAATCATCATGCACGCTGCGTACCATAATGTACTCACCTACCAAGCTTGCTCCACTTAAGGAGGCATGATTTGTACAATGAACACGGAGTTTGCCGATCAATTCATTTTGATCACTATCTTGATTGCCATTCAAATCAAATGGCCCCGCAATCATCAAACCATTAATTGGATTACCATTTAATCCCGCTTTAGCGGTAAAAATGTCTTGGCTATTACCGTCTATCACCAAACGTTCACGAACTTTTAAACGTCCATTTTGACGAACCTGAAAACCTTGTTCAGCATGGCCTGCACCAAAGTTTTCTTTATTGGCGGGCAATCCAAAACAGGTTATTTCCCAGCCAATAAATTTGGCGTTTTCTGCCAATTCAATACAGTTTTCAAGTCGAGTGTGAGCATTAGGATAAAGAATGGTTTCCTGTGGAAGCCATTCCATCAGGCTATTTTTAGCCACATTTAATTGTGTGATTTGATGCTGTAAGGATTTATCTTCTCGGGCTCGGTAGACTCGACCCGCACCCGGAGTGGTAATCAGAACATGAGTGTTTTCAGCTAAATTGGCTGTGATTGTTAATTGATCACCAGACACCAAACCGCCTGGAGGATGCAACAAATAGACATGAGCCGTCTCTGCACCTTCAGGATAAAAGGGCTTTTGTACATACAAAGGCCCTTTATGATCGCAGGTTTTCAATACCGTACCACGCGCTGTCTTACTAAAACCTAATGTGAGAAAAGCGTGCCATTGGGAAACAGTCAAAGTTATACCGCCAAATATTGTTTTATCAGAGTATCATTCAAATTTTCCATTCTGTCTGATGCCACAATACGTCCTTTTTCCATCAGTCGGAACTCTTTTCCGACTCGTCGAGCAAAGCCCAATTTTTGCTCGACCAAGATAACGGTCAGGCCTTCTTCTTTATTTAGTTTAAGAATGACGTCACCAATTTGCTTCACAATATTGGGTTGAATACCTTCATTTGGCTCATCTAAAATCAACACTTTAGGTTCCAATACCAAGGCACGACCAATCGCTAGTTGCTGCTGTTGACCACCCGATAAATCCCCACCGCGACGGTACAACATGTCTTTTAACACGGGAAATAATTCAAAGATTTTTTCAGGAATGTCTTTTGGGTTGTCATCGGTGCGTTTGCTACGAACAGGCAAACCAATACGTAGGTTTTCCTCTACCGTCAACATAGGAAAAATATCTCGCCCTTGAGGAACATAGCCAATACCAGAATAAGCACGTTTTTCTGCGCTTTGCTTATTCAACTCAGCCCCTTCCATAGTAATCGCACCACTTTTGATGGGTAATAATCCCATAATGGCTTTTAGTAAGGTGGTTTTCCCTACGCCGTTACGTCCCATGATGCAGGTAATAGAGCCTTCTTTAATATCTAGATCCAATCCCCATAAGATTTGGGTGCCACCGTAAAGCTGGTCAACTTTATTAATTGAAATCATGCGCCGACTCCCTCTTCTACCGCTTCTTCTCCAACTTCACTTTCCCCTGCATCTTCTCCTAGGTAAACTTCTATCACATCTTTATTACTTTGAATTTGATCCATAGTCCCTTCTGCCAATACAGAACCTTGATGCAATACAGTCACTGTTCTCGCAATACTACGGACAAACTCCATATCGTGTTCGACAACAATCACAGTGCGTTCGCCAGCCAAAGAGGTGAGTAATTCCGCGGTACGCTCTGTTTCTTGCGCTGTCATACCTGCAACGGGTTCATCGATCAATAATAAGCGTGGATCAGCGGCTAATAACATACCGATTTCCAACCATTGTTTTTGACCATGGGACAAAGCCCCTGCCAGCATAAAACGATGCTTTTCTAAACCAACGGTTTTTAATACTTCATCAATGCGATCAATTTGCGTTGGCGTTAAACGTGAAAACAAAGTGGGCAATACACCCTTATCGGTTTTTAATGACAATTCCAAATTATCAAACACCGTTTGTTCTTCAAATACCGTCGGCTTTTGGAATTTACGGCCTATGCCTAACTGAGCAATTTCGGCCTCGTCTTTATTTAACAAATTATGATTTTGTCCAAAGAAAACCGTTCCTGAATCACATTGTGTTTTACCTGTAATCACATCCATCAAGGTCGTTTTCCCTGCGCCATTAGCGCCAATCAAACAACGTAATTCGCCATCATTCACATACAGGTTTAGATTATTCAGCGCTTTAAAACCATCAAAGCTTAGGTTCAAATCTTCAACGTATAAAATCATCTGGTTGTCTACGTTCACCTTGCTTTGAGCCGGCGCAAGAAATGGCCAAACCTGATCGCGTCGAAAAGTATCACGCAGAGTTTCTACTGTGTTTTCTATCGCATTCATGCTTCAGTCTCCTGTGTGGCAGATTCCTTGACGGCAAGCGGACGACGTTTTGCCATCATTTGTGCGTACAAGCCCATCAGACCTTTTGGTAAATACAAGGTCACCAAAACAAACATGGCACCCAGTGCAAACAACCAAGCATCTGGCAAAATCGCGGTAAATCGTGTTTTCGCGTAGTTCACTAGAATCGCGCCAATCACGGCACCAATTAAGGTACCTCGACCACCAACTGCAACCCAGATCACCATTTCAATGGAGTTAATCGGGGAAAATTCACCTGGGTTAATAATGCCAACTTGCGGCACATACAAGGCACCCGCGATACCGGCGATAACAGCGGAATAGACGAACAACCAGACCTTATAACGATCCGTACGATAACCAATAAAACGCGAACGGGATTCCGCATCACGAATCGCTAACACCACTTTACCAAACCGAGAAGAAAGAATGCGCTGGCTCACTACAAACAACACCGCCAATAAGAAGGCTGTAATCATAAATAAGCTGACTCGCGTAGCATCGGCTTGTAAATCAAAGCCCAGAATTTCTTTAAAATCCGTTAAACCATTGTTACCACCAAAGCCCATCTCATTGCGGAAAAACGCCAATAATAAAGCGTAAGTTAGTGCTTGCGTCATGATAGACAAATACACGCCTGTGACTCGTGAACGGAACGCCAACCAACCAAAAATAAAAGCCAGCAACCCAGGAACCACAACCGCCATCAACATGGCGAATCCAAAATTGTCCATACCTAACCAAAACCAAGGCAATTCTTTCCAATCCAGAAACACCATAAAATCAGGTAATAGCGGATCGCCATAGACACCACGATCGCCAATTTGACGCATCAAATACATGCCCATGGCATAACCGCCCAAGGCGAAAAATGCACCATGCCCAAGACTCAAAATCCCACAATAGCCCCAGATAATGTCTACTGCCAAAGCCAGCATGGCGTAGCATAAATATTTGCCTAACAAGGTGATGGTATAAGTGCTGACATACAGCGCGGAATCTTCTGGTAATAATAGATTCGCTCCAGACGCCAATAAAGAAACCACTAAAAGAATCACCACAAAAGGCAATGTGTGTTTGCCAGAGGAACGCCCAGCGGAAAACCATTCTGTAAGACGTGTCATTCTGCCGCCCTCCCTTTTTGTGGAAAGAGTCCTTTAGGACGTTTTTGAATAAAGAGAATAATAAACACCAAGACAATAATCGCAGCGAGTACCGCACCAGTCGTTGGCTCTAGGAACTTAGTTGCAATGCCCAAAGAGAAAGCCGCCACTAATGTTCCCAATAAGTTACCTACACCGCCAAACACAACCACCATGAAAGAGTCGATGATATAAGCTTGACCTAAATTTGGTCCTACATTGGTTAGTTGACTTAGAGCAACACCCGCAATGCCTGCGATACCAGACCCAAGGCCAAAGGTCATCGCGTCGACCCAATGGGTTTTTACTCCCATGGCTTTTGCCATGTTTCGATTCTGCGACACCGCTCGAACATTCAATCCTAACGAGGTTTTTCGCAACACGATGACTAAGGCGAAAAACACCAACAAGGCAAAGGCCAAAATATATAAACGGTTCAACGTCAGAGACAGCACTGGATTAATTTCCCATGAACCACTCATCCAGCTAGGTGTGGAAACTTGGCGATTCAACGGAGAGAAAATGGTTCTCACCAACTGCTGCAGAATCAAGCTGATACCAAAAGTTGCCAACAGAGTTTCAAGCGGTCGCCCGTGTAAATGTCGAATCACTAAACGCTCGATCAAAACCCCCATCAAGCCAGACACAAGAAAGGCGGCAGGAATCGCCACCCAAATAGAATAATCAATGTAGTTCGGCATCAGCAGCTGCACCACATACGTCGTATAAGCACCCAACATGATCATCTCGCCATGGGCCATATTAATCACGCCCATCACACCAAAGGTAATCGCCAAACCAATTGAAGCCAGCAAAAGTACGGAGCCCAAACTCAAACCAAAAAAGAGCTGATCCACAAAGGCAAAACGGTTTGCTCGTTGGGCGATTTTTTCTAAAGCATTATTCGCTGCGGTAACAATGGCGGGACTATCGTCTTTCGTTAGCCTGGTTAAAAGGTTACGTACGTCACCTTCAAGACTGGTAGATAAACGCTCTATAGCACCCAGTCTATTAGATGCCGTTAATTCTGTAGAAGAAGCTGTGTGCATAGACAAAGCCACACTCATTGCTTCTTTTACCTTGTTATTCGTCTCTTTCGCATACAAGGATTCGATTAAGGTCACTGTGTCAGCATCAAGTTTTGATAGCAGTTCTCGAACCGCTGACTCACGTATTTTAGGTGACTTCGCCGTCAGTTGAATTTGAGCAATCGCGTTACGTAGATAACCCCGTAAGGTGTTGTTTACGCGAATTTTTTTCACATCTCGTTTATTTAAATTCGGCACAACAGTCTGATTAAACACATCTTTATAAACCGCGTTGCCTTGTTCATCAAACTGGCCGACTAGGGATTTATCGGCTTTTATGTAATAAAGATCGCCACCTAATAATGTATGAAAAAGTGGCAGTACCGTTTCACCTTTAATCTCGGCAAGCTGATCTAAAATAGGCACCATGTCTTTAAATTTTGCGCCAGCAAGCTCGGTAAGCAAAGGATCTTGTTGGCTAGCTTCAGCGGCTTGTACTGAAAAGGATAAGAGCCCAAAAAGACAGCAGCAAAATGCAATTAAATGTCTCAAGGTCATACTCCATGTATTAAAAAAAAGAGAAACAAAAAGGCTCTCAGACCCTATAAGGTTAGAGAGCCAATGTTTACTGGGAAGTAAATAACTTAGTAATTCTGACCAGAACACGCTTTTGTTTTCGTGTTGTAGTTACCGCACTTGATAGGCGCCGTCCAATCAGAGATTAGATCTTTAGAACCTGGTAAAAAGTCTGACCAAGCATCACCTGCAACAACACCATCTGTTTCCCAAACCACTTCGAACTGACCGTCGTCTTGGATTTCACCAATCAGAACAGGCTTGCTCAAGTGATGGTTTTTATTCATCACAGCAATACCGCCTGTTAGGTTTTCCGTTTTCTGACCTATCATGGCTTGCTCAACAGCATCAACATCGGTTGTGCCAGCGTCGGTTACCGCATTTGCCCACATTTTGAAACCGATGTAAGTCGCTTCCATTGGATCATTCGTTACGCGGTTAGCGTCTTTCGTAAAGGCTTTCCACTGGGTAATGAATTCGTCATTCGCATCGCTTTCAACACTTTGAAAATAGTTCCAAGCAGCCAAGTGACCAACAAGAGGCGTTGTGTCTAAACCTGATAATTCTTCTTCACCGACAGAGAAGGCAACCACTGGAATGTCTTCCGCTGAAATACCTTGGTTACCCAATTCTTTGTAAAAAGGAACGTTAGCGTCACCATTGATAGTAGAAACTACTGCGGTTTTCTTACCTTCACCACCGAATTTCTTCACATCAGAAACAATAGACTGCCAATCTGAATGACCGAATGGTGTGTAGTTAATCATGATGTCTTTTGCTGCGACGCCTTTCGCTTTTAAATACGCTTCAAGGATTTTGTTCGTTGTACGCGGGTAAACGTAATCGGTTCCGGCAAGCACAAAACGCTCGACACCTAGATCATTCATCAAATAATCAACAGCAGGAATAGCTTGTTGGTTTGGCGCAGCCCCTGTGTAGAAAACGTTTTTAGAAGACTCTTCACCTTCATATTGAACTGGGTAAAACATCAAACCATTTAGCTCTTCTAATACTGGCAAAACAGATTTACGAGATACGGATGTCCAACTACCAAAAATAACATCTACTTTTTCTTGCGTTAAAAGCTCACGACCTTTTTCAGCAAACAAAGGCCAGTTTGACGCAGGGTCAACCACAACCGCTTCTAGTTTTTTACCTAGCAAGCCACCTTTTTTGTTTTGCTCTTCTACCATCATTAAGACAGTGTCTTTTAGAGTCGTTTCAGAAATCGCCATGGTGCCGGACAAAGAATGCAACACACCAACTTTGATCGTGTCTGCTGCCATGGAAGGAAGCGCGATGAGAGTTACACTAGAAAGAGCAATCGCAGAAACAAGCGTTTTGATTTTCATGTTTGAAGCCGTCCTATTGTGATTTTGAATGAGTTATACGTTGCAGTAAGAAACGTTAAAATATGAAGCTTTGAGAACATTTTTTTCCAAACCTCATATCAGTGACTTCAGTATTCAAAAATTACGGCTACAAAGGTATGCGCGAAATGCCCTAGTGACATACGTCATTTAACGTATAGAGAAATGAATAAAAAATAGCTTTTAAATAACAACCATCCTCTACATTGTATGTTTTCATATTTATGCCTTAAAACAGTTGACGCGCACACCTAAAATCAGAAATAGACAAAATGGTCTACTTCTGTCAACATGCAAATAATAGAGGTAAATATGAATAAGAAACGACAGCAACTCATTGATACTGCTTTAATGCTCTTTTATAACAAGGGCATTAATACTGTTGGCATAAATGAAATTTTACAGGTATCAGGAGTTGCCAAAAAAACGTTATATAATCACTTCGAAAGCAAAGAAGAGCTAATCATCGCTGCACTTGAACAAAAGCATAATAACTTTATTACTTGGCTTGAAGATAAGCTCAAAGGATCCATTTCAAACGAAGATGTTGTTAATCGCTTATTTCTTGGATTAGAAAGCTGGTTTCTGAATTCAGAACCTATGCTTGGAGATTTTCACGGTTGTTTTTTCATTAAAAGCTCAGCCGAATTTAGTAACTCAAACCATCGTATATCTATTCTTTGTAGAAAGCATAAACACCAAGTAAGACAAGTAATTGCCCGAACAATGAAAAACAGCTCTGCAATTTTGCTCGATGCAATTTGCATTATGAAAGATGGTGCTATTACTTCAGCCTATGTAACAAATGATACCAGCACAGCAAGAAAGAGCATTTCTGTTCTCAAAAAACTTATGTAAATCATCACACCATATCAAAACTGAGACTCGTGCTATCAAGTTGCATTGAGACTAAAAACAATACTATTAAGTTAATGAAAATCACGTCCGCAATAATTTAAGGAAACGCATGTTTAATCAGGTTGTCAGCATATTATTTCCAGTATTAGGGTTAGCATTTGCTGGCTTATGCGTTGGACTATGGATAAGACCCGACTTTCGACCTATTAACCGAGTCAATATGGATCTATTTGTACCAGCATTGACCTTTTCATCCCTTGTTGTTATGCCACTTGATGTCGGCCAAACCCCCTTATTAAGCGCCGTATTCCTTGCTGTGCTTATTCCTGCGTTACTTATGCTACCTATTTGTTATTTATTCAAACTTAAATACAAAGTCTGGGCGCCACCACAGATGTTTCGCAACGCCGGCAACCTTGCCATCCCACTATTCACCTATTCATTTGGTGAGACAGCAGTAGCTCCAGCAGTATTATTATTTGTCGTATCGTCTTGTCTTCACTTTAGTATTGGCTTGGCACTTATCAGCAAGGGCAACCCTTTGTTACAAGTTATCCGTATGCCCATTTTTTTGGCTGCCGCACTGGCATTAGCTTTAAACCTAATGGGGATTGGTGTTTGGGAGCCATTACACAATGCGACCTCTTTACTTGGGCAAGCAGCAATCCCTATTATGCTTGTATCTTTAGGTGCTCAAATGTGCAACATAAAGTTAAGTGGCATAAAAACAGGCTTACTCTGCACTGGGCTATCGCTTTTTACCGGCAGCATCGCATTTACATTAATTTATTTCTTTATTCCTTTATCAACTCTGCATCTACAAATGATGCTGCTCTTCACCATGTTCCCACCTGCTGTACTAAATTATATGTTTGCAGAGCGTTTTGATTTAGAGCCTGAGAAAGTCGCATCGATGGTATTATTCAGTAATTTTCTCTGTATTGTCACGCTACCGGTTATGCTTGTAGTTGCTTTGTCGTTTAACTAGGCGTTGACAAACTAATAAGGGAGTAATCAAAGTGAGGTTTTATTTTTTTAGAAAATACAGCTTGTTACTTATGCTCATGATTATGTTAAGTGCTTGTTCTAATACACAGGTAAAAGAAAATTGGCGGAAAGTTTCGTCAGAATGGGCCCAAAATATAGCAAAAAATGATTGCGATGTTTATAACCGCGGCACCTCCCAATACGATGAATGTGTACAACAAATTAATGACTTTTACAAAGAACACTACTCTACGAACAGCATTATTGATCAATAATGCTGTTATTCTTAAGCTCATGCTTCATTAAAAAGCTAAATATGCTCTAAGTCCAAACGCATAATATGCTGTGGCCCTGATTCCCCACCATGATAAAAATCTTCAGTGTCATAAAATCCTCCTTTCAAATAACACTCTTTGGCAAGATTGTTTTTGCAATTCACAGTTAAATACACATTAGAATGATTTGGGTAATTCGCAATTAGGTAGGTAGGCAGAACCTGCAATGCTTGCTTTCCATAACCCTTACCTTGATATTTTTGATCAATAAAAAAACTTCTCAGTCCAAGACTATTTAATTTGGCAAAGTTATGGTCATTCCCATAGACAGTATCGATCAAGAAGAATCCAACCACTTGATCATCTACAAGAATCACATGAGGTCGAACCTGAGCATTCGCATTAGTCAAAATACTGTCAATAGTTTCCACATATTGAAGCTGTTCACCTTCTACACTCAATGTAATCACATCACCTAAATGCAGTGACGTCATTTTTTCTATTTTTATCAAGGTTCCTCCTATAGAAATAAAATCCTGTTAAGTTTCAGAACTAGCTTTTAATAAAATAACTGTAATTATTTTTCTACCTTTTCCTTAAAAGTGATCCACATAGTCCTCTCTAACGTTAATTTAACTATGGTTCAATAAATTAACACCGAAGGAAAAGCATTATGCTCAATACTCGTTTGCCTATCTCAGCTTCTGTATTTTTACTTGCAGGACAACTTGCTCATGCAAATATTGAAGTCTCATTTATAGAAAGTGCCCCCAAAGACCAGTTCATTTTAAACAATACCAGCCAATGTGCATTAGCAAATTTAATGGTGAATCTCGATTTATCAAACAGTGTTGGTCGTCTTATATTTGATACTGCTGGAGCAGGCCCAGGCGTTGAGGTTTTCCAACCCTTCGAAGTGAAGAAAGGTAATTTGAAACTACTTTCTGCAAGTGAAGTAAAAGACGGAGATTCAACACTTTCATTAAACATTGAAAACATTGCAAAAAATGATTCTGTCAGTTTTACCATTGATGTGGATGACACTCTGGTAAAAAGTGAACTTGGTAATATTCGCGTATCTGGCTCTGAAATCACTAATGCAGCCATAAGTATAAGTACCAAAGAAAAACAAATATCCACTGCTATATTTAACAATGAAGGCAAAGCATTAATAACCTTCCCTCCTTGCTAAAAAAATAGAGTAACCTCATAAAACAAAGAGGCAACATACCGTTATGATATTAATCAAAACGGTTTCTTATGTATTTAGCTTGATAAATTAATTTTATACTGACCCGCATCATCTCAAATGTCTTAAAAATACCATCTAACCATTTAGCGTGATAAGCTATATAAACTAATCAGTTAGGAATTCAGTACTATTAAATTCCACCACTTTAATAGCGTGTATCACCATATCACTTAAGAATTTAACTGATCTTACTTGTTACCTACATTTAGCAATAATACGATTATCTACACAAAACACTTGGAATGAGTTTCGTATAGAAAACAGGCTTTTATGTAAGCTGTGATGGCTTTTTCATTAGCCAATCCTATAAAAAGTAATTTGTACTAAAGGACAAAACTTTTGAGTGTTTTTACTTCAATGCCCCTAGGGCGACGCGGTTTAGTTCAAACTACAAATCTCGTCCTGACGAGTCTTATCGCTAGCTTAGCAAGTATAAAAATTATGATTTTAGGGGTAAGTGACCTTCCAACTCCTGCTTTTTTTGTTGTAACAGTTGGGGTTCTTAATGCGCTTTATATTAAACGCGGTGGATCAATAGATCTCGCAGCAAAGATACTAATAGTAACTACGCTCTTTGGTCTGGCTTTCTCCAGTTTCTATACTGGAGGAATTGATGCATCAGTAGTTTTACTCGCTCCAATGATTCCTATTATGACTGTGCTACTTATTAGTGCTCGCGCAGCATGGATTACCTTTGGAATAGTTTGTTTAATTCTAGTGGGCGTCTTTATGCTTGACGTCTATGGATATGTTCCTGAAAACACAGTAGACCCCGAATTACTTTTGATGAGTCGTTACCTTGTACTCACATGTCTTTGTTTAGTATCAACCTGGGTTGTATCCCATTTCTCTTCAATCTCCCGAACATTATTGTCGCAACTTGAACAACAATCGAATATTGACTACCTCACAGGCGTACTAAACCGTCGAGGAATTGAAACCAAACTTTTACAAGAGATAGATAAAGCAAAACTTTCCAATACCTGGCTGTCTATTATCATGGCCGACGTCGATTTCTTTAAATTATATAATGACAGTAACGGCCACATAGCGGGAGATAAGTGTCTTAAGGATATAGCCAAATTAATCGGCGATCATGGTTTACGCCCAGAGGATGTTGTCGGACGATTCGGCGGAGAAGAATTTATTCTGATTTTACCTGATACAAATATTGATGAAGCGAATGAAATTGCAGAAAAATTACGAAAAATCATTCTGAAACAGAATATTCCTTATGGGCCAAAAAATACCGATCCTGTAACCTTAACCCTAGGTGTAACCAGTGCTTACGGTCAAAACATCAATGGAACAGAACAACTGATTAGAGATGCGGATGCGACTCTTTATAAAGGTAAACACCAAGGTCGCAACCGGGTTGTTAGCATGATATCTAATAATATTGAAACGCAAGATTAGCTCTATATACAAGCACTACCAAAACATAACTTATTGTTGTCCAAGTCTCTCACGTAGGCAGAGAAAAACGGCCCTCGTGATTTAGGTTTACCTTCACAGCGCCCACCTAATTCAACCACTTTTTTATGCAAGCGTTTTACCTCATCCACGGAATCGACACCAAACCCCAGCATGGTGCCATTACCATTCGTAGCTAGCTCTTCATCAAAAGGAATAGCCACAGCAAAGGCCATCTCATCATTTTGCCAATAGGTCATTCTTTCTGTTGCGAACGTTTGAATAAAGCCGGTTTGTTCAAACAAGGCATCGTAAAAATGAACTGAGGCCGCCATATCATTTGTGCCCAGTACGAAGTAATTCATTTTCATTTTAAGATTCCTTATCCGTCGTAGAGTTCGAAGCAGAATCCACAGCAGACGCAAAATACGTCATAATTTCTGCTTTGGTCATTTCTTTCGTTTCATTGGAAAAACAATAATAATCAGGACGTTGATCACTAAAATATTGCATGTCCATTTCAATACCATCAAGGTCTGAGAAAATTCCTACAGGCATGTTATAAGCACCCGTTCCCTTAAGCTTATAAAACAAATGCGTGCCGCATTCTGAACAAAAGCCCCGAGTCGCCCAAGCTGAAGAATCATATTCTTTGATGTTATCTTCGCCTTCAATCACCACATCAGAGCCACACTGCACGGCAAAGAAAGGCGCACCACCCCACCCACGACAAGAATCGCAATGGCAAACGGTAAACTTAGGATTAATCTGATTGGCCATTATGACCACCGCACCACATAAACACTGAGCTTTTGCTTTTAGCATTAGAATGTACTCCTCTTAATAAAGGCTTTTGAATGAATGTTTCAATACATTCTATGACGACCTAGTGACAGCCCTATGTCAGGGGTGACTATTAAATCTAGTAAGCGAACTAATCATTCATAATAACGGTGATAATTAACCGTACTGACGAAAATAATCTTCTAACGTCATGTCTTGAGGAGTGAATTTTTCGGAGAGTAAATCGAGGCTTTGTATTCTGTCTAAACGGAAATTTCTAAACTCTTCTCGCAAACGACACCAAGCAACCAGTATCCAGCTGTTTCTCGTACTTAATAAAGCGAAGGGTTCAATACGTCTTTGCGTTAATCGATTCGCTTCATCCGTATAACCAATATCGATGAGAAGAAAGTTTGTTAGCGCGTATTGTAGCGTCGATAAATGATCGCTGTTTTTTTCCTGCTCCTTCATCTTACTGAATTGAGTTCTTTCAGAAAGAAGATTGGCTTTAGCCTTGTGTTCACTATTGAGCGACGACTTAATTTTATCTATGGCATCTGAGTAATCCTTTACCAACGAGGAATCTTTATTATTGAGTACCAACTGCTCAACCATCACCAAGGCATTCGCCTCACTTTCGGTAAACATAATCGGAGGCAAACGATAACCTTCTACCAAGCGATAGCCTTTTCCTTCTTCCGTATAAATCGGAATACCCGAGCTTTCCAGTGCTCGAATGTCCCGATAAATCGTCCTGACACCGACCGAAAAACGAGCCGCTAACTCCGTCGCCGTCACCAAGGATTTCGCTTGTAATTGCGTCGTAATCGCCGCTAACCGCGAGAGTCGTTTTACATCACCGTCACTCAAAACGCTTTCCTCCTTTTTAGATGCTTAAAGCTACAAATATTCGAAACAAAACTCTACGACACCATCATAACGGCTTTTTAGAGCATTTTGCGTCATGAACTAATTTTACTTCACAGATTCTATTATGACCTGAACTGTCTTGATCATGACCTAATTTCATTATCTTTCTGCTGTCATTATGGTTGAATAGCTTTAACTGAATTTAAGCATACGAAAGGCTGTGATGAGCGATTTAACCAGACTAAATTTAACCATATTAGATGGCGGTATTGGCCGCGAGCTGAAACGTATTGGAGCCCCTTTTTCACAACCACTATGGAGTGCACAAGCCTTACTAGAAGCACCTCATTATGTCACCCAAGCCCATCAGAATTTTATTGATGCGGGTGCCGAGATCATCACGGTAAACAGCTATGCTTGTGTGCCTTTTCATCTTGGTGAAACACGTTATCAACAACAAGGCGCAGCGCTCGCTCGACAGGCTGCCATCATTGCCAAAGACGTTGCCAGTAAAGCCACTCAAACCGTACAAGTAGCAGGCTCGCTTCCGCCACCGCTTGGCTCCTATCGTCCAGACTTATTCGAAAAGCATCAAGCGCTCGACATTTTAACGACACTGTATAAAGCACAAGACGAACACGTAGATCTATGGATCGCAGAAACCATCGCCAGCATCGAAGAAGCCAGCGCCATTGCCCATGTTTTAAAAGATTCAACCAAACCCTGTTATTACGCTTTTACTCTAAGCGATGAACTAGGAGCAACGGCAAGATTACGTTCTGGAGAATCTGTCACCCACGCCATAGAAGCGATCTTAAAAGAAGCGACATTGGTAGAAGGAATTGATGGTATTTTCTTTAACTGCTCCATTCCTGAAGTCATGGAAAAAGCCATTCGAGACACTAAGAACGTATTAGAAAAGCATTCAAAAACACTCAATATAGGCGCTTATGCCAACAGTTTTAAACCTATATCACAGGGTCATGAAGCCAATTTAACGACGCAGAGTTCCCGCGATCTCACGCCAAAAGAATACCTTGTCTTTGCTAAGCAATGGTATAACGCAGGCGCCAACATAATCGGCGGCTGCTGCGGCATAGAACCTGCTCATATAATGGTACTCGAAGAATGGAAAAATGTAGAAAGCAAAAATAATTTATAAACTTGTTCACCTTAGCTCAATAAGTAAAACAGACTTTATTTCACTCTGACACGAATTATTCTTATACTAGTCTCTCTAAAAAAACTGACTCATAGGATATTTATGTCAACTTACATGGAAAGCCACAAAATACGACGTGTTATAAATATATTATCTCTGCTCTTTGCCATCTCCTTACTCGGCGCATGTGCCTCTCAAAGTACATTAGAAAAATATCAGACTAAAGCTGATGAGGGCGACATAGAAAATCAACTGTTACTAGCAGATAGCTATTTTTATGGCACAAAAGACCTAGCCAAAGATAAAGACATGGCTATTAAATATTACCGCTTAGCAGCAGAAAGTGGTGATGCTTCTGCAGCTTTTAATTTAGGTCTTATTTATCAGAAGGAAAATAAATATGATGAATCTGTTCATTTTTATGAAATGGCGGTAGAAAAGAATCATCTAGGTGCGCAAGATAACTTAGGAATTCTTTACCATCATGGAAGAGGTGTTGAACAAGACTTTGATAAAGCGGAAAAACTTTACTTACAAGCTTTATCTAATGGTAGTAACTTCAGTCAACGTAACTTGGCAGTCCTGTACCGTGACAGCCAGCAGTTAGATAAAGCGATCGATGCCTTTACAACATTAGCATTTGCACCGACTACAAAAGACAACTCTCGGAAGTTTAAAAGTGCTATATCCCAGGATCTGATGGATCTTTATATTGCGAAAAACGACAATAATAATGCTTATATTTGGGGTTCCACAGCGATTATATCTGGCTTATTTGATTCTAATATAAAAGACGCTGAAAGTAAGCTCGCTCGCTACGAAAGTGTTCGTAATAAAATCAATGAAGATGACAGAGCGAGTATGTCAAAAGCAATACTATCAACACACTATAAAGCATTTCAGCAATACGAACATGCCATTGACCAGCGTAAAGAGTTTTTAGTTAGTGATGGAATCATAAAACTGCCAACAGATAAATTAGTAGGACTAACTGGATATAAAATACATATTAAAAAAGACATTTATGGCGGCATCAATGCTTACAAAAACAAAGAAGACAAAAAATCACGCATAAATCTTGCACTGTACACTCTTAGACTTGCAAGTTATGAAATATCTATCGGTGCTATTGACCCACACTTTTATTTAGCCAAATCAAACATTGAAGACAGTTTATCTATCTTAGATGATTATGATGATAAAAACTTAATAAGCTTAAAAAATACAACAAATCTTAAACTAGATATTGTTAATGGAATTTCTAATTATCAACAAGACACTCTCAAAGAATTAAAATAATTGATAATAAATACACTATTGATTAAAACAAACCTCCCTCTAAATAAATATTTTTTAGAGGGAGATTTACAAAAAATCAATTAGGAATGGGTGACACAATATTCGAACTTTCGGCAATAAAACTAACAGCGGAATGCTGCTTTAATTGCGACATGATTTTTGGACTTTGATCGTGCGTAACATCAATTATGACAATCACCTCACCATTGTCTAAGTGCCGATCAAAAGTATCTTTAAAATAGGAATCAAAAGATGCGCAAACAATAGAAGCCAACATTTTTGCCGCAGCGAAAGCAACGCCACAGACCAGAGCCAGCCACAATAAATTTTGCATCGTTATATCGACTAACCCAATACCTATAATAGCCACCAGAGCCAATATACAAAAAGCGAATACACCAGCGCGTTTACCCGTGGCAAGTAGACTTGTGTTGTCAAAGCTATTACCGCCATGAAGATGATGGGAAAGAATCCCCTTATCATCACGAGACAAAACAAAAAAGTGCTGATCATCAACACCCTGCTTATGAACCTCATCAGATATCAATTCGGCATCATCAAGATCATTTGTGCTATAAAATAAACGTTTCATAGAATTCTCCCGACATTCAGCTATTTAGAATTTTTATTAGCTGCCTGAACTCAGTCTGGTTGAGAATTTGAAAATTGCAAAGTTTTGAACGTCATAGATACAAAACTCACACAAAGTGAGGAAAGGGGTTGGCTGAGCAGAGATGAAAAAGATCAAATTTAATTTCGCTCTGATCAATATTATAAAAAAAAATGGTTATAAAAACCATCTAGAAACCTTGTGATGTCATGGTGACGGCAAACTCTAAATATTGAAATTGCGCACACCACCGTAATCAGTGACTATTACCCTACTCAACAGATAAGGACTTCTCAACTCATGAAAAATAAACTCTCATCAACTGAAAAAATCATCCCTTATATTATTTTCCTTATCGGCATTCTCTATGGCTTGGGGTTCGCCATTGATTGGAATGTAAGCTTTAAAGCTCAACTTGAAACGGAGAAAAGTGCTTGGGATATTACCACAGCGATTGGCTCTCTTCTTTCTGGACTAGGTACTGTTGGTCTGTTGATTTTTGGTGGGATTAAGGGCAGTGAATGGATAGCTAAAATAAAAAAAACAAACACATAGATCTTATGCTTGATACCTCCAAGAACCTTATAAATACTTCTAATATATTAGAATCATACTTTCACAAAAGGTTATATGAGTATAAACCTGAACAAATACAAGCAGATAACTCTATTGCAATAAATCAATATCCAGACTTCACCAAAAAAAATAAAATTGAAGTGTATGAGCTCCACAACCAAGTAAAACTTCAAGTCAAAATTTTAATTAGTTTATCTCAAAAAAATATTCGATTAACTAAGCATTTAAAGTTAATCGACTCACTTCTCACTAAGGTTTTATTATTAATTTTTTCTAATGATAATACTGATGATGCACAGGGCGAAATCCATCACTTATCGGTACATATAAACGCATACAGTCAGAAATTTTTAAGCGCGATTATAGACGAGGAAATAAAATAGAAAAATACGCACTGCGAACCAGTGTGTATGGGTGTTACTCGCCCAGCCTTTCTTGAATTAAAAAGCTTAAAAATGCTCCCCATTCAAAGCCTTTAAATGAAACTAAAATCACTCATATCCAACCAAACTTAAACCCCGAAAACAAAAAAATCCCTTTAAGACTCTAATCTTAAAGGGATTTCTAATCTCTATTTTATTAATCCAAAAAACTAATCTTGGTTAATAAAGTAGTTCACTACATAAGCTGGTAAGTCCGCTGCGTTGACAACGATCTGTTCCATTGTGTCACGGTCACGAACCGTCACTGGTGCGCCTTCTTGTTCAATCGAATCGAAATCGACTGTCACACAGATTGGTGTACCGACTTCGTCATGACGACGGTAGCCTTTACCTACGTTACCTGTGTTTTCATAAAGAATACGACCTAGACCCAGTTTTTGAAGCTTGTTTTTAAGCTCTTTTGCTAGGGCAACGATTTCAGGTTTGTTCTTTTTCAGCGGCATGATAGCGACTTTGATCGGCGCTAGATGTGGCTTGAATTTAAGCACAGTACGAGTCGAACCATTTTCAAGTTCTTCTTCTGTGTAGGCTTCTGTCATGATCGCAAGCAAACCACGATCAAGACCAGCAGAAGGTTCGATACAGAAAGGTACTTCCCACTTATTCGCTTCAAGATCACGAATGGCTAATTTCGCCGTAGAGTGTTCGTTCTTTTTCACTTTTGCTGTGATACCAAATTCGTCTTGTGCTTTGGTGTGAGAACCCAAGTCGTAATCCGTACGGTTAGCAACGCCTTCTAATTCCTCAAAACCATGTGGAAACTTGTACAAGATATCCACAGTCGATTTTGAGTAATGAGAAAGGTCATCACCGGTTACATATTCAAATTGAATGTTTTCTTCTGCTAGACCCTGATCCAACCACCACTGTTTGCGCGTGTTAACCCAGAAGTCATGCCACTTTTCGTCTTCGCCTGGCTTACAGAAAAATTCCAGTTCCATTTGTTCGAATTCACGAACACGGAAAATGAAGTTACGTGGTGTGATTTCGTTACGGAAAGATTTACCAATTTGCGCAATACCGAAAGGCAAAGCACGAGACGTAGAATCGACGACGTTTTTAAAGTTGGTAAAAATACCTTGAGCCGTTTCTGGACGAAGGTAAGTGTAAGACTCTTCATCCACCATTGGGCCAACGTTGGTTTTGAACATCAGATTGAAGTCACGAGGCTCAGTCACATTGGTTGAACCACAGTTGTCGCAGACTTTGATGTCTTTCATGTGGTCGGCACGTAGACGAGATTTACATTCGTGGCAATCTACCATTGGGTCAGTGAAGGTATCTTCATGACCAGAATATTTATAAACGTTTTTGTTCTGAATGATGGCAGCATCCAAACCTTCTACGTCGTCACGTTCGTAAACCATCGAACGCCACCATGCGGCTTTGATGTTGTTTTTTAATTCAACGCCTAGCGGACCGTAATCGTAAGCACCTTGCATACCACCGTAGATTTCACTGCCTTGGAAAATAAATCCACGACGTTTACATAGGGAGACGAGTTCATCCATTGTTTTAGCTGGCATTTCTAAACACACCTTAAGCAAAATTCATTAAATAAAGACACAAAACCAAGTGGTTTTACGTTCAAGCAATTGTTATAGCCGTACATTGTACTCTTTGCCTGTATTTCCCTCAATGGCGATTCGTATTGAGTGGATAGAGTAAAGGAATGTAAAAAATATGAGGAATAGCCCATATAACTGGCATTCGTCGTGCTATTCATATAAAACTCTTTTTCATACACCTTATTTGCACATTCGATTTTTTAAATAGGCACTTTAACATGCGAACTTCTGCTTCTTTTCTCACTATGATACTGGCTGCTCTCGGTATTATTCCTTTTGTGTTCGCGACCTATTTAAGTTGGTCAAACCAAGTATTTTTTGAAAAATCAGGGCTTAATTTATTCATCACCTACAGTGCCATTATTTTAAGTTTCATGGGTGGCACCTTGTGGGGGCAATTCATTCATAAAAATATTGACGCATTGAGCCGCTATGTACTTATCTCAAGCAACTTCCTTGCGATTGGTGCCTGGTTCTCATTACTGATCGACGTGCCAGTGTTGTCCATTGGTTTGTTGTTACTTGGCTTCATCAGCACTTTTTGGGTAGAAGCAAGAGCTCTAAAACACAGTAAATCCGTTAATACTCGTTATTTAAATCTGCGCTTTATCGTTACTATTGTGGTTTGTGTATTGCACTTACTTGTTTTATATCCACATCAATAAAACAAATACTGAAATTCAATCACCATGATATAAAGGTGATCTAACTCCCCTTCTTTTGCGTATCTGTACCCTATATAAAATACAAAACCCTATATCACATACCGAAGAGTGACGATCATGCTAACAATTTTCTACGATGGCCATTGTCCACTTTGCGCAGCTGAAATGAATCAGTTACGACACTTAGATAGCCAAAAGCAACTCATACTAGAAGACATTCACCAGAGCGATTTTAAAGAACGTTTTCCTTATATCAATCCAGACCAAGCCGATAAAATACTTCATGGTCAATTACAAAATGGCGAAATCATCAAAGGCTTGGATGTCACTTGCTTAGCATGGAAACTGGTTGGTAAACATAAGTGGATGCAAATTCTTCGCTGGCCTGTGATTCGTATTATCGCTGACTTTGGTTATCTTTTCTTCGCTCACTATCGCCATTCCATTTCGTCTTTTATTACAGGCAAACCGAGCGGTAAACCACGCTGCACATCATGTCAAAAGGATCTTTAATATGTCTTCTTTTTACGCTCTAATCATTGGTGCCAGCAGTACAATTGCTCAAGCAGCTATTCACCAATTCGAACACAACCAAGATTGCCTTGGTGTGTTTGCTGTCAGTCGTTCTTTACCTGCAGATGTTGGGCAAGAGAGCGATCAATCGATAACGAATAAAGTACACTGGTTAGTCTGTGATAATAGCGAATCTAATATTGCAGCTGTGTGCCAACAGCTCTCATCCTATTCAGTGAACATTACCAAAGTTTTAATATGTAACGGCCTTTTGCATAATGAAACAATGATGCCAGAGAAAAAACTTGAGGATATTAATACAGCGCAATTAGAAGCTGTTTTTCACGCCAACACAGTAGTTCCAATGCTTTGGTTGAGTAAGTTGGTGTCTATTTTAAAAGGTGGTCAAGACACTCAGGTGGCTTTATTGAGTGCTCGTGTCGGCAGTATTTCAGATAATACATCAGGCGGTTGGTACAGTTATAGAGCATCAAAAGCAGCCTTGAATATGCTGATTCAAAACAGCGCTATTGAATACGCCAGAAGAGCTAAAAACGTAAAGTTAATCGCTTTTCATCCTGGCACAACAGACACACCGTTATCCAAACCTTTCCAGCGTTCTGTACCAGAAGGCAAATTATTTACGCCTGACTTTGTCGCGTCTCAACTTCTGGGTATTTTAGATAAAGCAGAAATGAACAATAAGGCTGCATTTCTAGATTGGAACAACCAAGCAATCGACTGGTGATTGCTTGGTTATTTTTGAGAAGTATTAGAGAAAGAGGACTAGGCTTTAAAACGTCGTGTTGGGTCTTCTGCTTTTGTCGCTTGATAGTCACTAATGCACAGTTGTTCAAAAGCCAACGCCACCCAACCACTAACCAACATATCGAACCAAGGTTCAACACCGCTACAACCCACGACGATATCGCCGTATACGAAAGAGCCATAAAACAACACATCGCCTTCACGTAATGACGAAGGATGCATCGTATGGTGGTTAATATTAGCCACCGAATTACGCCATGCTTGTGCCGTTTTATTTCGAGCCAATTCATCAAAAGGAACTTGCCAATTTTCTGGCGTACCAAATGTACACTCATACAAAATGGCATCATCAAAAGAAGCTTCCCATGGTTTTAAATGTGGATTCATAATCACGATATGCAATTCTGCACGGCATGTTTTAGTAAACAATTGTTCAATGGCTGGCTTGACAAGATTCACAGCTTCTATCGCAAGAGCTTTATTATCCATCGGTTTTTCCTTTCTATTTACATTGTTGTTAAGGCTTTTTTGACTGTTGTCGTATTTCAAAACCTGTTGTGATTTTTTTGTATGCTTATGCCTTTGTTTTAAAGCAAATAACTACTTCAATAATGGATCGTCTTTCGGCAAAACTTTCTGAATCCATAAGGCAAGTTTGTGCTTCATACTCGGCAAATCTTCTTTGTCCGCAGGTAACGCCACAACCAATTTGTCTAAGACTAATAAACGATAAATGGCTTCCGCTTTTTCATTGGCAGACATAGTTGCAGAAAAGCCAGCGTAACCTCGTTTCAATGCATAATTTTCACCAACTTGAATGGCTTTTTTACTTAGGGCTGCTTCGTTTTTAATTTTTTTCATGACTTCCCTTATTTCAGCTTTTATCTAAACGTCATAACCAACCATCTAAAATAATCGTTAACAACACAGAGCTTATAACTCGATAGTGTTAACCACATAAATTGTCGACCCTTGATAAAAGTACTATTTGAGTGATTTGTATGACTTTATCAGTTTTTGAGGGGTCCTATCGAATAAATATGAAAAACCTTTTAATAAACACGCTGTTAATCCGTGCGGGAAAGGTAATCGAGGTAACCTATAAGACTAAAGAATAATGAAAATATAAACATATTGTCGACAATCTATCTTGATAAAGCCTAAAAACAAAGCTATAACTAACAACATTGTCAACAATGAAGTGTTTTACTATTTTATGAGTAATCTTATTTCCATTAAGTCTGCCACCCTATCCGAAGACCTCGCACAGCAACTTACTAACGCTATTGTGCAAGGCCATATTCCACAAGGCAGTAAGATCTCTGAACCAGAACTTGCCAAACAATATGGTGTGTCTCGTGGTCCGCTGCGTGAAGCCATCGTCAAATTAGAAGGTTTAGGACTGGTTACTCGCACCGCCAATGTGGGTGCACGAGTGATTCAGCTTAACACTCAAGACATGCTCGATTCTTTTGCTATGCGTGAAGCATTAGAAGGTATGGCAGCAAGATTAGCTGCAACAATGATGCAAACCGAAGAAGTTAACAGTTTGTATGATTTGCTCGATAAGCATCAAGCCTATCTTGATGACAACCAAGACGAACGTTATCTACAACAGGGCGGTAACGATGACTTTCACTTACGCATCATTCACGCCAGCGGTAACGCTAAGCTGATCCGCCTGCTCACGGAAGAATTGTACGCCGTTATTCGCATGTACCGTCGTCATACAGCAGATCAACGTAGTGACCCTCGCCAAGCATTACGGGAACACAGGGCAATTTTAGATGCGATAGCGAATCACGAAGGTGATTTAGCTGAATTACTAATGCGTCGCCATATTAGCCGCGCAAGTTATTTGTTACAGCAAGCCATGGAGCAAATTGCTTTGGTCTCGCCCTAAAAGACATAAACCGACTCTGATTAAAATAAACGCTATTAAAATAAACGCTATTAAAATAAATAAAAGAGAGAAAAACCATGACAACACATTCTGCAGGTGCTCGTTTTAGACAAGCCGTGGCAACACAATCACCATTACAAGTTGTTGGTGCGGTCAATGCTTATTGCGCCATGATGGCTGAACAAACCGGACATCATGCTCTTTATTTATCTGGCGGTGGCGTAGCCAATGCCTCCTATGGTTTACCAGACCTTGGCATGACAGACCTTCACGATGTGCTAGAAGACGTACGCCGCATTACTTCTGCATCCAGCTTACCTCTATTAGTTGATATTGATACTGGGTTTGGCGGGGCATTTAACATCGCTAGAAGCATTCAACAAATGGAAAAAGCGGGTGCGGCGGCGGTTCATATTGAAGACCAAGTGCAACAAAAACGCTGCGGTCACCGCCCAAATAAAGCCATCGTCAGTCAAGGTGAAATGGTCGACCGAGTTAAAGCCTGCGTAGATGCTCGCGTAGACGATAACTTTGTCATCATGGCACGTACCGATGCTTTGGCCGTTGAAGGTATGGAATCGGCGATTGAACGCGCCATTGCTTGCGTCGAAGCCGGCGCAGACATGATTTTCCCTGAAGCCATGATCACTCTAGATCAATACAAAGAATTTGTTGCGGCCGTCAATGTGCCTGTGCTGGCAAACATAACTGAATTCGGTGCGACACCTTTATTTAGTAAAGAAGAATTGGCCAGCGTTGGCGTTGATCTCGTGCTTTATCCATTGAGTGCATTCCGCGCTATGAACAAAGCCGCATTAAATGTGTATCAACATTTACTAAATGATGGTCACCAGCGTGACGTTGTCGAGTCAATGCAAACCCGTAACGAGCTTTACGAATTCCTAAATTATCACGTCTATGAAGACAAACTGGACGCGCTTTTCTCTGATAAAAAAGAGTCAGGGAAAAATAATTAAGAAGTAACAGCAAAAACGAAAGCAAAACAAGCTCAGCTGATTTCTCAACAAAAAATAAGAATGGAGAGATGAAATGACTAAAATATTATCAGGCGCAGGTTTAAGAGGCCAAAGCGCAGGTGAAACCGCCCTTTGTACTGTTGGCAAAGCCGCGTCAGGGTTAACTTATCGAGGTTATGGCATCGATGTATTAGCCAGTAAAGCAAGCTTCGAAGAAGTGGCATATTTACTCCTGTATGGCACTTTACCAAATCGTACGCAGCTTGCCGCCTATGAAGAAAAACTCATGGGATTACGATCATTGCCAGAAACCTTAAAAAAAGCCTTAGAGCTGATTCCAAAAGACGCTCATCCTATGGATGTCATGCGCACTGGTTGCTCTTTTTTAGGCAATTTAGAGCCTGAAACGACACTAGATCAACAACACCAAGCCGCCGATCGTTTGGTCGCCACCCTGCCCGCCATTGTTTTGTATTGGTACCGCTTTAGTCATGATGGTGTTCGTGTCGATACATTGAATGCTCATATACCGTCTTTGGCAGGACACTTCTTGACCATGCTCCATGATGTAGAACCAAGTAAGTTACATACGCAAGTTATGAATACTTCTTTAATTTTGTATGCCGAGCATGAATTCAATGCATCAACCTTTACCGCCCGCGTTTGCGCTTCCACCATGTCTGACATGTACTCCTGTGTCACTGGCGGTATTGGTAGTTTACGCGGGCCACTGCATGGGGGTGCCAACGAAGCAGCAATGGAGATGATAGAGCCTTGGTTAACACCAGACCAAGCCGAAGCAGAATTACTGAGAAAACTTGCCAACAAAGAAACGGTCATGGGCTTCGGTCATGCAATTTACAGTGAATCCGATCCTCGTAATGAGATCATCAAACAATGGTCTAAGAAGCTCAGTGAAGAAGCTGGCGACGATCATTTATATGCTGTATCTGAACGTTGTGAAGCCGTCATGTGGCGTGAGAAAAAACTCTTCTGTAACGCCGATTTCTTCCATGCCAGCGCCTATCGTTTTATGGGAATTCCGACCAAGTTATTCACACCAATTTTCGTTTGTGCCCGCGTCACAGGTTGGGCTGCTCATGTTATGGAGCAAAGAGCCAACAATCGAATCATTCGCCCTAGTGCGGATTATATCGGTCCAGATCATGCAGATTGGGTTGCTCTAGATCAACGACCATAGAAGATAAACGAACGACCATAACTCTAATTTTATTATTTGAATTTTTATCTAAAGGACACTGAGAATGAGCGCTAATGTAGATGTAAATAATCGCCCAGATTACGATCAAGTTATTCAAGACATCGCTGACTATGTGATTAACTTTAAAGTCGAAAGCCAAGAAGCCCTAGACACAGCCCGTAACTGTTTAATGGATACACTCGGTTGTGGCCTGCTCGCCCTACGCTTTCCAGAATGTACTAAACATTTAGGGCCAATTGTCCAAGGCACAGTTGTACCTAATGGCGCACGTGTTCCGGGTACGTCTTTGTCTCTTGATCCAGTAAAAGCGGCGTGGGATATTGGCTGTATTATTCGCTGGTTAGACTACAACGACACTTGGCTTGCTGCAGAATGGGGTCACCCATCTGACAATCTTGGTGGTATTCTGGCGGTTGCTGATCACCTTTCTCAGGTTCGTTTATCTAATGGCGAAGCACCTCTCACCATGCGTGAAGTGTTAGAAGGAATGATCATGGCTCACGAAATCCAAGGTGTTATTGCTTTGGAGAACTCGTTCAACCGCGTTGGTTTATGTCATGTTTTATTAGTTCGCGTCGCGTCTGTGGCTGTGGTCACTAAAATGATGGGCGGCGACAGAGAGCAAATCATGGCGGCGGTTTCTCAGGCTTGGGTGGACGGTTCAGCCTTAAGAACTTATCGCCATGCGCCCAATGCAGGGTCTCGTAAATCATGGGCGGCAGGCGATGCCACATCACGAGCGGTACGTTTGGCTGATATGTCAATGCGTGGAGAAATGGGTATTCCTAGCGTATTAACCGCACCGCAATGGGGTTTCTACGATGTGTCTTTCTCGAAAACCAACAAAGACCAAGCCATTAAACCCGATGCGCAACGTCAGTTTTCTTTCCCTCAGGATTACGGCACTTATGTGATGGAAAACATCTTGTTTAAGATTTCTTTCCCTGCTGAGTTCCACGCTCAAACGGCAGCAGAAGCTGCGGTTATCCTGCATCCTCAGGTAAAAGATCGTTTAGCAGAAATTGATAAAATTGTCATACGCACTCATGAATCTGCGATTCGTATCATTTCCAAATCTGGTCCATTGGCAAACGCGGCTGACCGTGACCATTGCTTGCAGTATATGGCGGCTGTCCCCTTGGCATTTGGTAACTTGGTTGCTGAACACTATGAAGACGACTTTCATGCGGCGAATCCGATTATTGATGAACTACGCAATAAGATGGAAATCACCGAAGATAAGCGCTTTACAGCAGAATATTTGGAAGCAGACAAACGCTCTATTGCTAACGCCATTCAAGTTTTCTTTAAGGATGGTACTAGCACAGAAGAAGTTGCCGTTGAATATCCTGTTGGCCATCGTCGTCGTCGCGTAGAAGGCATTCCATTGCTTGAACAGAAATTCAAAAACAACTTGGCAACACGCTTCCCAAATCATCAATGCAAAACCATTTTCACCCTATGTAAAGATCAAAAAACTCTAGAGAAAACGCCAGTGAATCGCTTCATGGATTTGTTTGTTATTGGTTAACCTCTGATTTTAGGTATCCCCCTTTAAACCATTCAAAGCACTCATTTTTTTGAGTGCTTTTTTTGTCTACTTTTTTATCTGCTTTTTTAACTGAAGTAAGGTGTATTAAAAATTGGCGAGGCTCTTTGATCTCAGTATGATACTAGGATCAAAGGGAGACTTTATGCATTCATCTGACAACCATCGCCATTGTTTTTTATTAAAAGGCTCGACCAATGAGGTTTTGTCGGATTTTTTGCAGATGAGCAAACACCTTTCTACACCACTAGTTTGCGCCTACGATGTCAGCGCTTATGACGATTTCCTAAGTAAATCAAAGCCTTTTACCACTCTCACTTTCAAACAGGTTCGTCAAGAACTTGGCAGCACTCACGATGCCGTTTTGGTCGACTTAAGCCAAGGTATTTCAGCTAGTGCTGTAGCGATATTATCAGGCACGGTTCGCGGCAATGGTCTTTTTGCGATTGCCTTGCCTGAAGACGGTTGGCTGTCTCTTGCGGATCAAGACCTTGCCCGTTATTTACCCTGGCCTTATACACCGGAGCAAATTGATTCTAGCTTTAAACACTTTTTCTTAAAGCATCTAGAAAACCAACTCTCGCCATTTAAATTACTTGATCGAAAAACACTTCAAGCTTTACCTACGCTTGCTCCTCTTGATCAGAGTGCGCCATTAACCGAAGAACAGTTCTATGTACAATCTTGTTTACTAAACCATCAGTCTGAATCTTACGTTCTTATTGCCCCTCGCGGCCGAGGAAAATCCACTGTACTTGGCGACAGCATTGCCAAGCTGCAATTAAACGGGAAACGTGTTGCCATCATAGCGCCCAATCAAGAAGCTATTACGACCCTAAAGTCTCGCTTTGAACAGGTTGCTCAACCAAATCAAAACTTACCTTTTTTCGCTCCTGACGCATTACTCGCGAATAACACCCATTGGGATTATTTGTTTGTCGATGAGGCATCTATGATTCCTGTACCTTTGCTTATAGCTTTAACTCAGAAAGCTGACCAATGTGTTTTCAGTACCACAGATTATGGTTATGAAGGCGCGGGAAAAGGTTTCGGCATACGCTTCTGTCGCTATTTAGAACAACACTGTACGTCTCTAGAACAGCTTACATTACAGCAGCCTATCCGATGGGGGGAAATGACCCACTCGAGAACTGGATCAACGATAGTTTCTTTTTAGGTGTTACAGATCAAGCTATGGCTTCAAGTCATTCTTCAGCCTCTTTTGAATATCAGCACATCACAGGCAAGGAATGGTTGGAAAATACAGAGCTATTAGCCAGTACATTTCAACTATTAGTCAGTGCCCATTATCAAACCTCACCAGATAACCTGCGTTGGATATTAGACGATCCCTCTGTATCTACTTTTTTATCTTTACAAGGAAATATACTCAACAGTGTTGCTGTAATTACTAAAGAAGGTGAATTGCCTAAAACATTAAATGATGAAGTCATGCAAGGCAAACGCAGGCCTCGCGGTCACCTAGTACCTCAGTCATTACTCGCCCATGAAGGCATTGAAACAGCAGGGCAATACCGCTATTGGCGTATTAGTCGTATTGCGACTAAATCTGGAGAACAAAATAAAGGCTATGCAAGCCAATTACTTAACCATATAGAAAAAGCGGCGACAGGAAAGTGTGACTTCCTTTGTAGTAGCTTTGCCGCAACGCCAGATGTGGTGGCGTTTTGGTTAAAAAATAATTACTTGCCAGTCCGTCTTGGCACCGCAAAAGATCAAGCTAGCGGAAGCTATTCACTAATGATGGTTAAAGCCATGACAAAAGAAGCCTCTGATCTATCAAAAGAATGGCATCAGCGATTTGTCGAACAACTCACGCTCAATTTATTGCTTCAGTATTCAGACTTTTCTATTGAATTGGTGCTACAACTCTTGGGCAGCAATAAAAACAACACAAACTCTTTACCAAATCTCGTTCAGCTTTCATTACAAGATAAACACGACATAGCCTTATTTGTTGACCATCACAGGCCATTTGATTCGATTAGGGCTGTTTTTCTAAAAACTGTAGTATCTATTGCTCTGCAAGGTAAATTACACCAGAAAGAAGCCTCACATAGGCTTATCATGGAAGCAGCACTAGGGCGAGACACTGAAAGCTCTCGTATACAGGCTAAACTCTCAGGAAAGAAGGCAATGCATCAGACTTTCAAAATGTTGTTGAAAACATATCTCTAATACAAAGCTTCGACGAATAATCTCGATACGAGATTACTATTACAGAAATATATGGGTGGAAATCCACCCATACTGAAATAAACCATGTGCGTAATCCCCCCTATTTTTGATTTATAAAACCATCAATAAAACATACCGATATATTTATACCAATATAAATCAATCACTTAACTAAAAAACAAACAGTTGGCATAAATTGTGTAAAGACTATGACTCTAGCAATACTCGTTTTGCTCGGTCTATTTTAGACTAAACTTATTTCTGATCAGTTCTTCTTTCGTGAGCTTTTCATTAATGAGATAGCGGGCACACAATAATAATTCAGCTTTTTGGAGTCATATAACAATGAAAAAAATCAGCCTTACTCTAACTTCTCTAGCACTTGCTCTTACAGCAGGCACTGCTATCGCTAACTGTGATCCAGGTGAACGTGTTGTTAAATTCAGTCACGTAACTGGCGGTACTACACACCCTAAAGTAGTTGCGGCTAACAGCTTGGCAGAACGCGTAAACAAAGAAATGAACGGTAAGTTATGTGTAGAGGTTTACCCAAACTCAACACTATTTGGTGACTCTAAAGAGCTTGAAGCACTTCTATTAGGTGATGTTCAACTACTTGCACCATCACTTTCTAAGTTTGGTTCATATACGCCTAAATACGGTGTGTTCGATCTACCTTTCATCTTTAAAGACATGGACCACGCTATCCGTTTCACAAAAACAAAAGAAGGCAAAGATCTTTTGTTAGCAATGGATGAATATGCTGGTTTCGTTGGTCTAGGTTACTGGATGTCAGGCATGAAATACTTCTCTGCTGGCAAAGCACTTATCGTTCCTGACGATGCTAAAGGCTTGAAATTCCGTGTGCAAACATCTGACGTTTCAAAGCAAATGATTTCAGCAATGGGCGCTTCACCACAAGCAATGGCCTTCTCTGAAGTATATGGCGCATTACAAACTGGCGTTGTAGATGGTCAAGAAAATACTTGGTCAAACATCTACACTAAAAAATTCTACGAAGTACAAGACAGCACAACTGAAACAAACCACCAGCTATTGGCTTACTTGTTCATGACGTCTTCTGACTTCCTAAACAGTCTTTCAACTGCTGAACGTAAGCAATTCCTTCAAATTGCAGACGAAGTAACACAAGCAGCAAACTTGAATGTTAAAGCGGCTGAAGCAGCAAACCGTGCAAACATTCTAAAAGCAGGCGGCAAGATCAACACATTGACTCCAGCTCAGCGTCAAGAGTGGGTAGATACAATGAGTCCTGTTTGGAAACAGTTTGAAAAAGACATTGGTAAAGATTTGATTAAAGCTGCTGCTGGCGCTTAATCAATTTTTATATTGCAGTTAGCTGACTCAGTTTTAAACTGAGTCAGCTTTTGTGATTCACCGTGTACTTTTTGATCATTCCCTTCGAATACACAATGTATCCCTCATACTGCGTTTGAATTTATTAAGGTCCATTTCTTTCAGGAGACGACCCCATGGCACATTGGCCACATCTTTATTTATTAGTATTTATTATTGTCCTTTGGGCACTGGAAAAACGCTTTCCAAAAGTCATGGAACGGGCAGAAGAAAATCTACTAATCATCGTTATTTCTTCCATTATGGCTGTTTCATTTGGGCAAGTTGTTGCTCGTTATGGCTTTAATACAGGTTGGGATGCGGCACTCGAATTCAATACTGTTGCCTTCTCATGGTTAATTCTATTGGGTATGAGCTACGGTATAAAAACTGGCCTTCACCTTGGTGTTGATATTGTTCTAAATGCAGTTCCTAAACGTATTTCTAAAGCTTTATCTTTAATCGGCGCTGCCGCGGCCATGTTGTACGGTTTGATCTTACTCGACTCTACTTGGTTGGCTATGTTGGGCGTAGACGTTAGAGGTGGTGCGATCGAGTACTGGCTGAAAATGTTCAAAATCGGTCTAGGGTCAGAAGAGCTTCGTTACCCTGTTTTCTTCCAGGAAATGTTTGATTTACGCCCTCGCCTACACCGCTGGTTAGTGCTTGTTATTTTGCCAATCAGTTTGGCTCTGCTTTCTTACCGTTCTTTGCAAGCGTTTATCGATATTGCTCGTGGAAAACGTGACATGTTGATCAGTGGGCATGAAGCTCAAGATCTTGTCGAAGAAAACAAAAACGTCTTGAAAGACTAACGCGGGAGCTTAATCGTGGAATCTATTATTCTATTTTCATCTGTACTAATCCTGCTATTTATTGGCTTGCCGGTTGGTATTTCTTTGGGCTTATCGTCCATTTTGTTTATTACTTTTTTCTCTCACGACTCTTTGTCGTCTGTCGCTATTTCATTATTTGGTGCAGGTCAACATTACACCTTATTGGCGATTCCGTTCTTCATCATTGCGTCGTCTTATATGTCGACCGGTGGAGTGGCAAAACGTTTAATTAACTTTGCTATTGCCAGTGTTGGTCACTTCAGAGGCGGCTTAGCAATGGCTTCTGTATTAGCATGTATGATGTTCGCTGCCTTGTCTGGTTCATCGCCAGCAACCGTAGTTGCCATCGGTACAATCGCGATTGCAGGTATGACTCAAGTGGGTTATTCAAAAGAATTTGCAGCAGGCATCATTGCCAATGCGGGCACTTTGGGCATTTTGATTCCGCCTTCTATCGTTATGGTGGTTTACGCGGCATCCGTTGATGTTTCTGTTGGTCGTATGTTCTTAGCAGGTGTTATCCCTGGTTTGATGGCTGGCGGTATGCTGATGCTGGCTATCTATGTTGTTGCTCGTATCAAGAATCTTCCTTCGGAAGAATGGAAAGGTTTTGGCCATCTAATCCGTGGCGGTAAAGAAGCTGGCTGGGGTTTGTTCCTTGTAGTTATCATCATGGGTGGTATTTACGGTGGTGTGTTTACCCCAACAGAAGCAGCAGTTGTTGCAGCTGTCTACTCTATGTTTATCGCCTTGTTTGTTTACCGTGATATGGGGCCTTTAAAAGGCAAAACATGGACAAACGATGACGACGCACCACATGCTCGTGTTGGTTTTAACGGCATGGTTTACGGTGTTTCTTTCTTCCTTGTTTGGGAGATTATGTCTTTCTTTGTTTGGGCAGACAGCGAGACCATCACTGGTGGAGACCGTGCTATTTGGGGCGTGATCATGTCTGCAATGCTGGCGATTTTTTATGTCTTCAAACGCTCTAGTAAGTTAGAAGAATCCATCGGATCTTGCTTATTTGCAGGCATGCCTATTTGGGGCCGTAACTTGTCTATGATGCTGCGCGGCTTCTTCCCTTCTTTATTTGGTGAAGAGTCTCGAAAAGTAATGCTAGAAGGTACAAAAACAACCGTTATGTTGATGTTCATCATCGCTAACGCTTTATTGTTTGCTCACACACTTTCTGCAGAACGTATTCCACAAATGATCACAGAGTGGATGCTAGATGTTGGTTTCAACTGGTTTACCTTCCTAATCGCAGTCAATGTCTTGTTATTGATTGGTGGACAGTTCATGGAGCCATCTGGCCTATTGGTTATCGTCGCACCGGTTGTTTTCCCTATCGCGATGCAATTGGGTATCGATCCAATTCACCTTGGTATCATCATGGTAGTGAACATGGAAATCGGTATGATTACACCGCCAATTGGTCTGAACCTATTTGTAACATCCGGCATTACCGGAATGAGCTTAGCGCGCGTTGTAAAAGCCGCTATGCCTTTCGTTGCTGTATTGATGGTGTTCTTAGTATTGGTGACGTACATTCCAGCGCTTTCTACTGCGTTGCCGTACAGCATCATGGGACCAGAGATTGTTCAGTAACAACTGAGTATTTCTTCTCAGTTCCAAAAAAAGCGCCTTCCGGCGCTTTTTTTGTTTTGTACTTCCAAATAGCCTAATTCAAAAACTAACGCGCTAACCAACCGCCATCAACGGCAATAGTATAACCATGCACATAACGAGATGCGTCAGAGGCAAGAAAGACAATAGGACCAGCCATATCATTTGGCGTTCCCCAACGCCCTGCTGGAATACGCCCTAGTATTTCATTGGATCTATTTTCATCAGCTCGTAACGCTTCCGTATTATTAGTTTCCATGTAACCTGGAGCGATTGCATTGACGTTAATACCCTGTTGCGCCCATTCGTTTGCTAAGGCTTTGGTTAATCCTAACACTCCACTTTTTGACGATGTATAAGAGGATACACGAATACCACCTTGATAAGACAACATAGAAGCAATGTTAATAATATTGCCTGGGGTATCTTGCTTAATAACTTGCTTCGCAAAGGCTTGGGACATAAAGAACAAGGTTTTCAAATTAACGTCCATGACTTCATCCCAATCTTTTTCAGTAAAATCGATAGCGTCATTCCGGCGAATAATACCGGCGTTATTAACTAAAATATCGACCTTACCAAATGCTGCAGTTGCCTCCTTGATAACAAGGTCCACACTATCCACTTTACTCATATCGGTAATAACACTGTGAAACCTTCGACCTGTCTTCGTGATCAATTCAATGGTTTCATCAGGAGCTCTGCGATTTACACCAACAATATCAGCTCCTGCTTCTGCAAGAGCCAATGCCATGCCTTGGCCTAACCCTGTATTACAACCAGTCACAATCGCAACTTTATTAGTAAGATCAAACATTCCGTTCATAACAACACCTTATTTTTATTAGTACACCTTCTTTTGTCAGGTGTTTAGACATTAAATAACGATAAATTTATTGATTCAGAGTAGCACAAAAAAAGGCTTATTGAATATTTTTGAAACGAGGTTTTATTTTTATTTATTCAAGTATAGAAAACGATAAAGGTGACAATCTGCTTTCTAACATCAACATAACTAAGGTTTAAAAAGAGGGATACAAAACTCACTAGACTTTATCCAATGAACGAGAAGGAAGGTCGAACATATAAAAATGGCGACCATCAAGGTCGCCATTTTTATATGTTCTTAATTTTTATGTACTCAGAAAACATCGATAAGCCTCAATGATCAACATAACCCATTGCAAAATTATTTCGACCAGTGCGTTTCACTTTATATAAAGCATTATCGGCAGCTTTCATTGCCATATCAATGGCATGATCATCGCTACCATGAATACGAGAGAATCCGATACTCGCAGCAAACGAAATCGGGCATCCATCAAATTCCACCTTAGAGGATCGAACACTTTCTAAAATTTGTTCTGCAAAATCTTGCGGAGTACTTTGAGCCGTTTTATCTAAAAAAACCACGAATTCATCTCCCCCTAAACGACCAACCACATTTGGCTCCGGGGCCAACTCAAGCAATACCGCACTGAAGGCTGCTAATACTTTATCACCAGCAGCATGACCATATTGGTCATTGATGGGTTTCAAGTTATCTAAATCTAAGATAAAAAAGCCGGGGAAATAATTATTATCTAACTGATCAGCCTGCTCTGCTAGGCTTACTCCTTCCGAAGAATTCGATAAAATATGTTCAACTTTTTGATAAAAATACCCACGATTGTAAGTACCAGTGAGACTATCAATAGTTGCTAGCTGAGTCATCATAACTTCCATTTCATCTATTCTAAAAAATAGACCAACTAGGTACCAAGACAAAAACGGAGTAACCAGAAAAGTAATACTAGAAATTAAAATAAAGTCTTCAAAAGGAATGCGAGTTAAACCGAAAAGCTCTACAAAAAAGTAATTAAGTAGGTAAGCCAAGACAGTAGATAAAATAGTTAAGATTGCGACTAAACCAACTCGTCCGAGTTTACGTAGCAAGCGTCTAATATAGAATGTCACTTAGTCTCCATAAAGTAGAAAAATCTTATGAAGAAAAGCCCAAATTATCATTTATGCCTTCAATCCATAGACCATAGAATGTGACTATATAATAGTCTAACTTCGATACTCAAAAAACCTTTTTATAACTTAAATATGTCCTTATCTAAACCATATTTGCGCATTTTGTCATACAAGGTTTTACGTGGCAGACCAAGTGCATCCATGGTGCTTTTTATTGACCCTTTTTGGCGCATTAACTCTTGTTCTAACAAGGTTTTTTCAAAACGCTCCATTTGCTCAGGCAAGGTCATAACACCGGGATTATTCTCATTGGTGATGATTTCATCGAACTCAAAAGAACCAGCCTCTCCCATCAAAACATAACGCTCAGCAAGGTTCCGTAATTCACGTACATTTCCAGGCCATTCATAACTTAATAAGCTATGCATTCGAGCTGCAGAAAGGGGTTCAGATTCACGCTTATATTGTGCTGTAGCCACCAAACAAAAATGTTGCCAAAGCAATGAGATGTCGTCTTTTCGTTCGCGTAGCGGTGGAATATCTACGCGCACTACGTTCAATCGGTAATACAAGTCCTCTCGAAAAGTGCCACCTTCGCTCAATTGTTTTAGGTCTACCTTAGTCGCAGCTAGAATTCGTAAATCCAAATCAATCGAAGTATTGGATCCTAAACGCTCTAGACGACGTTCCTCTAGAACCCGTAATAAACGAATTTGCATGGACATAGGCATACTTTCAATTTCATCAAGAAATAAGGTACCACCATTCGCATGCTCTAGCTTACCAATACGCTGTGTCTTAGCATCAGTAAAAGCACCCTTTTCATGTCCAAAAAGTTCAGATTCCATAATAGAGTCAGGTACAGCACCACAGTTAATAGCTACAAAAGCATGCCCTCGACGTGAACTATGTTCATGTATATATCGAGCAACTAACTCTTTACCTGTACCAGTTTCACCTTGAATCAAAATATCTGCGCCCGTATCCGCCACATGCAATAGCGCCTGACGCAAACGATGAATACCTGATGTATTACCAATAATTCGAGGTCCTGGTGCATTCTGCGCCACCAGTTCAAGGCGTAAATTTCTGTTTTCTAGAGTTAAATGCCGTTTTTCTGTAGCTCGTCTGACGACCTCAATAAAATCTTCATTCGAAAAAGGCTTCTCTATAAAATCATAAGCACCATCTCGGATGGCATTGACCGCCATACTAATATCGCCATGACCTGTGATAACAATAAAAGGAATTTCGGCATCAATCTTCTTTACGTCATCAAACAATGCCAGACCGCTTTTACCAGGAAGGTTAATATCACTGACAATAACGCCCGGAAAATCCAGGGACAAACGCTCAACCACACCTTGCGCACTGGAAAACTCATCTACATCAAAATCTTCCAGCTGTAATGTCTGAGAGATCGCCATACGGACAGCTTGCTCATCATCAATTAATATTACCTGCTTGTTATCTGGCATCAGATTTCCTATTGAAAGCGTTATAAAGCGGCATCATAAGCCATGGAAGACGATTTGAAACGTGGTAGCCTAACACAAAATTCAGCACCACCAGAGGCTTGATTCGTGGCACTAATTTGTCCACCCATTGCATCAATAATTCGCTGACTAATCGACAACCCAAGCCCTAGTCCTAAACCAGACGATTTAGACGTAAAGAAAGGTTCAAATAAATTCCGAATGGCTTCATCACTCAATCCACTCCCCGAATCTTGAACATAGATGATAATACTATCCTGCGTCGCCGTTTGTTCAATACAAACACGTCGTTCTTGCTTAGAAGATTCCAAAATAGCATCGGCGGCATTCGCCAATAAATTAACCAAAACTTGCTCTAAAAAGACCATATCACCATTCACAATAAAACCTTGGTCTTCCGTTACAACCAATTCAATTCCCACTTCTTTGTAACGTGTTTCCATGATTTTCAGAGCCCCCATTATCGCCGTCTGAACAGAAATGGGCCCTTGATGTACATCACCTTTACGCGCAAACACCTTAAAGCGAGCAATAATGTCACTCATATGATGACCAAGTTGACTAATATGCTGCAAGTTTGTCTGAGCCTGATCATATTGTTCACGATCGAGAAATTTCAAACCATTACCTGCAAAAGCTCGAATCGCCGTTAACGGCTGATTTAATTCATGATTCAAACCTGCACTCAACTGACCAAGTACTGCCAGTTTCGCTGTTTGAATAAGCTCTCTCTGTGTACCTTTATGCTCTTCAATTTCCTGACGAAGACGAGTGTTTGCCCCTTCTAATTCAAAGGTCCGTTCCCGTACCCTTTCCTCTAGATCAATTCGTGCCTGAGTAATTTCTTGCTCATAACGCTTACGCTCGGTCATATCATGAAAGGTCACCAAATAACTTAATCGATTTGGTAGCTGCATCTCACATAAGGTCATTTCCACGGGTACTGGTGCCTGATTGGAGTAGTACAAACTACCTTCTCTAGTAAGCACCTTAATACCTAAATTGTTAATCGCATCGAAGAAATCATTCTGTGAAAATAAAGCCTCAGAAGATAAAACTTTAGAATCTTCACTATCAGATCGAAATAAGACACTTAAAGGCTGCCCGACTAAAGGCGCTAATGGCTGACCAACCAACTTCTCAACAGCAGGATTGAAAGATTCTATCTTGTAATTTTCATCTAATGTCACCAAGCCCGCTTGAGTATTCTGTATCACCTCTCGAATATATGCCTGATTATGTCGTGTCATTTCATTAGCATCAGAACGCTCGCGTAACATTCGCGTACGCAACATGGCTAAGCCGAACAGCAAGGCTGTAATCGTTACGCCACCAGCAAAAATAGCTCGCCATAAAGCAATTTCTTCATTAATAATTTTTAGTGGTGCTAAAATAGAAACTTGGAAACCCAATAGACTGATAGGTCTACTCATTTTTAGATAAGAAACTCGGTTTAAATTATCGCCATTATTGGTAACTCGATTTTCTAAAATATCAATAATATGAGATTGATCATCAAAAGATTTTTGATAGGTAATTGCTAGTTTTTCAATCGCTTTATCGCCATAACGTTGAGAGTCTGCAATGCGTTTTAGTTCCTCATGAGATAACTCCCCCAATACTCGATATACCCAATTTGGGCGAGAACCACTAAATACAACATTATCTGGGTCTAACAAGACAAACTCATAGTTCTGATTAGCAAAGCGTTTTTCAAATTGTGTTAAATCAACCTTTACAACAGCAACACCAATGATGGAATCACCTTCATAAATGGGGTAAGAAAAGTAATAACCACGACGATTAGACATAATTCCTAATGCATAATATCGACCTGGTTTACCTGCAATAGCATCTTTGAAATAAGGGCGGAATACATAGTTGCTACCGACAAAACTACTAGGTCCTGCATAGTTAGAAGCGGCTATAGTCAAGCCATCCGCATTCAATATGTAACTGTCTGATGCCTCTGTGATACGGTTAATCTGCTCTAGTTCACGATTAAGTTGATTAATGTCTGATTCAAAACCGTCCCGTAATGCTTTTTTCACTCGATCATTTGATGCCAACAGGGTTGGCATATGTTGATATTTAGCAATCGCGCTTTCTAGAACATTAGCAAGCTGGTTAAGCTCTTCAAAAGTATCAATTCGGAGGGTTTTAATTTGTTGGTTTTTTAGTGCTTCTCCACCTTTCCAAATAAGCAAAACAACCATAAAAAAAGCAAATAAATAAAGCCAAATCAATTGCTTAGAGGAAACTAGGCGCTTAATTCCTAAATGGTATTTTTCTATCAATAGATCCACGACAAAACCTGCTTTTGTTTATTACTTATTATTAAAGGTCTACATTGAGTTTATTCAGGTATCTAGGCTCTTGAATGAGCAAAAGATATAACCTCACCAATATGGGACTTTTGGCACATTAGCATCAGTAAACGGTCAATTCCCAATGCCACACCGGCACACTCAGGCATGCCATTTTTTAAGGCACTTAGTAATCGTTCATCAAACTGTCTGTCCACAAGTTTTAATTCCGCGCGTGTGGCTTTGTCTTTTTCAAAACGGTGAGTTTGTTCTTCCACATCGGTTAGTTCGTAATAACCGTTCGCCAGTTCCATTCCTTGCCAATACAGTTCAAAACGAGCTGCTACCCATTGATCGTTATCATTCATATAGGTTTTCGCCAACGCCGCTTGCGAAGCAGGATAACTGTGAATAAAACAAGGTTGCTCTGTACCAATAGCCGCTTCTACAACACTGGCAAAAATCAATTCTAACAAGGTATCTCTGTCCGTTTCTTGCAGTCCATATTCTGTGTATTTATGAGCACATTCTTGTAACTGAACCAAGGTCGCAACAAAAGGATCCAATCCAGTATGACGCAAGAACGCATCTTGATAACTGAGACGTTCACATTGTAATGATTCATCGTCAAATAAGGCTACAAGTAAACCTTGAATTTCATCCATCAATTGCCAATGATCAAACCCAATCCGATACCATTCCAACATGGTAAATTCGATACTGTGGCGACGTCCGACCTCTTCCGCTCGAAACACTTTACCCAATTGATAAATAGAACCAGAGCCTGCGCAAAGCAGACGTTTCATGGCGTATTCTGGAGAGGTTTGCAGGTAATACGTTAGATCTTCACCCTTAGAGCGAGTATGACTGGTTAAAACTTCAATATGAGGGTCAGAAATGCTTCCCAAAGACAAACACGGTGTATCTACTTCCATCACATCTCGTGCATCAAAAAAAGCGCGAACAGCCTTTAATAACTGAGCACGCTTTTTTAAAACCGAGAGATCCGCACTGGGTTGCCATAATGACGCATTGTACATAAGAAAAGCTCTGAAAAAATAAAAGCCATCATAGCAAATACGAGACAACTAATTCAGCTTACTTAGCAATATTTTAATACCCGCCACGCCAAAGAAAAACGCGAAGGTTACATCAAAAGCACGGCTCATTTTAAAGTAGAAGTGCCTTACTGGAGCATAAGAAAATAACATGGCATAACCGACAAACAGACAAGCGCTTTGTATTCCAACAAGCAAAATAATCGATAACAACTCCTCTATGCCAACGGTGCTGGGTACGCCCATTGAATATAAAGCACCAAAGAACAAGATAACTTTAGGATTTGTAAGGTGAATCGCCAACCCTCGTAAATAGGCACCTCTCAGGGAAAGGGTTGCCGTCTTTTTCAATATGAGCTCTTTCGGAGATAAAACAGACTTAAACGATTTATAAGCCAAATACAGCAGGTACGCCGCACCAAAATAGCGAAAAATATCAAACAACCATGCATTCGCATACATCAAGGTAGCCATGCCAAACGCAGCCGAGAATGACCATATAAAAGACCCTGTTAATATGCCAAGCGCCATCACAATCCCATGACGATGACCAAAATTCATGGAAGTGCCAGCAATGGCTAAGGTTGCAGGTCCGGGGCTTCCCGTTGCGACAAGCGCCGCCATTAAAATCAAACCGTACTGAATGTCCTGCATTACTACTCCTTTAATATTGTTTGGCTCTTAATTTTTTACTATGACTGCTTTTAAAAAACGTGGCAACACCATTTGCCCAATAAACAATCCAGCCAGAATCAACACAGCGGCAATTAATTGGTTCACGCCAATAATTTCATCATAAAACAAATAACCACCCAAGATACCAAACACTGGTACCAACAAAGTCATGGGTGCCACGCTTGAAACACTGTATTTCATAATCATCTTATTCCAGAACCAATAACCCAATAAAGTGGTGGGATACGCCTGAAACAAAACAGAAAACAGCGTCCACTCAGTAAACTGGCTCGGCAAATTCGTCAGCGTTTCTGAGCCATGAGTAAACACCGCCAATAACAACAATGGCAAAGGGGCAAACAGCATTCCCCAAATATTGAAAGCGAAGATGGATGTCGTATTGGCCCGCTTCACAATCAAACCATTCACACTCCAAAATATCGAAGCGATCAACACAAGAACCAAGCCTTTGAAAGTAACGGCTCCGCCTTCTGAATACATGATCAATACCAAACCCAGTAGCGCCAAACCTGTTCCCAAGAGCTTATTTTTAGTAATTTTCTCATGAAGGAAAAAACAACCGACAAACAGACCACTCACCACACTCATATCTAGCAATAAAGACGCCATGCCAGCGGATAACCCTGCACTAATAGACAAGGTTGTCATCCCCCAAACGCCAACCCCAAAAGACAAGCCGTAAGCGATTAAATAACGCCATTGCACATCAGGCTTCTTAATAAAAAAGACCAAGGGAAACACTGCAAAGCTAAAACGCAATGCGGTAAGAACCAAAGGATCAATAGTATTCACACCAAGCTTAATCACGCTAAAGTTAAATCCCCACAGCGCCATAAGCACAAACAACAACCCTAAATCTCGTAATCTCATTTCTGCGTTCTCTATTTTAGTCATTTAAACAACAGCAGTATCAGTAAAAAAACAAAAAGAGTGCAGATTCAATTTTTGATAAAAAATAGAGTACAATTTAAACATTCATTTATAATGAGCAATCATGCAATGACACTTTATGAAGCCTTAGTTCAACGATTTATCGATGACATCAAAAAACAAAAGCTGCCTGTGGGAACGAGGCTACCTGCATTACGAGCTATAGCGAAACAGCACAAGGTCAGTATGACAACCGCCACCAAAGCCTACGATACTCTTCAAGAAACAGGCTGGATTTACGCTCAACCTCAGTCGGGTTATTTCGTCGCCAGCCAAACAGAACAGATCCCCTTTCCTGCTCTAGACTCAAAAGAGATGGAGCAGCGAGACCCAAAACGTTTCGCACCATTAAATGGCTACAACCCGACATCAAGGTTATCTAGTTCATTTGGCACGTCCATGATTTCACCCAATTTACAACCCAGTCTTGCGTTACAACGCTGTATAAAACGCGTCACTAAACGCTCTGATATCTCACTTTTTCAATACCCAGATCCACCCGGTGAACAAGGATTAAGAAAAGCACTGTCAGAGCATTTTCGCCTTGAGAGCTTCAACTTTTCTCCACAGGAATTGGTCATTACAAATGGCTGTATCGACGCAGTTCGACTCGCCATCGAAAGCATCACTAAAGAAGGCGACACCATTGCTATCAGCTCGCCCTGTTTCAGCGGTTTATTAGACTTACTCACCGCCATGTCCAGAAAGGTCATCGAGATTCCGATCAAAAACGATGGACTCGATTTAGAACATCTCGAATCCATTTTACAGCAAGGCTTGATTCAAGCGTCCTTATTCAGTACCTCGAACATGAATCCAACCGGCATGACCTTACCCGTTAAACAAAAACAAACCTTGGCCGCACTCGCCATGCAATATCAAATTCCAATGATAGAAGACGATGTGTACTTTGAACTTGGCCATCATAAACAAAATACTCTACCCGCAAAATATTGGGACAAAGAAGGCTATATCATTTGGTGTGGGTCTTTTTCAAAAACCCTAGCCGCTGGTTTGCGTCTTGGTTGGTGTTTACCTGGGCGGTATTTACAGCCTTACTTGAAGAAACAAGTCGCCACTAGCTTTGGCGTAAATGGTTTCATACAGGCTTGCTTAGCGGAGTTTATTAATACAGGCGAATACCGAACCCATGTGAATAAAACACGTCTACTCTTAAACCAACAAATTCATCAATACCGCCGTTTCCTTGTGGAGCATTTACCCAACAATGCAAACGTTAGCAATCCAGACGGCGGCATGGTGCTGTGGGTACAAATCCCCAACTTCAACGCAGTACAACTGGAAAAAGACGCACAAACACAAAGTATAGACATCCGCAGCGGCGCCTGCTTCAGTACTCACAACTTCTATCACGACTGCTTTCGCATCAACTGCGGTTGGCCGTTGAACTCTTCTGTAGATAAGTCATTAGAACCAGAATACGGAACAAACACTGTTGATAAATACATTAGTTATCAACAACTTAAAGATTTATGTGACATCATAATTAAAACAAGAACCTCTCACCGTTAGAGATCACAACATGAATTAAAAGATGTTTGCATAAGCAACTTAAGATCTTGCATAACTGCGATGCTTACTCATACTTTGTAAAAAGGCCATGTTTTGAATGACCTTTCATCGTTTACAATAGCACCATAGTGAAACAGAGACTCTTAACCTTATGAAAGACATAAAAAACGTATTCCGCAACCTAGAAAAACTACTGAAAAATGCAAACTGGTTCGACGATGGTTGGGAGATTTACAATCGTGGCCCGTACTTGCAGCTTTATAAATCAAACTGGCACAATCAAAACCAAGGCGGCATTCATTTTGAGACCTTTATTGAAGCGCCTCAAATCAAGCAAAAGTCGTTTCCTATCTGTATGCACGCCGAAGAAGATTGCCCATCTCAACCAGAATTTATTGAAAAATTTCTAGCACTTGAAAGCGGTCGTATAAAAAGTTGGAAAGGCTACCAAACCATAGGCAAGGGTTATCATATTTGTGAACGTACACTGCCTCTTAACTTCAAAAATCTAGAGCAACGTATCTTTGAAGAACTTAACCGACTGCGCCAACTTGAAGACGGTGTTGAACAAGCACTCGATGAAGTCAACGGAGAGCCTGAATGGTAAAGCGCCAGAAAAGCCCCTGCATTGATCTTTGCGACTTCTCTGGACCGAAAGGTTGGTGCTTGGGTTGCGCTCGTACTCGCCCAGAGTGCAACCAATGGCAAAAAATGAAGCCTTATGACAAAAACAACATAGAAAAGGAACTGCAAAGGCGCATGAACCAAATCAAAAAAACAGCAGAGTGAATTATGAATTCAATCTTTATTTCTTTATTGTAGAAATAGGCGATACAAAACCATCTGGTTTCACTGCCAATACAGAACATTGAATTTGAGAAAGTATCGTTTCTGCTGTGTTACCAATGATGACACCAGCTACTCCAGATCGACCAACCGTTCCCATGACCATCAAATCCGCTTCCATATCACTCGCTAATTTGGGTAGCTCTCTATCTGGAGCGCCCTGCAAAATATGAATTTTGGGAGATAAATATTTAAAGGTTTCCTCTCCTAATGTTTGCTTCAAATTCTCCATCATAATATTCATTTGCTGACGACATTTCTTATATTCATGCTCAAATAAATCCTTTTCGACTTTATCTGGTTGCTCTACCCATAAACCTATAAAACCAGCATGAGGAACATCATAAGCATTTACCACATGAAGAGTCGCCATTTCTGATAAAGCCAGTAAACTAGACAGTTCGAGAATTGTCTGATTTAGCTCATAATTGACTTCTCGACTATCTGATTCAAATTCATCACCGAAATCAATAGCTGCAATAATATGTTTGTCTTTGGTTTTACTTTCTGTCCATTTATTTTTATTCATTAACCAAACTGGACAAGGGCACTTTCGTAATAAATGCATATCATCACTGCCAAATAAACGATCAAGCCAATCAATTCCATCCGCTTCTTTTATGACTAAATCGTATTGTTTTTCTTGAACAGCTCGAATCACTTCAATGTATTTTTTACCAAACCGGATTTCCGCAATGGCGTTGAGCATTTCATCTAGAGAAGAGACAAGTTCATTCAAAATATCTTGCTCATAAGCCAGTACTTTGCTCTTAAAATCTTCATCGGTTAGATTTGAAAAACCAGCCGCCTTAATATCTGGGTGTATTTTCAACACGGTTAAATTCGCTTGATTGTTTTTCGCCAAATTCACGGCCTGTGTGAAGGACGCTGAAAGTGCATTTATCTCTCCATCGAATACATAAACGATGTTATTAAATTTTTGCATGACAAAACTCCCTTTATAAATTGAGATCAAACCGCCTGATGATCAAGTCCTTCAAGTAACAGCTCAGTCGCTCTGTCTGCTGCATCCTGAAATGGCTCTAAGATAAGATTGACCCCAAGGAGACTTAACTCTTCAGCTTCTAATTTAGTTTGTGACACAACCGCTAATTGCCCACTAAAATCCGTCATTTTAAGAAGTTGCACTATGGTTCTACTAGTATCCTCAAAAGATACCCCAGTGTGATGATGTGGAATGGTAGAAACAATCCACTTTGCCTGACGCAAAGGCAATTCAGCAATAAATTCTGCATCGGTCACATCACCATAAGCGGTATGAAGACCCAACTGCTCCCAATGCTTTGTCGCTGACGGATTAAAATCCACTCCCATGACCCTAATTCCCTGTTCATTTAGTCTGGTCGCAACGGCGGTTCCTAATCGGCCTAACCCAAACACAACCACTTCAGGATGATTACTGGCTACGGCTTCGGAACTTTGTTCACGAGTCGGATTTTTTCGTTCAAAGATGCCCAACACAGGCTCAAAAAAGTCATACAGTTGATGGGAGTAAGTAATCATATAAGTGGATGCGGCAATCGTAATAATGCCAACCAATGTTGCTAACCCTAAAATATCTTGTGAAACGTGCCCTAAGCTAATGCCCATCGCAATAAAAATAAGAGAGAACTCGCTTATTTGCGCGACGGTTAATCCGGCTAGGAAACCGGTTCTTTTTCGATATCCCATTCGGCCCATAATAATCAGGACAATCAAAGGGTTACCAATCAAGACGAACAAGGAAAAGATAATCGCGCCAGAAATATGTGAGCCGAGTAACGACAAATCCAATGTTGCGCCCAGAGCAATAAAGAAAAACAAGAGTAAGAAATCACGTAACGGCGCCAACCTCGCCGCGATACTTTCGCGATAAGGCGTAGAAGCAAGAGCAACACCCGCTAGCAATCCGCCAACTTCCATACCAAGGCCCACCATATTACCTATCGCAGCAAACAACGCAGCTTGTGCAATGGCATAAATGACCAATAATTCAGGCACCCTTGCCAGTAAACCGGTCAACGGATTGGCGATATAGCGAATAAACACCATAACAAACAACACCAAACCCACGCCTGAAGCAGCGACATGCCAGACGGATGAATCACCAGAACCGCCATGCCCAGAACCAATGCCGATAGTCGCCAGTACAATCATGGCCATTACCACGACAAGATCTTGGACGATTAGAAAGCCCAGTGCGATCTGTCCATGCAGCGAATCGATTTCTCGTTTATCAGACAAGAGTTTTACAATAATAATGGTGGAAGAAAACGTAAGAGCGACCGCAAGGTAAAGACTTGAAGTAGTATCTAAACCTATCATGAGTCCAATCAAGTACCCAATAATCGAGGTGAAAGCCACTTGGCCAAGACCGGTTAAAACCGATACCCAACCAATGGATTTAATGAGCTTTATATCCAGCTTTATCCCCACGAGGAAAAGCAAAATAGCGATCCCAAGCTCAGAAAGCAGTTTAATTTGATCTTTAGAATGAACGATATCCAAAGCCGATGGCCCAGCAATTAAGCCAACCACAATAAAGCTCACGATAAGAGGTTGTCGGAGCAAAAGGCCAACAAAACCAGTAAGAGCCGCCAACACCAACAATGCAGCAACTTCGTTGAAAGACGACTGGGTAATTAATTCAAACAATCTTGATCCCTCATTTTAATAATCCTTCGTTCTAAATTTATGCTTCAACCCAAAAAATAACATTTCAGATAAGCTGTCGACTGGGAAAAAGTGAGACAAGTTCCCCAATTATTAAACAGACGAGCTTTATATTGATATAAGTCATAAAACAACGAAAAAGAGGAAGTAGCCGCATGACTACTTCCTCTTTTTTTAAAGGCAAAAAACACCTTAAGGCGTCTACAAATCAAATTGTGAAGGCATGATCACAATATCTCGAATCGTCACATGGCGCGGACGTGTGACCATAAACAACAAGGCATCAGCAACTTCACTAGCATCCATCAAGCTACCTGAACGTTTTGCTTCCTCTAATTTTTCGGCAGGCCAATCAGACAGCAAAGACGTAATTACAGGACCCGGTGAAACAGAGCCAACACGGATACCTTGCTTACAAACTTGGCGACGAACGGTTTGTACAAAACAATTGATCGCCCACTTTGAGGATGCATAAACAGGCTCCCAAGGTGTCGGATAATGTCCCGCCAAAGAACTAGTGACAAGAATATCGCCAACTCCACGCTCGATCATGTGAGGAAGAACATCACGCACATTTTTCATCACGACATTGATGTTCAAATTCAACATGCGATCAATGGCATCGTTTTCTGCATCGACCAAATCACCACCGACATATAGACCAGCATTGGAGTGAAAAATATCAATCACTTTGGTTTTTTCTAAAATTCGAGGAATCAAGCCTGCACAACTTTCTGTATCAAGTAAGTCTGTAGGCAAAACTATCAAAGCGTCGCCATGTTTTTCTTGTAGCGCGGCTAATGCGGTTTCGTCTCGATCGACAATAACCACCAAAGCGCCTTCCGCTATCATAGACTCAGCACTGGCAAGACCAATACCCGACGCACCGCCAGTAACAACAGCAACTTTTCCCATTAATGACTGAGTCATACTTCACCCTATTTATTGTTTTTTGATTGATTAATAGTGAGCAAGCTAATCACAAGTGAGCCTTTTCGTCTATGTTCAATTTTTTTGAACTAAGACCTCAAAAACCTCCGTTATTTAACTCGAAACTTATTAGTTATAGTGGGCTTAAGTTAAACCTTCTACCTAATTTCAATAAGGAAAACCAAGATGAAATCTTCTTTAATTCAAACGATTACAAACACAACCTCAGGCATAGCAAGCACGATATTACGAATTCCTGTTGGCATTATCTTAATGGCTCATGGCGCACAAAAGCTGTTCGGTTCTTTTGGTGGTTATGGTTTAGAAGGCACTGGTCAATGGATGGCCTCAATTGGTTTAGAGCCAGGTTATTTGATGGCGCTTCTAGCTGGTAGTGCAGAATTCTTTGGTGGACTGGCATTAGTCATAGGCTTATTGGTTCGACCTGCGTCTGTTGTAATTGCCTTCACCATGCTAATGGCTATCTTCACTGTACATATTTCAAATGGATTATTTATGTCTAACGGTGGCTATGAATACGCATTAGCATTATTTGTTGTCGCAGTTTCATTGGCTTTCAGCGGTGCTGGTTCTTACTCTATAGACAAAATCATAGCTGCAAAACAATAGTCTCGATATTCAACCAGCTTCAGGGTTGAGTTCTTATTTAAGAAGCAAAATATTTACCCAAAAAAAAGCCTTCGATAGTTTTCTATCGAAGGCTTTTTACTATTTATACTCTAGAGTAAATAAGTTATTACTTACCTGTTGCGCGGGAAACGTATTCACCGCTACGTGTATCAATACGTAGGATTTCACCAATGTTGATGAACAAAGGAACACGAACCATAGCGCCAGTCACTAAATAAGCCGGTTTAGAACCGCCGTTTGCGGTATCACCTTTAACACCTGGATCGGTATCTTTTACTTCAAGTTCGATAAAGTTAGGCGGTGTAACAGCCAATGGTGCACCGTTATACAAAGTTACCACGTATTTCTCTTGTTCTTTCAACCAGTTTTTCGTATCAGCAATCGCATTTTCATCTGCTGCGTGCTGCTCAAAAGAACCATCAACTGCCATGAAGTGCCAGAATTCACCGTCGGTGTACAAGTACTCCATATCGGTTTCCATCACATCCGCGCCTTCTAGGGATTCACCTGATTTAAAGGTACGCTCCCATACACGACCACTTTTTAGGTTACGCAATTTAAGACGGTTAAACGCTTGGCCTTTACCTGGTCTTACGTGTTCGTTTTCTAAAACAGAACATGGGTCGCCATCGACCATTACTTTCGCGCCAGTGCGCATATCGCTAGTAGAAATATTAGCCATAAATCCTCACGGTATAAATTTAGAGAAAAGGCTCCGACTGGCGTATCATGTCAGTCTAAAGGTCTTTTATAAGAACTTTAAAAGCCATCGGCCTAATTGGCCAAAAAAAGTTGGCGTAATCATAACCTAAATGAACTCAATTTTGCAGATATTTGACGTGATCCCTATTCAAACAACGAACAATATAAGCTGGCCACAACACTTGTCACAAGCGTTGACGTCCTTACCAGAGCTGATTCAACACCTTGGTTTACCAGAATACTTAGCTGAACAAGGCGTAGAAGCACAGGAGAGTTTTAAGCTGCTGGTGCCGCGCCCTTATCTATCACGTATTGAATACGGTAACCCAAACGATCCGCTGTTATTACAAGTTTTACCCAGTTCAACCGAGATGCAAAAAGTATTAGGCTATAGTAAAGATCCATTAGAAGAAGCTAATCATAATCCTCAAAAAGCCATAGTGCATAAATATAAGAGTCGATTACTAGTCATTACGACAGGGACTTGCGCAGTAAATTGCCGCTACTGTTTCCGTCGTCACTTTCCTTATGGCGACAATCAACTGGCTCAAGCGGAATGGCAATCCGTGATTGATTACCTAATCGCACACCCAGAGATCAATGAAGTGATCTTGAGCGGTGGCGACCCTCTGATGATGAAAGACACCTTGCTCGCCGATAAAGTTCGTCAAATCGAAGCTTTGCCACAAATCCAACGCCTGCGTATTCACTCTCGATTACCTGTGGTGATTCCCGCTCGCATTTGTGACGAGATGCTCGATTGGATAAACAAAAGCCGTCTCGATATTGTCATGGTGTGGCACATAAACCATGCTAATGAAATAGACGAAGAACTCGCTCAAGCCGCCTTTAAACTAAAACAGGCTGGCGTCACGCTATTGAACCAAGGTGTGTTATTGAAAGGCATAAACGATTCCGTAGAAGCGCAAGTAAACCTAAGTGAAGCCGTTTTTTCTGCCGGTATTTTGCCTTATTACATGTTCACACTAGATCCCGTAGAAGGTGCGGCGCATTTTGACATAACAATTGAAGAAGCCCAGCAACTCATGGGGAAAGTCGCCGCGGAATTACCAGGTTATTTGGTGCCAAAACTGGCCAAAGAAATTCCGGGACAAACGTCTAAAACAGTATTTGCACCAATTAACTAACTGAAACAATCGAAACACGGATTAAACAAATTCAACTTAATTCAGCCCATCCATGGGCGAATTAAGTAATAAATCTATAAGAGTAAATAATTACCCCATCAAGGAAGGCAAGAAGGTTACAACTTCAGGAAAGACAGCTAAGAAGAATACAAAACACACCATAATGATAAAAATAGGCAACACAGATTTCGCTATTTTACCCAGCTTTTCGCCCGTAAGCCCCTGAATAACAAATAAATTCATGCCAACAGGTGGCGATATTTGTGCCAGCTCTACAACGATAATCAAGAATACACCAAACCAAATTTTATCATACCCTGCAGCAGTAATAAGCGGCAAAACTAGCGGCAATGTCATTAGAATCAAAGACATACCTTCTAAAAAACACCCTAAAATAATGTACACTATAACTAAGAGCGCAACCAGTTCGAGTGGTGATAAGTTAAATGAGCCAATCAAGCTTGATATCGCTTGCGGAAGCCCAAGAAAGCCCATTGCCGTCGATAAAAAAGACGCCGATGCAATAATAAGCCCCAGCATACTGGCCGTTCGAGCCGTACCTATCAAGGCAGCCATTAAAGCTTTTAAATTAAGTGACTTCTCCCACAGCATAATACACAGCGTAATCACAACGGAAATCGAAGCGGCTTCAGAAGGGCTAGCAAAGCCACCATACAAAGCAATTAGCAATCCAGACATGAGGATAATAAAAGGTGTCAAAGCAGGAAGGTTAACCAACCTATCCTTCCATATGTTTTCATCTACCGCTTCCGTACGAGTGTGTCTTTTTCGATCTGCAAACGCGATATAAATCATCAACAAGAGAGCTAACATCAGTCCAGGAATAATACCTGCGGCAAACAGTTTCAATACTGATGTTTGAGACAATACACCGTAGATGATCATTATAATACTTGGTGGGATTAAGAAACCTAATGTCCCTGCACCTGCTAATGTTCCCATTGCAAGCTGGGAGTCATACCCACGTGAATCCAACTCTTTTAAGGTGATTTTACCTACAGCGCTGGTTGTCGCTGCAGATGACCCCGAAATCAAAGCAAAGAAAGTACAACCAACCACATTAGTGTGAAGAAGCCCACCAGGTAAACGTCTTACCCAAGGCTCAATCGCTCTAAAAAGCCCATCAATAAAACGAGAACGCATGAGCAACTCAGACATTAATATAAATAATGGCAATGCTACTAACTCTGGCGATGAAAGACCATTCCACACAGTTTGAGACAAAATTCTATCGACAGGGATGCTGCGAAAGATAGAAAGACTACCGATTCCAACACCAAGCAATGAAAGAAATACCCACGCTCCAGAGGCTAATAAAGAAAACAGTAAAGCGAAGGTGGTAATTATTGGGAGTGACATGGTGATGCATTCCTTCTACGAGTTATCATTTTTCAAATTCGGTGCATTTTCAAACGGCTTATTCGTAATAGCTTGAAGTAATCTTAGCACCAGTTGTAATGTCAGCAATGCAGCACCAATGGCCATAAAAGACGCAGGAATAGCAAGTGGAATATCATTTACTGTGCCTGATGTTCTTCCCGTTTCGATATATTTAAACGCAAATTTAAAAATCGACATGGATAAAAAAGCAGAAATAACTAAAGCTACACTTGTCGCTAAAATTTCAAAGGCTTTAGAGTGGAAGCGCTGAAGGATGGTTACCCTAATATGTCCACCCGAACGCAAGGTATAACCAGCGGCAAGAAACACAGCACCAATATGAAAATAAGAAGCAAATTCCCAAACAAATGGAAGGCTATAATCGAACATGTTTCGGATAATAATTTCTGCGACTTGCATCAATGCAATGACAAGAATAGCAATGCCCGCGATATAACATGCAATCAAACAAATGCGGTCAACTATTTTGGTTAGTACAGCAATCATGCTTTGCTCCAAATAAATAGTATTGACCCTGCAAAACGAGCAGGGTCAATAAGATTAGGGATGAAAATTATTTTGCTGCTTGGAAAGCATTTACAACTTTACGTGCAGAAGGTCCCATGGCGTCAATTTCTTTTTCACGCAATGGTGAAGCAAGCGCTTTAAACTTCGCTCTTAAATCATCGCTGATGCGTCCTGCAACCATGCCGTTATCCGTTAGCTTCTTCATATCATTAGCATTAATTTCACCGATAGAAGCCCAAACTTTAGGTTGGAATTCCTTAGCTAACGCTTCGATTTTTTCCTGATTTTCTTTTGACAAATCACTCCAGTAATCCAGGTTTACACTAATCACGTTGGTGTTCCAAGATTGACGAGTTGGGTAAATGTAACCTAGAAATTCCCAAAATGATCCATCAACTGCAGAGGCTGCTGAAGTCGCTACGGCGTCGATTGCACCTGATGCTAATGAAGGTACTACGTCGCCCCAAGGAAGCTGAACAGGTGTCATACCGACAGCATCAAATACTTCTGTTGAGCTTTTATTAAAAGTACGAATTTTTACGTTCTTCATATCATCAATTGTTTCGATAACGTCTTTAGTAAAGATCTGTTGATCAGGCCAAGGAAGTGTAAAAAGAATTTTTTGGTTGTTTTTTGCGTAAATTTCATCCAATAAAGGACGGTAATAAGTACTAAATTTCTCAAGTTCTTCAATACTACCAATTAGGTAAGGTAAAGATTCCAAACCAAGAAGAGGGTCTGCACCTGTTTGTTGATTTAGTAGCATATCTCCAATAGGTACTAATCCATCACGTACTGCACCGAACATATCAGGGCCTTTAAAACCTAATGAGCCGCCCGGATGTGTAATGATTGAAACATCATTGTTGGTTACCGTTTTTACTTCATCAGCGAATTCAGTAACCGCTTTCGTAATAAAGTTATCCGCAGGCCAAGCAAGTGGAAGATCCCACTGAGACGCAGCAATAGAATATTGGGTTGTAAAAGCTACCGTGGTAGCCATGAATAATGAGGGAATATTTTTTAATAGTTTCATAGTTAACGTTCCTTTAATAATAATTTTAATGCCCTGCAAATGTGATATCAGTTACTTCTTTGTTAGGGTTGAAATCAGTAAATAGCACTTCTAACAGAAAAAAAGGGATATTTATTTATCTTGATAGATCACTTTTAGGACTCAATAAAAACCAACAATTAGCGTACGAAGATTTGTTAAGTAAAAGGTTCAATAAGCAATAAAACCAATTAACGAAATGATTCCATACAATTTTATGGATAAAATAAAGGCGAGTAGTTTAATTCGCAGTCACAATACAGCCACTTTCAACAACCGCATTTTTGATAACTTTTGCTAATTCCAAAGCATTTGGTGTATCACTATGAACCAATACGGAATCGATTTTCATACTGATACAGCCGCCTTCTGTTGTTTCAACGATGCCTTCTGTTAAGAGCTTTTTAACCCTGTCACTGACTTGAGTTAAATCTTTTATCACAGCATTCGGTGTGCCTCTTTTTGCCAACAGCCCTTCAGAGGTATACCCTCGATCTGCCAAAAACGAGTACATAACCTTTAGGTTTTGACGTTCTGCTTCACGTGCAGCACAGGTATTTGAGATTCCGATATAAATCAAACTTGAGTCAAAATCTTTTATCGCTGAAATGAGTGTTTTTGCTACCTCTTCATCCTGAAAAGAAAGGTTACCTAAGGCGCCATGAAAATTGGCATAGGTAAGAGTAGCGCCAACGGATTTCGCCATCCCAGCCAGTGCCCCCAATTGGTATAACACCATCGAATACAATTCATCCATTGAGAACTTAATATCTCTTCTACCAAAGCCTTGAATATCTGGATAACCAATGTGTGCACCAATACGAACATTGTTTCGTTGCGCTTCTTTAATGGTTTTTAACATAACCTGTGGATCACCAGCATGAAAACCACAAGCAATATTTGCAGATGTTACATACTGCAATAACTCACTATCAGGGGCAGACTTGTATATACCAAAGCCTTCGCCCATGTCAGAATTTATATCAATTGTTCGCATATATCACCGCTACTTTTTATGAGAAAAAGTATTTCTCATCATGTCAATATTATGAAATATCTTGGATAGTTTTTTGCTTTCTTGTTTTGTGATTTCTAATGCATCGTCAACACTGCACATCTCAAATTTCACTGTATTACCCGGCTTGATTTGTGCCAAAAATCTCATATCACTAGCGATCACAACTCCTATTTTTGGGTAACCTCCACAGGTATTCGCATCCTGCAACTGAATGACGGGTTGTCCAGAAGGCGGTAACTGAATGCAGCCTGGCACAATACCATGAGACATTAATTCTAATGGCGCTTTCAATGAAAGAGGCGCTCCTTCAAGTCGAGCACCAAGACGGTTAGTTTCATTACTAACTTGCCAAGGAGACGACAAAACCATTTGCTGGCTATCATCTGTTAAACACGCCCACTCAGCACCTATAATAAAACGCACCACGCACTCGCCATCCACTGGCTTATGCCTTGGCTGTATTGATTTAGAAAGGCCAAATGAGGGACATTGCGCCCCCTTGTATGCAAGAATAGGTAATTCATCTCCTTTACGTAATGGTCTACCTGATAGTCCACCTATCTGAGTTTTTAAATCCGTTGATTTTGATCCCATAACCTCTGGAACATTAAAACCACCTGCAACAGATAAATAAGTCCTTAAACCTTCAGAACTTATTTTTAATCTTAATACCTGTCCGGCTTTAACTGGAAAACACCACCAACAAGGTATCGATTTTGAGTCAAGAGTAGCTAATGCATCCGCGCCTGTAAGAGCAACATAAGTATCACTGTGAAAGCGAAAACTGGCGTTACCATACGTAATCTCCAATACAGCGGCATCTTCATCATTCATAACCAAGTGATTAGCGATTGCAAAAGAAAGTGCATCCATAGCACCACTAAAGCCTACACCAATAGTACGGTATTTTTTTCGCCCTCTATCCTGAATTGTGGTCTGAATACCTGGAGTAATAACTTCAATCAAAGGTGAACCCCTTTTACTCTGAATTCCACAATATCACCCGGCGAAAATATCGCAGGACTGTCATTTTTAATATTAAAAACGTCATAGTCTGTTTGGCCAATAACATGCCAACCGCAAGCAGATGTTCGAGACAAGACGCTGGCTTGCCCGCCTGCAATAATAACTGCACCGGACTCGACTCTTGCTCTAGGAGAAGACCTGCGCGGAATATCTAATTGACTGGGTAAACCTCCCAAATAAGGTAATCCAGGTTGGCTACCTAGAGTAAAAACCGTGTATTTTGATGTGGAATGAAGTTCAATAACTTGATCAATAGACAGCTGACTGTATTCTGCAACCTGTTTCAAATCCTCTAAATACTCTCCGCCATAAACCACATCAATAATATGTGATTTCACATTCAAAGCGCCTTCAAGCACATCTTGTTGCCAATACTCAGAGACCTTTTGCTGTACTTCTGCATGAGGTAAATCTACGGGTACGAATGACACTAAGAAATTATTCATACCAATAATGACTTCAGAAATCCCTTTGATTGCTTCAAGCCTTTTGGAAATACTCCAAATTTTTTTCTGCAACCCTAATGCAGGAACGTCCAATTCCATTCCTGCATCAAATAATATTGCTGCCTCACCCATCATACTTATGATTAATTCAGGCTTATTTTCTAGTGACGTTTTCATAAATAAAAATCTATTGTCGTTCTTCATATTGATCGGAACGTGTTAACTTATGGGATAGGAATCACTCTATAGTGAAGAAAAGAAATAAAAAAGAGACTTAAAATCATTCGAAACCATCACTTTTAGTGATCTTAAGAAGTGCCAATTAAAACCCCATCAAAATCACAAGATTCCAATGCGTAACTTATAACATCGCTATAAAGCTTAGAGTCTCGATCCGCCCTATGAAGTGCTGCATATCTAACTTCAGGAAGCTGAGGCGTAATGTCTAATATTTTTAATGAGCCGCTATCTAGGTGTTTTTTCATCGCTGAAATAGGTAAGTAGCTAATACCAATACCGGATAGTGTCAAACCAATTTGCGCAACCAAGCTGTTACTCAATAGTTTTCTCGTTACCTTGAAACCATTCTGTAAAAACCACCTTTCATAAATCACCCCGGTTCCAGACAAGTTACTTTGAGTCAGTACATTCAGTTTAGAAAGAGATTCAAAATCAATTGGTCCGTCAGTCGGTACGTAGTCTGGTGTGCACATCCATGCATTTTTTACTGTTTTGAGACGACACACCTTATAGGCTGTATCTTCATAAACATCTGGCACAATAATCATGTCTAAAGAATCATTTGCCAGTTTTTCAAGTAAGGTTGAACTTAACTCAACTTGAGGTTCAATAATCAATTTGGGATAGTTGTGTGCAATCAGCTTCACTAGCTTAGGTAACCAAGTTAATGCGGTCAGTTCCGTTACACCGATACGAAAACGCTTATGAAGAGTTTCAGGGCTACTCATTCGCTCAAGAACATAATCTCGCATGTCGAGCATATCTTTTGACAAGGCCAATAACTCAGTGCCTTTTTCTGTCAATTTTGCATTTCGTCTAGACCGATCAAATACCTCTATATCAAAAACCGATTCAAGCTCATTTATTCGCTTAGAAATAGCAGATTGCGTCGTATTTAATTTATCTGCGGCAGCAGCAAAGTTACCTAGCTCTGAAATCCAATATAGAGCTTCTACTTGTTTAAAGGTGATCATTTATATACTCCAGCTAATGCCAGTATTTGGGCACATTCATTTTTTATGAGATATCTAGAAATACTCCCAAGATAAAGAAACCCACTTTACCAATAATCCAAGCTCGTCAGAATAAAAAACCACTGAATCACAAGGATCCAGTGGCAAACCATCACCGGGAGGGTAATGAACACAAAAATTAGATTAATTTTTTAGGCTTGCCAACGCATCAACAATCGCCTGACAGCCTTGAGTAATCTGCTCAATCGAACACGCAAAAGAGATTCTCAAACAAGGTGAAAAGCCGTAAGCACTACCAGAGACTGTGGATACATTCGCTTTTTCAAGTAAAAACTCGACAACATCATCGTCTATATTGAGTACCTTGCCTTTTGCTGTTTTCTTACCAACGACATTTTCTAGATTTAAAAACAGGTAAAAAGCACCTTCAGGCTTGCGTATATCACCCAAAAACTCAGAAGCCGATAAAATAGTAACGGCCTTATCTCTTCTTTTCTGAAAACTATCGCGCATCATTATAGAAGGCTGAGTTTCTGAAAATGCCACTTTAGCGGCTTCTTGACTTATAGAACTTGGGCAAGTGGTTGTTTGAGAAATAAGCTTTTTAATGGCAGCAACCAAAGCAGTAGAACCAGCACCAAACCCAATACGCCACCCAGTCATGGCATAACCTTTAGACGCGCCATTTACAATCAGAGTACGTTCTTTTAAGTCTGGTGCCACATTAATAAGAGATACATGTTTCGCTGGCGGATAGACAAACTTTTCGTAAATTTCATCTGATAAAATCAGTACATGCGGTTGCTTTCTAAGCACCTCTGCAATCGCTTGTAACTCATCTTCAGTGTAAACCGCACCAGTAGGATTAGAGGGTGAATTCAATACAACCCACTTTGTTTTCGCGGTAATATTTTTTTCTAACTCCTCTGCCTCTAGCTTTAGGCTTTTAGGGTTTGGCTGAACAATAATAGGTTTTCCACCACAAAGAGCCGCGATATCAGGATAAGACACCCAATAAGGAGACGGAACAATCACCTCATCATCTGGATTAATGGTTGCTAAAAACGCGTGGTAAATAATGTGTTTACCACCACTGCCGACAATTATTTCGTCCGTACCATAGTCAAGCGCATTATCGCGTTGCAACTTTTCGCAAATAGCTTCTCGTAAATCTAAATTTCCTTGCGGGTTAGAATAATGAGTCTTACCCATAGTAATGGCTTTTATTGCCTCTAACGAAGGCGCATCAGGTGTATTAAAATCAGGTTCTCCGATTGAAAAATTGATAATTTTTCGTCCTTCGGAAATTAATTTCTGAGCCAAGGCTGCAGCCTTCAAACTCGCTGATTCGTTAAGATTTATAACCTTCTGAGATAGTATGCTGACTGTCATTTTATATGCCTGCCTTATCTAAAATCAGATCAACCCAATCCATCTTACCCGTCGTGATCTGCTCAATGATACCGTCCTCTTTTTCCAGCAATACTAATGAAGCTTTCAAAACCTTCTCTGTATCTGCCACAGGAAAAGACACCACTCCATCATCGTCCGCTACAATAATATCGCCATTCATAACAACATGACCGCCAATAGACACTGGTACACCAATTTCACCAGGTCCATTCTTAAAAGGTCCAAAATGTGTGTTACTACGCGCATAAACTGGAACTTCATCAAATGCTTCAACGTCTCGAACAGCACCATCGATAACAAAACCATCACAGCCATTTTTAAGACCTTGGAGCATAATTAGCTCGCCCATTAACGCGTTGTCCATCGCACCTCGACCATCAACGACTAATACATCACCTCTTTTAATTTGCTTAAGGGCTTTATAAATATACAAATTATCGCCAGGGCTGCATTTTATCGTAAGAGCACGACCAACTAGTTTAAGACTTTTTTGGTGATATTTTTTTAATCCATTAATACCTGTATTACGACCTAAAGCGTCACTAATAATTGTGGTTGGAATTCTTTTAAATTGTTCTTTCAATGCAATAATGTTTTCTGTGCTCATAAAGCGACTCTCTGTGACTTGCTACTAATCATGTCAGAGTCACATTATTTTAAGATCAAAAAAAGGGAGTTTTTCGCATCATAAACAATGAATAAAAGGAATGATTTTTAATTTAAAACCATTCCTAAAAGGACTTTTTAAATCATCCTCTAAAATCATTCTATTTTTGAAGAGAATCGTTGATTAACTTTTATTATTTAAACCAATGAAAATATAAACAAACGAGGCAGGCTAGATCGAAAAAAAGTAAAAAAATAACTTTTTGCCATTAGCGAGATAAAGCAATTCGACCGACTTTGACTTGTTTAGGCTTAACACCAATGTTTGGTGCGAATTGATAAATGTCACCATTGCGACCAATCAGTTGCCTAGGAATATGGCTGAGTTTGGCGACGTCAGCATTGGCATCTAAATGTTTCGGCTCACCATGCACTGGCACCGCGAGTTGCGGCTGCACCAAAGTATAAAGATGTTTCAATTCATCTCGACATGGATGCCCGCTCACATGAATGGGCAAGTCTGTGTCCTGTTGCTGCAAAGTGCGGATTTTTTGCCCTTTGAATTGCTCAACCAAACGCATGATGGCGTCTTCATTGCCCGGAATCATCATTGCAGAAAAGATCACCAGATCATCGGCGTCTAACGTTAAGTCAAAACAATTGCCTGCTGCCAGACGATTCAATGTAGCGCGAGGTTCTCCTTGGCTTCCGGTTACCACAGCCAACACCTCTTCGCGAGGCAAATAACCAAGATGCGCCGCGTCGATTAAAGGTAAATCATTAGGCCAATGCCCTGTCGCCTTTGCAGCACCCACCATATTTGTCAACGAGCGACCAATTAAAGCTAAGTAACGCCCTGTTTCTTGCGCTACTCGACCTAATGCCACCAGCCGAGCCACGTTGCTGCTAAAGCAACCGACAACAACTCGTTTTTTCTCAGTTGATATGGTTTTTAGCAACGCCTCGTAACAATCACTTTCTGAAATAGAATGACCTTTTTGCAAGGCATTTGTCGAATCACATACCATAGCCAGAATATTTTCTTTCGCCAGTGCTTTGAAGCGCTCTGGCGAAAAGCCATCACCAATAATCGGCTTTTTATCAATCTTCCAATCGCCCGTATGAAAAATTCGTCCCGCGGGGGTATCGATTGTCATGCCAAAAGGCTCTGGAACCGAATGGGTTAACGCAAGCCAAGTAACATTAAACACACCTATTTTCTGGGTTTCGTTGTCCTTCACCACAATCACTGGCACTTCATCCGCCAAGCCAACTTGCACCAACTTACGACGCAACACTTCCGCCGTAAACGCCGTGGTATAAACAGGACATTTAAAACGTCGCCATAGAAAAGGCAAAGCACCCACATGGTCTTCATGTGCATGAGTAATAACGATACCAGCGAGACGTTCTTTCTGTTCACTGATAAAAGTAGGGTCGGCGCAAACGACTTCCGCAGAGTGAATGTCGTCAGGCTTTAAAGGTTCGTTGAAGGAAACACCGCAATCGACCATGAGCCATTGTCCATCATGGCCATATAGATTCATGTTCATGCCAATCTCGCCCGTGCCACCTAATGGCAAAAACCACAAATCTTGTTGTGTTGGTATTAAAGACGAGATAATTCACTCCTTTTAAAATTTAAAACCATTCTGGTCTTGATATATTTTGTCTAAGATTTTTAGACACTTAGCTAACAATTTTGTTCCGACCGCCATTTTTGGCTTCATACAATTTCTCATCCGCTTTATTTATCAAATCTTCAATCTGTATGCTGTCACTACCTTCATCATGCGCAACCCCAAAACTCATTGTGATACGCTCTTTTCCCGCCAACTCTGTATTTTTTAACTCTTGGCGAATCCCATTGAGCCTTTCTAAAACATGATCTAACGACATATTGGAAAACACTAGAATAAACTCTTCACCACCATATCGAGCAACAATATCAACCCCAGTTCGGATGTACATCTTCAAGCTCTCAGCCACTTTGATCAGAGCTTGGTCTCCTTCACCGTGTCCATATTTATCATTGAATACTTTAAAGTGATCGATATCGCACAAAACAAGCGTCACATTATGTTTTTGTTCGCCTTTTAAGCCGACGACTCGAATAAAATCTTGTTTAAGACCGCGACGATTATAGATGTTCGTGAGCTCATCTTTAACAGATGTTTCAAGCAGGGTGTCATTCTCTCCTTGAAGTAAAATCGTTCTTTCTGCCACTTTGGTTTCGAGATTGTTCATCACATCACTAAGATCATCTGCCATCTCTTTTAACCCTTGATTCAGAGTATTTATCTCTTTGACGTTGCTGATCGACTCAGGCAACGCTTGGATATTTTCAAGACGTTTATTACTCGTTGCGGCACTCAATAATTGAATCGGTTTGCCAATATACCAAGCAATTAAAGCGCCTAACAAACTGATAAAAACAAACAAACCGAGCGTAATCAAAATAGAACTGCGATTATAATCACTTAGAAGGTTTTCATGGTAAGCACTCGGAATCAAAACGCCCAACAACCAGGTTTCACCGTACTCAAAACTGACAGGGTGCACATAATATAAATAATCTCGCCCATCTAGAGAAAGACTATAGGCACCATCCTCTAAATACTCGCTCGCCAAACGAAACAAATCATTTTGATGCTCATGCAGGTTGGTTCGTTTTGGTTTGCCATCTTGAGTAGAGAATAACGCCGTATCAGTCGATGTTGCGATCATGTCGCCGTTTTGCTCGGCAAGAAAAAGATAGCCATCGTCAACAATCTCTAATGACTTCAAATAGTTATCCAGTTCATTTAGCGCAACGCTGGTCGCAGTTACCGCTAACAAGGTGTCATTGTCGTCATAAACGGCCGCAGACAATGTCGCTCCCAATGCTTTGTAACCATAATAGCGCTCTATCTTTCCCCAAACAGGCGTTTCTAAGCCGACAGCACTTTGGTAAAAAGGCCGAACTCTCGGGTCATATGCGAACTCAGCGTCCTGCTGTTTTTTACTGCCAATGCCAACTGTAGGGTCATATTCAAACCCTTCCATTGTAAGCGGCTTATGAACGAAGTTTGTTGCGATATGATGACTACGAATTCCAACAGGTGTTTGTACAGAAGCAAGGTAACGACCATCAGATGTGGCAACTGAAACAAAGGTCATTTGTCGATAAGGCATTCCCTGCTCATGAAAACGTATCGCAGCTTTCGACAAATCATTAAGTTCATTGGGTCGCGCTAAAAAGGCCTGTTGATTAACCTCAACAATGCGAAATAACGGAGCCATAAAGCTGCGAACACGTTCCTGAACTCGATTTTCCACTTCATGGATATATTGCAGACCCACTTTGTTCGCTATGTTGGACATCGTTGTGGTCGCAACAAAGTACATGGTAATACCAGTGATTAAAGCCAGCGCGAAAAATGGCACTATGATTAATCGACGCAATGAAACAGACATCACGGCCACTCCTTAGAAAAATAGTTAGCGCAGAAAATGTAACAATAAATATTACTTTCTATCAGATCACCCCAGAGTCAGCACACTCAAAAGCGCCAACATCGCTGGCAAGCCTTGAACAAAAATAATAGATTTCTTCACTGTCAGGCTGCCATAAATCGCCGCGACAACAACACAAGATAAGAAGAATATTTGCAGCTGTTGGGCAAATTCATAATTGCTGTTCAATAAACTAAACAACAAACCCGCCGCTAAAAAGCCGTTATAGAGACCTTGGTTCGCGGCAAGATTTTTCGTCTGCTCAGCCAATCCAGCTTCCATACCAAATATTTTTCGGGTTCTCGGCTTGGTCCACATGAACATTTCTAAAATCAGAATATACAAATGTTCGGCTGCAACCAGAGCGACTAAAATATAAGTAAGACAATGCATTCTTAATTAACCTATTGAATTTAAATAATAAACAGACTAAAAAAATCCTAAACCTATGTATAGCACACCACCGAGTTAACAACACCTTCTTAGCTATTATTATGAGTCTAAATTTGATGAGTGAGGCGTTTTGTTTGCATCTATTAGAGATGACGCTTAACCTAATCACCTTAATCTGAATAACCATTCGAAGTTCGACACTCTATTCCCTTTCTGATTTATGGATTAGCCCTTTGAGCACTATCACAAAAAAGTTAAAAGACAACGCCTCTAATATTATCGTCGGCTCTATATTAATTTTATGTTTTGCTGTTTTCGGCGTTTATGGCATTCAACATTTTGGTACAAAATACGCTCAGCAAAAAATTAACGATCAATTAGCTCAATCGGATCTAAAAGATTTAGTGCATTATGAAAGTGTCAACTTCAACCCTTTCACCCTTACACCTTCCATTGATAATGTCAGTGTAGGCATTGAAAGCGCGCCTTGGTTACAGTTCGCTCGAATTACCTTTAATAGCTTCTCTCTAAACTATCCAGACCTGGATATAGACTTTTGGATTAAACAAAGCTCAGCGTCTGATTTGTCTCGCGATACAGGAAGATTAATGCGCGCGGCAGGCATTGAAACCTTAATTGGGAAAGGCTCATTTACCTCGGCGATTGATGGTGAAGCAATTTCGTCTCACTTTAAACTAAATGTTAAAGACATAGGTATTATCAGCGTCTCTAGCGAAGTGAATTTACTCGATCATAATATTGTCATGTCAGAGTTCCGTACCGACTTACTCGCTTCATTAGCGTTAGGGCAGCCAGAAGCTATTTTTATTATTTATGGTGAGACACTTGAGTTACGATCTTTAAATATTAACTACACGGATACTGGTTTAATAAACCCTCAGCTTCCTCAATCAGCGGACGCTAAAAACACCTTACGTAGTATGTTAAAGTCCAGCAGCGAGTCGTTAGGACTCACAACAAAAAACTCTCTTGAAGCGAATCAGATAACAGATTCAATCATTGGTTTTTTACAAGAACCAAACCAAATAAACCTTTCTTTATTACCACCATCTCCCATTAACTTAAAAGCGTTAGCCTTATTATTTGGTGACAAGAATTTGTATAAAGGAAGCAATATGAGAATATCTCATCAATAACAGATACAGTAGCTAGACTCGAATAACAGGCGCTTACCTTTGCCAACCAACTCTTTAGGATAAAAATGACAGACGTAACAATTTTGGTCGATGTTCAAAATGTTTATTACACAGCCCGACACACGTTTGGAAAATCCTTCGATTACAACGCCTTTTGGAAACAAGCCACTGAAGGTAGAAATGTCGTTAGAGCGATTGCTTACGCCATAGACAGAGGCGACGAAAAACAACGACAGTTCCAAAATATCCTTAGAGCAATTGGCTTTGAAGTAAAATTAAAACCCTTTATCCAACGCTCTGATGGTTCTGCAAAAGGTGATTGGGATGTTGGTATTGCCATTGATGGTATTGAATATGGCAAAGACAGTGACGTTCTTGTTCTCGTTTCTGGTGACGGAGACTTTGCTTTACTTGCCAATACACTAAGAGAAAAATACCAAACTAAGGTTGAAGTCTATGGTGTGGAGGCCTTAACTGCACAGGCATTAATTCAAGCTTCCGATGACTTCATTCCCATCAATAACAATTTGTTACTAAAATAAAAACAAAGAATCTATTCATTTAAGAGAGAATATGTCGCCAGATATTTTTTGCGTCGTTCTTTAACAGAAGAAAATAGATAAATGAATATTCAAACAAACCCGTTACTCATGGAAGCAAAGTACAAGTTTCACCAGTGGTTAAGTTTAGTCACTGGACTTATTATTTTATTTTTCTGTTTCTTTAATATTGTCATGCTACATCAATTAGAAATAGGTATTGCACAAGCTATTTTAGGCTCTCTTAATCTATATTTTTTCTGGTCAGCTAATCAGAAGAAAACGCCTAAATGGCATCTCTATATGTTGATGTCGACAATAACCATAACCATATTATATGTCTTCCATTCTGCAGACCTGAGAGCAGGCTCTATTTACTGGCTTATTCTTTTACCACCTATCTACTGTATATTAGCAGGACCTAAAACTGGCCTCATTTATACAATAATTCTATCCATTCCAGCCATTTCAATACTATTCATTAAGTCTGATATAGATACTAACATACACTATCGCTCAGTCATCAATTTCACTTTGGCATACTTTTTAGCTTATTTAATTTGTTATTTTTATGCTGAGCAATATACAAAAAGCAGCATTTTATTACAGCAGATGGCATTCAAAGATTCTTTAACGGGTGCACAGAATCGTCATGCTCTAAAGCTATTTTTTGATCATTTTAATAAACAAGAAAAAAATCTTTTTATAACAATGAAAATACTCAGCTTGTTTTGATAGATATTGACCACTTTAAAAGTGTAAATGATAAATTTGGTCACGATGTTGGCGACCTAGTCTTAATAGAGACAGCTGATTTGTTACAAGATTTCGAAAGCAAAACCCCTGTTTATAGAATTGGTGGTGAAGAGTTTCTTATTATTCTTAACTGTACTTATATTGAAGCTTTTAACTTTGCAGAGATGATTCGAAAACGCGTTGAAAGCCATACCTTTAGAAGTCAAGAACACAAAATCGCATTAACTGTTAGCATAGGTGTTGCACAACTTAGTACAGGAAAAACTTATAAAGATTTTTTACGGGAAGCAGATCAAAACCTTTACTCTGCAAAAAGTGAAGGTCGTAATCGTGTCTACCACAGCTCTTTAGATGATTAACCCTTCAGATTTTTTTAAGCAAGCTAAAGAAAGAATCAAAAAAACGTCTCTAAAAACAAAGCCTCCACCTTATCTCGAGCCCAGGGAGTTTTTCTCAAAAACTTCAAGCTCGACTTAATCGACGGGTCACTTTTAAAGCAATTAATATTAATACGAATAGACAACTCTTCCCAACCATAATGCTCAACCAAATCTGTCACTATCTGTTCTAACTTAGCACCATGTAGTGGGTTATTAATTTGCGTTTCATTCATTTCTACGGATTCCTATTCTTCAATTCATATCTACCATTTCAAGCAGTATACAGTAAGACGAAACAAACTTACCTTTTCTTCAATCACTCGATAATCCTGATTAACAGTGTTCTTTAAAAAGAAAAAATCATACGATGGCATTTGACTAATGGAGCTATTCCCAGAAGAATAGCTCTGAGAGATAGCATCAACCAAAGGAGAACAAGTAAATGAGTATTTTATCCAGTCTTAAAGGGTTATTTTCTAGTGGCGAAAGCGCGCCAGAAAAGGCAGAAGAATCTATCGAATACAAAGGTTTTACGATTACGCCAGCGCCAATGAAAGATGGCGGTCAATTTCGAGTGGCTGCAACCGTAACAAAAGATGAAGCAGAAGAGCAAAAAGTTCATAACTTTATTCGCTCCGACTTAATTGCCAGCCGTGATGAATGCATCGAAATTACAATACGCAAAGCCAAACTCACAATCGACCAGCTTGGTGATAATATATTTGGTTAAACGAATAAAAATAAAAAGAAGGGCAGTATGAGTACACCAATAGGACAACACTGGAAACAAGTTAACGAACGTGAAGATCTTTTAGGTGCTGATTTTGTCGCCCGCACCTTTGCTTTTCCTGGGCCAAAAACTCAAGTTCACACTACACTTATTAATCATGTTGGTCGTCCAAGAACAACGAAAGCCATTTTATACGTTCATGGTTATACCGATTACTTTTTCCAAACGGGTTTAGCAGAACATTTCATTAAACTTGGTTATCGTTTTTACGCTGTTGATTTACAAGGCTATGGGCGCTCTATTCGCCCATCAACACCACCCAATTGGTGTGACTCCATTGATCAATACGGTCAAGACTTAGACATTGCCCTAGCCACCATGAGACAAGATGGGGTTAAAAAAGTCGTGATGCTGGCTCATTCTACGGGCGGTTTAGTGGTGTCTAATTACCTTGCTCAACCTTATGCCTTGCCTGAGCGAGAAAGCCATTACAAGAAAGCCTTCCCTGAAGTTGTCGGTGTCATATTAAACAGTCCATTTCTTGCCTTGCCATTTCCTCCTGCGCTACTAAACCGCATTCATTGGCCAATTCGGGCTATCGTATCGGTCTTTCCATTTATGGTTTTACGAGCAAGAAAAATCATCATTTACGCAAAAACATTACACACAGTATTCGGTGGAGAATGGGATTATCGATTGGACTGGAAACCTGCTCAAGGATTTGGCCTTTCTTTCCATTGGTTGAGAGAAATTATCCGAGCGCAGCGCACTTTAGCCAATCAGAAAATCGACATACCAACATTATTGTGCCGATCTGAAATCAGTACGATAGGAAAGAAAACCGTAGAAGAAACCCAAAAAGGTGATGGCGTTTTAGATGTAGACAGTATGCAAGAAGCCGCTGAAAAAACCTTCACGAATCTAGAAAAAGCCATTATTCCGGAAGGGTTTCACGATTTATATCTATCCCACGAGCCAGCTCGTAAAGTGTATTTATCAGCCATGACAAATTGGTTAAAAGCGCTAAAGTAATTAGCGCTTTATCTCTTTTAAAAAAACTAACACTAAGCACCTTATTCTAAAAACCTTAACGCTAAGCACCTTGTCGACGCATAACCCAATCAAGTAAACACGTAGGGAAGGCTCGTCTCATCAAGCCTGCGCCATAGGTTGGCATTGTTACGTAATATCGAGCTTTTGGACGAGAAGACTCTAAAGCATGAATCAGCTTTTTCACTACCGCACTGGCAGGCAAAGTTTGCGACGACGTTGCGCCTTCTTTGCTTAGTCTCGCTACAGCCTCTTCGTAACCTTTTTTATGGCGACTGCTTTTCATGTCAATTTTGTCTTTTAAAGCGACTAAAGCATTAGCACGAAAACGGCTTTCTATTGGGCCCGGCTCAATTAAACTCACTTTGATCGGAGTATCATGCAACTCTAATCGCATGGTATCTGTTAAGCCTTCTAACGCAAACTTACTGGCGTTGTAAGCACCACGAAATGGCGCAGCAACCAAGCCCAATACTGAGCTGTTATTCACAATACGACCATAACCTTGCGCTAGCATGATCTTCAGCACTTTAGTTGTCAGTTCATGAGTACCAAAAAAGTTACTCTCAAACTGCTCACGTAAGGCATCAACAGGTAAATCTTCTACTGCACCCGGCTGCCCATAAGCACCATTATTAAATAGTGCGAACAACTTACCTTGCGTGATAGTTAACGTGTCTTCTAATCCTTTAGCGATAGAAGCAGAATCAGCTAGATCCAATTGCACAACATGCTTAATACCTTGCGCTTTTAAAGCTTCTACATCTTCTTGTTTACGACAACTCGCTACCACTAAAAACTGGCGCTCTTGCAGCATTTTAGCCGCTTCTAATCCAATGCCTGTTGAACACCCAGTAATAAGAATCGCGTACTGCATAATAACCTCATAAATAATTGTGTATTGTCAGATATTCAAACTGAAAATCAAAAAAACGTTTAACTAGTAGCAAAGCATAGATACATGATGAAAGCCAAATTTAACGTTTTACACTTTATTCAAGCTTTCGGCACTTTATTCGAGCTTTCGGTAAAGAGAACGTAGACTAATGCCTGCTACTTGGGCAACTTTTTCTTTATCGTTATCATAGGAAGCCATCAAAGCAGCAAGATAACGTTTCTCCGCTGTTTTCAAATCCCACTCTTCTCCCTGTATATTCTCGTATGTAAAAGATTGAGTAGAAAGTGGAAACAAGGACATTCCATAACGGCTTTGCTCATGATCAATATCTAAACATTCTTGAATCACATGCCGATCGATAAGATTAGTATCCGTTAACAGTGTCGCGCGATTAAGAATATTGCTCAACTCACGAATATTTCCAGAAAAACTATATTGTTTTAAAACCTGTAAAGCCGAATCGGTCAGGTGATATTCTTTACGGTCACTGATGCGCTTTAATAAGGTAGTAATCAATAAAGGCAAATCATCTTGCCGTTCTCGTAATGATGGAACATGAATAGGAAAGACATTAATTCGATAGTAAAGGTCTTGGCGAAATTCGCCACCTTGCACCATTTGCGCTAAATTTTTATGGGTCGCGCAAATTAATCGGAAATTGGTGTGTTTTATTGTCGAAGAGCCTACTGGGCGAAATGAACCAGTCTCTATCAACCTAAGTAATTTAACCTGCATGGAAAGAGGTACATCCCCAATTTCATCTAAAAATAGCGTTCCCCCATTAGCCTGCTCCACAAGACCAAGATGATTGCTATTTGCCCCTGTAAACGCACCTTTCATATGACCAAACAATTCACTTTCAAACAATGAATCTGTCAGCCCTGCACATTCCAACGTAACCAAAGCATTTTTTGCTCTATCACTACCTTGATGAAGCGCATGGGCCACCAGCTCTTTACCGCTGCCTGATTCGCCTAATAATAGAACGGACGCATCACTGTGACTAACGCGCGTAATCTTTTCGAGCATGTGATTGAAAGGTTTACTAGAGCCAACTAACTGCTTGCCAATACCTTCAGCACTGGCAATTGAGACAGAACGCAGTAACTCGACAAAATACAGCAAGCCACCTTGCTTATCATGAATGGGTAGCATCTCTACATCTACGTGCTCTTTGCCTCTTGGGGTTTGATGAATATGAAGCACCCGCTCTTTGCGTCCTGATTGCAAAGTCGCCGACAAGGGGCAGTCTTCACCAGCTTCATCACAAGGCACTTTATATCCATGGGACACCTCATAGCAGCGCACCTTATCTTGCAAAGGCACTTCCCCAAACGCCTCTCGATAAAGCTGATTTACAGCTAGAATCTGATAGTCCAAAGACACCAAAATGGCAGGACAGTCATAACCCTCTAGCATACTGGCTAGCCCTTCAAAAAAAGGGGCATCTGATGCAATAACATTCATAAAAATTTGCCATTTATGTCAAAAACTAAAGACAAATATGACAAAATAAAACACATTAGTCAAAACTAATATTGCATAAAAATTAAACAATAAAAATAAAATCCAGTTATTTCAATTGGTTATAGCGTTATTAAATAATTGGCACATTTTCTGCCTTATCTAAGCTATAACTCAGTTAAACAGCCTGTCCGTTAAACAGACAATCTGCTTAATAAAAGACCTAATAGTGAGGCTAAAAATTATGACAAATATATTGAAACCAGAAGTCGCTGCTTTTTTTGATAAAGATTCCAATACCTTTTCCTATGTCGTAAAAGACCCAGAATCTTCCAGTTGTGCCATTGTCGATAGCGTATTAGATTTTGACTACGCTTCAGGAAGCACCTTCAACACAAGCGCTGACGAAATAATTGATTATGTTAAAAAACACAACCTAAACCTAGAATGGTTAATTGAAACCCACGTTCATGCCGACCATATTTCTGCAGCACCCTATATCCAAGAAAAGTTAGGCGGGAAAATCGGTATTGGCCAACACATTACAGTCGTGCAAGACACATTCGGTAAAGTATTTAATGACGGTGCTGGCGCTAAACACGACGGTTCTCAATTCGATCACTTATTCAGCGATGGCGAACAATATTCTATTGGTGCACTTCAATGTACAGCATTACATACACCAGGCCACACGCCAGCGTGTTTCACTCATGTGCTAGGTGATGCAGTTTTTGTCGGCGACACTTTATTTATGCCAGATGCAGGTACAGCTCGTGCCGACTTCCCAGGTGGAGACGCTGGCATATTGTACGATTCAATCCAGAAGATCTTAGCTTTGCCAGATAATTATCGTATTTTCATGTGTCATGACTACTGTCCAAATGGCCGTGAACTCGAATATCAAACTACGGTAAAAATACAACGTGAACAAAACATTCATGTAAAACAAGACATCAGCAAATCCACATTTGTGGACTTACGTGAAACACGGGATAAAACCCTAGCTATGCCTAGATTGATCCTACCTTCATTGCAAATCAACATGAAAGCAGGACACATGCCTGAACCAGAAGAAAACGGGATGGCTTACTTAAAAATACCTCTGAATGCTTTTAAATAATTACGAAAGCAGCTCAACGCTAGAACAACAGAAAAAACAATAGAAAGAATAATAGAGAGAACAATCATGATACGTAAGCAGATAACAAATCAGTATTCAGTGTCAGAGCAAATAACCCTAGAAGACGTAGATACCTTAGCGGAAGCTGGCGTTACACTCATTATTTGCAACCGCCCTGATCACGAAGAAGAAGGCCAATTGTCTTTTTCTAGCATTGCAGAGCGGGCAAAAGAGAAAAATATCGCCGCACTACATATTCCTTTTGTAGCAGGACAAATGGAAGAAACAACGGTAGAAGCTTTTGCACAAGCCATCAGTGGCGCAAACAATATTCACGCCTATTGTCGAACAGGTAATCGCAGTAACTTAATATGGGAAGCGACAAAAACTCAGGCTTTTAATTCACAAACCAATGATATGGCAATCAGTCAATACGATGTGGTTATTGTCGGTGCAGGATCAGCAGGTATTTCAACTGCAGCCAGTTTATTAAAGCGTCAACCAAACGCTCGTATTTGCTTGATTGATCCAGCTGAAAATCATTTCTACCAACCAGGCTGGACACTGGTCGGTGGCGGTGTTTTCAAAGCCGAAAACACTCGTCGAAACATGGCGGATATCATCCCTAAGAATACTAAATGGCTAAAAGAGTCTGTGAAATCATTTGCACCTGATGCCAACACTATTACGCTAGAAAATGGTCAGCAAATTGCCTATCGATTCCTAGTAGTGGCCGCGGGTATCAAACTGAACTGGGATGCGATTGAAGGCTTGTCTGACACATTAGGCCGTAATGGCGTCACATCTAACTATCGTTATGACTTAGCGCCTTACACATGGGAGTTGGTAACAAACCTACACTCAGGTAAAGCCATATTCACACAACCACCTATGCCAATTAAATGCGCTGGTGCACCACAGAAAGCCATGTATTTATCTTGTGATCATTGGTTAAAAACAGACAAACAAAAAGATTTAAACGTTTCTTTTTATAATGCAGGCGGAGTACTCTTTGGCGTATCTGAATACGTTCCAGCATTGGAAAGCTACATTAAAAAATACGATATAGAAACGCATTTCAGCCAAAATCTGATCAAGGTAGATGGCCCGAATAAACGCGCTTACTTTGCAACAAAAGACGAAAACGGTGAAACAATCACGATCGAAACCGAATTCGATATGCTGCATGTTTGTCCACCACAATGCGCACCAGACTTTATTCGTAACAGTCCATTAGTCGATGATGCAGGTTGGGTAGATGTGGACAAAGAAACCCTACAACACACATCCTTCCCTAACATTTGGTCACTGGGTGATGTGGCAAACACGCCCAATGCGAAAACAATGGCAGCGGCACGAAAACAAGCGCCAGTCGTTGCACAGAATATTTCGGATGCGATGCAAGGTCGACCAGTCAATGCAATTTACGATGGCTACGGTTCATGCCCACTCACCGTTGAACGCGGCAAAATCGTCTTAGCGGAGTTTGGTTATGGCGGAAAACTGTTACCTACCTTCCCTAGCTGGTTAAACGACGGTGCCAAACCAACCAAGCTTGCTTGGATATTAAAAGAAGATTTACTTCCTCCTTTTTACTGGTATGGCATGCTAAAAGGCCATGAATGGTTTGTAAAACCAGAAATGCGTAAATAACGAGAGCTTAACTATGATCTTCGCACGTTACATTCCAGCGCTGGCTTGGATAAAACACTATAACCGTGGACAGTTCAGTCAAGACGCTACCGCCGCGTTAATCGTGACCATGCTGCTGATTCCCCAGTCACTGGCTTACGCTATGTTGGCTGGTGTTCCGCCAGAAGTAGGACTTTATTCAAGTATCTTGCCTTTGGTGCTGTACGCTTTATTTGGTACCAGCACCTCTTTGTCTGTTGGTCCGGTTGCCGTCGCATCATTAATGACGGCGACCTCTCTAGCAACTATTGCAGAACAAGGCACCGCAAGTTATCTAACAGGCGCGATCACGCTCGCACTTTTATCTGGCACCATGTTGGTTGTTATGGGTGTGATGAAGCTTGGCATGATTACCAATTTGTTATCCCATTCTGTCATCTCAGGCTTTATCTCTGCTTCCGGTATTATTATTGCTCTGAGCCAACTGAAACACATTTTCGGCATAGAAGCCCATGGCGACAATGTCGTCACGCAACTGCTTAGTATGGTGAGCAATATCGGCCAATTTAAACCAATGACCTTTGTTATTGGCTTTTCTGTCGTCGCCTTTTTGCTACTAGCGCGCCGTTATGCGAAACCTTTTTTCATCATGTTAAACGTGCCAGAAAAATCAGCCGCAGCGCTCGCGAAAACAGCGCCGATTTTTGGCGTATTGTCGAGCCTTGCATTGGTTTATGCGTACGACCTTCAGTCCCATGGCGTTGCGATCACAGGACACATTCCAGCAGGATTACCTAGCTTGAGTTTCGCCTTGCCGCCACTTGAATTGATTCGTGACTTAGCCTTACCTGCCTTGGTGATTTCCATTATTGGTTATGTAGAATCCATCTCTGTTGGTAAAACACTAGGCGCGAAACGACGCGAGAAAGTCCAACCAAACCAAGAACTTATTGGTTTAGGCGCAGCGAACATTGCCTCTGGCGTGTCTGGTGGTTTTCCTGTGACAGGTGGATTTTCACGTTCCGTGGTGAACTTTGATGCGGGCGCCGTTACTCAATTAGCGGGAATTATGACGGCCATCGGTATCATGATTGCGTCTCTGCTATTAACACCTATGTTGTATTTTTTACCTAAAGCGACATTGGCTGCGACCATCATCGTCGCGGTGACTACCTTGATTGATTTTTCTATCTTGAAAAAGACATGGCGTTTTTCCCGCAGTGATTTTTATGCGGTATTTGCCACCATAGTAATTACCTTGTTACTTGGTGTCGAAGTGGGTGTGGCGTCAGGTGTTGGCTTATCCATCGCCCTACATTTGTATCGCACCTCTAAACCTCACGTTGCTGAAGTAGGTTTAATCAAAAACACAGAGCATTTTCGTAATGTGAAACGCTACCAAGTAGAAACTTCGCCAAACGTGCTTTGTTTGCGCCCTGATGAAAGCCTATTTTTTGCCAACGCGACATTTCTGGAAGAACATATTCTAGAGACGATCAATCAACGACCAGAAATCGCCCATGTGGTTATTCAATGCAGCGCGGTGAATGAAATTGATTTTAGTGCTCTCGAAATGCTGGAAACCCTAAACAGCCAATTAGAAAGCATGGACATCAAACTCCATTTTTCCGAAGTGAAAGGTCCAGTCATGGATCACTTAGAATGCAGTGGATTTCTAAAACACCTAAGCGGCAATATTTACATGTCTCAGTTCAGAGCGTTTAAAGAGATTACTGAGGGAAACATATAAATATTATTGGCTGTTTTTTGAAGAACGGGATGAATTTATTGATACTACATTTTCTGTATCAATAAATTCACCCAAAGCACCATGACACAAAGATAAGCGGCCCAAAATGACACTACCCGATGAAGCATGTGGTTGTAGGTGAGATGTATGTACGAATGAAGGTAGCGTAAACCAACAAATAGCCATGCAAAAACAATCGCTACGGTACTTTCAACTTCAAACATAAGATACAAAGAACACGCCACATAGAAGAGTGTTGGCACTTCAAATTGATTATTAAAATTCCGAGTGGATTTGGTAATCATTTCTGGAATGTTTTCACCTTCCATCAATTTAAAATACTTAATGCTGACCTTTCTATCTTTGACACTCGACACTCGTATTTTGATCGCAACACACCCGACAATAAACGCCAGTAACACCATGAAAAACATTGGATATAACAAATGAACCTCCTTATTAAAAATAACTTTTGTTCTAACTAGGGAAGGTACGAATAAGTCCTCCCTAGGCTTATCTATAACCGCTCATTATCTCAATTTAGGTATAGGTACTTAGTTATCATTTTGCCATTTTCACAACACATGTTAGTGAGATAAATAGGGAAATAATTGAATCGCTTGTTCAATGATGTCGACTTTTTGGCTTTTCGCCAAGTAAATGGCAAATATTTCTCGGGAATAAACCGGTGCGTCTTCAATAATAAACAGCTGGTTTTTCTGTACATATTCAAACGTCATTTGTCTTGGTAAGTGAGCGCTTCCGCCCGCCTCCAATATATAGTTGAGTGCAATTCGAGGTTGGCTCATGCGATGCTTTGCTGGCGGTGAATCTTGAAACGCGCGCATGTGCTGTATGTTTACCGATTCGCCATAATCCACCATGACATAGTTTTCTAACTTACCCACACCATTATAATCTGGGTCCGTCGTCACCAAATGCAAAGGCACGGTAGCGACCTTTTCAGTCACAAAATCTTCGATAAATGGCGGTTCAAACACAAACGCAATGTCGATGACTCGGCTAATCACTTTTTTGTTCAACTCAGTGGTTGAATAAGTGCTCGTAAATAAACTCACGTCGTCTAAATTTCGATGAATTTTTTGCAACCAATCTTGTAGCACAATATCCCAAATGGACATCATGGAACCAATGGTTAATTGGTGTGTATCGTTTTCGGCAATTCCCACATCATGCTTGGCTTTTTGCCACATAAAAACCAGCTCATTAGCGTGCTTTATAAAGCGGTTCCCTTCTGGTGTTAGCTTCAAATGCTTATGGCTACGATCAAACAATAAGACACCTAAATCATCTTCGAGTAACTTTATTCGAGCACTGACAGCGGATTGAGTAATAAAGAGATTTTCCGCCGCGATTCTAAAATTTAATGTCCGGCTAACTTCCAAACATGTCTTTAATAATTCTATTTTCATAACATAATTCTCATAAGACAGTCACCAATCAATTATTTTGATTGAACACACCATAATATATCGTTTTGTTGTTTGGATGATCGACTATACACTGCGCTTCGTCAATCAGACAGCCTTATTTAAGAGGCGAAACTACGCAGGAAAACACTATGAAAATTGCCATTTTATCAAGAGGTCCAAACCTTTACTCAACAAGACGCTTGAAGGAAGCTGGCGAAGCAAAGGGACACCAAGTCGACATTATTGACACCCTACATTGCTACATGGACATTACCAGTAGTCGCCCAACCGTACGTTATCACGGTGAAGAATTACCTAGATATGATGCCATCATTCCACGCATCGGCTCGTCTATTACGTTTTACGGAACAGCGGTTGCTCGTCAATTCGAAATGATGGGAACCTTTAACGTCAATGACTCACTGGCGATCAGTCGTTCACGTGACAAACTACGCTCTTTGCAATTGTTATCTCGTAAAGGCATTGGCATGCCACGTACAGGGTTTGCCAGCAAACCAGATAACATCAAAGATTTGATTAAAAATGTCGGTGGCGCGCCAGTTGTTATTAAATTGCTTGAAGGTACTCAAGGCATTGGCGTTGTACTTGCGGACACAACCAAAGCCGCAGAAGCCATCATTGAAGCCTTCATGGGATTAAAGGCCAACATCCTTGTGCAAGAATTTATTAAAGAAGCTGGTGGGGCTGATATTCGTTGCTTGGTTGTTGGTGGCAAAATTGTTGCTGCAATGAAACGCCAAGGCGCAGAAGGTGAATTTAGATCAAATCTACACCGTGGCGGCAGCGCTGAAATCGTTAAATTGACTCAAGAAGAGCAAGACACCGCGATCAATGCCGCCAAAGCAATGGGCTTAAATTTCTGTGGCGTTGACTTACTTCGCTCTCAAAATGGTCCTATGGTGATGGAAGTAAACTCATCACCGGGATTAGAAGGCATTGAAACCGCAACAGGCAAAGACGTCGCTGGCATGGTTTTCGACTTTATTGAACAGAATGTAGACTTACCAAGAGATCAATAAGCGCCATAGATTATTGAGAAAGTAAGTAGGAGAAGATCATGGCTATATTATCGATAGGCGAATTTGACATCGCGCCTGGGGAAACGAAGAAAATCGAATTACCCGTTGCCAAGCTTTATACCGGAGCGGATGTTTCCTTGCCGGTTTATATTACTCGTGCAAAGAAAGACGGCCCGACTATTTTTATCAGCGCCGCGGTTCATGGTGATGAATTAAATGGCGTCGAAATTATTCGACGCCTAATCAACCAAAAGAACTTCAAACTCACCAAAGGCACCTTAATTGCTGTGCCTATGGTGAATGTTTATGGTGTTGTGAATCAAAGCCGTTACATGCCAGACCGAAGAGACCTAAACCGCTGCTTTCCTGGTTCGGCGAAAGGCTCCTTGGCTGGTCGTGTGGCTTATACGTTTCTTAACCAGATCGTTAAGCACTGCGACTATGGTATTGATCTGCACACAGGTGCGATCCATCGATCTAACCTGCCACAGATTCGTGCCGATTTATCGGATGCGGAAACCAAAGAACTTGCGCAAGCATTTGGTGTTCCCGTGATATTGAACTCAAATATCATTGATGGCTCGTTACGCGAAGCCGCAGAAAAACACCAAACCAAAGTCTTGCTTTATGAAGCTGGCGAAGCGCTTCGTTTTGATGATTTCTCGATATTGGCCGGCATGAAAGGCATCACCAACGTCTTGCAGTATTTAGGCATGATGCGCAAATCATCAACCCGTAAAAAAGCCATCACGCCTTTTGTTGCCAACGGCAGCCAATGGTTACGAGCGAATGCCAGCGGTATCGTGAACAACCATTTTAAATTGGGTGATCAAATCAAGAAAGGCGATACACTTGCGGATATTGGAAGTCCATACGGTGACATCATTGATTCGATTATCGCGAATCGAGCGGGGATATTGATTGGTCAGCAGAACATCCCGTTAGTACAAGAAGGCGAAGCCATGTTCCACATCGCCTACTTTACGGAAGATGACGAAGACATTGCTGAAGAAATAGAAAACGCACAAGACACCTTGCTACCAGAAACTGACATCTGAATAAAAAAACATAAGTGCGTTGGCTAATTCCGACGCGCTTATTTTTGTGGATAAAAACTTGAGTTATGCACTCCAAATGATAAGGTTTTACTCCTGCCACCAGCCCAAATCATCCTAGACATGATTAAACTACCAACCTAACGTTCGACTGCATTGCTTCACTGGGGTCGCCATGCCTTCACGAATCGATTCACGCATATTCGGCACTAACAACAAATACAGCGTCTCTTGAATCGCTAACCAATCCTCTTCCTCAACTAGTACAGCATTGTTTTTATCGCTATAAATCAAGATAGGTTGATGGGAAAGTGTCGATTTATCAATGAGTTGCCCGATCATATCCCCGTAAAGGTTTTCAATTCTTGATTTAACCATAAAAGAACTCCTCTTTATTTGAATTCTAATATCTAAGTAGACTCATTTTGACAATGAAGGCACCTACCACTTTTCATTCCAAATTACATTTAACACTTTCAAGTTGTTGTGCATTACTCTTCGATTAAATATCTAAACTGATCCACTTTGTCGTCATTTGGCTTACCATAAAGTTCAATATGAAATTGTTTTGACATAAATATAAGCGCAGTTCTGACTAAACCAACTGCACTAAATAAAGTGACGTTAGCCTCATCATCATAAGGTGGATACAAAGATTCCATGGCATAAACTGCTTTTCCAGCACAATCAAACATTTTATTTATTTCTGCCAAGTTTCTAAATCCATACTCTTTCAAGTCTCTGAGTAAGTCATTTATGTCATTTTTACTACCATTTAAACGATCTGGAAATTTTGATTTCAAGTATGCCTCTAGATCATCAACATTTGCTTCTTCGTTATCTGGAAAACCATAGTTTTTCGCTAATGATTTCTGAACTTCATACTGATAGATATCTCTAGCTTCTTTAATACTTTCAAACTGATCATCAGCCGTTTCAAACAAACCTGATAGAGCATTTAATTTTCTAAGAAGGGTTTTGGGAACATCAGATTCTTGTTTATAGCTCAGGTGATGAGCAACTAGTGCCCAAGCGTCTTGTAAAATAGTTCGAACCTGTATTTCACAGAGCAGGTTTTGTAATTCATCATAACGAGCTCCCGCATGATGATGGTTTTGTATTTTCACTAAATAATGAAGCGCTCCATATCCAAATTTATCTTCGTCTCCCAGAACTTTATCAATTTTTTCAACTACCTCAAATTCCCTTTCAATTATTCCTTCAATTTCAGACCTATTCTTCGAATATAAATACACAACTCTAACGCCAGCAAAATCAGTAATTTCATCAAATGGTTTTTTATAATTTTTCCTCGTTATTTTTTCACAAAAACTTTGAAGTGTTTTTGCTCTCGATGATATCTGAGCGACTTCAACATCTGACTTAGATAATGCAAAATCAAGAATATACTTAACCTCAAGACAAAGTTTTTCATTCAATTCTATATTGTCGTAATACCTACGAACATATTTAGGGTTACGTTCCCATACTTCATTAAGGTATTCATGCGTCATATTAGCCAATCTCTTTCCATGTAGTTTCAATAAGTCCTAGTGTTAAAATCCTATGCTTAAACATAAAGCACCATTCACAAAAAACCAAGTGACGTTTCGATGAGGTAGGCGCGAGTTTCGAAAAGAAACGTCGCTTGGTTTGAGTCACCGTAAAACTAATAAATTCATGCAAAAAACAAAAAAAGCGAACCGAAGCTCGCCTTTCTATTACCTATTCAGAACAGTTCACCCATTAACCTAGTGCTTTAGAATGATGCTCTAAATGCTCGTCAATAAAGCTAGAGATGAAGAAGTAGCTGTGGTCGTAACCCGGTTGGCGACGAAGTGTAATCGGATGACCGACTTTTTCACAAGCCGCTTCCAATGCTTCTGGTTTTAGTTGCTCTACCAAGAAGTTATCGGCTTCGCCTTGGTCGATGAACAAAGGCAGGCGTTCCGCGTTTTCTCCTAAACTCTCAACCAAGTTTTCCACTAAGTAAGCCGCGTCCCATTCGTTCCAAGTTGTTTTGTCTTCACCCAAATAACCCGTGAAGGCTTTTTCGCCCCAAGGACAATTGGTTGGATTGACGATGGGAGCGAAGGCAGAAACCGACTGATATTTACCCGGATTCTTCAAGGCACAAATCAAAGCACCGTGTCCGCCCATAGAATGGCCTGAAACAGAACGCTTGTCTGTCACAGGGAAATTCGCTTCTACCAAATGCGGTAATTCTTGCACTACGTAATCGTACATGTGGTAAGTACTAGAATACGGCGCAACTGTGGCGTTCACATAAAAACCTGCACCAGAACCGAAATCGTAACTTTCATGTTCATTCGGGTAATCCGTTCCGCGTGGGCTGGTATCTGGACAAACAATCGCCAAACCTAGCTCTGCTGCTTTACGAAACGCACCCGCTTTCTGCATGAAGTTTTCATCGGTGCAAGTTAAGCCAGACAACCAATACAAAACAGGAACGCTTTGTGTTTCTGCTTGTGGCGGCAAGTAAATCGCAAACGTCATTTCACCTTTTACCGACAAACTTTCATGACGGTAGCGTTTCAGCCAACCGCCATGACTTTTTGTGCTAGACAGTAATTCCATATTCCTACTCCTTACTTGTCGAAAAGAATGACAGTACGAATACTCTTACCTTCATGCATCAAATCAAACGCTTTATTGATGTCTTCTAAGCCCATGGTGTGCGTCACAAATGGATCGATTTCGATTTTGCCGTTCATGTAATCTTCCACGTAACCTGGTAATTGGCTGCGGCCTTTTACGCCACCAAATGCCGAACCTTTCCAGACTCGACCAGTCACTAGCTGGAATGGGCGAGTGGAGATTTCTTGGCCTGCGCCCGCCACACCGATGATGATGGATTCGCCCCAACCTTTATGGCAACACTCAAGCGCTGAACGCATAAGGTCTACGTTACCGATACATTCGAACGAGTAATCTACGCCGCCGTCTGTCATATCGACAACCACTTGTTGAATCGGTGCGTCGAATTTTTTCGGGTTGATGCAATCCGTCGCGCCGAATTGTTTCGCCATTTCAAATTTAGATTCGTTGATATCGATAGCGATAATACGACCTGCGCCAGCCATGCGTGCGCCTTGGATAACGGACAAACCAATACCGCCCAAACCAAACACAGCAACGGTTGCGCCTTTTTCTACTTTCGCTGTATTCAATACCGCGCCAATACCGGTGGTGATACCACAACCTAATAGACAGACTTTTTCTAGCGGTGCATCAACATGAATTTTCGCAAGCGACACTTCCGCTACGACGCTGTATTCAGAAAAAGTTGAGGTGCCCATGTAATGGAAAATTGGCTGACCATTGATGCTGAAGCGGCTGGTTCCGTCTGGCATAAGGCCTTTGCCTTGAGTTTCGCGAACCGCTTGGCAAAGGTTAGTTTTGCCAGACAAACAGAATTTACATTCCTTACATTCTGCGGTGTAAAGCGGAATAACGTGGTCGCCCACTTTTAAAGACGTTACGCCTTCACCGATGGCTTCAACGATACCTGCACCTTCATGACCAAGGATCGCTGGAAAAATACCTTCTGGATCTTCACCAGATAAAGTAAAAGCATCCGTATGACAAACACCCGTTGCCACCATGCGAACCAATACTTCGCCAGCTTGTGGATCTTGTACGTCTACTTCTTCAATTTTAAGTGGTTGGCCTGGGCCCCAAGCGACAGCGGCTTTACATTTCATCGTATTCTCCAAAGTGTGTGTTTTTAATTACCAATAACACAGAGCTTAGTCCTAAAAAATTAGCGCGATAATAGCTATTTCAGAAAATGATTATTGCTATATGACAATAATCATTTAAAAACATCTCGCTATGGTTATAATGTAACAATTATTCAAATTCAGAAAATAGAGTCATATATGAAAAATTGGGAAGCCATGGAAGCCTTTGTGGAAGTTGTGCGCCAAGGCAGTTTTTCCTCCGCCGCTATTCAACTTGGTGTTTCAGCATCTCATATAAGCCGCCTGATTTCTCAGCTTGAAGCGGAACTCAGCACCACCTTGTTGTTCAGAACCACACGGCGCATTCGTTTGAGTGAATCTGGCGAATTGTATTATCAGCATTGTCGAGGTTTGCCCGAAGCCCTCAGTAGTGCCGAAGAAGTGATCTCGTCTCTAAACCAAGCGCCCATTGGTTTATTCAAAATGACCTGTGCGACCACGTTCGGTGAGCGTTATATTGCCCCACTAATGAATGATTTTTTATTGGATCATCCAAAAATCGAATTAGATTTTCACCTAACGAATCGTTCTGTGGATTTAATTGAAGAAGGTTATGATCTTGCTATTCGTATGGGTGCGATGAAAGATTCCAGCCACTTGTCTCGCCGATTGTGTAATCGTGTTGAATACCTGTGCGCTTCCCGTGACTACATAGATCAACATGGTATGCCGCACACCTTGGCAGAATTAAATAAACACCGTTGCTTAATCGGTTCGAAGAATCATTGGTTATTTCAGCAAGATGGACAACGTAAAGAAGTGAAGGTGCCTAGCCAATGGCGCAGCAATTCTGGCGTGGCTTTGTTGGATGCAGTTAGAAAAGGTTTGGGCGTCGCACAGCTGCCTGATTATTACGTTGCAGACGATATAGCCAGTGGCAAGCTAATCGCCTTGCTTCCCCAGTACCAATATCCTTATAGCGGTGTTTGGTTGGTTTATCCAAAAGCTCGCCAAGCCTCACCGAAGTTAACAAGAATCTGCGACTATTTGATTCAACGCTTTGAGCAGGACACATTTTTTAAAGCACTGTCCAATTCACGTACAGCAAGCACATCAAAAAATGAAACGTAAATGTGCACATAAAGTGAACGAGTTAGCTTGATCTTTTGTCTATAGCTAGGTAAATTCGCCGCAAACTCACACTTCATTACAGGCTTTATGACTCGCAAGACCTTCTATTTACTCACTATTTGTTGGCTGGCCTACTTCACAGTGCCACTGGTAAACAACATTGGTGTGTTTAATGGTATCTACGTCATGTTGTGTGCAACCAAAGGCGTGATGATTCATGACGCCAATCCTCCAATATCAAACACCGCTCACCTTCATCATTCTAATCCCCATGCTCATCATCAAATGGGAGAACACGCAAACCATCAAATGAGTCAGAGCATAGATCATCATGCTCACCACCAGATGGGAGAAAACGAAAACTATCAAATGAGCCAGAGCATGGATCATCATGCTCACCACATGAGCCTGAATGATTCTGAACCTTCGATTCAAAACGCGGAAGATCACGAAGCGGAAGGCTGTCCATGCATCCACTTTTTCTTTGATACAAAGTTTCGTTTAGAACATAACTCGGCGCTTGTAAAAGCTTCTCTGCCTATTATTAATGATATTCAGGCATCGCCTATCTCTGCAATTTACGGCGTTCAGGCTAGAGGCCCACCGGTTATCCATCTCATACATAACACATTAACAACATTTACATGATGCCCTGATATGAGATTGGGGCATGATGATTTTTTATGTCCAAATCTAACAAGGATCCATTAGATGTTTGGTTCAAAATCTTTTTACATGTCAGTCTGGCGCTGGCACTTTTTCGCTGGCCTTTACGTCGTGCCCTTTTTAATCATGCTGGCGATAACTGGTCTTATCATGTTGTATTCACCAGTACTTGAGCGCTTTCTGAATTCAGACTTATATCAAGTCGAGCAAGTCACTGATCAGCCGATTTCTTACGAAGCGCAATATGAACTTGTGCTGGCAAAATACCCTGACGACTCGATTTCACGCTTCTACCTTCCAGCCGCACCAGAAGAAGCAACGCGTTTTCAAGTACGAACGGAAGATGACACGATTCAAGTATTTGTCGACCCATACAAAGGTGAAGTATTAGGCGACCTAAGTATTTCGTTGTCCTTATATTCTTGGGCGGATGATACCCATGGCACTTTCATGATGGGACTAACCGGTGATCGAATGATTGAGATTGCCGCCAGCCTGACTATTCTTCTTATACTGACGGGTGTGTTTTTATGGTGGCCAGCAAAAGGCCAATCGAAACTGGCAGCGGCAACAACGATCAGCAGAAAAAACGGACGTGTTTTTTGGCGTGATCTACACAGTGTTGTTGGCGTGTGGGTTGCCATCATTTTGCTTTTTTTCTGTATCTCAGGGTTGTCTTGGGCAAGTGTCTGGGGTGGAAAACTAATGCAAGCATGGAGCACCTTTCCTATGGAGCAAAGTGCATCAAGTGTCTCTTCTACCCTGACCCATGAAGATCTAAATGTTAAAGGTTTGAAGCAAATTCCTTGGGGACTTGAGCAAGCGCCGCTGCCTGAATCAACAGCAAATGGTCCAATCAGTATCACTCTTGACCACGTAGTTGCTGATGCAAAAGCAATGGGCTTTACGCAGTTCCAAGTACATTTCCCACGAAATGACGTCGGCGTTTATACCGCTACCGCCTCGACGATGGGAAAGGACATTAAAAATGCGTGGGACGATAGAACCGTACATTTTGATCGATACTCTGGGGCCGTTTTAGCGGATGTTGGTTTTATGGATTACAACTGGTTTGCAAAATCCATGGCTGTGGGTATTGCTCTACACATGGGGCTATTTGGTGTATGGAACCTTATCCTTTGTACTATTTTTGCGTCATCCGTGATTCTTTTGTGTGTTTCGGGCGTGATCATGTGGTGGAAGCGCCGTCCAAGCGCAAGCCTCACATTATCACCACCTCCGATGCCGAAAAATTTCGCTCGCTGGAAACACGCAGTGTGGTTTTTATTGCCTATTTCGTTTCTTTTCCCTATGGCTGCCATCGCAATAATTAGTGTGGTGACTCTGGATAGAATTACTAACTTTGTCGCTCCAAAACTTCGTAATCTTTGGGCTCAGTAAGTTCAAACTGAATTAACAAGATTAAGATGAAATCAAAGCCGCTTTCTATTGAAAAGTAGAATGCGGTTTTTTTCGCGTTTTATGTTTAAATACCACCACTGTTAATGATTAAGTGAGCGTCATGTTTTCTCAAGAAGATCTTATTCAAGTTGCCCGTCAAACCATGCCTTTTGGTAAATACAGTGGCCGAGTCTTAATAGACTTACCTGAAGCCTATTTATTGTGGTTTGCCCATGAAGGTTGGCCGAACGGCAATTTGGGGAAATGGTTACAGCTGGCACTAGAGATCAAAATTAATGGCTTAGAGCAAATTGTTGATCCATTACGGGAACCTTCAGGAGAAAAACAAGACAACTCTAAGGCGAAGGTTCGCATTCGCTTTGATGACTGAGTTTAATAGCTAGTAGCGAGATCGGCTTTCAGAAAAAAATTAACTATCCAGCGGTGACATATTGAAAGCACTAGACACAACCATGGTGAAATTAAATCCATGCGCACCACCAGCGCGGCACGAAACAAAGGTATTGCTTCGACATTGCTTCGACATTGCTTCGACATTGCTTCGACATTGCTTAACCATATTCTTGAAGCCGCCAAAGAACAAGGTCTAAAAAAAGTCAGTTTAGAAACAGGCCCTCAAGACTTCTTCGCTCCAGCTCGTAAACTCTACGCCAAACATAGTTTTAAATATTGCGGCCCTTTTGCTGATTACGCTCTTGATCCTTACAGCGTGTTTATGACGAAAGCTCTTTAACAAGCGGCTCTTAGACGTTATTTTTAAAAGCAACGTATGCTTCTGCATGCTCAAGAATAACGTCTAACCAATACTCGTCATCCATTAGCTGATCAGGAGCTAATGGCAATGTTGTCAGATCATCGGGAGACGGTTTTTCACTCGATAACCAACGCCATGCTTTAGGTATTGAGGATATGTCTTTCGCTTGCATTAAAGTCGCTAGAATAAGCTCTACTTTCTCAGAATACTTGAACCAACTAGTAGGTCTAAATTGAGGCTTTTTACCATATGAAATTCTATTAGGGAGCAATGATTTTTCTAACTCAGAATCTTCGATAAAAGAGATAGTCCAATCTGCATATTGACTAAGAGACTTATTCACCTTTCTCCCTAACTCTTCCACATTTTTTCTTCTAGACGGAATAACCAAACCAATTTTCACTTTATTTTTTCTGGGAGAAGATTCATTGAACATGCGTATTTTTCTAAGTACAGGAACTAAGTCTGTATCATTGGTAACAAAAACTACTTGCTCTATTGTTTCATCATTCATTACGTCAAAAAGAGCTTCAACTGCGATATTTACATCGCTCTGCTTTTCTTCAAGTTTCCAAACTCTAACTTTATGGCAATTTCTTGGAGCTAGCTCTTGCCCATTTTGGGAGAAGTCTACGTGCGGATAATTTGCTTGGTCTACCGAATAATTACCTTTGATAATATCCAGTTTTTTACCACAATAATTCTGTAAACCTGCATGATAGCTCAACTGATCCTTTAATGAATTTTCATCGTGTGCAACTTTATCATTAATATCAGCAGTGAAATATTTAATGCCCTGACATTCATCAAGATATGAATAAGGTGCACCAGAACGAGCAAAGAGATGTTTTTCAAAAAGAGTGACTAAATCTAGCCATTTGAAGGGAGTATGCTTTAAGCATCCATAATAAAGATTATAGCCATCGATATAAATTCGAGTTTTCAATAGAAGTGCACTCTCTATAAGTCCATTTATAGATATGAAAAAGCCGACTTGCGTCGGCCTTTTCGCCCAGCTCCAGGGGTCGCAATGCCACGCGTGGAAGAAGGGTAAGTGGTAATAGATATATTAATATATCTAAACTAAAAGTAAAGTGAAAATGACCTAGTCTTTATAAGCCTCCATGAGTGAGTTTGGCAGGATCAAGTAGAGCCAACAATTCTTCACGACTTAAGTCTGTATTCTCTTCTGCGACATCTACAACTGGACGCCCTTCTTTATAAGCTTTTTTGGCAATTTCTGCGGCTTTCCCGTAACCAATTATCGGATTCAGCGCAGTTACCAAAATAGGGTTTCGATGCAATGCTTCATTGAGTTTAGCTTCGTTGATCGTCAAGGTAGCGATGGCGTTATCCGCCAACAATTGACCACTGTTTGCCAATAACTTGATGCTGTTTAGTAGGTTCTTAGCTATCATGGGTAACATGACATTTAATTCGAAATTACCGGATTGGCCGCCAATCGTAATCGCGGCGTCATTACCAATGACTTGCGCTGCAACCATCGCCGTTGCCTCTGGAATCACTGGGTTTACCTTGCCAGGCATGATAGATGAACCAGGTTGTAAGGCTTCCAATGTAATTTCACCTAAGCCCGCCAGTGGACCAGAGTTCATCCAACGCAGATCATTGGCAATTTTCATATAAGTCACAGCAACCGCTTTTAACTGACCAGACAAGGCAACGGCCGTATCTTGTGAACCAATCAGAGCGAAGAAGTTCTTGCCCGGAGTGAAGGTCACCTTGGTTAAATCGGACAGTTCTTTCGCAAAAGCGGCGGCAAATTTAGGGTCAGCGTTAATGCCTGTGCCAACCGCGGTGCCGCCTTGTGCAAGCTGAGTCGTTTTGCTTTCTAAATAATGTAGATTATCAATATTGTCCTGTAACTGAGCCGCCCACGCGTGGAAAGTTTGATCAAATCGAACCGGCATGGCATCCATTAAATGAGTCCGGCCTGTTTTTGTGTAATCAGCTAGTGAGTTACCTTTCTCAATAATGGTATCGCGCAAATGAGTCAAAGCGGGCAATAGATGCCCTGTTAACTCTAGTGTTGCACTCACGTGTATGGCGCTTGGGATAACGTCGTTACTGCTTTGGCCAAAATTCACATGGTCATTCGGGCTCACTGTCGAGCCATTATAGGCACTGGCTAATGTAGCGATGACCTCATTTGCATTCATATTGGTACTGGTGCCAGACCCTGTTTGGAAAACATCCACAGGAAAGTGCTGCATAATGTTATCGCTGTCTAATAACTCATCGCAGGCATTTTGGATTGCTTTAGAAACAACGGGAGTTAAGCATTCAAGGGATTCATTAGCACGCGCTGCAGCCGCTTTAATTAGTATGAGAGAACGAATAAAAGCTTCAGGAAGTGTCTCACCGCTAATTGGAAAGTTGTTTATGGCTCTTTGAGTTTGAGCCCCGTAAAGGGCTTTTTCAGGTACATCTAATTCACCCATACTGTCTTTTTCAATACGCATTTTCATTGTTAAATCGTGTCCTTATTACTCAAAAGAAGAAATGAAATAATGGCTCAAGGTGCGAAGACTATGCTCCATTTTGAAATAGCTGCGCGCGTCTTGATAGGTAACGATTAAGCGCTTGAGTTGCGATAAAGGTAAATACACTTTATCCAGACAGGTTTGACGCCAGTGAGGAGCAAGATTGGTGTCACAGACGGTGTCGAGCAACACATTAAATACTCGCTGATGCAGTAGCACAGCGTCAGTAATACTAAGCCGTTCAGCATACTCTTCGGTTAGTTTTAAATAATGATAGAGCACTTCAGGTGAGTCTGCACATTGACCCGCCTGGATGGTTTGTTCAAGCATTGAAAATGGCACCAAATAGCGAGTCATTGTTTTCCCCTTAATAAAATACAAATGATAACTATTATCAATATGTATGCGAACAGGGGATCTGTCAAGTCAGTTGATAACGATTCTTATTAATTAGTAAATATTTACATCTCAAGGTGATTCAAATCAAAAACACTGAGTTCTTGCCTCACTAGCCTAAATACACAAAAGCCCCTGTTACGTCGAACGCAACAGAGGCTTTAAAGATAATACTGAGTGAGGCTTTTGCTCGACGCACCGAGCAAAGGTCTCTTAGTGGTGATGACCACCTACACCATGGGCATGACCATGAGCGATTTCGTCATTGGTTGCTTCACGGGCATCAACAATTTCAATGTTGAATGTCAGATCTTTTCCTGACAATGGGTGATTCAAATCCACTGTCGCGTGCTTCAAGCCTGCTTTGATAATCGTCACTTGGCGCATACCTTTATCCGTTTGAACCATAGCGACCATGCCGGCTTTCCAACGTTTTGCGCCTTGCAAATGTTTGATCGGCATTTGTTGTGTACGGTCTTCATGGCGTTCGCCATAAGCATCTACACTAGGCACAGTCACTTCAAATTCAGCACCAACCTCTTTACCTTCCATAGCTTTCTCAAGGCCGGGGATAACATTGCCGTGACCATGAAGATAAGCCGCTGGCTCTTTACCCGCAGAGGTTTCTAGTAATTCTTCGCCGTGGCGTAAAGTGTAATGAAATTGAACGACTTGATTGTCTGCAATCGACATGGCAGTTTCCTTTTTTTAAAATTCATTGATTAAGCAATACTGCTTATTTTATCGCGGCATTATAAAGGCAGTATGGAAAGTTACCTAGAAAAAATGCCGGAAGCAGTGCGATAGAAAAAGCGCTAGAAAATCAGAACCATGCTAAAAAATAGAAAATTCCAACGCGCCTTCCGTGATGACGATGCTTTTTACGAAAGAAGCTGTACTTTTTTCAAATGGTGAGTGATCAAGTACATACACAGGATTTTCATCAAAATACTGAACCAATGCTTTTTCAAAATCATCGTGCAGTGAACCCAGTGTCGAACGAAGAATTTGCTCATTAAAATTTGACCCTTCAATATCTATCGACGTTATTTTTGGAGCGACCAAATAGACGCGATTTTCTTCAAGGCGAACGCCAGATTCAAAGGACGGCTTTAACTGTGTTGTGATCGAAAACGATTGTCCAAATGCTGTTAGTTGACCTGTCATATCAGAGACAAGATCTACCAGCACTAAACCGCCATCACGCTCGGTTAATTGAATATCAGCAGACCTAACTAATAAATCTAAATTTAATGTATTACCTTCTAAAGTTAGATCAATTTGATTGTTCTGTAGTCCTTCAAGCCGTTTTTCAACTTCTTGATTCAACTCTTCTTCACTAATATGGAAGCTATTACAACCCGTTAAAAGTAAAGAACCGAATAATAAAACACTGAGAGCAAGTTTCTGCGATATTTTCATTTTTATCATTTACTCTGTTGTTTATTTAACTCACAACGTTCATACCAAATCCGCATAAAGTCTTCGGTGACCTTTTGTTCAATCACTACAGCCTCATCTGTCGGGCAAAACAATGAGACTGTAAATACGTTATAGCCATCTTGGGTTGTGGTGATCCGAACACGCGGTTCTGGCCCAGAAATATTAATGTCCAAGCGCTTCTCAATAAGACTGTTATAACGAATCGCCACCTCATGAAAATGCTCGCTATATTCACGTATATTGGCCAAAATTTGTTCTTTAATATCAAACAGATTCACCGTATCGGTATTGCGTAAAATAGAAAAGGTATGAGTCACATAACGACGCATGTAGTTTAGGTTTTGTACTGTATGAACCAAGAGCACACTATTTGGAACAACCGTGGTTCGCCCTGTATAGGCGTAACTTCCTCCTTTTAGGTCTACTTCAAATAAAGTCGTAGAAAGCCAGTCACTGTCTGTTACCTCGCCTTCATAGTTAGCAATACGAATCCAATCGCCAACTTGATAAGGTCGCGTGCTAGCGCGATAAAAGGCACCAACAATACAGGCAATAAATTCTTTTGTTGCGATAACCAAAGCCACCATAAAAGCAGCAATAGAAATGGCGATATTTTGTAACTCAGATGACCAAATTAAAATGAAGCCAACCACCAAAAAAAGGTTAAAAATATTATCGACTGTATTGATACGTTGACGTTTTTTATCGTGCTCAATATTTTGATTTAAACGAATTAAACGTTTCGTATAACGACGCACAATATAAAACAGCAAAGCCCAAGCAATGGTTAATGCCACTTCAACATGATCTGTAATGATAGATAAATCTAATTGGGAAAAATCAAATTGCATAAAACCTGTTCCTTTCTCTGGATCGCCACTTTAACAAGCATTACAGCGTTCAACAAATAAAAGCACTAGACAAAACAAAAAATAATACTGTATATTCATACAGTATTATTTTCTCACGAGGTGGGTTATGCCTGTAGTTATTCAATATGTTGTAGAACGCGATGGAATCGAAAAAATGACTTTTATTTCAAAAGCAGATGCTGATGCGTACGATAAGTTATTAGACACAGCAGAAATGCTTTATTCAATTTTGGATCAAAGCAACCTAGCTGGTGATCAGAATCAAAAAGAAGCCTTATCTATGTATCTCGCAGAGAACAAAGACGCGCTTTTAGATGCTTTAGGATCAAAGAAGAAAAACACATCGAAATCAAAAAAGATCAATAACAAAGAAACAGACTCTGTTAAACAACTTGATTTAGCAGACGCGGCACCAAAAAAACCGTTAGAAGATTTAATCATAGAGCCGGACGAAGAAACCTTATACGAAGAAGAGGAAAATATAGTCCTGTTCGATCAAGATGAAAGCGATGACATAATCGAAAGCGATGCTGCATAACGCAGTATCGCTTTTCTCTTAAAACATTAACTCAATACTGTTCACATTCCATTCATTTTAGTAAATACTAAGTAAAAACTTAGTAAGGATACGGATTCTTAAAATGAATATTGCAGTTATGTTGCTAGTTATCGCTGTCTTCAGCGCTTGCTCTATGTTTTATATTTACACTTATCGAGGTAATACTCGCTACGTATCGTGGACAGAATACCTTAGAAAGGGCTGGCCTATTTTTGCGCCACTTAACTGTCTTTTATATTTATTTTCAAATAAGAAAGTTCGCCGCCCTATTATTGATACCCTTCAATACAAAGACTTAGATGAGCTAAGAGCAAACTGGGAAGTCATTCGTGATGAAGCCCTGGCGCTTCAACAGGAAGGCGAATTAGAAAGCATTAACGCCCTCGGCTCTGATGCCTATTATGACGTTGGTTTCAGAACCTTCCATAAATATGGCTGGAGAAAGTTTTATCTAAAATGGTATGGCTATACTCATACATCAGCACAAAATCGTTGCCCAAGAACCGTTGAAATTCTTAGTAAAGTTAAAAACATCAATGGTGCAATGTTTGCCTTTATGCCAGCTAACTCAGAACTCACTCGCCACCTTGATCCTGTTGCGTGCTCTCTGCGTTACCATTTGGGCCTAGAGACACCAAACAGTGATGATTGTTTTATCAACATTGATGGCGAGCAATACTCATGGCGCGATGGTAAAGATCTTTTGTTTGATGAAACCTACATACACTTTGTAAAAAACAACACAGAGCAAAGTCGACTCATCTTAATGTGTGACTTTAATCGCCCTGTTAATATCTTCGGTAAAATCATTAACTTCTGTTACAAAATTCTAATGAGAGCTTCAGTTGTACCTAATACCAATGAAGACAAAGGCGGCTTGGCGAATAGAATATTTAAATCTGTAGCGCCTCTTTTACAAAAAAGTAAGGAACTCAAAAAAACCAACAGAAAAGCTTACAAACGTCTGAAATACTTCGTTAATGGCACTATTATTTTGCTCTTAGTTGGATTAATTATTGGGGTCATCCAGTTTATTTCGTGGCTAGTTTTATAAAGAAAAGCTAAAAATTGAAGAGAAGCAAAAGTTCAAAGCTGCTTTGCCTATGCTTCTCTTCACTCCCTTCCTAATATCAAAATCCTTCATGCCTATTAAGCCACTAACATATTGTTAAACATGGTTTACATAGCTAAAAATATGAGCATTGCCTTATAATATTTACTACCTCATAACCAAACTATCAGAAGGTCATCCATGAAGCCTGCTGCCTCGCCTAAAAACTCTGTCGACAAAAATATGTTAGGTGTTTTCCGTTACAGCCGTCGTGCAATTGAATTGGTTTGGCAAACGTCTCCTGCATTAACCATAGGATTAGCGATTGCGACGTTGATTGCTGGTGTCTTACCTGCAGCCATGGCGTATGTGGGACAACTGATTGTTGATGCGGTGCTTGCCGCCATGGAAACCTATAAGCAAGACCAGACTCTGCATTATCAAACCGCTTTAAACTATGTGGTACTGGAAGGAATTTTAGTGCTGATTATTGCTGCAGCACAACGGGCACTCACGGCTCAGCAAGCGATTCTACAAGGGTTATTAGGTCAGAAAGTAAACATGCTGATCTTAGAAAAAGCACAAAATCTGACTTTATCGCATTTTGAAGATTCTGAGTTTTACGACAAGTTAGTTCGCGCACGCCGAGAAGCTTCCAGTCGTCCACTGGCCTTGGTCAATAAAACATTCGCCTTACTGCAAAATGCGATTTCTTTATCAAGCTTTGCTATTCTGCTCTGGCATTTTTCCCCTTGGGCTTTGGTACTGCTTGTTTGCGGTGCCTTACCTTCGTTTATTGCTGAAGCTAAGTTTTCTGGCGATGCTTTTCTGATGTTTCGTTGGCGCTCTCCTGAAGTCCGTCAACAGAATTATTTAGAAACCCTATTAGCACGGGAAGACAACATAAAAGAAGTCCGCCTTTATCAATTAGGTGAGCGTTTTCTAAAACGTTATTCAGACATCTTTCATAAACTTTTTAAAGAAAGTAAACGACTGATTCTTCGTCGGGAAAGTTGGGGCTTTATCTTAGGCGTTATTAGTACTTTGGTATTTTATGGTGCTTATGGCTGGATCGTCAGTGACACCATTATTGGTGCTATTACATTAGGTCAAATGACCATGTATTTATTACTTTTCAAACAAGGTCAAAGCGCTGTATCTGCCTCTCTTACAGCCATCAGTGGTATGTACGAAGATAACTTGTATCTGTCCAATCTCTATGAATATTTAGAACAAGAAACGCCCTCTTCGACAACAGGTTTAACTGTTGGGCCAAAACCCAATGATGGCATTCGTTTCGAACAAGTATCTTTCCAATATCCAGGTAGTAACATACCAGCCTTATCAAATATTAACTTACACATAAGGCCAGGGAATAGCCTTGCGATTGTTGGTGAGAATGGATCAGGGAAAACGACTCTAATAAAACTACTGACTCGTCTTTATAATCCAACCCAAGGTCGTATATTACTAGACGGTTTGGATTTATTAAAATGGGATGAAACGGCACTGTTAAAACGTGTTGGGGTAATTTTTCAAGATTTCGTACGTTATCAGTTTATCCTTGGTGAAAATATCGGTGCTGGAGATAACGATAGATTCGATGATGAGTCTGGTTGGAAAAAAGCCGCCGAACTTGGCAAGGCCACAGATTTTATCGATCAATTAGAAAGTGGATATAGCACACAGTTAGGACGCTGGTTCAAAGGCGGGCAAGAACTCTCTGGCGGGCAATGGCAAAAGATCGCTTTAGCGCGGGCTTTTATGCGACAAGAAGCTGATATTCTAGTGCTCGATGAACCAACAGCAGCAATGGATGCTCAAGCAGAAGCCAATATATTCGAACATTTTCAAGAACACACCAAAGATAAAATGGCGATTCTAATTTCCCATCGATTCTCTACTGTTCGTCTCGCCCATGAAATCATTGTCATGGAGCATGGAGAAATCAAAGAGCGTGGTACTCATGAAGCATTATTGGCTCAACAGGGGCAATATGCACACTTGTTTACCCTACAAGCTCAAGGTTATCGTTAAACGCCCTAATTCTTTCAATCAATATTGCTTTCTAGTAAAGATTTAATTTTTAAAACTTGAAAGCTTTATTAAGTCCGATATTCTCTCCTAATTTATATTGATATAAGTAAGCCTCACCTTAATTAAGTCAGTCGTCTATTATATGGCTAATTCAATATTAATTATAAATCATTGATTCATCGAAACTGATTCTTATAAAAGCTTTTCATTTATCTAAAATTTACATAAAATTACACTTCGTTATATTTAATTACATTTAAGCATTCATAATGAATAGGGAATTATATGCAATTAGTTAAATTAGGATTAGTAATATCTTTGGTCGCTAGTTCAACACTAGCAAATGCAAGTGAATACAGTTTTGGTATACAAGGTGGTGCTGGTTTCGGTGGAGCAACTCTGATTGAAACAGAAACAACTATAACGACAATGCCTGCTGGGGATCACCTTGCATTAGGTGCATTTGTAAACACTCCGACATTATTTGGAGATGTATATGGCAAAATAGCCATCAGTAGCGCAAACCAGTCAAAAGTTTACACTAATGCAGAAGAATCATTTTCTAGAATTCCTCTTAGTTTTTTATTAATGAAAAAAACGGGATCATACACTTATGGAGCCGGCTTAACCTATCATTTAAGCCCGTCATATGAACTCATAGTAACTGGAAGTGGTTATGAAAGAGTAGATTATAGCAATGCTCTAGGCTTTATTATTGAAGCAAACAGAACCTTCTCATCAGGTATTGAAGTTGGTTTCAGCTATACTAATATTGAATATAGTGGAGGAACAGAATCAGGAACTACATCATTTGAGATTAATGATACTGTTGATGGTTCTAACTTTGCTCTGACTGTCGGCTACACTTTTAATTAGCCATTACTTTATTAAAAACAATACACTTAAAGCCCTTTTTTAAAGGGCTTTTTATGTGTTCCTGCAGACTACACTGTTTTAAAAAATCTGTTTGTTTTTACTCACCTTCACTTTCAACATAATCATTTTCACTGTCATCACCTTCTGACTCTGAAAATGGGCGTTTAGTACGTTGAGCTGGCGTAGCTAAAATCTCTAAGTAGAATGCTGACCATTCTTGGCTTTCGGCAAAGCTGATTTTTTCATTTATCTGAGCAACATGAATCACTTCAGCCGTTTCTTCATTTTGGCCAAACTTGCAATCAAAGCCCCAAAAATCGGCGTATTCAGGCAAGGCTTTGTTGCGCTCTCGCTTAAGGTATTTTTTCACTTCGCTTTTTGTCGCCTCAATTAAACGAGGGTAAGCGATTTTTGGGTGAGATAATTCAAATGTCTTTTTCATTAGGGTCCTAAAAAATTAAATGTTAGAAGGCAGGCTTACCTGCTCCTATTAACGGGCATAATAACGGATCATCCGCTTTACAGCTATGAATAAGTGCCGTCACCGAACTGCCATTCAAATTAATTCGAACGAGCACGTAATAATCGATGAATAAAAGCCAACTTTTCACGCACAGCAGGCACCAGAATAAAAGGGTATAAATCCGGTTGCCCCATGCCTCGATTCAAATTATTTACAGCGAATGTTAACGGTATATATTGAGCTAAAATTTCATCAAAATTATCGTGGTTATACGGGTCAATATTCACCATGATTGCTAAATTTTGTCGATTAGAACCAACAGGCTGAAAACTTAAACCTAGGTCACTCGCTGTTTCTAAAGTATCCACAATATGCATGTAATGAGCCCATGTTTCGGCCCAGTCTTCCCATGGATGAGAGGACGCATACACACTCACAAAATTCTTATTCCATTCTGCATTCGGCGTTTCATAATGCGCTTTTAAGGCTTTACCATAATCAATACTGTCGTCGCCAAAAAGCGCTCTAAAGTCAGCCAATATTTGTTTGTCTGTAAACACTAATTGATCCCAATAGTAATGACCAATTTCATGCCGAAAATGGCCAATAACAGTTCGATATGATTCGTTCATATCTTCTCGCATTTGCTCTCGATCTACTGCATTTCCTTCCGCAGCATTGATGGTCACTTGACCAGAGGCATGGCCTGTCATGGCATTCGCATCTTCAGGAACAACATTATTTTCTGATATAAAGTCGAACGACAAACCTTCTTCAGGTGCATTTTGTTTGTTTATCAAAGGCAACTTGAGGCGCAATAAGGAATACACAAGTCTATGTTTAGCAAACTCCAATTGTTGCCAGGCTTGACGCTCTTCTATTTGCCCTAGATGAGGTATATGACGATTCAAATCGCATGCCATACAAAATGAACTCCCTCCCTCTTCTACCAACCAATTACACACATTATGCTGATGATTCTCGCAATAATACCAACGCTTGGCAGGGATCGATTTATCCGCCATGGCATACCAAGTATTATCAACTGATTTTAAGGCACTAATAACCAGCTGCTCTGGTAAAAAACCCAAAGGGGACGAACACTGCTCACAATATGTATTTTCAAATAAAACGGTTTGTCCACACTGCTGGCAACTGAAAATTTTCATAATGCTCCTGCTGTCAAAAGGCAGCCTGTTAAGAAAGAGAGGCAAGACTCCGTCACTATGACGTAATTGCGCCCTACTAGGATCATAGTTTACAGTACAAGAAAAAACCTACCTATATACTTGCTCCTAATAGAGCATTATTTACTCCTATTAAATGAAGAGACAAGACATTGCTGAAGAAAAAAATAAAAATTTCACAACCATTTCAGATGTTGCGAAGTACGCAAAAGTCGGCAAAACGAGTGTTTCCCGCTACCTAAACGGCGAACAAGATAAATTATCAAAAGAACTCTGTGAAAAAATTACCGAAGCCATCGCTCACTTGGATTTTCGCCCAAATCATTCAGCGCGAATGTTAAGAGCAGGTCATTCGAAATTAATCGGTTTAATGTTTGCCGATGTGACCAATTCTTATTCGACCGATGTACTCCAAGGCATAGAACAAGTTTGCCGACGCGAAGGCTACATGCTAATGGTGTGCAACACAGACAATGAAAAAGAGCTGCAAGAGCGCTATTTAGATTTACTTGAAGCACACAGGGTAGACGGTATCATTATCAATACAGCCGGTATGGTAAATGAGCAAATTGACAATCTAAATAAGCTCACTTGCCCACTCGTACTTATTGACCGTATTAACACCTCTCTTGGGTTTGACTCTGTTGGATTAAATAACGAAGCTGCTGTGAATGAAGCAGCCGAACATTTAAAAGCTAAGTCCTATGAATCGATTCTTGTTATTACTGAATCTATCATCATTGATCCTCGGCAAGCTCGAATTGATGCCATTAAGGCATTTTCCCAAAAAAACAAAGACATTATTTGCGATATTATTGAAGTAGAACGAATGAGCGAGAGTGCTCACGTAGAGGTCATTAAATCCTTTTTAGAAACCCATTCAGACCGTAAAAAAGCCATATTTACAACCAATAGCGCAACCACTCTATTAGTCGCCAAAGCACTAAAAAATCTCGACGTTCGTGTTGGTTCTGACATAGGTTTAATTGGTATCGATGATCCAGAATGGGCGCAACTTTTTGAAGGTGGCATTACCGTTATGAAGCAGCCAACCACATTAATAGGTCAAACTGCTGGTGAATGTCTACTTGCCAGAATTCAGGGTAACGAGGAGCCGCCACAACATATCCAATTGCCAGCAGAACTGATTATTCGTCAGTCCACCTAAATCAACGAATATTAAAAATAACTTATAACTGAGTGAATTTTTTGTATAAAATACAAACTAATTTGACTTTACCTGACTATGCTTGGAATCGTTCCCATGATATCTTTTAGTCAATAGATCTGAGTATTAGACTTAGTCTATACTGCTCTCTCTTTTATCTTTGCTGATGACGGTCATTAATCACATTAAGAAACGAATAACGCCCAGTGCAAAATAATAATATCTAATAGGAATAAAGCATTATGCAAAACAACCAAACACAATCTTTTGTAACTCTAGGCGAAGCAATGGCGCTGTTTGTTGCGAAAACACCAGGCCATCTTGCTGACGTAGAAGAATTTAGCCGCTCTTTAGCTGGCGCCGAAGTCAATGTAGCAATTGGTATGGCTCGTTTGGGTTTTGAATCTACCTACGTAAGCAAAGTCGGCACGGATTGCTTTGGTCAGTTTGTCAAAAAAGCCATCAGTAAAGATAATATTCGTACGGAGTGGATTTCTGAAAGCGCAGAGCACCCAACGGGCTTTATGATGAAAACCAACCAAACCGACGGCAGTGATCCTGCTGTCGAATATTTCCGTCGTAACTCTGCGGCTTCTACATTAAGTGCAGATGATATTGATGTTGGTCTTTTTAAAGCAGGTACTCACTTACACTTAACCGGTGTTGCTGCGGCCGTTTCTAGTTCAATGCGGGAAGCTGTTCAACAAGCTTTGAGCTTTGCTAAACAACAAGGCTGTAGCGTGACATTTGATACTAACCTAAGACCATCACTATGGCCTGATGCTGAAACAATGGTTTCGACAATCAACGAACTTGCTTTCGCAAGTGACGTGGTTTTACCTGGCATTGAAGAAGGTAAAATATTGATGGGAAGTGACGAGCCAGAAACGATTGCTGATTTTTATTTAGCTCGTGGTGTGAAAGCCGTTATTGTTAAGCTAGGCAGTGAAGGTGCTTATTACAAAACAATTGATGGAAAATCAGGCACAGTTGCAGGCTTCCCAGTTGTAAAAGTAGTAGACACTGTTGGTGCAGGCGACAGCTTCGCTGTTGGTGTAATATCTGCATTACTTGATGGTAAATCTATTCCTGAAGCAGCGAAACGAGGCAACTTGTTGGGCTCTATTACTGTCCAGGTTCGCGGTGATAGCGAAGGTTTACCAACCAGAGCCAAGCTTGAAAGCTTAGAAGCAAACTAACCTTCGAAAGGTTTCGGATAGAGACAACGCGATGAAAAAAGTACTTTTGTACAAGCCAATCCCTGAACAGGAATTAAAACGACTTCAAGCACAATTTGATGTCATTCAATTCGATGGAATTAATGCACTAAATCAAGAGACTTTTTTCACTGCACTTTCTGAGGCCGAAGGACTCATTGGGGCTAGTGCTGATATGAGTTCAAGCACTTTAGAACGAGCACCAAAACTCAAAGCAGCCTCCACTATCTCAGTCGGAACCGATCAATACGATCTGGCTTATTTAGCAAAACGTAATATTCCCTTGATGCACACTCCGGGTGTCCTCAATGAAACCACCGCCGACACTATTTTCACTCTTATCATGTGTACTGCCCGTCGAGCGATAGAATTGTCTAACATGGTTCGCGAAGGACGCTGGACGAAAAGCATTGGTGAAGACCATTTCGGGATGGATATTCATGGTAAGACTTTAGGCATCATTGGCATGGGCCGCATTGGTTATGCCATTGCAAAACGTGCTCACCTCGGTTTTGATATGAAGATTCAATACAGTAATCGCAGCAAAAAACTAGACGCAGAGCGAAACTTTAACGCCACTTACATGGACATGGCGTCGCTACTCAAAACATCTGATTTTGTTTGTGTTATGACACCTTTAACAACAGAAACGGAAGGTTTAATTGGTAAGGCTGAATTTGCTATGATGAAGCAAAGCGCTATTTTCATTAACGGATCACGCGGTAAAGTCATTGATGAATCTGCTTTAATAGCTGCGTTAGAAAATGGCGTCATTCGTGCGGCAGGACTAGATGTATTCGAGGTTGAACCATTACCAGCAAGTTCACCTTTATGCAAAATGGACAACGCAGTTGTGTTCCCACACATAGGTTCAGCCACAGCAGAGACACGCTTGGCCATGGTGACGTGCGCAGTAGATAATTTGATTAACGCCTTAAATGGCAATATTTCTAAGAATTGTGCCAACTATCATCTATTAAAAAAATAATTATTTCAGCAATCAAGAACGTCAAAAATATTCTTTCTTGTTTTGATAAGCCTGCCTAATATGCCCTATGAGTAACTTTAATTTTTCAGGTAAATACTTGGTTAAAGGATAAATTGCATAGACACCAAGTTGTCTTGGCTTGTAGTCCGTTAAAATGGCCTGCAAGGTACCTTTCTGTAAATCTTCATAGACGCAGCAACGTGGTACATAGACGATACCAAAACCTGCCAATGCGGCTTTACGTAATGCTTGAGCATTGTTGGTCGCTAAACTACCACTAATGCGAACACTCTCTTCTATCGAATCTTTGCCTATCTCATTCTTAACGAAACGCCAATCAAACGAGCCTTGCGCCTGATAGGTATAAGCAAGACAGTTGTGCTCTTTGAGAGCATCAAGACTAGTTACTTCACCGTGTTTCTCAATATAACTTGGCGAACAACACACAACCCAATTTGATTGAATTAACGGCTTGGCAATCAAGCTAGAGTCTTCCAACTTACCCGTTCGAACCGCCAGGTCTAAGCCTTCTTCAACCAAGTTAACAAAGTCATTTTCAAGGCGCATATCAACCGTGATATTTGGGTACATTTGACAAAATTCAGCAATGGCTTCTGCCAATAACAGCTCGCCAGAAATGGTTGGTACAGAAATTTTTATATTACCACTAACCCCATGGCTGAAAGCCGATACTGAAGCAATGGCATCACTCACTTGGCCTTCTATATTTTTAGCATGAACATAAAGACTCTCCCCTGCTTCCGTCAAACTAAGCCGCCTTGTTGTACGATGAATTAACTGCACTCCAAGGTCTTGCTCAAGACGGCTAATTCTTTTGCTCAAGGCAGGTGTAGACAGTTCGGCAAGCTGAGCAGCCTTATTAAAAGAACCTGTATCGGCCACATAAACAAAAAGAGTTAAATCTGCTGAGTTCAATTTAATTGCACCGTTTTAAGAAAGAGTTTATTACTTTGTGTCGTATTTATTATAAATCAATCTCGGACTATAGTAGTGATTGGATTCACCAAATTAACAACTAAAAAAATAAGGACACCATAATGCGACTAAAAGACTGTCATAATTTCCATGATTTTCGGACCTTGGCTAAGAAGCGTTTACCTAGCCCGATCTTTAATTACATTGATGGTGGCTCTGACGATGAATCCACATATAAACGTAATACCGCTGCCTTTGAAACTTGTGACCTAGTACCTAGCGTATTAACCGGTGTAAAAGACGTAGATCTTTCTGTCACTGTTATGGGTCAAAAACTAGACATGCCGGTTTACTGTTCTCCTACTGCTTTACAACGTTTATTTCATCATCAAGGTGAACGAGCTGTGGCGGCAGCAGCAGAGAAATACGGCACAATGTTTGGTGTGTCTTCTCTTGGCACTGTCAGCATGGAAGAGATAGCTCAACAAACCAACACGCCTCAGGTATATCAGTTTTACTTTCATAAAGACCGCGAATTAAATCGTGCCATGATGCAACGAGCAAAAGACGCAGGCGTACAAGTAATGATGCTAACGGTCGACTCCATCACTGGCGGCAATCGTGAACGAGACCTACGAACAGGTTTTTCGATTCCTTTTAAATTGAATTTGAAAGGCATGCTGCAATTTGTATTGAAACCTATGTGGGGCATTAACTATGTAACACACGAACCTTTCAGCTTGCCGCAACTAGATGAACACGTTGATATGGGCAATGGCGCAACGTCAATTGGTGATTACTTTACCAACATGCTCGATCCTTCTATGAACTGGGATGACGTAGCAGAAATGGTGAAATTTTGGGACGGACAGTTTTGTTTAAAAGGCATAATGAGCCGAGAAGATGCGCGCAAAGCCGTGGAAATTGGCTGTACTGGCGTCATCATTTCTAACCACGGTGGACGTCAGTTAGATGGTTCACGCAGCTCGTTTGATCAGCTAGCGGAAATTGTCGATGAAGTAGGCGATGAAATTGATGTAATCTTCGACAGCGGCGTACAACGCGGCACCCATGTATTGAAAGCCTTATCTCTTGGTGCAAAAGCTGTCGGCATAGGCCGCATGTATTTATACCCTCTCGCTGCTGCAGGACAGCCCGGTGTTGAACGTGCATTAGGATTAATGCGATCAGAACTAGAACGAGACATGAAGTTAATGGGTAAAACTTCTGTTGATCAACTATCTAAAGAGAACTTACGCTTTAGATAAAAAATAAGAATAGTACTAAAAAAAATAATACCTATCGTTAAAGTAGACTCGTTAAATGAAAAGCTAGCCCATTAAGCTAGCTTTTTCTCAATTTTATGCCAGCATAAATAGAAAGGTGGTTCATTTTTTCTATAAGCTTGGCTTATTAAATACAATTTAAAATCTCTGCATTTTCGTACAAAACACTTGTTAATGGTTCGAAATGGTCAATATAAGTTGATAATTCCCAATTATAAGTAGCTTATTCAGTGTATTCCATTAGACTTGAAAGTGACTTAAAAAGCTTAATTTTAAGTAAACGCTAAAAAGGGGGATACAAATGTTTGTAAATTTCATTCGTCCAAACAATCTATCCCAGAAAATGATGAGTGTTATCTTCTTCATCTATTTGGGCGTCACTTTTTTAATCACAAGCGTACAATTTTTCGGCGAATATATAAAAACACAGGACTCAATACTAAATGAGCTGAAACAGTTAGAGGAAACAGTTCGCGCCCCTATTTCAACCAGCTTGTGGCAATACAACCAGAACCAACTCGATGCTCTAATAATTGGGCTTGTAAAAATGCCAATTATTGAAGGGGTCGATGTTTTTGACGAAAATAATAACATTATTGTTTCTAAAAGGTCTTACCACTCAGAATCAGCCCCTTTATCTATTTTTGATACAAAATCCGAGTTAAATTGGACTCTAAATGAAGAGACTATTGCACTAGGAAAACTTGTTCTTTATTCCTCATCAGGAGTGGTATTAGATCGAGTCTTATTCGGTTTTTTATTAATCGCAATAACCGCAATCATAAAATTAGCCGTTTTATTTTGTCTGTTTATATGGGCATTCAATCGTTATTTAGCCATTCCCTTGAAAGAGCTAATGTCACAGGTAAACGAAGTCCAACTAAGCCCAAATATAAGTAAAAGAATTAACCTATCGAATACTGAAGACAATGAACTTAGCCAACTCCAAGAGCACATGAATACCATGCTTTCTTCTATGCATACTGATAGAGAGCGATTGTTGGAAGACGAAAAAAGCAAACGAGATTGGCTGGAAGAAGCGGTCGAAAAACGTACTAAAGAGTTGCAAACTCTAAATGAAAAGCTAAAAGAACTTGCAGCCAGAGACTCTTTGACTCATGTGTTGAATAGAGGAAGCTTTTTCGAAACAGCACAACATCTATTACTACTCGCTCAACGTCGAAAGGCTCCCGTATCTTTTATTTTGATGGATTTGGATCACTTTAAAGTAATCAATGATACCTATGGTCATTTTACTGGCGATAAAGTCCTCATACATTTCACACAAACTCTTCAAAGCCTGTTACGAAAATCTGATATTATTGGACGAATTGGTGGGGAAGAGTTCGCCATATTTTTATCTGATACAGATATTGATGGTGCTTTTAAGATCGCAGATAAAATAAGACAACTAATAGCAGACTCTACACTCGATATCGATGGGAAAAACATCACCTACACTGTCAGTCTTGGTGTTGGCTCATCGGAACCAGCAGACCATTCCATTGATGAACTCTTTAAACGTGCCGATGTGAAACTATATGGCGCTAAGGATAAAGGTCGTGACCGTGTTGAAAAATAGAATGTTAACTGTGCTTTTTTTAGCAGGTATCAGCATTGCTCATACAGGCTATTCTGAAACGTTAAAAGTCTGCTATGACCAATGGCCACCAATGACTATGTTTCCATCAGAAACGTCTTCAGAGCGCGGTGTTGTGATTGATATGCTAGATCAAATATATTCAGAAAAAGGCTATACAACTGAATATTATGAGGTACCTCTGGCAAGAGGTTTAGATATGGTAGCAGAGGGACTCTGTGATATGTTGCCAGAATATCTCTATTCCAAAAACTCAGAAAATGGTTTTGTCTATGGTGCTGAAGCAACCTTTTCATACCCCACCGCTTTTGTTGTCAGAAAAAATGATCCATGGCGTTATAAGGGTATTTCATCGTTAAAAAATAAACGAATCGCCACTGGCCCAGGTTGGGATTACAGTTCAATGAGTGTCGACTATCAGAACTATATTGACGACCAAGATCATTCTAATTTTATTGAAGTCGTTGCCGGTTATGATGATGTGGTCGATCGAATCCTCTACATGATCAAGGAAAATAGAGTCGACTTATATGCTGATAATGACCTCGTTCTGCAATATATTTTAAACCAATTAAAACTAAACGATGAACTTCAAATCATTCGTCCAGGTTTAGAAAAACAACTGGTTGAAATGCCTATTTTTTCGAAGAAAATTCCCTCTGAGCAACGGCAAAAACTCATCGCCATTTGGAATGAAGGGCGCTTATCCATGAAGGGAAAACAAGAAGAAATGTTACTCAGTAAATATGGAATCAAATTTGAAGAACAAAGCTATGATTAAGCCCCCCTTTTGGTGGCTTCGTAGTTTGACGCTTCCTGAAAAACAAAAGAGGGTTTGAGTAACACCTTAATAAAACACATCAACACCTCGCTCCGGCGTGCAAGCACGAGAAGCTTCGCTCAGTGTTGAAGTGTTTTATTTTTCCGCTTTCATTTTTTCATTTTCTTCAATACCCGGTAAAACAAAGGGCTCGATAGCTTTTAGCATTGTTGTGTTGAGTCGCTTTTGTCTTGTTAAACCGCCAACTAATATAGTCATTTTTTTGTCTAGCTTTTCTGTGTCTCCTTTAATGAGCTGTTGGTACAATGAGGTTTTCATAGATAGGTCATTAAGGTTATTAAGATACTCAAGTGCACATAATGTCACTAACATAGGAAAACTGTGCTCTACAATGTTAAACCCCTTTGGGATATCATCTTCGCCATAAAAACTACGCAAGAACTTATAAGTATTATTTAACCGTTTCAATTGTCTAGGGTTGGATAGTTCGAAGTGTTTAACCCAATGGAAAAATGCAGCTTTTTGCTCGGAAGTTAAACGTTCAATCTGTTTTTGAGATCTTGATATGTTGTCTGTTTTTTCTTGTGTCGTGATCTCTTCTTGAGAAGGTATTACCCCTTCTTGATTCTTGGTTTTATCTGAGTTTAAAGAAAAACTATTGTCGTTACTTGGGGAAACTTCAGGGTCTGCATTTTGTTCGGGCGGTGAAATGTTACTGCTTTCTACAATGTCTTCTTGTGTGCTAGTGCTATTCCATATGTGTTCTAAGTAAGTAGAAATTGAGCCGTCATCTGGTGTGGTTAACACAATGGGAAGGTGGATTATTTTTGATAAGTAATCACGGGCAATGATTCGAGGGTTTTGAATCTGGTGTTGGCTGGCGAGATCTTTGTAATTCAAAGCTAAGGCAGACAGCGCAATTCGTTGGTCTACGGCAATGACCACTACAACTTTGTCCAGGTCTAACACCATGCGAACGGCTTCCATCACCTTAACAATGCCTTCGGGGCCACAGCGGTCTAGATCATCCACCACATAAAGTAAACGTTGGTTGTCTTTTAAGCGTACTTTAGTCAGCTTTTCAATATGTTCTCGCATTACAGGAATAGTGCCTAAATGTTCACCGTAATTAGGCAACCTCAAATAGGTCAACAGTTCTTTAGCGAGAGGGCCAGCAAATAAAGTTTTGGTACTCTTTAATGCAGGGTAAAGAAAACCGATTAACCATGCATAAGGAAAGCTAGATGTTATACCTGAGTCTTGGATGTTGAAAAAATCTTGGAAAGTGTTCTTTATTAACTCTGGAGCCCAGAATGGAATCAAAGCACAAATAAATAAAAATAATGGAATAAGAAATTTGTACCTATGAATACTCCATGCAAACCTAAGAGTCAGCCAAGGTCTTCTAGCTAATAGCCAGTAGGTCTTTTTCTGACAGTTTTGTATCCAACAACAGGCGTTTTTCCAATCAACTTTCTTCTGACAACATGGTAGCGGTTCGATGCTTGAAAGCGCTTTGATCATTTCTTGAGCGATGCCCGCTTGTAGATTATCGGTATGCTCGTATCCCCATGCATTAAATTCAGCAAAGAGAAATTCTATATTTGAGTCTCTATTTGGTTTGCTTAAAGAGGTTTTTAATAACTCAATAACTGTTGTTTTGCCGATTCCCCAGTGACCTAACAAACCTATGGTTTGATGGTGTTGATTATCCTTATCTTGCAGTACAGCTGTTAATGCATTCACGAGTTCTTGACGGTTCAATGTATCTTCATTTGAATGTTGGTGACTGCTGTGTCGATAGCCTGCGATGGTTTGAATGTTAGCTTGTATTCTTTTAGTGTTCGTAGTTTCTGAGTTCGTTTTTTTATAAAATAAACTATCGTCTTCTTCATAAAACTTATTGTTATTCTCTCCATAAAATAGTTCTTTATTTTGATTGAAATACTCCTTTAATTGTCTGGTGGTCTTTTTAAGGTCGTCCCAAATAGAGTAGCCATTAAATATAGCTGAATAAATAGACCAAATTTCGCTTAAAATATGAAAAGCGTTTGAAGAATCGTCTTCTTGTTGTGCTTGTGTGAAAAATGCCTGCTGGAATTCATTCTTTAACCAGTTTAAAAACTCATTGTTTGGTTTTTCCCAAAGAGGTTTATATTCAAAATCCTCAAGATCAGAATAATCTAATAATTCTAGATCTTTCCAAATTTCTTGTTTTAAATCAGGAAGATAAGGATACTCTTTCGACATATTTATATAGGCATCGGTACTCGAAATGACGGTTTGGAGTGTATCTGAACTCGCGAAAGCGGCAGCATTGGCTATAGAGCTAAAAGAAAAGGTAGAGCCAGCTAAATTACTGCTTCCTAAGGTGGCTTTCCCCAAGGCTGATTTATTGCTTGCTGCTTGTGCTGCTTGTGCTGCTTGTGCCGCTCTGTTACTGGTTTCTGTAATAGTATTGGAAGCGGTGAAATTATTACAAAACACATTTATATTAGCTTCCCAAACCGCTAATAAATGCTTAGTTCTTTCCTCTTCTCTCCAGTAGCTAAAAGGTTTATTACTTTCCGAGGTATAAGCTAACAAAGGAAAGGCTCTCAAAGCACAGCGTGCAGCGAGCATGACCTGCTTTTCACCTGAAAGCTTCTCAATTCTTCTTCTTAGCTCTGATTCTTCGTTTTTGGTAAAAGCCTGATTGGTCGCCACAGCATGTCCTTGCTTATTTATTGAATGTAAAAAGATTTAAACGGAATACTTGGAAGAGATCAAGGATAGAAAGAATGTTGCTTCTTAGGGGAGTCACTGCTGTAAAAAAACGGTTGATCAGAATGAGTGAATGATAAATTAAAAGTTCACATTAAAGTGAATATTAAATGTTGAAAAAGTTCACATTTAAGTTAACATGGAAATATGAGGAATATGAGGAATATACATTTTTACATCATGGATGATGGGAAATCTCCGATAGCCGAATTTTTAGATTCTCTATCAGGGAAACAAGCTCAAAAAGTTGCTTGGGTGCTTCAATTGATTGAAGAGCTGAATTATGTGCCATCCACTTACCTTAAAAAGTTAGTGAACACAGATGATATTTGGACTGTTTTTTTCAAATAAAGGGGTTCAAGTAGGCGGGAATATATTCCGTTTCTTGGGATTTTTTGATGGCGATAACTTGGTGGTTCTTAACCATGCTTTTCAAAAAAAGACCCAAAAGACTCCCTTAAAAGAAATCAAGATCGCAGAGAGTCGTCGTAAAGACTATTTGGCGAGGAAAAGAATATGAGTGATTTAAAAAAGTACGTAGCAGAACGAAAATCAAGAGATAGTGAATTTTCTCATGGCTATGAAGAAGGTTATCAAACCTTTAAATTTGGTGCCTTGCTCAAGGAGGCAAGAAAGAGTGCGGGCTTAACTCAAGACGATTTAGCCTTAAAGTTACACACTCAAAAAAGCGCTATTTCAAGAATAGAAAACCACTCCGAAGATGTGAAGTTATCTACATTAGAGAAATTCGCTTCTGCGTTAGGGAAGAAGTTAGAAATCCGTCTTTTATAGATAATCTACATGGGGTTCTATTTATTATAATTCGTTCATATTACTGTTTCCTCACCAGCTCCAAATAATTCTCTATCCCACTAATTTTGTCTTCCGCATGATGATTCACATACAGAACGGTGGTTTCTGAGCCTTGGCAGATTTTATCAATGAGTGCGAGGACGAGTTGGCGGTTCATGTCGTCTAGACCAAGACAAGGTTCGTCTAGGATCAGCAGCGGTGGATGTTTGACCATGGCGCGGGCAATAAGCAATAAGCGTTGGTCGCCGTAGGAAAGTTTGTTAAAAGGCTGGTCGGCACGGTCTTTCATGCCGAGTAGTTCGAGCCATTCGTTGGCGATTTTCTTTTGGTTATCGGTGGCTTTGGAATACATGCCGATGCTGTCGTAAAAGCCAGAAATAATCACATTTCGGCAACTGGTGCTGACGCGGTATTCCCATTGTAAAGCAGTCGAAACATAGCCGATAAATTGTTTAATCTGCCAGATGCTTTCGCCATTGCCGCGCTGAAAACCAAACACAAAAATATCATTTACATAGCATTGTGGGTGATCGCCAGTAATAAGCGATAGAACGCACGTTTTACCGCTGCCATTTGGCCCACTGAGTTGCCAATGTTGGTTACGCTCAATTGTCCAATTGAGTTTATCGACAATGACTGCGTCATCGTATTTGATTGTGACGTCTTTTAAGCGAACCAAGGGCTGATTCGGGTCTAGCTCTGGCAGTTTATTATTTGAGTCGGCTTCTGGAACAGTAAGATCTGTCGTCTTCAAATGTAGCAACTGGTACAACTCACTGAAAGCCACTTGGTCACTTCGATCAATGGTGAATGCTAAACGACCTTTTGTCATGTTGTTTTTTTCTAAGTCACTTTTTTCTATATAGGCCACATGAGTAATAAAATCTGGCATTTCATCAAAGCGATTTAATACCATTACCATGGAAACCGTATCTACAATAGACGCAAGATGCTCTTGCAGCATAATCAAGGTATCAGCGTCTAACCCATCGAAAGGTTCATCAAGAACCAATAGGTCAGGCTTACTAGATAATGCTCGGATCAGCATAACTTTACGGGTTTCTCCTGTAGAGAGCTTACGAAAAGCACGATCAAGTAATGCTGTAAGTCCAAACTTTTCAATCAATGATTGTGCAAGCTCAGGATCAGCACAATCATCAAAAATCATTTCATGAACAGGTGTACCAAGAGAAATCACGTCCATGATATCTGCATCGTCTTTCTTCAGCTCTTTTGCAATCAGTTCTGCTTGCGCCTCAAAAGATACTAAGGCGACATGTCCTGGAATCCCTTTAATACTCCCAGACTCCAAATCACCAACACCAGCTAACACAGCAGCAAGGGCCGACTTGCCTGAGCCATTAGTACCAGTAATAACCCAATGTTGCTTTGATGTAATGTCCCAATCAATTTCAGTTAAAGTAAAACGCTCATCGAACGCCACCGTTGCTTTTTTTAAAGAGATTGAGTTGCTCATTACATCGCCCTTAACCACAAATAAAAGAATAAGAATAGAGAACAAAAAAGCCGAGTGTTCGGTTAAGAAAACTCGGCCTTTTGAAGCTTAAATCCTAATAGGAATTAAACGATTTTTTTCATGTCAGCCATGTGGCCACGAAGCACTGTACCAATTGCTTCAACTGGATGACTACGTAGTGCTGCATTTACTTCGATCAAACGTGCATTATCAACACCGTTGTCTTCTGTAGAAAGACCTTTACCGATCACGTCAGTTTTGATGCCTTTCATGAAGTCTGCTAACAAAGGTAGACAAGCGTGGTTGTATAGGTAACAACCATATTCTGCCGTATCAGAAATAGTCGCGTTCATTTCGTAAAGTTTCTTACGAGCGATTGTATTGGCGATAAGAGGCGTTTCATGTAGAGATTCATAGTAAGCAGACTCTGCAACAATACCTGCGGCTGTCATAGTTTCAAAAGCCAACTCAACGCCCGCTTTAACCATAGCAACCATCAAAATACCTTTATCGAAAAATTCTTGCTCAGAAATTTCAACATCGCCAGCTGGAGTCTTCTCGAAAGCAGTTTCTGCTGTTTCTGCACGCCAACCTAAAAGATTTTTGTCATCATTCGCCCAATCTTCCATCATAGTTTGAGAGAAGTGACCACTGATGATGTCGTCTTGATGCTTGTTATACAAAGGACGCATGATAACTTTCAATTCTTCAGAAAGATCAAACGCTTTAATTTTTGCCGGGTTAGAAAGACGATCTAGCATGTTTGTCACGCCGCCGTATTTCAATGCTTCAGTAATGGTTTCCCAACCGTATTGGATCAAACGAGATGCATAACCTGCGTCGATACCTTCTTCAACCATTTTGTCGAAACAAAGAAGAGAGCCAGTTTGTAACATACCACAAAGAATCGTTTGCTCACCCATAAGGTCAGATTTTACTTCTGCGATGAAAGAAGACATCAAAACGCCGGCTTTATGGCCGCCAGTCCCTACTGCATAAGCTTTTGCTAGAGCAAGACCTTCACCTTGAGGATCGTTATCTTCATGGACAGCGATCAGTGTTGGAACACCAAAGCCACGAACATATTCAGCACGAACTTCAGAACCTGGGCACTTAGGAGCAACCATGATTACAGTTAGGTCTTCGCGGATTTTCATACCTTCTTCCACGATGTTAAAACCATGAGAATAAGACAGGCAAGCCCCTTCTTCATAAGAGGCATGATTTCTTTTACAACAGGTGTATGTTGCTTATCAGGCGTTAGGTTCAATACAACGTCAGCTGTTGGGATAAGTTCTTGGTAAGTACCAACAACAAAACCGTTTTCAGTTGCGTTTTTCCAAGATTGACGTTTTTCAGCGATGGCTGCTGCACGTAATGTGTAAGAAACATCTAGACCGCTGTCGCGTAGGTTCAAACCTTGGTTAAGACCTTGAGCACCACAACCGATAACAACAATTTTTTTGCCTTTAAGCGCTTCAACGCCTTCAGAAAATTCAGAGCTATCCATGAAACGGCATTTTGCTAATTGAGCCAATTGCTCACGTAATGGCAAAGTATTGAAGTAATTATTAGACATTAGTACACACCTGTAATTTATGATTATTAGCTTATGATTCTTAACTGATTCAAGCACTTGATGAAAAAATACATCAATTTTCAAATAAGTTACGTATTTAGGAGTCTCCAAAAGAAGATCTTTTACGTTAGTAAAGCCACTTTATAGAAAACTCTACTTTTCGTAAATTGATATATTTGCAATATAACGTCCCATTTTTTGCAAAGATAAGATATCCTTACACACCATGAATATACGAACCTTAAAACACTTTCTTGCTTTGGCTGAAAATCTCCATTTTGGACGCGCAAGTGATGAATGCCATATTAGTATTTCTGCCTTGTCCCGTAACATACGCCAACTCGAAGATGAGCTGGGCGTAACTTTATTTAATCGAGATAATCGCACGGTTGTATTAACTCAAGAAGGGCGGAAGTTTGTCGATTACGCACGGGAAACTAACAGCCAATGGAATCTCATTCGTCACGAACTAACCGATAATTCAGATCAACTTAGAGGTGAAATCAGCCTTTATGGTTCTGTCACAGCGAGCCATAGTTTTTTGTATGAGTTACTTAATCGCTTTAGAGATATTCATCCAGGTATTGAAATTAAATTGCGTACTGGCGACCCAGAACACGCCATAGCACATATTTTGGATGGAAAAGAAGACGTTACCATTGCAGCTCGCCCGGCCAACTTACCTCGTAACTTGGCTTTTAAGCCTATTGCCATGTCGCCATTATTGTTCATTGGTCCGCTTGAGCAACAGGTTCCAAATGTGCCGACCACTGCACCGACGGTGATAAAGGACTGGGAAAACATCCCTATGATTCTTTCTGAAAGTGGCGTTTCGCGTGTTCACGTAGATGCATGGTTTCTTCAGCATGATATTACGCCAAGAATTTACGCTCAAGTAACGGGGAACGAAGCGATAGTTAGCATGGTAAGTCTAGGGTTTGGTATTGGTGTGGTGCCAAAAATTGTACTCGATAACAGCCCACTGGTGGATCGCATTAAAGTGTTGGATGTACAGCCAGAGCTTGCACCTTATGATATAGGTTTATTTGCTTTGAAAAAGAATTTAAATAATCCATTAGTAAAGGCCTTCTGGGATTTAAAGTAAAAGAGCTTTTACTTAGTGAAATAGAAAGATCAAATTCATATATTTCTAGGTTGTAAGTCTCACGTCCTTTCAAAAGAGTTACTCTATTCTATTCATAGAACCGCGATCAATTAGACGCTCTAATTTCGCGCACCAATTTGGAACAACGATCGTAATTAACATTCATAGAACATATTCAATCTGATATATTTGGGCTTCGAATGGATGTTTCACTATCGGATTAAATATAAAAAATATGGATTATATACATACAACTATCAATGCATTAAAGAAATCTAGCCCCGCACAATGTGAGTTTTATCAAGCAGTTGAGGAAGTTCTTGAGTCACTTGAGCCTATTCTTGATCATTCAGAGAAATACAAAAAACACTCTATTATCGAACGAATAGTAGAACCTGAACGTCAAATTATGTTTAGAGTTCCTTGGGTCGATGATCAAGGTATTATTCAGGTAAATAAAGGCTATCGGATTGAATTTAATTCCGCGTTGGGACCTTACAAAGGTGGCTTACGTTTTCACCCCACTGTTAATGCCAGTGTTATTAAATTTTTAGGGTTCGAGCAGATATTTAAAAATGCGCTGACAGGTTTACCTATTGGCGGCGGAAAAGGTGGCGCGAATTTTAACCCCAAAGGCCGCTCTGATGCTGAAATAATGCGTTTCTGTCAATCTTTTATGACTGAGCTATACAGACATATTGGACCAACGACAGATGTACCAGCTGGTGATATTGGTGTTGGAGCTAAAGAGATAGGGTTCTTGTTTGGGCAATACAAAAGACTCACTGGCCGTTATGAAGGCATTCTAACGGGCAAAAGCATTTTATGGGGCGGCTCATTAGTACGCAAAGAAGCAACTGGATATGGTGTAGTTTATTTTGCTAAATATATGTTAGCTGCAAAACATGATAGCTTGGAAGGTAAGCGTTGTTTAGTTTCAGGCTCTGGAAATGTTGCAATTTATGCTATTGAAAAACTATATCAACTGGGAGCCATACCAGTCACCTGTAGCGATTCCCAAGGTACGATATACCATGAGTCAGGAATTGATCTAGATTTAATAAAACGATTAAAAGAAGACTCTAGGGATAGTTTAATTTGCTATACACAAACCTATCCAGACGCACAATATGTTCCACTAAATGACTACCCAGAAGGTGGTAACGCCGTGTGGCATTTCCCTGCTGATGCAGCTTTCCCTTGTGCTACTCAAAATGAATTAACTCAAGTAGATGCACAAACCTTGTTAAAGAACGGCTGCGTTCTAGTTGCAGAAGGTGCAAATATGCCCTCAACAAAAGAAGCAATTGATTGCTTTATTAAAGCTCAGATTTCGTATGGGCCAGGTAAAGCAGCCAATGCCGGAGGAGTAGCAACAAGCCAACTTGAGATGGCACAAAATGCAAGTATGCAAAATTGGACGTTTGAAGATGTCGATGCAAAATTGCAGACAATCATGAAAAATATATTTGTAACTGCAAGTGAGACAGCTACAGAATTTGGATCACCTGGAAATTTATTGTTAGGAGCAAATATTGCAGGTTTTAGACGGGTTGCCGATGCAATGATTGAGCAAGGGTTAGTCTAGGGAATACGATAAAACCGAATCTAAATAATCCTTCGTTTATTAATACTGAACAAAGCCATGTCACCTTGTTTAGTATTAATAAACGACTATTTTCCACCAAACTTTATAACTTCTAAAGCAATCAGAATGGTTAATATTAACTCTGTTCAGCTCCTACCCTTTTCAACACTTCTTCTCCATCTATTTAAATGCAGACATTATTTCACCCTGTACTGCATCAATACCAAATTATCCAGAATTACATTTGAAGACCAAATGAACTCAGCTCCCGCACCAGAGAATTGATCAATGAAGTTCATATAGCCATTTTTGTTATCCACACCAATTTCTCTTTCGGTATAAGTCGTAGCTTTTGGCCATTTAGATGTATTGAAGTCAGTTTGCATCCAATTTTCTGGTACTTTCCAATGCGCTGCGAAATTGTCTTTTCCATTTGTCATATCAGCAGTCGAACAGCTTGATGAGTCACGCAATCCATTCGTTTCTTTTACACAGGATATGTCATTGATTGGTGCGGTATAAAAAGTCTGAACTGACCAATCCTCATTGGTCACTGTACCATCACTAAAACTGGCGATAAATCCACCGTCTCCAGGGTGATATTGGCTTCCTCGGTTAGCTTCTGAGCCTAGACCTAAATTTTCTTCCCAATCAATCAGCTTGACCGCAACGGTATAAGGCTTATTCACTTTGAATTTCACAACACTGGAATTGAATGGTGTGAAAGGAACCGAGTCAACGGCGATTAGCTGTCCATTTACATACATCTCAAAATAATTATCGGCAAACAAATAGGCAGTTATCACTTCGCCTGTTGAGTCGATTTCTACAACAGGTACTTGAGTTAAATCTACACCTGCTAGGCTATCTGGCTTCACACCTGTGCAGTCATTATATAAATCAAATGCATGCGGTGCTGTTTGAAACGCATTATCAGCTGGAACCATCCATGTATTACCCATTTCATCCGTGATTTCACCCATTGCCGTGACTCTGGCTTGTGCTCCTTGGCATTCATAAAGTTGAGCAATGGTTTGCGTTGCAGGGCCTTGAGTGAATACAGCTTCCCCTTGCTCTTCGGAGGCATAAGCTGAGCCAACCAAAGAAGAACAGACTAGCATGACCAATGAAGGAAATATTTTGGCAGAGTTCATCTCGAAATCCTTAAATAGAAAATTAGAGTCATCATTGTCAGGCTATTAAACCTCGCTTTGGAAATGAGCAAAATCAGATTTACATTAATTTATGATTGCTTCTCTGAGCTTTCTTGGTGCATTAAATATCCTTATAAATTTCAAAAGCGTTATTTCTTTATCTGCCATCCATTTTTTATTTCAAAAAAATCTCTATTAATCAATAAACTAAAAAAAGGTACCTATATATAATGATATATCTTGCTAGGTTTCTTTTTTCTGGCACTGCTTTTGCTAATTATTTAATACATTAATACTCATTCACCTTGTATTAACCGTATCGCTGTCCAACGCCGGTCAGCATCACTAATGGCAACGTCGCCCACTACTGTATCGCTCAGTAGCATCTGATTAGGTTCCTGTAATAAAGGAAATCTGATGAAGAGGAGACGTTTGTCTATCTATTTCATTTTTCTCTTACACGATTACTTAACTCAGTTTCTATTGTGGATTTGTGGCCATTATTTGTGGAGAAAAACGCATGAAAAAAATCGAAGTAACCGAAGCTATTTTTGCCGTAAAAAAAGAGAGAAATCTTACCTGGGAAGCTATTGGAGATGCTGTAGACATGACAGATGTATGGATCACATCAGCATGTTTAGGGATGAACAGTTGTACACAAGAAACCGCTGAAAAGTTAGTTGCATTTTTAGAATTGCCAGAAGCCGCCATAGCGACGTTGATGGAATACCCAACAAAAACATGGGATCAAGCAATTCCACAAGATCCTTTGATTTATCGTTTATACGAAGTGGTTGGTGTTTACGGCCCAACACTTAAAGAAGTCATTCAAGAAAAATTTGGTGACGGCATTATGAGTGCTATTGATTTTTCGATGTCGGTAGAGAAAGAAGAGAACCCAAAAGGTGATCGTGTTGTTCTGACCTTAAACGGTAAGTTTTTACCTTATAAATCCTGGTAATAAGTACGAACAAATCATTCAATTTGAGTAATTATTAAAAATTAAAGAGAGGGCTTTATGGCTTATATAGAACCAAGTGAGTTTGTAACCAAAATGGTCGATGCAGGCGAACAAAAAGTTTACATGTCGACAAAAGACACCCTTATCCGTGCATTTATGGCGGGTGCAATTCTAGGTCTTGCAGCAATTTTTGCAATCACAGTGGCAACGAAAACAGGTAACCCATTATTAGGCGCTTTATTGTTTCCTGTTGGTTTCATCATGTTATACCTGATGAAGTTCGACTTGTTAACAGGTGTCTTCACGTTGGTACCATTAGCATTATTAGACAAGCGTCCAGGAGTAACTCCAAGCCAAGTATTGCGTAACTGGGGATTGGTTTTCATAGGCAACTTTGGTGGTGCATTAACAACTGCCTTTTTGATGGCTTTTATCCTTACTTATGGTTTCTCAACAGACGGTGGCGCCATTGCCGCAAAAGTGAGTACGATTGGTGAATCGCGAACTTTGGGTTATCAGTCACATGGTGCTGGTGGTTGGTTTACTATCTTTATTCGTGGCATGTTATGTAACTGGATGGTGTCTATGGGGGTAGTTGGTGCGATGATATCTACGTCTGCTGGTGCAAAAATGGCCGCGATGTGGATGCCTGTTATGTTGTTCTTCTACATGGGTTTCGAGCATTCAATTGTAAACATGTTCCTATTTCCATTCTCTATGATCATGGGTGGCGAGTTTACCTTTATGGATTATATCGTCTGGAATGAAATTCCTACTGTACTCGGTAACTTAGCGGGTGGTCTATGTTTGGTTGGTCTACCGTTGTATTACACTCATGTAAAAACATCTAAAGCGCGTAAATTAGCTTAATTTTTTATTACATGATGTTAGATGGTTATTTTGAAAAGCCCTGTTACCTTAAGTAGCAGGGCTTTTTAGTTTATCACATTGATAGCGCTCTTTATCAAAGGGCCACTTAAGGAATCGTATGAGCAAGCCACTTAGCGTCAATATGGGTTACGCGACCAACAAAGGTAGGAAAGAGGTAAACCAAGATTTTGTTGGGAGTCGTATTCCTAGTGAGCCTTTATTGAGTGCAAAAGGGATTGTTTTAGCGATTGCGGATGGCATCAGTTCGAGCAATGTAAGCCAAGTCGCGAGCCAAACCGCCATCACCAGCTTCTTAGAAGACTATTACTGTACGTCTGATGCTTGGTCGGTAAAAACCTCTGGGCAAAAAGTGGTGAAATCGATTAATGCTTGGTTGCACGCGCAAACACAAAATAGCCCTTATCGATTTGAGAAAGACAAAGGCTATATTTGTACTTTTAGCGCGCTTATTTTGAAGTCGAACACTGCGCATTTATTCCATTCTGGTGACAGCCGTATTTATCGATTAGATGGCTCCACTTTAGAGCAATTAACCCAAGACCATCGACGGATTGTATCGGCAGAGGTGAGTTATCTCACTCGTGCTTTAGGCATCGATTCAACATTAGAGATTGATTACAAAGCCGTTCCTATCACTCAAGGCGATGTTTTTTTATTAGCCACAGATGGGATTTATGACTTTATAAAAGCGTCGGAAATTACCGACAGTATTTCACAATCCTCAACACTGGATGATGCCGCTAATCAGCTTATTGAACTCGCGCTAACAGCAGGCAGTGATGACAATTTAAGTGTGCAGATTGTTCGAATAGAGCATGTCCCAAGCTATCAACTGGACGAAGTACAACAGCACGTTAGTGGGCTGCCTTTGCCGCCGCCATTATCAGCTAGAATGATTCTGGATGGTTATGAAATCATTAGACCTATCTATGTCAGTAGTCGAAGCCATGTCTTTTTAGCCCGTGACATAGATTCGTCTCAAACGGTTGCGTTAAAAGTACCTTCTATTGAATTAGGTAACGACCTTGCTTACCTTGAAAGCTTTATGTTGGAAGACTGGATAGCCAAACGTGTCACCAATCCACATGTAGTCAAAGCGATAGAGCCCACACGAAAACGGAATTACCTATACATAGTAACGGAATATATTGAAGGAAAATCGCTGGCTCAATGGCTGATAGATAACCCAAAGCCAACCTTAGAGCAAACTCGCAATATTGTTTCTCAAATTGCCAAAGGCTTGCAGGCCTTTCATCGCCAAGAAATGATTCATCAAGATATTCGTCCTGCCAACATCATGATTGATGACACAAACACAGTAAAGATTATCGACTTTGGTTCTACCTATATTGCAGGTGTATCAAATACGGAAGAGGAAGTATTAAAAGGCACCATGCGTTATTCGGCACCTGAATATTTTTTAGGACAAACAGGAAGCGCACAATCCGATATTTATGCGCTTGGTGTGATCACCTACCAAATGCTATCAGGCAATAAATTTCCCTATGGAGTTAACATTGCTCAGGCAAAAAGTGTGGCTGCGCAGCGCAGAATCAATTATACAAGCCTGATTAATGATGAATCTGAATTGCCTGTATGGATCGATGATGCACTACAGAAAGCTCTGCAAATAAACCCTTTAAAACGCTATGAAACCTTGTCAGAATTTATCTACGATTTACACCATCCAAACAAGGTTTTTCTAAATCGAACTCGACCACCATTGATTCAGAGAAACCCTGTCATGTTCTGGCAAGGTGTGTCTTTTAGCCTACTATTGATCATTGCTTGGATGCTTTTAGGTAAACAGTAAAGCCGCCCTTGATAATAAAATTATGCGGCAAACATGACTCTATTTCGACCAGCATTTTTAGATGCATAAAGTGCATCATCAGCAAGCCGTAAAACATAATCGATATCGGTTCTATCTTCAGATTTAGCACAACCAATAGACGTTGTAATACTACCGTATACATCCGTATAACCTGGAATATTCATCGCCTCAACAGACTGCAAAATATTTTTGGTAATCTCAAACATTTCACTTTCTAATTTGCGGCTAAAAAAGAATGCAAATTCTTCTCCGCCTAAACGGCACACTAAATCATCTACCCCAACAAACTTATTCATAATCCGAGCAAACTCAACCAATACTGTATCGCCCATTTCATGACCCGCTGTATCATTGATTTTTTTGAAGTGATCAATGTCTACCATTAAAACCCATGTAGATAGCCCGTTAGAATCAGACACACTATTTGCTAGTTTTTCAGTTGCTTTTCCCATGAAATAACGACGGTTAGGAAGCTTAGTCAATTCATCTGTCATAGCAGAAAGCTGCAGTGCTTTTTCTACTTCTCGACGTTTTCCGTCTACTTGCTCTTGTACTATGGCACTCACCACAACCAAAAGCGCAATAAACCAACAGATAGAAACAACATAAATACCAAATACACTATTCTGATTTGAGTTCATTAATGAACGAATGACTAGATAACCAATAATTAATGGAACAAAATATCCCAATACAATCTGTATACGAGCAATTTTCCCACCTATATATGGAGATAAAATTGCACGAACGCCACCATTGTCAGCAGTTATAGCCAAGGTTCCCAAGCATAAGAAAACACCAAAGGTTGTTGATAACAAAGACATAGCACCATAGAACGAAGTCAAACCATAGGCGTAACCTGTAATAGAAACCATAGGGATACACAAAGCAGTAAAAGACAACAGTTGCGAATAGTTAGCTTGTCGACAAATATGTAATAAATGAGAGATAGCAAGCAGTAGTAACATGAGCGTTGTATTCATGCCCATCGAGTTATCTTTACCTAGCATCAAGTCCTGATAAACTACGGACTTAAAAAGCATAAATAACTGCGAAAGATCCGATGTGTAAATAAAGCTAGTAAAATGAGCAATGCAAATAACCGACGCCGCGATTGCTAGAATCAATGGAACCCATTTATTAACCTTTCTACCATGCATCTCAAGACTAAACCCCAAAAGCGCAACAACCAAAGCAGTCAATGGATTTGTTGCCGGCTCATTAGCAATAGGCCTATATAGAAATTCAATACCAAAAGCATACCCAGCAAGTGTTACCATGCCTAATAAAGCTGTCGCCAAACCAATTTTTCGACCTACTTTTTTTACAAAATCACTTAAGTTCGTTTCTTTTATTTGTTCATTTTTCAACCCAAAAATGGGATTAATAACCGACATGAAAAGTTCCAATATTATGTTTTAATGATAACAACGCTAAAAATAAACAGGTAAAACTTTAATCCAACAACATTTTATCTATCCACATCACCCACGATCTTAACAAAACTTAACATAAAGACGATTTTAAGTCTTTTAAAATTACAATTCACTTACCTAAAAAGCTCTCTATAAAGCCAAAAAAAACGCCCGATGAATTTCATCGAGCGTTTTCAAAATGTCGTCATTAGCCATATTGACTAGATCAATTCATTTGGCTCTTCTTCCGCCACGTTAGCTTTTTCTGCTACTGGTTTATCTTTAGGCAATAAATCTTCACGAACCTTAGCTTCGATTTCTTGAGCAATTTCTGGATTTTCAGATAAAAACTGAGCGGCATTTGCTTTACCTTGGCCAATCTTATTACCTGCGTAGGCATACCAAGCTCCGGCTTTATCGACAAAACCTTGCTTAACACCTAGATCAATAATTTCACCCATGCGATAAATACCTGCACCGTAGTGAATCTGGAATTCAGCTTGCTTAAATGGAGGCGCAATTTTGTTCTTAACTACCTTGACGCGAGTCTCGTTACCAATGACTTCTTCGCCCTGTTTGACCGATCCAATACGGCGAATATCCAATCGTACTGAAGAATAAAACTTAAGTGCGTTACCGCCGGTTGTTGTTTCTGGTGAACCAAACATCACACCAATTTTCATACGAATTTGGTTGATGAAGACTACAAGACAGTTAGCATTTTTAATGGAACCTGTTAATTTACGCATCGCTTGTGATAACAAACGTGCTTGAACACCAACAGATGAGCTACCCATTTCGCCTTCAATTTCAGACTTAGGTACAAGAGCCGCTACCGAGTCAACGATGATAACGTCAACACTGTTAGAACGTACCAACATATCAACAATCTCAAGTGCTTGTTCACCGGTATCTGGCTGAGAAATTAAAAGGTCTGCAATATTAACACCCAACTTTTCTGCATAAGCTGGATCCAATGCGTGCTCAGCATCGATGAAGGCACAGGTTTTACCTTGCTTTTGCGCTTCAGCAATAACACTTAATGTAAGTGTTGTTTTACCTGATGATTCTGGACCATAAATTTCACAGATTCGGCCATAAGGAAGACCACCTGCACCTAGCGCAATATCTAAACCTAAAGACCCAGTAGAAACAGTATCAATATCAAGTTTTGCACCTTCACCCATTTTCATGATGGCGCCTTTACCAAATTGACGCTCTATTTGAGAAAGCGCTGCGTCTAGGGCTTTTTTCTTGTTGTCTGCGATAGATGACATAATGAAATCCTTGTGGCTAATTTTCGTTGAAGTAACTCTATCGTTTTTTTTGATAATCTCAAGAAATACTGTATATAAAAACAGTATTATTTTTATATACTTTTTAACTGCTCTTCTACGCCTTCTAATGCCGCTAAAACAGTCGCTTCTCTAACACCTTGGCGATCGCCTGAAAATTGATATCGCACAACTCTGGCTTCTTGCCCTGCAACCTGCCAGCCAATATATACACAACCAACCGGCTTTTCTACAGAGCCACCAGCTGGCCCAGCCACTCCACTCACTGCAACAGAAAGGCTACCACCTAGCTGTAAAGCACCAGCACACATTTCTTTAACCGTTTGTTCAGATACAGCACCAAAAGCCGCTAAAGTATCTTCTTTGACAGACAACCCTTCCATCTTAGCTTCGTTAGCATAGCTAATAACACCACCATAAAACCAAGCTGAACTGCCTGCTATTTCTGTGCAAACAGCACCAATAAGGCCGCCAGTACAAGATTCCGCTGTCACCAGAAGATAACCTTTATCTTGTAATAAGCCACCAATGCGTTTGGCTACTAACGTCATTTTTTGCATCTGATTCATTACTCTTATCCCTTAAATACTGTGCGAATATCCCGTAGAATAGCGCTCTATTTTTTAGATCACAATCGAGCAATCCAATGAGTAAGACATCAGCAGATAATCACACGCCTATGATGCGCCAATACTTCGGCCTCAAATCAGAGCATCCAAACCAGCTGCTATTTTATCGTATGGGCGATTTTTACGAACTTTTTTATGACGATGCCAAACGCGCCTCTCAGCTGCTTGATATTACATTAACGGCCCGTGGTCATTCTGGCGGCATGCCGATTCCAATGGCAGGTATTCCCTATCACGCAGCAGAAAACTACATTGCTCGCTTAGTTCGCATGGGCGAGTCTGTTGTTGTTGCAGAACAAACTGGCGACCCAGCCACAAGCAAAGGCCCTGTAGAAAGAAAGATTGCTCGAATCGTGACACCTGGCACAATTAGTGACGAAGCCTTTCTTGAAGAAAAACGTGAAAACCTTTTACTTTCGCTTGCCCACCAAACTCGCAAGGGCTTAGATGTATTTGGCTTTTCTTATCTAGACATGGCCAGTGGCCGTTTTTGTCTATTTGAAGTAGACGGTCACGAAGCTTTATCTAGTGAACTGCAACGCTTATCTCCTATGGAAATTCTAATATCTGAAGACTTTCCAGCACGCGATCTATTAAAGTTAGAAAAAGGTGTCTCTGAACTTGGACCTTGGCATTTCGACTATGAGTCTAGTTATCGCCAATTAATCCAACAGTTTAATACCAAAGATTTATCCGGTTTTGGCTGTGAGGCGTTAACCTCTGCGATTTCCTCAGCTGGCGCCTTATTGCAATACGCAAAAGACACTCAACGTTCAGCATTGCCTCATATTCAGTCCATTATGGTTGAACACAAAGACGACTCGGTATTAATTGATGGCGCGACTCGTCGCAACCTAGAAATTGATGTCAACCTAACCGGAGGCACAACCAATACGTTGGTCGAAGTATTAGATGAATGCGCAACACCAATGGGTAGTCGTCTATTAAAACGTTGGTTACACACGCCGATTCGAGACCTCAATGAAATTCAATCTCGCCAACAAGCCGTTGCTGCGCTAAAAGAACACCAAACCTATTACGACTTTACAACGCCTTTGAAAAAAGTCGGAGACCTAGAGCGCATATTGTCACGGGTTGCTTTACGTTCTGCTCGTCCAAGAGATTTATTACGCCTGCGATTTGCATTAGAAGCCGTACCTGAAATTAATGAATTACTCACAAATTCAAAGTCAGAACGTTTATCTCAACTTAACCAGCGCATTATTGCTCAGCCAGACATCACTGCTACCTTAATAAAAGCTTTGGTCGAAAATCCACCTTCCGTGGTTCGTGACGGTGGAATTTTTGCCAAAGGATACGATGACGAACTTGACGAGCTATTGTCTTTATCGACTAACGCATCAGACTATCTGGCTGAAATGGAACGCAGCGAAAAAGAACGAACAGGTATCAGCTCACTGAAAGTCGGTTTCAACCGCGTACATGGTTATTATATTGAGATTAGCAGACTGCATTCAGATCAAGCACCAGTAGAGTATATTCGTCGCCAAACACTGAAAAACGCAGAACGCTTTATTACGCCTGAACTGAAAACCTTTGAAGACAGAGCGTTAAGTGCAAAATCAAAATCTTTAGCGAGAGAAAAAGAACTTTATGAAGCCCTGTTAGATTTGCTTAACCAGACGCTAAGCGAATTACAAACCACCAGCCAAGCGCTCGCCCAACTCGACATACTCAACAATTTTGCCGAGCGTGCAGACGCCTTGAATTTAACTTGTCCGACCCTTCACAATAATGGCGGCATTCAAATTACTGGTGGTCGTCACCCTGTGGTTGAGGCCGTTATATCTGAAGCTTTTGTACCCAATGATCTTGAACTCAATGAAAAACGTTCATTGTTAATGATTACAGGTCCAAACATGGGTGGTAAGTCCACTTACATGCGCCAAATAGCCTTGATTACTTTATTGGCTCATACAGGCTGTTTTGTTCCAGCTGAATCCGCCTCTATTTCGGTGGTCGATCGTATTTTTACTCGTATGGGATCATCCGATGACCTTGCCGGTGGACGCTCAACCTTCATGGTTGAGATGACAGAAACGGCCAACATATTAAATAACGCAAGTAAAAACAGTCTAGTCTTAATGGACGAAGTCGGACGTGGTACCAGTACTTTCGATGGGCTGTCTTTAGCCTGGGCGGCGGTCGATTATTTAGCCAAGGAACTAAAATGCTATGTCCTTTTTGCCACACACTATTTCGAGTTAACTACGCTTGCTGATCAATTAGAGAACGCCGCAAACGTTCATTTAACAGCAACAGAATATGAAGACGACATCGTCTTTCTTCATAAGGTCCACGAGGGCCCAGCGAGTCAATCTTATGGGCTGCAAGTAGCTCAGCTAGCGGGTGTTCCTAGAGGTGTTATTAGCCATGCAAAACAAAAGCTTAAAGAGTTGGAAGTTGTAACTGGTATTGATGCACCTATTAATATTTCTGACAATAGTATTGCGGAAAAATCATCGCCGCAGAAAATAGAAGAAAATAGTTTGGCGTACCACCCAATGCAAGCGGATCTATTTGCTCAGGCAGAACAAAGCACATTAAAAAACGCCATAACCGAACTGGATTTAGACAACATGACGCCTTTAGATGCGATGAATGCCCTCTATAAGCTAAAGTCTCAGTTATAGTTGGCATAAGCTAATATCAGATAAATGTAGAGTATTTACGATTGTTGCTTGCTGCCAAATGGTCTATACCTCTAAAATAGTGCGCAATCATTTTTATAGCTTGTAAGGAGAAGTCGAATGGCTTTCATCGTTACCGATAACTGCATTCGCTGCAAATACACAGACTGTGTAGAAGTTTGTCCTGTTGACTGCTTCTACGAAGGCCCAAACTTTTTGGCAATTAACCCTGATGAGTGTATTGATTGCGCTTTGTGTGAGCCTGAGTGCCCTGCAAACGCCATATTCTCTGAAGACGAACTACCTGAAGATCAAGAAGTATTCGTAGAGTTAAACAAAGATCTTGCTTTGATTTGGCCGAACATCGCAGAGAAAAAAGACGCCCTTCCTGATGCAGCACAATGGGATGGCGTAGAAGATAAATTAGAGCACCTAGAGCGCTAATCATCACTTCTAACTAAAAAAGCGGCTTAGTAAGTCGCTTTTTTTATGAATAAAATACACTACATACAAAAAAGGGTGACCAAAGGCCACCCTACTACATTTCGCTTAAATCCTTTCAAGCTACTCATCCGATGAGTAAAACATCCTGTTTGCTTCTTCTTGAAGCATCCAAACTATCCATTAACACACAGTACAGTCCATCGAACCATGATTATCCATCTGAACCTTCCATTGTTCACAAATATCCCTATTCGATCCTTAAACACAATCCTAGCATTACCCAGCACTTCATGTGCCTTTTCCATCCCTGAAATCGTTTGGATTTGGTTAATTTAACAGTTGTTATTAAATAAGCCAATGTAAGGATTTCATCAGAATCTTATTTTTTATTCTTTTATATCAAAGAGATAAATTAAAAATAGATTGTAAAGTTACATTTCTTCACATAAAAAAAAGGAAACGACTACAGACTTAGTAGGAAAAGGATTACATACTATTGTATTATAAATTAAGCTTATGGATTAAACAGCAATAAGAAACTCATCAATCCACTTGATAGCATCTAAATAGGTTACTTTCAAATCGTCAAAATCCTGTTGATTTTGAATGGTGCTGCCATTGCTATAACGCTCAACCAAATTCAAAGTATTACCGACCCGCCCTGATCTGTAGATAATTGCATTAATAAATTCACTTGGTAAAGGCAGTTCACCAAGAACATCTTCTATTTTCATCCCTGTACAGACATCAATCATAGATAACATACCAGCAAGAAAATATTTATCTTGATTATCATAGCCTCGATTTTCAGCAAACAATTCTGCATGTTTAGCTCGAATCATGATTTGTTCAAGCAATACCGCTCTATCTCCAACCATTTCAGACATTAGTAGTAAATTGGTTAATGACTTCAGTTGGTTAACACCAATCAACATAATAGCTAAACGAACAGAATCTACAGAAGCGACCAACCCCGTCATGGGGGAGTTTAAGAAACGCAGTAATTTATGCACCAAACCTGCATCTTGACTAACAATTCGTTCCAACTCTGTCATATCACTTGATGCATTTAATAATGAAGACATGAGTTGCAGTAGCGTCATACTGTTTACTTTTGATGCCTTGCTTGTAATTATTTCAGGTTTCTCAAAAAAATAACCTTGAAAGTATTCTACGCCAAGTAAACGACAGAACTGATAATCCTCCCAAGTTTCCACTTTTTCGGCAATAATTTTGACATCAAATCCCCTAAGTCTTTCGACTTGCTGATGAAGGCCGTCATGCCCCAATGCCAAAACATCTAATTTTATATAATCCGCCAATTCAACAAAGGGCGTTAATTTACTTTCAAAGACAAAATCATCTAATGCAATAAGATAACCTTCATTGGACCAACGTCGTAAAGAAGAAAGTAAAACTGCATCAAACCCTGCGTTCTCTAAAACCTCTATCACAACATTGTCTTTATTGATGGGCATACCACTAGGGCTCAATAAATAAGCCCTAGGAAAGTTAATAAAGGCCTTATTTGATCCAACGATATTTTCCATACCGAATTCAAAGATACTGGCCGATATCACTTGAGCTGTAGCACTGACTTCATCCATTACATCTGCTTCAGTCGACGCTACACTCTTTCGATATAAAAGTTCATATCCCATAACGGCAAGACGACTGTCCACAATTGGCTGTCGTGCTAATGCAACATTTGAGTGAGCTGACAATACATTGTCTGTCATATTAGTTCCATCTCAAGAAAAATATAAATGTCCTATTTATACAGTGTCTCAATATTGTCTTAAAATTGCCATTGGGCACAGGCAATAAACTTGGTAACATAAGTAACTATATAAATATAAAATATAATGTATAAATCTGTGGGGAAAAACAATGCCAGTATATCGTTCTAAAACAACCACCTCAGGCCGCAACATGGCAGGAGCACGAGCACTATGGCGTGCAACTGGGATGAAAGACGACGATTTTCAAAAACCAATTATTGCCGTCGCTAACTCTTTCACTCAATTTGTACCTGGTCACGTCCATCTTAAAGATATGGGACAACTTGTTGCTCGTGAGATAGAAAAAGCCGGTGGCGTTGCTAAAGAGTTCAACACTATTGCTGTTGATGACGGTATTGCAATGGGTCATGACGGTATGCTTTATAGCCTTCCGTCTCGTGATTTGATTGCTGATTCTGTTGAATACATGGTTAACGCTCATTGCGCTGACGCTTTAGTTTGCATTTCAAATTGTGACAAAATCACACCAGGGATGCTAATGGCGGCTATGCGCCTTAATATTCCTGTTATTTTTGTTTCCGGTGGACCAATGGAAGCCGGGAAAACAAAACTATCAGAACACAAGCTTGATCTGGTTGATGCTATGGTTATAGCGGTTGATTCAGAAGCAAGTGACGAGAAAGTTGCTGAGTTTGAGCGCTCTGCATGCCCTACATGTGGTTCTTGTTCTGGTATGTTTACTGCAAACTCTATGAACTGCCTAACAGAAGCACTTGGACTGAGCTTACCTGGCAACGGTACTATGTTGGCAACACATGCTGATCGTCGTCGCTTATTTGAAGAAGCTGGTCATAGAATTGTTGATATCACAAAACGTTTCTATGAACAAAATGAAACTCATTGGGCACCAAGAGCTATTGCCTCCTTCCAAGCTTTTGAAAACGCCATGACGCTTGATATTGCCATGGGCGGATCATCTAACACCATTCTGCATTTGTTGGCCTTGGCGAACGAAGCTGGTGTTGACTTCACCATGAAAGACATCGACCGTTTATCACGTAACATTCCACAACTCTGTAAAGTAGCCCCAAATTCACCGTTGTATCATGTTGAAGACGTTCATAGAGCGGGCGGCATTTTCGCTTTATTAGGTGAGCTTGATCGTGCCGGTTTATTGCACAATCAAGTGCACACGGTGCATTCTAAAACTATGGAAGAAGCATTGAAAACGTGGGATATCATGCGCTCTCCTACGCCAGAAGTCATGCAATTCTACAAAGCTGGCCCTGCTGGTATTCCAACACAAACTGCGTTCAGCCAAGCGACTCGCTGGCCTACACTAGACGGCGACCGTGAAAACGGTTGTATTCGCTCTCTAGAACATGCGTTCTCCCTAGAAGGTGGTCTAGCAATACTTTATGGCAACATTGCATTAGATGGCTGTGTCGTTAAAAGTGCTGGCGTAGATGAATCTTGCTTAGTTTTCGAAGGTCCAGCTCATATTACTGAATCTCAAGATGAAGCAGTTAAAAATATTCTAGACGACAAAGTAAAAGCTGGCGATGTGGTTATCGTACGCTACGAAGGACCAAAAGGCGGTCCAGGTATGCAAGAAATGCTGTATCCAACGTCTTACATCAAATCGAAAGGATTAGGTAAAGCCTGCGCACTGTTAACTGACGGCCGTTTTTCTGGTGGTACATCTGGTCTATCAATTGGCCACGTTTCTCCAGAAGCTGCGTCAGGTGGTGCTATTGGTTTAGTTGAGAGTGGCGACATCATTCGCATAGATATTCCAAATCGCACTATCAATGTTTTACTTTCTGATGAAGAACTTGCCACTCGTCGAGCTGCAATGGACGCAAAAGGGAAAAAGGCTTGGAAACCTGTAGAATATCGTCCGCGTAAAGTAACGCCTGCATTAAAAGTGTATGCACATTTTGCGACCAGTGCCGATAAAGGTGCCGTACGAAACTTGGATCTACTAGAAGATTAATTATCTTAGTTCCAAATGAATCATATAAAATGGCTATGGGATACGGTATTTCATAGCCATGTTTTTTTAACCACATCCTTAGAGTATTTATGCTTAGCTATCGCCATATCTATCATGCAGGTAATCATGCCGACATTTTGAAACATCTCGTCGTCAGCCAAATATGCCGTCACCTTATTAAAAAAGACGCGCCTTTTTTTTACTTAGATACGCATGCAGGTATTGGCCAGTACTCATTGAACTCAGAGCAAGCACAAAAAAACAAAGAATTTCAGTCAGGTATTGCCCGCCTGCTAACAGAAAAAGAATTGCCAGAACCTGTCGATGCTTTATTAGATATCGTCAGAGAAATGAACCCTAATGATAATTTAGAATACTACCCAGGTAGTCCAAAAATTGTGGATTACTACGTACGCCAAAAAGACAAACTACACTTATGTGAACTGCATCCAAATGACTACCCTACTTTGGCGGCTTTGTTTCCAAATAAACGTAAAGCCAATGTTGTAAAGAGTGATGGATTTGCTGCGGTTAAAGCAATGCTGCCACCTCCACAGAAACGAGGGTTTGTTTTAATGGACCCTCCATATGAAGTCAAAAAAGATTATCAATATGTCGTAAGAGCATTAGAAGATGGACATAAGCGCTTTCCTCAAGGTACTTATGCTATCTGGTACCCAGTATTAAACCGTCAACAAGCAAATGATTTAATACGCGATGTAAAAGCGACTAACATTCGAAATGTATTGTTACTTGAACTTTGCATTAGAAATACAGAGCAAGAACGAGGCATGGCAGGAAGCGGTATGATTATTGTCAATCCACCTTGGACTTTAGAAAAAGAAGCTGAAGAATTTTTGCCTGCACTTAGCAAAATATTGGCGGAAGATAATGAAATGAGTTACCAAGTTACTTGGATTACGCCTGAATAATCAACACACTATTATTAGGAGAGCGTTATGAATACCCCTTTTAAATTGGCTTTTAAACGCATGCCAACGCCTGCTTTTATAATAGAAAGTAGTACAGGTAAATTACTTTCATACAATCGGAATTTTGAAGCTTTTTTTGAGAAATTTAATGCAACACCAGCAATGAGCTGGGACACACTTTGTGAAGATGCCGCCACATCAGCTAATTGGCAAACCCTCAATGAAACCATTAAAAACGGCAAAATTGACCGTTGTGAAAGCCTGATCCGTGTTGGTGAAAAACTCATTAACATGCAACTGGAGCTACAACACCTTGGTGAGTCAGTATTAGCGTGTGTTTATAATACTGACCACATGGACCTTTCTGCGGCTGAGAACACCTTACTCAAATTCGCTTTAACTGAGTCATCTGCGGGTCTTTGGATCTGGGAAACCGAATCCGACCTCGTATCTTGCTCCAAATCCATTGCTACTTTGTTAGGTTGTTCTCCAGATCAAACTCCAAGATCCACACCTGAGTGGCATGTTCGAGTCCATCCTGATGATGTTAAAAGATTAGACACACTTGTTAGTGAACACGTCACCCACAATCAAGATTACTATGAAGTTGAATACCGTATACGAAAAGACGATCAAACTTATCTATGGGTAAAAGAACGAGGCAGAACTTATACTAAAAATGCAGATGGTCGCATTAAAAAAATTATTGGTTTTGTTGTTGATATTAGCCACCAAAAAGCCCTCGAAGAACATCTTAGAAATCAAGCAACTTTTGATGAACTCACAGGCTTATTAACAAGAGGGGCGGCAATCACTCATTTCAAGAAGCAATTAGGCTTAGCAAAACGACAATACACACCACTGACTATGGCCAAAATACATCTTGATGCCAATAATCGTCTTACGGCACTGCCTATGGAAGAACGAAACATAGCGATTCAAACCTCAGCTAGATATATTTATAAAATGATTAGAGAAGCTGATGTATTGGCCAGAGTAGAGGACGACAAACTGCTTTTGCTTTTGCCAAATACAAGCGTAAGAGATGCTAAAACATTGCTTAATCACATTATCAACCCAACAGAAAATGATAAAAACACACTAAAAGAAGGTAACTCTGATCCAATCGATTTTTGTATTGGTATCGCGACTTTCCCTGAAGATGGTGAAACCATAGAAGAGCTAGCACTCAGCGCGAATCAAGCAGTAGAAGAAGGTCAAGCTAAGCAACAGAAAATCGTTGTGAACTAGAAAAGACATTGTTAATAACGCCATACCTTATATGGCGTTATTAACAATGACAAAACATGGAATCAATCACCCTGTAACGTCAAAACAACACGCCTCGCACCACCATAATTTCGATGTTCACCAAGATAAACGCCCTGCCAAATACCTAAACAAAGACCGCCATCTCTAATCGGAATAGACAAAGACGAACCAAGCATACTGGCCTTGATATGTGCTGGCATGTCATCACTACCTTCATAAATATGCTCATAATAAGGTTGATCTTCTGGCACCATATAACCGAAATGTCGCTCCATGTCTCGACGAACAGACGGATCGGCATTTTCGTTGATGGTTAAAGATGCCGATGTATGAAGTAATTGAATATGCAACAAACCAATGTTTACTGGCTGCATTTCTCGTAAAGCACCTTCTATTTGATCGGTAATCAAATGAAAACCACGACATGTGACAGGTAATTGGATTTCAACTTGTTGCCACATTAGCCATTACTCTGCACTGGTTCTTTGGTAAACCGAAAAACGGTAATCGTAAGGGTTTGGCCCTTCTGCAGCAAAAGCTTCCTCACCCATCAATGTAAACGATGGCCAATCCACTTCTGGAAAGAATGCATCACCTTTTACGTCAGCATCCACATGAGTGATATATAAACGGTCTGCACGCTCAAGAGCCAATTCATAAATTTGCGCGCCACCGATCACCATGACTTCCTCCTGTCCATTAACAAGACAAATGTCTTCACCAAGCGAAATAGCCGCATCAAGAGATGTCACGACATCAATCCCTTCGACTTGATAAGCCGGATCGCGGCTGATCACAATATTACGACGACCCGGTAATGGCTTACCGATCGACTCAAAGGTTTTACGCCCCATAACAATGGGCTTACCCATGGTTGCTTGCTTAAAATACTTCAAATCATTCGGCAAATGCCAAGGCAAAGCATTGTTAATGCCGATCGTTCGATTTGTAGACATAGCAACAATAAGTGACAACATAAAAAAGTACCTTATTTATCGTGTTTTGGTTCTGATACAATGGAATTAATTCATTATACCTATAGCGACTCGGATTGCATTTTCTCACTTCGACAAAAGTCGCCAAGACCCAAGGCTTACACATGAAACAATATTTAGACCTTTGTGAACGAATCGTCAATGAAGGTGAATGGGTAAACAACGAACGAACTGGAAAACGTTGTCTCACAGTGATTAATGCAGACTTAACGTACGATGTGGGCAAAGGTGAGTTCCCACTTGTAACAACTCGAAAAAGTTTTTATAAATCCGCTATTGCTGAAATTATTGGTTATTTAAGAGGCTATGACAATGCATCGGATTTTCGTGCACTGGGAACAAAAACATGGGATGCCAACGCAAACCAAAATGAAGTCTGGTTAAACAATCCGTACCGTAAAGGCGAAGATGACATGGGACTTTGCTACGGCGCCATTGGTCGTAACTTCCCAAAACCAGATGGCGGTCATATTGACTTATTAAAGCAAATTATCGACGACCTAACTCGTGGCGTTGATAACCGTGGGGAAATTCTCACATTCTATCACCCAGGAGCCTTCCACATGGCGTGCTTACGCCCATGTATGTACAGCCATCACTTCTCATTACTCGGTGACACTCTTTACCTTAACAGCACTCAGCGAAGCTGTGATGTGCCTTTAGGACTAAACTTCAACATGGTTCAAGTTTATGTACTGCTTGCCATCGTTGCTCAAATTACAGGAAAGAAACCAGGTCAAGCTTTTCATAAAATAGTGAACGCTCACATTTACGAAGATCAGTTAGAGTTAATGCGTGATGTACAACTGAAACGTGAGCCTTACCCTCTACCTAAACTAAAAATAAACCCTGAGATCAAGACACTGAAAGATATAGAAACTTGGGTCACTATGGACGACTTCGAAGTTGAAGATTATCAATTCCATGAAGCTATTGCTTATCCTTTTTCAGTGTAACTACTTAAACAGAAACAAATAAAATCCAAAGCGGCTGGCTATTATTGAAATCTAAAATGAAGCTCGTCGCTTTAATTTGTACTAAGATCTTTATTGCTACTCTCTAGACCTTGATACAGTACTATTTGGGTTTCGATAAAACCAAGCGTATTGTTTTTCCGAAAGTCGATTGATAAGACGGGCTAACAAAGCAATAACAATGATACCAAAGGTCAACCTTAGCCATAAAACCGTAAATAAATCCGCCCCCAGAAGCAGCATTAACAAAGTATCTTCAATTAAGCTATGAGATAGACCTAAAAATGCCATGGTTAAAAAAATATCTTTGTTATCAATGTGGCCCGTCTTGGATTCACGAATCAAGATGCTGCCACCAAATGACAAGCCTAACGTAAGCCCAATGACAATGATATTTGACGCCTTCGCCCCAATCCCAAGTAAGCGCAATAAAGGTGACAATAAAATATGAATGATTTTTTCGATGCCAAGGTAATTTAAAACACGAATAATCAAGGTTAATACAGCGATAATAATCAGAGCAGCCACAAATGTTTGCCCTTGTATAAGAAACCAACTCGCCCAATCCGATTCGTGGGTTTCTGGCTTCCACAAGGAGCTAATGGGTGTTTGTAAAACATCCAACCCACTGTAACTATGGTGCAAGATAAAACCAAATAGCATAGCACCACCGATACGTAAAACTAATGTAAATCTAAGTTTTGCACCTACTGCTTTTGCTATCGCCGCTTCTATCGGCAACCCATGAGAAATTAGCATCATGGAGCACAACACACTAACCTGTGCGATGGTCAGATGCTCAGCGCCACCCAATTGATAAAAGATCGCCATCCCAGCGTATAAATTACTGCTCATCGCCGTAACCAACACTAATCCCATCTCACCAGGTAATCCGAACCAAATCATAATAGGACTAATAGCTTCACCTAAAACACTGATCCAACCTAATAGTTCGACGACTCTTACTACTAATAAAATTGGAACCATAATTTTCATCAAGTCCCAAAATATACCCAGCACATCAAGCACCCAACGCCCAACTGTATTTTTTTCAAGTCGATAGGAAAGTGCATTTAAGCCAAGGTTAATCTTTTCATAAAAATAACGAATCATTCGGTTTTCCTGTAAAAACTGAAATATATTAAGAGAAACTAGGTTAACAAAATGAAGAATAATTAATGCTTTTTATTCCTTAATTGAGAAACTATAATTTCTTATATATCTACTTTAAGAAATATAATTAATGAAATTACATCCTATCGATATCCGCATTCTAAAAGAGCTCCAACAAAATGCTGACCAAACCAATTTGGCATTAGCTGAAAAAGTCGGCCTGTCTGCTCCTGCCTGCTTGAAACGGGTACACAAACTCAAGGCAGAAGGAATTATCGAGCGTGTAGTTGCCCTTGTTTCTTCTCAGGCAATTGGAAGACGCCTAAACATGGTTGTGGAAATTAAAATGACAACGGATGATCTTGCCATTGCTAATTTGTTTATTGAGGCAGTAAATCAATCACCGGAAGTGAAGCAGTGCTATAAGGTAACAGGTGAAGTAGATTTTGTTCTAATCGTAAATGTAACCGATATCTTTGAGTATGAAGAGTTTTGCCAGCGGGTTATTTACGCTCAACCCTGTATGAAAAAATTTACCACATTGATTAGCTTGCGCTGTACTAAATTCGATTTATCGCAAGGCGGTCTATCATCCCTGTAACTCACTATTAACACCGAAGTGGGTTAAAGGGATGATAAACAAATAAAAAAGGCGCCAACAAGTAAATCCTATTGGCACCTTTTTCTATGTGAGTATTAATCTATTTTTTAGAGAATTTTTCTATAAGGCTATCAGCCAGCTCAACGTTTTTATTCTCTTGTAACGCTTCTGCAGCCGCTCGTAATGCTTTCGCATCACTAACAAGTAGATTTCGATCTGCATCAAAGTAATCTTCTGGAAGATTTTTATTTTGCTGAGTTCCCCAGTAACGCAACATTTCAACAATCATTTCATCATCTAACTTCAACATTTTAAGAACACGATCTAAAACCTTACGATATTTTTTAGCTTTTAAATCATCTCTGTTGTATTGACGCCAAATTTTAAACAACTCTTTATAATGAGCTTTATAAACTGAAGCAGGCATACATGACTTCATCAACAATTTCTCTGCCGCTACAATTTTGCCATCTTTCTTCAGCTGCATGGCTTTTTTATAACCTTCAAGCAACTCAGCTTCCGTTGGTACAACAAGCTCCACTTCTTTTACAGTTTCTGCTTCCGTTGACGTTGAAATAGCAGGCTCTTCTGATACTACAATCTGCTCTTCACTTTCAGAGACATCTTCATTTTTAGTATCTTCAGGTGACTTTGTTGTAGGCTCTTTTACTAATTTACTTAGAAGCCAATTCCATATACTCATTAATATCCCCTTAATAATCTTAATATTCCGTTCTGTAGCGAAAATTGATTGTGAAAAATTGATTCATATGAATATGTAGATGTATCAACCAAATCGCACTGTAGCTGACGAAATAAGATCTTTATTGCTTACGAAAATTAAAAAATTCAATACAATTATATGAATCTTCCATTGTTTTTTGCAACTCTAGAACTCTTATTGTTTATTCCATAACGTCTTTTTAAGATAACTAAATATTAAATATATCTCAGAATTATAAATAAGATGGTGAGATTATAACCAAATATGGTTTCAATGGAATAAGATTTACTTTAAAGAATACATTCATTAGTTAAAGTTAACACTAACCTACATCATAGAAACCGATTAAGCCTAAAGTAATTCTTTCTTTATAAAATACAGTTTTTAACCGTCTAGTTTTGTGGCATTTGTTTAAATTTAAAACCAGCAATAATCAATGCAATACCACCAACAACCATAGGAAGTGATAAAACCTGCCCTTGAGTCACCCAGTTGAACGCTAGATAGCCAATTTGGGCATCAGGTTCACGCACAAATTCAACTAAAATTCTAAACAAACCATAGAAGAGTAAAAACATTCCAGAGACACAATAACGCGGTTTAGATTTTTGCGAGAAGAACCAAAGAATGCAGAATAATACAACACCTTCTAAAGCGAACTGATAAAGTTGAGATGGATGGCGCGCAAGCTGTAGTGGATCATTTGGGAAAATCATTGCCCAAGAAACATCACTTGGTTTACCCCACAATTCACTACCAATAAAATTCCCTATACGCCCAGCTCCTAGCCCAATAGGAATAAAGGGTGCGAGGAAATCGGTCACATCCACAAGGTGCTTATTATAACGACGAGCAAAAAAGTACATGGCGACAATCACACCAAGCAAACCACCGTGGAAAGACATACCGCCCTCCCAAATACGAATCATAATAAGCGGGTTATCGATAAAAGCAGGAAATTGATAAAATAAAATGTAACCAATTCGACCACCTAATATAACCCCCAATGCACCATAGAAAATGGCATCACTAACCATCTCGGTCGTCCAGAGGCCATTAGATTGTTTTGCTCGATATGTACCAAGAGCATAGGCACTCGCAAAACCAATTAAATACATGATGCCGTACCAATGCACGGAAATCGGCCCTATAGATACGGCAATAGGATCAATGGCTGGATAAGAAATCATAGTTTAAAAGCAAACCTCAGAAATGGGGGTTAGTTTTCGTTTGTTTTAGCAGGACGAATCAGACGTTCTATATTCGCTTCACGCATAAGTCGTGTCATAGTCTGTGTGACCGCTTCTGCGTGAGATAGTTTCATGACCTCATTCAACATATATTGAGCTTGTGTCATAGAAAGGTTTCGAATAACCGCTTTTACTTTTGGCAAACTCGTTGAGCTCATAGATAAAACATCATACCCCATGGCCATTAACAAAATAGCCCCCATTGGATCACCCGCCATTTCACCACATACACTCAGCCCAACACCTTCACCTCTTACTTGGTCAACAATACTAAATAAAGCACGTAAAACAGAAGGGTGAAAAGAATTATAAAGATCTGCAACACGTGGATTATTACGATCTACGGCTAATAAATATTGAGTTAAATCATTACTACCAACGGACAAAAAATCTACCAATTCAGCCAGCTCTTTAACCTGATAAACTGCAGCAGGAATCTCTATCATCACGCCAACTTTAGGCATTTTGACGTTATAGCCTTCTTCCTTTACTTCCGCATAACCTCGGCGAATTAAAGCTAATGCCTCTTCCACCTCGGCAACATTAGAAATCATAGGAAGCATAATTTTTAAATTATGCAGATCCGCACTGGCTTTGATCATGGCTCGGATTTGCGCCATGAAAATTTCCAAGTGATCTAGTGTCACTCGAATACCACGCCAACCTAAAAATGGGTTTGCTTCGTTTATAGGGAAGTAAGATAACGCTTTATCACCACCAATGTCCAAGGTGCGAACCGTTACCGGTGCAGGTGCAAAGCCTTCCAACTGCTGTCGATAAATAACGACCTGCTCAGCTTCAGTTGGAAAACGATCTCGTACCATGAAAGGCACTTCAGTTCGGTAAAGTCCAATACCTTCCGCACCACGATCCAAAGAGCGCGCCACATCAGCCGTTAACCCTGTATTCACATATAGAGCTAAGCGATAACCGTCCAGCGTCTCACAAGGTAAATCTTTGAGCGTCTCATACTCTTCTTCTAACAAACGCTCTTCATCAACGATTTGCTGATAATTTTCGATTAATGCTTCAGAAGGATAGGTATAAATTTTGCCCAAATAACCATCGACAATCAGATCGACTTTATCTAATTGCGCATAAGGTAAATCAAGCGCGCCCATGACTGTTGGTATGCCCATCGCACGCGCTAAGATAGCCACATGAGAGTTACCTGAGCCCATAACAGAAACAAGGCCTTTGATTTTATCGATTGGGATCTCTCCCAACATAGACGCAGTAAGCTCTTCACCAACAATAATGGATGGCTCACTAAATCGTTCAACAATATTCGGAGCTTTCTCTTGAAGGTGAGAAAGGATACGGCGCCCAAGATCACGGAGATCAGAAGCTCGTTCCCGTAGATAAGGATCATCCATACGATTAAATTGGCCAATATGAGCCAAAATAACATGTCGTAACGCACCTTGCGCCCAATTACCTTCTTTGATTTTTTTGACGATTTCCCCTGCAATAGAGTTGTCATCTAATATCTTCAAATATACATCAAATAGGGATTTTTCATCTGCAGAAAGATGCTGACTTATTCGGTTACTCGCACGTCGAATGTCTTGTCTCACCGCCTCGAGCGCTTGATAAAAATCTTGTATCTCTTCGTCATAATCCGTTGTACGTCGATCTGGAATAACATCAAGATCAGCAGGTGGAAAAACCACCACACCACGTCCAATTGCTACACCAGAGCTTCCGGGGACACCTTTATAGCGAAAATCAAAACCATTTGGCGATGTATTAGCATTTAGGTTCGCAATCGCTCCTGTCGCCTCTGCGTGAGCAATAACACCAGCTAATTGAGCAGACAAGGTGATAAGGAAGGCTTCTTCCCCTTCATCAAAGCGACGCTTATCCTCATGCTGAACAACCAACACACCCAAGACTTGTCGATGATGAATAATAGGGACACCAAGAAAAGAACGGTAACGTTCTTCTCCTGTGCCTTGTAGATAATGAAATGAAGGGTGAATATGAGCGTCTTCTAAGTTAACTGGTTCAGCCCTTCGTCCAACCAAACTAACCAAACCTTCATCAGACTTCAGACTAACCGTTCCAGCAACATCGGCATTTAACCCTCGCGTCGCCATCAAAACATATTCGGATGTAGTGCTATCTACTAAGTAAATCGAACACACTTCTGCGCAGCATAGATCTTCGGACTCGTCGGACGATAATATCCAAGGCCGCTGATAAAGATTCCGCCGCAGTAACTTCTTGTGTAATTCGCCTTAGCAAATTTAGCATAGCTCTCCTAGTGTTTTAACTAACCTTCACATTGATTCGATGAGTTTACCACTTTTTCCAATCGACGATGCGCACTTGGAATAAGCTCTTTCAAAGCTCGGCGATAAACATCTTTTTTAAACGCAACAACTTGACCAAGTGGGTACCAATAACTTACCCAGCGCCAGCCATCAAATTCAGGACATTCTGTTCCATCTACGCACACAGAAGCATCGGGGCAACGAATAGACAGAAGAAACCACTTCTGTTTCTGGCCAATGCATAAAGGTTTGCTGTTGTGTCTTAGCATGCGTTTAGGAAGACGATAACGCAGCCAACCTCGGGTTTTCCCTATAATCTCAACCTGATGAGGATCAAGCCCTACTTCTTCTTTAAGCTCTCGAAATAGTGCCTCTTCAGGAGTCTCATCAGATTTAATACCGCCTTGGGGAAACTGCCATGCATTTTGCCCAACACGCCTTGCCCAGAGAAGTTGTCCACGCTCGTTCATCAATATGATGCCCACATTCGGTCTGTATCCGTCTGCATCAATCACGAGCCATCACCTTCTAATATAAGAATAAATTAGATTCATTGTTCCATAATTCGCCCATTCGCACAATTAAGACTAATGTTATTTATTGTCGCCAAGGCTATACTTTACGCACTTTAGAACAATTGAGGGCAAACTGTGACACTCGCAATATTTGACTTAGATGGCACATTATTAAGCGGCGACAGCGATTACACTTGGGGACAATTCCTTGTAGAAAAAGGCTTAGTCGATACCCAAACCTACAAAGACGCCAACGATAAATTTTTTCTACAATACCAGGCTGGCAACCTCGACATTCAGGAATACTTAGCATTCAGCTTAGCACCTCTCACACAGTTTTCGAGCACTGAACTGATAGAGCTTCATAGAGTTTTCATGGAGGAAAAAATACAGCCTATGATGTTAAAAAAAGCGGCTGACTTACTACAATATCATAAAGAACAAGGCCATTTCTTGCTGATGATCACAGCAACCAATCAATTCGTTACAGGCCCTATTGGCGAAGTATTGGGCATGGATCATATCATTGCACCAGTACCAGAAATTCTTGATGGACACTACACAGGAAAAACCGTAGGCGTCCCAAGCTTTCAAGAAGGCAAAGTCACTCGCTTAAACGATTGGTTAGAAGAAACTGGACACTCAATGGAAGGCAGCTATTTTTACAGCGACTCCCGTAATGATTTGCCATTGCTAGAGCTAGTCAGTCACCCTGTTGCCGTTGATGCCGATAAAACGCTTGCTAAAATAGCCGAAGAACGTGAGTGGCCTCACATTTCTCTACGAGACTAAATACCAGCCCAAACTAATTAAAAAAGCATCAATAAAAAAGCGCAACTGAATCCCCTTCTGTTGCGCTTTTTTAACAATAAGATTTCTTAAATAATTAGAGTGTTATAAACCCATATTATTGTGAATACGATAAAACAGAGCTTTTAGGTATTCAGTCTCTTCAATCGCAGGGTGTACTGGATGATCTGGTGCTTGAGTTCCACGATAAATTAATTGAGAGAAACGCTCTAACTGACGACTATTACTACGAACAAGATCATGTAAACGTGCGGTTTCAAGATGCATTGAACAAGAAGCAGACACAAGAATACCACCTTTAGCAACCAACCTCATCGCTAGCTGATTCGCTCTATGATAAGCCCCTTCACCCGCTTTAATATCTTTACGACGGGCAATAAATGCAGGTGGATCCATAACAACAACATCAAAACGCTGCTTATCCTCAATTAAAGAAGACATAGCTTCAAAAGCATCACCATGCATGAGATTAGAAACCCCTTCATATTGGTTAAGCTTTAAATTACCGTTCACATAGTTTAGCGCACTTTCAGATGCGTCAATAAAAGTGACATCCGTTGCGCCTGCGGAAGCGGCTTGAACCCCCCAACCACCAACATAAGAGAATACATCAAGAACGCGTTTGCCGTCACAAAACCCCTGCATGGTTTTACGGTTTTCACGGTGATCATAGAACCAACCAGTTTTTTGACCATCCCAAACAGGCGCTTCAAATAGCACCCCATTCTCTTGTAAGAAAACCGTTTCTGGCACAGTACCAAAAGCTTCCTCGACATAAGTTTCCAGCCCTTCGATCTGACGCATTTTTCCGTCGTTTTTCATCAAAATAGCCGTTGGCTTAATAACGTCTTGTAAGGCTTCAATGATTTCGGTTTTAACTCGCTCCATTCCTGCTGTTGAAATTTGCACAACAAGAATGTCAGCAAAACGATCCACAACCAAACCAGATAAGCCATCAGAATCACCAAATACCAAGCGATAATATGGTGCAGGGTAACTCATTTCACGCAATGACAGGGCAATTTTAAGACGATGAACTAATGTAGATTTATTCAATACAGTATCTGTACTACGACTTATTAAACGACCACAAATTAATGTGTTTGGGTTTATCGTGGCAATACCAAGAGGTTTCCCTTGTGCTGTTTCGACAACAACCTGATCTCCTGGAGTAAATTGCTTTAACGGTGTCTCAGAAGTATTTACCTCGTTGCTGTAGATCCATTGATGTCCAGCTCGAAGACGGCGATCAGCCTGACCTTTTAGTCGAATAACGCTCAAAGTTTTCACCTAGTATATTTTAAAAAAACGCTATTATAGAGACTCTAGAGTCAATTGCCATTTATTAAGGAAAGTTACACAACTGAAATCCCTTGGCTTTAAATCACCTCCCTCTAAAAAGACAAGTGATTTAAAACACAAGAATAGTACGAAAGTTTATTGGCGAGGAAACATAACCAAATGATCTAGATGAACGCTCAAACCAATCTCTTGGCCAATTGAATGATCGTGATGGGAGGAAGCAAAGCAATAAACCACTTTGCCAGAAGACAGCTTCACGCGATATAGGAAGTGAGACCCCCTAAACCATTTATTCACTATCACACCAACAAACTCACTATCATCATCATGTAAAATGTCATCAGGACGAACCAACAAATCCACTTCAGTATTGTCTGCAAAACCGTGGTCTAAATCACCACGAATATTACCCAAATCAGAATGTACACAATCTGGTCCACATACGGTTGCAGGAAGGAAGTCACCATGCCCAATAAAACTCGCAACAAAGCGCGTTTCTGGTTCATGATAAATTTGATACGGTGAGCCCGTTTGATGAATCACGCCAGCATCCATAACAAACACCTGATCCGCCATCGCGAAGGCTTCCATCTGATCGTGAGTCACCAAGAGCGCACTCATTTTTTCATGTTGTAATATCTCACGAATATCAGGCACTAACTCTTCACGTAACTTAGCATCAAGGCCGGAAAACGGTTCATCCATTAATAAAAGTTTCGGTTTAGGTGCAATGGCGCGGGCAAGAGCAATCCTTTGTTGTTGACCACCGGATAAAGAATGCGGATAACGAGTTTGAAAGCCAGACAAACCTACTAACTCCAGTAAATAAGCCACTCGCTCTTGTGTACTTTCTTTTGACCAAGCGGATAATCCAAAAGCAATATTCTGGGCAATAGTAAGATGTGGGAACAAAGCAATATCTTGAAATACCATACCTATTTGTCGATGCTCTGGATTCAGGCCATAAGAAGGCGTTGAAATCACCTTATCGTCCATCTGAATTTCACCAGACATTAAGGTTTCAAACCCAGCAATTGCTCGTAATAAAGTCGATTTACCACAACCACTTGGGCCAAGTAAGCAACCAATTTGCCCTTCTAGTAATTGAAAAGAAGCATTTTCGACAACGACGTTCCCACTATAACCAACCGAAACATTGGTTAATGTCATTTCTTTTAACACTTCATGAGGAGGTAACGACGTCATATTCAATCCTATTTCGAGTGCTCAATACGTGAAGAGATAGAGCGACTCAACAAAATCACTGGCACTAACCCCACCAGCACAATCATCAAAGAAGCAGGCGCAGCATCAATCAACCTTTCATCGGATGCTAATTCAAACGCCCTAACGGCCAAGGTATTAAAGTTAAATGGACGCAATACTAAAGTTGCTGGCAACTCTTTTAAAACATCAACAAATACAATCAGCAAGGCCGTTAAAACAGACCCTTTAAGCAAAGGTATGTGAATGCTTTTTAGCACTTTCGCTGGGGACAAACCAAGGGAACGTCCCGCCATATCCATGCTAGGTTTAATTTTACCTAAGCCATTTTGCACAGCTCCAAGCGAAACGGCCATAAAACGAACTGTGTAAGCAAACAAGAGCGCAAACAAGGTGCCAGAGAAAATCAGCCCAACATTTTCACCCGTATAATATTTTATTAAATCAATCAGCCTATGATCTAACCAAGCCAAAGGGACAATGGTTCCGATCGCTATAATCGTTCCTGGCAACGCATAACCTAACCCTGCAATACCAACAGAGGCTCTCACGCTACGCTCATGGTTTAAGCGTATGGCATAACAAAGCAATAAAGATAAGCTAACTGCAATTAACGCCGCCAACGCAGCAAGATAGAAAGAGTTCCACGCCAATTGAACGAAATCCCACCCTGGCAATTCTGCCTTAAATAAGGCCCAATAAATCAATACACCAACAGGAATAATAAAACCGAACAATACAGGCAACCAACAAAACAAGGTTGTCAAAACACCTCGAGCACCTTTTAATTCGATTCGTCGATTCGTCGCCTTACGCAAACCTGAAGAATGATAACGAATACGATGACGAGAATAGCGCTCTAATAAAATCAAAACCGCGACAAATAATAAAAGCACACCCGCCAACTGTGACGCAGCAGCGATATCACCAAAGCCATAAAAAGTCCGCAAGATACCAGTTGTGAAGGTGTTTACACTGAAATACTGCACAGTGCCATAATCTGCCAAGGTTTCCATTAATACTAAAGAAAGACCTGTCACAATAGCGGGACGAGCAAGAGGAAGTGCTAATTTAAAAAATGCTTTTTGACTTGAGTAACCAAGAGTACGACTGACTTCAAGGGTGTTGGCCGATTGCTCTAAAAAAGCTGCACGACTCATCAAGTAAACATACGGATAAAGAACCAAAGTCAACATGACAATGGCCCCACCAAGAGAACGAACCTCAAAAAACCAATATTCTCCGTAGCTCAAGCCTGTCATATTACGAATAAAATTTTGTACTGGCCCAGCAAAATCAAGAACGCCAGTATAAGTATAAGCAATAATGTATGCAGGCACAGCCATAGGCAGTAACAGTGCCCAAGATAAGAATTTACGACCTCTGAACTCACACATACTGGTAAACCAGGCACATGGAACACCAATAGCAAATGCACCACAACCAACGCCAAGCATAAGCAACAAAGAATTTTGCACATAATCAGCTAAAACAGTGTGATAAAGGTGTCGCCACACTTCACCGTCACCAATCAGAACATTTACTAAAACAACCAATATAGGTAACGACAAAATCGCAGCAATACTAATTGCTGCGATTTTTAGCCAATTCCAGTTGGATTTTCTAGCTAAACTCGAATGAGTTAAATCAACCATTAATTATAGAAATCCACATTAAAACAAAATTATTTCCAACCACTAATATCCATTAGCTCAACAGCTTCACGGTTATTTTCACCTAGCTTACTTAATGAAATAGTGTCAGCTCGGAATTTACCAAATGGTGCTAGCATTTCAGGTGCACTAACGCCCTTCACAACAGGATATTCATTATTAACATGAGCATACCATTCTTGTGATGCATGATTAGTCAAAAACTCAATCAATAATGTTGCATTTTCAATGTTAGTTGCTGATGCAGTGATACCGGCACCACTTACATTAACATGAGCACCACGCTCATTTTTACCTTGGTTCGGCCAAAACAACTTCACGCTGTCATAGACTTTCCGTTCATCGGCATCATTACTTTGACCAAGGCGGCCATAATAATAGGTATTCGCCAAAGTAACATCACAAACACCTGCCGCAACAGCTTTCAATAAATCAACATCGCCACCAAAAGGGGGACGAGCTAAATTGGATACTAGGCCTTTAATCCAAGCTTGTGTTTTTTCACGGCCATCAGCTTCTAACATAGAAGCAACCAAAGACTGGTTATAAATATTGGCGGATGAGCGCACACAAATACGCCCTTTCCATTTCGATGTCGCTAAGTCTTCGTATGTTGAAAACTCACTTTCAGAAACTTTCTTCGGATTATAAAAAATGACACGAGCACGTTGAGAAAGACCAAACCAATAACCATCGCTGTCGCGTAAATGGCTAGGAATATTGGCATCTAACACCTCACTTTGAATTGGTTGCAAAACACCTGCTGCTTTAGCTCTGTGTAAACGCCCAGCATCAACAGTAATAAAAATATCAGCAGGACTTGCGTTACCCTCAGCTCTTAAACGGCTCAACAAAGCATCCGCGGACCCTGTAATCAGATTAACAACAACATCATTTTCTTTAGAGAAGCTGTCCAACACTGGAGCAATCAAAGACTCTTTACGTGCAGAGTAAATATTCACTTCGCCCTTTGCTTGCAGACTTGTAGACACAAGCAAAGTTGAGGTTAACGTAATGATTCCAATACTACTTAAAATCGATTGGCGATCCATCATATCGACTACTTTACTTAACTGTATTGCCATATAAACCTTCCACATGCTCAAAGGGCCTCTATGCATAAAAAAGCTTAGAGAAACCAACCAAAAAAATGAGACAAGAAATTAACACAACAACAAGTTTAACACTAGCGATTCTCATTCAATAAAAATGCAATTTTTCAGCCTTAAAGAGAAAGAGTACGATATGTGTAAATGAAACGTTAAAATTGACTTTCAACGTAAATAAATAATGCTCAATATTAATTGAGCATTTGGTTTAATTCATCACTAATAATAAGAGCATCATCTAATTCGTAAACAATACCTTCCGACAAACCAGCGGCTTTTGCGACGGCCATAGGGAAGCCATCCCTTACTAAATCTGGGTCCCTATCATTACGAATACAAGCATTAAGGTAGCAGGCTAAATTTAAGACACAGGCAAGGGGCTTAGGCTCATCATCAGCAAAAGGACGTTTATGATGCTGTACAGCATCTCCTAAGTTCTCGGGAAACTTCCATAAATCCATCAAACTTCTACCTGCATCTTGAGAAGTAAAACCTAATAAATCTAATTCTGCTTTTACTCTTCCAGCCTTACGGCTTGCAACCAAGGCCTGAATTTCTTTTGCAGTATCAGCAGCAGTTAAGTGCAGTAATAATCGTCCAATATTATGAACAATACCTACGGTAAATGCTTCATCCGCTTCAACCAAAGGCGTGCGTTTCGCAAACCATTGAGCCAGTTCGGCAACACGAAATGAATCAGCCCAAAACTCAGGTAAAACAATACCATCAACTTTCGTCACAGAATTGGAAAAACCAGATGCAATTACCAAGGTCTTAAGTTTATCAACGCCTAACAATACCGTTGCTTCATCAATCGATGAAATTTTCCTAGAAAGGCCAAAATAAGCCGAGTTAACCACTCGTAACACTTTTAATGAAATTGTCTGGTCATGGGAAACGCGCTCAGTAATATCTGAGTACTTTACATTTGGATCACTGAGTAACTGAATAAGCTCTCGCACAACATCGGGAACATTAGGCAGCTTGTCGGTTTGCTTGAGAAGATCCTGAATTTGCATACCATCGCACCTTATATATTCTGTTTATTAATCAATACCTAATATACAGCAGAGTATGCTAGCGACCATTTTTTTCAATAGAAAATAAGTAGCGTTTTGCAAACAACCTAATATCTCTATGATGGAAGGCTTTTAAAATCACCTTTACAGGAAAAAATACAAATCAAATCATGAAAAAGAAGCTAATCCAGCAGCACGAGCAATTAACTTTTTCTTCAGCGAAGTGTTACAGTCAAAGCTTTTCATACCAGTATTTCTGAGCTCCACAATAAATGGGTGCTGGGTCGAAAATAGTCGTTTAAAGGTTTCCATGCCTGCCGCCATTGCAATATTGTCGAGCATTCGAGCTCGTTGATAACGCCTTAACACCTTGCTTGTTCCGAGGCTCTCACCCCGTTTGTGTGCTTTACTCAAAACATCAACCAAAGCTTTAACATCTGAGAACCCTAAGTTTGCACCTTGACCGGCCAGAGGGTGAATCGTATGGGCCGCATCTCCAATTAAAGCAATGCCTGATTTCACGTATTCTTTGGCGTGTCGTTGACGTAATGGAATCGCTTGCCTAGAGCGCATAATAGCGAGCACTTCAAAGCGCTTATTAATGGCGTAATGAACGCGGCGACAAAAAGCATCATCCGTCATTGTTTTCAAAACGTTTGCCTCTTCAGGAGGAACACACCAAACAATAGAGACAAAATGCCTATCACCTACATCTGGCAGCGGTAAAAACGCCAAAACGCCTTCTTCACCAAAACTTTGCCATGCCGTATTATTATGAGATTGATCAATTTCAATAGTTGCGGCAATGGCAGTATGTCCGTAATCCCATTCTACCGTTGCAAAATCATTCTCTGAACGAAGTTTAGAACTGCCACCATCTGCCGCAACCAAGACTTGCGACTCTAGTCGATCCCCTGATTCCAAATCGACTTTTGCACTATTTTCAGTTAACTCATAAGAGGCCAGCCCATTATTAAAATACAAATCAATATTTTGATTATTCTGTATTTGCGCCATCATTTGATGACTTAAAACGGTATTCTCAACCAAGTCTCCCAATTCTGACATGGCCGCTGAGCCTGCATTGAAGTCTATATAACCTGAACCAAGACCATCCCAAACGACAATATTATCATAGGGAGCGATTCGTCCTTGCGGAATGTTTTGCCAAACATTAGCCGCTTCAAGTAATGCTTTTGACTGGCTGGAAATGGCACTTACTCTGGCGTCATAAGCTGGAGGGGTTGATAGTGTGTAAGCACCATTATGCTTATCAATGAGCGCAACTCGCAAAGAAGATTTAGCCAAAAGTATCGCCGATAGCGCGCCAACCATCCCAGCACCCACTATAATTACATCGTACGATTTAGCCATATTCCCATTACTCCAATTTGCTGCTTACACACAATAACTCTTACACTTACTCTTTTAACGACCTTGAGCCATCAAGGCTTCAATGTCTGCAATTTCTTTTGCTAAACCATGGGTTAAAACATATGGGCCTTCTGCACGAATAAGTACATCATCTTCAATACGAATACCGATACCTCGCCATTTATCATCAACTGATTCGTTATCGACAGAAACATACAAACCCGGCTCAATGGTTAACACCATACCTTCTTCAAGCAAACGGGATTCACCTGCCATTTTATAAGTCCCACAATCATGAACATCCAACCCCAACCAATGTCCTGTATTATGCATATAAAAATCTCGGTATGCCTTGCTTTCGATCAGGAGATCAACATCACCACTTAACAAACCGTGAGTCACTAAACCTTCCGTTAGCGTTCGAACTGCTGCGTTATGACAGGCTTCGTAAGGAGTACCGACAGTTAACTGCTTCATACCCGCATGATACGCATCTAACACCACTTGATACAAAGCGGCTTGAGGCTCACTAAACTTACCATTTGCAGGAAAAGTACGAGTAATGTCTGCGGCATAACAACCTAATTCAGCCCCCGCATCAATAAGGATTAAATCACCGTCTTCAATAAGCTCATCGTTCTTAATGTAATGCAAAACACAAGCATTACTCCCCGACGCAACAATGTTGTTATACGCAGGCTGACGTGCACCGGATTTCATAAAGACGTAATTTAATTCCGCTTCTAACTGATATTCCATCATGCCAGGACGAACCGAACGCATTGCTTGTTTATGGGCTTCTACGCTGATTTGTGCAGCGGCTTCCATAATGGCGATTTCTTCTGCATCTTTGAATAAGCGCATTTCAGCAATGAAAGGACCAACGTCCGTGAATTGTGTCGGAGCAATTGCTCCTGCTCTTGCACGGGCGGCTAATGCATCACGGCAAGCTGCAATTTTTTCACGCAAGACACTGTCATTAAATAAGTAAGCAACATTGGCGACACCATTTAATGCAGTAACCATCACATCATCTAATTGATCAAGGTCCGCAGCGTCATTCGCACCAAAGCTTTTTATTGCCCCTTCTGTACCAAAACGAAAACCATCCCACTGCTCTTTCTCTGGGTCTTTCGGCAAAGTAACCAAGGTCATATCACCATCAGCACCAATGATTGCGTAAGCACTTGGTTCAGGGAAACCAGTCAGATAAAAGAAACTACTATGAGGACGAAACTCATACTCACAATCATTATTACGAGTTGCCAACTCACCAGTACGAATAACTACCACACTGTTTTCAGGTAAAGATTGCATCAAACGCTCACGACGCGCTTGGTAAGTTTGAGTATCAATTTTCATAAAACGTCTCTCTTTTTACGGTCGGTACACATTATTAATGTAACGGATTTTTCTTCGTATGATCGATATTAGGGTTCACATCATGATGTTCTGTATACATCATCATGGCAGACAATCTAACGTATTCAACCAATTCGGTTAAATCTGCTTCATTATCATTGCTGTCTTCTAACACTCTCATTTCCGCTTGCATGCCGGAAATATTAGCAAAGTCACGAAGTATCTGTTTCGTTTCATCAGAAAGCGTATTTTTTTGCCCAGACAAACCATAGCCAGCCAAAAAACCATGCGCCCATTGAGATAAGGTTACACCTCTTTCACAAAGCTCTGCATCATCATCGGAAATACTCGGTACAAGCGCGTATTCGCCGTTTTGCAACAAGGTCAATGTGGCCGTATAAAGTTCAACGATTACCGCACGACTTGCCTCTTCCTTCCAACCTTCTATATCGCAAAACTCAGCAACCATGGTCAACCAATCTTCTAGTGGTAACACCACACCAGAAGCAAGATAACCACACAGTTGACCATGCAATTCTGCAGGCGATGCCGAAATAGATTCAGAAACAAAAACATCAGCGATTAAATCGAAGTCCAATGCGTCTTTTAACATTTCTGTGGGCGTTGTTCTGGACATAGCGTGTTTACCTACTCTTGTTCAATTCATTATAAAAAAGAAGCCGCACCTAATGGCGCGGCTTTTTGTTTCGACCTTAAATGCTTAGCCTAATTGTTTAAGGCCAGACTCTAAGGTTTGTAAAATCAGGGTATTAATTGTCATTGGGCCAACGCCACCAGGAACTGGCGTATAAGCTGCCACTCTGTTTGTCAGAGGGGCCAATTCAATATCACCAACGCCACCAGGATGATAACCGGCATCAACAACCACTGCGCCATCTTTAATCCATTCCGCTTTGATAAACTCTGGTTTACCTACTGCACCAACAACCACATCCGCTTGTTTAATCAAATCGGCTAAGTTTTTAGTACGGGAATGACAAATTGTCACTGTTGCATTCGCGTTCAGCATCATCATCGCCATTGGTTTGCCCAATATTGGACTACGACCAACCACAACAGCATGTTTACCTTCTAACTTCACATCGTATGCTTCAAGTAAACGCATAATGCCCGCAGGTGTTGCCGCACCATAAGCAGGTTCTTGCATTGCCATACGACCAAAACCAAGACAGGTCACACCGTCTACATCTTTACGAGCTTCAATTGCATCAAAGCAAAGACGCTCATCAATTTGCTCTGGCACAGGGTGTTGCAACAAAATACCATGAACATCAGGGTTAGCATTCAGTTCTTCGATGGTATTCAGCAATTCTTCTGTCGTGGTACTTTCAGGTAGCTCAATTGCTCTCGAGTCCATACCAACTCGACGACAAGCATTGCCTTTCATTTTCACATAAGTCGCTGACGCTGGATCAGCACCCACTAAAATCGTTGCCAAAATAGGCGTACAACCGGTACGTTCTTTAAGCTCAGTAACTTGAGCCTGTAGGCGGTTTTCAGTTTCTTTGGCGCAAAGTTTGCCGTCAAGAACCAATGCAGTCATGAAAGAGCTCCAGTAATAATAGAGTGATATATGAGGGACGGATATTGTACCCCAAGTTTTGATTCGATAGGCAGTGCCGAACTAATTTTGTTATTCAAAGTCGCAATAAAACAATGCAGAGTCGATCTTATGCTGGTTCTAAATAATCCACAATCAGTTGCAGATTACGCTGCCCACGAAACTCATTGATATCCAGCTTATACACTAGGCGAATTTTATCTGCTTTATTATTTGGCCATTTCTCCAAATCCACAAAGAAACTGATCGCATCCAATAAGAGGCCACTATTCCGCTCACGTACCATGAGTTTAAGATGCTTTTCGCCGACGATACGCTGCTGAAGAACATCAAAAACACCATCAAAAATAGGCTCTGGAAATGCCTGCCCCCAAGGTCCAGATAACCGCACTTGCTCAGCAAAGCTTAAGCTAAAATCTTCTGCTGCAAGGGGACCATCGGTTAGAAGCTTCGCCTCTAATTGCTCAGGTGTTACCCATTCAGTAATAATCGCATCAAACGCTAGACAAAATGCTTCGTAATGAGACTCTCTAATAGTCATACCAGCAGCCATGGCATGCCCACCAAACTTACTTAAAAGCTGTGGATAACGTTTTGCTAATAAATCCAAAGCATCGCGAATATGAACACCTGCAATAGAACGGGCCGAGCCTTTTAATTCGTCATCCCCTACTCGAGCAAAAGCAATCACTGGACGATGACATTTGTCCTTCATTCGGGAAGCTAAGATACCAATAACTCCCTGGTGCCAATCAGCATCATAGAAACACATGCCATTCGGCATCTCTTGCTCATCATCTAATAGGGTTTCTAAAACTAGCTCTGCCTGTTCTTTCATATCCGATTCAATCGCTTTGCGCTCACGATTAAACTGGTCGAGCTGTTGAGCATATTCACGAGCTTGATGTGAGTGAACCGCAAGTAAGCACTCGATACCAATCGACATATCATCAAGACGCCCAGCCGCATTCAGTCTTGGACCCACAGCAAAACCTAAGTCTGATGCTTTTAATTGAGTATGATCGCGACGACCCACTTCTAATAAAGCCAGAATTCCAGGTCGCGCCAACCCAGCCTGAATACGCTTAATACCTTGCTGCACAAGAATGCGGTTATTCGCATCCAGTGGCACAACATCTGCAACCGTACCCAAGGCCACTAAATCCAAATAATCCGCCATTTTAGGTTCAGGAATATGTTGCTCAGCAAACCAATTACGTCTATTAAGCTCAGCACGCAAGGCTGACATAACATAAAAAATCACCCCAACACCGGCTAAGTTTTTACTTGGAAAGCCACACTCTGGATGATTTGGATTAACAATCGCATCCGCAGCTGGCAAGGTACCGCCTGGTAAGTGATGATCTGTTACAACTACCTTCATTCCATAGGCTTTTGCCGCTAAAACACCATCAATACTGGCAATGCCATTATCAACAGTTACTAAAACTGCGGGCTCTTTCTCTTTAGCAACTTCAACAATTTCTGGAGTCAAACCGTAGCCAAACTCAAATCGATTTGGTACTAGATAATCTGGTGCAATAGCCCCCATTGCTTCTAAAGCCAAAATACCGAGGCTTGTACTAGTGGCACCATCTGCATCGAAATCACCAACAATCAGGATTTTCTGACCAGCCACAATAGCATCTGCCAAAATACGGCCTGCGGCCGCAAGGTCAAATAAAGAATCTGGTCGTAATAAATGTGGCAATCGATAATCTAGCTGCTCTACAGATATAACATCTCGTGCCATAAACACACGCTGCAAAGTAGGTGACATACTTTTAGGAAAATTATTTTCTACAGTCGGAACACTCCGACGCTCAATACGCATAGCAATCTCAAAACTAAAAAAGAGGAATAATTACTAAAGAGAATATCATGAAAGAAGGCGTACTTTCAGTACAGAGAAGTTCGCCGGGGATGTTTATTACTAAAGATGAGAGGATCTGTGATAAATGTCGAAACCATATAAATCAGTGATTTATTCTTGTCTGGTTTGGTTCCGACCACCACGCTTTGCGCTATACAAACAATTATCAGCAAGCGTTATAGCTTCACGCAAGGAAGTAGATTCATTCATCGTCGCAATACCGATACTTAACGTTATGTGAAACACATTACCCTGATAAGTAAATCCATGAGATTCTATTTGTGTACGAATTTTCTCGGCTAAGAAATAAACCTCAGATTTATCGCAATCACCAACAGCAATAAGAAATTCCTCTCCCCCCAGCGTGAAGCAAAGCCATCATCAGGAAGAGAAGATTGTATTATATTTGCCAATTCTTTTAGTGCGTAGTCACCAACATCATGACCGTAATCATCATTAACTCTCTTAAAGAAGTCCACATCTGCCAATAATAAATGAAAGTGTTCACCTGTATTATCTTCTAAACGTTGTAACATTCCTCGACGATTTAACAACCCAGTTAATGAGTCTATATAAGCCACTAATTTTAGCTTAGTAGAAGTCTCTTTTAACTCACGATTAAACCGAGACATTGAGTATTCATAAATACCAGATAAAAACACTACAACTAAGAAAGAAAACAAAATTCGAGATTTTAGTGCGTCATGATAACCAAACTTAGCAAAATCACTGCTCATAAAAAACATGACAAAAATTAAAACTAAGGTAAATATGCCTAATTCGATCAACCCCCTTTTCATTCCATGCAGAAACAATGAAACAGCAGGTACGCAAAATATCCACACATGCCCAGTTCCGTTAGATCCACCTGTATAAATAAGGTAAATCATTAAGGCATACAAAGGATAGATAACAAAATTACCAGAAACAGAATAATTATGGGTATAACGCAGATAAACGTGATTTATTGCATATAAAAAAGCAACAGAAATTAAAGCTACACCTAGAGTAATATCATTATTAAAGAGAGACAAAATACCTAAAGGTAAAGTAAAAAGAACCCCGACACTTCCAAAAAAATTAATAATAAAAACGCGTCGAACATCCTCTGAAAAAATATCATCAGTAACTCCAACATAGAAAAAAGCCAACAAGCTAGATCTTGGTTGAATACTTTTACCTTTCTCAGTTGTTTTTTTAAAATTATTTTTATTCGAATCTGTTGTCATGCAAACTCTAGCGTGCTTTTTCGCACTCAGCTAATTAGTAATCACTAATATTACACCAAGAAATAAGATAGCTCTCTTAATATTGCACGTTTGTTACAAATAACAACATTTCGATATTAGAACTAATATAATTCTAAATTAAGCAGGATATAAACGAGACAACAAAACTGGCACAACAGTTTCTACCTTCAAAATTCGGTCACCTAAATGAACAGACTCCATACCAGCTTCCAACCATTTTTCTACTTCAAATTCGTTCCAGCCACCTTCAGGACCTAGAGCTAAAACACAGGGTTCTTGAATATTAATAGGACAAGGTTTTGCTAAATAAGGATGCGCTAAAAGTCCAATTCTGTCTTTCAAAATAGCTGGAAGTTGATCTTCCACAAAAGGCAGAAAGCGAGGAATTAAAGACCATTTTGGCATAACCGTGTCTTTCGCTTGCTCTAAACCTTCTAACAAAGATTGTTCAATGGATTCCGTTTGCAGAACAGGGCTTTGCCAATAACTTTTTTCTACTTTTGCAGAGTGAATTAAGTAGAGCTCTTTCACTCCCATTGCGGCAATATTACTGAGTGTTCTTTTCAGCATTTTAGGCCTTGGTAAAGCCATAGCCAAAATAATTGGCAGAGCATCAGGCGCGGGCGAAGTTAGGTTTAATGAGTGTATATAACCAAACCGATCATCGGTTGGTGGCTCATAAACCCCCTCTCCTATTTTCCCATTTAATAATCCAACCCTTAATATATCACCCTGATTTGCTTTAATGACTTTAGAAATATGCGTTTGTTGTCGGGCAGACAAGGAAAATTGATCAGGCTGAAGAGAGAGCTTAGGGTCAAGTACAATTAAATTCATAGGAAAGTCGATTACCTATAATGGTTGATAGGGAATACAAAAACGGCCAATCATGGATTGGCCGCTTCATTAGTTCAATAGACGCAATCAGATGTGTTTAGCAACAAAAGCTTGGACATCACTCAAATTATTATCCAACACTTCATAAGACTCTTGACGCTCAAAAAGGTCTTTCATGTGCTCAGGCAGCCTTGGTGTTTGACAACCCGCCTTCTCAACGGCATCTGGAAACTTAACCGGATGCGCTGTAGCTAAAGTAATCATAGGTACAGATTTGTTTTTCCAGCAATGGCGAGCCGCTTCAAGACCAATTGCCGTATGCGGGTCAAGCAAATATTGAGTTGATGCGAATACATCAGCAATCACTTCACAGGTTTTCTTATCATCGACTTTATAGCTATCAAAGTTCTCTTTTACATAAGACCAAGCTTGGTCATTCAGAGACACATCACCTTGATTAAAGCGCGCCATTAAATCATCAATAGCCACCCCATCACGTCCATGAGCATCAAACAATAGACGTTCGAAGTTGCTCGATACCATGATGTCCATACTTGGAGACAAGGTAACGTTTAACGATTGACGGCTCATGTCATTCTCAGCAATAACACGATGTAAGATATCGTTTTTGTTGGTTGCTACAACAAGTTGATCGATTGGCAAGCCCATTTTCTTCGCTAGATAACCGGCAAAAATATCGCCAAAGTTACCCGTCGGAACAGAAAAAGACACCTCACGATGCGGCGCACCAACAGACAAGGCAGAAGAAAAGTAGTAAACGATTTGAGCCATAATACGCGCCCAATTTATTGAATTTACCGCACCTAACTTAGCACCTTTCAAAAAGCTTTGATCTGCAAAGCTGGACTTAACCATACCCTGACAATCATCAAAATTTCCTTTCACGGCAATGTTAAAGACATTGTCGTCAATGACAGTTGTCATTTGACGGCGTTGCACTTCAGAAACACGCTCAAAAGGATGCAAGATGAAGATATCGAGATGCCCTGAATGACGACAACCTTCGATAGCAGCAGATCCCGTATCACCAGACGTCGCACCCAAAATCACAAGTTTTTCTTTGCGTTCAGATAAAACGTAGTCCATTAAACGACCCAGCAATTGCAATGCAAAGTCTTTAAAAGCTAACGTAGGGCCACGGAATAACTCCAAGATCCATTCGTTATTTCCCACTTGAACCATAGGCGCAATAGAAGAATGATTAAAACCAGCATAAGCTTCATCAATCATTCGTTTAAATTCGCTCTCAGGAATATCACCTTCAACAAAAGGCCACATCACTTTAAATGCTAACTCTTGATAAGAAAGATTTGCCCATGAAGCAATCTCTTCTTTACTGTAATGGGGCAAACTTTCTGGCACATACAAGCCGCCATCATTTGCCAAACCAGCCAGTAGCACATCAGCAAAAGACAATGCAGGTGCTTTGCCACGAGTAGAAATGTATTTCATATCTTATTCTCTCTTACGCCAAGTTTTCGACACGGATTCGCTGAACAGTACCTGCAACATCCGGTAAGGCTTCAATCGCAGCAATAGCTGTATTCATATTGCGCTCTTTCACATCATGAGTCATAACAACGAGGGGCACTAAATCACTGCCCTCTCGTTCACGCTGAATCAATGATTCAATACTGATTCCATTCAAAGATAAAATCTGTGTAATATTCGCCAATACGCCTGCACGATCTTGAATCGTCATATTCAAAAAGAAACCACATTCGATTTCTTCAATTGGCAATATTTCCATATCAGACAAGGCATCTGCTTGGAAAGCTAAATGAGGGACTCGATTCGTTGGATCAATAGTCAAGGTACGAGCAACATCAATAACATCAGCCACGACAGAAGAACCCGTCGGCAAAGCACCTGCACCTGCACCGTAAGTCAATGTAGGCCCAACAACATCACCTTGAACCATGATGGCATTCATTACACCATTCACATTAGCAAGTAATTGTTTATGTGAAACCAAAGTAGGATGAACACGCAATTCAATACCATGCTGAGCTCGTCGCGCAATACCTAGATGTTTAATCGAGTAACCAAGCTGATCAGCAAATGCCACGTCTTCAGCAGTAATTCGGCTGATACCTTCTGTGTATGTTTTCTCAAACTGAAGAGGAATACCAAATGCAATAGAAGCAAGAATTGTCAACTTATGGGCAGCATCAATTCCTTCAACATCAAAGGTCGGATCCGCTTCAGCATACCCGAGAGCTTGAGCTTCCGCTAAAACATCATCGAAATCGCGCTGTTTTTCACTCATTTCAGAAAGAATAAAGTTACCTGTACCGTTAATAATACCAGCCAACCAATCAATTCGATTTGCAGATAAACCTTCGCGTAAGGTTTTAATAATTGGAATACCGCCCGCAACCGCCGCTTCAAAAGCAACAATAACACCCTTTTCTTGGGCCCTAGCAAAGATCTCATTGCCATGCTCAGCAATAAGCGCTTTATTTGCTGTCACAACATGTTTACCGTTCGCAATTGCTGTCAGGACTAATTCTTTAGCAACCGAAGTACCGCCAATCAATTCCAGTACAATATCAATCTCTGGATTATTAACAACGTCGAAAATGTCACGTGTAACATTCATACCTGTGGTGTCACACATATCGTTATCACGACGAGCACCAATTTGCTCAATCACAATACTACGGCCAACACGTCGTGTAATCTCTTCCGCATTATTCCGAAGAATGTTAAAACTGCCGGACCCAACAGTTCCCAGCCCACAAATTCCGACTTTTACCGGTTTCAAAACAATACCCCACAGAGATAACTTAATTATTATAAGTGATTAATATAAAACTGATTCATTATACCGACAGTACTACGCAAACCCAACGTACAAAAGGCTGAAGTAGCCTTTTGTTTGGTGTAATATTTTGCGATAAGGCTATAACCCAAGACGTTTAACCAATTCAACAGCAGGCAAATACCCAGGCAAAAGCGTACCATCACCTAAGACAATACTTGGAGTGCCACGCACACCAACTTCGTTACCTAGATTATATTGATCAGCAACTGGATTAACACACTTATTTTCTGGGATTTGTTTGCCTAGTTTTGCATCAGAAAGCCATTCTTTAGGATTGTCAGAACACCAAACGCTCACCATTTTTTGATAAGACTCAGAACCAATGCCTGATCTAGGGTAAGCCAAATAACGCACTGTCACACCAGAATTATTGAGCTGGGAAACTTCTTTATGAAGCATTCGACAGTAGACACAATCCACATCAGTAAAGACAGTAATATGAGCTTTTTCGTTCTCTGCCTTATAAACAATCATATCCGCTTCTGGCAAGGCTTCAATTTTAGCAAGCTTGGCTTTCTCAGTTTCATTTTCAAGCAAAGTTCCTTCTATACGATAAAGGTCACCAGCGACAAAATACTTACCATCTTTAGTGACATGCAATACCGGCCCACCCTTGAGGCTCACCACGTACAGCTCAGCACCTTCATGCAATACAACATTTTCTATTTCATACTGAGGTAAAGCTGCTTGCACAGAAGACAAAACATCAGATTCATTAGCAAAAATGATATTAGAGAACAATAAAAATGCTGCGCCCAAAATGGATTTACGAGACAACAAAAGGAAGATTTTATTCATGAAGAACCTCAAAGAGAAAAATAGTCTCTATTAGGCCATATAGAAGGGAGTTAGTTCCATAAAAAAAGGCGACTTACGTCGCCTTTTTTGAAACAGAAAAAATTAACGTTTAGTCAATTTTTCTTTAATACGTGCAGACTTACCAGAACGCTCGCGTAGGTAGTAGATCTTAGCTTGACGTACGTCACCGCGACGCTTAACTTCGATGCTATCAACTAATGGGCTGTAAGTTTGAAAAGCACGCTCAACACCAATACCGTTAGAAATTTTACGAACAGTAAATGCTGAGTTAAGACCACGGTTACGCTTAGCAATTACAATACCTTCATAGGCCTGTAGACGCTCACGTGAACCTTCTTTTACTTTAACTTGGACAACAACAGTATCACCAGGACCGAAGGCTGGGATTTCTTTTGTCATCTGTTCAGCTTCTATCTGCTGAATCAATGTCGTTTTATTACTCATGGATGTGACTCCCAATAATATAGTTTCTTATTAGCACGAAGGTTTCCTACTAATAAGCCGCAATTCTTACTCTGCCGAGGTTGAATCTTCAGTTTCGCGAATAAACTCTTCTAACAACTTCTGCTGTTCCTTGTCCAACTCAAGTTCTTGCAGAAGGTCTGGCCGGCGCTGAAAAGTTCTTCCGAGCTTTTGCTTTAATCGCCAGCGTCTAATCTCCTCGTGGTTGCCACTAAGCAGCACTGCCGGCACGGGTTCACCGTTTAGCACTTCTGGGCGAGTATAATGCGGGCAATCTAACAAACCATCAACAAACGAGTCCTCGTCTGCAGAAGCCTTCTTTCCTAGCACTCCAGGAACCATACGAAATACAGTATCCATGAGCACCATTGCCGGCAACTCACCACCACTTAGGACAAAGTCACCAATGGACCATTCTTCATCAATCTCAGATTGAATAAAACGCTCATCAACGCCTTCATAACGACCTGCTACCAGAATAAATTCTGCTTGCTTAGCGAGGTGTTGCACGCCTTCTTGCGTTAGCGTACGCCCTTGAGGGGATAGATAAATAACTTTTGCATTGGGCACCAATTTCTTAGCACTCTCAATCGCATCTTTAAGAGGCTGAACTTTCATCAGCATCCCAGGACCACCACCATAAGGTCGATCATCTACTGTCTTATGCTTGTCATAAGTAAAGTCTCGAGGATTAAAAAAATCCACTTCAACCAAACCAGACTTAATGGCTCTGCCCGTTACTCCATATTGAGTAATGGCTTGAAACATTTCCGGAAAGAGCGATATAACGCTAACCTTCACGTTGCGACCTCAGCTTCTCTGGTTAAAATTCCGGATCCCAATCAACTACCATTTCCTGCAGCTCTAAATTGACATTTAAAACATACGTTCCAGGAGCATAAGGAATCAGGCGTTCTTCACGGTCAAAACTACCTTCACACGCACGGATAACAACAACATCATTCGCACCGGTTTCCATAAGCTGAGAAACCTTCCCCAAGAGGACACCCTCTTTGGTAACAACCCTTAGACCTTCCAGCTGACTCCAGTAATAATCACCTTCATCTAATGCCGGTAGCTCTTTGCTATCGATATAAACATCCATACCGCAGATCTCTTTTACTTGATCTCTGTCGCTATAACCTTTAACCGATGCAACCAAACCACGCCCTTGCAAACGCCCTTGGCTTAATTCTATGGTTTTCCACCCACTAGGGGTTTTCAACCACCAATGCTTGTAATCAAAGATTCCTTGCATTGGATCAGTGTGTGAATATAACTTCACCCACCCTTTAACGCCGTAAACCGATGTAATGCGTCCAACGACAAGGGCTTGCTCAGGAGCGGCCGCTTGTTTTAATGTAGACATAGCATTACCTCAATATTAAGCGTTTTTGCTAGCATCTTTTACAAGCTGCGCAGCACGGTCAGAAAGTTGAGCGCCTTGGCTAACCCAATGATTTACGCGATCTAAATCGATGCGTAGACGTTCTTCTTGACCACGAGCAACAGGGTTAAAGAAACCCAAACGCTCGATGTAACGACCATCACGTGCACGACGGCTATCAGCCACGTTCAAATGATAGAATGGGCGCTTTTTAGAGCCACCACGAGAAAGACGAATAGTTACCATATTATTGGCTCCTTATTGCTTAACGAAACCCCCTTGCCGAGTCGAATTTTAGACTCATACTACAAGAAGGCGGCATATTCTAGTCGATAAACCAGAAAAACAAAAGGGCGATTTGCTCGCCCTTTCAATTAAACTGACAGTTTTTTGAAAACCACCAGCAAAAACAGCTAATTAGCTCTACATTTTAGGGAAACCACCGCCTCCGGGCATACCACCACCGGGCATCATTCCGCCTAGGCCACGCATCATTTTCTGCATTCCACCTTTAGAGCTAAATTTCTTCATCATTTTTTGCATTTGTTTGTGCTGCTTAAGCAAACGGTTCAAATCTTGAATTTGCAAACCAGCACCTGCTGAAATACGTTTTTTTCTAGAACCATTTATAACATCAGGATTACGACGCTCTGCCGGTGTCATAGAGTTAATTAAGGCTTCCATCTGAACAAACATTTTGTCGTTCACTTTGTCTTGGATATTCCCTAGCTGCCCCATACCTGGAAGCTTATCTAACATGGAACTCATGCCCCCCATGTTTTTCATTTGCTGAAGCTGCTCTTTAAAGTCTTCTAAATCAAAGCCCTTGCCTTTTTTCAATTTCCCAGCAAGTTTCTCGGCTTTTTCTTTATCTATTTTTTGCTCTGCTTCCTCTATTAAAGAAAGCATATCCCCCATCCCCAGAATACGAGAAGCAAGGCGATCAGGATGAAATGGCTCTAGCGCATCTGTCTTTTCACCGACACCCAAGAACTTAATTGGCTTACCAGTAATATGACGAACAGATAAAGCCGCACCGCCACGGGCATCACCATCTGTTTTCGTTAAGATAACACCGGTTAACGGCAGCACATCACCAAAAGCTTTCGCGGTATTCGCTGCATCTTGCCCTGTCATCGCGTCCACGACAAACAAAGTCTCGATTGGATTTACCGCAGCATGCAGAGCTTTGATCTCCGCCATCATATCTTCATCAACGGATAAACGACCCGCGGTATCAACGATCAAAACATCTTTGTGCGCTTTCTTGGCGTAATCGATGGCACCATTAACAATATCAATAGGTTTTTGCGACAAATCGCTCGGAATAAAATCCACACCTACTTCGCCAGCAAGAGTTTCAAGCTGTTTAATTGCAGCTGGACGATACACATCGGCACTAACAACGGAAACGGATTTCTTTTCACGTTCTTTTAAATATTTTGCCAACTTAGCGGCAGAAGTCGTTTTACCAGCCCCCTGTAAACCTGCCAATAAAATAACAGCTGGACTCGCAACACGAAGATTTAAGCCATCGTTTGCTTGCCCCATTACATTTTCAAGTTCTTGCTTAACTATCTTCAAGAAAACTTGACCAGGACTTAGGCTTTTTGAAACCTCAGTACCTACCGCACGTTCTTTAACAGCAGCAATAAAGTCTTTTACTACAGGTAGCGCAACATCTGCCTCAAGAAGCGCCATACGTACTTCACGCAGGACTTCCTGTATATTATCTTCAGTTAATTTAGCTCGACCTCGAATACGGTCAAGCGAGGAAGTTAAACGATTCGATAAATTGTCGAACATATTGCCCTCAAATTTGGCTCTAAATGGAAAAAACCTACAGTTTCAGTTTATCCAAGGTGAAATTGGCTCTATTATAACGGATAAATGATTTTCACCCTATACCTTTACTCTGCGGAACCTTTAGTTTCATGATTCAATTATCGCTTTGGCTTGCTTGTATTGTTTGTTTAGTTGCTAGCGCAGCGTACTTCTTTCGCCCAGAACAACGCCTCACACAATACATAGGTGCTTTCGCAATCGCGGTGCACACTTTTTCACTAACGCAATTATTACTCAATCGTGATGGTTTTAATTTTTTAACCATTGGATTATTAATTGCGCTAATCGGCAATAGCCTCCTCTGGTTTAGCAACCGAGATAAAGACCTATCCATTCTACTAGGAGCCGCATTTTCGCTAGGTTCAATTATTATTGGCTTAAATGCAATTGAACCATGGAACCTAATGCAATTATATAGCAGCTCCTGGGGAACAAGCGCCCACATTCTTATTGCCTCTGCAGCTTATAGTTTGTTCACTGCGGCCTGCGGCGTCGCTATTTTACTATCAATCCAAGAGTACCAACTAAAGCACCATAAATTAAAGCAATTGCTTAGAGTCCCTCCATTACAAATTTTAGAGCAACTGATGTTTGAATTTATCTGGGCCGCATTCATCTTACTTACGATTACCATCGCAACGGGCTTCTATTTTATTGAAGACATGTTCGCACAACACCTTGCTCATAAAACTTTTTTCACCATTGCCTCTTGGTTCGTTTTTTCTGGTCTTTTATTGGGCAGACATTTAGTTGGTTGGCGTGGCCAATTAGCAGTCAAGCTAACTCTTAGTGGCTTTTTTCTACTAATGCTTGGTTACTTCGGAAGTAAAATCGTTTTACAAATATTACTACAATAGTCTACAAATTGACGAAGTAGTTTGACAGCAAGATCTTAAGAACCAATAATCCTTTTATCTAAATAATTGAGGCGATCCCTTTTTGAACGAAGTACCCTTAGGTATTCTTGGTGGAATACTTTTCTGTCTAATTTTGCTTTCTGCTTTCTTTTCGAGTTCTGAAACAGGGATGCTGTCGATTAATAAATATCGCCTCAAGCACCTTGTGAAAAATAAGAACCGATCTGCAATGAAAGTAAGCTCCCTTCTTGAACGACCAGATAGACTTATTGGTGTTATTTTAATAGGAAATAACTTTGTTAATATCCTTGCCTCCGCAATTGCAACTATCATTGCCGTTCGCCTATGGGGCGATGCTGGTATAGCAATAGCAACAGCAGCACTTACCATGGTTGTATTGATTTTCGCAGAAGTTACGCCAAAAACGTTAGCAGCTATTCATCCAGAAAAAATAGCCTTCCCTGCTTCTTGGATACTAGCCATTCTATTAAAAGCACTTTACCCGTTAGTATGGATTGTAAATGGCTTATCAAATGGTTTATTGCGCTTAATTGGTGTTCACGCCTCTCAAAACAATCACGACACACTTGATTCTGAAGAGCTCAGAACCGTCGTGAACGAAGCTAGCGGCTTAATTCCTGCTGCCCACCAGGAAATGCTAATTTCTATTTTAGATTTAGAAAAAGTATCTGTTGAAGACATAATGATCCCTCGTAATGAGGTTGTTGGTATCGACATTGAAGACTCCATTGAAGAAATCATCGATCAAATCTGCCAAAGCAGACACACAAGGATGCCAGTCTATAATGGCGAGATAAATAAAGTCATTGGTATTCTGCATGCTAGACACGCCGCAGTTTTCCTTCGTGACCCAACACCATCTAAAGCAGCTCTTTTAAAAGCGACTGTCGAACCTTACTTTATCCCAGAAAGCACCTCACTAAACACTGTGCTATTAAATTTCCAAAAAGATCACCAACAAATGGGTGTCGTTGTTGATGAATATGGCGATGTACAAGGTATTGCCGCACTGGAAGATGTACTTGAAGAGATAGTAGGTGAATTCACACCAACTCAAGATGAAGAAGAAGAAATTCAAACACTAGATGATGGTTCATTTAGAATTGAAGGCTCAACCCACATCAGAGAAATCAATAAGGTATTAGATTGGCACTTACCAACTGATGGCCCCAAAACACTAAACGGCCTCATCATTGAAACACTAGAATTCATTCCAGAGCACCCAATCAGCCTATGGGTTGGGCACTACATGATAGAGATTCAAGAAATAGAAGATAAAGTTGTCAAATACGCGAAACTTCACCTAAAACGCTAAGGGAACACAATGAGATACTGCTCGAAATGCGGTCACTCCGTAAACATGACCATCCCTATTGGGGATAATCGCATTAGAGCAGTGTGCCCAAATTGTGAACACATAGAGTATGACAATCCAAGAATGATAACAGGAACTATTCCTCTTTATGACGGAAAAGTCCTATTGTGTCGAAGAAATATAGAGCCTCGCTTAGGTTTCTGGACATTACCTGCAGGCTTCATGGAAAATCAAGAAAGCGCAAGTGAAGGCGCACTCAGAGAAACCTTAGAAGAAAGTGGATCTGTGGCAAAATGCATCCAGCTATTTAGTATGTTTAGCATCCCACACATCAATCAGGTTCATATTTTTTACCTAGCAGAATTAGAAAAAGACGACTTCCATCCAACAGCAGAAAGCTCAGAGGTGGAGTTATTCGATTTAGATCAAATCCCTTGGGATGAATTGGCTTTTAGCAGTGTGAGTAAAACTCTGAAACACTTCATTAAAGACCATAAAGCTGGTCAATATCGACTACATGATGAAGTTATCACTGCCAACCAATTATCTGCCGATTAAGGCTCCACCAAGTAATTGTTGAATCACCTTAATATCTACTATATTGAATTACGATACTCAATTGTCTCAATAAAATAAGTCTTCTCACTTGCTGCAAGATGAATAGTCACCTCATCACCCTCTTGTTTTTTAAGTAATGCACGAGCTACAGGAGAGTCAATGCTAATATAGCTAGTATGATGATCCAGTTCGTCCGGACCAACAATACGATACTCTTTAAGCTCACCACTTTCATCCTCCAAAGTAACCCAAGCACCAAAAAACACACGCTTTTGATCACTAGGAAAACGATCTACCACTGTGTAAGCCTCTAAACGCTTTTCTAAATATCGTACTCGACCATCTATCTCACGCAGCTGCTTTTTTCCGTATATGTATTCTGCATTTTCAGAACGGTCGCCTTGTGCAGCAGCCTCACGAACCGTCTCTGTGACAGCGGGACGTTTTTCCTTCCACAGATACTTTAATTCTGCCAATAAAGCCTGAGCCCCTTCCTGAGTAATGTAAGCAGATTTTGGTGGGGACGGAGGACGATATCGACTCATTAGCAACAACCTAGAATTAAAAAATTAAACACGCGAGCAATGACTCAACAATAGAAACAAAAATGCCGCCAAGCAATAGCAATCACTTGGCGACATTTTGAAAACGTGAATCTCAGATATTATGACTCTTGCTTATGAAGATGAACATCCATTTGTGGATAAGGAATACCAACACCACGCTCATCAAATGCATACTTCACTTTCTCAAGAAGATCTGCACGAACCGTCCAATAGTCAGCAGCATTCACCCAAGGGCGAACAACAAAATTCACAGAACTATCCGCCAATTCAGAAACAGCAATAGTACATTCAGGATCTTTTAAAATGCGATCATCTGCCAAAACAATTTCTTGCATAATTTGTTTTGCCAAACGAATGTCTGCGTCATAGCTAATACCAACAACAAGATCTACACGACGCGTCTTTTCACGAGAAAAGTTAACAATCGAGCCATTCATCATTGCTGAATTAGGGATAATAACAACACGATTATCTGTTGTTTTTAAATAAGTATGGAACAGTTCGATACGATCTACCGTACCCATCTGGCCTGCACCATCGATGAAATCACCGCTTTTAAAAGGTCGCAAGATAATAATCAGAACACCTGATGCGAAGTTAGATAATGAACCCTGCAGTGCTAAACCAACAGCCAAACCTGCCGCACCAAGAATCGCAATAAAGGAAGTTGTTTCGACACCAATCTGACCCAACGCCATCAATGCAATTGCCGCAAACATCAAAGCGTAAAGAATGCTTGATGTAAAGCCTGCTACGGCTTTATCAACGGAAGATTTCAACATGCGATTTTCACACCATTTGGCTACTTTAGAGGCAACAAACTTGCCAATAAAAAATATAACCAAACCCATGAGCAAGTTAATCAACCCATCCATTACCAGTGGCAACCATTCGGACCCTTGGTCCAATAATTCCTGCATATCATTCATATCACTTACTCCATTATTATCCGTTGATAAAAACACGCTAAATAGCGTTTTCTACTCACATTTTTACTTCTACTAAATAACCATATTTTCATGGCTATTTAATGAATGAATAGGTTGTACACAATACTTATTCATAAATAAACAGCTTTATCGTAAAGATGTTTAAATACAAAAAGCCTTCAAAAGCCCGCCAATAAAGACATACAAGCTTAAAACCAACAAAGCTGTACATTTAGCCCTCATTAACAAAAACACACTATATTCTTAAGAAAAAATGTAATAACCACTCACAGGTATAAGGTATTAAGTGAAAGAATGGACACTAAGAGAACTCCTAGCACGCAACAAATGCTCGACGTGGGCTTTTTCACAAGCCTCCATTTCCCGACGAAACTTCACCTTGGCTTCCTTAGGTAAATCCTTCCATTGTTCATGCGTTGGAATATGCTCCGTCTTTTCCGTCACAATATAGAAAGCAGAAATATCCTCATGCTCAGACAGATCAACACCTAATTGATCTAGCAAATTTTTAATTCTAATACTCGCTTCGATCCAGCTCATCTCATTGGTATTGGCAACCTTCAAAAGTACATTGATACTATCAATACGTTTCTGACGCTCTACAATTATTCGCGCCTCACCATCCACAACTCTCTGCTTACGCATTCGATTAAGTTTGAGCTGACGAAAAATAAACCAAATAGATATAGCCATAACACCTATAGCTATAAACAAAAAAACTAAAAACACAGTTAAAGACATAATAAATTTAATCCAAAGCAATATACCAAGCCATCACATCTGACTCATTTTCTTATAAAAAACCGACTCACATTACCATCATTCAACTTAGAAAAAAGCTATTTATTAAGTTGTAACAAAGCAAATAAGTCATCAAATAAAACCGGCGATGACACCAACAAAGACTCACCATCAATAGCCTCAGGCCAATGACTTTGACTGGTAGAATAACGCCCAACTTTTGCCCCTGCTTCTTCCGCAATAAGAGCACCCGCCGCCATATCCCAAGGTTTTACCGTTTCGAAATACGCATCCAAACGCCCTGTCGCCACCCAACATAAATCCAACGCAGCAGAACCGTTGCGCCGCACATCCTGACAAGCATGCAAGACACGAGAAACACGCTCAATTATCGGCCCTAGAGCATCTTTGCTATAAGGGAAACCAGTTGCCACTAATGCATTACGCAATACTGAATTATCAGAGACAGAGAGTCGCTCATTATTACAATACGCACCATGTGACTTACAGGACCAATAGCATTCATTAAGAAATGGCGCATTCACCACTCCAACGATTCGCTCTCCTCTCAAATACAAGCCAATTGAAACCGCAACATGAGCATGTCCATGAGCAAAATTTACTGTGCCATCAATAGGATCGATAACCCACACAGGTACATCTATAGAAACAAGCTCAATATCAGGTGAAGACTCTTCCGACAAAATAAGATGATCTGGATAACGCTGCATTATATGAGCACATAAATACTGATCAATCGCCAAATCAGTTGTAGTTACCAGTTCATGATCATTTTTATAATCTCGAACAAACACCGCTTTATTTCGCGCTTCAACCATCATATCACCTGCGCTTACAGCAAGTATTTTAGCGAACTCCAACCATTCAAGGTGCACACTATTCGTCATAATAAGAACCAAGCCATATAGAGTAAATTAAGCTAAGCGACCATTCAGCCAAACGGAAATATCTTGAACCTGTTCAGGGCAAACAGAATGGGGCATTTCATAAGACTGGTATGAAACAGAAAAGCCCTTGGAAACCAACAAATCTCTTGCTTGAATTCCTAAAGCTGGCACAACAACAGGATCTTGTAGCCCATGATGAATCAAAATAGGTGTATTACCATTGACGCAATCTGTCGCTTCTGGCACTTCATCACCCTTAACCAAATAAGTTGATAACGCAAGAACACCAGCCAAGGTATGCTTTGTTCTCAATGCGGCTTGGTAGGCAATCACTCCACCCTGAGAAAAACCTGCTAATATAATGCGACTAGCAGAAATTCCCTTATTAATTTGATCCTCAATCAAAGCTTCTACTTGCTCATAAGATTCATCAATATTCGCCATATCGACTTTTCGATCCAACGTCATTTCATAAATATCATACCAAGCACGCATCGCCATGCCGCCATTAATTGTTACTGGCCGTTTAGGTGCATGGGGAAAAACAAAACGCACACCGAGATCTGACGATAAAGACAAAGCAGGCACTAAAGACTCAAAATCATGACCATCGGAACCAAGCCCATGCAACCAGATAATGGCGGCATCAGGTTGAGAACTGGTTTCCACGATGACAGAAGGTAATAAGTCGGTCATTCTTTAACTCTCCAAAAAATAGGCTATATCAGTTCGCTATAGCCTATCATACTGAAGGTCCTCACTCGACATAGTAAACCTAGTGCTCAACAGGAAAACGTACCTCAATTACTTCTTGAGCCTCATTCAATTTAAAAAGCACATCAGCTTGATCAGGCATCACAGCCAACAAATGACGAGTCAGTCGCTCATAATATTGTATAAAACGCTTTAACTCCTTTTCAGACATCACTTTTAAGTCAATTGTATCCAATAAAATGCCGTGAATATCATGCAAATGTTTTTCTAACATTCTCTCTTGCTTGTTACGCCAGTTATAAACAACATCATAATGAGGCGCCTGCATCCAAACCATCAAATCAATTTTGGAAAACAAGTTCTTATAATCTTTCTTTAGATGCTGGTTAATTGTTTTCCGCCATAAACCATCTACATCTATTTCTTTCTCAAGCTGGTTTATTGGACGTTTTAAAGCATTATTCATCGGTGGCGCACCAACACACCAACCTTCAAATAAGACAACATCAACAGGACCTTGAACCTCTTGCCATAAATGCACTGCTTTACGGTCATCTATCGACTTATCAAAACAAGGAAGCCGCATCACCTCACCTTCTTTAAGGTTTTTTAATCTCTCAAAGAGCACCATCGCCAGCTCAACATCATGAGTCCCTGGCACACCTCTGACGGAAAACATGTCTACTGTTTGTTTCGCATATTTCAGGCGATCATATCGAGTGCTATACAAGTCATCCAAACTCAGCACAATACAGTTTAAATTAAACCCCTTATGTAACACTCGACTAATCACACTACAGAAGGTCGTTTTCCCACACCCCTGAGCACCACCAACACCTACAAACAAAGGGCCTTTCCCTGTACTGGCCTTTTTATCTATCCAGTTAGAAAAAGGCAAATACAAACTATCAAGCTGATCAATCAAGGAGGAATCCGCATATAAAGAAGCCAAAGTTTGCCCTACTTCAAAACGCAGTCGATGTGATAAGGAGTCTGGTTGACTCGTATGTATATAGTTAGATTTATTATGTTGCTTAAGCATGATGAACACCCCTATACAAATTATTTTACTCAGTATAGTTGGGTGTACAAAAAACAAACAACATTTACACTAAATGATTAATCAAATGCAAGAACAAGTTGAAGAGGTTCAGGGGGAGATAATCGATACCCCACACCAATTAGACGTACTGGACGACTAGACCGAGAATAAGCCTGCGCCAGCAAAGCAGAAAACATATCATCTGTGAGCTTACTTTTAATGGCTTGCTCGATTGTGGTTTGCTTAAAATCATCAAATTTTATTTTCAGATAATATTTACTCAATTGCGATTCAACGTTTTTTCCCTTCATCCGTTTTTTTAAATCTGCCAACAACATGGGCAACACAGATAAACACTCTTTAAGATCAAGCAAATCCTTCGAAAAAGTATGCTCAACAGAAATGCTCTTTCTTTCCCTTGAAATAGTCACCGGTCGATTATCAATTCCCAAAGCAAACTGGGATAATCGAAACGCCATACTTCCAAATTTCTTTTGCAATAACGCGAAGTCTAACTTTTGCAAATCCGCACAACTAAACACATCCAGTGAAGCCAGCTTTTCCTGAGCAACTCGACCAATGCCCGATATTGATTTAACAGGAATATTTGATACAAATTCGAATTGCTTTTCAGGCGTTACAACCGTTAAACCATCAGGCTTCTTCCAATCACTTGCAACTTTTGCAATGAACTTATTTGTCGCCACACCTGCAGAAACAGTGATTCCGACTTCATCAAAAATTCGAGCGCGAATCTCTTCCGCAATACGAGTAGCGCTACCTTGAAAATGCTCGGAACCTGTCACATCAAGATAAGCTTCATCTAAAGACAATGGCTCAATAACATCAGTATAATCACGAAAAATTGTGTGCATTTGCTGAGAAGCAAATCGATATTTAGTCATATCACCAGGAATCACCAACAATGAAGGACAAAGACGCTTAGCAACAGACGTTGGCATAGCCGAGCGAACACCATAAGCGCGCGCCACATAATTTGCAGTAGCTAAAACACCACGACGATCAATAGAACCCCCAATGGCAATTGGAATGTCTCGCAAATCAGGATCGTCACGCATCTCTATTGCGGCATAAAAACAGTCGGCATCAATATGAATAATTTTACGGTTTTGTAACATAGAGATTTAAAGCAAACCTAACATAACTGTATAAAAAAACAGTATACAACAAAGCAATTAAAAATCGCTAAACTCAGCCACTGGATAGATAAACTTTCTTTTAGATAGACGACGCATAAAGTAAAATAATTGAGAAATTTAATAAAACAGGACAAAAACAATAATTTCAGCACTAAAAACAAAGAAAATTACGTTTTTAAGGACGCAAACATGGACGCTAGTTAGTAAAATAGTTTACATTTTGTTCATTAGATTAGTTATGTTAAAAAATAATTTTTTTTCAGGTAAACTATCCACAATAAACGCCCCCAGCAATGATTCGCTAAATTGAAATGGCTTTAAAGAAAGCCGCATTATACGTATTCAATGCGAGGCATTAGGGCAAAGACTTCTATATAAAGGGCACCATCATGACACTACCATTTAGAATTTTTTTAATTGCCATAGGCACAATAATTCTTACCGGTTGCCAAAACCTTAATCAGCAAGGAACAGCTGGAACAGGCTGTACATCTGTCGCTCCATGTAATGGCAATGTCGTTGGTGATACGTCATATTCTGGCTACACTCAAAACAATGGATATGTACAAAATGGTGCAGTTAATGCAAACAACACTATTGCTGTGATCAAGCAAGAACCTATTGTGGTTACCGCTACAGGTTATGCAGCTATGACAACAAATAAACGCTTAACCAAATCTCAAGCGCGTATCATGACATTGCGCAGCTCTATGTTGGATGCCTATAGAAACCTGTCAGAACGTGTTTATGGTTTGAAAATCGATGGCTCTAGCTCATTAAGCAATATGGTTTTGCAAAATGATGAATTAAGAACGTACGTTGATGCTTATTTGGTCGGTGCGAAAGTTGTGTCTCAAAGAGAACACGAAGACGGTACATTTGAGACAGTTGTTGAAATGGCTTTACAAGAAAATTTCCGACAATGCGTAACTTCAGCCCAAGGTATTAATTCAAACCCTAACTGCCAAGTCACTCCTGGTTACCGCGCGATCAATGTCGAAAATTCTGCTCCGACGACTAACTTTTATAGCATTGAATAATAATGTTAACTATTAAATATTTTTTTATTATTAGTTGTAGTTTTTTACTATCAACAGCCTCTTTTGCAAAAACCATTGAGGCTATCGGCGAAGCAGTAATTTACAATGACGATATTGTAGACGCACGTTACAGAGCAACCCAACAAGCAATAAAGCAAGCTGTCTTGGAGTCTGGCTCTCGAGTCAATGTAAAAGATGAGTTAAGCAATGGAGAGCTTGAATCCAACTTAGAAATCCGCAGCTCAGGTCACATCCAAAGAGCCAGAATAATATCCGAAGAACAAAACGGAGACTTTCTTACTGTTATCGCGCGAGTTGAAGTCACTCCTGATTCTCAATGCAGCACAGGCCCTACTAATTACTATAAAAAAACAGTTGGCGTGACAGGCTTTGAACTACAAGTCCCACAACAAGCAAGACTTGGAGAACTTAGTAATATTTCCCGCGAGCTTCCTAAAAATCTGGCAAACGAAATCAATAAACAGGGCTACCTAAAAGCCCTAACAGCAACAAATATCGCCATTTATCCCGACCTCATCAATGCCCCTTCCTCAACTAACTTTGACGGATCACTGACTAACGTTACTCGCATTAGCGAACAATTAGGCGTTCAATATATTGTAAGTGGAGTCATAAGAGATATAGGTGAAGTCTATCTAAGACGTCCAAATGACAAAAATGCAAAAGACTTTTTAGATGAAGGAATAGATAAAGAAAGAAACTTTGTGGTCGATATATACATATATGATGGTTTTAGTGGTGCACTTTTATTTGAGCATCGCTATAGCGAAATAGGTAATTGGGATATTTCAGACCATGTTAGAGTAGGTTTTGGCAGCGCTAAGTTTTGGTCAATCCATTATGGAAAAGTAGTTCAACAAGCATTAAAAGAAAGCGCACTCGATGCAAGTGAAGAACTTCGCTGCCAACCCTTCATAGCGAATATTTTCCGCACTGAAGGCAATCGAATTCATATTGCTGCAGGCTCATTAGCCGGCATAAAGCAAGGTGATAAATTTAATATCTATCGACGCTATGAGGTCTTCAATCAGTTGCAATCAGCACAAACTCAGCTGAACAATGCCAATATCAGTGTTACAATAAAGCAAGTGCAGCCCAACTTTTCAGTTGGCGAGCTGGTTGTTGACTCTCATATTTTGAATGTACAACAACAAGATGTCGTAATTGCATGGTAGTTTTTATATAACCGCGCCCATACATGAACAAATGGCGCCTTTTATTAGTTAATTTTTTAGGATAGACATCATGAACAACGAATTACTACACCACCTAGAGCAACGCATCAACGAAGCGGTTGAAGAAATAAGTTCTTTACGTAAACGCGTTTCTGAATTAGAAATGCAGAATTATGAACTTAGCGAAGAAAAAAGCGAACTTGAAAACGCCCTAAACCAATCAAAAGAACAGCAATCAAACTGGGAATCATCGCTTTCGCAAATGCTAAGTCGATTAAATAAAATGGATGATAAACAATGAAGCGACTCTTATTTGTAGCCCTAGCATTAATAAGCTCAGCAACATTAGCAGAAGGCCAAATTGCAAGCTTAGTAAACTTTGAATCTACGGCTGCACGCCCAGATAGCAATGGCGATACAGACAATGTAACGTCAATACTCAATACCAATATGGAGTTCACCACACCGACAAATATTTCTTTTTATGGTGGATTTTCTTTTGTACTTGGCGAAACATTTGAAAGCTCTGTTACCATAGGATCTCGATTCTACAGCTCATCACCAGCCTTTCAAATTATCCCAGGGGCTCCAATGTGGTCATATATTGGTGGAGGGGTATCTTTCTATGAAGATACCGTATATTACCCAGAGGCAGGATTTCGCATAGCAACATCCGATTCATCTAGACTAGATGTGTATATCAAAATTTTAAATAGCAGTAATGAGACTTATGATAAACATATCATGATTGGCGCAGGACTGACTTTTTAAGAAACATGAAGCCATTATTTCTATTTATCTTCGGCTTTTTAGTTATTACTACCTATATCGGATGGCAAAACAACAAAAATATATCGATCATTCTACCAAGTGACGATCAACTTAGAGAAATGATTGGTACAAGCAATACACCACATATCTCGCTATCTCCAATACAAAATTGAGTCCTATGCTTTTATGGAACAACTTATTGCCAAACTCGAAGCAAGGATTGACTGGCTAGCCGAGCAGCTAGAAAGCGCTAACGAGGAAATTAAGCGACTAAAGGAAAAGAATAACGACCCCATTGAATACAGCGCCTCAATGGATCTATTGCAACACATGGCAGACAGCTCTACTGAAGATTCACTGCAGCTTTATATTGAAGACTCTTTAGATCTTTTAGTAACCGCAACGCCCCCTGAACAAGCAATAGAAGCAAAACCAGCTGAATATCAATTGAACTTTGAGCTATCCTACGAGCATGCTGATATCAGCAGCACAACTACCACGACAACAGAACAGATTGATTACATGACTACACAACAACCTGAGCTTCACGACTTGCAAGAAAACGATTCCCTAGACGAGAACACCACTAGCGCACTAGAAGCAAGTGAGAGTACCGTAGAGACAGCGACCTTGACGCCAGAGCAAAAGAAACGTCAAAAAAATCAAAAAAACAATCGTCGCCTTATAAAGATGCTTGAAGACCGTTATCCAAAAGCATTCGACTGGAACCAACCCAAGCCACTAAAAGTCGGCATAGACAAAGATATGGTTTTAGATGATGACTTTAATGCTAGCAAACAAAAGCGTGCTCTAGCTGCATACACTCGCTCAGATCGATATAAGAAATGTCTACTATCTGGTCAACCTAGAATAGATCTCGAAGGTGTTGCCGTTAACAATGAGCCAGCCCTGCCTGAATCTATGATTCCAGCAAAAGCCAAAACAACACCAACAAGAACAACTAGTAGGCCTGTTAGAGAGAAATCTACCCAACCAACAAGAAACAAACAAAAACCTCAATCAAAAGCTAAACCTAGCAAAAAACCGACAAGTACACCCCGTCAAGATGAAATTTATGACAACTTATCCCCAGAAGAGCGAATGAAAGCTAAATTAGAAAAATTATTAAATAAATCTTAAAAAAGTATTTACATATGAAAGCGCGGCTTATACTATATGCCGCGCTGCTGTGGAGGGGTTCCCGAGTGGCCAAAGGGAGCAGATTGTAAATCTGCCACGAAAGTTTCGGTGGTTCGAATCCACCTCCCTCCACCATTAATTCTTTTCTTTATAGATCAACACCTTACCTATAACACCAAAACATCTATATCCTTAAAACAGAATCTAAAAAACCACACCTTAACTCATCATATATTTATCCATCCAATATAACCCACAAAACCAAAACATAAATAAATCATTCAAAAAAACTAAAAATTAAACCAGTTAACCACAAACTTATACACAAAAACCCCATCAAAAATAAACCACCACAAACCTCCTTTAGACGATTAGACGATTAGACGATTAGACGATTAGACGATTAGACGATTAGACGATTAGACGATTAGACGATTAGACGATTAGACGATTAGACGATTAGACGATTAGACGATTAGACGATTAGACGATTAGACGATTTTTTCAGAAAAGACACAAAGAAGATAATGAAATAAGTAACCGAAAGGTAATAAGAATGGTGGGCCGTACTGGATTCGAACCAGTGACCAATTGATTAAAAGTCAACTGCTCTACCAACTGAGCTAACGGCCCGCTCAAAACTTATATTATAAAACTGATGGTCGGAGTAGAGAGATTCGAACTCCCGACATCCTGCTCCCAAAGCAGGCGCGCTACCAGACTGCGCTATACTCCGAAATGGCTCCTCGAACTGGACTCGAACCAGTGACCCAATGATTAACAGTCATTTGCTCTACCAACTGAGCTATCGAGGAATTAATCAGATAATGCAGAATCAAAGCATTGGGATAGTGGTGGGCCGTACTGGATTCGAACCAGTGACCAATTGATTAAAAGTCAACTGCTCTACCAACTGAGCTAACGGCCCGACTATCAGTGTAATGGGGTGGACGATGGGGCTTGAACCCACGACCGCCGGAATCACAATCCGGAGCTCTACCAACTGAGCTACGCCCACCATTACAAGGTGATGATAAAAAAATGGTCGGAGTAGAGGGATTCGAACCCCCGACATCCTGCTCCCAAAGCAGGCGCGCTACCAGACTGCGCTATACTCCGATTGGCTCCTCGAACTGGACTCGAACCAGTGACCCAATGATTAACAGTCATTTGCTCTACCAACTGAGCTATCGAGGAACTAATTTTATCTTGTTCGCAACACACTTCCTTTAAGGAAGATGGCGGAGGAGGAGAGATTCGAACTCTCGGTAGGCTATTAACCTACGCCAGTTTTCAAGACTGGTGCATTAAACCGCTCTGCCACCCCTCCGTTGCGAGCGAGGTGTATATTACTGATTTGAAATTTCAGTGCAACATTTTTTTGTAAAAAAGTTAATTTTTTTCACTTATATAGCCTTGTTCGGCTGAAGTCCGGATCCAAACGTTAGAATACCAGTAATATTGACGACCTGAATTATCTGGCATAGTACAGTTAATACGACCACGACCTGTATTGAATGCCTTACTTGCCGTAGCAATCACTTCAGTATCAGATACCCAATCAAGCGAAGCCTTACCTTGGCCAGATACATAACATGCTAAGTCTTTTAAGCGGTATTTACCTTCTTTAAAAGTTAAACCAAGAGAGACAGCTTGATCCGTCGCAAAATCACCACCAGTCGTCACAGAAAGCAAAGGCATTGGCTTCGCATTCAGTTTAGTTTTTAACGTTGATAACTTCGCATAAGAGCCTGAGGCAGGAAAACGAGGAAGATTTGCAAAGTCAGAGTCAGCACTCACGACGCCAGACTGCTGCCCAAAAGCAATTATCTCTCTATCTTTCACCATACTACGAATAGTCTCATTAGACTCTCCATATGGGTACGCCAACATTTTTGGTGAATGCCCAAGGTTCTTGATGAGTAAATCTTCTACCGTGTCCACTTCATTGGTCATACGAGACAACCAAGCGTCATATGACTCACCTTCATTTTTTCGTAACATGTAAGGATGATTGATCGTGTGATTAGCAAACACAGCGCCAAACTTTTCCATCTCTTTCATTTGTTCCCAAGTCAAAGCATTACTACGCTTAGCTTCCACTGGCTCACTATTAATAAAAACAGTAAAGGGATATTCTCGTTCAGCTAAGATAGGAAAGGCGCCGCTATAAATATCACGATAAGAATCATCAAAAGTGATGGCCACAGCCTTATCAGGTAAAGCTTCATTCACTTTTAATTTATCCAAGGCGATACGTAAATCTACAACATGAAATCCCGCACTCTGTAAATAATCCATGTGCCCAATAAATTCTTCTTCAGTCAGAGAAGTAGATCTAGGAGTTGTAGCACTCACGTGATGGTATTGAAGGATAGGCAAATAATCTTGAGCCTGAACAGCCATACTTGCACTTAACACACCAATCACAGCTCCGTAGTGAACCTTAGACAACATATCCTTTCCTCTTTGTTTAATATTTGCGCTCATTCTACTCGACTAACCAAGCCATTGACCAGAAAAGCCATATAAGATCATCATAAACTGTTATGCCTATTTTACTACATCACTGCATCTACTTTTATACGTCCAGTCCTCCTACACTCATAATAAATACAGACAATCAACATATAAGCTGATACGTAAAAGACGACTCGATAATTCAAACGTGAAGCGGTTAATAAAAGGAAGCACAGATGAGTAAAATAGCATTCTATACAAAACTCGACACAGAATTAGCATCACTCAAACAACAAGGACTCTATAAAGAAGAGCGCCCTCTTATTAGTCCACAAGACAGTGAAATTACAACGCAAGACCAGATCTCTCTTATTAATTTATGTGCTAATAACTATCTTGGTTTAGCCAATGATAAAAACGTTACTAAAGCAGCTCATAAAGCACTGGATGAATATGGTTACGGTATGGCTTCTGTTCGCTTTATCTGTGGCACCCAAAACATACACACAGAATTAGAAAGGAGCATCAGTAATTTTTTAAAAATGGAAGATACTATCCTGTATTCATCTTGTTTTGATGCGAACGGCGGTTTGTTTGAAACGCTATTAGATAAAGAAGACGCCGTAATAAGCGATGCGTTAAACCATGCCAGCATCATTGATGGTATTCGTTTATGTAAAGCCAAACGCTATCGTTATGCAAACAATGATATGGCCGAGCTGGAGCAAGCCTTGATACAAGCCGACATTGACGGAGCTCGTACTAAACTGATCGTAACGGATGGAGTCTTTTCAATGGATGGCATCATTGCCAATCTATCTGCAATTTGCGACCTTGCTGACAAATACAAGGCGCTTGTCATGGTCGATGATTCTCATGCTGTGGGTTTTTTAGGCGAGAATGGCCGTGGTAGCCACGAATATTGCCAAGTAATGGGACGAATCGACATAATTACAGGGACATTAGGTAAAGCCTTAGGGGGGCTTCTGGCGGTTACACTAGTGCATCAAAAAATATCGTAGACTGGTTGCGTCAGCGCTCTCGCCCCTATTTATTCTCGAACTCATTGTCACCTATTATTACCGCGACGAGCCTAAGCATTATTGAATCACTCAAAACGGCCAATACTGCTCGGGAGCAACTAAAAACCAACAGCCAGTATTTCCGTGCAAAAATGAGTGAATTGGGCTTTCACCTCACTCCAGGCGATCACCCAATTATTCCGGTTATTTTAGGTGACGCAAAGCTTGCTCAGGAAATGGCAAGCGCACTGTACAAAGAAGGCGTTTTTGTCACTGGCTTTGCTTACCCAGTCGTTCCTATGGGCAAAGCAAGAATACGTACTCAAATGTCTGCGTCTTTAACAAAAGAACAGCTTGACCACGCCATTACAAGCTTCGCGAAAGTCGGCCGTGAAATGGGTGTTATTGAAGGAAAAACACAATGAAAACACTTGCTAAGCTTCACGCCGAAAAAGGCATCTGGATGAGACAAACCGACTATCCAGAATGCGGGCACAATGATGTAATCATTAAAATCAGCAAAACGGCAATTTGTGGTACTGATATGCACATTTATCAATGGGATGATTGGGCACAAAATACCATCCCTGTTCCAATGACTGTCGGCCATGAGTTTGTTGGTGTAATCGAAGAAATTGGCCCTGAAGTAACAGGGCTAGATATTGGTGACAGAGTCTCTGGCGAAGGTCATATTACCTGCGGCCATTGTCGTAATTGTCGTGCTGGACGCCGTCATTTATGCCGAGAAACCTTAGGCGTTGGTGTCAATCGTACAGGAGCTTTTGCGGAGTATCTTGTTATTCCTGCCACAAATGCCTTTAAAATCCCTGATGATATCAGTGATGACATGGCATCTATTCTTGACCCTCTTGGCAATGCGACACATACGGCACTGTCTTTTGACTTAATCGGTGAAGACGTTTTAATCACAGGTGCAGGCCCAATTGGCGCCATGGCCGCCGCCATAGCAAAGCACGTCGGTGCCCGGAATGTCGTCATTACAGACATCAACGATTTCCGCCTAAATCTTGCTAAAAAAATGGGCGCAACTCGTACCGTCAACGTTGCAAAAGAATCTTTAAAAGATGTCATGAACGAACTCGGTATGCATGAAGGGTTTGATGTGGGCTTAGAAATGTCAGGCAACGATATCGCTTTTCGCACCATGCTGGAGTGTATGAACCATGGCGGCAAGGTTGCCATGCTTGGTATTCCAGGAAAAGACACATTAATCGATTGGAATCAGGTGATTTTCAAAGGCCTTATTATCAAAGGAATCTATGGGCGAGAAATGTACGAGACCTGGTATAAAATGATCTCGATGCTGCAATCTGGATTAGATATTAATCCAATCATTACACATCACTTTAAAGTAGATGATTTCCAAAAAGGTTTTGACACCATGGCATCTGGACAATCTGGAAAAGTTGTACTTGATTGGAATTAAATCCACCTAAGTTATTGCGTCTAGAAGGTGATCGCGTTAGCGTAATTCTTTTAGACGCAAACAGAGCAACAACATGTTAGAAATTGGCACTCAAACGCATCCACTCCCAAATCAAGATGCTCTTTATATTTTATTACATCGTAGCCAAGTATTAGTTGAACAAGATAATCAATTTTTAATCCCCTTTACCCACTTTCAACCCAATGCAAATATGAACGCGGTATATTGCGGTCAATGGAATGGGCAAGATATCTTTGTTTGCCGCTTCGAATCTATACCAAAGGGTTTCACAGAAATGGCGCTGCGGGAGCTACTTTTCTTACAAGACCAAGATCATTACATTCTTTTGAGCCGAGCCCATCAATTATCAACTTGGGACAGAGACCATCAATTTTGTGGGCGATGCGGCACGGTAATGAAAGAAAAACACACAAAAGAACATGCAAAAATCTGCCCATCTTGCAATTTGAGGCATTACCCTCGCATTTCTCCTTGCGTCATTATCTCTATCCGTAAAGACAACCAAGTATTACTTGCTCGTGGATTACATGCCCCCAAAGGCAAATTCAGTAACATAGCGGGATTTGTTGAAGCCGGTGAAACATTAGAGCAAGCCGCCGCCCGAGAAATACGAGAAGAGGTTGGAATAGAAGTTAAAAACATACGCTACGCAAGCAGCCAACCCTGGTCTTTTCCTCATCAACTCATGGTTGGATTTTTTGCTGATTATGAAAGCGGTGAGATTACACCAGCACCTGGCGAAATAGACGAAGCGGATTGGTACCCAATTGATAATTTACCTCATATTCCAAATCGAGTGACTATCTCAGGTCAGCTCATCTTGAATCATATAGAACACATAAAAAACAGCTAAAACAAAAAAGGCCTCATTTGAGGCCTTTTACACTTCATCGACTTAAGTTAGAACTACTCAGTGATGACTTTATAGCATGGCACATAATCACTACCTGGAAGTTTCATACGCTGCTGACTAACAAAAGCCTGTAACAAAGCATCCAGTTTCGCCAATAAACCCTTATCACCATGAATTTCAAACGGCCCAAACTCTTTAATGTAAGCTACACCTTGCGCTTTTACATTTCCCGCTACAATAGACGAGAAGGCACGACGCAAGTCCGCTGCTAACAAATGCGTTTCTTGCCCAAAATGAAGGTTTAATTCACGAACTTTTTCATGTGTTGGCTCAAATGGATGTTGAAATTCCTCAGGGATATGCAACTTCCAATTATAATAAAAAGCATCTTGGTGTGTTTTACGGTACTGACGAACGTCTTCCATACCTTTCTTCATAACACGAGCGACTTCCACTTCGTCTTCTATAATGATGCGATATTTACTCTGGGCTTCAATACCCAATACATCACCGATAAAAGTATGAATCTGTTCAAAATAATCAGCACTCTCTTTCGGCCCAGTGAACACCAAAGGAAAAGGTATATCTGCATTATTAGGGTGTAAAAGAATCCCCAATATATAAAGAATCTCTTCTGCTGTGCCAGCACCACCAGGAAAAACGACAATCCCATGGCCAGCACGAACAAAAGCCTCAAGACGCTTTTCAATGTCTGGCATGATTACCAATTGATTCACAATAGGATTCGGAGATTCGGCTGCAATAATACCGGGCTCAGTCAAACCTAGATAAACACCATCTTTAATACGCTGTTTTGCATGGGCGATGGTTGCCCCTTTCATTGGACCTTTCATTGCGCCAGGACCACACCCAGTACAAATATTCAGTTCACGCAGCCCCAGCTCATGACCAACACGCTTAGTATAATCGTATTCATGGCGTGCGATAGAGTGCCCACCCCAACAAACAATCATGTCTGGATTTTGAATACGACGAAACACATCTGCATTACGCAACAGTTCAAATACAACGTTCGTTAATTTATCTGAACTGGCATTTTCTAAACCACTCGCAAGGTTATATTCATGCTGAGTAAAAATAATATCGCGCAAAACACTGAACAACATTTCGCGAACACTGCTTATCATTTTTCCATCGACAAAAGCACTACTTGGTGCATTTTTTAATTGAAGCTTAACACCACGTTCTTGCTGTATAACCTGAATATCAAAATCTTTAAATTCTTCCACAGCCGCTTGCGGATCATCAGAATCACTTCCACAGTTCAAAATAGCCAAAGCACAACGATGAAATAAATCATGAAGTTCACCAGATTCTTCTGACAAACGGGCTATCTCATCATGGGATAGCATTTCCAACGCACCTTTGGGTGCGACTAACGCATCAACGCGATCTTCATTTTGCATTGATCGCCCTCCTTACTATTAATTTATTGGTTTCTAAGGGAATTGTTTTTTCATCTTCAAGTAGCATACTGGTTACTAGTTTAGTATTTATCAAGTACAAGCTTTCAGAGGATGAAAAAAAACTCAGAATAAAATCAATTAATTGGCACGCTCTTTAAAATGTAATGCTTGATAATAAAGCGACTTCATTTCAATTAAACGACTGTAGGTTCGGCGGAACTCAAACAATAGAGTACCGTTTAAATAGAGTTGCTCTAAAGGCACATCGGCACCTAATAACAACATTACTTGATGGTCATAGCATTCATCAACCAAGCTGATAAAACGACGCACAGCATCGTCATTGATTCCTAAGGAGACAGCCCGCTCTCCTGTTTGACCAGAACCTATTGCGCCATCTTCTGTACCTCGCGCTTTAATGTGCTCAAACGGTTCACTACTTAGTTCTGGAATACCTGTCACCATAATGACAGAGAATCTTTGTGCTAATTCAATATAATCTAACGCAGATCGAGGGCCATCACACAGAGCGTAAAAATCAAACCATACGATATTTTTGGCAACCGCCTTAGTATTAATGGCTCGATGGCAAATCTGTAACGGTAACGAAGAAACATCACCTGTTGCGATTTGATTAAACAAAGCCTTCATTTTTTGCTCATCTGATACAAAGTAGATATCAGTCGAACCTTTATGACGCAACCTATGATCAGCTTGACCATTAAGATGAATACTTTCTAAATTCGCTTGCAACAAAGCAATCGGAGCTTCGAAACGTTGCTTTTGTAATTGATTCTGAAATAGATTTTCAACCGCAATATTCGATGTAGCCACCAGCACCACACCCTCTTCAAATAAAGCGTCAGTCAAACCGCCCAATAACATTGCGTCCCCAATATCAGACACAAAAAATTCATCAAAGCACAACACACGACATTCCGAAGCCAATCTTTTCGCGATGCCTTTTAGCGGGTTAACTTGTCCAAAGGATAGATTCAATTCTCGATGCAAGCGCTGCCATGAAATGGTGAAAATGCAGTCTTAAACCAACAGAATCAGGCAGACAGGAAAAGAAAAGATCCATTAAAAACGTCTTACCACGACCAACATCGCCCCACATATAAACGCCTTTAATATCATCAGACATTGCTGGTGTTAATGTTGCCTCATGCAATTGTTGATAAACACGCTCTAATGCCAGTAGAGCAAGCTGCTGACTTTCATCAAAAATCACCTCTTGTTGATCCAGCTTTCTTTGATAGGTTTCTAAAGGAGATGCCATAACACTCAATTTAAATATTAAAGGGGAAGAAAAAAGTACCTTACCCCTTAAATCAAAGGGGTAAAAAATTGTTTATAAAGTTGTAAACACACCACTTTTACTCAACGCTTTTTGATACGATGGCACGGCTTCTACCTGCTTCAGGAAGCGACTAATATTAGGGAAATTCGCTAGGTCCATTCGAGTGCTCGAAGCTTGTAATGGAAAGCTCATTTGAATGTCCACTGCGCTTAATTCATCACCAACAAACCAAGTGTGCTTTCCTAAGGTTTCTTCAATAAAGCTCATCTGAGGCCCGATTCTCGGCATGATAAATTTTTCTTGGACTTTATCCGTTATCATTTTGGCAATCGGCTTAACAAAGAACGGCATTGGATTGCTTGGGACTTTCATCATGACCAGCTTCATAACAAGAAGCGGCATTAAAGAACCTTCTGCAAAATGCAGCCAATAGCGAAAATCCAATAAGGCCTGACCCTCTGTTGGTCTTAAACGCTTTTCCGTATCGTATCGGTCTAATAGGTATTCGATAATCGCACCAGACTCTGCAACAGTAAGCTCGCCATCGGTAATGACAGGTGCTTTGCCCAAAGGATGAATTGCTTTTAGTGATTCCGGTCCAGATGCCGTTTCTGGATCGCGTTTATATTCTACTATTTTGTAATCTAGACCAAGCTCTTCTAATAACCACAAAATGCGCTGAGAGCGTGAATTTTCTAAATGATGAACCGTAATCATATCGTCTCCTTAATGTTCAATATTTTACGCAAGCCTAACCCCTTTCGAACTGCCTTCATAGTTACCCTTCGTATGTCGATAAGCAAATAAATATCAGCTTTCATCCAATCAATATCACAAAAAAATAAGTTCATATTTTTTACACCTTTACAGGCAAGGTTTTCCACAAACCACCATTTCCCTTGAAAATGAGTACTGATATAGTGCGCCGCTATTTGATTCTGAGTATTTATAATTAACAAAAAATAGACGCCTGCAAACATTCAAACACAAGAATCCCTTCCGTTTGAAAAGTAATTAGGCCGGCGTTCAGTCACTTTTCGTGATGGTTTTGTTACTCATTTATATGCGTTCTTATTCATTTTTAGAGAACTGATTTCATAATGAAAATGACAATTTTTACTGAGCTTTCTATGTTCAGCCATAGGCTGTTCAACGACTTGTTGTTCGGTATTTCCATTTTGCACTCCAGTCTAAGTTTTGTGCTCTGTACTACCGTGTCTCTCATACTCGACATCATGTTCGCTTTTATAAATGTCATGACTCTACAGAATCTTGCTTTACATAGCTTAAACGAAATAACCAAAACGTTACGTCTAAAAGTTGAAATGCATTCACCTTGTTATTCAACAAGTTGAATGCGCACGTTAGAGGCTCTTTTCGAAGTTGCCAGGGATATATCCCTACCAATTAACCCATGGTAAAAAACAACGAGATAATAAGATGAACTTCAAACAACTAGACAATATCAGCGAGGAGCAGCTGCCAATCGCAAAGCATAAGCGCCATGGATGGAAGCACTTTTTAGGTCTGTACGCCGGTGAACATGTTGCTGCAACTGAATTTGTTATCGGTGCGACCTTTGTTGCATTAGGCGCAAAGACAATGGACATATTGCTCGGCCTTTTGATCGGTAATATTCTCGCTATTTTAAGCTGGACGCTGATCACTGCACCGATTGCCACACAAACACGCCTAAGCCTTTATACCTATCTGGATAAAATTGCTGGCAAGTCCATGACCAAGCTCTACAACTGGGCCAACGTGGTGATATTTACAGTCATATCCGCGGCGATGATTACCGTTTCTAGTACTGCTGTTCGGTATGCATTCAATATACCTGCTCAGCTAGACTGGTACCCAACAAACGTCTTGTTTGTCTTGGTTGTTTTAGCGGTCGGTGTCGTGGTGGTGTTTGTTGCCATGTATGGTTTTAAAGCGGTATCTGAATTTTCTAGTATTTGTGGACCTTGGTTATTTGTGATGTTTGCTTCTGGCGCACTTGTAATGATGCCAGCCCTTGCTGATTCTGTTTTGAACACCACATCACTGCATAGTTTTAAGGACTTTATAACCATTGGTGATGAGTCCATTTGGACTGGTATAAACGCTCAAGGCAATCCCGGTATTGGCCTTCTTGAAGTCATTGGTTTTGCATGGGCTGCGAACACCATTACGCACTTTGGCTTAATCGATATGGCATTACTGCGTTACGCGAAGAAGCCAATTTACGGTCTTTCAACCAGCTCGGGCATGCTTTTCGGTCACTTTATTGCTTGGATTTCTGCCGGCATCATGGGTGCAGGTACAGCTGTTTTGGTTAAAAAATCCATCATTGAGTTGGACCCAGGTGATGTTGCTTTCCAAGCACTTGGCCTTTCAGGTTTTGTGATTGTCATCATTGCAGGTTGGACAACAGCAAACGCAAACTTGTATCGCGCGGGTTTGGCCGCACAAGGCATTTTTCACCGGTACTCAAGGAGACAAACAACCTTAGCTGTCGGTGTTGTGACTGTTATCGTGGCGTGTTTCCCATTCGTTTTCAGTAAGATTTTGCCGCTACTAACTTACGCAGGTTTGTTAGTTGTTCCTGTTGGTGCAATCGTTTTTGCAGAACACGTTATCTTCCCAAGAATTGGCTTCAGCCGTTACTGGGTAAGTTACCAAAAGCTAACTCACAGCACGCCAGCGGTTGCGTCTTGGGCTATTGGTCTAGTGTTTGGCTTTGGCTTGAACGCGCTTGATGTGATCTCATTTTACTACCTATTCTTACCTACTTGGGTTGTGACTATTGTTGTTTATACCTTACTTGCGAAACGCTACGGCGCCGATAAAAAATACCCAGAAGAAAAAGCGGAAATGGCAGAACACAACAAGCTGGTCGAGGCTTTCCACAAACAGCAAGCAGAAGAAGAAGGTCCAATAGTAGAAGACAACTCTCTATTGTCTACGGTGCTAAAAATCACGGCTTGGCTTAGCTTAGGTGTCACTCTAGCCCTTGCTTCCATCACCATGTTTAGCAGTTCTGACATGGCAGCGTATTTAGAAAACCGTGACACTTTCTATTTTTATGGCTTTATCAGTACCGTCGTCTACTTTGTAGCGGCTTATTGGGTATTGCGTCGAAAAAAAGCGCTACAAGCGTAATTAATCATTCGAGAATCATGATGACAACATTCATAGCATTGAATCAAAGTAACCTACCGCACTTGCCAGAGTCTTTCGTTCGTCCGACTTACGACAGAAGCAAACTCAAGGCTGGAATCGTGCACATTGGAGTAGGTGGATTTCACCGATCTCACGAGGCTTATTACACAGATGAGCTTTTAGCAAACACCCAATCAACAGAATGGGGCATTTGCGGTGTTGGCTTACGTGAAGCTGACCGTAAAATCGGTGATGTTCTTAAACAGCAAGATTATCTTTATACCTTGATCGTCAAACACCCTGACGGACAAATAGAAAATCGAGTGATTGGTTCAATCATTGATTTCATGTTGGCAAGTGATGATTCTTCTGCTGTGATTAACAAAATGGCAAACGAAGAAACCAAAATAGTCTCATTGACGATCACAGAAGGTGGCTACCACTTTAACCCTGTAACCAATGAATTCGACTTTGACCATCCTGACGTTCAGCACGATCTAGCCAATCCAACTACACCAAAAATGGTGTTCGGTTACTTGACTGCTGCATTGAAAAAACGTCGTGATGCAGGTTTGCCAGCTTTTACCGTTCAGTCTTGCGACAACATCCAGCACAACGGTGACATGACACGCAAAATGCTATTGGCATTTGCTCGTAAACAGGATTCTGACTTAGCAACGTGGATCGAAGCAGAAGTTCGCTTCCCGAATGCCATGGTAGACCGCATTACGCCAGTCACAATGCCTGCTGATATCGCAACACTAAAAGACGCCGGTGTCGATGATGCTTGGCCTGTTGTTTGCGAACCATTCCACCAATGGGTCATTGAAGACACATTCTCAAATGGTCGCCCAGAATGGGAAAGTGTTGGTGCGCAATTTGTGCCTGACGTAACGCCTTACGAAACCATGAAGATTCGCCTTCTAAACGCAGGCCACTCTGTTTTAGGTTTGTTGGGTTCCATTCACGGTCACCAAACAATTGACGGCTGTATCGCGGATCCATTGTTCGCAACTTACTTACGTCAATTCATGGACGTTGAAGCCACTCCGGTTCTAGCGCCAGTTGAAGGCATTGACTTGGAAGAGTACAAAAGCACGCTAATCACACGTTTTGGTAACCCAAATGTGAAAGATAATCTAGCGCGCATTTGTCTAGAAAGCTCAGCAAAATTGCCGACTTTCTTAATTCCAACCATCGCAGAAAACCTTAAAAAAGGCGGTAGCGTAAAATACGCCGCTTTGGTCATCGCGGCTTGGTGTTATTACTCAGACAAAGGCACTGACAAAAATGGCGTCGCGCTCGACATCGTTGACGCAATGAAAGCCGAATTGCACGAAGCTGCAGCAAACACAGCGAAAGACAAACTGTCCTTCCTGAAACTTGATGACATCTTTGGTGAATTGGCTCAAACGGATGAATTCACAAGTGAATACACTCGCCAGCTTGATGCGCTTTATGCAAACCCAAACATTGCGCAACTAATGGGAGCATTGATCGAGAAATAAACCTAACGATCAATCATCTTAGTTTAGGTTATTAAAAAGCCCAACGACTCCTTATTGAAAGCTAAATAAACGCTTTTGATAAGAGTTTGTTGGGCTTTTTTAAGACCAAAACAGACTTATAACAACTCATACAAAAAATACATTACCCGTTATCTACTTACTCAATTTAACTGCTTTCAACTAACTATCAATAAAATCAATAACCCCCTCAAGAAATTTCGTAATTGAAGCAATCGCTTAAAAAAACAATGATTCATTATGACAAAAATAACAACAATCAGGAGTTCTAATATGAGCGATTTTTTTAAGACGGTGCCGTTTGTAAAATACGAAGGCGTAAACTCCAACAACCCTTTTGCTTTCAAACATTACGATGCGAATAAAGTGCTAATGGGCAAAACCATGGCAGAACATTTAAGAATGGCGGCCTGCTATTGGCATAACTTCTGCTGGCAAGGCAGTGATGTATTTGGTGCCAACACTTTTGATCGCCCTTGGTACAAAGCGGCATCCGAAATGGAAGCGGCGAAGATGAAAGCCGACGCGGCTTTTGAATTTTTCACAAAACTGGGCATCTCTTATTACAGTTTTCACGATGTCGATGTCAGCCCAGAAGGCAGCTCACTCAAAGAATACATTAATAATTTTTCACAAATGGTTGATGTGCTTCAAGAGAAACAAGAAGCCACTGGCGTTAAGCTTCTATGGGGAACCGCCAATGCATTTTCCAATCCAAGATACATGTCTGGTGCAGCCTCTAATCCAAACCCAGAAATCTTCACCTACGCAGCCACTCAGGTATTCCATGCGATGAATGCCACCAAAAAACTAGGTGGTCAAAACTATGTTTTATGGGGCGGTCGTGAAGGCTATGAAACCTTACTAAATACCGACCTAAAACGTGAACGCGCTCAGCTTGGTCGCTTCATGCAAATGGTGGTTGAACACAAATACAAAATCGGTTTTGAAGGTACTCTGTTGATCGAACCAAAACCAGCGGAACCAACTAAGCATCAATACGATTACGATACCGCAACGGTATACGGTTTCTTAAAAGAGTTTGGTCTTGAGAAAGAAATCAAGGTTAATATCGAAGCCAATCACGCTACACTTGCGGGCCATAGCTTCCATCACGAAATCGCAACGGCTTGCTCACTAGGCCTTCTCGGTTCCGTAGATGCTAACCAAGGGGATGCACAGTTAGGTTGGGACACAGATCAGTTCCCTACGAGTGTTGAAGAATATACGCTTGTTACTTATGAAATATTGAAAAACGGCGGTTTCCAAAACGGCGGTTACATGTTTGATACCAAGCTGCGTCGTCAATCTATGGATCTTGAAGACCTTTTCCATGGCCATATCGGCGCTATGGATACTTTGGCGTTGTCATTAGAGCGCGCAGTAAAAATGATCGAATCTGAAAGCTTGTCGAAATTGGTAGATCAGCGTTATGCAAAATGGAATGAGCCTCTGGGTATGGATATTCTCGCGGGTAAACACTCTCTCCAAGATCTTGCTGCTTACGCTGAGAGTAATAACCTTGATCCAAAAGCCGTTTCTGGTCGTCAAGAAATGCTAGAAAATATAGTAAACGGTTTTATCTATAAATAAATAAATAAATAAATAAATAAATAATAGAACAAACTCTAAAACAAAAAAGCACAAGCCAGTAAAAACTGACTTGTGTTTTTTTTAATGTTGCATTTGTTCGTTGCTTTCTTTGCCAAGTCGAGATGACACTCGATACTCCCCTGGCGTCATCCCAAGATTTTTACGTGATACTGTGTACATGTATTGGACGGAAGGATAACCGCAAGTGCGGGCGATTTCGTCAAAGGGAAGATTGGTCGAAGTGATCAATTCACAAGCACGATAGAACTTAGTCATGTGCAATTGTTCATGCATGGAACAGCCTATTTCATCGATAAAACGGGTTTCTAGGTTGGTTCTAGAAATACCGATGTAATCCACAACTTGAGCAACTTTCACACCACGGCAAGCATTATGACGAATAAAGTGCATAGCTTGAATCACATAAGGATCGCGCAACGCACGATAATCCGAAGACTGTCTTTCCTCAACTCCAATCGGATCAACCACCACCAGCGAGTCTTCTACTGGGTAACCAAGCAACATGCGATGTAGGATTTTTGCAGCCTCATAACCCATTTGCTTGCTGCCTTGGGCAACAGAAGACAATGCTGTTCGGTTCAAGTATCTCGCCATGTTTTCGTTGTCGATCCCAACAATAGCAACCTGTTCCGGCACCATGATGTTTAAATGGTCACAGGCTTGTAATAGATGACGCGCACGGGAGTCTGTAACGGCAACAATGCCTATTGGTTTTGGTAAATCTTGCAACCAGTTTTCTAAATCTTGTTGAGCCGTTTCCCAAAGTTCAGCCGTGGTAAACAGACCTTGGTGAACATGGGGTTCAAAACCATCAGAACTAACTTGCTCCGTAAAAGCACGCTCACGCTCACTTGCCCAACGACTATACTCAGTACTTGGCACACCATAAAAGGCGAATCTAGGTAGCCCCTTTCGCTTTAAATGTTCATAGGCACATTTCACTAGCGCAGCGTTATCTGTCGCAACATAGGGTAAACGAGGATAGTCATTCTTGTGATGATAAGAACCGCCAACCGCGACGGTTGGAATATCGGTATTTCTTAAAAGGGTTTCCACTTCTGGGTTATCAAAATCGGCAATAATGCCATCACCTTTCCAATGACTAAGGCCATCTAATCGAGAGCGAAAATCATCTTCAAAATACACATCCCAATCACATTGAGCGGCCTGTAGGTATTCACCAATACCTTCAATCACTTGTCGGTCATAAACCTTATTAGCATTGAAGACTAGGTTTAGTCGGTAGCGTTTTTCAAACATACAAAGACGTCTCTAATTTTTATTATTGCCTTGAAGATCATAACCTTTGAACACTCAAGCGTCCTAATGAATCGTAAAAATCAGAAATAAAATAATAAAAAACGTAATATTGGAAAACACAGATAACCCAAAGAAGAATAAAGTTAATAAAACACGAACGAAGAAGAGAGAAAAAAGACCATTAAAAGCGGCACGTATAAACCTATAAGTACCGCTTTTAATGATTAAAGACCTTTTAATCTTTGGTATAAATCGTGAAAACGTTCTCGTTTTTTTGCGTAGTAAGCTGATTTTTCCGAGTTTGGTTGATAGCGTTTAATCAACTGGGGCTTCACACAAATATCATTCACTGTGTCCTGACCTTTGTTGCCAATAGCGGCTAATCGGGCAGCTCCTAAGGCGGGTCCAACTTCGCCACCTTCACGGTAATCCATAGGAACAGCAAACACATCAGCCAATAACTGTAACCAATAGGTACTTTTAGCACCGCCACCAATCACATCAATACTATTATTGATATCCTGAGCCGAGCGAACCGCATCCAAACCATCAAGCAAAGCAAAGCTCACCCCTTCTAGTACTGCCTGCACAAGATCTGCTGGCGAAGTGTCATGGGTCATCCCCCAAAATACACCCTTCGCATTAGCATCATTATGGGGAGTCCTTTCACCACTTAAATAAGGTAAAAAGATCACATTACCAGCATGATCCACTCTATTTTCTGCAGCCAATAAAGCGGTTTCCACATTACTAAATTGCGTCAATTTGGTTACCCAATCGATACAACTAGCGGCGCTCAACATCACTGACATAGTATGCCATGTATTAGGAATAGCATGACCAAAGCTATGTAAGGCAACGGAAGGATTAGCTGTAAAACCATCACTCACAGAAAAAATGACACCAGAAGTACCAAGAGACAACATGGTCTCTTCTGACTTAATAATACCCATGCCAACGGCACCCGCTGCATTATCTCCACCGCCAGCAACCACAGGTATAACTGACATAGACCAGTGTTTTGCCAAAGGATCAGAAATCACACCAGTGATTTCTGATCCTTCATAAACCTTCGGCATTTGTTGTTCATTCAATCCCGTTGCTTGCAACATAGTGTCGCTCCAAGCTCGTTGTGCCATATTCAACCAAAGCGTGCCTGAAGCATCAGAAATATCAGTCGCGAATTCACCTGTCATCCGAAAACGCAGATAATCTTTTGGTAGCAACACTTTATCGATTTGCGCAAAAACATCTGGTTCATGCTCCTTAACCCATAATAGTTTTGGAGCCGTGAAACCGGGCATAACCAAATTTCCAGTTATGGATTGCACTTCTGGGCAGCGTCTTTGCAACAATGCACATTCTTCATGGGAGCGGCCATCATTCCAAAGAATTGCAGGACGCAATACTTGACCCTGTTTGCCTAGTAAGGTTGCGCCATGCATTTGCCCTGATAAGCCGATGGCTTTAACGTTTTTTAAGTCATTCTCTGCGGATAACTGCAACATGGCCAAATCCGTCGCTTGCCACCAGTCTTCTGGATTTTGCTCCGACCAAAGGTCGAAAGGACGTGACACTGACAAAGGAGATGTACAGCTCGCCACAACTTGTCCATTGTCATCCATAAGAATAACCTTTACACCAGATGTACCAAGATCTATTCCGATATACATAAAACAACCTTTATATAATTTTTCATGAAGAAATATCGTCTTACTGCGCTCTTTTGGTCTTCACATCCAACCAAACAGCAAGTAATAAAATCATGCCTTTGACAATCAACTGCCAGAAAGTCGGCACATCCAACATACTCATACCATTATCCAAACTCGCCATGATCAATGCCCCTATAATGGCACCAAATACCGCACCGACACCGCCAGCCAAACTGGTTCCACCAATAACACACGCGGCAATTGCATCCAGTTCAGCCATATTACCGGCTGCAGGAGAGCCGGCACCAAGACGAGACGTTAGAATCAATGCGGCAACAGCGACCATCATGCCATTGAAACCGAACACCAACATTTTAGTTCGTTCAACATTTACACCCGACATACGAGTCGCTTCGATATTGCCACCAATGGCGTAAACTCGACGGCCAAATGATGTTCGTTTTGCTACGTATGTCGCCACTAAAATCAGCCCCCCCATAATCAAAATTGGCGTTGGAATACCTCGATAGCTTTCCAGAATAAATAACAAACCTAACAGAACAGAAACCGCAATCGTCGCTTTAGCGTATTCAAATTTAGCAGACTGGTTTTCTACCCCGTGCTTTTGTCTTGCTTGACGACGAGTATAAACGCGCGCCACTAGACCAAGACACAACAAAGCCACAACACTAATCCCCCAACCAGAAGGAATATAACTTTGCCCTACAATGGCAAGTGAACTCGAGGTTGGTGCAACAGTCGCACCATCAGTCAAACCAACCAAGATGCCACGAAACGCCAACATACCAGCCAAGGTCACGATAAACGACGGTACTTTTTGATACGCTACCCACCAACCGTTAAACAAACCAAGCACTAAACCTGCAACAACGGTGACCAAGACAGTTAACAAAATGGGAAAGTGGAACCAAACATCCAAAATCGCCGCGATGCCACCTAATAACCCCATCATGGAACCAACAGACAAATCAATTTCAGCACTGATAATGACGAACACCATACCTATCGCCAACACACCGACAATGGCTGTTTGACGAATCAGGTTAGAAATATTTCGTGGTGACACAAAGGCCCCATCCGTCGCAACAGAAAAGAAAACGACGATTAACAACATAGCGGCCAACATGGCAAACAGTTGTAGTTGACTAGTTTTTATTGTTTTAAACATTCGCTGTATCCTCTTTGATCGCGCAATTCATAATCATTTCTTGGGTCAAACCTTGATGATCAAACTGACCTTTTAGATGTCCTTCGTGCATTACCAAAACTCGGTCACTGATACCAATGACTTCGGACAATTCAGACGACACCATGATGATTGACATACCTTGTTTCACGAGCGCAAACATTAGCTTATAAATTTCGTATTTAGCACCCACATCGATACCTCGAGTTGGTTCGTCTAATATCAAAATTTTGGGATGAGTTAATAAACATTTGGCGATGATGGCTTTCTGTTGATTGCCACCACTCAGATTTTTAATAGACAGCTCAGAAGACGCTGTTTTGACTTTCAGTTGTGCAATATAGTGATCGATATCCTGACTTTCTTTATCTTCATTGATTGCACCGAACCACGAAGAATATTGATTCAAAACAGACAAGGTAATATTTCGCCCGACGCTCATAATCGGCACAATACCATGACGTTTTCGGTCTTCTGGCACCATGGCAATACCAGCCTCTAATGCTGTGCGTTGAGAGCGAATCGTTAAAGACTCTCCCTGTAATTCGATCTCTGCCTCATAGTTGCCATCATAAGAACCATAAAGGCATTGCATTAGCTCTGTTCGCCCAGAGCCAATTAACCCAGCGATACCAAGAATCTCCCCCTGACGGAGCTCGAAACTGACATCTTCCACTTGAGCTCGTGTCGCACCAGCTTGTGTCGCAGTAGCATGACTTACTTTCAGCACGACATCTCCGATATCATGCTCTTCTCGTGGAAATAGCTCGTCTAACTCTCGCCCTACCATCATGCTAATGATGTCATTTTGCGTTAGGTTTTCAGCCGACCGAGTATCAATATGATCCCCGTCACGAATAACGGTTACCCAATTTGATAAAGCCAACACTTCTTCCAATTTGTGAGAAATATAAATACAGGCGATACCTTGCTGCTTCAGCTCGCTGACAATATTCAATAAAATTTCAATTTCTGTGGTGGTTAGAGAAGACGTTGGTTCATCCAATATCAATAGCTTAACGTTTTTGTTTAAGGCTTTAGCAATCTCAACCAATTGCTGCTGACCTACACCAAGATCTCTAATGGGCGTATCTGGCAACACATCCAGTTTCACTCGCGCTAATAACTCTGAAGTACGACGATGCATTTCCTCGTCATTGAGCCTTGCAAAAGAGCCAATTTCATTACCAAGAAAAATATTTTCTAAGACAGTCATCTCTTTTACGAGTGCCAATTCCTGATGAATAATGACTATCCCAAGCGCTTCGGTATCTCTAATGCTTGATGCCTTGACTAAGTTTCCCTCAAAGTAAATTTCGCCTTCATATGAACCAAAAGGCCAAACGCCACTGAGCACCTTCATCAAGGTCGACTTACCAGAGCCATTTTCGCCACAAATAGATAAGGCCTCACCCGGATCAAGCTGAATACTAACGCCATTTAATGCACGAACACCGGAGAAGCTTTTTACAATCCCACGCATGTCCAATAATGGTTGCTTCATATTTACACCTCTATGAAAAACAAATGGCGCTCTAGCGAGCGCCATTCATAGGAATGAACTAAGGATTGTAAACAGCGTTACGTGTGTGATACCCGTCAGCAATAACGGTTGAATCTAAGTTATCTTTATTAACCGAAATAGGCGTAAGAAGAACAGCACCAACGTCTTTTTCACCGTTATTAACATGACCGTCAATCTTGATCTTTTCACCACGAGCTAATTTAACAGCCATTTCAGCGCTGGTTTTTGCCAGTGTCGAAATAGGTTTATACACTGTCATGGTTTGCGTACCAGCGACAATACGGCGCATCGCTGCAAGATCCGCATCTTGACCAGAAATAACTACCTTGCCGCTCAGTCCTTGTGCAGCCAGTGCTTGAATCGCACCACCCGCCGTTGAATCATTTGAAGCAACCACAGCATCGATCTTATTAGCATTCGCAGTTAGACCATTTTCCATGATATTCAATGCCGCTTCAGCAGACCAGCCCATTGCCCATTGATCACCTACGATATTAATATGTCTCGCATCAATAGCTGGTTGAAGCACATTCATCTGGCCTTGACGGAACATTTTTGCATTGTTATCAGTCGGCGAACCACCCATTAAAAAGTAGTTGCCTTTAGGCTTACGTTTAAGCAAGGCTTCAGCTTGCATCTCACCCACACGAATATTGTCAAAAGAAACATATAGATCGATATCTGCAAATTTGATCAATCGGTCATAAGCCAATACTTTGATACCTTCCGCTTTCGCTTCGGCCAAAACATTACCTAGTACTTCGCCGTTTTCAGGCACAATCACCAAAACGTCAACACCGCGAGAAATCATGTTTTCGATTTGGGATATTTGAGTGACTACATTACCATTTGCTGATTGCGTATAGACTTTTGCACCCATGGCTTCCGCTGCCTCAGTAAAAAGGTCGCGGTCTTTTTGCCAGCGCTCTAAGCGCAAATCTGACATCAACAAACCAATTTTTTCACCGTCCGCCAAAGCAGGAAGAGATGTCGTTGCGCAAAGTGTTGCAAGTAAAGTCATAGAAAGGATTTTTTTCATTTTTCATTCCTTGTTATTTTTATTAAGTGAACGATCTCCAAGTGGAGTAAGAAGAATTTAAATCGATGAGCGAAGAAGCGGTATTATCTTTTTTTGTTTATGTGTGGCGTTTTTTATAAAGCCAACAATACAACCTAGATAAGTGGCAGCTAATCATATTAATGATCATTAAAAACTTAATAACCATAATTCATCAAAAAACGAAAAAAGATAATTAATGCCACCATAGAAAGTTATTAATAAGCCCTCCTTCAGAATCTAAGCTCATGAAAAACTAACCATTTACAAGATTTTATAACGAAACCAAAAATCATAAAAAAGTCTTCAAAAATGTAAAGGAAATCATTTTATTACATTTAAAATGCCACGTTTCATGGGGTAAATACATTTACTTGGTTATTAAAATCACTATACTCGAACAAGATTCATGCAAAAGACTTTTAGAGAAGTCTTTTTTTACGAAATTAAATGTAATCGATTACAAAAAATATTAAACCACTCAAATAAAAATAAATATGGGGGTAATATTATGCAGGCATTAAAAGGTCCAGCTTTGTTCCTTGCACAATTTGCAGGTGATGAAGCACCATTCAACAATTTTGAAAACATCATAGAATGGGCTGCTAGCATAGGCTTTAAAGGTGTACAGATTCCAACATGGGATCAACGCTTATTTGATCTAGATCGCGCAGCAAATGATCTAGATTATTGTCAATATATTCAGGACACACTTGCTAAACACGGTATGGTCGTCACTGAACTATCTACTCACCTACAAGGTCAGCTGGTTGCCGTTCATTCAGCTTATGACGATATGTTTGATGGTTTTGCTCCTGACCACGTTAAAGGCAATCCAGATGCACGCCAAAAGTGGGCCGTTGATCAATTACTAAAATCAGCTCAAGCGTCTAAAAATTTAGGTCTCACCAATCACGTTACCTTTTCTGGCGCATTACTTTGGCCTTATTTATACCCTTGGCCACAACGCCCTGCTGGTTTAGTTGAAGCAGGCTTTAAAGAGCTGGCAAAACGCTGGCTACCGATTCTAGATGAGTTTGATCGCTGCGGTGTAAACGTCTGCTACGAAATCCATCCAGGTGAAGATTTACACGACGGTGCCACCTTCGATTTATTTCTTGAAGCCACTAACCATCATCCACGGGCCAATATTCTGTTTGACCCTTCTCACTTTGTATTGCAACAACTCGATTATTTACAGTTTATCGACATCTATCATGAGCGTATCAAGATGTTCCATGTGAAAGATGCGGAATTTAACCCTACTGGTAAACAAGGCGTTTACGGTGGCTATCAAAACTGGATTGATCGGGCTGGACGCTTTCGCTCTTTAGGCGACGGTCAAGTGGATTTCAAAGCAATCTTTTCCAAACTCACCCAATACGACTTCGGAGGTTGGGCTGTTATCGAGTGGGAATGCTGTATGAAGCATCCTGAAGCGGGCGCGGAAGAAGGCGTAAAGTTCGTTAATGATCATTTAATTCGAGTGACCGAACGTGCCTTTGATGACTTTGCCAGCAGTGGTGTTGATGATGCCATGAACCGTCGTATTTTAGGGTTAAGTTAAGGAGAAGATCATGACTCACAAACGTATTCGTATCGGTATGGTTGGCGGTGGTGATGGCGCCTTTATTGGCGCGGTACATCGCATCGCGACTCGTATTGATGATGGCTATGAATTAGTTGCCGGTGCTTTATCTTCTGACCCAGAACGAGCGCTCGCTTCAGCGCTGCGCTTGGGAATTGACGCTGAACGTAGCTATGCCTCTTTTACCACTATGGCGAAACAAGAAAAACAACGACCAGATGGCATTCAAGCCGTCTTAATCGTCACCCCAAACCACATGCATTACCCTGTTGCTAAAGCATTTTTAGAGCAAGGAATCCATGTAATTTGCGATAAACCAGTGACCAAAGACCTCGATGAAGCTTTGGCATTAAAAGATCTCGTTACTCAATCTGGTGCTTTCTTCGCACTCACCCACAACTACACGGGGTATCCACTGATTCGTCATGCCAAGCATCTTGTCGACACAGGTGTATTAGGCAAGTTACGTGTTATTCAAGCGGAATACGCCCAAGATTGGTTAACCGACAAAGCCGAGAGTACCGATAACAAACAAGCCCAATGGCGTACTGATCCTGAGAAATCCGGAATGGCTGGATGCCTAGGAGATATAGGCACCCACGCCTTTAATTTGGCGTGCTTTATTTCAGGTCAAAAAGTACAAAGTGTCTGCGCTGATCTAACCGCTTTTGTAAGCGGCCGTCGTTTGGATGACAACGTTCATACCATGTTGCGTTTTGATGGTGGAGCTAAAGGTATGTTGTGGTCTAGCCAAGTGGCACCCGGTAATGAAAACGGGTTGAAAATCCGTATTTATGGTGAAAAAGCAGGTATTGAATGGTCACAGGAATCCCCTAACGAATTATGGCTATCCGTATTTGGTGAACCGACTCAAAAAATCACTCGTGCTGGTCACGGTGCTGGAGAGGAAGCCAATCGCTTATCTAGAGTTCCCGCTGGCCATCCAGAAGGCTATTTAGAAGGCTTCGCTAACTTATACCTAGATATTGGCATTGCCATAAGAGCGATAGAGGACGGAGCCCCTGTTACTTCAGTACAAGGTTTAATTCCTAGTATTGATGATGGCATAGAGGGCATGAAGTTCATTACGGCGGTACTTGAATCATCGGCTCAAAACAGTATGTGGTGTCAACTAAACGGCGGTGTGAATTAAATGGCGGTGCTAACTAGATGATTGTCACTCCAATGATCAATGAGAAAGAGGTCATGACTATGAATGAACCTGTTATGCAAATTCGCAGCATCGTCAAAGAATTCTCTGGGGTGCGTGTATTGCACAAGATCACCCTCGATATTTTCGCTGGTGAAGTACTTGGCGTGCTGGGTGAAAATGGTGCAGGGAAGTCCACTTTATTAAAAATTATCAGCGGAATTTATACAAAAACCACAGGCAGCATTAAGGTTGATGGTACAGAAGTTTCTATCCAATCAGCTTCTGATGCAAAGCGTTTAGGCATTGCAATGATTCCACAGGAATTTAACCTAATCAGTAGCCTTAATGTGTTTGAAAATATTTTTCTAGGCAATGAAATCAAAAACGGATTTTTACTCAACAAATCCGCTATGCGCAACCGAGCCTATGAATTATTAAAGGATTTAGAAACCAATTTGAGCCCGGACGCCCTGATCGAAAACCTCAGTGTGGCAGAAAAGCAGATGGTAGAAATCGCTAAAGCGCTGGTAAATGACTCGCGTATTTTAATCATGGATGAGCCAACAACTGTCTTAACAGATCATGAAGTAGATATTTTTTTCGCCCTCGTTGAAAAACTCAAAAAACGTGGCGTCACCATCATTTTCATCTCTCATAAACTCAAAGAAGTGAAACATCTTTGCGATCGATTGGCGATCTTGCGCGATGGTCATCTGGTCAGTGTGGATGATGTGGCGCAAATAAACGAAGAAGACATGGCCCGCAAAATGGTGGGGCGTGAGCTAAACCAAATCTATCCACAACGAACAGAACATTCTGACGAAGTCGTGCTTAAAGTCAGTAATTTATCCATCAAAGGTGTTCTACATGATATTAACTTTGACCTTAAAAAAGGCGAAGTATTAGGTTTTGCTGGCTTGATCGGAGCGGGACGTACTGAAACTGCTGAAGCGGTAATGGGGTTACGTAAAAAGGACAGTGGTGTCGTTGAAATCAATGGCAAGGTAGTCACCATCAACTCCATCGCTGATGCGGTCGCTTGCAACTTGGCTTATTTGTCTGAAGATCGCCAAGGCAAAGGGTTAATCATGAACTTTGATATTCCTAAAAATATCACGCTAATTTCCTTAGCGTCATATGTAAAAGGTCTTATCCAACACAAAAAAGAAAACAGTGTGGCTCGTGATTACGTTAAACGCTTTGACATTAAAGCGGCGTCCTTACACTCCAATCTGGCTAACTTAAGTGGTGGCAATCAACAAAAGGTCTATCTCTCTAAATGGATGGACACTCAACCAGATATTCTCATTCTTGATGAACCGACTCGGGGGATCGATGTGAATACTAAAAAAGAAATCTACCATTTCATTCACTCTTTAACTGAGCAAGGTGTATCTGTCATTGTGATTTCCTCAGAGCTCGAAGAGGTAATGGGCTTATCCCATCGTGTCATGGTGATGAGGTCAGGGGAAATCATGGGAGAGCTATCTGGAGATGCCATCAATGAAAAAGAAATCATGTATTACGCAGCGGGCCTAAAAGCTATGGCTCAGGCTTAATGCCAGCAGCACCGCTCATAAAACTGAATTGACGCTATAAACGACACCTATGTTTTTATCCGAAACTCAGGTGCCCATAACAATAAGAACACGAGGTTCCATTATGTCGCCTATAATAACGCGCCTAAAAAGACTTGATATTGCGACTTACGCGCCCTTTATTGCTTTATTAATACTGATCGTATTTTCTTCCATTGCCAGTGAGCATTTCTTAATGCCTCGCAACATTACCAACGTACTAAGACAGGTTTCCTATACGGGCATCATTGCGTTAGGAATGACCTTTGTCATTATTGCTGGCGGCATTGATTTATCCGTAGGATCTATGGTCGGCTTAGTCGGCGTATTGTCGATTATGATTATTAATGGTGTTGGGGACGGTTGGTGGGCTGTTGCCATGGCTGTATCTTCTGCTATTGCACTCGGTGGTGTATTTGGTGCCATAAATGGATTGGTCATCACCCGTGGCCGAGTCGCCTCCTTTATTGCCACTTTAGCCACTATGTCCATTTTTCGATCCATGACGCTATACATCAGTGATGCTGGTGAAGTGGTTTCTGAAAACAGTCATTTCTCGGATATTGGTGGAGGTTACCTTTGGGCAATCCCCTATCCTGTCTGGATCTTCATATTGCTCGCCATTGCTTATCATATTGTGCTTAAACATAGCGCCTTTGGACGCCATGTTTGTGCCGTAGGTTCTAACTCAAAAGTCGCTTCCTATTCCGCTATTAAAGTGCGTTGGGTCTACTTTCTTACTTTCCTGATTGCTGGTTTATCTGTGGGGATTGCAGCCGTACTTTTAGCCTCACGCTTGAATTCAGTCAGCCCTGGTGATGCGGGACTATTCTACGAATTAGATGCTATTGCTGCAGTAGTAATAGGTGGTACAGCCTTGTCTGGCGGCAAAGGAACCATATGGGGAACAGTCATTGGTGCAATTATCCTTGGCATCATTAATAACATGCTGAATTTGATGGGTATCTCACCTTATTTGCAAGGCATGGTGAAGGGTATGGTCATTTTAACAGCGGTACTTGTTCAATTTAAAGGTGATCGCTAACAGCTTCGTTTTTCTTCCTATGATCCTTTGATGAAGTGCGTAAGAAGTAAAACAAGAATCTGAGAAACACATTTGTTTTTCTCATTATTAAATCAATGTAAAACGGAGAGTATCCATGAAATATAAAAATAAAATCATGAGAGTAATCGCGGTATTTACGATGCTTTTTGCCTTTACTGGCACAAGCTATGCGGCCAAATATAAAGTCGGTATCAGTGTGCCATCCGCCGACCATGGCTGGACAGCAGGCTTGCTTTGGTGGGCAAATAAAGCAGTGAAAGATTTGGAAGCAAAAGAAAAAGACATCGAATTTTTTGTCGTTGCCTCCAGCTCAGGTTCCAAACAAGTTGGCGATGTGGAAGATTTGATGATCAAAGGTATTAATGCCTTAGTTATTCTCCCTCATAACCCAGCAACTTTACAAAAAGTGATTGAAGAAGCTTACGACGAAGGAATTTATACAGTAGTTGTTGACCGTGAATTAGCAACACCTGCTCAAGATGTATTCATTGCTGGCGATAACTCCGGTCTTGGCCGTGTTGGCGCCCAATGGTTAGCTAAAGAAATGTCCGGTAAAGGTAATGTCGTTGTTATTGAAGGCATGCAAATTCCTATCAACACTCAACGTGTAGATGCTTTTAACGAAGTGATGTCTGCCTATCCAAAGATTAAAATCTTGGACTCTCAACCTGGTGATTGGTCTACTCAAAAAGCATTGGCAGTAATGGAAAATTTCTTACAAAAACACCCTAAAATTGATGCCGTTTGGTGTCAAGATGACGACATGCTAAAAGGTGTTTTAAAAGCCATTGAAGAGTCTGGTCGTACCGACATCAAAACCGTATTAGGCGGCGCTGGCTCTAAAGACATTATCGAAATGATTATGCATGAAAACAAAATGGTGCGTGCGACGGTAACCTATAGTCCATCAATGATTGCCTCAGGTATTGCATTGGCTGTACATGGTGTAAAACATGAAAAACCAGGTTACTTATTTAACTCTCCATCTCGCGTCATTTTAGGTGCTGATCTTGTAACAAAAGATAATGCAACTGAATACTACTTTAACGATGCCGCTTACTAAGTTGGTATAAATAAAATCATTAGGGTTCATACCCTAATGATTTTACTTTAATTTCACAAATATCCTGAGCATTAGCCACTGTGCTAAACAAGGCTTTTTGTTAATATATCGCTTATTTACAACCCCCTTTAAAAAGGTAATGCATTTGGGCGTCATTACACACACTTTCTTACTGCTATTGGACGCTTATGGCTACTGTTAAAGATGTCGCAAAGCTAGCTGGTGTATCTACGGCAACGGTTTCACGAGCTTTAGCCAATCCAGACATGGTTTCACCTGTCACTCGCTTAAAGGTAGAAAAAGCCGCTGCGAATGTTGGTTATTCCCCCAATGGCCTTGCCCGTAGTCTGCGTAAAAGTGAATCTAAAACCATTGTTGTCGTATTACCAAATATGGAGAGCACCTTCTTCTCTGATGTCATTCATGGTATCGAAGCTCTCGCACACAAAAATGGTTATAAATTGCTCATTGGCGATGCTGGTAACGAATCTTCTCGCTTACGTAGTTACTTCGAACTATTCGAAAGCAAACAAGTAGACGGCGTATTATCACTATCATCCGATGTCCCTGAATCCTTGATTCTAAATAGCGCTGGTGAAGTAAAATTACCCATTGTTATTGCCGGCGAGTATTTTTCTGACACCCCGGTTCCAACTGTACATATCGACAACCACTACAGTGCAAAAAAAGGTGTCGAATACCTTATTATGATGGGTCATTACAAAATCGCCTGCATTACTGGAAAAAGAGACAACCTCATTTATAACGCTCGTGTAAATGGTCATAACGAAATTATGAGAAAATGGAAACTACCTATTATTGATGACTATATATTAGAAGGAGACCTCTCTTTTATTGCTGGCTACAACTTAGGAAAACAATTGTTATCTTTAAAAAATAGACCCTCAGCTATTGTTTGCCACAGTGATGAAGCCGCTATTGGTGTACTAAAAATAGCGAGAGAAATGAACATTAATGTCCCCAAAGAATTATCAGTAATAGGATTCGATAATCTTGCATTAAGTGAATACTGCGAGCCAGAATTAACCACCATTAATCAGCCAAGAGAGCTAATCGGTGAAACATCCATGAAACTGTTACTTGATATATTATCAGGGAAAAAACCAAATCCAGAAATGACCTTACCTACTCAGTTAATAGTACGTAAAAGCTCTTGCCCACCACCTATTGAACAGAGACTACAAGTCGACCTGTAATAACAAATGTACGTTAACTTCTTTATGAAAGGATATTCGCTTTGAACCTAACACCCGACCTAACCAAGGTGCAGCAAATCACACTCAGCAACCCACGGCTGACGGTAAATATCCTAACCTTAGGTGCCAGTATTCAATCGATTTATCTAAATGGTTATGAACATTCATTAGTACTTGGATCTTCTAAAATTGATGATTACCTTAACGCCACCAAATACTTCGGGGCGGTAGTCGGACGAGTGGCAAATCGCATTGCCCATGGTCACGCTCTGATTGACGAAAAAAGCTACAATTTACCGCCAACGCTGCCAGAGAAACACCATTTACACGGCGGTCCAGATGGAACCAATACAAAAGTCTGGTCCATCGTTCAACAATCACACAATATGGTGCAATTACAAACCAAGCTGAAAGATGGGGAGATGGGTTATCCAGGAAATATGGTAGTCAATGTATTCTATCGGTTAATCGAAAGCACTCTAGAAATGGAGATTCGGGCCATAACCGACCAGCTGACGATTTGTAATTTTGCAGGACACAGCTACATTAATCTTGATGGTACTGGCTCTATTCTTGATCATCAACTTAGCATCAAAGCTGATCATTATTTACCAACAGACAAAGAAGTGATTCCAACAGGAGAAGTTACTCCTACAGCAAACAGTGCCTTCGACTTTAAACAGCTACGCACAATAGGCCGTGATGATTACCCAGAATTAGACACCAATTTTTGCCTATCTTCAGCCAGCCGCTCAATACAAGCGGTTGCGACACTAAAAGCACCGTTGACTGGTATCAGCTTAAATTACCAAACTACAGCACCTGGGTTACAGGTATACGATGGTCGCCATATTCATTTATCGGCAGAATCCAATATCAACTCAGGTGAACTAAACCCTTATTCTGGTCTTGCCTTAGAAGCACAACATTGGCCAGACGCTATCAACCAGCCACATTTTCCATCGATTTTACTTGCACCGGAAAATACCTATCAACAAATAACACGATATGTTTTTAGTTAATGAAATGAAGCTGACTCGTACTGATATTTGTTATTTTGTACTAAAAAATACAAAAATATAAAGGTGATATGACTTAATATTTTTATTGAAAGATGACGTGTCAGAAAAACCTTAAAGAACAATAGTATTTAAAAATATGAGATGGATACTCTCATCTTCGAACCAGACAAACTATTGTGCTAATTCGGGCCATTGCTCAACCCAACAACACTGGTGATCAAAGCCCTCGACAATCTTTATTTTTGGCTTTTTTCCTTCTGAAAAACGCGCTTGAAATGATTCAATTACAAACAGCGGCACGCTTTGATCAAATTCTCCCACAAGATGAAGCTGTGGAATATCAATCAATTGATGCCAATAATCAGCTGAGTTCAATGAGCCAGTTAAAGGCGAGACATTCAATTTTTCAGTCCATATTTGGTGATCCAAATTGCCTGCGACAGTAATCAATCGAATAACATCATTACGCGTCGCAGCAATTAAGGCTGCGATAGCGCCACCACCAGAATACCCTACCAAGACAACTTTCTTAGCAAGTGTTTTTGCTTTAACGATCGATACGACGTCATTCATTGCATCCACTATTACTGGAGCAAAACGCTCGTTCGTCCAGTACCTTTGAGAACAAGATGGGCTTGTTAGAAATTGACAAGGACGGCTTAAATAAACTGCGTTACCTTGGTCTTTCAACGCTAATCTAAGAGCAAGAGGGTTAATAGGTGTCGGATTAGAAGAAGGTTTCGTTTTACTAACCCAAGCCAATCCATCACCTTCAATATAAACTGTAATTAGCTCTGCTGACTCAAAATTAGACAAGTAACTTTGTATTTCGAAGAGATCAGTATGTAGTATTTCTTTCTTCCAACCAGCTTTATTTGCTAGAAAGTCAGCATATTTGACCCGATCTTCTACTGGAAATCGAGAACAGCCTTGCAAAATAAAAACAAATATCGCCATGATATAAACCAGCAAAACTTTCATCTATTTTCACCTTATAAAAAAGCCTTACATACTTGATATGCAAGGCTTTAAAAGTCTTATTCTATGGCTTTTAGAGCCTTAAAACAGCCATCTAAACTTAGCTGTTGCAGTTTGGCTTATATAGTCTGAGCGGCCTTCTACGTCATAACGTACAATAATTTCCGCCTCATCACTCAATGAATAGTTAATACCTAAACCCGCGGTTAATATCCATGGCGATAACTCTAATCCTTCTGTCGTAAAGGCGGCACCACCACCTGAATAAGAAGCAGTTAAACTTGACGCTTCATTAATAACGTCATAACCGACACTGGCACTACCCACCAAAGACAAACTGTCTGTGAAGCGCTGGTTTACATCACCATGAATAGAAAGAACAAACGCATCACTTGTATTGCTTTCAACATTAAGATTCAATGCTCCGGCGCCTGTTTCTGTGTAGCTTTCATCTCTTATATAGGAATAGCTAGCACGTACGCTTGGCGTTAGACTCATATCTTGGTTTATTGAGAAGTTACGACCTAATCCAGTACTTAGGTTGCCCGTATAGCTGATGTAATCGGATGTAGCAGTGGTTCCCATAAAGCTGATGTTTCGGGTACCTTCAGTTTTGTTCATCCCTAAGCCAGCTTGCCATGATAAATCAAGATTATAGAATTCAGCCCCCAAGTTATGTTGACCATAAAGGACCGATTGATAAGCATCTATAGTTGCGCCATTTGTAGAGCTTGTTCCCTCTCCTTCTACCGTACTGTTTACATAAGATAGGGCCAAACCAACAGATGTGGTTGAATTAATTTCAGCATCTGCGCCACCAATAATACCGTAGCTTTCAGCGTCATAACCACTAACGCCATTTCGTTCATTTTGCTTAGTCCAACTGCCTACAGGCTTCACCCAGGCATGTTCATCAGAGATAAAACCATCACCAGAAGATGAACCCGACTGACGAGTAGAAACCACATTGCTATTTGATTGCATCACGCCGGCAGAGACTTGTGCAGAAGCTCCAGCTAATAAAGGAAGGGTTTGTGCGACGGCGTCACTTACTTCTTGACTGGTTGTAAGTTTACCAAGTGCAGTAACAACAGCATCCATATCTGTGCCTGTCATTCCAGCACTTAAAAAGCCATCCAAGACTTTTGCTGCGCCAACAGCAGATTTTAATTTTGAGTCATTTACACTATCCAATACATTAACATTCTGAGCAACAATTAAGTCGATACTATCACTACTACTGTCAACCTGAGCTGTAAAAGAAAATAAAGCTGAGTTATCCGTCACAACAAATGTTGTCGCGCTTAATGTGTCCGCTGTAACAACGTCCGTTAATGTATTACCAATCGCTAAACTATTAATAGTCGATACATCGACTTCTATTTTAGAGTCGTCAGCAAAGGTCGCTGTTCCTGCCACGACAAGCTTGCCATAATTGCTGTTACTGGATGCACCCACTTTAAGCACACCCGCACTGGTTTGCGTGTAATCACCACCAATTTCTAACGTATCTCCGTCTGCGATGGATAAAGTACCACCGTCGACTGTCATTTTCCCTACGTAACCTGTTAGATCACCTGTAAAGGATGTCGTACCAGCATATAAGGCAATAAGGCTATTATCATAAGAAGCTGATGTATCGGTAGGATCGGAAATGTCATTCTCAATATCGGCATCAAAAATGTAGTTTTCCTCTGTGTGGTTAAAGACTAAAGACCCAGCACCCTCACCCTCAGCAAATGTAATAACAGCTTCATCGCTCATAGCAAGCGTACCTGCTGCTGTTGCCGTTTCACCTTCTTCTGCACCGATACTAAAAGTACTGAGAGACCCTTCATTACCAGCGATCCACACCTCGTCGTCCACCTTAATTTCAGCGCCGTCAGACAATACCAAAGAGGCTGGTCCTTCATATCCAATATAAATTCCTTCTGTAGTTAGTGTTGTTCCGCTACCAGATACATTAACTGTGACAGAGCTACCTTCATATCCTCCAATACCAAGGTAATAGCCTGCATCAACAGTTGCTCCGTCAGACAATACCAAAGAGGCTTGTCCTTCATCTCCAATATTAATTCCTTCTGTAGTTATTAGTGTTGTTCCGCTACCAGATACATTAACTGTGACAGAGCTACCTTCATATCCTCTAATACTAATATAATCGGCTACAAGGGTTGCTCCGTCAGACAATACCAAAGAGGCTTGTCCTTCATCTCCAATCGAAATTTCTTCTGTAGTTAGTGTTGTTCCGCTACCAGATACATTAACTGTGCCAGAGCTACCTTCATTTTCCCCAATCCTAAGATAACCAGCTACATCAAGGGTTGCTCCATCAGAAATATTTAATTCACCAGTGCCTTTATATCCAACATATAAGTCACTGTCCAACGTTAAGCTTGAATCGTTACCAGACACATTAATTGTGCCAGAACTGCCTCCCTTTTCGCCAACATAAAAGTCATCATTAACATCAAGGGTTGCTCCGTCAGAGATATTTAATTCACCAGTGCCTTCATATCCAACAACAAACTCACCATTAACATCAAGGGTTGCTCCGTCAGAGATATTTAATTCACCAGTGCCCTCATCTCCAACATGTAGATTACTGCCCACAGTTAAACTGGAATCGCTACCAGACACATTAACTGTGCTAGAACTGCCTTCATTTCTGCCAACATCAAGGTCATAATTAACATAAACAGTTGCTCCATCAGAGACGTTTAATTCACCAGTGCCTTCAAATCCAACAATCAGAAAACTGCCCACAGTTAAGCTTGAATCACTGCCAGACACATTAACTGTGCCAGAAGCGCCAACATAAAGCTTATATGTTGTCTCAAAAGCGCCTATATTGGCAGTACCCTCTTTGATAATTACTGCATCTGATGTGCTTGGTAATACAGGGAGAGCATCTTCCCCGACCAGCCAGTTATTAGCATCATCCCAAGACCCTGAACCGCTATCATCCCAAAACGCAGTCTCGGCCATTACATTTGAAAATGGCATTAACCCAATAGCGGCGAGTAACAAGCAGTTCGCGCCTGTAGACCTTGCTTCCAATCTAGAGGATCTATTAAATGTTTTGGTTTTAGTTTTACCTTTGGCCGCTTCACTAGCGACCACCCATAAACCCAGGGCAGCATTCCAAACAAGACGAAATGAACGATTCATGAACACATACTCCTGAGTGTTATAAGCACACTCTCAATAAAGGCTTAACCATTGACGGAGCAGTTTTTAAATCATTTACGATAAAAGTAAGTTAAATGTTCTAATTCCGTCAGCAATGTGGAATATTAATCTAAATTAATCCACTAAGACTGACGAAAGCTGTCAGTTTGTAACGGTATGTAATTTCTATATGGTTTATTTTTATCGAATTCTGATATGCCTTGCCCTGATAATTTCAAATCATGCAATTTCTAATAGTAATATTCTTATTAAGAGCAATGATTCTTCTATAAATTTAACGACAGAGCTGGACTACTTATTAGATGAAAACGCTTTATTTTCGCTAGATGATGTACTTCTAAAAAGTGAAGAATTTTCTCCTTTTAAATCTTCATTTCGAAGTAGCTTTTCTCAAAACGCCCATTGGTTTAAATTTACATTAAAAAGAGAAGAACATGCTTCGAAAAAATGGTTTATTACAATATATCCAACCTTTTTAGACAGCGTTAAGCTTTTTGAAATTAAAGAGAATAATCTATACAGAGAAGATGAAGTTGGCGACCTTATTCCGTCGAGTCAAAGAGTGCCTCTAATTTCTCCCACACCATTCTCATTCCCAATAATGTTAGAAGACGATCAAGTACATTTTTTTTACATTCGTTTAAAAACCAACGGATCAACAGTTTTAGAACTAAAATTAAGAACACCAATCAGTACCTCGATCACCGATTCAAAAGAAAAAATCACATCTGGAATAATGCTGGGTGTTTGGCTGATGCTATGCATTTATGCACTGGTGATGAGACAGTCTAAAATATCTAAAAGAAGAGCCTATTCTTTAAGCTGTTTGTACATTATTGCTTGCGCGGTTAACCGTCTTGTTACCAGTGGTATTGCTGCGCAATACATCTTTCCTAACAATCCTTTCATCGTCCATATACTGGCTCCGGCAAGTATATGTTTTATGTATTTAGGTATGATTTTATTTTCTATACATTTATTTCAAACTAAAATTAAATTTCGGCATCTACATAAAATATTGATATTATCAACCATATTAATAATCATTTCATTTTTAAGTGTTTTTATTGGTTATTATACAATCCTTGCTCCCTTTATGTTTGGAACAATTTATTTTGTCGGTCCTATTTTTATATTTATTTCTTGGAAAGACGCAAGGTTAAAATTGAAAAGTAATTATTTTATTTTTTTCGGATTTACGATATTTTTCACACTAAACATAATCAGTATTATAATTACAATGGGATATATACCGGCTTTTCCCCAATGGGTACTTATACCAAAATCGTCCTCATTTATTTTCATAATATTGATACTACAAGGACTTCACCTGCATACTCAGGATGAAAAAAATCAAAAAATACGTTCGGAATACAAACTAAAAATCATTAAGAAATGGATTAAAATCGAGAAAAAACAACGAGAGGAACAATCCAACTTTGTCAGCATGCTTACCCATGAGATGAAAACACCATTGGCCATTATTGATAGTACAATACAGACCCTATCCATTCAAAACATTGCTATTTCTCCTGACCTTGCTGTACGCCATGAACGCATAAAATCAACCGTAGCCGACTTAAATACGTTAGTCAGTAATACCTTACTATCAGGACAATCTGATACAGATGACTTTAGCCTAAAGCTTAGTAAAGTGAATGCCAGCAGAGCAATCAATACAGCACTTGAGAAGCTTGAAATTAAAGACAAGTGTATTAGTAAAAAAATACAAAATAATCATGATTTATTAGTAGATGATTATTTATTCCAAATCATGCTCAACAACTTATTCACCAATGCTGCAAAGTACCAACTAGAAAACACCTCTATCATTGTCACGGTAGAAAATACGCCGAGGTATGATGTGGCAGGCACAGTGATTACAATATCGAATAGCTTTCAGTCATCAACCCAGCCCAACATGAGCAAATGGTTTCAAAAATACTATCGTCAACAAGAAATCCCTAATATTAAAGGCGTTGGCTTAGGACTACATCTTGTTAAGTCCATCGTTGAAGCCCACGGTGGCCACATTGAACCTCTCCTTTCCGGAGCCATGCCAGTATGGAACATTAGCTTTCAGGTATGGTTGCCCAATCAAGTCGTCATTCAGGAAGAAATTATATGAATTGTATTTATTTCGTAGAGGACAGTCCTTTCTTATTAGAAGATGGCTTACTCTGGCTGCAACATGAAGGCTTTGAAGCTCATGGTGCAGCATCGGCAGATACACTTGAAATACTGTTACAGAAAAAAATCCCTGACTTGATATTACTTGATTGGAACCTCCCTGGAAAAGATGGTTTAGACATTGCTAAAAAGCTAAAAAATGATGATAAAACAAAAAATATTTATATTATTTTTGTCACTGCTCGTGATGCAATGGACGACCGAATTCTTGGATTAAATTTAGCGGACGCTTATCTTACTAAGCCTTTTGACTACAGAGAGCTACTGGCTACTATTCATGCTTGTTTAAGAAGACCTTCCACTGTACATGAAACAACAATTAATAACATGTTCCAATACTTTCCAGTTGAGCACTGCATAACAATACCTAATGGAAACAGTATCAGCCTAACTGAAAAAGAAAGTATTATTCTTAAAATTTTTTCCCAGTATCCAAAGAAAATTATCACTCCTCAAATGATTCATAAAGAATTTCAAGAGTCTCCGTATGTTTATGAGAAAAATCGTATAGAAGTCATCATTTCACGTTTACGTAATAAACTAAAAATAAATGATGAAAACCCTATCCGAAGCTTTCGCAATAAAGGTTATCAACTCACTATTGAACTAAAGGTAATGACAGAAGAGTAGGAGAATTGATCTTATAGAGGATTCGTTTTTTTATAATAAACATAAAAAAGAGCTGTTATTATAATTATTAATAACAGCTCTACTTTGTAGTTATAACCCATTTAAATACATTATTCATTTAACAACTAGTTAATCAGTTAATGAATATATAAAGTATAGAAAATCCTATCATAGAAATTACCGTCACTGAGCTTACGCTTTTACAACAGTTTGACGCTGTACTCCGAGTCGATCAATTCCTAGTTTCATTTCTTCACCACCTTTCAAATAAATAGGTGGGTTGAAGCCTAAACCAACTCCAGGAGGAGTACCTGTTGAAATAATGTCACCCGGTTGCAGACTCATAAAACGGCTACAGTAAGCAATTAAATGTGGGACTTTAAAAACCATAGTGGATGTAGAACCATTTTGGTAACGCTTGCCATCTACTTCTAACCAAATACCAAGGTCATTGAAATCACCTACTTCATCAGGCGTCACTAACCAAGGGCCTGTTGGACCAAACGTATCGCAACCCTTACCCTTATCCCAAGTTCCTGTGCCTTCTAACTGAAAAGCGCGCTCTGAGACATCGTTAATGACACAAAAACCAGCAACGTGTTTCATGGCATCAGCCTCAGAGATGTTGCTGCCACCTTCACCGATAACGACGCCTAACTCCACTTCCCAATCTGTTTTTTCTGAGCCTTTAGGAATTTTGACATCATCATTCGGACCGACAATTGCTGATGTCCATTTACTAAAAATCACTGGTTCTTCTGGAACAGGCATACCTGATTCAGCAGCATGATCTGCATAATTCAAACCAATACAAATAAACTTACCAACATGATTTACACAAGGTCCAATTCGAGGATTTCCCGCTACTTTTGGAAGAGAACTAATATCTAATTTTTTTAATTCAGATATTCCTTTATTACTTAGAGTGTTTCCTGAAATATCATCAATGTGTCCGCTTAAATCACGAATCTGATTTTGGTCATCCAGTAACCCAGGTTTCTCAAACCCCTTAACGCCATATCGTAATAATTTCATTACTATTCCTATTACTTAAATTTTGAATAAACAATTACTTATAGTTAGATGCTCATCCCGCCATCAATAACCTGTACCGTTCCAGATGTATAACTTGAAGCGTCTGAACCAAGGTATAGAGCTAACTTTGCTATTTCTTCAGAAGTTCCGATACGCCCCATTGGTTGACGATCAATAAATTGCTGATAAACAACTTTCTCAGGAATCCCCTGCTGCTCAGCTTGTTCAGTAATACGTTGACGTAACGAAGGTGAATCGACAGTACCCGGACATATCGCATTACACCGAATACCTTTACCAATAAAATCCGATGCAATAGATTTTGTAAGACCTATAACTGCAGCTTTACTTGATGTATAAGCAAAACGATTAGGAACACCTTTAACACTAGAGGCTACCGATGCCATATTTATAATGGAGCCTCCTCCTTGCTCTATCATGCCTGGTAAAAATGCTCGAACTATTCGATACATCGAAGTTACATTAAGGTCAAAAGATTTATTCCATGCGTTCTCATCACACTCTAAGATATTTCCAGCATGAACATAGCCAGCACAATTAAAAAGCACATCGATATTCCCAATTTTTTCAACCAAAGCAGAAATTTCTGATTCAGAAGTCACATCAAGATAAAGTGCAGTAAGTCTCGGCAATCCCTCAAGATTTTGGATATTAATATCTGTTCCATAAACTTCCGCCCCTGCATCTAAAAATGCTTTCGCACTAGATAACCCAATTCCTTGACCTGCTGCAGTAATTAGTACTTTTTTACCTTTCATAAAAATCATCTCGCTACTTTTGAATTATCTTGAATTGAGTTTGTTGTTTTCACACCATTAACTAAACGCAATATACTTAAAGGGTTATTGTTTTTAAGAGCATCTGGTAAAAGTGAATCTGGGTAATTTTGAAAACAAATAGGACGTAAGAATCGATCAATAGCTAATGACCCTACTGATGTCCCTCTAGAGTCTGAAGTGGCAGGAAAAGGCCCACCATGAACCATGGCGTCACAAACTTCTACCCCTGTCGGATAGCCATTAATAAGCACCCTACCAGCTAGACTTTCAAGCATGGAAAGTAACTCTACTGAATCATTCAGCTCTTCTTCTTCACCTATTAACGTAGCAGTTAATTGTCCATGCATAGCATTAAGGCAAGAAGTTAATTGCGTCATATCACTCACTTCAATAACAATAGAAGCAGGACCAAAAATTTCTTCTTGAAGTAATTCACTTCCACTCAACAGTAAATCAGCAGGCGCTTGATATAAGTAAGCGGTGGCTTTGTTATCAGAACTTTCAGAGCTAGCTAACATATTAACTTGTGGATGGTTTTCTAATTTTTCACATCCTTTTTTGTAATTAGCTAAAGCGCCACTATTCAACATAGTTTTACTCTGTTTAAGCGATATTTCATCGGTGACTTTACTAATAAAATCACTAAACTGTGGAGAACTAACACCAATAATAAGACCAGGATTAGTACAAAATTGGCCAACACCTAAAGTGATTGAATCAGATAGCTCCGTGGCTATTTTATGACTTCTTGTGGCTAAAGCTTGAGGTAATATAATAACGGGGTTGATGCTACTCATTTCTGCAAATACAGGAATTGGATTCGGCCTATTTGCGGCCATATCTGATATTGCTTTACCTCCAGATAGGGAGCCAGTAAAACCTACCGCTTTGATATCAGAATGTTTTACTAATCTTTCACCAACTCCAGCACCAAATATCATACTAAAAACACCATCAGGCATAGATGTTTGCTCAGCAGCTCTCAATATCGCGATTGCCACTTGTTCAGCTGTTCCCATATGCCCGCTATGTGCTTTAAATATTACAGGACACCCTGCTGCTAGCGCTGAGGCGGTATCTCCACCTGCGGTAGAAAATGCTAAAGGAAAATTGCTTGCCCCAAAAACTGCCACAGGACCAACCCCCATGCGACATTGGCGAATATCAACTTTAGGAACTGGAGATCTATCAGGAATAGCAGTATCAATTCTGACATCATAGAAATCACCACGTATTAATAAATCAGCAAACAACCTCATCTGATTACTAGTACGTCCACATTCCCCTTTTATACGAGCTTCATCTAAAGCTGTTTCTTGTCGAACTAAATCAAAAAAATCATTTGAAAGGCAATCTAACTCATCAGCAATCTTATTCAAAAATTCTGCACGACGACTAGCTGAAAGCTTATTAAATAACGGGAATGCAGATGCAGCGAGTTGACACGCAGAATCGATTTCATCGTTAGTTGCTTGGTAAAATGAAGAAGGTAACTCAAGATTTGTAAAAGCATTTCTACTTTTTAAAATGACATTACCATTGGCACTACGGGTATTACCGATAAAATTGTAACCACTATAATCAGACATATTTTTCCATATCGTTTTATTATTTACGATAATTTATGTCTAATATTGATAACTTACCAATGGTCTTTATTGATTAGTTGATAACTAAATGGAATCAATAAGTGGATTATCAGCATTTAGAGACTGCTTTGCATTGTGTTGAAGAATGTTGGCAAACTCTAAAGCTGGCCCCAACAACTCCTCATTCTTCCTTTTTAAAATACCGTAAAATTGAGGAGCTAAGTCTAAAGGTGTTTGAAGTATCGTAAACATCCCACTTTCAATATGAGGTTTAACCATTACGGTTGGTAGCATTCCGATCATTGGGCCGCGTTGTAGCAACTCAAGAAAAGTGTTTACTGAGATTGTCACAATAATGTTTTGCGGTAATACAACTCCAGCGTTAGAAAATGATTCCTCCATACGATTTCTGATAGGTGTTCCTTTTGGATATAGTAACCAAGGCCAATCGAATAACTTATCAAGAGAAACAACTTCTTCCTGACAAAGAGGGTGACTAGAGTTAACAACCACACAAAAATTTTCAGGAGCTAAAGGGATAAAATCAAAGTTCTGCTGTTGATCTTGTTCTGCAAGTCGGCCTATTGCTAGATCTAAAGTATTTTCTTTAAGCATCGTCATTAGATTTCCACTTGTTTGTTCTACCAACTCTACATTCAATAATGGAAAGCGCTGCTTTATTTCAATAATAGCTTCAGGAATTACTACAGAAGTAGCTGCAAAAATAGCTCCCACTTTTAGGTAGCCATATCCTCCCTTATGTAAGCTATTAATATGCTCAACAAAATTCTTAGATTCATTTAATGTTGTGTGTGCATACCTAACAACATGTTCACCTAAATTTGTCGGAACCATACTCCGCGTCTGTCTTTCAAAGACTTCAAAACCAAGTAAGGTCTCTATTTCTTTTAGCATTTTGCTCACTGCAGGCTGGCTCAAATTCATTTGCTGAGCAGTTAAATGCATATTTTTCGTTCGTCCAAGTGAGTCCAACAAAAAAAGATGTCTAAATTTTACCCAATTACAAAAAGTAGAAAATGAAAAATCAGACATAAATCCTCTAATACCGATAACGTGTGGTTATTGAATATCGACAATATATCATTGGATATTATTGATACGCCACCCTAATGTACCTCTCATAAAAAAAGGAAGTATGATTTATGTCGATCAAGCCTACAAAACAGGACACCTTACCCCTTGATGCCAATCAGGCTTTACTGATTGGCCGAGCCTGGGTGCCCGGTACTCCTTCTGGACCTTCTATTATTGTTATTCGCAAAGAAGATGTCTTTGATATATCCGCACACTTTCCAACATTAAGTAGCTTTCTAGAGCTAGATAATCCTGGAGAAACCTTCTTAACAACACCAGGAAAGTATTTATGCAGTGTAGATACTTTATTAGAAAATTCTCATGAAAAAGCAGATGTAAATATACCATACCTTCTTGCACCTGCTGACCTTCAAGTAATTAAAGCCGCAGGCGTTACATTCGCATCAAGTATGATAGAGCGAGTAATTGAGGAGCAAGCTGGGGGGAATCAGCAAAAGCAAAGGCAATAAGAAGCACTGTTGAACAAGTTATTGGCAATAATTTAAGCGCTGTTGTTCCTGGTTCACAAAAAGCGATGCAATTAAAAGAGCTACTGATCGAAAAAGGTATGTGGTCTCAATATTTAGAAGTAGGTATTGGTCCAGATGCTGAAATTTTCACAAAAGCACCAGTACTATCAGCAATAGGTACCGGCGCTTTTATAGGTATACATCCACAATCTGAATGGAACAACCCTGAACCCGAAATTGTTCTAGCTGTTAATAGTAAGGGGAAAATTCAAGGTGCAACATTAGGAAATGATGTTAATTTACGCGACTTCGAAGGGCGAAGCGCATTATTACTAAGTAAGGCAAAAGACAATAATGCATCATGTGCAATTGGACCTTTTATTCGTCTTTTTGATGATAACTTTACTTTAGAAGACATCAATACCTGTGAAGTTACTCTGCAAGTAAAAGGCACAGATGGATACACCCTGCATGGGTTATCTTCAATGAAGAAAATTAGCCGCAGCCCTATAGATCTAGTTAATCAAACAATTAATGAAAATCATCAATATCCTGATGGTTTCCTTTTATTCTTAGGAACTCTATTTTCACCTACACAAGACCGTGATGATATCGGTGGTGGTTTTACTCATAAATTGAGTGATGCAGTAATGATTAGCACTCCCAAAATTGGAATGCTCTACAACTCTGTAATTCACAGCTCTGATGCAACCCCATGGGTATTTGGAATAAATTCATTAATAAAAAACCTAATGGAAAGAAATCTTATTAATAAACAATTATAAATACGAAAAATTCTATTAAAATCATAATAAAAAGGTAATGATATGAATAATATAATAAAAAAAAGTAAAGTTAAATTTTTGAAGAAAACGACTCTAGCAGCTGGTGCGATTTTAATATCTGGAGTAATAAGTAATAACATTCATGCTGCTAACTTAAAATGGGCTCACGTATATGAAGCTGGCACCCCTTATAACGAAGCAATTTTATGGGCTGCTGAAGAGATAAAAAAACAAACTGATGGTCGTGTAACTATAAATGCATACCCATCTTCATCATTAGGTAAAGAAGTTGAACTTAATGAAGCATTAGATTTTGGAACAGTTGATATAATCTATAGTGCTGAAAGTTTACCAGCACAATCATATCCCCCTCTTAAAATATCAGCATTTCCATTTGTTATACGAAACTATGATCATTGGAAGTCTTACCGTGATAGTGACCTTTTTAAAGAAATAGCAAATGGTTATAGTCAAAAAACAGGAAATGAGGCAACAACGTTAACTTATTATGGTGTTCGTCATGTTACCTCTAACATTCCAATTAATTCTCCAAAAGATATGGAAGATTTAAAAATACGGGTTCCAAATGCACCTCTTTATTTAATGTTCCCAAAAGCGGTTAAAGCAAACCCTACTCCTCTCGCATTTGCAGAAGTGTATCTTGCTTTACAACAAGGTCTTGTAGATGCACAAGAAAATCCATTACCAACAATTAAGTTTAAAAAGTTTTACCGCAAATTCAGATAATAAGTGCACCACTCATGGTTGAGTAGGTGACGAGAGATCAACTGCCCATAGGTGGTATTCTAACGTCGCCAAACAATTAGAGTATTACCATGAGCTATAAGCAGTTGATCGAAGGACAACGATATCAGATTCAAGCCTATCTGAGCCAACATTTAAGTTACAGAGAGATTGGCAGGCGACTTAACATCAGTCATTCCAGTATCAGTCGAGAGTTAAAGCGGCATACTATCAATGGCACTTATGAGCCTAATGTCGCACAGCGCCGTGCTCAACATCGACGACACTGTGCTGCGAAAAGCCAGATATCACAGAAAACCATCGATTATGTTGAGTTTGGTCTAGCGCTAAAATGGAGCCCTGAACAGATATCAGGTGTAAGCCATTTAATAGGCTTACCTGTCAGTCATGAATGGATTTATGGCTATGTGCAAAGAGACAAGCGTCAAGGTGGAAAACTGTACAAGCATTTACGACACAACGGTAGGCGATATCGAAAAGGAAAGCATACCAAACGGGTCATTATTCCTAATAGAGTTGGTATCGAAGAACGCCCTGATATAGTGGATAGCAAGCAGCGTTTTGGTGACTGGGAAGTCGATACCGTTTTAGGCAAGCAAGGTACTGGAGCGATTGTTAGCTTGGTTGAGCGGAAGAGTAAGATGTACTTAATCCGTAAAGTGCCCAAGAAAAGTACTGAAGATGTGTGTCGAGCGGTTGGTGCTATGCTGTGGCGCTATCGTCGTCACGTGCATACGATTACCGCAGATAACGGAACAGAGTTTTGTGCCCATGAAAGCATTGCTCAAAAACTGAAGGCCGATGTGTATTTTGCTAACCCTTACGCTTCCTGGGAGCGCGGCTTAAATGAAAATTTTAACGGTCTGCTGAGGCAATATATCCCTAAGGGAACCGATCTTAGGACAGTGACAGATGAAGAAGTTGCGAAGGTACAAAGGTCACTAAATCTGAGGCCAAGGAAGTGCCTTGGCTATAGACAACCTGCGGTCGTGTTCGATGAACTACGAAGTGCAGCGTAATTTAGGGAGTGGTGCACTTCGGAGTTGAATTCGCGGCGAAGTACAAAAATATATAAACTTAACAGGACATATGACAAACTCTCTCGTTACCATAATTTCTAACTATACAAAAAACAAAATGAGTGAGGAAGATTATTCCAAACTTGTCGCTATTACAAAACAAGCTGCAATCAAAGCTTCTGATGAAATAAACACCTCAGAATTGAATTTAATTCAATGGTTTAAAGATGAAGGTGTTATAGTTAACACAGTTGATCGAGAACCTTTTCAAGATGCTTTAAAACCATATCTAATCCCAGAAAAAAATGGTTTCACTCAAGAACAATTAGACCGTTTAGAAGCACTTTAATTATAGAAAAAGAGGGGATGAATGGTGCTAAATCATCATAAAAAGGATGCTATGGATAATGTCCATGCATCACCCCTCAATTTGGTTGATGAAAACCAAATTGAGGATGATTTTAAATTTAATATGATAGATATACCAGCAATGATCATTTTTTGGGCTTTAGTTGTCATTGTATTTCTTCAGTTTTTTACTCGTTATTTTCTCAACAACTCTTTGGATTGGACAGAAGAAGCATCTCGCTACCTTTTGCTTTTATTAGGATTCGTTGGTGCAGTAACAGTAGCGAGAAAAGGAGGGCATATTTTTCTAGAGTTTTTCTATCGTTTTATAAAAAACTCACATATTAAAGTATTAGTAATAACATCACAATTATTCTGTATTGCCTTCTATGGATATTGTGCATACCTTTCAGCTCAAGTGGCTATACGGATAACGCAATCGTTAATATCTCTACCTATACCAAAAAGTTTAATATATTGGATTATATTTGTTTGCTTTCTATTAATGGCTTTACATTCTTTAATATTAGCATATAAACAAATCATGCAGCCTTCAGACGAATTGGCTAAAAAACTTAACGCTCAGGCACTATCTAACCAAGGATAACCATGATTATTTTATTGATGTTTCTCATATTATTTTCCTTATTAATAATTGGCGTGCCGGTTGCTGTTTCTTTAGGTTTAGCTTCACTATTCTTTATTGTTTTGGAAGGTATACCAAACATAGTACTTTTACATAATATGGTTAATGGAATAAATAGCTTTCCTTTGATAGCTATCCCATTCTTCATTTTAGCTGGCCACCTCATGAACACAGGTGGCATTACTAATCGTATCTTTGATTTTGCACGCTCTCTCGTAGGATGGCTTCCTGGTGGGCTTGGACATGTAAATATAGGAGCTAGTGTTGTTTTTGCCGGTATGTCTGGTGCCGCAGTGGCCGATGCTGGAGGTCTAGGTAATGTAGAAATTAAAGCGATGAAAGATGCTGGGTACGATACGGATTTTTCTGTAGGTATTACAGCTGCATCATCTACTATTGGACCGATCATTCCTCCCTCATTACCTTTAGTAATTTACGGAGTAATGGCAGATACATCGATTGGACAACTTTTTGTTGCAGGTTTAATTCCAGGACTATTAATGGCTTTCTCATTAATGGTAATGGTATCTTGGTATGCAAAAATACGTAAGTATCCAAAAGATGATCATTTTAATATTAAAGTGTTATGGAATACCTTTAAACGTGCAAGTATTCCATTACTTACTCCGGTAATTATTGTTGGCGGTATATCTACAGGTGTGTTTACACCAACAGAAGCTGCAATAGCAGCCGTGGCTTATAGTTTATTCCTAGGATTGTTTGTATATAAAACATTATCCTTTCAAAAAATACTCAAAGTCTCACAAGAAACTATAGAAACAACAGCTTCAATATTAATGATTGTTGCAGCCTCAACAATATTCGCATGGATTCTTACAGCAAACCAGTTTGCTACCTTCTTTGCTGATCAGTTATTATCTTTTACTGATAATAGGATATTAATCTTATTGATTATTACACTTCTTATTTTAGTAATTGGTTGTTTTATGGAAACAATCGCTGCGATTACAATATTGGTTCCTGTTCTATTACCTATCGCCATTCAAATTGGTATTGATCCTGTACACTTTGGTATCATTTTAATCTTAAACCTTATGCTAGGATTGTTAACACCACCAGTTGGAATGGTTCTCTACGTACTTGCTAAAGTATCCGATATACCATTTGAAAGGTGTGTTATTTCTACCGCTCCTTTCTTAATTCCTTTGGTTGTCGTACTCTTATTACTTACTTTTATTCCTTCTATTACTATGTGGTTGCCGACACTAATTTATAGATAAGAATTTAATACGGGTTTAAATAATTTCCGTTAAAAAACTGAGATTATTTAAATCCAAATTCGATTTACTATAAATTAATTTAGTACTTTTAATGTGCTTTTAATTTAATGCTCCTTACAAAAACTAAAAAATTCCGATTAAATACCCCTCAAAATTGAAAATTCAAATAATAAATATATCACTCAGCTAAAGTTATAGTTTCTCGAATTCACTCATAGGCCTAGAATAAAAAGGGACAAGCCACCACACGCTTCCACGCAACGCTTGAGCATGAAGTGTGTGGTGTCATCAAACCAGACTTTATTTATTATCCAAGTCGTGGGATGCACGGATTTTTGACATGATGTATTCACCAGCCTGTACAGTATCATATTTGGCTGGTGCTTCATCTGAGACACAGCTTGGCAAAGCTGACACCATTGTATCAGCGGCCGGCCCTGTGAAGGCGACCATCGACAAACGGCGAGTTGATCCTGTTAAGGTACGTGCAGGATTGGATACACGATGCAAGGTAGAACGCCAGCGATCATTAGTCCAACGCGACAATAAGTCGCCAACATTAATGACAAAAGAATTCGGGATGACTTTGGCTTCATGCCATTGTCCATCCACCCCCATTACTTCAAGTCCACCAGCCGCAGCATCCTGACGTAAAATAGTAATTGCGCCATAATCATGGTGCTCCCCGTAGCGCAGCTGACCTGGAAGTGGATCAGAATCCTGATCAGGATAGTTCACGAAACGCAATGTCAGTGAAGGATCCGCATACATCGGCGCAAAGTAGTCCTCAGGCAGGTCCAATGCAAGGGCAGATAAGCGCATCAACACCGAGTTCAACTCAAGAATAGAATGGGTATATTCTGTCACAAGTTCTGTAAATGCCATCGGTGTTTTTGGGTAGTAGTTAGCGACATGATTCTCTTCGCCCTCATGGTGCGGCGCACCGAAGACCAAAGCCTCACAAAGATCTGGTGGTGTTTCACCTTTCAATGTTTTAGCAACGCTTTCCATACCCATCGGCAAATAGCCACGACTTTTAGCTGTCTCAGGTGGAGAGTAGGCCATTTTAGTATCAAAGGGTTCATCAAAAAAACCGAGCGCAGCGTCATAAAGCCCACCGGTCAGAGTTTCAGGTATACCGTGGCCTGTGATAACGGCAAAGCCGACGTTTTCAAAAGCATCGGCAAAGTCGCAAGCGATCTTTTCTTTGGCATCAGACCCGCCACTGAAGAACCCAGAAATATCAACGACAGGAAGTGTAAACTCGGTCATTTCAGACCTCCACTCTAATAAAAGTATGACAAGTCAACATGTTATCCAATGTTAAGAACACCCAGCTGGTCATAAACACTCATCCCGTCCCACATGGACGTACATTCCACGATAAGGTCATTTTTAATGCGTAATATATCCATTCCTGACATCGTGATGCGTTTGTTAGTAGCCGCCACATCTCCGTAGGGGCCGAAATGCAATCCAGAGGTTTCCCAATGCAAAACCACGCAATCGTCCTCGGCGATTAGGGCTAAAATTTCAGTTTTGACGTCTTTAAACGCCCCCCAATAACGCGTCACATCTTCATGAATCGCGTCGATGGCATTGCTATCAAAGTCGGTGATATCGACCTTAGCATCAGGACTCCAATACCGTTGAATTGCTGTCATATCACCCTTTTCCCACAACTCAGTATGGTATGCGCGCACGAGTGCTTTATTGCTATCTGTTGACATAATAATGTGTCCTTATTTCGCTTTGATGATTGCGGCCGCAGCACTTGCTTCCGCTTTTAGTTTCTGGGCTTTCATGAATTTGCTGTCTTCAATCCGCGCACGGCGGATCGTTGTAGGGATTGGCTTCGCCATAATGTGTTTCCATTCTGCCAGGTAGTGCCGGATCGGCCCTTCTGAGGCAAGATTGGTCGTGGCCAAACCATATTCATCAACAATATCGCCCGCGTCATCGCCGCGACTAATATCGACCCATTCTTCTTCGATCGTCTCAAGACCCTCTTGAACCCGCTCAAACATCTCAAAGTCATCGGGAATACCAAACGACATGAAATCTTCGTCTACGCGCATCCGCATAAGATTGACTTCTTCAGGCGTATCATCGGCCATCACGAGATAATAGTTCATCCGTGTTTCATTGACGGAAACTGGTTCGATCACAGCGATCTGGTTACCTACAAAAATTAGATTAGGGAAAATATTGAGGTTGACCATATTACCAGCCATTAAATCCACTGTTTCACGCGGGATATCACCCACCCGTTCTCTCAAAGATTCTTCAAGGTCTTCGCGTGTAGGTAAAGGACGCATGGTCGACCAAGGACCGTCTGGAATACCCGGTCGCTGATCGACAACACAATGCCCGTGACCAAGTGTGTAGCCGATCATGGGAGAGACCGAGGGGTTACGTGATAAGATGGTATCTGTCTGAGCTTCTTTGCCCAACAAGTTATAGGACCTGTGAGCAAAGGTGGCATGGATACCGTCCGATGCGTTGTCCCAAACCATTTTCCAATTGGCTTTATAAGTCTGTTTAATCGGTGTTTTCAGCACCCGAATGTTGCCATTGGGATGACGGTCAATATGTTCATCCAACCACAAAGCTGCTGGCCCTAACCATTCAGCAAGAGGCATAGGCTCTGCCGCCAGCGTACCAAAAACAAACCCTCGATGGGACTGGACTTTAATTTGACCCAAATCAAAGGGCCGCTCATAAAGATTGCTGTAACTGTCGGAAACAGGAAGACTTTGTAGATGTCCGTCAAGATCAAATGCCCAGCCGTGATAAGGACAGGTAAAACGTTTTGCACAGCCTTCTTCCTCCGCCACTAACGTAGTACCACGATGGCTACAGCGATTAAGCAGACCTCGAATTTCACCCTTACGTGTACGAACCAAAACAATCTGACGCTTTCCCAAACGCTTGCGAACAAAATCACCAGGCTCAGGCACTTCAGACTCATGACCAATAAAGCACCATGTAGCGCCGAAAATACGATCCATCTCAGTCGTAAAAAGCTCAGGATCTGTATAGACGCGGCGATGCACAAGACCTTTTCGGACCAAATGTTCTACGTCTTCGGATAAATCTGGACCGCGCGAAACAACCGCATCAGGGCGCAGGCTGTCTGCAATATCACGTTCAAGATTTGTTTTAGGGTTTTCGATACTCATCGCATTTCTCTCGTTCGTTAATCTTTACAGAATCCAACCCAAATGGGATATTCCAGCGGCGATTGCAGGGCAAAGTAAGATTTTTCGGCTGATCACCCAGCTACCATTACTACGGCGCAGGCGATGAATTTGACGCCCAGCCAAAACAGTAACCTTACCTGTGCGTTCATGTGTGATGGAGATAGCACTCGTCGCTATAACGTCGTTGGGACTATCAGGTAGAGTCCATGCTTCGATCCCCGACACCATCCGCACCGTTTGCGCGTAAGGAACCAAAGCCCAAGCAGATGAATCCTGCATCCGCCAAACCCGTTCCCCCAGGCGACGGTAATCATCCATGATGAGCCCTTGATCGCGGGCAGGATGATGATCTTGGTGCAGAGGCAACCAAAACGCACCATCTTCGGTCCATAATTCATACCAGTCATCGAACTGACGGCGATCCAAAAACCGTGCTTCGCCAATCAATATCGACATAATTTCAGTGGCTAATGTGCCGTCAGACATAAGCGGAGCTGTATCTAAAAACGCAACATCACCGACGAGGCTGTCATAAAGCGCAAGGGTTTTGGAAAGACCTAAAGGTTGATCTGTCATACTGTCACCTGTTCAGGGGCAAAACGGGAAAGGACACACCGCTCGAGCATCGCGACAAGCGAGTAACCCGCAACGGAAACGAGAGTAAGAACGGTGACACAACTCCACAACATGTTGTAATTACTTGTCGAATTTGTCAGCGCCATAAGATTTCCTATGCCGGTTCCAGTGGCGAGCCACTCCGCCACAGTTGCCGCCAAAACAGCCATAGGAACAGCCATACGAGCGGAGGCAAATAAGGATGGAAGCATCGCGGGGACTCGTGCCAGAAATAATTGAGTCAAAGGCGGTGCACGGAAACTGTCGAAATAATCCAGCACCTGTCCTGGCGTCTGCCGCAATCCATGTAAACACGACACTAAGGTCGGAAAGAAGATCATTACAGCGACGATGGACACCATTCCAAGCGAACCACGCCCCATCGCCATCACCAACAAGGGTGCAGTGACAACAATCGGGATAGAGCGCAACGCAATGGCCACAGGTGAAACGATCTTTTCAACAGCTGGTAGCATGCAAAATACCGCCGCTAACCCCGCCCCTAAACCGAGCCCGACAAAGTAGCCTGGCACCGTAACAATAAGAGTATCCCAAAGAGCTGAAAACAGTTCGGCTTGATGTGCCGCAGCTTGTGAACCCGAGACAAGATAGGCCCAGACATCACCTGGTCGTTTGGCAAAAAAGCGAGACAGTTCCATCCGGTCCATCGAAAACTGCCATAAGAAAAGAATGACCAAAATTGACAACATGGGTGCACCAATCATCATGCCAAGCTTCAACCATCGTTTTTTCGGGGCCTTCACCATTGGCGAGACCAGCAAAACTGGCGGATCACCAATTGACAGTGCTCGACCGATCCAGCCAACCAGAGCATAGCCGATTATCGCAACCGCTGACGCTATGGTGGCTAACGCCCATGTGCCGTCCACATCAAGGGTACGCATGGCCTGAATACTCAGAACACCAATCCCTCTGTCTGCACCGGTAAACTCCCCAACGATCGCGCCGAGAAACGCAGCTGGCGCTGCAATTTTAAGGCTAGCGATCAGATACGGTAAGCTGACGCGAGCACGCACAACGGTCATAGCTGTCCAGCCCCCCGCCCATAACTTGCGACAAGGTCTAACCAACTTGGCGGAACAGCACGCAAACCAACGACCAATGGTACGAAAGTAGTGTAATAAACCGATAAGGCCGCCAATGTAATTTGAGGCCCCCAACCGGGTCCATAAATCACTCGTAAAATCGGGCCTGTTGCAACCAAAGGCAAACAAAATACAACCAGTGCAATGGCTTGGGCCAGACGCTCAATCCGAGGCAACGCAACTACCATGGTTGCAAGAATAATCGCAGCCAGATTACCAAACACAAACCCGAGCAAAGCCTCAGAAATGGTTGTTCCCAAGGCACGGCCATACAAGGCTTGATCCTCAACAATACGCACGACAATCGCGCTGGGCGGGGCAATGATGTAAAGTTGACCAAAACCAAAACGCGCAATTGTCTCCCAAGCCGCCAGCATCACAACTAAACCAGACAAAGTGCGCAACTGACTAAAATTCAAGCGAACGCTCTTACGTAGAAATAAAAAAATGTCTTGTTGCGTCATTCCAGTCCTACCTCTGGCACGATAGATATCCCGTCGTCCGGCTCATCAACAATCCCGAGGGCTGTATTAATTTGCGTCACAAGCGCCACAAAATCTGTGCTTGAAAGGTGTGAGGCACGGCGAGGACGTTCAATGTGAATAGGAATATCAGCACTGATGCGAGCGGGCCGATGGCTCATTACGATCACACGATCTGACAATAAAACGGCCTCGGTCACAGAGTGGGTCACCAAGAGAGTAGTCGTTCCCTGCCCCTCCCAAACACGCGGCAATTCGAGGTTTAGACGACGACGGGTCATTTCATCAACGGCGCCGAAAGGTTCGTCCAGTAATAACAATCGGGCATCCGTCGCCAAACACCGCGCAATAGCGCAGCGCTGACGCATGCCGCCTGAGAGTTCAGCTGGACGCTTATTTTCAAAACCATCGAGACCCACAAGTGATAAAAGTTTTTGCACCTTTGCAGGATCTTTGGGCAGACCCGCCAAACGACGAGCCAATGCCACATTAGATGCCACCGTCAGCCACGGCAAAAGTGATGGGTCCTGAAACGCAACAGACAACTTCCCCTTGCGTGCAACGGCAAAGGGCATTTCGTTACCGATACGAATAGCACCAGATGTTGGCTCTTCCAAGCCTGCAATCATCCGCAACAAGGTTGACTTCCCGCACCCTGAAGGGCCGACAAGCGCAGTGGTCGAACCCGGTTCAAGTACAAGATCTACATCTTTTACAGCCTGAACTGCGTTATATCCATGCCCATACGTTTTATTAATTGCCCATGCTCCTACTACAGGAGGTCCGGCTTTGGATATGGCATTTTGGTCATCTCTTTTTGTCATCATTATATCAGCCGTAAATCTCTTCAAGAATTGAACGATCCCAAAGATCAGCGGACACCTCACGACCAAGCAAGCCCAAGGTAACGATGTTTTCGGCGACTGTTTCGTCAGTAAACCAACCGAAGCCAAACTTTTCAGTCAGCGGAGAAGACATTAAATCCACCTGTTTAGCCGCCTGAAGTTTCTGAGTCTTTAGGTCCAAACCAAGATCAGGGAATTTGGCGACAGTAAGTTCCGCCGCTGCATCGGTGTTTTCAAAGTAGGTATTCCAGCCCTGAATTTCACCTCTCATCAGCGTAACTATTTCGTCACGTTGTGTTTTAAGAGCATCCTCAGTGACGATATACGTCTGACTGTGCACCGCGTAACCGTAATCGGCCAACAACATAGTAACGTTTTCGACTCCTGCCACTGTCATCGCAATCGGCAAATCAGTAAGCCAACAAAGTAAGCAATCAACTTCGCCGTTTACCAAGGGTGCAGGGTCATATTGTGTTGGAACAATGTCGATTTCTTTGATATCAACATTGTTCAATGCACAAAACGCGGCAAGAATCGGTGTATTAGCAACAGCCATCCCAATTTTTTTACCAACCAAATCTGCAGGAGTACTGACTGGGTTGCCAGGTAAAGAGGCAATAGTGAAAGGATTTTTTTGCATTGCAACGGCGATGATCTTAAATGGTGCACCCTCTGCTACGGCTGCGGATGCGTAATCAGCGGCAGTAATTCCGAGTAATGATGTCCCTGCAACTACAGACGGCTCGACTGGTGCATTAGGCCCACCAGAAACAAGACTGACATTCAGGCCTTTATCGCTCCAATAGCCATTTTCTTGAGCGACATACGAGCCACCAAACTGAACGGAAGGTAACCAGGAAAGCTGAAAATTAACAGCCGCATTGTTTTTCTTCGTAAGAGCAAAGCTAACTGGAGACAATGCCAAAGCTGCCGCACCAGCCAATAGGCCAAGCGATTCACGTCGCGTAATCAGTGGTAGTTTCATTTGAATCTTCCTTACAGGTAGGTGGCTAATGTTGGTTAGCACTATCGCATTTACATGCTCTTTTGAGCATACCGCTCTATAAATACCTAATATATGCGCTAGCTTATATAGTCCAGAAAAGGGAATATTCGAGTAAATAGGAACTACCCATTACTTACCTCATCAAGCATTTCTTAATTTCTCAACAAAACTCAGCATCCAGACTGGCTCGGTATTTGCAAAAAGCATTCCATCTAAATTAAGTGGGAGTTAGGTGTTGACGTCTAAAATTGATTTACGACATTTACGTGTATTGCAAGCTTTGCTGCATGAAAGCAGTGTATCGCGAGCGGCCATTCGGCTTGACTTAAGCCAGCCAGCCATCAGTGCAACATTGCGCCAGCTTAGGGATGAGTTCAACGATCCACTCCTCGTGCGCTCAGGCAGTGGCATGATTCGCACAGAACGTGGGCAGGACATATCAGTCTCTGTTGATCGTATTCTCAGTGACATCAACCTGCTTACAGCTCCACCTGGTGAATTTAATCCAGCGACATCAGACCGTGACATTCGAATAGTTTCACATCTCGGTCTAGGCTCAATTTTGATTCCCCCTCTCATTCAGGCCATTAGTGAGGCATCGCCTCTCGCACGCGTCGAAATAATGCAACAAGGCGCGCCCGAACAAATAAAGCAGCAACTTCATGACGGCGATGTTGATCTGCTTATTTCCAGTAGACAAGACCCCTACCCTTATTTGCGATTCGCCCCATTAATGCAATGCGACATAGCCTGCGTTGTCGCCAATACCCATGCATATGCGAACCAGAGCCGGCTGAGTCTGGATGAATATCTGATGCTGGACCATATTTCCCCAAGTTCGACTTCAGTCGTTACGGGAACACCGATTGATGGACGACTCCTTGAGCTGGGAAAAACACGCAACGTCGTCGCCACAGTACCTGAATTTGCGCTTGCTCGGCAGATCGTACCCCAGTCAAACCTTGTATTGACGACGGCACACCCCTACGCAAAAGATATGGCAGCTACCTTACCTGTCACTATTCTCGAAGCACCGGAAGAGCTTGGCCAGATGAGTGCTTGGATTTTCTGGCACGAAAAATCCCATCACTCCCCGTTCGGACGATGGTTGCGCAGCATCGTACGTGAGGTTGCAAACAACGCCTTTCACCCAACACCATAAGGTAAACGATATAACCCATATAAGGAGCAGCTTGTTTCGCGATGTCAGGTATACATGTCTACTTAACCCAAATAACTAAAGGAGGTTTTATATGCACAAAACCCTTACACCTGACACACTACCTGCACCATTTGCCCGTTACTCTCATGGCGTTGAAGTCTCTTCTCCTTCCCGTTGGGTCTGGTGTTCCGGTCAACTCGGCATGAATGAGAATGGACAGATCCCAGAAGATACATTCGCACAGTCCAAGCTATGCTTTGAAAACGCAGCAAAGATTCTGGGTGCTGCCAACATGAGTATGAAAGATGTGGTTCGCGTGAATGCCTATGTCACTGACCGAAGCCATATGGCGGCTTACATGGAGGCACGAGATACGTTTTTTGACTCACCACCGCCAGCATCAACATTGATGATTGTGGGTGGATTTACCCGCTCAGAATTTAAAGTAGAAGTGGAAATTGTAGCTGCACAAGAGGTACCTTCATGAAGAACCAAACACCCCGAAGCATTTGGTGGGAAGAACTCTGCACCCGCGATTTTGACAACATCGACCCCGCACACACGATTGCGATTTTGCCTATTGCTGCGATAGAGCAACACGGGCCTCACTTACCGCTCTCTACAGACTCTACGCTAATGGAAGGCATGATAGATACCGTAGCGAAGAATTTGCCCGAAGGTGTTGATTTGCGGGTTCTGCCTATCCAGCGAATTGGAAAATCCGACGAGCACTTGTTTGCACCCGGCACCCTAAGTCACGACGCCACTTCGCTGATCGACAACTGGACAGCTCTCGGCCATGCGGTCGCCCGCGCTGGAATCCGAAAGCTCATTATTATGAATTCCCATGGCGGTAACGAAGAGGTCATGGGCATTGTTGCACGCAATCTTCGTGTCCAACATCGAATGTTAGTCGCCAAAAGTAGTTGGTTCCGTTTTGGCCATCCTCCGGGATTATATTCAGACCTAGAACTGCGTGACGGTATTCATGGAGGTGACACTGAAACATCACTTATGCTGCATTTCAGACCTGATATGGTCAATATGGACAAAGCGAAGGACTTTGTATCTAAAAACACTCAGATCGCCGAACAAAACACTCACCTACAAGCCACTGGTAAGCATAGTTTTGCTTGGATCGCGGCGGATTTGAATCATACTGGCGCAATCGGAAATGCAGCGATCGCAACTGCCGAAAAAGGCGCGGCAAGTGCACAATGGGCTGCGAAAGGGTTTGCTGAACTTCTACAAGATATTATCAACATTGATCCTGACACCATTCTTTCTTCTGTTGATCCGTGCTTATGAGCATCTCACAGGATGACATGACATTCATCAATGCACGCGTTCACGCAAGTCATTTGGGCCAGCCATATGGACCAGCAGATGAAGGTGGGTTTCATCGGGTCAATATTGAACTTCGCGGCGGCATGATAACAAAGACAGAGGCCTTTAATATATCCGCAGACCGGACCAAAACAACCACCACACAGACCGACTTTTGTGGCCGTATCATTACTCCCACTTTTATTGACTGTCATACCCATCTCGACAAAGGTCATATTTGGGCGCGTCAGCCTAACCCAGACGGCAGCTTCGGCGGTGCGTTAGATGCTGTGGCGACCGACACCAAAGCAAATTGGTCAGCTGATGATTTGGCCACGCGCATGGATTTCTCCTTGCGCTGTGCCTATGCTCACGGCACCAGCGCCTTGCGTACGCATATCGACTCACAGAATCCTCAAGCTGACATTTCATGGTCTGTGTTTGAACAAATGCGAGAAACGTGGGCGGAGCGAATCACCCTTCAGGGTGTCTGCCTTGTTGGCATCGACGCGCTTCGCGACACGGCCGGTTTCAACTCTCTTACAAAACGTGTACAGGCTGCTCGCGGTGTTTTGGGTGCTGTCACCTATATGGTGCCTGACATCGAAAGCCTGATTGATCAGTTGTTTATCTCGGCACTTGATCACGGTCTCGATCTCGATATTCATGCAGATGAAACCGGCGATCCAAATGCAATTTCACTGCATCTCATCGCACAAGCAGCCTTGCGTCATAACTTCAAAGGTCGCATAAACGTCGGACATTGTTGCTCTATATCCCAACAGTCAAATGATGACGCAAAACGCACTCTTGATCTGGTGGCAAAAGCAGGTTTGTCTGTAACGACCTTACCCATGTGCAACCTCTACCTTCAAGACCGCCGCCAAGATTCGACCACACCTCGATGGCGCGGCGTCCCCTTAGTACATGAAATGCAGGCCCGTGGTATCAATGTTGCTATCGCGTCTGACAATACTCGCGATCCGTTCCATGCCTACGGTGACCTCGACATGCTCGAAGTCTACCGCATGGCGACACGAATATTGCATCTCGACCACCCCGTAGCAGACTGGCCCGCCGCAATCACGGCAGCCCCTGCTCATATTATGGGAATTAATACCCCTCTCATAGAGCCGGGACGCCCTGCTGATATGACCATATTTCGCGGCCGCAGCTGGACAGAGCTTTTATCTCGCCCTGAAAGTGACCGCATCGTCCTACGTGATGGTACAAAAATAGATACTACTCTTCCCGATTACACCGAACTCGATACCTTGATGGAGCCAGCCAATGAACATTGAACCCCTTAAAGCGGCCCTCGCCGGATTAAAAATCATCGACAACCCTAATTTGGTTCGTCTTAAAAGCCGCGATGCGTTCTATTTCTCGCCGATTTTGAAGCCAGAATTGGACCATGTGATCGCTGATCTCGTCGTCGTCCCATCAACCGAAGATGAGGTTCTGACAACCATTCGCGCTTGCTTCGCCAATGATGTACCAATGACCGTACGTGGCGGTGGTACAGGTAACTACGGTCAAGCTATGCCTTTATCCGGCGGCGTTGTTTTAGATCTGTCCGAGCTCACTAAAATTATCAACATCGCGCCAGGTAGTGTGACCGCTCAGTCCGGCGCGATTATATCCGATATAGATAAAGCTACTCGTGCTCATTCAGGGCAAGAGTTGCGCATGCATCCGTCTACCGCACATACGGCCACCATAGGTGGCTTTGTTGCTGGTGGATCATCCGGCATTGGATCGATCCAGTGGGGTGGCTTACGCGATCCGGGCAACATCATCCGCCTGCGTGTAATCACAATGGAAGCAGAACCTCGTATCATCGAGCTACACGGTGATGACCTTCAAAAAGTGGCCCATGCTTACGGTACCAACGGCATCATCACAGAAGTCGAGATGCCATTGACGGTTGCTTATGATTGGGTAGATATGATCGTCGAATTTGATGATTTCATTGAGGCCACAAAATACGCCAACGACCTAGGTAGCCAAGATGGAATCCTCACCAAGCTGATTTCCGTCATCGCCGCACCGATTCCATTTCAGACATTTAAACGACACAAAAAATTCATGACAGAAGGTAAACATGTGGTTTTGCTGATGATTGCGCCACATGCCATGATGCCATTATTAGCGTTTACTGCTCATTATCCCGGGCATGTAGCGTTCAGTAGTGATCAGGTTGAAGATCTCAAAGGTATTCCTGCTGTTTTTGAACTCAGCTGGAACCATACAACATTGCGCGCTATGAAAGTCGCGCCTGGTATGACCTATATTCAGTCACTTTATCCTTACCCGAACCAAGTCGAATTGGTCGCCAAAACCTATCAAATGTTTGGGGATGAAGTACCACACCACCTCGAATTCCTGCGATTTGACGGTAATGTCACCTGCTTTGGCCTATCAATGGTGCGCTATTCTACGGATGACCGTTTGAATGAAATTATGCGCCAACACGACGACGCGGGTGTACCGGTATTTAATCCACATCGTTATACGCTTGAAGAAGGCGGTATGAAGCAAACCGACGAATTACAACTGACCTTCAAAAAAGAAACGGACCCCAAGGGGCTTTTGAACCCCGGCAAGATGGTTGCCTGGGATGATCCTGATTTCGATTATAACGATGATAAAGTTTATCTTTACCCTGGCATCAAAAGAGCGGCGATTTAAACTATGACAGAACAACATACGACCCACGCAGTCATCATTGGGGCAGGTCCAGTTGGCTTGTTTGCGGCGTTCCAATTAGGAATGCTAAACCTCGACAGCCACATTATCGACATGTTGCCGCAAGCGGGCGGTCAATGCGCACAGCTGTACCCAGAAAAACCAATCCATGACATTCCAGCCTTTAGCAAAATTAGCGGACAAGAGCTCACAGACCGCTTGATGGAACAACTCGCGCCGTTTAATCCGACGCTACATCTGAATCAATCTGTGCAACATGTTGACCGTCAGCCGGATGGCACTTTTTTGGTGAAAACTGATGTCGGCACCGAAATTCGAACCTCTGTCGTCGTCATCGCTGCAGGTGGCGGAGCCTTTTTACCTAAACGTCCTCCAATCGAAAATGTAGCCGATTATGAAGGCGTAGGCGTACAATATTCAGTCCGGAAAATCGCAGATTACGCAGAGGAAGACGTGGTTATTCTGGGAGGTGGAGATTCTGCTGTAGATTGGGCTTTGACCCTATGTGACGTTGCCAAATCCGTCACCATCGTTCATCGCCGAAATAATTTTCGAGCAGCACCCGAAGCCTTGTTACGAATGGATCAAGCAGTCAAAGACGGCACGCTTTCAATTGTGATCGGGCAAGCCTGTGATATAAAAGGTCCTGCACCACAAGCCACCTCTGTATCAGTTAAAACATCAGAAGGGGTGATTGATTGCCCCGCCAGTCGTATTCTTCCCTTCTTCGGATTGACTTCCGCTCCCGGCCCGCTTGCAACATGGGGCTTAACCATGGATGACGGTCGCCTCTGCGTTGATCCTGAGCGTTTTGAAACCTCACAGCGTGGGATTTTCGCAATTGGCGACATTGCCGTCTATCCTGGCAAATTGAAACTAATCCTATCTGGCTTTCATGAAGCTGCACTTATGGCCCATGCCGCCCACCCTATCGCAGCACCCGATGAACGCATCGTATTTCAACATTCAACATCATCACCAAGCTTGCTACGCAAGCTTGGACAACACGCAGGTACATCATGAGAATCACATTTAAAACTAAAGTTGATGGCACAAAAACCGTAGAAGCCTTACCGGGCCAATCCTTAATGGAAGTGGCCCTCGCGAATGACATTAGCGATGTAGTCGCTGAATGTGGCGGTGGTGCAATTTGTGGTACATGTCACGTCCACATTGGCGATAAGTGGTTAGATGCAGTGGGCCCACCTGATGATTTTGAAGAGGATGTTTTGGACAGTGTTCCTAATGTTGCTCCATCGTCACGACTGGCTTGTCAGGTCTTACTCACAGTCGAATTTGATGGACTAGAAGTTGAAATTCCCAACTGAAATTGGTGAATAAGATTTCGATAGAATATGCATATAAAACACGATAGAAACACTCTAAACCGTGGCTGTTTTCATAAAAACAGCCTTGTGTAACGCCATTTTCTTAAATAAGCACGTCATCTAACCTGCACCTCTACTTTTATATAATAGGATAAAAGAATGCCAAACATTGAACTACATGGGTACGAAGACAGATCCGAAACTGTTCGCCTTAAAATTGCAGAGGCACTCAAAGATCTTCCACATAATGAAACTGCAACAACAGTTTTTCCGTCGGTTGTCACAACCCTTGATGGCAACAAATCTCCCTATCTCAGAATCGTTTCTGACCTAGAATCCATCGGTCATTTAGTGAAGCTCCTCGAACCTGTCGGCGAAGACATCGAAGTCATTCCTCTAGGTCAGTGGGTTCCAAAAAAACAGTAATAAATATAATGGACGCCCTCTTAGATAGAAAAAGACAATCACTTCATCAAGACAACAGCCTTAAGATAAACCAAGGTTATACCCATGTTTTGTCGAACTGCATGTGTTTTAAATAAACATCGATAAACTTTTGTACGGCTGGCAGTTTTTTGCGGTTTTTACAGCTGTATAAATAAAAATTACGGTAAATGATTGGATCACAAATAGGTACCATCACCAACCCGTTCTGTTTAACCGATTCAACGGCATAAGGCAAACACAGAGTCACACCTAAGCCGTTTTTCACCATACTCAGCGCTGTGGACATAAAATTCACCTGATGCTTTGGACTGATAATATAGTCGGCCGAGTCGCGCACTAAATTTTCCACTAATAGATCCGTAAACGATCCACGCAGTGTAATAAGCTCTAAAGGAGCAATGTCTTTCCACCGGATGCTACCGCCTGTGGCGATGGGGTGAGTGGGCATAGTGGCCAAATGAAATGGTTGAGAAAAAATTAAGCGCTTACTCAGCGCCACTTGCAACTTACGCTCTGGCCCAATACCAATATCGGCCTCGCCACTGCTGACAATATCTTGCACTTTTTCCACACCGCAGTCGATCATACTGACTTCCACTTGTGGATACATGGTGTTGTATAGTGCAATGATTCTAGGCAGCTCAACCGATGCCAATTGCTGAGCAACTGCTATTCTGACCTTGCCATAATCAAGCTCTTTTAAGCCTTTAACCTCGTTAGTTAGTGTTTCCATCTCATCAAGCATTCGAATAACAGCTGGAAGAATATTTCGGCCTGCTTCAGAGGTTTCAAGCTTTCTAGTCGAACGGTCAAACAATCCAAGCTCTAAGTTTGACTCTAACTCCTTGATAATACTACTCAAAGCCGATTGGGTAATGTGTAAAGTGTCTGCCGCTTTGGTAAAACTCCCCTCTTGATGTACCGCCAAAAAAGCTCGTAATTGCCTTAATGTTACATTCATTAGATTTACCCATATATATATCAATAAAATCTGTTTGTCTTATAAATATATACCTTTTACTATTTTTTCATCAACACAAATACACAAAAGAATAACTTTAAAAGGGTTTAAGGACTTATGGACACGAAGAAAACATTTGTACCTGTCGAGAGAAATAGTGATTTTTCCATCTACAATTTGCCCTATGGAATTTTCAGTAGTGATTCGTTAAGCCCACGCGTTGGGGTGGCTATTGGCAATCAAGTATTAGACTTAAGCCAGCTAGAATCTGCTGGTCTTTTACCAACCTCAAACATGCCTGTCTTTCACCACAACACGCTGAACCCTTTTATCTCGCTTGGAAAAGCTATTTGGCAACAAACCAGAGCTCGCCTACAATCGCTATTAGATGCAGACAACCCTGAACTGCGTGACAACCAAGCCTTACGCGCTAGCGCCTTGATTGAGCAAGCAATAGTGCAGATGCATTTACCCATTCATGTGCCTTCTTATACGGATTTCTACTCGTCTCGTGAGCACGCCTTTAACGTTGGATGCATGTTCCGAGGCCCAGAAAACGCTCTAATGCCTAACTGGACTGAATTGCCTGTAGGCTACAATGGCCGTGCTAGTTCTGTGGTGGTCAGTGGCACAGATATTGTACGTCCGAGTGGCCAAATTAAAGCACCGGATGCAGAACGTCCTGTTTTCTCCCCCTGCCAAAAACTGGATTTTGAACTGGAAACTGGCTTCATTGTGGGCCGTTCTAACGCATTAGGTGAGCCGATTCCTGTCGAAGAGGCCCACGAGCATATCTTTGGTATGGTATTGCTCAATGATTGGTCTGCACGTGACATACAACAATGGGAATACGTACCGCTAGGACCTTTTAACTCCAAAACTTTTGGCTCTTCTATATCACCATGGGTAGTAACACTCGACGCATTAGAACTATTTCGATGCCCTGCGCCTAAACAAGAACCTCTTCCTCTGCCTTACCTACGCGAAACACGCGATAACAACTATGACATCAATCTTGAAGTATCGTTTGATGTGGCGGGTGAAGAAACGGTGATCAGTAAAACCAACTTCAAATACATGTACTGGACCATGGCTCAGCAACTGACTCACCACGCAATCAGTGGCTGCAACATGCAAGTAGGCGACTTGTTAGGCTCTGGCACCATTTCAGGTAAAGAAAAAGACAGCCGCGGTAGCTTACTCGAACTGACTTGGAATATGTCTGAAGCGTTAACGCTAAAAAATGGCGAATCACGCCACTTTATTGAAGATGGTGACAGTATAGTTATGCGAGGTTACGCGCAAAAAGATAACGTACGAGTAGGTTTTGGTGAAGTACGAGGAAAAGTCCTTCCTGCTCACAATTTCAATTTTTAAGGCAAGACCATGATTCAGCTTTACAGTTATTTTAGAAGCTCAGCGGCATACAGAGTGCGCATTGCTTTGAACCTCAAAGCAATGCCGTATGAGTATATTCCTGTTCATTTGCTAAACAATGGTGGAGAACAACACAGTAGCCACTATGCATCTTTGAATCCTATGAAACTCTTGCCAACGCTGGTGGATAATCAGACTGTACTATCTCAATCATTGGCAATTATTGAGTATCTTGAAGAAGCGTACCCCGATACGATATCACTCCTGCCAGATAATCCTGAGGAGCGTGCTCAAGTGCGAGCTATTAGCCAGATGATTGCGTGTGATGTACACCCTCTTAATAATTTACGAGTACTGCAATACTTAAACCAATCATTTAATGTTGATGATACGCAACGCCAGCAATGGTACATACATTGGATCACTTTGGGCTTTGATGCTCTGGAAAAAGTATTAGTAAAACAACCGGGTAAGTTTTGCTTTGGCGACACGCCAAGCTTGGCCGATTGTTGCCTTGTACCGCAAGTTTACAATGCCAAACGCTTCAATATGAGCCTTGATGCCTATCCACATATTGAGTCCGTCTATAAGCATTGCAAGGATCATCCAGCTTTTATACAAGCTGCACCTGAACAACAACCTGACATGGCTTAACCAATTAAAGGAAACTCTCATGACATTTAAAATAGAACAAATACATCATGTTGCATATCGCTGCCACGATGCCAAAGAGACAGTGGACTGGTACAAGAAAAACCTTCACATGGATTTCACCCTCGCCTTTGCTGAAAACCATGTACCTTCAACCAAAGAACCAGATCCTTACATGCACGTTTTTTTAGATGCGGGTAATGGCAACGTATTGGCTTTTTTTGAGCTACCTACGCAACCTAAAATGGGTAGCGACAAGAATACCCCAGCGTGGGTACAACACATCGCCCTTCGCGTTAAAGATCGCGACACATTAGAAATTGCAAAAGCACACCTTGAAGAAAATAGCATCGACGTACTTGGAATCGTAAACCATGGGCTCTTTCATTCAATTTACTTTTTTGATCCCAATGGTCATCGCATTGAATTGGCTTACGATGATCCAGCTGCAGAAGCAAAAATCGCTCAGATCACTGAAGAAATGAAGCACGATATGCTCAACGAGTGGACAAAAACTAAGCGTGCTCCTGAACATACCAAGTTTTTACACGCCGAAGAATTTGAAGGCTAAAGCGACTAAGTAAAAAGCACAAAATAATAAAAATGATAGGAGCACGATATTATGAACACTTCTTCAGCATCAAAATGCCCATTTCATGCTTCAGCTGAGCTTAACGAAAAGGCGCAAAAGTTTGATATGTTTGGGCCAGAATTTCAGCACTGCCCTGCTACCGCTTTACAGTCATTTCGTGAAGAAAAGCCTATCTTTTTCTCTGAAGAAATGAATTATTGGGTGGTGACACGCTATGAAGACATTCGTGAAATATTCCGTGATCCTGTCGTTTTTTCAGCTCGTAATGTGTTGGAAAAATTCACCCCAGACACCCAAGAAACAGCTGAGATTTTACAATCTTACGATTATGGTATGAACCGTACATTAGTCAATGAAGACGAGCCAATTCACATGGAACGCCGCCGTGAGCTACTGGAAGCATTTGATTCCTCCAAACTTGAAGGACTACGCGAACTTACCAAAACTTTAGTCACCAACAAAGTCGATGAATTTATCGGCCTTGGAAAAGTAGACCTAATGGCCACACTTTTGTGGGACATTCCGGTGATTGTTGCCCTAAAATTTTTAGGTGTCCCTGACGATGATATTTCGGTATTGCAACAGTTCGGTGTAGCACACAAGGTTAACACCTGGGGACGCCCTTCACTCGAAGAACAAAAACACGTGGCCACCAATGTGGGCAAATTTTGGCACTACTCTGGTGAAGTACTAGAACGCATGAAACAAAATACAGAAGGTCAAAGCGGCTGGATGTATGACATGATTCGCAAAAATCAAAGCAACCCTCGCGTTGTGACAGACAACTACCTGCACTCTATGATGATGGCCATTTTGGTAGCCGCTCATGAAACCACTGCCACCGCGACTGCTAACGCTATAAAACACCTTTTATCCACACCAAAGCTTTGGCAAAAACTGCATCACCAGCCGCAGCTTATCCCATCAGCTGTTGAAGAGTGTTTGCGCTATGCAGGTCCTATTGTGTCATGGCGTCGTGAGGCGACCGAAAACGTACAAATAAACGGCGTCGACATTGCCAAAGGGGATAAGCTATTCCTTGTAATGGCCGCTGCCAACCGTGATCCTGAGCAATTTGAAAATCCCGAAGAGCTTGACATATTACGCGACAACGCCAGCGAGCACTTATCTTTTGGCTATGGTGCACATCAGTGTCTAGGGCGCAATATTGGTCGTTTGGAAATGTGTGCGTTTATTGAAGAGCTGACACGTCGTATACCTGATATGACGCTATCCGAGCAAACCTTTACCGCCACCCCCAATACCTCGTTTCATGGTCCTGAAGCACTGTGGGTAGAGTGGAACCCAAAGGCGGTCCAAAGTACGAAAAAAACATCACGTACTTTTCCGATTGGTAACCCAGACAAACGCACCATTGTGCGACCTGCTAGAGTCGTGGCTATTAATACCATCGCCATAGACATCAAGGAAATCATTCTGGCTTCAGAGGATGACACCTTAGCATTTCCTCGCTGGACACCAGGAGCACACATTGAGCTTCACCTCCCAAACGGTTTAAAAAGAAAATACTCTCTTTGTCCAAGCCTAAACGCTGCCCATTACACAATATTGGTTAAACAGGAAACTCTCGGTAATGGCGGTTCAGCATGGATCCACCATAACTTGAGTGTCAGTGATCAATTATCAATTCAAGGACCTAAGAATTTTTTCCCATTAAAACCACATACACAACCCGTTCTACTTATTGCTGGCGGTATCGGGATTACTCCTATGCTATCTATGGCCGAACAGCTTAAGTACGAAAATAAGGAGTTCAGGCTTCTGTACTGTGGTCAGACGCGACAAAGCATGGTGTATACCGATCAATTAGAAAAATTTGCACAAGCGCCCGAACTTTATATTTCAAGTGAAGGAAATCGCATCGATTTAGAGACTTTATTAAAAGTACAGCCGCCAAAGACACACATCTATTCCTGCGGCCCAGAATCAATGATCAACGAGATTCAAATGTTAGCAGAGCGCTATCAACTTGCATTTAGCTCTGAGCTTTTCACCTCAGAAAGCAAAACATTGGATCCCGAAAAAGAAAACGCTTTTGAGGTTGAGTTGATGGATACCGGCAAAACCTATTCCGTCCCAAGAGATAAAACGCTCTTGGAAGTGTTATTAAATAATGACATTGATGTACCTAACGATTGTGCAGAAGGACTTTGCGGAAGCTGTGAGGTACTTGTCGTAGAAGGAGATGAGATAGACCATCGTGATCATGTTCTTACCGCAAAAGAAAAACAAAGCAACCAAAAAATGATGACCTGCTGCTCCCGAGCATCAGGAAAGATAACCATAAAACTTTAAATACATACCAACAATCAAAACAACAATAAAATAGGAAGAAAGCCATTATGTTTAACACCATGCGTTCTCTCGTATTAGCCAGTACCGTTTTAGCGGGATTCAGTACACTAGCCTCTGCCCAAACAGTGCTTAACGTCAGCACATGGCTGCCGCCTACTCACGCACAAAACGCTGTTGTGTGGCCGACATGGGCTAAGTGGGTTGAAGAAGCTACTGAAGGTCGTGTTACCGTTAACATTGAGTACAGCTCTAATAACCCAGGTCAACTTTTTGATATCGTTGAAGATGGCGTATCCGATGCTGCCTTTAGTTTTCATGGTTTTATTCCTGGCCGTTTTAAACTTCAGGAAATAGTCGAGCTACCGGGACTAGGGGTTAATGCTGAAGCGGCTTCCGCTGCTCACTGGCGTACATATGAAAAATATCTCAAAAAAGCGAACGAACATGATGGATTAGAGCTTCTTGCCTTGTTCACTCATGGGGCAGGCGTTATGCAAACAAGCTTTCCGGTTAATAGCCTTGATGATTTAAAAGGTAAAAAAATCCGCATTGGCGGTGGCGTACAAGCTGAAATTGGCAAGCGTTTAGAAGTCATTCCTGTTGCTGCACCTGGCAACAAAGTATATGAACTAATGCAAACCGGAGTGGTAGATGGTGTGTTCATGCCAATGACCGAACAACAAGCTCAGCGCTTATACGAAGTAGCGCCTTATGTTACGGCCCTGCCAACGGGGATGTATATGGGTAGTTTTGTGATGTTCATTAGCCCTGATTTTATGGACTCTCTGAGCGAAAAAGACGCCAATGCTATTCGCAGTGTATCAGGTGAACGCTTGTCTACCATGGCAGGCGCTGCTTGGGATAAAGCTGACATTGCAGCCAAAAAATTTGCTGAAAAAAATGGTGGGGAAGTCGTCGTACTGGATAAAGATCACCCAATCACCTTGTCTTACGCTGAAAAAACAGCCGGTTTAGACAAACAGTGGCTTGAGTCAGTCAAAGACAAAAAAGTTGACGCAAAAGCGGCATTAGACATGCTAAGAGCTGAAGCTCATTCTTATGCCAAAGAGCAACAAAAAGACGCTGGAGCGCTCTAATATGTCGTTTATCTCATGGTTAAACGCAAACTATGAGGATAGAGGGCCAATGAAATGGTTGGCCTTCTTCTTTGAACTGATAGCCGCGAGTACGCTATTTGCTCTTATGGTCCTCACTTGCATCGATGTCGTTGGTCGCTACTTTTTTGACTCTCCCATCCTTGGAGCTACCGAATTAACTGAGATTGGCCTAGCTATCGTCATTTTCTCTGTTATGCCTGTTGTCACCTGGCGTGGCGCACACATTGTAGTCGATTTGATTGACATCTTTATTAAAGATTCTGTATTACGCATATTATCTCTAGTGTCCGCTCTTGTTATTTTTTCATCACTGTATTTTGTGTCTTTTAGAATATGGGCGTTAGGAGCTCGAATGATAAGGAGACATATTACAACGGACTTTTTACATATTGAAGTTGGCTTTTTAATTCAATACATCGCTATTTTAAGCTGGCTTACAGGTATCAGCGCTCTTCTTTATTTTGTGATGTCAGTCTTTAAATCGGCCATCTCAGGAGAAGATAAATGACATTGATATTAACCGGTTTCGCCGTTCTTTTGATCATGATCATGATATTTAGAATTCCAATTGCTTTCTCAATGGGAGTAGTAGGATTCTTTGGTTTTGCTGTTTTAAATGGACTCACTTGGGACAACATAGATAGCTTTCGTTGGAAAATCCCTCTTTCTATGGCGTCGAATCGCATCATTGACACGGCTCAAGATTATGGCCTCTCTATTATTCCCTTATTTATTTTGATGGGTAATTTAATCACTCGATCTGGACTTTCGAAAGAGCTATACAATGCATCTTATGCTTTTTTGTGCCACAGAAAAGGAGGCCTTGCTATGGCTACCATCGTCGCTTGTGGTGGTTTTTCTGCAGTAAGCGGCTCTAGCCTAGCCACCGCGGCTACCATGGCAAAAGTGTCCATGCCTCCCATGAGAAAATATGGCTATAGCGACGCTCTAGCAACGGCTTCTATTGCAGCAGGAGGTACACTAGGTATTTTAATTCCTCCCAGTGTCATGTTAATTGTTTATGGCTTGTTAACAGAAACTAGTATCCGTGAACTCTTTGCTGCTGGGCTTCTTCCTGGAATCTTGGGAATTGTTTTATACCTTGGTGCGGTTAAATACACCGTTTGGCGCGATCCAAAAGCCGGTCCTAATGCAGAGCGTATGAACTGGCGCGAGCGCTTACACGCTCTAAAAGGCGTACGAGACATACTGGGCTTGTTCATTCTGGTTATGGGTGGTATTTACTTAGGTGTTTTTACACCAACAGAAGCAGCAGGAATTGGCGCAGGTGGTGCATTTATTATTGCTCTTTTACGCCGTAGTCTTAGCTTATCGTCTCTCTTCAAGACATTAGCAGACAGTGCTGCACTTCTGCCACTTTATTTGTTATTGTTATTGGTGCGCTGATTTTTTCTGACTTTATTAACCGCGCTGGACTACCCAGTATGATGGTCGACTTTGTGTTATCGCTAGACGTCGCACCAATCATGGTCATTTTCGTCATTTTAATGATTTACATCATTCTTGGCATGGTACTGGAAAGCTTTTCAATGCTTTTACTGACCATTCCAGTGTTTTTTCCAATCGTTGCTGAGCTAGGCTACAGCCTAGTTTGGTTTGGTATCGTAGCGGTGATTGTGGTTGAAATCAGCTTGATCACACCACCCGTTGGAATGAATGTCTTTGTACTAAGCAGTATCATCAAAGATGTTCGTACCGGTACTATTTTTAAAGGAGTACTGCCTTTTTGGATCGCAGACCTCCTACGCTTACTCATTGTAGTCGTCTTTGTTCCACTCTCACTGTGGCTACCCAGCCTAATCTATAATTAATACCTACGATCTCCCCCCACAGTAATGTGGGGATGGATCTAGCAGTCAAGTAAAACTTGGCTACCGCTTTATAGTTGATCCAATACAACCTCGACCATGTCAAAATTATAAAAAATATTAAGTAACTAACAAAAATTTGATGCCCAAAATGCTCGCAATATTATTTCAGTCACCACAAAGTCACATAAAGAAAAGGACTTTCAAGATGGCTTAATTGATATTGCTTGAAGTACCGCATCAGTAATAAAAAAGCAAACAGATATTACTAAATGGGTTAACTATTAAAAGTACGTATAACTTATTTAGAAACACTGCAGAAATGGCACGCCCGAGAGGATTCGAACCTCCGGCCTTCGCCTCCGGAGAGGGAAACAACTATACTGTAAACACTGCATTTTTTATTTGTTTTCTATATAGAACAGAAACTTAGAACACCAAGTGTCACTGTAGATCACTCTACATAATTTTCATGATGTCCCAAAATTGTCCCAATTTCAATCTGTTTGGTCTTGTAATCATGCAATAATATAGTACCACTGAGACACCTCAATTTCTCTAAACATCTACCTAAAGTAAGCTACAATAATACACACTCGATTAATTAGCATGGAGGATATATGCACTTATATGAACATGGTTCGGAATGGAGGCGATGGGATCTTCATGTTCACACTCCTGACTCAGTATTAGAAACGCAGTTTAAAGGTGATTGGGAAGCTTACATAACAGCAATAGAGCAATCTAAATCTGGCGTTGCTGTCGTTGGTATTACTGATTATTACTCTATATCAGGTTACGAAAAGGTCCTTAAATTCCGACAAGCTGGGCGAATGGGAAACATTGAAACAGTTATCCCAAATATTGAATTCAGAATTACACCTAGTACTGGCAGCAAAATTAAAGGCTTAAATATCCACATCCTCATCAGCCCTGATGATCCGAGCCATGTAGAAAATATCAAGAAAGCTTTAAGTCGTTTAATTATTAATTATCACGGTCAAAACTATTCATGCGTAGAAGATCAACTAAGAGATTATGGTAAAGAATTGTGCCCAGATTCAGCGCATTGCGACGTCATCTCATTGAGAGAAGGCATCAATAATTTCAAACCATCTTTTGATATTTTCAAAAAATGGTACAACGAGGAAAAATGGCTAAGAGAAAACTCAATAGTTATTGCTGCAAACGGCTCAAATGATGGTGTATCAGGAATTAAAGATGGCGGTTTCACTGGTATAAAGAAAGACATATACCAGTTTATCGACATGATATTTTCAGCAACACCAAGCGATATAAACTATTTTACTGGCCAAGGAACTAAAAGTAGAGAGAGTATTATTCTTGAGCTTAATCGCCTAATCCCTTGTATACATGGCTCTGATGCGCATGCTATCGACAAGTTGTTTGAGCCAGACCAAAAAAGATATTGTTGGATTAAGGCAGATCCTACTTTTAATGGTTTAAAACAGGTTGTATTTGAGCCAGATCGAGCATTCATTGGCGAACTTTCCCCCGAAACTAAAGCCGACTATCAAACAATAAAGAGAGTGAGGTACATTGATAAGTCAGGTACAAATAAGTTCTCGGACAAATGGATACCACTGAACAAAGACCTAAATACGATTATTGGTGGTAAGTCTTCTGGTAAATCAATGCTTTTGTACCATATTGCAAAGACAGTAAATCCTAATGAAGTATCAGCTAGATTTGAGCTATCGAAGTCATCTACCTACAACAACATACCTGATTTAGATTTTGAGGTTGAGTGGTCGAACGGTGAGATATCCAAACTGTCTGATACAACGCAACAAGTAAAAGCAATTACCTATATACCACAATTGTATATAAACCAATTGGCAGATAAAGATGGTCGAGAAGATTTAAACGCGTTGATATCTAAAACGCTGCTTCAAGACGAAGCATACAGAAATTTCGTTAACACCCTTGAAAGTAAGATTAGATCAACAAACGCTGTCATCAACGATAAAATCGAAATGATTTTTCTATTAACTGATGAGTTCCATAAAACTTATGCGGATCTAAGTGAAATTGGCAATGATGAGTCAGTAAAGGGTGAAATTTTAGCGCTTGAAGCCAAATCAAAAGAAATTAGAGAGAAGTCTCAATGGTCTGAAGCACAAGAAAAGCTTTATTCATCTCTAGTCCATAAAAGACAATCTACGATAAGAGCTAAGAATAAACTTACATACATTCAATCAGGTTTGAATAAGTTCATAGAAAGCGTTAATAACCGACAAGCTCAATGGCTTGAATCAACTAAAAGTCAGATCACTCAAGACTCTGGCCTAATAACTCGCTCAACGGTGCTGAATGGCCTACTAGATTCAATGCAGGTTCAGTTGGTCATCGGTTTTGAAAAAACTAAAGAGCAAGTAAACAGTCGATTACAATCGATTCCAGCAAGGTTAGATGCTTTAGAGGGTAAATTAGACTCTATACATCTAGAATTAAAACCATTAGAAGAAGGAGTCAAAGACAAAGCTGCGTTGGAGAAGTTAAATAGTCAACTTAAAATTGAACGAGAAAAGCTGGTCATAATAAATATAAAACTCAAAGAACTTAGTTCTATCCAAGAGAAAGGCAAAGAATCTATAAAAGAACTTAATGAGCAATATCGTACTCTAATTAATCTATATAGATCCCATTGTAATAAAGTTGTCGAACATCAAATGGATGACAATATAAAAATTGAAGCAAAAGTTGTTATTGATGCAGTAAGGTTTGACTCATTCGTAAGTTGTTATAATAGGTCAGGAACTATTCGCTCGGTCATAAATGATATACAAAACGAAAATGGTGATTATGAATTTAATATTGATACTCATGCTGACTTTGTGGAGAAATCCGCCAACACCATAAGAGGCAATGATGCACCAGCACTTCGTAAGAACCACACTCTTAATGATGCATACAAACATTTGTATGCTGACTATTTTGGCATTGACTTCCTTGTAACCTATAAAAACGACAGTATTGTTCATATGTCACCTGGAAAGCGAGGTTTAGTTTTACTTAGTTTGATGCTTGAGCTAAGCAACTCAACACATCCAATCTTGATTGATCAACCAGAAGATAACTTGGACAACAGAACAATATATTCAGAGCTAAAAGACTTTGTTCGTAGATGTAAAAGCAAACGCCAAATTATGATGGTAACGCATAATGCAAACCTAGTGGTCGCGGCAGATGCTGAATGTGTTGTAGTCGCAGACCAACGAGGACAGTCAGACACTAAAGAGGCATATCGGTTTGAATATATTGGAGGTAGCCTTGAACATAGCTTGAAGACTGATAGCACCTATGATTACCAATCACTTAATGAGCTAGGTATACGGCAGCATGTGTGCCATATCCTTGAAGGGGGCATTAAAGCTTTCAAAGAGCGAGAAAGAAAATACGATTTACTATAGCCCAATCTAATAATATAAAAGTATGCAGATTATGACAACATAGCATCATACTAGGTTGTCATAATACTAAATATAAAGTTACTAAAAACTCAAATAAGAGAGATTTTAACAACTACTTATGAATTCTGGTTCACTGTTAATATTCACATTTAAAGAGAATGACGATATGAATTCAGATAAATACTTTTCTTCTATATCTGCTTCTTTTGAGTCAACGCTGTGTAATAACGAATTAAGCTTACGAAATGCTATTGCATTTTTAACAGACTCAGTAATATCAGCATCAAACGCCCAAGCAATAAACGGAATATCATAGACATCTCTAAAATATTCTAAAACGTCTAAAATGTAGCTACTCATAGCAGTGCTGATACCAAAAAGCCTAACTTCTGTATGACCAACAGCAAGCACAAGCGGTAAAATTTCATCACCAAAGCCATCCTTTTCTCTATTATCAAAAAGACGCTTACCAAGCCCAACAAACCATTTGAATAATTCTGCTTGCGACTCAGGAGCTTCACTTCGTTCCATCAGTGTAGGAAGATTTTTTTCATGACATAAATGATCAAACTCATAAAAAAATAGTCTGGATATGTCCTGTAGCCGCCCTAATTCGATTATTTCCAATAATGATCTGGGGCCTTTTATAAAATCGCCTTCAGTAACTCCATATTTTTGATGTACTAATGATAAATAAATCATAGGTACTTTTTTCCCTTTTTATAACTTGACCATTGCGATGATGTATTACCGCCTTCGCCTGAAAATGATTCTGCTAACTTTTTGTTATTACGACATTTTGATACTTCAAATACTTTTTTATACCAAAATCGCGTACGCAATTCATCTAGCTCTTTTCTCATAATGAACTGTTTCCTTTAGTTTTGGTTCATTTAATAAATAATATTTTAAATTATAATCATATAATTACATAAAACAATAACAAGGTTATTTAATATGACAAATGAAAATATGCTACTAAAAAGTAATGAACTAGCTGAATTACTTAGAACAACAACGGGCTACATAAGAAATCAAATTTATTTGGGGAATGAAGGAAAGACAATACCCCATAGTATAAAAATCGGTAGTAGACGATTATGGATATACGAAGAAGTGAATAAATGGTTAAAAGAAAAACAAAAATATAATAAAAAATAATATTTCATTATCAAATATAAATATTTTTTAAAATATATTTCATAAGGAATATCGGGCTTGGTCTTGGGCTTGGGCTGATTTTTTCCTAAGAGCTTGCTCTTAGCCGCGTGTATGCAATACACATAGTCGGTCACTATGTGTATCTCTAAGATCTATAAACATACACGAACCATATTAGTTTTCCTCTTTCAGAGAAGGTATCGAGTAAAGTTTTAATAAGTATCTAACCATGAAAATAGGGTTCTAATTAGAACCCTATTTTTAAGCATTTATAACTAAATATCTAATGAGATCAATTCACTGAGAGCTTGTTCAATGCTACAGTTTTCTTCAATATCTTCAGATTCTGACGACGATGTTTCATCTTCGCTTTTCACAAATGAGTTCTTTATTGAAGAAACAGTAGTTGTAGAAGCGGAATCAGAAGAAAACAGCAAAAACATCACATTAGTCATTCTTTGTAAAAAAGCGATCAATTCATTACTCCTATGAATTGTTTTTTCTTTCAGCATATGATTAATAATCATATTAACAACTAATAAATGCTCTTCTTTTATCTTGTTGATAATCTCATTATCAACATCAATTTCATTAAGATGAGCAGTGTATCTATATTGACTGTTTTGTAGCAGTCTTTTTTGAGCAGGTGTCATATCACTTTCTCCATTTTATTATTGTTATTTAAAGGATTTAATTTTGGGGTTATTTTCTCTATAAAACTATCTGACATTCCGATTTTTTTAGAAGAAGAATCAATTTTTTTCATACTTTTCAAGTTTTAACTTCTTCTTATTCAATAGATCATTAATATGCTTTGTCTTTTGCTGTATAGCATCAGACCGGGCTAAAGTATCAGATAAACGTTTAGAAGCTTCTTGCTCTATCTTCCATTCTTTTCGAGTCAGTCGACGCCTTTTAGGGCCATCTCTTGCAAGCCCACATGGAATACCAACATCTGCATAATATGCGTCTTGAAACGCTCTCATAGCTTCACTGTATGCTCTCAGCTTGGCTTTTGCGCTAGACTTATTAGCAACGATATTTCTAGCAAAGATGCCGTCGTGAACTCGTCCAATATCTAGACGGCTGCTTTGGTTTAAGTCAGGAACTAATGTAAAATGACAATGCCAGTACGGTTCATCAGAATGAACAACGACTGACTTTAATTGATCACCATATTTTTTCGAAAGAAACTCAATAGTGAGTTTTAGCCATTTTTGTAGATCTTTATTTTCAAAAGAGACTTCATCTGTACGAACAGGGTATGAAGCAACACCTGAAACAAGTATCAACCCATCTTTACGAAATTTTCGCCCTAGATTATCTTTTGCTATATCGGCTTGACTCTCAGCAGATTTAAGTACTTCTAGAGGGTCTGCACCATAAACTAAAATTGGCTTCTTAATTTTCGGAACATGGGAGCATGCATCAGAATCTCTAATTAACTCTTTAATCATGCCTTTAGCACTTTGTTTTTTATTATTCTTACTTGGAATACGAGAATAAGCTTCAACATGAATAAATTGATATCCCGACATAATTTCTTCTCCTAATTCATTCAACATAATAATAACAAATGAATTTTGAGATAGATAATATAAAAAATCATATAAAAATCGAATTTATACCAATATAAACATAGCAATTAAATATAAAATATAATTAAAATAAATTAAATAACTATATAACAATAGTTTTTTAAACACTCTTATATAAATAAGAATATAAACCTATAAAAAATATTTTAAAAAATAAATTTTATTTTTTAAAAATACGAAAATTATAAATAAACATAACTACTTCTTTATATATATTTAATTAATTAATCCATAATTCTTACATTATTGTATGCTACCCTTTAACTAATTTCTGGGTTTGAAAGCAAAGAGACCTCTTAAAAAAACACCCCATAAAAAATTTAAAAAACAAGAAAAACCTCACCAAAACATTAAAACAAAAACATTTCTGGATCTTTCGCGAAGCGGGAAAAAAAGAGATGCTTTTTTGAAATCAAAAGAAAAGAAAAAAACACCTTTTTTTTGCCCCCCCACACTAAAGTAAAAAAGGCTTGTCTATTATTTCAGACAAGCCTTTTTTCTAACTCACATCAAAAGTATTATTTATTTAGTCGCTAATAGCGTAAAGATGCATACAAGCTAAATTGATCATCTGTGACGACAGGAGTGATAAAAAAGTTTCTAGCACTCATTCCCATTTCTGTTATTGCATACTGCACTCCGACTGCTATCGCTGCACCTGTAGCAACATCACGCCAATAGTGATATTCACCATGCACTCTAGAATAACCAACATATAACGGGGTTAAAAGGTGTGAATTTTGAATATCATGCAAGTTCACTACCCAAGGAGACTCAAATAGCACTTGGAGTTGAAGGTTTAAGCAGACTGATTAAAGTAGAAAGTAGTGACTCAGATATGGTGACTATTCAAATATATTCAGCAAATGCCAAAACATGGAACAAAGCCAAGCCAGTAGCTTATATGATGCTACCTGAACGTTTTTTACCTAAAGGTCTAACAGAGCAAGAGCTCAGTCAGATTTTTGGATTTGAAGTCTCAGACAACACAATGCAGCCCACTATTAATTCGGGGGAAGTGGTTTTGGTTTCTAAAGTGGCTAGCAGAGCAATTTTGTCCACAGGTCTATTTGTCGTTGAAACTAGTACAGAAGTTACTATAAGGCGCTTAAAACCCAATTTAACTGGTGCACAGATTAAAGTATGCAGTGACTCTGAACAATACGATGATGAGACACTAAATAAAGATGAACTTAATCAGTCTATTCGAGTACTTGGAAAGGTGCTTGGATCAGTAATTAAAACAATTATTTAGATGACTTTGAAAATATAGATCTAATTACCACTTTTATTAAGTTTTTCGTTTGAACGTAAGATAGAAAAAATTAAGCCTATTACTCAACAGTCGAGTAATAGGCTATAAATATACTTTTTATATTCTTATTTAACGATCATAGATGATATTAAAGTTAATGTTTCACCATTTCACTCGCTCTTGGATAGAGTTCGATCTTTTATCACCTTCAATACCATAGCTACGAGCAACAACATTAACTTTGAGAACATCTCCTATTATTTCTCTGATTTGTCTAATAGCTTCTTCCGATGCAACAACTAACCATCCATTGGAGCATATATCGTCCCTTTTAGGAGGTATGCGGGCGATAGGGCCATCTTTCCAATAAATGCTTTCAACCATGATATCGCCATTCTCATCAACCCAGCGAAACAAACCACTTTGAGAGAATGTCCATCCTAGAAAAAAAGCAATCTTTGGATTTAAAGCTAACCACGCTACACCACCGTAACTAACATGGGCTCCTGAACCATAAATGACCAAGGAAGGTTCATCCGTATTATCAATATAGGGATAATCTTCTGCCGACCAATATCTGATACTTGGAAACAGTGCGGAAGGATACTCAATCTCTGTGTCAGTATTCAATTCTGGATGACAAATAGTAGACATTCGAATCTCTGTTGGTACCTTCCAATCTAGCCAACTCCATTTTGTCAGCTCGCCTACAACCTCTTTCCCTGCTTCAATACTATCAACAAGCAATAAATCCGTTCGTCCAATATCATAGATCCACTCATGATTACGAGCCATATCTAACTCACTCACTTTTGGAATCATGATATATTCTGGACAAATTGAAGGCTTAAGTGAAAGAAGAAGACCATCACTCGTTTTTAATATCATATTAAGAAGGCCGACTCCTTGATAAGGTAGTCGCCCAGCATCTAGTAATTCACATACAACATGTGAGAAAGCTAGCTTAGCTACATGCGGTCGTAACCGATTATAAGTTAACTTAAGATCGATTCCTTCCATCCATTCCCTGTAGCTTTCTTCTGATTCCTTATTCCACTCGGTCTCAGGCACTAATGTTTTCATTAGTTGCGAAGCCCTATAAACTATATTTTCAAATGGTATACCAGACATATCTGACAAGAGCTCCATTTCCAACTGCAAAGGTCTCAGAAGTTCTATAGGGTCATCACAATCTGGTAGTGTCTCACCAGCCCGTAAAGCTGACATAGGAGCAGCTTCTTCTCTATTCCTTATTTTTGGTACTTCTAACTCATACACCAGTAATAATTTTGAACGGTTATCTGGCGGATGTGATTCTTGGATTGATAATTCATCTGCCAATTTCAATGCCATCATTCGAATACAAAAGTCTTCCGATGCACATAGTGAAGATATTTCAGTCTCAAACTGAATAACAAAATCCTCATAGTTTTCTACAAGACTTAATAGCAAAGAAATTACTTTTATTTGTGTAAACCCAAACTCATTTAATCTAATAAGAATTTCTGTATAAATTCTCGGCCAATTGCTCTGTGTGTGTGCGAACTCTAAAATAGACTGGTGAGCCATATGAGCCAACTCTGGTATATGCTCATCAAGCATTTCGAATGCAAATTGGATGAGAAAACTGGAATCTGATAATGTCTCTGTTTGATCAGGTAATTCTGGGTACTGCTCGTAAGTAATATTAAAATCATCTAACCGATATACATGATCAGTTATTTCTTTCCAAATAGGCAATACATCTGCATCTTCAAAAAGGATATTAACTATTTCTTCTAGATTCCAAATTAAATTACTGGGATACCTAAATTCACTTATATAGTCATCAACTAAACAAGCCAGTGCTGTAGGCCGCCACTGTTTACCATCTATCTCGACTAAAGCTGTAAATATTGACTGCTTTGAACCTCCATCCCAATGTAAATCCCACCCTTTAGCTTCTGATCTACCAATCATAGCTTCAAATAAACTATTTGCTTTGGTTGTTTCTCCTCTTTTAGAAAGTTCACAAGCAATTAGAGAAGTGACATTATTATCTGGATTAAAAGGCTTTAGTAGGGTTTGAAGCTCCTCCAATTGAGATAAGTCCATGTCTTTTAAAAATGGTTGAACCAAATTTTCCCATCGACAATAGTCAACAGATTCCACCATAGAAAGTAGATCAAATAAGTGTGTTACTGAAGATATTCTTAGTTGCGATTCGTCTTCTGTAATTTTCTCTCCAGTCTTTAATGTCAGCTTAGGGTCGCTAGTGGCAGGCTTTTCTCGTGATGTAGAGATAGCAAAATCGGCATACTGTGCGTTATCTCGTCCAGCTTCCCTTGTGGCAAGGGCAATACCTTCAAGCCATTCATATCTATTGGAAGGAAGAAGGTGCGTTCTGATAGTTGTAATTAATTTTTCTATCTGCTCTTCTGAGTTGTCATCATTAGAATTGTAAATTTGCGCTGTAAGCTGCTTAGCCAAACTCGAGGGATTGTATTCTTCAAAAGGAAGCAATAACGTGCGAGCTATTATAGATATATCTATAACAGGAGGCTCTGGACGGTTGAGCATTCCAGTGAGGAATCCAGTTAAACCAGAAGCGTAGTGTAGTCCTTTATGCTTAAAGAGCCACTTGAGCAGCTTTAAACCATGTTGAATATCCCAACGTGTAGCAATAGCTATAAGATCTCTTCCTGCTTCCTGAGTCCCGCGTCCATTACCAGACTGTTCCAAGCTTATTAATGCAAAAGAAAAACGACGAATTTCATCAAAGGCTAAATCAGGGTGTTGTTCAACCAACTTGTCCAACCACGATACCCAATGAGAAAACTGTCTATCTTTTCTATGGTATATGCCAAAAGACTCTTTGAAAATTCTAGGCACTAAACTTGATGACCTATCAAATTCACTAATTTTTGACCAAATTATTGAAAGCTCATAGTATTCGGTTATTTTTGAATGTATATCATCGAACATGGGGACTTCTTGCTCAACCTCTTCTAAAACACTAACTAACTCATCTCGGCTACCGCCTTCGTCATACAAAGCAAAAGCAATTTCTCGTCTCCATGCAGTAGGCCAATATCGTTTACTCCAGTCGTTTCTAAAAGCGTCAGAAAGAGCCAACACACATTTGTCCCCATGCTGTGATGTGGCCTTAATAGTAAATTTAAAAAAGTCTACTGCCGCAGTTTCAAACTCATACCACCCAGACCAACTTTTCGTTTGGTTATATGGCTTTCGAAACAGTTCAAATAGTGGTTTTATTTCATTAACGATGAAATTCGGATCTAACACCTCTCCAGTCCAACTTTTTCCCCAAATACTAGAGAACCTGACTAATCCACGTTCAAATAAAACGACTCCGGTATGCTTTGGGTTACCACTATTTGGAATTAGGTCTATTGGATCAAGGTTCTTGCCTAATGCTGCCAACAGTCTATTAAGTCGAATCCTATACTCAAAAGGACTTAAATTGCTCCATTGTTGATGAGCACTCTTGTATAATTGTGGTTGCTCTACTTCTTTGAGCCACTTTTCACTTTCCTTTATATTTCCATTAGTTTTGTAATTCAACTCCGCAATTATTAACTTATCTATAGTGTCTAAGGCATCCTTTTCAGACCACTCTATAACAACTTGAAATGCACTACTCTTTAGAGACAATGGAAATTGATAAATACCTATTGAAAAACATAAATATAAGTAGTGATCAAATAGCTTCTCTTCCCTTGATAAGAAAAAGAAAAGATCTTCAATTTTTGATTCTATTTTCGTCTCATAAATACTATTAATCAGTTTATTTATTAATCGGTAATGTAATTCTTCACTATCTCTCTCTTCATGTTCATCATTTTCATATCTAGTTTGCAATATCGTCGATATCACAGTATCTAAGGAGATAAAATTATGAGCGACATCTATCCAATTTTCTAATTCTGTATCACCATCATTATGATAATTAACTTCATCACTACCCGATAAATAACCTAATGGCTCAGCTGCATCAAAAATTATTTTCGCTTCGCTTAAAAAACCATTTACAGTAAGAAGTTTGGAAAAAACGAGCGCATTATGGTCACTTACCAATAAAGACTCACCATCGAAAATATACCTGAAAGCTGAATCAACGCCTTCAGAATGGAATAAAAGTTTAAGCATATCTATTTGGCTAAGGGCATCATTTCTTTCTTTAAGTTCGGATTCAATTAAAATACATCTAATTACCGCGAGAGGGTCATTTACCTCCTTAGCCGACAATAGAACACAATCAATATCATCAGTTATATTTGAGAGGTTTCGTAAGTCTGTAAATTGTTCTCTGAAATATTTTTGTTGTCCTACTTCAATAACACTTTCAAATTTTTCCGCTTTGAAAAGGTGGAAAATCACTTCTGCATGCATTGGATCAGAAGCAGGCAACGCCTGACAATAATCAGCTAATTTTTTATGGTAATCTATATTTTTAGATTCATCTAAATCCCCAAACAAGTTACGACTAGTTTTATCTAGAATAAATTGTCTGAAACTATTATGAAAAAAACGCCAGTTACCATCAGTATCTTTTTTAAAATAGTGAGCAGCACTAAATATAAATTGACGTATTATTGAATCATCAGCCCACTTAGCAAGAGCTTTAGTGTTTATTGGTACTCGCACTCTAGATAACAAAGCAAGTAGCTCAGCAAGGTCATGGTTAGCCTCCATTTGAGGCCAATAGATCGAATAGTTTTGTTCAATGTGCCCTTCATATGCTGGAAAATAATTAATCAACTCATCTGAAGATTTTTCGGGGTTCCCAACAATAAACTGCAAAAAATAAATCAAATATAGTGGATGACCTAACGACTTTTCGAAAATTTCTTTCTTATTATAATCCGTTAAATTTGGGCAATCTGGCCATTCTTCAATGATTGCATAGACGTTCGATTTAGTTAAAGAAGAAATATAGATAGCACCATTTTCTCGCTTAATATGATCTTTGATTGCAGGAGAAAGGTCATTTAATTCAAGTGTCTGCGTTCCTAAAATAAATATCACACCATCAGGTATAGTGTTAGGCAGGGGTAAATCTGACAATAAACTATGTTGAGGGTTCTGTTCACGTTGAATATGATCTAATCCGTCCACCATAATAATGGTAGTTACGTCATCACTTTTCCACTTATCATGAGCTTGCTGAAATTGTTCCCCTAGCAAAGACAGGTATTCCTCTCTTGATTCAGGTTGTCCCGAACTTTCTCCACGGAAACCATGATTTCTCAGTGATAACGTAATGTCATGAAGAAATGTATTAGCTTCTCCACGCCCTTGATATGTACTATCAGGCACATACGCGTAATACCTAATTAGCTTATAGCCAGCTTTATATTTTAAAGTGTGAGTAAGAGTTGTCGACTTTCCTGACCCTGGGCCTCCAAGCAGAGCAATATAACCCTTCTTTTTTTGAGATAGAGCATTAGATATAGCATCAACAGTCGCTTCATTTTTTTTATATGTCCGATCAATAGGAAACTCATGGACAAATTTATGTTGAAATTTATGACTCCATAACAATTTATCTAACATTGCATCTTTAGACATTTCAATAATACGTTGTTCGCCTCCAGCCATTTTTGTCAAGAGGTTATATATTTTTTCAATATCGCTTTGTCTTCTTGCTTGCCCTTTATTTGTAATAGGGATTTCACTAGGTCGTTTATAATTAAACTCAAGTTCACAAGAATAAATAAAGCTTAAAAAATCATCATCATTGAGTTTCGATTTGCTCTTTAGATCTAACAATGTACCTTTCCAACACTCGGGGGCTACATCGAGACTGGATTGACACCATGACCTATCAAACCAACAATCTTTTAGAAAGGATTGGAAGTGAGCATGCTGGGGTTTAATTTCCCCAATAGGGATTTCAGCTGTAGTGTTTGAGCTAGGAACTAGTTTGTGAAGTAGATGAACTTTTACCAGTCTTTGTTTATGGCTTTCGGTAAGATGTAACCATCCTTCAGTAAGCTGTCCATAAAGGCTAGACTTCTTAATTCCAGCTTTAGTTTTGCTATCTCGTACAAAATCGCTATAGCTAATCGAGGTAGTATATTCGGCCCACTTTACTTGATAGGCATCAAGCCTACCCGTAGTCGCTATCAATATATCATCCACACTTCCAGCCTCTGGATCTGCGACTCGAAACCACTCTAAACTTCCATTGAGTAATGCTTCATAAATTAAACCTGCCGCTATTTCATACTGTGGTACATAGCCTAACATCGCTGTGCGTTCACCATCTCCAGAATTCGTACGCTTTGTCATCTAGGCATTCCTTTGATTATTTGACCTACTAGAATAGTTTTATCACAGTGTTGCCAGAAGAGTAAGATAAGATATTTAAGTCATTCACTCACATGCTCATCAATGAAATGTAACAAAATGGTGAACTTAAGGAACTTTTTACGAATAAACACATTAGATGAATATCTAAAAATTAATCTTTTCAACTAAATTTTCAGCTTTCAAATGAGTGTAGTTACGCAGCATTCTCAGGTCTTTGTGACCCGTTATAGAGCTCACTTCCATGATATCTAACCCCTTCTCAAAAAAGCGTGAGGTCGCTTCATGGCGAAGGTCATGAAACCATAAGTCTTTGATACTGGCTTGGTCACAGACACGACGAAATGCTTTAGTTATTGAGTCTGCTTGTATATCAAAGACGCGACCATTGAGATTTCTCGGCAGCCTTAACAAGACGTTTAGAGCTGCATTTGAAAGTGGAATTTCTCTGTCTTCACCGTTTTTTGTGTCGATCAGAAAAGCTGTAGATTTTTTAAGATCTATATTTTCCCAACGCAAGCGTTGAATTTCTCCACGTCTTGCACCAGTCTCAAGAGCAAGCTTTATAATTGATTCAATAAATCCACCGTACCTACGAGCGTTTTCTAAAAGCACAGTTTCTTCGTCATTAATAAGCCTACGATTTCTTGAACTTCCTTTCGGCGGCAGCTTCACTGAATCTACAGGATTTCCTCGCGGTAAATGTATATCCCATTCAGTAATCGCTAATTTTAAGATACGTCCCAGTAATGAAATATCCTTTCGTACTGTATCGCCTTTTACGTACTCAAGTCGCTCGTCTCTGAACTCTCTTACCATGGCTGGTGTTAGCGCAATTAAGAAAAGATGACCGAATTCTACATTTAAACGTTTAATTCTGGAGTTATGATCAGCAATCGATTTTTTCTTCGGCACTTCTTCATCCAAGTATCGCTCAAAAATGCTATTTAGTGTTGTTGTCTCTGCTACAGATAAGGAAACATAGCTCCCTTTATCCATCTCAGACTCAACTTCTCTAGCCCAGCGTTGAGCGGCTGCCTTGGTGGGAAATGTTTTTGAAACCGTTGAAAAGCCCTTCTTTCTGACTTTAGCTTGCCACTGCTTATCGTTTCTTTTTGTTATTGTCGCCATAACTAAAATTCCTCTTTCATAGCTAAGAGAAGAAGCTCTAAATGCACAACCCCTCTTAGACATATCTTGTCTTGAGGTAAGCATGAAGAAATTAGGAAATGGAATCGATGAACCGTTTTTAGACAAAACAGTTCATTTTTTTGAAAGACGAAATTTAGACGCATGAAAGAGCCCTCATAAAAAGTTTTTTAGGAGGTGTCCCAATTTTGTCCCATGAAGAAAAAACGTGTTGTATAGATCCAAAGAAAAATGAAGCTTATTTTCTTATGAAACCAGTAAATACAAGGATTACAGAGTTAGTGATCATTATCAAAATGGTACGCCCGAAAGGATTTGAACCTTCGACCTTCGCCTCCGGAGGGCGACGCTCTATCCAGCTGAGCTACGGGCGCATGACTGTGGCTAAATATATTGTAGTTCTATCAATGAACAACAAAGCCAAGTAAGAATTGAAGTGCGTATTCTAATGGAATACGCACAGGATTCCAGTGCTTAATGACAGAAAGAGTCAGATAACCAGTATTTTTATATCGGCTTGTGGCATTTACCTTGTTGATGAAGTCGAGGATAATTTGTTTTTGATTTTTTAAGCCTTTACTTCCATAAGGACTGTTTCGTTATGCGATTCCCACAAGTTAATGTCAGTCGAGTAGCTATTTATCTTTTTGCTTTTTGCTTTATAGGCTTAAGTAATTTGGCTTTCGCAGAACGTTCAGGCGATAAAATTTTTAATACCTACTGTATTACTTGCCACATGAGTGGTGTTGCTGGTGCACCGATATTTGGTAATAACGCTGATTGGCAACCACATATAGAGAAAGGAATGGCAACATTATTAACCAATGTGACGAATGGCATAAATGCTATGCCGCCAAAAGGCTTGTGCTTCGATTGTAGCGACAAAGAAATACAAAACACGATCCAATACATAATAGATAACAGCCAAGACTAACTCTCCTAGCTTTGTCTTTTATGAGATTATGCCTTATCCAAGCCGGAATTTAGTCATTTAGCATGGCTTTTAGGGCTGACAAAGACGCTTGCCCACGTTCTTTTTTAGCGACTTCACCTTCATCGGCACGACCTTCCCAAACAAGATCTTCTTCTGGTAGTTCATCTAGGAATCGACTTGGTAAACAATCGATTTCTTCACCGTATTGTCGGCGTTTTGCCGCCAAGGTGATGCATAAGGTTTTTTTAGCGCGGGTGATACCCACATAAGCAAGACGACGTTCTTCTTCGATATCATCGTTTTCTATGCTGTTACGATGAGGCAATAGTTCTTCTTCACAACCTATGAGGAAAACGTGTGGGTATTCCAAGCCTTTTGACGCATGAAGGGTCAGCAACTGGACCTTATCTTCGTCTTCCTCTTCTTCTTGACGTTCTAACATATCGATCAACAAGAGTTTACTGATCGCTTGATCCAATCCAGCAGTTTCGTCTTCTTCCCAAGCGGTTTCCATCATGCGTTGAATGGATTCCAGCAAGAAGCGCACGTTTTCAATACGACGTTCAGCAGCTTTGCTTGAAGAGCTTTGTTCTTGAATCCAGCCGTAATAATCCATGTCATGAATCATTTGTTCAATGACGGGAACGGGTGAAGCACCTTCAAGACGTTTGCGTAGAGTCGACATCCAACGCTCAAATTCCTGCAGGCTTTTAAGAGAACGCCCACTAATCTCATCTTCAATTTCTTTGTAACCCGACGCTTCAAACAAGCTGACACCATGCGCAGTCGCAAGGTTACCGACTTTTTCTAAAGTCGCAGGCCCAATTTCGCGCCTAGGCAAATTCACAACTCGTAAAAATGCATTATCATCCGCAGGGTTAACAAGGAGACGTAAATAACCCATGAGGTCTTTAATTTCAGCACGGGAGAAAAACGAGGTGCCACCATTCATTTTATAAGGCACGCGATAGGCTTGTAGTTTAATTTCCAGTAATCGCGCTTGATGGTTACCACGGTATAAGATCGCAAAATCACGATAAGGAATATCGTGTCGAAGGTGGCGAGATTGGATTTCAGCGGCGACACGCTCTGATTCTGAATCTTCATTTCGGGTTACCATGACTCGAATGGGATCGCCCACGCCAAGATCACTCCATAGCGCCTTGTCATAAACGTGAGGGTTATTGGCAATCAATGTGTTTGCGGCTTTCAAGATAGTTTTGGTCGAGCGATAGTTCTGCTCAAGCTTGACCAATTTAAGCGAAGGATAATCAACAGAGAGACGTTCTAAATTTTCAGGACGAGCACCTCGCCAAGCATAGATAGATTGGTCATCGTCACCTACCAAGGTGAAGCAACGACGATAGCCTGCCAGTAAACGAATCAATTCATATTGGCTACCGTTGGTATCTTGGCACTCATCCACCAACAAATAGCGGACTTTTTTCTGCCAGCGATCGCGCAGTTCTTCATCGGCCATTAATACACTAACAGGCAAGAGAATAAGATCGTCAAAATCAACCGCATTGTAGGCTCTCAAATAACGCTGATACTGAGCGTAAACTTGTGCCGCTAGGAGGTATTCCTCAGTGTCCGCATTAGTTATCGCTTCTTGCGGTGTCGTTAGGTCATTCTTCCAATTGGATACAGTATTTTGGCAATAAGCGGCTGAGTCCATTTGACCATTAAATTCTTTGTCTAAAATTTCTTTAATAAGGCTAAGAGAATCTTGTGAATCAAATAAGGTAAAACCTTCTTTAAGGCCAACTCGACGATATTCTTTGCGCAGAATTCGTAAGCCTAGATTATGGAAGGTGGAAATACTTAAACCTCGGCTTTCTTGTTTAGAAAGCATACCAACAACGCGCTCTTTCATTTCTCGCGCAGCTTTATTGGTAAAGGTTACCGCGATAATACTGCTGGCTTTAAAGCCACAAGTTTGAATTAAATAAGCGATTTTTGTCGTGATTACACTGGTTTTTCCTGAGCCTGCGCCTGCCAATACAAGCAAAGGTCCGTCAATCTGTTTAACGGCATCAAGCTGACGCTCGTTCAATGTTTTTAGACGATGAGATATGGAAGGTAAGGACTCACTCATGACAGCTTAGGCTCAGTGGACAATTAAAAAGGTAATTGAAAAATCGAGTCTAAGTGTAACCGACATTGAATCGACTAGGAAAGGTACGAATGTTCCTTCTAAAGATCAGAAGCAAAAAAGGGACGCCTCTTCAGGCATCCCTTTTGGTAACAACAAATTTTATTCGGTGGCTTATCATCTTTGCAAATGACTCTTCACCCGATTATTTGCCTATCGTTTTTAAAACGTCTTTATAACTCTTCTGGCATTTTTTTAGTAACTGGACGACGGCTCCAGTAACTTGCCAACAAAGAACCTGAAATGTTGTGCCAAACACTGAAAATAGTGCCCGGCAACGCCGCCGCTGGCGTAAAGAATTTCACTGCTAATGCCGCAGCCAATCCTGAGTTTTGCAAACCTACTTCAAAGGCAATAGTACGGCAAATTTTTGCGTCAAAGCCTAATAAGTAAGTTACCCAATAGCCTAGAACCAAACCAATTGAGTTATGAAGAATAACGGCAGCTGCAACGATTAAACCTACTTCAACCAATTTAGAAGAACTTAGCGCAACAACAATTGCAATGATCAACACAATCGCAAACATAGAGACATATGGAAAAATCGGCTCAGCTTTGCGAACAAACTTAGAAAAGAAAGTATTAATTACCACACCTGCTGCAACGGGTAACAGCACAATTTTAAACAAGCTAATCAACATACCAGCAACAGGTACATCGACACTTTTACCTATCATCAAAGACACAAGCAACGGTGTTAATAGTACGCCAAGCAAGGTTGAAATCGCCGTCATCGAAATAGACAAAGCCGTGTCGCCTTTCGCTAGGTAACACATGACGTTGGAAGAGGTACCACCTGCCACACTACCTACCAACAACATACCAACGGTTAATTCAGTATCAAAACCAAACATCATTGCCACACCAAAAGCAGCAATAGGCATCACCATAAATTGCAATAACACACCAACACCGACCGCTTTACTGCTTTTCAATACTTTCTTGAAATCGGCAGCACTTAATGTCAAACCCATTGCCAACATAATAATGGTCAGCAATGGAATGATCTGAGTTTTCAGACCGACAAATAAATCAGGTTGATAAAAAGCAAGTACAGAGAGCAATAGCGCCCAAACAGGAAAAAGCTGGATAACCATAATATAAAACTCCATTTATGCGTCTCGAATTTGGCACCAATCAGCCAAACCGAATACACATGTCTATTAATTATTATTAGTCCATTACAGGTTACTGACGATGGTTTTAGGCAAACAACCGCATGAGAAAAGAGATCTCAAACATAAGCTATAAAATGGGAACAAGATTGTAACGAAATGAAAAGGGTTAAAATAGTTTTTATCTAATTTATAAGAATTATGTTGCTCTAAAATGAAACGATTAAAGCAACTCCCCATTCATTAGAGGAGTGATTTGCTGTGTGCTGTGGCAATTCGTCGTCGTTTGTACCTGAAACTTTCCAGTATTTATAAAAAGGTTCGATAATAATGGCTCCCCCATTAGCATTAAGAAAATGTTGGAAACTGATATAAAGCTGATAACCATGTCCGTTTATTTGACTTACTTTTACTTTTTCATAGCCATCATCATCTCCCAATCGAGTTGTATTTTTAACAACAATTAAACTGTCATATTCAAATCTCCAGCCAACAGACCAAGTCTTATGTAGACTCAAGGCTTGGTATTCAATACCAATTGGATTATAGAAATAGGTTTGTTTGCTCTTATAACCTTGAATAGACGTTGAAGAAATTCGTTGTCTAGAATCTGTGACTGAATGCCGTAACCCCAACCCTAAATAAGGTGTAAAACGATATAAGTCATTAAAATAAAAAGATCGGCCTATCATGCTTCTTAAATCATAAATTTCGTTTCCAACATTTTTTATTTTACCGGCACCATCATAATCTATGTCATTCGTCGCATAAGTAATATCAGTAAATAAGGCAGCACTATTATAGTAGGAAGCATATCGAGCAATAACCCCTGAAAGTTTTCCATCCATCGAAACATCACCCGACTCATTATAATCATAGGAAGAAAGGTAAGGTCCTAGCTTTAAATCGAATCCGCGATACTCATCAGCTATGACAGGAAAACTAAATACAATTAGAAAATAAAATATAAAATACTGTTTAATCACAAATAGCACCTCAACAAATCCTTTTGCACTTTTTATCACGAATATAAAAAGCTGCCTATGTCTACCAATTAACATAGTAGATTTTTTCTCTAAACCCTGGTGTAAAGTGGCAAAAACAGCATCACTAATTACACCACTCCATTGAGTAACCTAACCTTAAATGTGTAAGAAATAGTTATTCTAAGCAATATTGAACGATTGCTCAAAATAAATATTGAACAATCGTTCAAGTAAATCTATAGTGATCGCAACTTCAAGGAACAAAGGTTCCGATTGAGCAAATTTCAACTTAGATAAGTAGAGAGAATTTTTATGTCAAACTTCAAAATCCACACAATCGAATCAGCTCCAGCAGACAGCAAAGCAATCCTAGAAGGCGCGAAAGCTCAAATGGGAACTATCCCTAATCTTTTAGGTACAATGTCAGAATCACCAAGCACTCTTAAAGCTTATAACCTTCTAAATGAACAATTCACAAATTCTTCTTTTAACGCAGAAGAGTTAACAGTTGTATGGCAAACCATTAACGTTGAACATGACTGTCATTACTGTGTTCCAGCACACACAGCCATTGCTCACTCAATGAAAGTGAATGCGGCACTAACGGATGCTTTACGTAACGGTGAAGCAATGCCAACAGCGAAACTACAAGCGCTTCATGATTTCACATTGAGCATTGTTCGCAATCGTGGCAATGTTTCTGAAGATGATCTAAAAGCATTCTTCGCAGCTGGCTACGCACAACAGCAAGTTCTTGAAGTCATCCTTGGACTGTCTCAGAAAGTAATCAGCAACTACGTTAACCATGTTGCGAAAACACCTGTAGACACAATGTTTGAATCTTTCGCTTGGTCTAAGAAATAAGTTCTAAAAAATAAGCTCTAAGGAATAAGCTCTAAAACACACGAATAGAAATGCACGAAACAAGCTTGTCTCTTCTATTATTGAAGAGACAAGTTTTCGTTTATTAGCTTCATCAACTTTTTGATAAAACCTAATAATCTCACGCAACACCTTTAGGAGTGATGATAATGGAAAACCAATACACACCACCAAAGATCTGGACTCATGATGCTGACAGCGGCGGCAAATGGGCCAGCGTAAATCGCCCTACATCAGGTGCGACCCATGAAAAAAAATTGCCAGTTGGTGATCACGCTTTACAACTGTATTCGTTAGCAACACCAAATGGCCAGAAAATAACCATCATGCTGGAAGAGCTTTTAGCATTAGGAAAAGACGCAGAATACGATGCTTTTCTTATTAACATTGGTGAAGGTGATCAGTTTTCATCTGGTTTTGTAGAGATCAATCCGAACTCAAAAATTCCAGCACTTGTAGATAAAGCGAATGGCAGTGCGGAACCTATTTTTGAATCTGCTTCTATTCTGGTCTATCTTGCTGAAAAATTTGGTGCATTGTTGCCAGAAAGTGGCGTTAAACGCACACAAGTGATGAACTGGTTATTTTGGTTACACGGATCAGCGCCTTATTTAGGTGGCGGATTTGGGCATTTTTACGCTTATGCGCCAGAAAAATTTGAGTATCCAATCAATCGTTTTACAATGGAAACCAAACGCCAATTGGATGTTTTAGATAAGCAATTAGCCAAACATGAATTCCTTGCCGGAGACGAGTTTAGCATTGCCGACATTGCTACTTGGCCTTGGTATGGCAATCTGGTTCTGGGTAACGTCTACGATGCACAAGAGTTCCTTCAAGTGGAAGGTTACACACATGTTTTACGTTGGGCTAAGGCAATCGAAGCCCGTCCAGCGGTACAACGTGGTCGTATTGTTAATCGAAGCTGGGGCGAACCTTGGGAACAAGTTCCAAATCGTCACAGCGCGGCTGACATTGATAAAGTGTTAGCACTGAAACCAGAATAAAGCCTAATGATAATAGAAAAAGTGAAAAGCCAGTAACCTGACTGTTACTTGGTTTTTCATTTTTCAAATACGCTTTATTAAGATTTTATCCAAGCTAAAAGTCACCAGTAAAAAATGAGTTATGAGTAAACAAACAAAATTTAATCGCGACGACGTGATCGAAAAAGCCAAAAATCTCTATTGGGAAAAAGGCTATCACGCAACGTCCATGAGAAACCTGCAAGACGTCATAGATATGCGCCCCGGTAGCATTTATGCGGCTTTTGGCAGCAAAGAAAATTTGTTTAAAGAAGCACTCAATCGTTATGCACAAGAAGGTGCTGATCAGCTTGCCAACAGTATGGCACAAGAAGAAACAGCCCTAGGCGGTTTGAAACGGTTTGTTCGCAATGTGACGCTGTGCAACAAAGACACTGTCCCCAGTGGCATGTGCATGATAGTCAAAAGTGTCGCGGAACTAACACAGGACGACAATCCAGATTTACTTGCCTGTGCAACGGCTATTTTAGAAAGTGTGGAAAGCTCTTTTGCACTTATCTTCCAACAAGCGATCGATAATGGAGAAATCAGCAAAGATAAAAAACCAGCTGAATTAGCTCGTTATTTACAGATTCAAATCATGGGTTTAAAAACCTATGTGCAAGCAACCAACAATTTAGAAGCCATTGAAACGCTGATCGATGATGTATTTGCAGGGCTGAGTTAACGCGTCAACGTATTGCCTAGCATTTCCCTTTGTAGACTAGCACTTCAATTTATGACTCATCATTTCAACTTACAACCAATGCCCGCACCGAACGGGCATCACAAGGACAAACACCATGAAAGATAAAATCAAACTGGATATTGTGTCTGATATCGTGTGCCCATGGTGCATCGTAGGTTACAAACATTTAGAAGCCGCCATTGATGAATTAGGCCTGCAAGATAGAGTTGAAATCGAATGGCAACCGTTCGAACTGAATCCAGATATGCCAGCACAAGGCGAGAACTTACGTGCTCATGTATTACGTAAATATGGCGCGACACGTGAAGACAGTGACAAAGCCCGCGCGAACATCAGTGGCTTTGGTGCTGAATATGGCTTTAAATTCGATTACTTTGAAGAAATGAAGATGGTGAACACTCGTGATGCACATCTACTCTTAGATTTCGCCCATGAGCAAGGTTTGCAGCATGAACTAAAACAGCGCTTGTTCTCAGCTTTTTTCACCGAACACAAAGACGTCTCAAATCGTGAGGTTCTATTAGAAGAAGCCAAAACCGTTGGTTTAGATTCTGACGCCGCGGCACTTGCATTGGATGATTCAGAACGCCGAAGTCATGTTGCGAATCAAGAAGTTCATTGGCAACAGCAAGGTATTTCGGGCGTACCCACTGTTATTTTCAACCACAGTAGCGCAATGACAGGTGCTCACCCACAAAGTAGCTACAAAGACGTGTTGAAAGAATTAGCCGGACTGTAAATATCTTAAGAAGACGCAACCATTGCGAGCGTCTTCTCCATTTTCCTGTAACTTAATGATTCCATTAAATGGGCACGAGTCACTGGAGAGTCGTTTAAATCTGCCAAGGTTAATGCCACTTTTAATACTCGATGATAAGCTCGAGCAGAGAGCTTTAAGGTTTCTAACGCTTGCTGCATGAACTGCTTATCTTCTTCGCTTAATGCACAAATATTTTCTAACTGCCGTCCACTCAACAAAGCGTTTTGCACACCTTGACGTACTCTTTGCCTTGCTACCGCCGTTTCCACTCGTTGACGAATATAGGCACTGCACTCGCCTTCTTCTTGTGCGTTTACTAGGACATTTGATGGCAAAGGTGGCACTTCCACATGTAAGTCGATTCGATCTAAAAAAGGCGCTGATAGTTTTTTAAGATACTTTTGGCTGGCGCTTGATTGATAATAGTCTTGTCCACCAGTGTAAGCTTCATTACTGGCGTTCATGGCAGCAACTAGCTGAAATCGAGCCGGAAACGTCACTTGTCCACGCGCTCTAGAAATATGTACTTCTCCGTTTTCTAATGGCTCTCTTAATACTTCTAAAACCTTACGATCAAATTCTGGCAGTTCATCGAGGAACAAAACACCACAATGCGCCAAAGATGCTTCGCCTGGCTTAGGAATCGATCCACCACCTGTAAGAAACATAACTAAGTGATAATATAAATCAAATTCTACAGGTATTTAATAATGAGCAAGCCTTTTTACACGTCTGAAGCACGAAAGATAGGTATCACCAATAGAAGTGTTTCTGGAGTCGTACCAGATATTGGCTCTTATGAATCAACTCTAGAGCGTGATTTCATGGAAAGACTGCGATTTGAGTCTAACTTTGAAAAAATTATTCCTCAGCCAATTACTATCCAGTATGAAAATAGTAAACAAGAATCAAGATCCTATACTCCAGATGGTTTACTGCACTTCCAGCATGATTGTTACATCAGGCCAATTTTGTATGAAATTAAATATCGAGAAGACCTTAAAAACTTATGGAAAGAGTTGCTCCCGAAATTCAGAGCAGCTAAGCGGTTCGCTACCTCGCGTGGGTGGACATTCAAAGTGTTTACTGAAATAGAAATTAGAACGCCATTTTTAAACAATGCTAAATTCCTTTGGCCATATAAAAACACTGTTATCGAAACAGAAATGGAAACTCATATCCTGTCAGTACTGAGAGACTTACAGGAAGCTGACCCAGATTTACTACTCACCGCTCTCTGCAGCTCACCTTATAACAGAGCGAAAATGATTCCTATAATTTGGACTCTCATTGCGAACCGAAAGATTGACTGTGATTTAGATCAACCACTCACCATGAACAATAGAATTTGGGTTAAGGAGATACTATGAAAACCATCCAACCAGGACAATTAATCTATTGGAAAGGAAGTGCCGCGATTGTTCTTGAATTTAAAGGTTTTCAAGAGCTAATTGTCCGTCTAATAGAATCAGGCAGCACTGATATAGCGCCACTTCGTGAAGTATCTTTACGTTTACCATCGGATAAGAACCAACCCAGTAGTGCCCATTTAGTAGCTGAAGACAAAGAATGGAACAAAGCACTAGAGCGATATGAAATAATTAAACCCCTTCTTTCCATCCGGCATAAAAACGCAGAGCAAGTTCTACAGGTAGCAAAAAAGCACAGCAAAGGTATTGCAACAATCTATCGTTGGATTAAACAATTTGAAGAAACTGGCCTTGTTTCTTCTTTGCTTCGTCAGAAAAGATCAGATAGCGGAGAGACAAAATTAGACAAGGAGGTAGAAGAATTAATCGAAGCATTAATTCAAAATGAATATCTTCAAGAAGAAAGAAAATCTATAACAAAGGTATTTACTTTAATTAAAGCAGAATGCAAAAATCTTGATCTTCCTGTACCTCATCAAAATACCGTATATTCAAGAATACAAAACATCGAAGATAAAGAAGCTCTAAAAAGACGACTAGGAGCGAAAGCATCTAAACAAAAATACACACCTACAACGGGTAGCTTTCCAGGAGCCGATTATCCGAATGCCGTCGTTCAAATTGACCACACCCCTGTAGATTTAGTCATTGTAGACGAACTTCATCGACTGCCTATAGGCCGCCCTTACCTAACTATAGCCATCGATGTCGCAACTAAAATGATCAGTGGATTTAAGATGACTCTCGATCCTCCAGGATCGTCTTCAGCAGGCTTGTGCATAGGAAACGCAATACTGCCAAAAGACAATTGGCTTGCGAAACAAGATATTGAAGTTGAATGGCCTATTTATGGAAAAATGCAAAAAATACACGTAGATAATGCAAAAGAGTTTCACGGAAATATGTTAAAACGAGCCTGCCAACAGCATGGAATAATTTTAGAATTCAGACCTAAAGGACAGCCTAACTACGGCCCTCATGTTGAAAGAGCATTTCGTACATTTATGCAAGAAACACATACTATCCCTGGAACAACATTTTCTAATGTAAAAGAAAAATTAAATTACAATTCTGAAGGTAAAGCGGTAATGACACTTTCAGAGCTAGAACTTTGGTTTACTGTATTCCTTGTGTACTGCTATCACCATAGACCACATAGAGGAATCAATAAGATCCCCCCTATTAATCTTTATATGGAGTGCATTTTTGGAGATAAGGACAAACCTGGTATTGGTTTACCAGCACCTATAGAAGATGAAGAGACGTTACGGTTGGATTTTACACCTTACATTGAAAGAACAATTCAACGACAAGGCGTTGAAATTGATTATGTGCACTACTACTCAGATGCGCTGAGAAAATGGATTGGGGCTGTTGATGAAGTTGACTCTAAAAAAACGAGAAAATTCATTTTCGCTAGAGACCCTAGAGATATTAGTACTATTTACTTTTTCGACCCTGATACAGAAAGGTATATTCCAGTTCCGTATTTAAACACTACTCGCCCTTCTATTAGTTTATGGGAATTAAAAGCCGTTAAGAAAAGGTTAATAGAAGAAAATGATGCCTATGTTATCGATGAAGAAACCATCTTTCGAGGCATTAACAGAATGAGAGAGATTGAAGCACAAGCTATTGAGAAAACGCGCCTATCCAAGCAGCAAAGAGCTACTGAAAAAAGAAAACGCCGCATGGCCGAAAGACGTAATAATTGGGCAGTAGAGCATAAAGAAACCACTCATAGGGTTGAAGTACTGCCTACAGAGACTACCGATGAAGAGGAATTTATTGATGATATACAGCCTTTCAATGATGTCGAACTTTATTAACGAGAGTATGTAATGAATGATTTTCCGCACTTACATCCTAGTTGCGCTAAAAAAATGAATCTCTCGACGGAAGAGCGTCTAATAGAAATTTCTTCACCAAGGTGGATTGGTTACCCAAAGGCACACCAAATCTTACAAAAATTTGAAGATTTACTTCGTCATCCCAAAATAGCTAGGATGCCAAATTTAATGGTTGTGGGTAGAACAAATAATGGCAAGACCGATTTAATTCAAAGGTTTTGCCAATCTCACTTGCCTGATCCTAATGCTGATGGCGGAAGAATTATTGCGCCTGTTATGTATATTCAAGCACCACCATCTCCTAATGAAGCAGATCTGTATGCAACTATTTTATCTTCTTTATATGAACGGGTTCCCTCTGCTTCCACTTCTGCAAAAAGAACAAGGACAATCCAAGTACTCAAAGATATTGGGGTGAAAGTACTTTGCATTGATGAATTGCATAATTCTTTGGCTGGATCGACACTTAAACGACAACACTTCTTGAATGCTATTAAAAATCTGGGAAACGAACTACGAATTTCTTTTATAGCATGTGGAACTGAAGACATATTAAGAGCAATAAGTATTGATCCTCAAATACAAAACCGCTTCCAGCCAATTCTTTTACCTAAATGGAAATTTGATCAAGATTACAGACAGCTTTTAAGAACATTCGAGGCAGTACTTCCTTTAAAAGAGCCTTCAAACTTACATTCAGGATTACTTGGTCGAAAGATTTACGCCACTTCAGAAGGGAGTATTGGTGAGCTTTCTTTACTTTTAAATCAAGCTGCTACGTTTGCTTTAAAATCTGGAGAGGAGAAAATAACTACTGACACTATATCAAGTTGTGGTTATACGCCTCCAAGTGATCGATCTAGAGAAGCTAGCCGGAATATCTAGCGATGCTATTACCAATGCACCCTCAACCATTTGAAGATGAGCTACTATCATCTTGGGTAACTCGCATAGCATTAGAAAATGGACTGTATACCCATGCGCTATACAAGAGCTGTCTTGGATTAGATTCTTCCATTTTCATTAGAGATATCGACAAGCTTTTTGTACCAAGCTTAATTGATAGTTTAGAAGAAAAAACAGGGCTTGCTTCTGAAAAAATTAAAAACCTAATGTTAACAGGCTTCGAAGGTCGCATTACTGAGAAAGTAATTATCAACAGCTCTTCACGCTGGATATTACCTTTAGGTATTTATCATAGAACTAGAAAAAATAAAGGCATCGTATACTGTCCACGATGCTTTTCTGAAAGCCCTACCAAGTACTATAAGCGCATTTGGAGACTATCTTTTGTCGTGATGTGTGAGAAACATAATTGCCTACTAAGAGACTGTTGCCCTCATTGTGGTAGTATCATCGATTATCAGCGTATGGGGATTGGAAAAGCAAAGTTCGAAACGCCAGCTAATGACCTTGGACTATGCAGTTCATGTACACTCCCCTTATGGACCAACTGTAACACTGAAATTTCTCCTGAGCATACAGACTTAATCAGTGCATATTTATCATTTCTAAAAGCGTTTACTTTAAGTCAGCCTTGCTTGCCACTCTTAAAGCAACCAATGGAATTACAAGAATTTAATGGGTTGTGGATTTTAATCAGCTCCATACTAAGAAAGCGTTATTTTAATAGCGGAGTTAGAGCTAATATCCTGAAGTTTACTGGAATAGACATTAATTCAAGTACAGGTGCACATGTAAGTTTTGACCAACGACCTATAGAAGAAAGACTTAAAATTTTATTAGCTAGCTTTTGGATTTTAGATAAGTGGCCCGATAGACTTATTCAGTTAGCTAACGACACTCTCTATTCACAATCTACCTTTCAAGATCTTTCAGAATCTCCACCATATTGGCTAAATACAGTAATCCATAGATATCTCGATAAGACAGTATATACAGCCACAGATGATGAACTATTGAGTATCCAACATTATTTAATGACACACTCAATCGTTCCTACAACAAAGACCATTGCTCTTTTTGCCAATATGCATAACGGAACTTGTCGGGATAAATTGAAAACACTCGAATAGTTAAGTTATTGCTTCAAAAACTAAAAAAATCAATTCAAGAGGTTCTTGGGTTGACAAATCTGTAGTACTCTCATAAACATAGCTAATTGATAATAGTTTTTTGTGAGGAAGTACATTGTTTGAATCAAAGAAATTGAAGAAGCTAACCGGTATTTGGCGTGTCGACGGCATCAGTTCTATCAAGCTAAGTGAAAAATATGTTCCACAAATTTTTATTTCTTTATCTAAGATAAAAAGTGAAGGTGTACATTCTCCGCTAAAGCTTGGACAACTCACTAGAGAACAAACATGGATACTAGAGCCTCTGAATCGACTCTCTGAATTTCTAATTGGTTCTTGCTGGGAAGATGGTAAAAGAATAAATAGGCCTTCTCCTTTTGAAAAAAAGTACGTTATCGACACATCAAAAATCAGGATATTAAAGCCCAATGAAGGGATAACTATTGATGGCACCTCATTTGACTCAATACTTCCTCCAATGGCTATTGATCTTCGATTTAAGAACATAAAGCGCATTGAAAATGAGTCATTTTATGCAATTGTTCCAGTTCTTGATGATCCATTAACAAAATTTTTAGTAGTTCCATGCAGTGAACTATATCGCTTCTACATAGGTGTAAGTGATCGTTTTACAAATAAAGTATTAACAAATGATACTCAAAACTATTTTTCTTGGGAAAATCCGTACATAAGAATAAAAAGACCGCTAAATAGACTTGAACAGTTCGTTGCATATCGTGGAAACTGGGATGAACAAGGAAAAGATTGGTTTTCGATGCCATCCAATTATATCAAGTCCGTTCAAATCAATAATGCATCGATGAAAGACGACAACAATCTACAGCCATTAGCACTGAAAGCCACCTTCCCATTTAAAGGTATATCTACCTTAACAATCGCGGGCAAGCCCTTTAAATATGAAGCCGGCGATAAAGTTATATGGTCTATATTTGCTGCCAACATAATCCATTGCGATAAAAAAGTTGATTTTGAAACAAAAGTTCTTGCTGACCCGTATTCTAAAGATCCTCAAGCATGGACACCGGAAGCCGGAGACGCAAATGATTTAATTGAAAACCCATTTGACGATGAATATGATTTATCAGAAACAGATGAGCCATCTAACATCCTTCCTGGTAATGTTGCGATGCTGAATTCCAGTAACCGCTTTTCTGCCATGGCAAATATGAACTTTAAGCATTACCTCACAAATGAAACAAACGACCCTGTATATGCAGGCGATTCAACAACCGAGTCTAACCTATACTCTTACGAAGATATGGTCACCGATGGCTCCGATGAACATAAACTCCAAAAAAATGAATTTGATTCTCATATAAACCATGTAGATAGGAAGCTATCTGATTTCATAAAAATGGTTTCTCACCTGAGATCTAAGAACGCTCACAGAAATTGGGAAGTAGTCACTAGAGCGGCGGCTAACTCAATACTAGAACAACATGGTGAAGTTATTACTACATTTCTCCATAGTCGTAATAGAAGACACTCTTGGCAGTTAGTCGATGATGACGGCACTAGTCGATTAAGACAAATAGCTTGGGTAGAAATTGCTATAAACGAAGAAGCGTTCATATATCTTGCAGAAATGGAGCTGAAAGGATCAGAGACTGGGCGTAGTACGCTCTGTATTTTTAAGAACGGCTTTGAGTACATGCCAGAGAAAGATTTTAAAATTTTCTTAGAAATAACGGCACGTCAAAATCGCTGGCCTAAAGCTAATCATAAATGGAGAAACACGGCTGCTAAAATCAGTGCTGAAGAGTATTTTCAAAATTACACGCACTCATCCTTAACTCATCCTGAATATCTTTCCACGTCAGACACGCTTTCAGAGACAGAATTATCTACATGGGCAAATAATTTAACGAGTAATCTTAGGTCAATATTAAGGCGTTATATTGTAACTTAAAAACAGGAGCAAAACTCAGACGATGTTTCTTAAAAGGTGTAATAGGCGATACGATCAATGTAATCTAGAAACTGTTTGCAAATCTAGCTTTTTATTGTTCGTTTCTTTACGTCTTTCCACGCCCCGATAGCCTGAATCCGCTGAGACAAATGACTCTTCTCCATGTATGAGTTCTGGCGGCGAATTAAGATCGTTTACATTCGCAGCTTTTGTCGTAATGCTGTGAACCAATCCTCGTTTCACATCGATAAAAATATTTGCTTTCAGGCTGAATAAACATTGTTTCCCCTACTGCATTTGAGGGTCTTGTGTTTTAGGCCGAGCTAACCGCTTCAATGATGGTTGAAATAAGGTACTTAAAGCTGGACCATATTAATTACTAACAATGAATCACCACTACAGAGCTAGACGCTCCACTTAGCTACTTCTTATGTAATGACAAAACATCTGCTGAAATTATTAAGCTGCTAGAGAAACTATCAGATGCAGGTAGACTGGATATCTTAGAAATCATCCAAAAGGCTTTATTTGAAGAACTCAATAATCAAGTGCTTATTTGCAAGTCAGATCGATCTTTTCTCTTCATTAGCAAAGTAAGCACTTATGAGATCATCAAACTAAGCTACTACAATATGCTTTTTCTTGAACTCAGAAGGATCGTACTGAATTGCAAAAGGACGAAGCTCTCTGAAAATGGCTTGGGCAAGAGCTTCTACTTCGTCTGTAAGCACCTTCAACGCTTCAACCTTGTCGTCATTATCAAAGATTTTCCTTGTCCCGTCTGGAACATTAAGTGTATTGCGATAAGCTTCAGAAGCACTAAGCATTGATAAATGAAAACGTAGCTGCTCGACTAACCCTAATCGTGCGTAACTCGGAATTTGCAATGCATCACCCCTCATATGATATGCAATAGCCGCTAAGTCAAAGCTTGATAGCTACTCGATTCTTGTAATCAGGCATATCAGCAACCAAATTTTTCATAAGTCTAATAACGCACTTTAAATTTCCAGAGCAGGAACTGTCCTTATCGTTCACCAGCTTAATATGTTTAAAAGGGTAATTTAGAATGAATTCATGGTCACCTTTATTGTAAATCTTTACCCCTCTGTCGTACTCAAGCTGAGTTCTTTGATAAGAAATAGTGTCGAACCATACCGCTGGAACAATATCGACCTTTCTTTGAAGACTGCCTCCCTCCATAGAAATTGACTTATTGTTTCTAGAATCAACATCAACAGCGGGAAAGTTAACTGGAAGAATGATTTCGGATTTTTTGCGTACATCTCGCACAATATCTAGTAGTGGTCGAGAGTCTTTTGCTAGAACATAAGCTCCTTGATAGACAATTGGGAGCTCTATACTTATTGGATTTCGAACAAGAATTAGCATATCCACGTCAGAGTGTCCTTTGATGTGAATATCAAGTGCGACAGATCCTTGGATTCGCTTAATTACATCCTCTCCTCTTGCATTAAGGCTTTTTATTAAGCTGTCCGCTACTCGCTCACCTTCAGTTATAGATTTTGTAGTGTACTTCTTATCTACAGCAGCCATGGCGCCAACAGTATATTTAACACCAGCTTATTCATTAAGTCTTTCATATGACTCGCGCTCTCTAACATCAGAGCCTTTTTGAATTGCTTGATTTGCCGAAAATGACTCCATCGCCTCGTGAATGGCACGCTCTCGTGAACCTTGACGACGCGCTTTAAGAGAGTTAAGTCGTGAGTTAAAATCAATCATGCTGTTTTCCTCAATATCATGGCCCCAAAAGTACGTCGTCCTGCACTGTTGAAATACGACGCTTTTGCAGTAGTTAACTCTCTATTAAATTCAATTTCACAATAGCCACGATGAGGATTAAGTTCATGAAGATCCTCAACTTCAGGCTCGTTATGATAGCTGTATGTAAGTCTCCACCCCCAGTTGGACCATGTCTCTGAGATAGGATAGCAGTGTAACTATCACTTTGACTGTTTGGTGTTTTAAGGTGTATAGCCATCTGCTTCCAGTTTTGCTCTATCCCAATTTCAGCATTCCAGTTGAATTTGGTGGAACCATCTTCATCAAGAGTCTTTCCCTGAACTTCCCAAACTCCTGTCAAATTAGCAATTTTGAAAAAGGGTATTTTCCAAGCATATTTATTGAAAAACCAATGCAATAGAAAATACGCTGCGCCGGTTGTGATAGTTGCTTTTAAGAAAGCCTCAACTCCTGAAAGAGAAGCACCCCAAGACGCTAATTGAGATATTCCCCCTGCAACTACTATCGAGCAAACACCGAGCCAACGACCAATATTCACTCTGTCGTGTCCAAAAACCCCGTAATCGTGCAAATGTCACCTCCAAACTAACCCAATATCCGTCTCAAACAACCTGTATATACAGACAATAAAACAATAGAACAATAGAACAAAAAACACGATATGTGGTATTTATTTCAACTCATTGACATATCAAAAGTAGGGCCTAAAAAGTCTAGTTCAATGGTTATGTGGGGGCATTTCTATGTGCTACATTCAAACTACCATTCATAACTGCTTTGGTTTATATGCCAAAACGGGGAATGACATTCGAAGTGTAATAAATTGATTTATGAAAGGACTGGAACACTAAGCTGAATGGGTCGTTTGTTTATACGGGGGCTTCTTACATTCCCGTACCTTACTTGGCACCTCTGCAATCAACCAGTTTTACTTGACCACTACAACTACCATTAAAAACTAGTCAGTTAAATAACTATCCTCCATCTCTGGATGAACTTCAAATCGTTCCGTTTCAAAATATAGAAGACCTACATCTTTTGGAGCAGCATCTAGACGATCTAACGTTCCATTAATTCGGAGACATTGTTCTGCATTGATATAGAAACGGTGGCCTTCTAACCATTTTAGATAATCATGATAGTTATCAAAGGTTGACGTTTCAAATAATATGACATATCTCTCAATTTTTGATTTGCTCACCAAACTCCTAATACGAGGAATAATATCGACAGTTCGATCATCCGACACGACAATCGCAAGCCTTCGAGGGCCACTCGACTTTACATATCGAATAGCTGAATTGAATCGAGATCCCCTTGAAGGAGTACATTGGTCGGTGGCTTCACCATCAAGAATAATCCCTATAGCATGACAAAAGCCTAATGGATCAAGTAATATTGTTCCATCAATGCCACTTACACTCTGGAGTAGAGATTTAGTAAGCGGGGTTGGCTGTATATTCGTGCCTTGTTTGCTAAGCCTACTAGTCTCTTCCACAGCATCTTCTGCAATGACAATCATACTGCCATGCTCTTGACGAGACTGAGCTATCAGCAGACTAAACAGGTTCAATCCATTCTCTTTCGTTGTACTTGGAAACAACCTTACATAATTTGCGAGAAAAGCAGCTTTATCAAAAGGCTCCTGTGGCAATTTAGGTACCGCATAGTAACTACGAAGCAGTACCTGTTCACCGCTACGTAACTCCCAATGGTAGTGATCAATAAATGCAACAGTAAACGCATCTTGTTCACTGGGATCGCGACATTCTTTAAATTGTCCAAGTCCATATATGTACGTGGTTGTTGCAATGATTCCTACACCAGTAGTTGCCATTTGTAATACTTTTCGAACCCATCTAGGTTCACTAAAAGGAATTGGCTTAACAAACCTAACTAAGAACTCGACTACATCACTGTCTGGATCAACAAGAATTAACATGCCTATACCTTTAGTGCCCTCATACATGAGTGAAGAAACGAGGTTTAAGTCATCAAAAAGCCTGTCACCTACAGGATGTTTCTCAATGACTAGTCCTGGTGTGCATAAAAAATTTTTCGCTGCAATCCGAACAATCTCTTGCTCATTCCTCATTCTAGAATAGGTAGATCGACCTGGTTCTGGTTTCTGCAACTCTTCGGTAGCCTCATGAAGAACCGAGTTAATCGCTGAATGTATCAAACTACGAGAACCATATACTTGATGCCTATTACCATTAGGTTTAGGGCGTAATGGAGGGAACTGTAATAATGTTGTATTGGGAATCTGTATGACAGGCGTAACATAATAATCAGCTAATCGCCTAGCACCTCCGCAGAAAGAGGTGACATCATTCTCTTCATCAAATATTTCAAGAGCACTCTTAACTGACATTCGGACTGAATCACGACGTATCCATTCTGGTTTGTCGCGCATGCTCGCATCATCACCATAAAACATATTTTGTAACTCATGATTTTGATAATTCGACTCTATAGAATTCAGTAGACCCTCGAATAATGATAGCTGCCATTTTCCATCTTCTGGCTCCACGCATATTGGATGTGTATCATTACTATCAGGACATCGTGCGCCAACCAGTAAAACTTCCGCATCAGCTGGTGCACCCAAGCTCTCAAGTACCTTCCGCGTCAATTCTCGGAGGTGTACTCTATAATGTGATTGATAGCCCCACATAAAAAGATAAATACCTTTACTAGACACCTATATTCCTCCAGTTTAACTACCGAATTCTGAGGTAATAATTTGCTGCATCCTCTTCAGAAATTACTCTATAGCCAGATAATTGTCAGAAAACTACGTAGTTATTCAAATAACATGATGCACTTACACTCTCGAATACACTTGTGAAACAATTCAAAAATATCTTCCTTAGATACGGTGTAGAAACAATTAAAAGAACATATTTGACTATTTTTTTAAACATTTCCGCCTATTTTTGTTGAAAGGTTAAAAAAACATCCATATAAATAGTAAATCTTGACCTTTAAAATGGAGTAATACATGCCTGATAGTCATGAATCGATCAGAATTTTAAGCTTGAATGGCGGAGGAGCAAGAGGACTTTTTACCATCAGTGTACTCGCTGAAATAGAACGTATATTGGAAGAAAAAACTGGTCTCAAGGAAGTTAAAGCTGGTGATTATTTTGACCTTATCACGGGGACATCTATTGGAGGTATCTTGGCTTTAGGGCTAGCCTCCGGTAAAAGCGCAAGAGAGCTAGAGTCTGTATTTAGAAGTAAAGCGCCAGACATATTCCCAAGGCGATGGAAATTCGTTAATACGGTGCGGTCTATTTTTATGCCAAAATATGATAGCAAACCTTTATATGATGCCGTCATAAGCATGATAGACCCTGAAATGTCATTTAATAATTTAAAGCGTCGTGTAATGATCCCAGCCGTCAACCTATCTACAGGCAAACCTCAATTTTTCAAAACCCCTCATAACCCAGATTTTAACAGAGATGGCCGTTTAAAACTAATTGATGCGGCTATGGCGACTTCTGCTGCCCCTACTTACTTCTCACCTCATTACTGTCCTGACATTGATTCTTACTTTGCTGATGGTGGGTTAGTAGCAAACAACCCTTCTTTTATTGGTCTCCATGAAGTTCTTCAAGATATGAAAAGTGATTTTGAACAAGCTAAAGTTGCTGACATTAAAATATTAAATATAGGAACATTAGGAGAAGAATACACTATTAGTCCTGCTGCAATTAGTAGTCAAAACTGGTTTAAGAAAGGCTACTTGGGGTTATGGGGAGCTGGAGAGCGGCTTGTTTTAACCACCATGACAGCAAACCAGTTACTACATAAAGCAATGCTCATACGTGAGCTTAGAACTCACAATGCAGTAGATAACTATGTGTACCTAGATGATACTATTCCTAATGAAGCAGCTTCAGATATTACAATAGATAATGCAAGCGAAAGTAGCCTTAGAAACCTATCAAGCAGAGGTAAACAGCTAGCTACAAATGAATTCACTACAAATCAACGCCTACAGTCTTTTTTTGATAAGCCTGCAGCTCAATTCATGAAAAAATCTAATTAAAGGAAAAACAATTATGCTTTGGGATTTACATGGTTACTATAGTAATAGAAGCGAAGGCCTAATAAGTAAATTGAAGCTAAGTGAGCCTAAAAAAGAAGAATTGAAAGAGCTTCGAAAAACAGTTCGTCACCGAATAACCTCAGTGTTTAAAGAAATACAGGACCTTGCAAAAAACAACACCGCATCTTATGACTCTATGTCTTTTTCTATATTGAAGGAAAACATTTCTCATACATCCATTAAATATTTAACATCTAACGAACAAAACACCATTTTGACCTTGCTAAACAACATGGATCGTAATGTAACCACTGATTTTTTAAAGCTGAAACCTAGATTTTGGACTCAAGGTAGTTTTCAATATGACACTCTCAATCTCCCATATAATTCACCTCCACAAGAAATTGATATTGATGATGGTGTTTATTTACCTATGGCTTTATTTGAAAATAAGCCTGTTATAGCCCATGAATTACTATTGCTACTTGTCGATTCCTCTCTTAAATCATTAGTTGCTGAACATAGTGGGTGGGAATTTGAAGCTAAAAGAACATGCGCGAGAATAAAAATCCCAGAAGCTAATATGCACATCGATGTTCCTATGTACGCAATTCCGGAAGAACAGTTTATAGAAAAAGAAGAGGCTGTTCTAAAAGCCTTCAATAGACAAGTCTACGACTCATCAGACTTAATGCTAGAGTCATATTCCAATTACGCAGTTGATCCTGAGTGCGTTAATTTGGCATTAAGGGACGATAAAAATAAATGGACCAATAGTGATCCTAAAATAGTTGAAGATTGGTTCAATCAAAGCAGTAAACGTATTGGTAGCCATTTAAAAAAATCATGCAGATTCATGAAGTCTTGGCGGGATGCTCAGTGGCGGAATGGCGGTGGTCCTTCCTCAATATCTCTAATGGCTGCAACAGTTAAAATTTTAGATACACATGCACATGATGAGACAAATTTTGGCGAAACAATGAAATTGATTGCCAATAAATTACCAGAAACGTTCAATGCTGGTGTAGAAAGCCCAGACGATACTGACGAAAAACCATTATTTCCTCCATTTTCTGAGCAAGACTTAACGCAGAAAGAAATTGTTAACAGAATGAGCGAGTTAGAGTCTATTTTAATTGAGTCTGAAATAGCACCGACTAGATCTGCCTCTCTACATAAAATTAACGAAGCATTTGGCCACCGAGTATCAAACCACGAACTTATCGTTACCAAGCCTGCAGCGCCTGCTTTTAAAGATGAACCAAGCGTATCAGCAAAACCTCAAGCAATCAGCTCAACATTTACGAGTGGCTAATTTTGTCAAAAGATAACATACATCAGATATTGCTGAGCTGTGGTTTTCGTTACACCTTAGCTCGGTATATTCCACAAAAATCCCCACTTTGTAAGTACGATAAGTCAAAAGGATTCTATGTTAAAGACTATAACCCCTCTGGTAAGGTTTTTAGAATAGCTTTAAGCATTCAAAATGACCCTCATATAAAGCTCCCTACTGCATACATCATAGAGCTCCCTGAAGAGTACAAGGGTGTTCTTATGCCTCATGTAAATTTCGGTTGGTATCTCTGTTATGTAGAACAAATGGAAGGAGATTGGAACCCCAATAATCTAAGTGCGACATACAACGATGTAGATCGCCAAATTATGAGAACCTTAACCAATTCGATACAATCTTTGACAGATGGTCTTTCGACTAGAGACCCTGAAATGGAAGGTGAGTTTGCATCATACTGGGTATATGAAAAGGAAGCGTATTTACTGACAGCACCTCCACCTCAGAAGGTATTTTCAAAGTTATCTTGCCATTCAATGGAGTTAAAAAATAAACAAGATCTATCATCTCCAGATCGCGAATGGATAATTTACTCTGACATAGAAAAAGATGGAGTTGCTTTATGGACAATCCAAAGAAACCTTGAAATAACAGAAGAAAGTTATTATGTGGCTTCTGCTTACTTCAAGATAACTCCAACTTCATTAGAAGCTAAATCATGGCCACCGGAAGGATTAAAGCAACTTTTTGACTGGCTCAGTAGTGTTGATCCTTATGGCTGTAGACGTATATTAAAATACTTATCAAGTAAACCAAACACTAAGAAGCATATGCTTTTATTGGACATTGAAAATCAGGATATTATTGGAGTATTAGTTGAATTAAACTTGGGTGCATTATCACTAAAGTCTCATAAAAATCTTCCTAATCAAAGGCGTCTCCTATTCGCTTTATCTAGCAAGGCTGCAACAAGAAGCTTCGAAAGATTCAAAATCACAAAAGCTGATAAAGACACTATTCTCCATAGAAATATGCCGAAATCACGATCTGGTAATTTGAACAAGAAAAGAATTGCCCTCATAGGGTGCGGTACAATTGGTGGTTATACAGCAGAATTGCTACTTCGATCAGGTGCTGGTTGTGAAGGCGGATGTTTTCATCTGTTTGATGGCGATAGTTTTGGAGCCCATAACTTTGGACGTCATTGCCTAACAACTGCGAGCATTGGTTCTAATAAAGCATCGGCTGTTGCTGCGTCACTTAACTCATCCACGCACATTAAGAAGAACATTCATGGGTTCGCCTTTAACTTTCCAGTGGAACCAAATATATTAAGCAGATATGACATCATCATTGACGCTACTGGTCGCCCCCCTATATCAAAGCGCTTAGCAGCAGTCGTTAGAAAAATCGAAAAAAATGAAAGGCCGCTCTTGATACATGGCTTCAATGATGGAAATGGACGAGCTAGTAAAGTTCTTATAGACGAAGGAAATAGCTGCTATGGCTGTTTACTATCAACACCATCCCTTTATAAAAATAATTTGGACCTCAGATTTCAGAGCTTAGAACAACAAGCTGAAAGGTTCATTAGCTGCGGCAGCTCTTATACTCCTTACGATGCATCTGTAAGCATTGTTACAGCCGCTTTGATTCAAGAAGCAGTATTACATTCATTAGAAAAAACTTTTCCTTGGACTTATAACGAACACATGTTTGATGGTAGCCGCTCACGTAAATCGAGGTTATTACCCCCTCACATAAACTGCACCATTTGCCATGAATAATGTTGAAATGGTATTTGGAGATGAACATGAAAATTTGGTTGTTATCATGCCAAGTGCACTACGCCGATTTTACATTTATAAACAGCTAAAAAGAGAGAGCAGCGAAGCGGGTGGCGTATTAATCGGAGAACGAAGAGGACAACACATTGTTATTTGGGATATCTCAGAACCAGGAATTGGCGATAAACGTAGTAGATATTCTTTTGATAGGCTTGGAAAGCATCATCAAAAAAAGATAAACGACGCTTATTCTCATTCCTCAGGAAAAATGCAATATCTAGGTGAGTGGCATACACACCCCGAAGACCATCCAAAGCCTTCAATAATCGATAAAAATACATGGCATAATCACCTACCTGTAATTCTACCTATGATTGTCATAATTATAGGAAGAGAAAGCATTTGGCTAGCGAAAAAAGCCAAAGGCAATATATGTACTATGAAACTAATCGAAACTTGAAATACATTGGAAGTTACCCATGCTTATAGTTTGATAAACTCGATCCTATTTCCCACAGAGTCCTAAGCTAAATTATCCTCAACTCTACACAGAATTGAGGATAATTGTCATTTACCATCAAAGAGAGATTGCAGATATTCCTCCCCCTGCAGTTACTAAAAGTTAGACTATGTTTTTATACTTTTCTACCATAAAAACATAGCCACCCCAACTCTGCACTAGAGAGCTTTGACAGTATTTTCCTTAAATTGACTTAGTGTTGAAAGGCTCTCTTGCAGTTGTTCTATCTGCTCAGCAACTTCGTGCTGCCTTTCTTTTGGTACTTCGGATATATCTTGAAATGAAATACGCTCCAAATCTGTGAGCAATCGTTTGAGTTGTTCCATTTGTTCCTCCTTGAACGGTTTGAAAGATCATATTAACTGTTTAAATTGTAGACTAGAAGATCTGAGAGCGCCGTTCAACCTCTTAGACTAAAACAGTTCATAGGAGGCAAGCACACCAATCTATTGTTGGGTATACTAAAAATTTAGCTCCCTATACTCTTTACGTACATCAAACATGAGACTTAGGCTCTGGCTGCTTAAGTCGCTGATCTCAGAAAGAGTTACGATCCCTCTATCAAGGTCATACGTTGCTAATGGCTCATTGGGGAAAAGAAAGGAAATAGACTCCTTTCGGGCAGGATCGTAGATGATTTTGTAGTAGTGGCTTGGGACTGACACTCGATCTCGAATACGTTTATTACCATGAAATATAGCACCGGTTATAATGAAGAGATTTTGTCTCTGCTCCGCCCAACTCCTAACGTTCTCCTCTAGCTTTTTCCAACCAACTTGGTTAAGTCCTGGGTCTTGAGGAGAGGCATTGGAGTACAAAACACTTTCCGTTTCTGAGGAGCAGTTAAAGTCAACGGTTGCTCTAGGAGCCATATGCCCTCGATCATATCCAGAGTTAGTATAATCATGACTAGTTGATTGATATTCTTCCGGAATGTCTGGATCATTGCGAAAGTTGGGTTGGGAAGAACAACTGGCTTCAACACTTTCTTTTGATACTAAATACTGAACCCACGCAGGGCCACGATGCTCATAACTGTAACCTAAAGCGTATCCTTGCCTACATAACAACTGATCAGCCGAAGACGGCACACCAAAGCTAGTATGACTTCCACACTGGAATGCCCAAGAGTAAGAGGTAAAACCAAGAGTTACTATGAGCATAGATATTTTAAAAAGATAGTTCATTCTTCCGTCTCCAATGCCACCAAGGGGTTGTGGGCTTCCCAAAGTTTTCTAGACATTAGTTGCCTGTGTGAATTGCTAAAAAACTGAGAGAATACTTTTCTAATATTCCAATTATATACAATTATATTTTTTCATATAATTGGAAATTTTTTGCTATGGGCATCAAAAACCACACCGCTTTACTTCTTACTAATCATTTCTTGTGTTGACACATTTCATGTATTTTTGACATAGCAGACTACGTTGAAACAAGCTTCCAACAGAACCAAGCTTTTAATATAAGTACAAATAACTGGGCTTACAAGCCAGAAGTCCACTTTCGGCTGCTACCAGCATTCCAGACAGTCCTCAGCTATACTACAAACTGGCAATCGATGATATTTTAGGTAGTACGTTATGACCTCAATAAAATTTTCAAACATATTTGAAGTGGTGGCTGCGAGCGACGAGGAAGCTCTAAATCTAAAGACTCAAGCAGAATTGATTGGTGTGATTCGTGATATGGCTACTAAAAATGGCTGGTCACATGTCGAGGTCTGTGCCTTAGGAAGCAGAATTATGATTAAGCGGGTAAATAGTCAAGTAAATGACAATCGACTAAGTGAGGCTGAGCTACTTGAAGGGCTAAATTCTCATACGGCTCATGCTGATGAAATGTTTCTAAATGTTGATAACGAGCTCGCTGAAGCACTAATAGATCAACTCAATGAATTAAAACTCCCTTTTATTGTTCGATCTCATAAAGGATCTTAAAAAACGCACAGGAAGTGGAATCAACCGTTCCAAGTAAAATCAGACCCTGACTTCATGACAGACCGAAAAAATATCATTGAAAATATTGGGCGATTTAACCTTGATTAAGAAAGCTATTATTAAATTAAAAATTAAATAATCTCACTTAACAAAAAATGAAATGTAGTTCATAAATAAGGACCTGTTTGGCCTCTACTAAAGCTACTTCAATTAATCCTAGCAACCATAGAGAAATATAATGTTAGTTACAAATGAAATAACGCAAATGACCAAAGCGATAGTAACCCAGTTGCCTATTCTGAATGGCATATCGAGCACTGGTGAGCACCAACAAGCCCTTATACTTTTAGAAGACTTGTTAGAACACTATGACGAAAACCTGATCATTATTGAAGCCTTAAGTAATGTCATTGCTCGGTATGAGGATAAGGCAGCAGAGTTTGATGCTTTCAATAAACGACAGACAGCTATCAATCAAGCGACGGCGACACTAACAGTCTTGATAGATCAGGGCCTAGTTAATACAGATCAGACCTAAGTTCATTATAAGCAAAAAATCCTGACGTATAATTGAGTACAGCTTATAAGATAGCTACACCAACCATTAAAACCACAACACCGTGGCCAATCTACACCAAACGGTCACTTACTCTATGTATTCCTTCTTTAGTAACCATAATCGACTCTGGTAACTTACCACCTAACGCTAGTGCAGGTGCTTTAATCCATGATTTCCATTTGTCTTCGTCACCAAATAGCTCTAGACCCAATTGATAAACCCTTTTCCTCATTTCAGATGCTTTAACTATCTCTAAGGTTGTGGCATAGGTGTCTGCTAGAACACAGTAAAATTTAGATCTAGGATTTAACTATAAAAATTTCATTTTTAAATATAATATTCTGTTTTTAGGTTTAATTAATTCAAAAAAAAAACAATATCAAGTAAAATCAAAGTACATAGATATTTAGATGAAAATTAATTTTCAGAAACTCAGTATTATTTATAGGTTGTAGGGTAAACATATGTTTTTTGGTAAAAAAAAGCTAAACGCTCGCATATTAGAATTAGAGAAAGAGTTAAGTAGTTTCGAGTCAGTGAAAACGGATTTGCGATCAGAAATGCTCTATTTTTCATTGGATCAACACGGTGTTATAACCAATGCAAACGACCTTTTTTAAAATCGACTGAGTATTCTCTTAATGAGGTTGTAGGTAAATCTTTATCTAAAATATTGCCAGAGACTAAAACTAACGAAAAGAATATAGCTGGCGTGATGGGAGCCATTTCGAAAAAAACGCATTGGCATGGAGCACTTAAAGTTGACTCGAAGAGTGGGAATAGAGTTTGGCTTAGGGCAATTGTGCAACCCATTACAAAGCCTAGCTCAAATAACGTCCAATTTGAAGTATATTCTTCCGAGCTTACTAGGACCATTACACATTCTAATGAAATGAAGGATCTAATTTCTGCTCTAAACAGGTCTACAGCGACAATAGAATTCAACCTCGATGGAACGATCATTACTGCGAATGAAAACTTCACCAACTCTATGGGGTATTCATTGGATACAATAATAGGACAACATCATCGAATGTTCTGTTCTAAACAAGAAGCAGAGTCACCTGAGTATCAACGTTTTTGGGATGAATTGAGAGCAGGAAAATTTTTCTCATCAAGATTTGAGCGAATAGACGCTTCTGGTCGCAGTGTTTGGTTAGAAGCATCTTATAACCCCGTCCATGACCAAAATGGGCGCTTATACAAAGTAATTAAATTCGCAACAGTTATAACCGAATTAGTTAACCGTGAAATTGCAATCAGTGAAACATCCCAGATTGCCTATGGAATTTCAAAAAACACTGTAAACAATGCCAACATAGGAAGTGGTGTTATTGATCAAACAATTATGAAAATGAAAGAACTGACTGAGCAGATGCAAGCTGCTAGTGAAGGAATCACTCGTCTAAATGAACAATCCGATAAAATTGGAGATTTGGTTTCAAATATTAGTGGTATTGCCGACCAAACCAACTTACTTGCATTGAATGCAGCCATTGAGGCGGCTCGTGCTGGGGAGCAGGGACGAGGGTTTGCAGTTGTAGCTGATGAAGTAAGAAATCTAGCGTCTCGCACTACATCATCTACAGAAGAAATTATCTCTGTTGTCACTGAGAATAAAGAGCTTACGAAAAGAGCGGTTAGCCTCATTAGCGAAGGTATGGTTATTAGTAATGAAGGACTAGAGCTTTCGACCGAATCTGGAAAGGTCATGACTAAAATTAAAGCCGGTGCCACTGAAGTTGTTGAAGCAGTCAGTAAATTCGGCAACTCTCTTTAAGAGTGATATCGATTAATAAGAGGCCTCAATGGATTTGAAGCCTCTTATTTTAATTTCGCAAGCAATCGTACTATATTAAAATAGACCCGAGTGACTCTAAAGCTTTAGATGACTGATCTATAGCTGAATTAACTTTTCTAATTGTGTCCATAACAGCGTCAATGCTCTCTTTAGCGTCTTTTGATTGTTTCGCAGCCTCTCTAAGCTTTAAAATCACTGCATTTAATGGTTCTGATCCGTTATCTAACGCACCATCCATAATTTCATCATACTTTTCTTGTAAAGCGCGACGATTAGCTAGTAATTTTCGTCTTTGCTCGGCTTCAATAGCGTCCTGCTCTGAAAGTAGCGGCCATAGCTCACCGATTTCATTCATTAACTTTTGAATGTCATCCAGCATATCTATAGTACTTGTAGTGTCAGTCATATTTTTCTCCAATATATATCTTAACTATTTATGGTGCCGGCTTTAAGGTTTGCAGAACATGCCTTTTGCACGATCAGTTACAATTTCAGTTTTACATGTTAATACTAATTTTTCGATGTCATCAAAGCTGCCATGCACCTCTTTAATATCACTCACTGCACGTAATATTGATTTACTATTAAAATCATTATTCTCAAGTTCTTTACGTAATATTCCATGCGCAGACATTACCGACTTAACAGATATCCTTGCCTGCTCAACAGAAGCAGTAGAGGCCTGCAAATTAATATATTTATTTTTTATATTAGCTAAAATAACTTGTCGTTGCGCTATTGTCGTTCCAGACAATCCTGCATTATAGTCAGCTAAAATACCTTCAAATTCAAAAGCACGCACCTGATACAGCTTTCTCTCAATAAGTCCCCTCAAAAACTCCTGATCAATGATTTTTCCTAATTCCTGAACAGCATCATCGGTATTAACTATTATTTCTCTCAAAGCCTCTGCGCGTTTATTTTGAGTATAAAAGTACCCTATCTCACCAACTACTCTACTAATTTTACTGGCAGACTGGTCATCAATAATATCTTTACTATTATCACTTAGAACTTTGTATTGCTCATTCATGCCTGTTATTGAAGTGGATAAATTCAAGGCCAACTGAGAATACTCTTCTCTTGATCCTGAGTTAGCTAACGCAACTAGTGATTTGGCGTATAAATTCAATTCTTCATTAGCCCGGACCAAAGCATTGTTTTTATAGTTAGTGGCTTTAATTAACTGTTTATTTAGTGGCTCTAAACTACTAAGTGTCAGCTTACCTCCCTCATGTGAGAGCGCGATAATTTCTTGCTGTATACCTGCTTCCCGAAATTCTCTGAGAACAATATCGATATCAGATGTAACTTGCTCTGCAGCCATGCCAAACGCTTCCACCTGCCCTGTTGGAGTTGTGCTACATGCTGCTAATAAAAAACTGCCTAGGGCAATGACTAATATTTTGTTCATTTGCTTTCCTTTTGTTCCTTCAATAAACTAAACCTATCTAGATGCGACCTAGTAAAGAAATAATCATATCTAGATAAGTTACGTAAATACTATATATTTTCACAGACTGCCATTTATTTGCAAAGATTGATCGAGTTCATCATTAACCTTTCAAATCGAGACTTTATCCATAAAAAATATCAAGCCCCATTCTTCCAATCAAGAAAACCAACAGCACTAAAAAGCCAATTCGGATAAAGCGGCTTCCATATCTAATAGCGAGAAAGACACCGACAATTGCCCCAAGAATGTTACAACTAGCTACCAGTAGCCCCACACACCACAGAACATTTCCAGAGGGGATGAAAAACAAGAGTGCAGCAGTAAATGTCCCCATATTGATTAGTTTTGCTGAGGCCGATGCATTTAGGAAATCAAAACCAAACCCTCGAACAAATAGAAATATTAAAAAACTACCGCTACCTGGTCCAAATAACCCATCATAAAATCCTATCAGCCCACCGAAAATCATTCCTTTGATTATTTCTGCCTTATTCCCTATTAACTGCTGATGCGTCTTTCCTAGATCCTTTTTTACAAACGTATAAATGGCCATTGTAACAAGAAGGCAAAATACCACTATTTGCATTATTTCCTTGGGAATTAAGGATACGGATGTGGCTCCTAAATAGGAAAAGAAGAAAGCAGATAAAGCGGTAGGTATAACGATTTTCCAAACAATTTTAACGCGTTTCATATACTGAAATATTGAGGATAATGTACCAGCCCATACAGCTATTTTATTCGTTCCGAATACAGTTGTGATTGTGTATTCTGGTAACGCATGAAGTAAGGCAGGCATCAGAACTAGCCCGCCACCTCCAACTGCAGCGTCAATTAATCCACCGAAAAATGAAAACAAACCTAACGTATAAAGATCAATGGACATATTAAACCCGTAATGCTAAAGATATATCCCTCTATCTAAATGATACTTGAGTCTTATAATAGGGATATGTATATTTATTTGTTTTACTCTGTAAGAGCTTGATGAAGAGCACAAAAAGTTTTACCAACTTTTGAGTTATAATCGAGCATTGTTAGTTTCAATTGATCAATATCAAAAGAAATATTGTATAGTTGAGAATAAACGCATACGGCAGCTAAAGCATGTAACCCATGTTTGTTTTCAACTTCACTCGAGTGAGAAAAAATATAACTTCTAGCATTTTTAAATGCTTTATCATCATCAACCAAAAAGGGTTTTATTTTCAGAAGCTTTTTATCAATATATTGAGCAATGTAATTATACTCCCTTCCATTCCAAAGCTCTGATGATATCGAAACCATCATTGCACTAAGGGTAGATTGAATGTATTCAGTTGATTCAACAGGTGCTTTGTGACTATTTACTCCTATTGAATAAAGAAAATCAGAAAAATCATTGCATTCCTGTATTTGATAGCTAGGACTAATCCATTGTTCGCAACCAAAAGCCTCAGCCAAATATTTATACATTCCATCATGGCCTTTGTGACCTAAACCAAAATCATCTTTTGCAACTTCATACATATGAGCCATAGTTAAAGAGTAGCCTGATGACTTACATGGATGAATAAAAGCCGTATCAGCAGCAAGGCGCATAATAAGCTTTGCTGACACTAAGCTCGTTGTCTTATGAGTTTCATTCCACCCATTGAAGAATTTAAGCAAACCTACATCAACAACATCCTTGTCTAACAAAGCCATGAATGCTTTCTCAGTATGGAACTGAGCTTCACGTGTAATAGGGTCAAGAAGAACTTCAAGCATCATGCTTTGAATTGCATCAACATTATCAACCTGGGCAAATACAGGATCTTTTTTTTCTAAACCAGAAATTTTTCGCCCATGTATTTTTAGTGATTCTATATGACTAGGTAATTTGGAAATAAATGCTTCACCAAATTCTTGCATTCCTTGAAAAGAACCTTTAGATAATAAAGGTTTTTGATGTCGTTCAATTACATCTGTAGTCATGTGAGCTCCTTATAGTCAAAAAATCCTAAATAACCTTCATTATCGTGTCTCCACGCTTTGCTACTCCCTACTAATAAAGATAATGTGCTAGAAAGGTAAGTAAAAGTGACTTATATTGATTCGACAAGTCTTTTAAAGTGATCAATCATGGAGCTATCTCAGTTACGAATGTTTAAGAAAATTACAGATACTGGAAGCATTGCAAGAGCTGCGGAGCAACTCCATTGTGTCCCTTCAAACGTCACAACAAGGATCAAACATTTAGAGGAAGAGTTAGGAGTATTACTGTTCATAAGAAAAGGACGTGGTTTGATCCTTAGCCCTTCTGGAATCATTTTTTTAGAGTACACAAATAAAATCCTCACTCTTTGTAACGAGGCTAAAAGATCCATCAGCTCCGACTCCCCCTATAGGTCAGCTTAGTATTGGAGCCATTGAATCTTCAGCAACAAGTAGATTACCTAAGCTATTATCTCAATATCATCAATCTTATCCAGGAGTTACAATTGAGTTCTCTACTGACACATGGAAAAATTTAGAACACAAGGTTGTAAACCATGAAATTGACGGTGCTGTTATTGCAATTAAAAGTGCTCACCCAAAGGTTAATTGTGAAAAGATCTATGAAGAAGAATTGATCATAATCGCATCTTCTATGTTGAATAATATTGATTCAGCAGAAAGTCTAATTGGCAAGAATATTTATATGTGGCCTGATGGTTGCCCATATAGGAAAGCGCTAGAAATTTGGCTCTCAGAGAGCGATGTTTTTGTCCCCATCACCAGTATAGCAAGCTATGGAACTATTCTTGGGTGTGTAAGCTCTGGGACTGGAGTATCATTAGTCCCTAAAGGTATATATGAACAATTTAAGTCAATAGGCGGTATAAAAGGGTACTCATTTGCTGAATTAAAACCTATTCATAATTTTTTCATATGGAATAAAGAAACAGGTTATCACAGAGCAAAAGATGCATTTTTGGAGCTCCTAAAAACAGACATATAATATATAAAAGAAACCATTAGAAAATCTAGGAGGAATGCTATCAAGTCAAGCAGCACCACTTATGTTTCTAAAAGCCCAATAGAAGCCAAAAATATAGCTGGCTTATTACTCTCTCACCGCTCACATCCTCGATCAATTCTAAACTAATTGGTAATGAACATATTTTTCATTTAAGTAATCTCTACATCAACGGAATTTTCAATATCATTTATCACTATGAAATATCAATTGTAATAATTCATTATCAAATAGCAATATTCCTTACACCACCTACTAGCGCCGCGGCAGAACAAGAGTGATGAGGAGACCGAAATGGACGTTCAGACCAATGCCAATCCAGCCCCATTTTTCGCCCCGCGACAGATTGCACAGACGCCACGGCCAAAGCCTCCTCTTCTGTCATCGTGGGCATAATGCTTGGTAATCGCGAAGCCAACATGGTTTTCCCTGTCCCAGCAGGACCAATAAACAACAGATTATGACCACCTGCTGCAGCGACTTCCAACGCACGTCGTGCTTGATATTGCCCTTTCACATCGCGCATATCTTTGTGATCTAAAGGTAAAGGTTCGACGGACTTGGAAACACAGGTAGGTAAGGCAGAAAGCTTCAAAAGATGCGCCGTCACTTGAGTTAGGTGTTTGGCAAATACAGAATTGCCCTCGACTAATGCCGCCTCTTGTTGATTGTCTTCTGGCAAAATTAACTGTCGATTCGAATTATGACAAGCAATGGCAGAAGGTAATAAACCTGGGACACCTCGAATATCGCCAGACAAAGCCAACTCACCAATAAATTCCATATCACCTAAATGAACTTCACCTAATTGACCTGATGCTGCCAGCACGCTAATGGCAATAGCCAAATCATAACGCCCACCTTCTTTAGGTAAATCAGCAGGAGCAAGGTTGATGGTGACTCTACGAGTGGGAAACTCAAAATGACTGTTAATAATTGCGCTGCGCACTCTATCTTTAGATTCACGCACAGCCGCTTCGGGTAAACCCACTATATTTAAGGAAGGTAAGCCGTTTGAAATATGAGTTTCAACGGTAACCAAAGGGGAAGACACGCCCACACGGGCACGACTGTAAATAGTAGCTAAACTCATGATCACTCCTTGATCGTATTTTGTGCCTATTCATGACAAACCATGTATGGCAAATAATGTATGACGAACAATCCATTTCGTCATTATTCTCGTATACAGTTTTTCTAGATGTTCGTTTTTCTATTCGCTCTACATACAATAAAAGAACCAACTAAAAGGTTGAATTAAAAATATGCATCAAATAAACCCGAACAAATTACTTCTGTCTAAATGGACTTCCACATCACCCACTCACAAAGAGAAGCATTTTATTGTCACTGAGCTAATTCGTGATGAACAAGACAAAGTCACTGAATGTGTAATTGAGGCTGTCATCAATAAACACCAATATTGCTTGCCTTGGCAATCACTGTCTTCTGCTGATAACTGGAAGCAGGGTTGGAAATAGACAGCAGAACTAAAGCCTACTTATTTAACTTAGCTTTTTGATTCAGCTTCCAGTTCATTCAAACGCGCTTCTAAAGCAACAAGCTTGGTTCGATATTTTGCCAACATGGCCTCTTGCACTTCGAACTCTTCTCGCGTAACTAAGTCCATTTTAGTTAGCGTATTACGAGCCACTTCATGTAACTGAGCTTCGATTTCCTCTTTTGGTAATTTGCCTAATGCCTCTGCCGCTTGCTCTAAACCAGAACCTAGTTGCTTAATAAATTGATCAATCATGTCATTCTCATACGTTGTCTGACTAATACCTAAATAATACACAGTCTTACTTAATAGTGTGCATAGTATAGAGGTCGATGAAAGGTACAAACAAGTCATCTTGTTTATCAATCAGTGATCTAAAGGTTTTCAACAAACAACAAGAGTGCATTTTTGATTTGCCCCATTATTTTCCGCCTCTTTTTTGTGCGAAAACTTTCCATTGAATGAATTTTTTTGATGCAAAGCCCTTAAATAAAGCCAACCTATGATTTTTTAGGCGGTTCTTTTTATTGATTAGAAGCAAGAAGATAAAGTACTTACAAGACAAAACGGCGCAGATAAATAAAGAAGTCGCACTAAATTGAAGCGACATAATATAAAGACAGCCCAATATGCCGCACTAAACAGAGCGATTCACCACTCGTTTTAATTCCCAAAAGCCGACAAAATCCTTACAAAGCCTTTAATCTAAGGACACATCAATAGCTGGCACGCATATTGAATAAAGCTATTTACCTGCGATATGAACAATAAAACTGACTTTATAAAGGGAGACAGTGGGTATGAAGCTTATAACTGCCATCATCAAACCATTTAAACTGGATGATGTTCGAGAAGCACTTTCTGAAATTGGTGTTCAAGGTATCACCGTTACAGAAGTAAAAGGTTTCGGACGTCAAAAAGGCCACACAGAGTTATACCGTGGCGCGGAATATGTTGTAGATTTTTTACCTAAAGTAAAAATCGAACTTGCTATTGCAGACGACATGACAGACCAAGTTGTTGAAGCCATTACAGGCGCTGCAAACACTGGCAAAATCGGCGACGGTAAAATCTTTATCGTTAACCTTGAACAGGCGGTCCGTATTCGTACCGGCGAGACTGGCGTCGAAGCAGTTTAATACTGTTCGAATCTTACAAGCCTTTAGGGGGGCGAAACATGCAAGATCAAATTTTTCACTTACAATATGCCATGGACACCTTTTACTTCTTGGTGTGTGGCGCACTGGTTATGTGGATGGCAGCTGGCTTTGCCATGCTGGAAGCAGGTCTAGTACGTGCTAAAAACACCACAGAAATTCTAACTAAGAACGTGGCTTTGTTTGCCATCTCTTGCATCATGTACCTAGTATGTGGTTATTCCGTAATGTACGGTGGCGAGTGGTTCTTAACTGGTATTCAAAGTGTAGATGTAGATTCTACTCTATCTGACTTTGCCGGTCGTGATGGTGGCTTCGAGGGTGGTTCTATCTACTCTGGCGCTTCTGATTTCTTCTTCCAAGTTGTATTCGTAGCAACTGCAATGTCCATCGTTTCTGGTGCCGTTGCTGAGCGTATGAAGCTTTGGGCTTTCCTAGCATTCGCTGTAGTCATGACTGGTTTTATCTATCCAATGGAAGGTAACTGGACTTGGGGTGGCGGTTCTGTATTCGGTATGTTTAGCCTTGGTGACCTAGGTTTCACTGACTTTGCAGGTTCTGGTATTGTTCACATGGCGGGTGCTTCTGCAGCATTGGCAGGTGTTCTAGTACTTGGTGCTCGTAAAGGAAAATACGGTCCAAACGGCGAAGTACGTGCTATTCCTGGTGCTAATCTACCTCTTGCTACATTAGGTACATTGATCCTTTGGATGGGTTGGTTCGGTTTCAACGGTGGTTCTGTTTTGAAACTTGGCGATATCGCAAGTGCTAACTCTGTTGCTATGGTGTTCTTGAACACAAATACAGCAGCAGCTGGTGGCGCAATCGGTGCACTTATTCTAGCTCGTATCTTGTTCGGTAAAGCCGATCTAACTATGCTTCTAAACGGCGCACTAGCTGGTTTGGTTGCTATTACAGCAGGTCCTGATACACCTTCTGCACTAGGCGCGACTTTAATCGGTTTAGTTGGTGGTATGATAGTTGTTGTTTCCATCCTGACTCTAGACAAGCTAAAAATTGATGATCCAGTGGGCGCTATCTCTGTTCACGGTGTTGTTGGTCTTTGGGGCTTGCTAGCTGTTCCTCTAACAAACGACGGTACTACATTCGGCGGACAAATCGCTGGCGCTCTTACTATCTTCGTTTGGGTATTCGTAACAAGCCTAGTTGTTTGGTTGATCATCAAAGCCATCATGGGTGTTCGTGTTAGCGAAGAAGAAGAATACGAAGGTGTTGACCTTTCTGAATGTGGTATGGAAGCGTACCCTGAATTCAAGAAGTAACTCTTCTAAGATATATTGAGAAAGTTCAAACTGCTTTCTAATCAAGACCCTCGCCTCGGCAGGGGTTTTCTTTTTTCTGCTGTTACATTTTTTAGAGGCTAAACAACAAATTTAACACCCCCATGACACTAATAAGCGCTATGATCACATCAGTATTCTGTTATGCATATATAAACGCCTCAAAGGAGCCAAAATGCGAGAAGACTTACATTTAACTATCCGTAATCTCACCAACAATGATTACGAACAAGTGAAAACGTTAATGGATAAGGTTTATCACGATATTGGCGGGGCTTGGCCTGAACACACCATACATAAGCTCATTAAAGATTTTCCTGAGGGGCAAATTTGCCTTGAAGATCACGGCAAAATTGTCGGTCTCGCTTTGTCTGTTCAAGTAAGCTACCAGCGCTTCAGTAACCCACATACTTATGATGATTTGATCGATCAAAAAGAAAATATTCTAAACGACGATCTAGGCGACGCTATGTATGGCTTAGATGCGTTAATTGCACCTGAATATCGAGGTTACCGTCTTGGTCGCCGTTTATATGAAGCAAGAAAAGAACTTTGTCGCCAACATAACTTACGGGCGATTTTAGCCGGCGGCCGTATTCCGAATTATCATGAACACGCCCATGAAATGAATCCGGCAGAATATTTAGAAGCCGTGCGTGAACGCAAAATTTACGACCCGATTTTGACTTTCCAGTTATCGAATGATTTCCAGGTCACTCGCTTACTAAAACGTTACATGCCAGAGGACGAAAAATCTCAGGGCTATGCAACACTTTTAGAGTGGAAGAACATTTTTTACGTACCAGAAACCAGTGTTATCCGCTCTCGTAAAACACAAGTTCGTATTGGTGCGATTCAATGGCAAATGCGAGAAGTAGAAAGTGTTGATGAGTTACTCAAACAAGTTGAGTACTTTGTTGATGCTGTATCTGATTATAAAAGTGACTTTGTGCTTTTCCCTGAATTCTTCAACGCGCCTTTAATTGGCTTAAGCCCAGATCAAAGCAACCAAACTGAAGCAATTCGTTTTCTTGCCAGTTTTACAGAACGCTTTAAAAATGAAATGTCGCAATTGGCCGTCAGTTACAACATCAACGTCATCACAGGGTCCATGCCCTTGATGGAAGACGACATTCTCTACAACATCAGTTACTTATGTCGACGTGACGGAACAGTAGAAGAACAAAAGAAAATACATATTACCCCCCATGAACGCCGTGACTGGATCATTCAAGGTGGGAACGACCTTCGTGTATTTGATACTGACGCAGGCCGTGTGGGTATTTTGATTTGTTATGATGTTGAGTTCCCTGAGTTAGGCCGATTATTAGCCGCACAAGATATGGACATTCTGTTTGTTCCTTTTTGGACAGATACTAAAAATGGTTATTTGCGTGTACGTCGTTGCGCTCAAGCCCGCGCTATTGAAAATGAATGTTATGTGGTTATCTGTGGTAGCTGTGGCAACCTGCCTCAAGTGGAAAACTTAGACATCCAATATGCACAAAGCTCAGTATTCTCCCCTTCTGACTTCTCCTACCCACATGATGCGGTCATGGCAGAAACAACACCGAATACAGAGATGATCATGTTCTCAGATCTTGATCTAGACAAGCTCAAACAAACACGAAGTGAAGGGTCTGTAAATAACTTAAAAGATCGTCGTACGGACCTTTATTCTGTTAATTGGAAGTATAAAACATAAGCGCCTTATCGAGAAAAAATGCTATATAGCCGCACCTTTGCGGCTATATTTTCTGTGATAACATGGACGCCATAGTGCAACCTTATTCAAAAAAAGCGTACTGACGCTTTTACATTGACTCAAAGAACACAAAGAGAATCTCATGGCCAAAGCAAAAACCGCTTTTGTATGTAATGAATGTGGAGCCGACTATGCAAAATGGCAAGGCCAATGCCAAGCTTGTAACGCATGGAACTCCCTATCAGAAATACGCCTCACTTCTAGTAAAACATCAGCGCGCGTTGCTGCCAATCAAGACCCTCGTTATCAAGGCTATGCGGGCGCGATTACTGGTATTCAGAATCTATCCGACATTGATTTAGGTGATGTGCCTCGCTTTAGCTCTGGTGCCCATGAATTTGATCGTGTTCTTGGGGGCGGTTTGGTTCCAGGTGGTGTGGTATTAATTGGTGGCTCGCCTGGTGCAGGTAAAAGTACATTATTACTGCAAACCATGTGCTGGTTAGCACAAGAACAAAGTGCCTTATATGTAACAGGAGAAGAATCCTTACAACAGGTTGCTATGCGTGCTCAGCGTTTAGGTTTGCCGACACAAAATTTGAAAATGCTTTCTGAAACCAATGTAGAAGCCATTTTAAATATCGCTCAACAAGTAAAACCGAAAGTCATGGTAATCGACTCCATTCAAGTTATGCATTTGGATGGTATTGAATCAGCCCCAGGTAGCGTATCTCAAGTAAGAGAAAGCGCTGCAGTCTTAACCCGCTTTGCTAAACAAACCCAAACAGCCGTGCTACTAGTTGGTCACGTCACCAAAGACGGTACATTAGCTGGACCAAAAGTACTTGAGCACATGGTCGATTGCTCAGTTTTATTGGAAGGTTCTGAAGACTCTCGTTTTAGAACACTTCGCGGCATGAAAAACCGCTTTGGTGCCATTAATGAACTAGGGGTTTTTGCCATGCTCGAAAATGGTCTAAAAGAAGTCAAAAACCCAAGCTCTATTTTCTTAAACCGAAGCAATCACCCAGCTGCTGGCAGTCTGGTTATGGTGGTATGGGAAGGTACACGACCTTTACTAGTCGAACTTCAAGCTCTGGTGGATGATTCTGCATTAGGTAACCCAAGACGTGTTACCGTTGGCTTTGATCATAACCGATTAGCAATGTTACTCGCTGTTTTACACAAACATGGCGGCTTACATACGGCAGATCAAGATGTGTATTTGAACGTGGTTGGTGGTGTAAAAGTACTGGAAACCAGTGCGGATCTCGCGGCAATTTCTGCTGTCGTGTCTAGCTTCCGAGACAGAGTCTTACCGCACGATTTAGTTGTATTGGGTGAAGTAGGTTTATCCGGAGAAATACGCCCTGTGCCATCAGGCCAAGAACGCATCAGTGAGGCGGCCAAGCACGGATTTACCAGAGCCGTTGTACCAAAAGCCAATTGCCCGAAAAAGCCAATAGCAGGCATGAAAGTAATTGGTGTGGAACGCTTGTCTGAAGCACTTGATGCAATTTTTGAAAACTAGCTCGTTAAGTTATTTAGCGAGTTATTTATTTTTAATCATTAGTAAGTTCGAAGAGGTCCGCCTCTGGCTCATCTTCCATTCCATAAGGTAAGGCTTTTGCAGAATCGGCGTCTAAACGATCTTGTCGCGCTTTCAATAAGCGAGCGCGACGCTGCTTACAAAGATCCAAAATGCCATGACGAGCTTCATTGGATATAGAAAACCATTGAAACCGTTCTTCACGACTACGTAAGCAACCTTTGCAAAAACCTTTCGCACTGTTTTCACAAACACCTTTGCAGGGACTTTCTATGGTAAACAGTTCTATTTGTTCCATACATTATCCACCGCATTTTCAGCTTTAATTTTTATTGTGTGGCAAGTTGGAAATCATACACTTCTTCTGGTGACAAAAAATACACTCTATCGTCTGGCGCAGCCTCAAGTGAGAACCAATAAAAGCGATCAGAAACCCCCATTTCTAAATAGAAATTTACATAGGCAGCATGCACAGGATCAGCACTGTTTATGTTTGCGGCTTTTATCTTAGTACCATCAGACCAAGCATGAACACCAACGCCAGCACCCGCACCAATAATTCTTTCTACACCACCTAAGAATAGATCAACACCGCCAGAAAGCACAAAACCAGTTGGTGCAATACGAGTATTCAAACCAAGACGACGAATCAAACGCGCACCTTCCATTGTTGCTTGCTGATCAAAAGATCCATGGATATCCACCAAAACAAGATCAGTGACATTTGGGTTTTCTTTTACGAAATTACTTAATCGATCAACCAGATCACTGCCTAGCACTCCAGACAAATAAGCAGTGTCATCTTTAACTTCAAAACTCAATTCGCCAACAGATTTCATATTTTCTTGGCTAGAAGATGCAGCACAACCTAATAATGAAAACGTCAGTAAACACGTGAACAACTTAGTCACATACAAACGCATTTTTATAGTCTCCATGCTGCATCTTATGAATTAAAAAAATATAGTAACATTCCATCAGATTAGATCAAAACCTGTACAAATAAAACAGCCTTGGACAATAGCTTGGAAAAATTTTAGATAAAAAAAGACCGCTTATCAAAAGATAAGCGGTCCAAAAGACACTTCTAATAATATAGCCTGAATTCAAGCTTAGAAATGCACGGGATTTAAGATGGGAAAGCGAAGCTCTTACCCTCTCGTACGCCAGCCGAAGGCCAGCGTTGAGTAATGGTTTTACGTTTGGTGTAAAAACGAACAGCATCAGGGCCATAAGCATGTAAATCACCAAACAATGAACGCTTCCAACCACCAAAGCTGTGATACGCCACTGGAACAGGTAATGGCACATTGATGCCAACCATACCAACTTCGATATGATCAGAGAAATAACGTGCAGCTTCACCATCACGAGTGAAAATACAAGTACCATTGCCATATTCATGGTCATTAATCAGCGCCATGGCCTCATCCATAGTGTCGACTCGAACCACTTGTAAAACAGGCCCGAAAATTTCTTGTTGATAGCTATCCATCTCTTTAGTTACGCCATCAATTAAAGTCGCTCCCACAAAGAAACCTTTTTCATAACCTACAACAGATGGATTACGACCATCAACAACCACAGTGGCACCTTGTGCTTCTGCACTATCAATAAAACCAACCACTTTGTTCTTATGCTCTTGCGTAATGACAGGGCCAAAATCATTAGTTTTGTCTGAGCACTCACCTACTTTAAGCGGCTTCATAGCTTCAGCCATTTTACTTATTAAAGCATCACCTGCTGATTTCCCTACGGCTACAGCAACCGAAAGCGCCATACAACGCTCACCAGAAGAACCAAATGCAGCGCCTAATAATTGACTTACCACGTTATCCATATCTGCATCAGGCATTACAATTGCGTGATTTTTCGCACCGCCTAGAGCCTGACAACGCTTACCGTTCGCACTTGCTTTACTGTAAATGTATTCTGCAATTGGCGTTGAACCAACAAAGCTGACGGCTTTCACGCGAGAGTCTTCTAATAAAGTATCAACTGCTTCTTTATCACCGTTTACCACGTTGAAAACACCTGGAGGTAATCCAGCTTCGTGCAAAAGCTCGGCGATAAACAATGCTGTACTTGGGTCACGCTCAGATGGTTTAAGAACAAAAGTGTTACCGCAAACAATCGCCATTGGAAACATCCATAAAGGCACCATCGCTGGAAAGTTAAATGGTGTAATACCAGCCACAACACCTAATGGCTGAAATTCACTCCATGAGTCGATATTTGGTCCCACATTTTTACTGAATTCACCTTTAAGTAATTCTGGCGCGCCACATGCGTACTCAACATTCTCGATACCACGTTGCAATTCACCTGCAGCGTCATGACAAATTTTCCCGTGTTCAGCACCTATCAATTCACAGATTTTATCTGAATGTTTTTCTAATAAGGCTTTGTAATTAAACATTACACGAGCACGCTTTAAGGGCGGTGTATTGCGCCATTCAGGATAAGCGGCTTGAGCAACGGCAATAGCTTCTTCCACAGTCGCTTTCGAAGCAATAGCCACTTTTTTCGCGACTAAACCTGTTGCTGGGTTAAAAACATCTTGGGTGCGTGTCGATTCTTGTGACAGCTTGCCACCAATCAAATGTCCGATAATTTCCATGAGCGCTCCCTATTAATTAGGCAAAATAAGTAAGTAAAACCGTTCAATAAATAATGACGAACAGGGTTTTACTCTGTATTCGTCTATATAAATGAATCTGTATTGACTCTACTATGCCAGAGTAATAGATTATAAAAACCCTATTTTATTAACGCTTAGTTAATCTTTTAGTTAACTAAATTTCATCCAAATTCCTGTGACTAAAACAAAAAAGGCAAACAAATGAAAAAGTTTAAAAGTCAGGTCAGTGATGCCGATCTTAGGATCTTACGAATTTTCAAAACAGTTGTTGAATCTGGCGGCTTTTCGGCAGCTGAAGTAGAGCTCAACATTAGTCGTGCAGCCATCAGCATAGCTATCTCTGATTTAGAAACACGATTAGGTTTTCGACTTTGCCAACGTGGGCGCTCCGGGTTTTCTCTAACTAACGAAGGCAGTCAAGTTTACGACCATACTCTTCAACTTTTATCTTCTATCGAGGATTTTCGCACCCATATCAACGCCCTCCACCAGCACTTAAAAGGCGAATTAAACATAGGAATAACAGATAACCTGGTGACCCTACCTCATACTCGTATCACCAGAGCATTAGCTGGGTTAAAAGACAAAGGCCCACAAGTGACAATTAACATTAGAATGATTCCACCTAATGATGTGGAAAGAGGCGTATTAGATGGAACCTTACATATTGGTATAATTCCTGATCTAAAAATCCTCAGCGGATTAGATTATAACCACCTTTACCAAGAGGAATCTAAACTCTATTGCAGCGACACACATCCCCTTTTTAGGGTCGACGATAAGAAGATATCCAAAGCTAAACTCAAGGAATTCGACGCTGTTTTGCCGGCCTATGCACAGACACCGGAAATCAAAACTCAACATCAACCGTTAACAGCCAGTGCAACTGCCACAGACCGAGAAGGTATCGCATTTCTTATTTTAACGGGACGTTACATTGGATTTTTGCCTGACCACGTAGCAGAACACTGGATTCGTGATGGCCGTATGCGTGCTATCTTGCCAACCCAATGCCATTATGTGACGCAATTTTCGTCTATTACTCGAAAAGGCGCACGCTCAAACCTTGTTTTAGAAACCTTCTTAAAAGAGCTAGAAAAAACACAGTAACCTAGACCTGTTAAAAATAAGCTAACATAAAAAATCATACTAACCTTCAAAGATATTCCCTGAAGATATATCTTTAATATATATTTAAAAATTCATATCCGAGTGGAAGAGATATAAAATACTTTCATCTTATTATTTCCAAAAAATTTACGGAGCAATGAATGAATCGCGTAAAGCGCATAAATCTGATGACTGGCGTTGCAATAACCACAGCCTTATTAATTACTGGCTGCTCATCAAGTGAAGCAGATACCACTGTAGAAAAAGAAATCATTCGTCCTGTCAAACTACTCACTATAAAATCAACCGATGCAGTCAATATTCGCCGCTTCCCGGCGGAGTTGCAGGCTAGTGAAGAAGTTGATTTGGCGTTTCGTGTTGGCGGTCAGATCATCAAGCTAGATGTAACCTCTGGACAACGTGTTAAAAAAGGTGACTTATTAGCCACTCTTGACCCAACAGATTTTCAATTGCAAATCGAGTTGGCTCAAGCGAATCAGCGCTTAGCAGAAGCACAATTCAAACGTATTCAGACTATGTTAGAGCAAAATGCGACAACACGTTCTCAGTATGACTCTTCCAAAGCAACTCTGGATCAAGCAAACAATGCACTTCAAACAGCAAGAAACCAGCTCAAATACACTAAGGTTTATGCACCTTTTGACGGCGTAATTGCTTCTGTCGACACAGAGAAATTCCAATATGTCGGTGCGACACAAAAATTAATGCACATTCAGAACATCGACAAATTAGAAGTCGACTTCCAAGTACCTGAAAGCCTTGTGGTTAGTATTCGTTCAACGCAATCAGACTATGCCCCAAGGGTCATTGTTGATGTGGCCCCCGAAGACAAGTTGTCTGGTATTTATAAAGAACACAAAACGACCCCAGATCCAAACACCAAAGCATATGATGTGACCTTAACTCTAATTCGTGAAGACAATAAAGAACACACACTCTTACCTGGTATGACTGCCAATATTGATATGGACTTAAACCAACTTCTAGGTGAAGTGAAACACATCACAGTGCCAGTTGAAGCCGTATTACGCCACGAAAACACTACAACTGGTTTGTCAGAAAGCTCCGTTTGGATTTTCAACGAAGACACTCAAAAAGTAGAGTCGCGTGCAGTCAAACTTGGTGTATTACACGGTGATTCTATTGAGATTCTAGAAGGCCTTAAAGAAAACGACCGAGTTGTTACAGCAGGCGTTCATACCCTCACAGAGTCAATGCAAGTTCGTCCTTGGACACGTGAGAGAGGCCTATAATGGATATTGCAGCGTATTTCATGAAGCGCAAAGTCACCAGCTGGATGGTGACCTTGATTCTTCTAATTGGTGGCGCTTTGGCATTCACCAGTCTTGGACAATTAGAAGACCCTGAGTTTACGATTAAGGACTCTTTAATCATTACAACTTACCCAGGTGCATCACCAGAGCAAGTAGAAGAAGAAGTCACCTATCCAATTGAACGTGAACTTCAGAACTTACCTTACGTGGATAAAATCAAGTCCACCTCAAAGGCAGGTTATTCGAAAGTACAAATCACCATCAAAGACACTTATCGCGCTAAAGAATTGAAGCAGATTTGGGACGAAGTCCGTAAAAAAATCCGCGATATTTCAGGTAGTTTCCCAAGTGGTGTCAGTACACCAATGGTGTTAGATGATTTCGGAGATGTGTACGGAGTTATGCTTGCCATTCATGGTGAAGGCTACCCATACAAAGATCTAGAAAACTACGTTGATTACATCAAGCGTGAACTGGTTTTGGTCGACGGCATTGCTAAAGTAAGCGTTGCAGGTGAGCAAAACGAACAGGTTACGATTGAAATTTCGCGCTCTAAACTAGCTAACATGGGGATCGCACCTAGCCAACTTCAAACCTTGCTGGCAAACCAAAACAGCGTATCGAACGCAGGCCGAGTCAAAGTCGGTAGCGAATATATTCGCATTAGCCCAACAGGTGAATTCAACGATATTTCTGAGTTGGAAAACCTAATTGTAGGTAAGCCAATAGACGGTAACCTAATTCGTCTGAGTGATGTTGCAACGATCAAACGCGAATACACCGACCCGCAATCTCATTTGGTGAATTTCAACGGCGCAAAATCATTGTTGCTAGGCATCTCGTTCTCTTCTGGTGTTAACGTTGTAGACATTGGTAAACATCTAGAAAAACGTATTGAAGAATTAAAATACCAACAGCCTATCGGCATGGAAATGGACGCCATTTATTTTCAGTCGAAAGAAGTAGACAGATCTGTTTCTAACTTCTTATTAAACCTTGCTGAAGCGGTCGGTATCGTTATTCTTGTGCTCTTGGTTTTCATGGGTATTCGCTCTGGCATTCTAATTGGTCTGATCTTATTACTGACTATTCTTGGCACCTTTATTGTCATGGATTACTTCAAAATCAACCTTCAAAGAATCTCCTTAGGTGGGCTGATTATCGCGCTCGGAATGTTGGTGGATAACGCCATAGTGGTGACCGAAGGCATACTCATCGGTTTGCAACGTGGCATGACAAAAGTCCAAGCGGCAAGCTCTGTGGTAAAGCAAACTAAATGGCCTTTGTTAGGTGCTACTGTCATTGCGATTACCGCTTTCGCACCGATCGGTTTGTCGCCAGACGCTGTAGGTGAGTTTGTTGGTTCTTTATTCTACGTATTGCTGATTTCATTATTCCTAAGCTGGATAACGGCAATCACATTGACACCATTTTTCTGCGATTTGTTTTTTAAAGAAACCATCGCAAAAGCGAATGACAATGATGAAGAACAAGAGAAAATAGACCCATATAGCGGCTTCATGTTTACAGGTTATAAGTGGCTGTTAGACAAAGCCATGCATTACCGCTGGACAACCGTTGTATTGCTACTAGCTTGTTTATTGACTTCAGGCTGGGCATTCCAATTTGTGAAACAAGCTTTCTTTCCGCCTTCTACTACGCCTATGTTTTACATGGACGTGCAAATGCCAGAAGGCACTCACATTGAAGATACCTACGCCAAAGTATCTGTAATCGAACAAGAGTTACTGAAAGATGATCGTATTGAATACGTAACATCAACAACAGGCCAAGGTGCGCTGCGCTTTATGCTGACTTATAGCGCAGAGCAAACGAATTCAAGCTACGCTCAGTTTATTGTTCGTACGAAAAACAAAGAGGCCATTCCGCAGTTACTGACTGACCTTTACTTCAAAATGAAGGAAAACTATCCAGAATTAGAAGTGAAGTTACAGCGCCTACAATTAGGGCCAGCAAGTGGTGCCAAAATTGAAGCTCGTATTAGTGGACCAGATCCGAAACTTCTGCGTCAGTATAGTGCTCAAATCCAAGCAATCTATCGCGCAGATGGCGGACTAGAAAGTATCAAGGATGATTGGCGCCAACCGGTCAAAGTGCTTCGCCCAATATTTAACGATGCTCAAGCTCGTCGTTTAGGAATCAGTAAAACAGACTTAGATAATGTGTTGTTAACCAACTTCACAGGCTCTCGTATCGGTTTATATCGTGAAGGCACAGATTTGCTGCCTATCATGCAAACGGTTCCAGAGAACGAGCGTCTGTCTATTGACCAAATTCGTGACTTGCAGATTTACAGTCCATCTTCTGGTTCCTATGTAACGCTTTCAACCTTGGTATCTGGGTTCGAAACGACGTGGGAAAACCCGATTATCGAACGTCTTGATCGTAAACGTACAATTACTGTTATGGCTGACCCTAACATTCTCGGCGATGAAACCGCTATGGCAGTATTTGGTCGTATTCGTGGTGACGTTGAAGCCATCGAGTTAGCACCAGGTTACAACCTAGAATGGGGTGGTGAATACGAAAGCAGTACAGATGCACAAGCGAATATTTTCAGTGCGCTACCAATGGGCTACCTGTTCATGTTCATCATTACTGTGCTGTTGTTTAACTCGGTTCGTGTGCCACTGACCATTTGGTTTTGTGTACCATTGGCCTTGATTGGTGTCTCTACTGGATTGCTTGTGATGAACTCTGCGTTTAGCTTCATGGCGCTATTGGGATTCTTGAGTTTATCGGGTATGACGGTGAAAAACGGTATCGTCTTAGCTGATCAAATTAATTTCGAACTCGAGCAAGGTACAGAAAAATACGAAGCTATTTTCAATTCAGCTGTCAGCCGTGTTCGCCCTGTCTGTATGGCAGCCGTGACAACAATTTTGGGTATGATTCCATTACTGTTCGACGCCTTCTTTGAAGGAATGGCTGTTGTTATTTCATTTGGGTTAGGGTTTGCAACCATCTTGACTCTGATCGCTGTACCTGTGTTTTATACGCTACTATTCCGCGTAAAATACCGCCCACATAATGAATTCGACTAATCGACCTTGAACCGTTGATAGTTCAATCATTACTGTAAATATGAAAAGAGCTTTGTCGTAACCTACGACAAAGCCCTTTATTTACAAATAACGCTATTGAGAAGATTATGCAGCTAGACGACATCTTAAAATTAGACATTAAGTTACTCGTCGCCTTTGCCACCATCATGGAAGAAGGCAGCGTATCGAGAGCCGCAGAGAAACTAGGGGTCACCCAACCCGCTCTAAGTAAAAGTTTACAAAGATTAAGGGATTTATTTAAAGACTCTCTATTTACTCGTCAGGCCTATGGCTTAACACCTACAGCACGAGCGTCTGAATTACATGATCTGATTCAGCCGATTTTGAACTCTCTATCTGAATTAATGAGTCCAAATGCTTTAGATTTAAAAAGTCTAGATCGTCGCTTTAAGCTTCGTGTTGATGAAGGAGATTTAGAAAACTTTATCGAACCACTATTAGCTTCAATACAAAGTGAAGCGCCAGAAGTAAGGCTCGCGATTACAGCGTGGGGGGATTCACAGTTTGATGAGTTGATCTCAGGCCATGTTGATCTTGGCATTATGCGAATCAATGACACACCAGGAAATATTCGCAGCAAACTGGTTGGCTATATGGAAGCATGTATTGTTCTAGGTGAGGCTCATCCACTGTTTCATCAAGACAAAGTGTCATTAAAAGGATTACTTGACCACAAAGTGGTTAAACCAAATTGGCGGCACAATCGCAACAGCTCTTTTACAAAGACAGAACAAAAATTAAAACAACAGGGTTATATTCTTAAACCAACATTAGAAACAGACAGCCTAATGGCGACCATGCAAGCCGTAAAACAAGGCATGGCATTGGTAACATCACGATCTATTGGTGATTTATTTTTAACAATCATGTGTAAAAAAGACTGTGACAACCCTGTGAAAATCTTACCCATACCACAAGAAGTGATAGATTTAGATGTCAATGCAGGGCAACTTCCTATTCATATTTTATGGCATGAACGCTTCAATAACGACTTGGCACATCGCTGGTTAAGGGAGCAAATCATTCACTTTATGCGTGAATCTCCTTGGATGCATCCACCAGCATAATGACAACTAACCCTTTCTGCTCTCAGTTAGGGTTATTCATTTATCGGGATATGATAATCACACTGCGTCGCGATCAGCTCTAAGCCACTCAAAACGTGGAATGCTTTCGCCATTAATTTCGACCGTTTCTTTAAACATGCTTAATGGTCTTGCCCACCAGCCAAACTCGCCATACAAGGCCTGATAAATCACTAGTTTTTCTTCCGTTTCACTGTGTTTCACCACGCGCTCAACCCAATATTCTGCACCTTTATAATGCTGATATACGCCTTGTTTCATATTCCAAATCTCTATACTTTTAAAAAATCGACAATAAAAAGCCAATATTAAGAAATACCTGTCGCTAATTCGAAAGTTTATCTCTTACGCACTTTCTATAACTCAGCAATAATACTGGAAACATAATTGCCTAATTAACCGACATCAGGATTTCCATATGTATCTAGTACGACCGGTAGATTTTGCTGATCTTCCTGCACTAGAGCGTCTTGCTCAACAGGCTGGCATTGGTATTACCAACTTTCCTGCAAACAGAGATAGATTGAACGATAAAATCGCCTCTTCACGTCGCTCTTTTCAAACTGATGTCGTTCAGCCAGGGGATGAATCCTACTTGTTTGTTCTGGTTGATACCAGCACAGACGAAATCGTTGGATGTTGTGGGATAGATGCCATGGTCGGTGTTGATGCGCCTTTTTATAGTTATCGCATTGACGAAGTCGTTCATGCGTCACCACAACTGCAAATACATAATCGAATTCCAGCGCTGTTTTTATGCCACGACTACAGTGGTACAAGCCGCCTGATAGCATTAATCGTCGACAAGGCTCATCAAAACCAAACAGCCATGTCTTTGCTCTCAAAAGCGAGATTACTGTTTATTGCCCGTTACCCTGAACGCTTTACTAAACGCTTATTTGTAGAACTACGTGGCGAAAGTGATAAACACGGTTACTCTCCATTCTGGGATGCCCTTGGTAAACACTTTTTCTCCATGGACTTCCAAAAAGCAGACTACCTTTCAGGAGTCACCAATAAACATTTCATCGCAGATTTAATGCCACGCTACCCTATTTATGTACCAACACTTCCAGAAGATGCTCAAGACGTTATAGGTGTGATTCACGAAGACTCTAGCCAAAGTGCAGACATATTAATGGATGAGGGATTTGAATTTCGTGGTTACGTAGACATCTTTGATGCAGGCCCAACCATTGAAGCCCGTACAGAGAGCTTAACAACCATAACGAATCAAAAATCAGGCAAGGCATTAACACTGACTGAAGTATCAAAAGGTGCAATGCATATTATTTCAGCGGGTCATTTAGAAAATTTCCGAGTAACGGCGGCTCCTGCTGAATACCAAGCGGCAGGGTTAGGGCTAGAACAAACAACCCAAGAGCGACTGAGTATTTCATCTGGCCATAAGATTCAATGGGCCGAACTTTAAACACTATTTAATTATGTCTTTACCTTGTTGTTTTGATTAAAAGAATTGTTGGGAAAAAGTGCTATACCTAACAATTAACACAGCAGCTTTACTGGATTTTAGAGGATTTCAATCATGATGGTCATACGCCCTATCAATCAAAATGACCTAAAGTCGCTTTATCGACTAGCAGATAAAACAGGAATAGGTTTTACCTCTTTGGTCGCAGACGAAGCTATTTTACAAAGGAAAATCGACGGTGCCGTTCGCTCTTTTTCAAAAGAAAATGTTAGCGAGCCAACCGATGAAGATTATTTAATGGTACTTGAAGACACAACCACAGGCGATATTGTCGGCACATGCGGAATATTAGCAACGGTTGGTTTAGAAGAGCCTTTCTACAGCTATCACCTGGGCACAATTACTCACGCTTCGAGAGAGTTAGGTGTTCACAATGCGGTTCCAACTCTTATTTTGAACAATGACTTCACAGGATTCAGTGAGATTTGCACCTTATTTTTGGAGGAAGACTACCGCCATTCCAAAAACGGGCAATTGCTATCTAAAGCGCGTTTTATGTTTATGGCGCAATTTCCTGAACGCTTCACAGAGAAAGTCTTTGCAGAAATGCGTGGCGTAAGCGACGAGAATGGCATTTCACCTTTATGGGAAAGCCTCGGGCGTCATTTTTTCTCTATCGACTTTGCACAAGCTGACGAACTTACCGCCCAAGGCAATAAACAATTTATCGCTGAATTGATGCCAAACAATCCGGTCTACGTCAACTTACTGCCAAAAGAAGCCCGTGACGTTTTAGGGCAAGTTCATACCAATACAGTGCCAGCTCGTCGACTTTTAGAGCAAGAAGGTTTCCGTTACGAAAACTACGTAGATATTTTTGATGGTGGCCCAAGTTTAGAAGCCAGAGTTCAAGACATTCGCGCGGTGCGAGACAGCCGTTTATGTCTCGCCAATATTGGTCAACCAAAAGGTGCCGGTGAAGGCAGTTATTACCTTGTCTCTAACGCTAAAGTGGCGGACTTTCGTTGTATTTTAATTCAACGTTCGATACCACCAGGCAGTGCCATGACCTTAACACAAGAAGAAGCAGACAACCTTTATATCAAAAATAAGGAACCTGTTCGTGTGGTGGAACTATCCCCTCACGCAAATCGTTAACGTTAGATTATTACTTAAAGATGCCTTTGTCAGACATCAGGACATAAGGCGTCAATAAAGGAGTTACCATGAAACAATTACAGTATATTAAGGGTCAATGGCTACAAGGCGAAGGCGACATTTTACGCTCTATTGATCCTGCTGATGCCAGTCTAGTATGGCAAGCAAATACAGCCACTGCTCAGCAAGTTGATTTAGCCATTCATGCCGCACGCGATGCTTTTCCCACATGGGCAAACCGCCCTCTTGAAGAACGCCTTGCTATCATTGATGCTTTTGCCGCCCTTGTAAAAGAAAACAGTGAAGCCATTGCTACTGTCATTAGCCGAGAAACAGGCAAGCCAATCTGGGAAACGCGCACCGAAGCTGCTGCTATGGTGGGTAAAGTCGCCATCTCAAAACAGGCTTATCATGAACGTACAGGCGAGAAAACCACACCTATGCCGGGTGCAACCGCTCGATTACGTCATCGTCCACATGGTGTCGTCGCAGTATTTGGACCTTACAACTTCCCAGGTCATTTGCCGAACGGTCACATAGTCCCGGCACTTATCGCCGGTAACACAGTGGTGTTCAAACCAAGCGAACAGGCACCTGCAACCTCAGACCTTATTATCCAATTATGGGAACAAGCGGGTTTACCAGCCGGTGTGCTTAACTTGCTTCAAGGTGAGCGGGAAACAGGCGTTGCCCTAGCAAATCACCAAGGCATTGATGGTTTGTTCTTCACCGGAAGCCCACAAGTTGGTCATATTCTGCATAAAGACTTCGCCGGACATCCAGGTAAAATTTTAGCATTAGAAATGGGCGGAAATAATCCATTATTGGTTTCAGAAAAAATCGTTGACCAACGAGCAGCGGTTCATGAAATCATCCAATCCGCTTTTATCTCTGCCGGACAACGTTGCACCTGCGCACGTCGTTTGCTTTTACCAAAAGGTGCTCATGGGGATGCCATTTTACAATCTCTGATTACCGCAACAAAAGCCCTACGCATTGACCGTTACGATGCTGACGAACAGCCTTTCATGGGGCCTATTGTTTCAGCTCAAGCCGCTGACGGTATGCTACAAGCCTACCAAAAACTGATAAAACTGGGAGCAGAACCCTTGTTAGAAATGACCCGAGGTGACAGCCAAACAGGCTTTATCACTCCAGGCATTATTGACGCGACTAACATGCTGAACGCTTTACCAGATCAGGAGTATTTTGGTCCTTTGCTGACGGTAATTCGCTACGATTCATTGGATCAAGCTATGACCATAGCCAACAATACGCAATTTGGCTTATCAGCAGGCTTGCTATCAGATGATCAAGCCGAATATGAATGGTTTTTACAGCACAGCCGTGCAGGCATTATTAATTGGAATCGTCAGACCACAGGCGCATCCAGTAACGCGCCATTTGGTGGCACAGGTGCCAGCGGTAACCACAGAGCAAGTGCTTACTACGCGGCTGATTACTGTGCTTATCCAGTTTCCAGTATTGAAGCAGACAGCTTAACCATGCCGGAAAAACTTGGTCACGGTTTAACAATTTAAACCCTAACCGTCACCATAAATGAACAGAGAAACGATTATGAATAAAGCAACAGAAGCCAATTTTGACGGCTTAGTGGGCCCAACCCACAATTACAGCGGCCTTTCTTTTGGTAATGTCGCTTCATTGAATAATTCTGCTCGCGCTTCCAACCCGAAAGCAGCTGCAAAACAAGGCTTAACTAAAATGAAAGCCTTGGCGGATATGGGCTTTGTACAAGGTGTCTTGGCACCTCATGAACGGCCACATATTCCTACGCTTCGCAAACTGGGATTTACTGGAAGCGATGCAAATGTCTTACAACAAGTCGTAAAACAAGCCCCTAAACTCTTAGCAGCGGTAAGTTCAGCTTCCTGTATGTGGACAGCCAACGCGGCCACTGTTTCTCCAAGTGGTGACACATCTGACGGACGCGTGCATTTCACTCCTGCCAACTTGGTCAACAAATTCCATCGCTCGATTGAACATGAAACCACTGGCGCGGTTTTACAAGCCACCTTCAACAACGAAGCACACTTTGCTCATCACCCTGCTTTACCGAGTGTTGAGCATTTCGGTGATGAAGGCGCAGCAAACCACACTCGTTTTTGTGATCAATATGGCGAACAAGGCATAGAGTTTTTTGTATATGGTATGGAAGCCTTTAATCACAATGCTCCACGTCCGAAAAAGTTTCCAGCCAGACACACACTAGAAGCTTCTCAAACAGTGGCACGAACGCACGGTTTATCTGAAAGCCAAGTGGTTTATGCACAACAAAGCCCAGCAGTAATCGATGCCGGTGTTTTCCATAACGACGTCATTGCTGTTGGTAATCGCAACGCGCATTTTTATCACCAAGAAGCCTTTCTTGATACGGCAAAAATGAAACAAGACTTACTGACCGCTTGGGGCGAAAGAGCATCTGAGTTTCATTTGATTGAAGTGCCAAGCAGTGCCGTTTCAGTCCAAGATTGCATTAGCTCTTATCTGTTTAATAGTCAGCTGTTAAGCCGTGGTGACAATGACATGGTGTTAATCGTCCCCGGTGAATGTGAAAACAACCCTGCTGTTTGGACTTACTTGAATGAATTAGTCGCAGGCAAGTCGCCAATCCAAGAAGTGAAAGTGTTTGATCTCAAACAAAGCATGAGTAATGGCGGAGGACCAGCATGTCTACGCTTACGAGTGGCACTAACCGAAGCAGAGCGCAATGCCATTAACCCAGCAACATTAATGAACGATGCATTGTTTGATCGCCTGAACCTTTGGGTAGATAAACATTACCGTGATGAATTAAGAGAAGCAGATCTTGCCGATCCAATGTTGCTTATTGAAAGTCGCAACGCTTTGGATGAGTTAACTCAAATTCTAAAACTTGGCAGTGTTTACGAATTCCAAAAGTAAAATCGCTCTGTGTCGGAATAAGTCCCGACTTACATAAAAAATGTAAGTCGGGACTTAGCTCGTCACGTAAAATCAGAAAAATGTAAATCGAGCTTTAGCTCGTCACTCGTCACGTAAAATCATCAACAAATAATTATCGAGGTAAATCCCGACCTACATAAAAAATAAAGCGCTCTATTTTAAAAGTGCTCACCGTTTTCGTAGTAATCCTTACCCTTAATATCATGAAACAAAACAGTAATATCTTGACCACTGTCGACCAAAGGTCGAAATAATTCTTCGAAGATCAAAGCCACTTTTTGTTTAATTTCATCACCTCGATCAAACCACAAAACATCAAAAAATGGATAGGCAGGAGAAGCACCACCAACAGCAAGATAAGTGGTTGGTTGGTACTCAAGCGTAAAGTGTGAGTTTGGGGTATCTGTAACTTCTGCTAGATTTTCTATCAGAATATCGGAGACGGACTCTAACTCGTCAAAGGCTAATCCGCGAACACGTATATGTGGCATAAATGCTCCTAACTAATAATTACCAGTAACAACTCGTCACTGATACAAAATAAAGGCGACCAAAAAAACAAGCATGCCTTATTTCTTAGTAGTCATCCACATAATCAAATGAGCGAGTTTCAATTATTTCGCCATCTTGGAGAATCTCAACAGCCCACTTACCATCGAAGCCTGGTAATAAACGCTTGCTTGACCATACACGCCAACGATCACCACCAATATCAAATGACACTTCTGCTTGATATTCGCCATCTAGTGTCCAACGATGAACGACTCGCGTACCTGACATGTCTCGTAAATCGGTAAAAAAATATACGTTTTGGATTTCACCATATTCAACTTTCACAGTAGAACCTATGTCATCAATTGGTTCTCTATCAATAACGGCGGTTGAAAACTGTGCACGCGCAACTATCCCTTCAGCCCAAGCAGGGAGAGCTATGGCAAACGCAAACACACTTGCGATAATCGGTCTGACTAGTGTTTTCCACATATTAAAATCCTTTTTTGGATTGAGGTAATAAAAAACCAGTCGTTATAAAGCATCTACTTTTACGAAAATGATCTTACTACATATAATGTGTTAACAAATTTAGCTTAAAAAAGCGCAATAAAAACGAGAGATTTGTGTCGTTTTGCAAAATCTCTCGTTTCATTTTGTAAGGTGTCAGTAAAGGCAGACGGGAAAGGAGTAGTGCTTACTTACCTTGACGATCGGCAAGTGGCGTTGAGAAAGTGTATTCCATGTCCCAAGGGAAACGAATCCAAGTATCTTGGCTCACTTCAGTGACAAAAGTGTCAACTAAAGGCTTGCCAGCAGGCTTCGCATAGATGGTAGCAAAATGCGCTTTTGGCAACATTTCACGAACTTTTGCTGCAGTACGACCAGTATCAACAAGATCATCAATCAGGATAAAGCCTTCGCCATCACCTTCAACGCCTTTCAAGACATTCAACTCGCCTTGTGTCATTGCACCTTCGCCTTCTTCGCCTTCTTTGTAGCTAACAACACAAATCGTATCAATCAGACGAATATCCATCTCACGACACAAAATAGCAGCAGGAACCAAGCCGCCACGAGTAATCGCAATAATGCCTTTCCAAGGCCCTTGCTCAAGTAAACGCCAAGACAAAGCACGTGCATTTCTATGTAACTCTTCCCATGAAACAGGGAAATCTTTTGAATAAGGGGTCATGTGGTTCCTATGATTCTATAAGTGGAAGTTAGTCATTAGATCAGTCAGTTTACTGCTTCAGAGCGATCCATTCTTGAGTTTAAAATTTAAAGCGTGGATTTTAACGGCATAGGTAGTCCTGCCGCAACAAAAGTTACCCGATTGGTCAATTTAGCTAAGGCTTGGTTCATACTTCCTGCTTCGTCCGCGAATCGTCGTGCCAAAGCATTCATCGGCATAATCCCTAAACCCACTTCACTGGACACTAAAACTAAATCACCTTGGAATGCTTCTACCGCTTTCAATAAAGCCTGCTTCTCTTGAGCGAGTCGCTCTTCGTTTTCTAAACAAAGAAGATTACTCAGCCACAAGGTAAAACATTCAACAATTACGGCTTGAGCAGGTGAATTCAGTGAGTTTAATACATCTGCAAGGGCCAAGGGTTCTTCAATTAAACGCCATTTCGCAGGACGATTTTCTTTATGGAGTTGAACCCGCTTTTCCATGTCATCATCCCACACTTGAGAAGTCGCCACATAACAAACCGGTTTACCTGAGGCGGCCACTTGCTCTTGAGCAAAAGCACTTTTACCACTACGTACACCGCCCAATACAAGATGCTTCATGCTAGCTCTCCTCTTGCAAACCCAATACTTCCGGCACTTTTTAACAATCGAATAAGTGCTTTATCTAGCACTTCCATTTCATCCATTGCAGGTAACGCCACACGAATCCAGCCTTCGCCAAGCCGAGTATGAATACCAACCTGATGCAACATATCAAAAACCTGCTCGGCATAGTCATCACTCTCCAGATGCCAAGTAATAAACAAGGAGGTCACCACACTGTCTTGGGAATCAAAGATAGTATTAAATTTCGGCATTACTCGCTCAATAAAAACCACCTGACGCTTTTTCAAAGATGCAAATGCTTGTGTTTGCCATTCAACATCAGCAAGCGCCAAACTCACTAAATGCAAACTCGGTGTAGCAACAGGCCAAGGCCCCATTAAATTCTTTAACGCCTTTTGCCATTTAACAGCACAAAAAACGAAGCCAACACGCGCACCAGCCAAGCCAAAAAATTTACCAACCGATCTCAGCACAAATAAAGATTCAGACCATTGGTCGTGATTTCGTTGAGTCAACAAGCTAAGCTCTGGACAAGAGTCAATAAAAGCTTCGTCCACTATCAAGCTTGCACCTTGCTGTTCGGTATGATCAATCAAGGCAGACAAGGTTTCCGCTGTCGTCCATTCCCCTGTTGGATTATTCGGCTGAATAATCACAGCAACGGCAAAGTCTTGTTCGAACAATGTTTCAATCGAATCGTAATAGGCCAATTCGAACCCCCACTTTTGCCAAGCAAAAGCATGTTCTTGGTAACCAATTCTAGGCACAAATACGATGTTATTCTTTAGTGATCTGCTTTCTTTTATTAACAAAGGTAAAGATTCAATAATATGCTGTGAACCAGCACCAATAGCATTCGGGCGACGGCCATAATACTTCTCCGCAACATCCAATAAAGCAGTTTGATCAGGCAATGCCATCCAGAGTTCAGGGTTTATTGTTGGAATCGACCAAGGTTCACGATTACAGGCGGAAGATAGATCCAACCAGTTAAGCGCATCATTACCGACTTTCCGTTGCCAATAGGCTAAATCACCACCGTGTTTTGGTGGAGTAAAATCAAGTTTCGAAGATTTTCTACCTAAAGTTTTTTTGTCTGAAGACAAGTCACCTGAAGACAGATCACCCGAAAAAACTATACTAGAAGACATATAACCAATCCCCATAAATACACGCTCTTATCCACCAGCAAAATTGCCTCGTTTAAATGTTTTGGCTCTGGCTTACTATTACCTGCTGACGCTTTATCACTCTCGCTATCACCCTCTTCATCGCCAAGAACGGGTCTGGTTTCTGTTTTACCGAAATACTGAGCTTCACCACCTAGCAGAATACCTAAGGCACCGGCACCCGCAGCCATAACTGGGCCTGCGTTTGGACTCTTCCAACGAGCAGAGGCTCGGCGAGAACTGCGAATCGCTTTATGCCAATTGCCACAAGCTGCGTAACTGTATATAACCAATCGAGCTGGTACATAATTCAAAACGTCATCAAAACGTGCGGCGAACCAGCCAAAGTACAAAAGTTCTTTGGTTTTATAGCCCCACATGGCGTCCAACGTATTCGCTAGTCGATATAACAAAGCACCTGGAGCACCGAGTATCAAAAACCAAAAAATCGGTGCAAAAATCGCATCACTGCCATTTTCTAATACAGATTCGATACCGGCTTTTGCCACGTCGGATTCATTTAGCTCTTTTGTATCTCGACTAACAATATAACTAACGGCAAGACGCGCCTCATCGAGCTTTTCAGATGTCAGAGGTGAAGAAGATAAAGGCAGATAAATCGCCATTCCATGCTCTCTTAGACTTTGCCAACCAATCGCGAAATACAGTACGACAACAGACAAAAGGTTATCTAACCAATTTGGTAATAACCAGAACAAAGCCAATAAAATGGATAACCAAGGCATTACCGCCAGCAACCAAGCGAGAATACCACCAGCCCGTTGTCGCTGTTTATCTGCGTCCAACGGCAACTGAGTATATTGATGACAAAGATCAACCCAACGACCAAACCAAATAAGCGGATGCCAGCTTTTTGGCTCCCCCAACAGGCGATCCAATACCAAAGCGGCCACGAGAATTAAGCTGGTAGTAGAAAACACATCAAAGAAACCAGTAAAAATACTGTCTGAATTAGAAAGGATCATAAATATAGGTCGTTTTTTCACTTAACAAGACAAGAAGGTAAGGTAGAATTCTATCACCTTATTGATTTAAAGCGTGATGAACTGAATGCCAGCTTTTAGTTTAATGGTCCAAGGCACCACCTCGGACGCCGGAAAAAGTACCCTAGTGACAGCATTGTGTCGTTTGTTTGCTCGACGTAGCATTCAAGTAGCACCATTTAAACCTCAAAATATGGCTTTAAACAGCGCAGTGACAAACGATGGCAATGAAATCGGTCGGGCCCAAGCCGTACAAGCCTATGCAGCAGGTTTAGAACCTCACGTAGATATGAATCCTATTTTGTTAAAACCAAACACAGACACGGGTGCACAAGTCATTATCCAAGGCAAAGCCATTGGCAATATGAACGCCGTTGGCTATCACGAATACAAAAGTGTCGCCAAAGAGGCAGCGTTAGATTCTTATTATCGCCTTGCCGAACAATATGACGCCGTATTGATCGAAGGGGCTGGCAGCCCAGCCGAAATCAATTTACGTGCTCGAGATATCGCCAATATGGGGTTTGCCGAAAGCGTTGACTGCCCTGTTATCATTATTGCCGACATAGACAAAGGCGGTGTCTTTGCTCACCTTGTTGGTACATTGGAATTGCTCAGCCAGAGTGAACAAGATCGTGTAATTGGCTTTGTCATCAATCGTTTTCGTGGTGATATTAGCTTGTTGCAATCAGGTTTAGACTGGTTAGAAGAACGCACAGGAAAACCTGTCTTAGGGGTTTTGCCGTATCTTACAGGCTTCCACCTTGAATCCGAAGATGCCGTCACCAAAAGCCCACTTAAAACTGACGCCGACACGAAACTCAACATCGTCATTCCAATCATGCCGCGCACCAGTAATCACACAGATTGGGACGCGTTGCGCCTTCACCCAAATGTGCAAGTCACTTTAGTTGGCGCGAACGAAACCATTCCACCAGCCGATTTAGTTATCTTGCCCGGCAGCAAAAGCGTACAGAGCGACCTTGCCTTTTTACGTCACCAAGGCTGGGAAAACTATTTAAACAAACATCTAAGATATGGTGGAAAAATCATTGGGATTTGCGGCGGCTTTCAAATGCTTGGTGAAAAATTACTAGATCCCTTAGGACTAGAAAACCAACAAGCCAACACCGAGTCTGCTGGGTTTGGTTTCATACCAATGGAAACCGTCTTAGAGAAAGATAAACAACTCAAACAACGCAAAGGCACCCTTAATCTAGACATTCCCAACCTAAACAACCAAACAAGCCAGTTAACTGGCTATGAAATTCACTCTGGTGTGTCCCGTTTCTCGAATACAGTAAACCACTTCGCAAATCTAGAAAACGGCGAAGCAGAGGGTTTTGTCTCAGAAGAAAACAACATTATTGGCACCTACTTGCATGGCGTATTTGATCACCCAGAAGCACTCAACGCATTATTAAAATGGGCTGGCGTCAACCAAGCCCAGCACTTTGACTATGACCAATTCCGCGATAGCGAAATCAACCGACTCGCCGACAGCACAGAGCAACACATAAACATAGACGAATTAATCAAACAATGCCGAGAGTTTCATTGAAATACACCTCAAACCGTAGGTCGGCATGAGGGAGGAACGACCGTGATCCGACAATTCGACATAACTAATCAAACCCACAAAACCGTAGGTCGGCATGAGGGAGGAACGACCGTGATCCGACACCCCCACGATGTCACAACGACAGATCTCACTCGTGCCTCGTTCATCTGCCCTACGGGAATTTATGTAAATTTCCATTCCAATGTTTATCAAACAACCCCAACTTAACATCTCTATGAAAACTGGAATAAGGCCAATCAGCTGTTGATGATACGTAACCATGTTTCACCGGATTTAAATAACAATAATTGATGTGTTTATTCAGGTCATCTTCCGATTTGATCTCATGTTCCCAAAAACGGTTCTGCCAAACAATGTGTTGCAAACCCGTCAGGTTCCAAAGTTTTTTAGTAAATAACTGTTTAATCAGCTGCCAACGTCGCGAATAATCATTATCACCTTCTGGCAACGTCCAAACAGCATGGATATGATCTGGTAAAACAACCCATGCAACAATATGGAAAGGCCTACGTTTTAAAACATAAGAAACACTTTCTCGGAGCAAATCAATATGATCAATAAGAACAGAAGATTGACGGTTTTTCAGATTTACCGTAAAGAAAAACGTACCGCCACGTTTTTTACTTCTTATATAGTTGGGCATCCTTGTCCACCTAATTAGTTGATTTGAATTTTATATTACCGCATTACCAACTCAAAACTCCAACGGCAGATCACACTCGTACCTCGTTCATCTGCCCTACGAAGCTTATCAAACTCCGCAAAACTGTAGGTCGGCATGAGGGAGGCACGACCGTGATCCGACATTTCAATATTCAACAATCAACACACATTGTTTGATTACGCGACTCAAAACTCCAACGGCAGATCACACTCGTACCTCGTTCATCTGCCCTACGAAGCTTATCAAACTCTACAAAACTGTAGGTCGGCATGAGGGAGGCACGACCGTGATCCGACATTTCAATATTCAACAATCAACACACATTGTTTGATTACGCGACTCAAAACTCCAACGGCAGATCACACTCGTACCTCGTTCATCTGCCCTACGAAGCTTATCAAACTCTACAAAACTGTAGGTCGGCATGAGGGAGGCACGACCGTGATCCGACATTTCAATATTCAACAATCAACACACATTGTTTGATTACGCGACTCAAAACTCCAACGGCAGATCACACTCGTACCTCGTTCATCTGCCCTACGAAGCTAATCAAACTCCGCAAAACTGTAGGTCGGCATGAGGGAGGCACGACCGTGATCCGACATTTCAATATTCAACAATCAACACACATTGTTTGATTACGCGACTTCTCGTGGTGAAGGAATCCGTTTACCTTCATATCGTCGCAATACCATTCGAAAACGTAATATCAAAATGGTGGCTAATAGACACAACCCTGCTCCCAAACCGATATAAAAACCGCGTAACGATAAAGTTTCAGCCCAAGGACTATGGTGAGATAACCAGTAACCAAATGGAATACTTAAACCAAACAGCGAAACACCAAAAGCAATCATTGAAGAGCGCGTATCACGGAAACCTCGAAGGGCACCAGTGAACACGGTTTGCAACATATCTGGAAATTGATAAACAGATGAGATCAATAATATGCTTGCCGCCAAAGCCACAACTTCTTCATTACTACTGTAGATGTAAGGGATTTGATTATGAAAAAACTGAGTGATGAAGAAGCAAGTACTCACGTAAGTTAAGCCTAACCATAAAATAACGCGAATACGCTTTCTTACGCCTTCCACACCTTCTTTTGACATGGCTTTCGCAACCACTATGGCAGTAACCGCACTCATGGCCATCATAGGTGTGAATAGAAAAGAGGTATAAGACATAACAATTTGTCCACCCCCCAAGGCCAGATCACCAAACGAAGATATCAACCAGGTCATGGATGAAAACAATCCGACTTCAAACGCAAACGCAAATCCAGCGGGAGCACCGACATTCAATAAGATCGAAAATTTTCGGGTGTATCGCCAAACCAAGCGAGTAAACAAAGGCTTTTTATTGACGTATCTGTCATAAACAAAAAACAAAGACACAGCTAAATACAGAGACAACAACGATGCCAATGCCGCCCCTTCTGCACCTAATTCAGGAAAGCCGAATTTGCCAAAAATAAGCACATAGTTAAACAAGACATTTAACATCAAACCTGTACTAGCAACAAAAAGCGGAAAGCCCGGACGCCCCGCCGCTTCAAATAAATTTTTATACGCTGTCATCAAGGCCAACATAGGTAAAGCTGGCGCAAAAATATACAAATAATTCACTGTGACTCTGCGAGTTTCCTCTTCTGTCGCCATCATACTGGCAAAGTGAGGCAATACGAGTACAACCAATAAACTCGCTAACACGCCAAGCACAACAGACAAACCAATGGCTTGAGACATATAAAGGTTAACTAGCTTAGGTTGTCGACCATGCAAGTGTCGCGTCACTAAAGGCGTGATACCAAAGGTCACACCGACCAGAAAACAACCAACAGGAAGCCAAAGACTCGACGCCAACCCTACAGCAGCAAGATGCAAAGCACTGTAATGCCCTAGCATGATGGTATCAACCACACTAATAGACAGCTCCAATGTCATGGTAAGTACCATGGGAAACAATAAATGAAGGACTTCTTTCAACACAGGAAAACGCTTAACCACACATCACCGCCGACTATCCATAGAAAACACTCAAAAACAGCCGAGCAATTTATCATCTATCGCTCAACATTGCACAGAAAACCAACCCCCTCCCTAACCCTCCCCTTGGAAGACATAAGGGGAGGGAATATTTAAACCTTAGCCCCCTAAACTCCTTCTCTTAAAAGACATAAGGAGAGGAAATATTTAAATCTTAACTCCTCCCCAAAACTCCCCCTTAGCAAGGGGGAGGCTGGGAGGGGGTTAAACTTCACTACCATTGTATTTATCAAGAAATACCGAGACAATAACGCGCCTAAAAACACAACTCAGGACGATTTTTAAAACATGACGATTCTCGCGACGCTTGGCCCTTTACTTATCGCCTTACTTTTTGGTTACTGGGTTAACATCAAAGTATTTTCCCCTACTCGCGTTGCAAAATGGTTAGAGCAGCTGGTTTACGTCATCTTAGGATTAATCGGATTTAGCCTAGGTGCATTGGACAATCTAGCGGAGAAGCTTCTTGTTGCTGGCTATCAAGCCATTGTCATGTTTGTACTCATTAGCATCATTAGTTTATCTGGCTTGTATTTAAGTGGTTTACGCTTTGGCGGCACACACTCCGAACATTTATCGCAAGAACCACAAACTAAACACAGTCATGCCTTAATAGATGCAGCTAAAACCATTGCTTGGGTCATTGTTGGCATAATCATAGGTATGTTCTGCAAAGACTGGATCACTGGCGTCGATGAGCTGGTTACTTACCTTTTGTACTTCTTGCTATTTTTAGTTGGCTGCCAACTCAGACAAGGCAATTACAAATTACGCAAACTCTTTTTAAATTCTCAAGGTGTGATCATTGCAATCGTCACCATAACCACTACCCTACTGACTGGCTGGGTTGGTAGCTGGGTATTAGGACTAACGTGGAACCAAGGATTAGCTGTTGTCTCTGGATTTGGCTGGTACAGCTTATCGGGGATTTTAATCTCTGGTTTGGGTGATCCTGTACTAGGCACCACCGCATTCTTACTCGACCTTGGCCGTGAAATCCTCGCCCTTATGCTTATTCCTTTTCTTGCCAGATTAAATAGCCATATGTCCGTTGGCTATTCTGGCGCAACCGCAATGGACTTTACCTTACCCATGTTAGGCAAATTTCATGGCAGCGCAGATCGTTCCTGTGTGTATCGCCAGCGGATTTATCATGAGTATTTTAGTCCCAATTCTGATTCCTTTGTTAATGGGTATCAACCCAAATTAACCCCTCCCTAACCCTCCCCTTGAAAGACATAAGGGGAGGGAACTTAAGATCTTAGCTCCTCCTCTTAACAAACGGAACTTTAAGACTTTAGCCCCTTTACCAACCCCCCTTAACAAGCGGAATTTTAAGACTTTAGCCCCTCCCCCAAACTCCCCCTTAACAAGCGGAACCTTAAGACTTTAGCCCCTTTACCAAACTCCCCTTAACAAGCGGAACTTTAAGACTTTAGCCCCTCCCCCATGACTCCCCCTTAACAAGCGGAATTTTAAGACTTTAGCCCCTCCCCCAAACTCCCCCTTAACAAGCGGAACCTTAAGACTTTAGCCCCTTTACCAAACTCCCCTTAACAAGCGGAATTTTAAGACTTTAGCCCCTCCCCCATGGCTCCCCCTTAACAAGGGGGAGGCTGGGAGGGGGTTAAATATGTCAAAAAACCGTAAAGATCCAATTGTAAAGAAATGATCTTTAGCAAACACTGTCATGCTTTTGTAAAAGCGATTGTCTCCCATAAGAACACCAGCTTAATCTCACTTTACGTTTTGTGTTTTGCGGAACCGCTTGTAAATTAAAGAAAGATCTTTTGGAACTCAAACAAAGTGTGCAGGTGAAGGGGTCGCTTTGGTAATGTGAGTAACATAAAATTGGCATTAACTACCTTGCTTATGTTAGAACTGATATCAACGGATCTGGTTTTGCAAAGCACAAGGCGTATATCATTGTTTCCGCTTTGTTTTCGCCCCACAGAATGCTTGGCAAAAAAACCGTATACAAATTAAACTCCGTCTTAATGCTTACATCACTAAGTGATAAATCACTAAATAATAATGGAATACTTTCTTATGAAAAAAACTCTTATTGCGGCGCTGGTTATGTCATCAGTTTCTTTTGCGTACGCTGACGACTCAATCAAACTAGACACGAAAGAGCAACGCCTTGGCTACAGCATTGGCACTATGTTTGGTTCTCGTATGTCACAAGATTTCTCTGAACTAGACATGGACACCTTTATGGCTGGCTTTCAAGACTCTTTTGCTGGCAAAGACGGTCAAATGACAATGGATGAAGTAACTCAAACTATCCAAGCTTACCAACAAGAACAAGCAGCACTAGCACAGCAAGAACAAGAGAAACTATCCGCAGAAGCGAAAGCCGAAGCATCCGCATGGTTAAAAGAGAAAGAAGCCGAAGATGGTGTGAAGAAAACGGAATCCGGTTTGCTTTATAAAGTTATCACAGAAGGAAAAGGCGACAAGCCAAGTGCAACCGACACTGTAGAAGTAGATTATGAAGGCAGCCTAATCGACGGCACTGTATTTGATAGCTCCTACCAACGTGGTGAATCTATTACCTTCCCATTAAACGGTGTCATTCCCGGTTGGACTGAAGGTCTACAGCTTATGTCTGTTGGCTCTAAGTACGAATTGTACATTCCATCTGATCTTGCCTACGGCCCAGGTGGCACAGGCCCAATTCCAGCAAATGCGGCACTTAAGTTTGTTGTTGAACTGCATAGCATTCAAGAAGCGGATGCTGCGAAATAACGCCATAAAATAATTAACGTCACAATCAAGCTGTTGCAACATTGTTGGAACAGCTTTTTATTTTCTGCCCCATAAGCTTACAGCTATTGAAGAAAACAACAGACTAAAGGAGAATAACAGCAACTTCAGAATTCGCTACAAAAGGGAAAGACGTGAAACTTAAAGAATATATCCCCTCATTAATGACCACTCTTAGATTAAGAAGTCTTCCTCTAGAAAAACTAAAATCAACTAGTACTCAAACTCTTCCAGTAATAGTGACGTTAACATCGATTCCCTCTCGTCTGAATATTATTGATATTACCATTCGTAGTATTTTGAATCAGCCTCAAAAACCCAGCAAAATATTACTCTGGCTCAATCAAGATTTAAAAAATCAAATACCTAAAAAACTATCTGATTTGGTAGGCGATATATTTGAGATTCGCTATCAACAAGATCTAACGTGTCCTCATAGAAAGCTTATCTATTCCCTAAAGGAGTTCCCTGAGAACATACTTATCACTTGCGACGATGACTTAATATATCGCCCAGAGTGGCTAGGAGCACTCTACGACGAGCATCTACAATATCCAAATAGCATCATCGCAAATGAGTGCCGCAAACTCACTTATAGTAACGACGGCGAATTACTCACCTATAAACAATGGGAATACATAAAAACCTTAGGCGTTGTAGATACGAAACTACTCCCCATTGGCTATGGAGGCGTTCTTTATCCTCCACACTCGTTGTACAAAGATACAACTGATCAAGAACTTTTCTTGAAACTCTCACCAAAAGCAGACGATTTATGGTTCAAAATGATGTCTTACTTACAAGGAACAGAGGTAAGAAGATCATCAAATCCGTCACAGAAACCTATCCCTCTCGCTGGATCACAGACAATATCTTTAAAGAAAACCAATGTCAGAGAGGATGGCAATAGGCTGCAATGGCTAGCACTTTGTAAACATTACTCTATAAAACTTTAAAGCTGCCACTACAAGCTAATTAACTGCAACATTCGAACTTTGAGATTAAAATGACTGCCTCTTTGACAAATCTAACTCCATTATTTACACGAAAACCATCAGAATACCAACCTAAATGGTTAATATTATTAGGTATTATTAGCACAGTTGTTTATGCATTTACTCGTACGGGATTTATGGAAATAGCTAGTATCGCATCAACCACTGCAACATTAACTGGTTTATGGGGACTATATAAATATGGTAATCAAGTAAATAGTCATATTTTGTTTCGATTTGTTTGGGTAGCCATAATATTTCAATTAATCTCTTGGGGGTTATCACAATATAATCATCCAGAGTGGGCATTAGAAATACCAAAACTAGACAAAATCACTCGCTGGTTTTTATTTATTCCTTTTGCTTGGTGGATTGCACAATACAAAAATGCTACTTGGATTTTATGGGCTAGCGCAGCACTTGGAATATTGATATCCCCATGGACTACAGGTAATGGCATTAATGAAATAATACAAGGAATAAATGGCCGCCGAATAGATTTCGGAATTCGTAACGCTCAACATACTGCATTATATTTTGGTAGCATTCTAATCGGGTTGTGTTATTTAGTTTTTCCTTTATATAGAAAAAACAAAATATTAGCACTGCCAATTATTTTTTTAATAACCTATTGTTCTCTTATCATTTATATCAATGAATCCAGACAAGCCTGGCTTGCACTAATCATAACATTAATTTTATTTTCTTTTTATTTTTTCATTAAAACACTTAAAAAATCCTCTATAAAAAAGAAAACTTTTATAATTTCTTTTTTTCTTATCAGCTTTTTTGCATTTAGTAGTTTCTTATTCACAAATGAAAAAATAGTGCAAAGAGTTATGGTTGAAGAAAAGGCAATCAACGCTGTTTTATCATTAAATTTTGATAAAGTTCCTTATTCAAGCTTTGGAATAAGGCTTCACACTTGGATCGCAGCAGTGGACTTCATTAAAGAAAAACCTATATTTGGCTGGGGTAGTAATGGTAAATCATTAGTCATACAGCATACAGAATGGTTACCAAAACATGTAAAAGAAAATTTCAGTCACTTACACAATTTCTACCTTGAAACATTGGTCAATTACGGAATAGTTGGGATAATATTCTATTTTTCCATTTGGTTTTATATTGGAAAAAACCTTTACAAAAAGATTTCAGAAGGCTATATCGAAAAAGAAGTAGGCTATTTATTTTTAAGTATTTTTTGTTTCTGGAGCATTATGAATTGTTTTGAATCTTATCAAAACTTTTGGACCGGTGTTTTCTACTTTATAGTCTTCATGACCGGAATTATGGCTAAAATATGGCAAACAGAGATACATAAAGAAAAGATATAAGGTAATTTATTTCATTTAAAAAATAAGAGTTTATCGATACAAGTTGTGATCAATAAACTCTTATTAATACTTATTATATAATTCACTATTTTTCAAAGCTAATCCTATCAGAATCATTGTATTTAATATCTTTACTTACCATAAAAAAACCACCTAACTACAGCTATCACTAAGTAAGTTGATTAAATCAACGCATATAGACTTTATCATTTTTGGAAAAAATTTAATAAGAGGGGGAGTTCTTCAAAAAATCAAATTTTTACGCAGGAGTACTGGCTGCTTCTAACAGGTCAACTTCGGTAAAATAAAATATTGAACTAAAAACCTTTTCATCTTCTGAAACAATAGCTTATACCACCCGCATGCATGGCTTATTGTAGCAGATTTCTTTACTATTATTTTACTGGTATCACAATAACACCTTATTAACCATATATAGAAATCATTTCAACTTCATAATTGAGCTATAAATATCACTAGGCTCTCTGATGAAAAGGTCTTCAAAAGATTTATTATTTAGAATTCTCTCTATAATCAACGCACTTAATTCACCTTCCTTGTTTTGCCAGACTGTCCCAAAGGTTTCACTGTAACTTTTTATATTTTCAGAACGAGCTATTGAATCACCAGATGTCATAATATTGTCGATATCAGAAAGAGTAAAATTCAAGTTGATTTTTTTAGACACTTCATTCTCAACGTACCCATAATAATCTGACTTGTAAACCTTATCACTCATCTCTAAATAAGCAGTAGGCAAACCAGATAATGCAGCTTCAAGATGAATACTGGTATTACTAGCAATTAACATATTGATTGAGGAAAAGTAATTCGAAAGAGTATCTTCTCTTGAATTAGATATGCTTACCTGAGATACCCTTTTCACATAATCATTAAGTTGAGCATGAAATTTCCTTCCTTGAGAAGGGTGAGTTCTAACAATACAACAAAAACCCATATCAATTAGCTTATCCAACACCTTAACCAAGGTGTAAAAACTATCTAATTTATTTATGGCAATCCCAATTCGTGTTTCTAAAAAATTATCATTAAGACTAATAACAGTTTTTTTCTGTCCCGTTAAAATCACATTACATTTTTTAATATTCGAATCTATTCTTTGATTATCTTCACCATTAAGCTGATAGCATTTTAAGTAGATATCATGTGATATATTTCCATCCAACAATGCATAATCAAATTCTAAAGGTGGAAAAATAGTACTAACAGAAGCATGCTGCATATAAACAGTTTTTATACCAAGCATTTGAGAAGCCAAACGTAAACTTCGATTACTCAAGTTATGATCATTAGACATAATCACAACCTTAGGTTTTATCAGGCTCAATTTACTTAAAAAATAAGGCACCATAATATAAGCCTTGCAAAATTCATCAAGAGCCCAACTCAACTCATTGAACTTATTTTCTTTTTTTAATTTATTATAAAAAACAAAAAATCGAGATAAAAAAACAACCATCCCAACAAAAAAAATCTTAATATCAAAAGATAAAAACTCAAATTCTATATCTTTATTTTTTTTAGTATTTTTTTCTTATTGGAAATAAAAACGAAACTAATTCCTCTTTTATTCAAAGACAGAACAGTGGAATACAAAGCATTAATTTGATTAATGCTACTTGAAAAGACTAGAACGCTAGCACTTTTGTTTTTTTTTGGAAAAAAGTTACTTTAAATAACGTATTAAAAAAAACTGGGAGAGTTTTAAAAAAACATTTGATCTTACTTTCCCTTTCGATTTTATTTTTTTTAACTCATTATTTTTTTCCCAAAAAGATAGGAAAGTTCAAGTTCATCCTCATAATCAAAAGATTTTTTTGAGATTTCTAACAACTTCAAATATTTCACAGTCTTATTCCAATTGATTTCATCAAAAATGAGTTTGATTTTTCCAATAAAAACTAAAAAGCAGCATCTTTCGTCAAAGCCTCACCCGCTTTAAGATCTTTCTTTGCCACAGTGCCTATCACGTCATATAAATACTTAGGAGCCAAACCATAGCCCGGTCGGATGCTTTTGACGTTGTCGTGGGTAAACTCTTCACCTTTGGCAATATCTTTGACAACATAAAGTGAGCGTCTAAAGATGGCGTTACCTTTCTCACTGTCTTTTCGTTCGTAATTCACTTTTCCAAGTGCTTTCCAAGCGATTTTACTGTCTCGGCATAGCTGCATTAATTCTGGTTTTTCTAAAGAGAAACTGTCGTCAGGGCCACCGCCCTTTCTATCTAAAGTAACGTGTTTCTCTATTAAACAAGCGCCCAGAGCCACAGATGTTATCGCTGTTGTATTGTCTATTGTGTGGTCGGATAAGCCTGTGAGCACATCAAACCGTGTTGCCATATCTGGGATAGTGGCTAAATTGTAATCTTCCGATGGCGCAGGATAACCACTGACGCAATGCAAGACGATCAGTTCCTTACACCCTGCGTTTTTAGCCATCTCTACCGCCTCACGAATTTCCTCTTCATTCGCCATACCGGTTGAGATAATCATTGGCTTGCCGGTTTTCGCAACGTATTCAATCAGTGGTAAATCAATAGCTTCAAACGAGGCAATTTTATAAGCAGGGGCATCCAGTGTTTCTAGTAGGTCAACCGCGGTAAAATCAAACGGCGAACTAAAAATAGTGATGCCTAATTCCTTCGCTTTCTCAAACAATGGCTTATGCCATTCCCATGGCATGTGAGCTTCTTCATATAAGTCATAGAGCGTCTTTCCATCCCACAAGCCACCTTTGATTAAAAACTCGGATGAATCGCTTTTCATGGTGATGGTATCCGGTCGATAGGTTTGTAGCTTTATAGCGTCCGCGCCACACTCCTTCGCCATTTCCATTATTTTATAGGCATTTTCTATGTTGCCATTATGATTCGCTGACATTTCCGCGATGATATAAGGAGCGTAATCTGGGCCAATATTCTTACCATCAATCGTAATAAACCTATTCATATATACCTCACTTTATTGGCAACCGAGTATAATTTTCTTCATCTATTTTCACATAACCCGCGCGATGAAAAAGCGCATGGGATGCAGTATTTTCTTTAAGCACCACGGCATTGATCGTGATGTTTGGGTGTTGCTTGTCTAACATGCTCAAAGCGTGCTTTGCGATCCCTTTACCAAAGTGAGTTGGGGCAATAAAAATAGAAAGAATATAAGTATTGTTCTCAATCAGATCCAAACGAACAACACCCACAGATTCTGGGTGAGCTTCGGCTGGATTCACTCTTTCAATGATGTAAAAATAATCGTTTGAGTTAGAGACTTTTCTTTCCATCCAAGCTTGATGTTCTGCCAAACTTGGCACAGATTTGTTTAAAGCATACCTTCTTGTTTCTGGAGCACACTGCCATTCAAATACTTGAAGTGTATCATTTAACGAGGCACATCTTAATTGAAATACATCATCAAAAAGCAGCGAAATATGCTCGATAATACGATCCACGCCCAAGCCATCACATAATGCAAGGTTCGTTTTCCTCATCTGATCATAATCAGCCAATAGCTGTTGATATGCTGTCTTTAAATCGTTATCAATGGAGTCTAGATCGATGCCAATGGCAGCTCCGACATCAGTGAGTTTTTTACAAATGGTTAGTTGGTTATCCGCTAATGCAATGATGATACTGGGTATACCTAAACAAGCTCGCTCCCAAGAGGTTGAACCGGGAGCCCCGATAGCCATGTCATATTGCCCCATAAATTCCGCCATGTTTTCGACAAAATCAATGTGCGTAACCCAATCTTCTTGTTCAGAAAAAACCTTAACTTGTTGGTAATGGGGAGCCCTTGCACTTAGCAACACAGTCACCAAAGGAGGATCACTGAAATCGCGCTTCAATGCGTTCAGGACTTGTAATGTGGCGTTAGGAGAATCCACACCGCCCATTGAAATCAATACACGAGGTCTATTTTTAAACTTTTTTGATTTAACAAGAGCGTCAGTGTGAAGCTCAGCAAAATCAGGATGAATAATCGCATAGTCAGTCCCAGATAAAACTTGGGCTGTTGGGTTTAAAGGCTGGTATTCGTTGGGATTTCTTAATAATGTTTGATCGACAATCAGATCTGCAGCGTGCTCTCTTACTAAGTCATCAATCACCATGATTTTACCGTGAAACTGAGATTTAACGCTCTGATGCCATTTGATTCCAATGCCATAATGATCAACAACAACCAAATCCACATGGCTTAACTGTGATATACAATCTTGTGCATCTTGCCACTCATCAACCTGTAGCCAAGCGGCATAATCGGATGTTGTTTTTGGTTCTAACCAATGCAAGGGCTGACTTAATTCACAGACAGAAAAACCACGTTTTTTGATAAGGCGAATAAGGTCGCCTTTCTGGGGGCGTGTTAGAAACGTCACCCCATGACCCGCTCTTTTAAGTGCGTCCGCCAAGACTAAACAACGCATCACATGACCACTTCCTATATGCAAAGAAGCGTCAGTACGAATAACAACTTTTAACATTCAATAACTCGATATAAGGCTTCTACCAGCTCCCAGTCTTCTTGAGTATCGATATCCTGTACTCTTTTACGAGGTAAAAGCACCGCCTTCGAATTTGAACCAAAGATAGGCTCTTTATTTAAAAATGCTTGTGCTTTGCCCCAGTAAAACTGGCCAGCGTCATGGTACGCTTCTTCTAAATCCTGTGAGCGAGTATTTAAATGTTCAGGATGAAACATCTCGACTCTATCTTGCGGATTAATTTTTAAAGCACGTTGTATTGGAAATGCATAACTAGTCGCACTAAACGCGTAACGGACGTTATCGCCAGCAAGTGCAGACAAGCCCTCTTTTATACTTGATGCACTAATGAAAGGAGCTGTGGCATAAATACAACAAGCATTTTCAATATCCATTTGATTTTTCTGACACCAGGTTAACCCATGGGCGATAACATCTAATGTTGTTGCGTAATCGTCAGATATCTCTGCTGGACGCATAAAAGGCACTGTTGCACCATATTGCAAAGCAATGGCCGCAATCTCTTCATCATCCGTCGATACCATCACATGATCAAAGCAACCACTCTTTAAGGCCGCCTCTATGGAATAAGCAATCATCGGCTTTCCGTGAAATACCTTTATATTTTTGCGTGGAATTCGCTTACTCCCACCACGAGCAGGAATGATGGCTATATTCATTACTTACCCAGTAAAATATCGGTTAATTTACAGATAACTTCGTCTTGCTGTTCATCTGTCATACCATGAAACATAGGTAAGGAAATAGCATTCGTGTAGTAACTTTCAGCCTGAGGAAAGTCCCCAAACTTAAATCCCATTCGCTGATAATAGGGCTGAAGGTGAACGGGAATGTAATGCAGATTAACACCAATACCTTGTGCTCTTAATTCATCAAACACGTCTTTATGTGTTTTAGAAATCCTAGACAAATCTAAGCGAATAACAAATAAGTGCAGACCAGAATAGGTGTTAGGCAATTGATAAGGCAAGGTGATGGGCAAATCATTAAGCTTTTCATAATAACGTGATGCCAAACGATGACGAGTCGTCACGAACTCTTCTAACCGCGCCATTTGTGAAACACCCAGAGCCGCTTGCAACTCTGTCATGCGGTAATTAAAGCCTAAATAAACTTGCTCATAGTACCAACTGCCATGGGGCGTATTTTCCATTAACGATTCATCGCGCGTAATACCATGACTTCTATAAAGCGCCATTTTATTCGCAAGTGTTTCATCATTCGTTAATGCTGCGCCGCCTTCGGCTGTAGTGACTATTTTTACTGGATGAAAACTGAATACCGTAATATCACTAAACTCACATGAGCCAATTGCACTGTCTAGATAACGTCCACCAATAGCATGGGAAGCGTCTTCAATCACCTTGAAGCCATATTCAACAGCGAGCAAATGAATTGCTTCCATATCACATGGTTGACCACAGAAATGCACAGCGACCAATACTTTGGGTAATCGGTTTTGTTTTTTGGCTTCTATTAATTTGAGTTTAAGAGCCTGAGGACATAAGTTATAAGTTGCGGGATTAATATCAACAAAATCCACCTCGGCACCACAATACAAACCACAATTAGCCGATGCAACAAAGGTGATAGGCGTTGTCCATAATATATCTCCCACACCTAAATCAAGAGCCAAACAAGCAATATGCAAAGCAGAGGTAGCACTGTTCACTGCAAGCGCATAGTCAGCACCCGTTGCATTTTTCAGTGCCTTCTCAAAAGCAGGTACCTGTGGGCCTTGCGTCAGAAAATCAGATTTGAATACATCCACAACAGCGTCAATATCTGCCTGAATAATATCCTGCTTGCCGTACGGTATCATTAACTAACCTCTATAATTTACAACATGTTTTTCACTAATATTCACAAGCTACCCTACATTTCCAATTCAGAGCCAATTTACTAAATTATAATTAGAACGAAAGAGGATTGATTATATATTATACCGAACCTAAAAATTAGGTTTACGTCAGACTATCCAGTTAATATTATTTCAATAAATTTGTTACCAAGGGGCCAGAAGCATTTAGCACTTGTAGACAGCAATTGCTAAAACACCTATGTTTGATTTCGTAGGTCGTATATGGACTCCTCTGGGGATGCAACGATAGCATCCCTATTTTTTAATAAAGAATCATGCGTACTCCACTTGTTTATTAACAATACTTATCAACGGTTATAACAAACTTGCGTTAGCTTTCGTATATTCGGCCTTATTATGGAGAGCTACCCCAGACCTTAACGGCTTTGTTCGCCGTGTAAACCAAACGCCTTATCGGAATAACGGCTTCAAGAGCCGCCGACCTACTCAGGTTTCATTTGGTTTGCTTGCTAGCTGTTCATTCCGTTCAATTTATATTGCTAACTGTCTCGGTTGGTACTTTCTTTATTCACTGGCTTTTTTAACATCATCGTTACTGTGCGACAGGTTGACGATATTCAAACCCACTTTTCAGCATGGCTGTCGCCATTCTGACCAGTTTATTGGCGACGGCTACTATGGTTTTGTTAAACCCTTTCGTACTGAGTAATTGCCTTACCCAACAACTCAAGCCGTCTGTTTTTTTCTTTCACATGAATGACCAAGGATCGGGCCCCATTGATGATCAGTGTACGCAGATACGTATCGCCTCGCTTGGTAATCCTGCCGATGGTAACCTTACCACCACTGCCACTGTGCGCTGGAACAAGACCGATGCTGGCACTGGCATCTCGGCCACGCCTGAAGCGCTCAGCCGAACCGAATTTAGCATACATCATGCTGGCACCAAGCCAAGCAACACCAGGTAATTGCACCAATCGTTGGCAGACCTCTATTTGCTTTGCTATCGTTTCGATCTCATCAGTGACCTCTTTCATAAGCGTGATCACATGTTTAAGTTGTTCTAATAGTCTGAATAGTATTCTGCGTGCAACAACCGTCATTTCATTTTCAGCATCTTAAAGCGCCATAGGCACTTGCTTAAGAAGCTTGCTGATACCTAGAGCAAAAATAACGCCATACTCGCGACCAAAACCTCGAAGACGGCTGGCAAGTTGGTTGCGTTCTTTCTTATAGCCTTCGCGTGATTTATGTAAAGTAGCAATATCTTGCTGCTCTAATGTGCGGATCTGAACGCAGTGCAGCTGCTGATTTTTACTGGCCTCATAAATACTAAGAACATCATTTTTATCACTCTTATTACCCACTCGGTATTTTGCTGCAAGATGAGGAGGAATAAGTCCTACTTTATGGCCTGATGATGTAAAGCGCCTAGCCCAATGATGCGCTGAGCCACATGCTTCCATATAGATCGCTGCATCAGGGTACTGGGCAATGATGAGACACATTTTCTTCGCTGTGACTTCTTTATTTAACTTGGCTTTACCAGCTTGGTTGAAGACAGCAACTTGGAAAACTTCTTTCGCTAAATCGATACAAATTGTCGTATTATTATTCATGGTATGGCTCCTTTGGTTTGGTCGCCTCCCAATTTATCGGAATTTCGCTGAATTGGGGAGGAGTCCATACCATTGGGAAGAAACGACCGTGATCCGACATTCCCACAACACGCTACAACGGCAGATCACACTCGTGCCTCGTTCATCTGCCCTACGAAGCCCATCAAACATAGGATCAGTCAATGACGTTAGCGCCCATATCGATCACTAAAACGCACAATATCGTCTTCACCCAAATAACTACCAGACTGCACTTCCACTACTTCTAATGGAATCTTTCCTGGATTTTCTAAGGCATGAACCACACCAACAGGAATATAAGTGGATTCATTTTCAGTGAGGATAATCTCGTTCTCGCCGTTTTGTACTTTTGCAGTACCCGATACAACCACCCAATGCTCTGCCCTGTAACGATGCATTTGCACACTCAACTTCTCACCTGGCTTTACCATAATACGTTTTACTTTATATCGGTCGCCAAGATCAATCGTTTGATAAGTCCCCCACGGTCGATGCACCGTTGTGTGATACATGTGCTCTTCACGACCTTCAGATTGAATACGCTTAACGATTTTTTTAACATCCTGCGCATTATCTTTATCCATCACAAGAACGGCATCAGCGGTCTCAACAATAACAAGATTACTAACACCAACAGCGGCAACCAAACGTGTTTCGGAGCGAATCAAACAATTGCTAGAGCCTTCTGACATAACGTCCCCTAGCAGAACATTATTATCTCCGTCTTTATCGGCATAGTCATAAAGCGCATCCCAAGCACCAATATCACTCCAATCACCCGCATAAGGAACCATCTTGGCTTTTAGTGTTGGCTCCATAACCGCATAATCTATGGATTCTGACGGACAGTTAGAAAACAACTCGGCGTCAATACGAACAAAATCCATATCCTGTATACGATATTGATAAGCAAGACTGACAGCTTCAAAAATATCAGATCGATATTTAGAAAGTTCTTCGAGGTAAATCTTTGCATTGAATAGAAACATGCCGCTATTCCACAAATAGTCACCGGATTTTAAGTAAGCTTGTGCCGTGTTTAGGTCTGGTTTTTCAACAAATTCAGCAACGGCAAAATTATCACCACTACGAATATAGCCATAACCTGTTTCTGGACGAGTAGGTTTAATACCAAAAGTGACGAGAGCATTTTCTTTGGCAAGTTCAGCTGCTTTTACAATAGCAGATTCAAAAGCTTCAATATCACGAATCACATGATCTGCAGGCAGAACCAATAACAACACATCTTCTTGCTCTTCACTTTGCGCTTCCAATGCAGCCAAAGCAATCGCGGGGGCCGTATTACGGCCACTTGGCTCAAGTACAATACTGGCATTTTTCGAGCCAATTTCTTGTAATTGTTGAGCAATCAAAAAACGATGACTTTCATTACAAATAACAATTGGGTCGCCCACATCCAAAGAAAAAACGCGAAGAAGGGTTTGTTGAAGGAGGCTGTACTCTTTATCAACTAAAGGTAAACATTGCTTTGCAAAAAACTCTCGAGATAAGGGCCAAAGACGACAACCCACACCACCAGATAAAATAACAGGAATAATCTTCAAAATAGATCCAAATAAAAAACACCAAAGCACCCGTAAGCCTGACTAGACGAGGAACGAGGCATAATCAGGCAACATTAAACCACCATCACTAAACAGTCCCCCTTCCTTTATGCTTTCCAAGGAAAGCTTAGGGAAACAGCAGAACTAAAAGTACCCTCCCCTTATGTCTTCCAAGGGGAGGGTTAGGAAGGGGTTATTCGGTAGCCGTGAAGTCTTTAACCCCCTCCCAACCTCCCCCTTAACAATGGGGAGGAACTAAGAACTGAACCCCTTATATCTTCCAAGAAAAGCGTAGGAAAACAACAGACTAAAAATCCCCTCCTCTTATCTCTTCCAAGGGGAGGGTTAGGGAGGGGTTATTCGGTAGCCGTGAAGTCTTTAACCGCCTCCCAGCCTCCCTCTTAGCAAGGGGGAGGATCTAAAAATTCGACCTCTTATCTCTTCCAAGAAAAATCTGAGAAAAACAACAGACTATACCCCCTCCCCTTATGTCTTCCAAGGGGGTGTTTGGGGGAGGGGCTAAGAACTCAACCCCTTATCTCTTCCAAGAAAAGCTTGAGGAAAACAACAAACTAAAAATCCTCTCCCCTTTTCTCTTCCAAGGGGAGGGTTAGGGAGGGGTCACGAAATATTTTCATTCAAATGAACCACTCTCGAACTCTCACTCTTATCACCTACCTTCGCATTCCATACCAAGTCCCCAATCCCATCCGTTGGTTGAAAATCTGTTGGCGCTTCAATCAATAGCTCTCGAATTTTCTCATGATCAAATTCATGGCAGGCTTTATCAAGTTCATCCATCACACCAACAAAGTCTGCCAACGATAAAAAACGCTCATTAGCTGTCATAATCCGTTGATGCTGTGTTTCCTGTACATTGTCACCAATAAGCAACTCTTCAAAGAGTTTTTCACCAGGGCGCAAGCCGGTAAATTGTATTTCAATGTCGCCGTTTGGATTCTCTGATGACTTTACCTCTAACCCAGATAAACGAATCAGATTGGTAGCCAAATCAACGATTTTAACAGGCTCTCCCATATCTAATACAAATACATCACCACCTTTGCCCATTGCTCCAGCTTGAATAACCAACTGAGCGGCTTCAGGAATGGTCATGAAATAACGAATAATATCAGGATGAGTTACCGTGATAGGATGATTCTCAGCGATTTGCTTTTTAAAGACAGGAATAACAGAACCGGATGAACCAAGTACGTTACCAAAACGAACCATACAAAAACGAGTAAACTTTTCTTGCTTAACTGCTTTTTTAGACTCCGCCTCGGCCAATGCCTGCAAGCCCAATTCCGCCATACGTTTTGTTGCGCCCATCACATTCGTCGGACGAACCGCTTTATCAGTAGAGATCAACACAAAAGACTCAACACCACTTTCAATGGCCGCTCGCGCACAATAATAAGTACCAAAAGCGTTGTTCCGAACACCTTCAACAACATTGTATTCAACCAAGGGCACATGCTTATAAGCAGCGGCATGATAAACAGTATTGACACTAAACGACTTCATAATGGATACCAAACGATTAATATGCTGTACAGAACCGATTAAAGGGATGACTTTGACCTTAAAAGGCTCCTGTTCAAGAATCTCGTTTAGTTCCTTATCAATTTGATAAACCGCAAACTCAGATACATCAAATAAAACCAAAGCTTTCGGCTGTTGCTTTAGAATTTGCCGACAAAGCTCAGAACCAATCGAACCACCGGCACCAGTTACCATAACCACTTTGCCAGCGATATTAGATGCCATCAAATGAGGAACAGGTTCTACTACATCACGACCAAGCAAATCATCAACAGCAACATCCTGCAATTCTCCAACCTTAGCTTTGCCAGTAACAATATCGTCAAAATCAGGAACTGTCAGGACCTCTACCGCATAAGGTAACAATTGATCGATGACTTTTTTACGTTCGGAACGACTTGCTCTCGGAATCGCTAATAATACTTTTTCAATATTATATCGACGAATCAACTCATCCATTTTATCAACGTGGTAAACAGTAACCCCTTGAATAATAGTATTGGCGAGGGAGACGTCTTGATCTATAAACCCTTTTACCCTATAGCCAGAAGCTTGGCGTAAAGCTAATGAAAGCTGTCGACCTGTAGAGCCAGCACCAAATACTAAAACAGACTCACAGCCTTTTTTGGGAGTACGTACAAACAAAGCCCGCAGCAGCACACGAGCGCCACCACATAAAATAATCAGAAAAGGAAAGTAAATAATAGGAACAGTTCGAGGAACATTAACATCAAAAAAATACGCGAAGGTTGTAATGCTTAATGCGGATATGGCAGCACCTATAAAAATAGCACTGAAAGCATGAAACGTGAGGTAGCGTAAAACAGCTCGATACAAACCAAGCTTAATATTAATAAGCAAAGTAACTAATATTGTTCCAACAAGGACATACAAAATAGAAACATCAGTAAACCAACTAAATCCTCCCATACGTGCCCAATAAGCAGAAGTAAAAGCAAGACAAACAAAAAGAGCATCAATTGTCAGACTAATAATACGTTTATAAAAACGAGGAAGAGACCAAAGTAAATCGATTTTTTTCACCATTTTATACTACCTGTAAGCACTGAACTCAAAAAACCACATCATATTTGTAGGACAGACTCTACGCCGACGATATAATATTTTTAAGCAGAGCCAACACGACCTAAGAAAGAACAATAACATGAAAAAACTAAATTAAGACACTTTACAGATAGCTTCTATGGAAACTTATGTAAATTTCAAACTAAATACTAAACTGTTAAAACTAATAATTAATTCTTAACTCTATCACCAGAACCACTACCAGTTACCGTCTTGATGATATAAAAAAATAGTTTTTTAAAGACATATCTCGAATCATTTTAACATCCGTCTCTGCCAACAACGTAGGCGTAGACATATCGATATCCGAGATCTGTGCTAACCCTGTAATGCCAGGGCGCACATCAAATACACCTTTGGCATTACGCTCCTCAGTCAATTCTGTTTGATTAAACAACCCTGGACGCGGCCCCACCAAACTCATTTCACCTTTTAATACATTCCACAACTGCGGAAGCTCATCTATTTTAGTACGACGCAAAAAAACTCCTAACTTGGTAATAGAAGATGTAGAAGCCAGATGACTCGCTACTGAAGCGGTATCAACAGACATGGTACGAAATTTAACTAATACAAAAGGTTTCTGATTTCGTCCAACCCGCTCTTGACGAAACAAAGGGGAGCCAGTATCAAATAGGCCAATGATGTAAATAGCCAGAAATACAGGAAAGCCACACACCAAGCCTAACAAGGCGAAGGTAAAGTCTAATACTCGAATCATTTTGTTATCTCGTGTTTGTTGTTTGGTTAGTATGAGGTGCTTTCGCCGCTAATGTAAAACCATGCTCAACAGAATAGGGTGGTGTCCAATCTAGCGTTTTTTTGGTGTGCTCTATGTCGAGTTGTAACGAGCCGACTAATCTGTCTACTACAGTTTCTTTTTTGAAAACCTTGCCAGCAAGTTTGAAGCACCATACTGGTACTGGCAGAGATAGATTGGCTTTACCTTGCACCTTAGCCATTAAGGCAACCATTTGTGCCGTAGACAGGTCATTATCATCTGAGACTAAAAACACTTGGTTAGCGGCTTTGGGATGATCAATACAGACCTTAATCAGATCCACCAAATTATACACAGAAACCAAGCTACGTTTATTGCGAGAAATAGCACGAAATGGTAGTGGAAGCCCTTTACCAACCAATCTCATCAAAGAAGCAAAATTTGCTTTGACACCTTCACCGTAGACTAAAGGCGAACGAATAATAACAAAATCCACTCTATTGCTTTCAGTTAGTTCTTTGAGCAGTCTTTCTGATTTCTGCTTATAAACTGATGATAATGTTGTAGGTAAAGATGTCGAAAGATTAGAATATTTACATTGTTTTGTATTGCCCTCAAATACCGAAGCACTACTTATATAAATAATCCGCTGTACATTAGCTTCAAAAGCGGAATTAACCACATTTTTAAATGCAGTGAAGTTTTCTTCATATTCATCAACAGTAAATTTGCCATGAGCTAATCCTGCGAGATGAACAATGGTAGTTATACCTTGAAAAGACTGACGTAGATCGTCATTGTTTAAATTAATACAACGTTTTATGACTCTTATAGGCTTTTCTATATTTTCAATTAGATGCTTTCCTATAAAACCACTCGCTCCTGTAACTGCAATCATAATGATCCTTTTTCGACAAGAGCTTCTAAATCATTCTCTAGAGTATCTATAATTTTATATTTATTAAAATTATCATTAAAGTATTGATATGCGTTAGAAGCCATCTCACTTAGATTTTCAGTAGATAAGCCTGACATCATAACTATATTCTCTGACAATTTTTCAATATTATCTGGGGAAGACACGAAACCACATTTTGCATCATTTATAACTCTAGCCCCCTCACCTTCCAGCACTGCAAGTATTGCTCTGTTGGAGGCCATATAAGATTGAACCTTCCCAGGTATTGTTAGTTTGAATACATCACTAGATTTTAAAGAAACCAGCAATGCATCAGATGCTGAGTAAAAGCTTGGCATCTGACTTAATGGGCGACGGCCGTATAAAAAAACCCTCTTAGATAAATTCAAATCAACAACTAGTTGTTCTATTTTTTTAAATGCTCGCCCATCTCCGACAATATGAAAATTTACCTTTGCACCTTTTTCTATAGCAATTTTAAAAGCTTTTACAACACTATCAAGAGATTGAGCTTCTCCGACATTTCCTGTAAAAACAATATTGAAATAACTTTCTTCTACTGAATCCATCTTTAATGGACATTTAGAAACATTAGTTTCAGCCTCAGTAAAAATATCCTCCGCCCAACTATACAAAACTTTAAAACGACCATTAACTTTTGTATAAAGTGAAATATTTTTTTCAAAAGCAGGAGATTGACCAAAAATCAAATCACATCGATCATAAATAAAACTTACAAGTTTACCTACTATTTTTAGAATTTTTTCAGATTGGACTGCACCTACAGATCTTAGTGATTCTGGCCATAAATCAAGAACCCAAATTGCTACGGGAACTCTATTTAGTTTTTTATACACAAGGCCAGGCAAGGCGATCATAACAGGCGAAAGCTGGCAGATAAAAACAATATCAAACTCTCGTTTTTTCAATTTATATAGGCCTAATGTACACCCCATTAATGCAAAGCTAATATAATTCAATACTAGTCTTACAGAACCTGAGCCCCTAGGTACAAGTGGAACTCTAATAACTTCCACACCATTAAACTCGTTAAACTTATTAGAATTACAAGAAAATTCAGAAAAAACTTTCCCTTCTGGATAATTAGGGATTCCAGTTAGTACAGTAACTTGATGCCCACGATTCTGAAGTTCAACACAAAGATCGTTTATCCTAAAGTTTTCAGGCCAAAAATACTGACTAACAACAAGTATCTTCACTTAATATTTCTTCCACACTACACGATTCACATAATCAGTATATGAATGAACAATTCTCACTAATTTATCGGAAACATTTGGCATAGAATAATCGTACACTTGACGGATTAAGCGCTGCTCATCACGTGCCTGAGTTTCTAATATGGCTAACCCTTGTATAACTCGAGCAACCTCAAGACCAACCATCATCACAGCAGCCTCTTCCATTCCTTCTGGTCGTTCATGGGCTTCGCGAAGATTTAATGCAGGAAAATTCAAGATCGAAGATTCTTCATTAATAGTACCGCTGTCGGATAAAGAGGCTTTAGCTGATAACTGTAGCTTATTATAATCTTTAAAACCAAGTGGTTTCAGCAACTGAACCATTGGATGGAATGTTATACCCATTGCATCAACACGCTTTTGTGTACGTGGGTGAGTAGAAACAATAACTGGGTAATCATAATGTTCAGCAACGGTGTTTAGCACGTTTACCAGTTTTAAGAAGTTTTTGTCTGAATCAATGTTCTCTTCACGATGAGCACTGACAATAAAGAACTGTCCTTCAGTGAGTCCTAGGCGCTCTAATACATCCGATTGCTCAATACCAACACGGTAGTGGTTCAAGACTTCAAACATGGGGCTGCCGGTTTTGATCACCATGTCTGGAGACAAACCTTCGCGTAACAAGTAATCACGGGCAATGGTACTGTACGTTAAATTAATGTCCGCTGTGTGATCAACAATACGACGATTAATTTCTTCTGGTACACGCATATCAAAACAACGGTTACCAGCTTCCATATGGAAAGTAGGTATTTTGCGGCGCTTCGCTGGGATCACGGCCATACAGCTATTGGTATCACCCAGCACCAGTAGCGCTTCTGGTTGCACTTCAGCTAATACCTTATCAACAGCAATAATAACATTACCAATTGTCTCAGCTCCTGACGCGCCAGCAGCACCTAGGAAATAATCTGGCTTACGAATACATAAATCACTAAAGAATATCTCGTTCAATTCGTAGTCGTAATTTTGCCCAGTATGAACAAGAATATGCTCACAGTGCTCATCAAGCTTAGCCATTACCCGTGACAAACGAATAATTTCTGGTCGAGTTCCTACAATAGTAACTATCTTTAATTTTTTCATACTGCTGTTCTTTCTCTTAGACTTTGTAAGTCACGGTATCTGGCCGTTGACGGTCGAAATTTTCATTTGCCCACAACATAACCACCATTTCATCATCACCAATATTGGTAATATCATGAGACCAACCAGGTACAGTTTCAACAATTTCAGGTTGATCTCCGCTGGTATTAATCTCAACAAATTCATCAGACACAATATGACGAAAACCGAAACGAGCTTTTCCTTTGATAACAAGAAACTTCTCTGTTTTAACATGGTGATAATGCCCACCACGAGTAACACCAGGATGAGCGGTAAAAAATGAAAACTGCCCTGAATCACGAGTCTTTAACATTTCAACAAATGCACCACGCTGGTCTTCATGCTTAACTAAAGGATAATTAAAATCATCAGGGGAAATATAACTAATATAGGTTGCATACAAGACTCGTGTAAAACCATCACCTACAGGTTCTATAATCAAATTCTCACGGCTATTCTTAAACTTATAAAGCGTGTCTACCATCTCACCAAGTGTCACTGTATAGATTGGCTCTACGTTAATATGTAGCTTATCCGTTGGTTGATTAATTAGCACATCTAAAAATGAGCTTACAACTGCACCTATATGAACTAAATTAAGCTCAGTTGCCGGGTCATTAATCTGAATAGGTAAACCATGACTGATATTATGACAAAAAGTAGCAACAGCAGAGTTGTAATTAGGGCGACACCATTTACCAAAAACATTAGGTAAACGATATATATAAATTTGATTCCCTGTTTCCATATATAGATTCAGTAAATGCATTTCAGCTTTTAACTTACTGCGTCCATAAGCATTAGCTCGTTCTGCTTGAATAGAGGAAGTAATAACAATCGGAATATTTCGTCCAGATGCAACAATTGCGTTACAGATCTCTCCCGTTAAATCCGCATTTCCCGTAAAAAACTCACGTTCATCGTCAGGGCGGTTAATACCTGCAAGATGAAAAATGAAATCGGCTTCTGCGACTAATTGAGCAAGCTGACTAAGGTCTGATTGACGAGTAAAAGGAATAACCTCATGGTCTCCCATTTTATTTAGCGTTACTACTAAATTTTTACCTATAAACCCATTAGCACCTGTAATTAAGATTCTCATTTTATTCCTCCGCAGCGACTACATCACCACTAGCAATAGCAGGCATGAAACTCAACTTTAAAAGCAATGATTGCATTCCATCTATATCCAATCGCTCTGTATTATGAGAATTATAATCTTCGGACCTAGAAATTGTTTCTTCGCCCATCTCTACAAATTTAGCATAATTTAGATCGCGTAGGTCTGGAGGTACACGAAAGTAAGCGCCCATGTCTTCGGCGCAAGCCATTTCTTCACGACTCAATAGCGCTTCGTAAAGTTTTTCACCATGACGTGTACCAATAATGTTGATTGGGTGTTCTGGTTTTTTCAACAACTTAGTTAAGGCTTTCGCCAGTACTTCTACAGTGGCAGCTGGTGCTTTTTGCACGAAGATGTCACCATTATTACCATGTTCAAAAGCATACAGCACCAAGTCTACCGCATCAGCCAAAGTCATCATGAAACGAGTCATGTTTGGATCGGTAATAGTGATAGGTTGAGCTGCTCGGATTTGCTCAACAAACAAAGGAATCACTGAACCACGCGACGCCATAACATTGCCATACCGCGTGCAGCAAATGACAGTTTTTTCATCGTCTACAGTTCGTGACTTAGCAACGATAACCTTTTCCATCATGGCTTTGGATATACCCATAGCATTAATAGGATAAACGGCTTTATCTGTGCTAAGACAAACAACACGCTTAACTTCGTTTTGGATTGCAGCTTCAAGTACATTTTCTGTGCCAAGCACATTCGTTTTCACCGCTTCCATTGGGTAAAATTCACAAGAAGGGACTTGCTTAAGCGCCGCCGCATGAAAAATATAATCAACCCCACGTGTAGCATTTAACACTGACTGATAGTCTCGAACATCCCCTATATAGAATTTCAACTTAGGATGATTGTATTTTTTACGCATATCATCTTGCTTTTTTTCATCACGAGAAAATATACGAATTTCTTTAAGATCAGAATCTAAGAAACGCTTTAGTACCGCATTACCAAAAGAGCCTGTACCACCTGAAATCATCAAAATTTTATTTTTAAACATGAGAGTCTTAATTACCTTTTAGAATTGAAATAAGGTTCTTTACATTACTACCAACTTCATACACATTTTCATATAGTGCACGCGCGTTAGACCTAACTTCGGCTTGATCCTTAATTTTCACCAAGTCTATTAATCTCGCATTCATTGACTCACCAATCTGAAGAACAACCCCTGCATTATAGCTCTCTAGGTAAGGAACATCTGCTCTAACATTAGTAATAACAGGAGTTCCAACAGATAATGCTTCAATAGCTGCGAGAGGTGTTTCTTCATATATACTAGGAGTTATAACATAGGCATCAGCAGCTCTATACCAATAAAATCGGTCGTTTCCATACACAGGTTTACAAACCTTTACGCTGTTAGAAAGATCATTAGTTTTTATGAAGTTTTTAATATAACTTAACATTCCATTATCAACCCCAACTAAAACAAGCTTATATTCCTGCTTTTTTAGACCTGATAACAACTCGTCAAGAAGCCACTCAACTCCTTTACTTTTGTGAAAACGCCCTAAGAAAAGAAGCATTTTTTCATTTTCAGAAATGTCTAAACCATTACGAATTTTTTGGGAGTGATTCTTTATATCCGTCAAATCGGGTGAACTTAAACACAGCGGAGCCAAAAGTAAACTTTTATCACTGGCACCAAAACTCAGCAATGTATTCAGCTCATTTTGAGTTTGCCCTAAATTAAACTCTGATCGCTTAACTAAAGGTTTAGTAATAAAAAAATCAAAAATCTTAAGCATTAACTTACCCCGATTTGGAAGAGATCCAAATGGACTAAAAATCAGGCGAACATCAAAGAACACAGAAAAAAACAAAGCCATAACATTAAACATCGATCTAGTCTGAGAAAGATGTATATAAACCCCAGGTTCATAAATAGACATAAACCTTTTAAATATAGAAAAAGGAGAAATATTCATATAGATCTTGCTCAAAAAAGGGATATTATATGATTTAAAATAATATACATTTTTAGGTTCGATCTCCCCCACATATACTGGAAACTCTTCGCCATGATTTGAGCAGAAAACAAAGGTGTCAACAGATGAAAATTTTAGTTCCTCAGCATAACTATTCATAATTCGAGGTGGTCCACCTCTATGCCAGAAAGGAGAAAAATCCAACGAAAATTGAACGACTTTCATCCTTCATACCTATTAACTACATCAATTACTTTATCAACATCGACAGAAGATATAACTGGACTAATAGGAATGCTAATAATTTCTCTATGAATTAAATCTGAAATTGGAAAATCGCTTCCAAAATAACCTTCGTAACATTTTTGTTTATACGGTGGAGTTGGATAATGGACTAAAGTCTGGATCGAATTCTCAGCTAAATATTTTATAAATTTTTCTCTATTACTAACTCTAACTGGAAACACATGGTAAACATTTTCACTTTCTACGTTAGTCGGAACTGGTAAAATCACATTTGGATTCACTATTCCATCGAGATATGCACTAGCAACATTTCTTCTATAAATATTATCTTGATCTAAAAACTTTAATTTAACCCTAAGAATTGAAGCTTGTACTTCATCTAATCTGGAATTAACCCCAATACAATCATTTTTGTATTTTACATCACTACCATAGTTTCTAATTCTTTTAAGTTCATTAAATAATAAAGCATCATCTGTTGTTATAGCACCACCATCACCTAATGCTCCTAAATTTTTACCGGGATAAAAACTGAATGCCGCAGCACTCCCCAAGCTCCCAACCTTCCTTCCTTTATCAAGAGCACCGTGAGCTTGTGCACAATCTTCTAAAACTAATAAATTGTGTTTGTTCGCAATGCTTTGTATAGACTCCATGTCACAGCTGCGACCATATAAGTGAACTGGTAAAATCACCTTACTTTTATTTGTGATGTATTTTTCTAACAAAAAAGGATCAATATTGTATGTATCAATATCTGGTTCAACTAGCACTGGTTTTAATCTGTTTTCAGTAATTGCTAGTATAGTGGCAATATAGGTATTAGCAGGCACTAAAACTTCATCACCTTCCAATAGTATTCCTAAGTTTTTCCATGCTCGTAAAACCAGAGTCAAAGCATCTAAACCATTGGCGACTCCCACACAATATTTGGAATCACAATATTCAGAAAACTCAGCTTCAAAATTAGATACTTCATTACCTAAAATATACCAACCGGACTCCAGAACTTTAGTGAAAGCCTCAATGATATCCTTTTTATGACGTAGCTGAATTTCTTTTAAATCCAAAAACAAGACATCTTTATTTTTCATTGTTCTTATACTCTAAAAACTTTTTATAATCACGAATATAATCGGACTCATCATATACAGTATTCGCAACAACTAATAACATACAATCCGGTGTAAAATCCATCATAGTTCCCCAAACACCAGCAGGCTGAACTAACCCTTTAGAAATTGAACTCATATTAACCAATGTTTTGGATTCACCATCATCAAGTTCAACAGTACAGGCCCCTTGTAAAGCAATCATAAACTGCTCTGATTCGAAGTGAGCATGACCTCCACGTTTCTCTTCACCTTTTACATCATATATTACGAATAACCGTTTAATTTCGAATGGAACGTTAGACAAAGCCTCCCAAACAACTAACGAGCCACGAGAATCAATAATCGGATCAGTAATCACTATAGACATAAATAACCTTCTAATATGGTCTTATATTTCTTAAAACATCAAATAACAAGTAGAATAAATAACATATACTTTTCACTAAAGGCATTTCACCAAGAATAAAAAATCAGAATCGACTTATACTAAAAATAACTTTTATTTAATTCGAACACATTCTATTTCCCATAAAAATAATCAATGGAAACATACTAAACTAAGAATATATAGAACTAACGTATTTTTCACATTTCCCACGAAGGGTATGTATCTTGCTCACAGTCACTAAAGCGTTTTTAGAAAGAAACAACCTATAATCTTCATCATCCAAAACTTCTAGTAATACTTGAACTAACGAATCAACTGATCCTGAACAGTATAACCTTGAATTTAAACCGTCGCACAATATATCAAACTCAGATGCTTGATGTACTAGATTATTGTCTGTAATTATAGGCAATCCATAGGAGAATGCATGATGTGCACTTAAACCGATACATGTGGGTACAATAAAAACTGAAGAAACCTTGAACCACTTAGCAAGATAGTTTTCATCATATATAGGTCCAAGCATTAACACATTATCTTGTAATCCTTCGTTAATTACAAACCTAGAAATATCTTTTTCAAGTTCTCCGCCGCCTATCAATACGAAGAGAAGCTCAGGTCGCATATCACGAAGTATCTTAGCAGCTTCAAGCAGCAACATTGGTTGCTTAATACTTGACAGTCGAACCACTTGCAAAACTACCTTTCTTCCACTAATACCTTCTTCAGTAACGAAATCATTAATTATATCTTTAGAAATACTTGCCGAAACTTCAATGTTTTTCTCTTCATTTACAGCAGTACCAATAATCTTAATTTTATTATGATCGATGCCTAACGCGGTCAGTACCTCTCCACCCTTCCGACTATAAACAAAAATTTTTTTAGCAACTGAACCTACATAACGATAATAAAGTCTAGATAAAATCGATACACCACCTATTCGATGAAACATACCATGTACATAAAAATCTCGCCCCATGACCTTCAGCCAAAGCATACAAACACTAAGAGAAATCTCTCTGGGATTTCCATAAAAAACAATATAATCAGGATTAATATCCTTGATGGCTCTCATTACACCTTTTCTAAAAATAAAACCAAACTTAGACATCATACTATTATTGACGACTTCAAAATCACATTCTTCATAATCATATTGATTAAGAGTATCATTGGAAATAATATCAGCTAAGACGACGACTTCCAATCCGTTACTATCGCTTGAAATGCAATTTAAAAACTCAACATCATATTTTGGCAAAAGATTAGTAATAACCAACAATTTCTTCATAAAAATGCCTTTTATAAAAAACCATTAGAAACAAAATCATATGATTTAAAAAAATAAAATCCCATAAAAAAAACAATAAAAACACTAACAAAAAGAGTAACAATCTTTCTAAAACGGAACTTCTGTATTAAAAACTCAAACTGATATGAAAACAAAACTACAAATAAAGGCATCATGAAGGAGTTAAATCTGTAAGACATATTGAGAGGAGAAGATAAAATTGAAAAAAACACCACCATTAAAAATACTTTCCTAACCACTCTGTATGTACGATCATCAAGCGTAACAAAAAGACTAAGAAATATTATAAAATAATAATGGAGAGGGAAAAACCTATAATCAACAGAATTCGAAGCTTCAAGAAAATAATAACTCAACTTATTGTATACATAACCATCGTTCAACATTGAAATCAAAAGAAACACTATATAATCTGAAAAAAAGTACCCTAAAAGCAAAGCAAGAATCCAAAAAACAACACCTTCCAAAAACTTAAAATTAAAAAAAACAATAAAATGAGAGATGCATGACAAATGAAACAACATAGGTACTAAATAATAGAAGGGCTTAATTATACTTTTTTTAAAACACCAATAATTCAAAAAAACAAACATAAAAACAACTGACAAGCCTTGTCTAAGAACATTATTACCAAAACCATAAAACCTAAAATCTAAAATCATAAACAAAGAAAAAATGAAAAACAAATAAACATTTTTAACAAGAGAAAGTTTAAAAACCAAAAAATAAATAGAAAAATATATTAAAAAAGAAGTTAAAAAGATAAATAAAACATAACTAAGACCTAAACTTGAAAAAAACCTAACAAAATAATAGAAAAAATATTCATATTTAGAACCAATCACCTCATCACAGCCTCCCCCACCTTCAGAGAGGCATTGAAAAAAACCTGAATACACCAAAAGGTCATTGCTTTCTTTTATATTAAGCGAGTTTTTTGAAATAAAGTAGGATAACACAAGAAACAGCATTGAAATAAAAATCAAAAAAACCATCGACTTTAAATTAATAGTTTTTTCTTCGAAACTCACCATCAAAACATCCAATTAATATAATTAAAGCCAATAAAAAAGCAGACCACATTTTAATTTAAAACTTCTTTTCATCTAACAATCTTATTGACTAAAATTTTTTTCAGGTTTCATAAAAAAATTAACCCATGCCAGACAATTCAATTTTTAATCCCCATAATACTTTTGATAATTTAAATATGCACTCTCAAAAAAACAAAAATTTCTTTACTTTTATTTAGATAAAAAACAGTACCAATTACTCCAATAAATGCATAAAGCGCAACATCAAGTAAGTTAAAATCAATTATATTGACTAATATACTTAGAGTAAGAAGTAATAATATCAAAAAATACATTCTCCACCTTTCAAAACTAATCCAAAGTTTTGAACTAGCTTCTGTTCGGATTAAGAAAAATATAAAAAATGCTATAGCGGAAGCCACTGCCGCACCCGCAGCTCCATAAATAGGAATTAAAAGCCAATTACCTAAAGCGTTAATCAATAGAGCTGAAGCTGTGGCAAGCAATGAAAACATGGTTTTACGACGGATGTTTATCCCCACCCCTGTCGCTTCAGAAAGAGTATAAAGCAGAGGATAAGCCATTGCCGCAAGTAAAATATATTGAACCCGGTCATATTCAATTGGCAATATGTAACTTATCATCCAAGAAAACATCCCTGCCAAAGACCATATTAAAACAACCGCTAAAGTCGTATAATCAATTACATTTTTGATTTTTTCCGAATCAATACCTTCTGCAGCCCACTTGTAAACGATAGGCGCCCAAACAGTTGAAAAAATCGCCTGAAATACCAAAGCCGCGCCAGCAAAACTAACAGACATTGAATAAACACCTAACTCTTCAAAAGTAGAAAGGCTTCTTAAAAAAACTTTATCTGTTGCAGTAAGTCCCCAAAATGCTACACCACTACCTATTAATGGAATTGCATAACGAATCATTTTATTTTGCTCGTTTTTATTAACTTTAGCAGTTATGGAAGGCCACCAATCTTTACGAGTATTCCAACTATAAACAAAAAAAACAGCAATCAAAGAAAGAACATTAGCCAACATAAGGTTTTCAAAAATTGCTTCAGCGCCCAGCCATACGTAAGTCAAAACAACCAATAAAAACAATATCTTAGGCAAAATCTGGCTCATAGAAAAAGCTAAACCACGCTCTTGCATTCTCAAAATTAAACTTAAAAATCGTGAAAAAAAACTTAACAGTATAGAAAGGAGCAACAAACTTGTTAATAAAAAAGAATCTACTCCAAACAATAGAAAAGAAGCCGACCAAGGCATGAACATTATTCCAATCAATACTATCGATAGAACAAGTAGACCAGGAGAAACTGTAGCCTTAAGTAAAGCTAATTTATCATCAGCCTCATGAAATTCACGGACGTAGGCCTGGTCCAATCCTAGACTAAATAACAATAGTGAAAAACTAATCGTGACCTGAAGCATGGTTAATCGACCAATATCTTCAGCTGTAAATAACCAAGCAACAACAGGTAAGGTAATCAACCCAAGAACCGCAGCACCAATTGGTCCAATTGAAAAAGCTAAAATTTTACGAATATTCAATAGATTATCACCCCCTTAATAATGGTAAACACTTCAGCCATTTTCAATGCGCCCGACTTTTACCCAAACTTGACGGCATTTAAATTTTATTCAAAAAAGCTCAGTACATATTTTATAACTGTGTTTTGTGTCTCTTTATCCATACCATAATATATAGGCAGTCTAACCAATCGCTCACTCTCTATGGTTGTATTATTATCTTTACCACAAAAAACAGTAAAGTCTTTACCAGCTGGCGCAGAATGTAATGGAATGTAATGAAATACAGCCATGATTTGATGGGATTTTAAATGAGCGATAAATTCTTCACGCTGACTAATATTACGAACCTTTAAATAATACATGTGTCCGTTGTGTTCACATGTCTCTGGTACGCTTGGCAAATCAACAGCATAATCAATTAACTCTTGGAATGCTTGATTATAACGATCCCATATAGCCATTCGACTTGTTTTTATTCCGTCGGCTTTTTCTAACTGCCCCCATAAAAAAGCAGCTTGTAATTCACTCGGCAAAAAGCTGCTACCTAGGTCTACCCAAGTGTATTTATCTACTTGTCCACGAAAAAATAGGCTTCTATTGGTGCCTTTTTCACGAATAATTTCTGCCCTTTGAGCAAAACGATCATCGTTAATGATTAATAAACCGCCTTCACCACCACTGGTGTAGTTTTTTGTTTCATGAAAACTAAATGCAGCCAAGTGTCCAATTGTACCTAGTGCCTTCCCCTTATAGGTACTCATCACACCTTGGGCAGCATCTTCTATCACAAATAAACCGTGGTGATCAGCAATAGCCATAATAGTATCCATTTCACAACTGACTCCAGCGTAATGAACAGGAACAATGGCTTTTGTCTTTGATGTTATTGCCGCCTCAATAAGTGTTTCATCAATATTCATTGTGTCTGGTCGAATATCAACAAACACAATTTTTGCTCCACGCAGTACAAATGCGTTTGCCGTACTCACAAACGTGTAGCTAGGCATGATCACTTCATCACCCGGTTGAATATCAATTAAGATAGCCGCCATCTCTAATGCTGCAGTACAAGAAGGAGTTAAAAGTGCTTTCTTACAACTTATATTTGTTTCAAACCATTGCTGACATTTTTTACCAAAATAGGCATCACCAGAAATCTTATCACTTTGCATTGCCTGTAAAACATACTGTTGTTCATTGCCAGTTAATGGCGGTCTATTAAATGGAATCATTTTTTAACAACCTTTTCTTCTTAAAACGCTCGCCAAAATTCGTCTGATCTACAAATTCAAATTTCGCAGGCACTTTATAAGCTTCTAGTTTTTGCTTACAATATTTTCGAATTGAGCTCTTTACTTCTTTCTGCTCTACACCTTGTTCTAGAACAATTTGCACTGCAACCATTTGCCCTGTAATAGCATTTTTAGCTGCATAAACAGTACAGTCAGCAACACCTTCTACTTCCAGCACAATGGATTCAACTTCTGCGGGCAAAACTTTTTCACCACCTACGTTAATAATCTCTTTCGCACGACCTTTTATACGTATATAACCGCCTGATAACTCTTCTACTAAATCGCCAGTTTTAAACCAGCCATCATCAGTGAAGCTTTCCATAGACGCATTTAAATATCCCATAACCTGCGTCTTGCTTTTTAGCCAAAGCTCTCCATCTACTATTTTGTATTCAGTATTTGGGTCATCCAATTTCATTTCTAAACTGTTTGATGATCGACTAGATGTCTGAGCTATACCGGTTTCACTAGTTCCGAATGTTTGCAGTAACTTAGTTTTTGGGAAAATAATTTTTAATTTTTGCAGAAGACTTTCAGGCATTGATTCAGTGCCATAAGTAATCATTTTTAATGATTTTAAATTGTACTTATCTTGCGCTTTTGCCATTAATAATAGATTTAAAAACGTAGGTGAAGCAGGTAAAACATGAACATCATGCTCTTCTATTAGTTTAGCTACATAGTCAGGATTACGATTACTAGGAAGGATTACTTTTGCTCCCATTGCCAATGTACTGAGCAACGTATTTAAGCCTCCTATATGATCAAACATAAGAAAAATTAACATATTTAAATTTTTCTTTTTTTACCTAAATAACTATTTACCAGATTATCTAGATTATGAATCATAGCCTTAGGCTCACCAGTACTCCCACTACTAAATAAAATAAGGCCTGATTGCTGCCTAGTAATCAAATCCAATATCATCGGATGTGTTATTTTTTCTTCCGGACTTTTTATTAGGTTTAAGTTTTTTATATCAAGCCTAATCACCCAATCACATTGCGCAACACTTAATCGTTTTGAAACTTCATCTTGATTAGCCGTCACAATAGGAACAATGATTGATTTTTTTTGAAGTAGTGCAAACAATAAAGAAACAGCATAAAAATTATAATCAGATAAAATCGCTACGACCTGGCCATCTTCAACAGTTTCATCCAATTGCTGCTTATAAATCTGAATTTGCTTAGATAAATCTTCGTAAGTAAAAGACCCAAATATGTCAACAAGAGCAACTCTATCCTCAAGTCGGTAAAAATGATCTATTATCCAAGACATTAATTCACCACTCCACCAAGATAAAGAACTTGCCCAGTAATAAAATTACTAGCATCCGCGTTAAAAAAGTCGATAACATTGACAACATCATCAAACTCCCCAAAACGCTTAATCGCTTGCTGATCAAGTAAAGCTTGTAGTTTTACTTCAGGTACATTTCGAATAAGATCGGTTTTCACAGGAGTAGGGCCAATTGAGTTAACACGAATACCAAATACACCCAGCTCTTTAGCAGAAACACGCGTGAAGCTCTCAACCGCCGCTTTACTTGCTGCATACACTGCTTCACCTTCTAGATTCAGTGGGACAGCAACGGTAGTATAATTAACAATAGAGCCATACTTTTGCTTCATCATCACTTTTGCAACTTCACGACTAAACAAAAAGGTTCCAAAAAAATTAGTATTAAAAACAGCTTGAGCATTATTGTATGGCGTTGTGAGGATATGGTTCATAGCTGCTATACCGGCATTATTTAACAGCACATCAATTTTACCAAACTCTTTTTTTGTGTGCCGAACCATCTTCATAACCGATTTCTCATCGGATACATCCAGTTCAAAATGCAAATAATTAGCGTGTTTTATAGAAGCTTTACCACGACTGCAACCAGCAACTTGATGACCTTTTTCTAGATAGTATTCTGCTAAGGCTTTCCCTAACCCTTTTCGTGTGCCTGTTATAAGATAGCTGCTCATAATCACTGCTCTGCTTTAGCTTCATCAATGAGCATTTGTGTATACTTCATGAGTGTTTTAACGCTTCTAAAAGGTGACGTTCTCTGACTCATAGCTCTCTCATCAGCGAGTGTAATATCAATATCTAATTCATCCGAAACTTTTGCTTCTAAATCGGTAACTAAAAATACAATACCCATGCTGTCAAGGTTTTCACCAAAAAGTAGCGTCTCTTCTGTCGCCGCAATTAAAATTGCATTATCTTGATCTTCACCAATCTCTTTTACTGCTTCTAACACTAACTCTAATAAACTAATCATTTTCAATCCTCTATAACAGCTTCACTCTCAAGGTATAATTTTTCTAAAACCAATAAATCTTTTTTCTTTTTCTTAAAAAAATAGCAGGCGTCCCACCGTATATAGACCAAGCTTTTAATCGGCCTTGTACAATACTAGAAGCAGCAACTGAAGCACCATCACTTACAATACTTCCTGGGAAAATGACAGAATTAGTACCTATAATCACATGCCGACCAACATATACTTTTCGTTTGGTCACCCTTGTATATTTATTCGGTATAGTCGGATTGGTCATATACATACCACTATAATCATCAGATTGCGTAAAAATTTTTACTCCATATGCGATTGCTGAAAAATCAGCAAAAGTAACACCTTCCATTCCACCTGCAACCAAAGATTGCGGTGTTATATGAACGTTTCGTCCAATCTTCACTTTACCTGAAACCACACAAAAATCATCTATTCGAGAATAATCGCCAACTTCAATTTGATCAGCATTATAAATACTAGCTCTATCACTGATCTTGACTTGCTTTCCAAGCAATTTGAACCCCATTGCTTGTAGTTGTTTTTCGGTCAAATAAGCCATTATATGAAAATCTCACTTAGCTGTTTTAACAAGTTTTTTTAGAAAAAATTTTTTTAATTATTTTTTTATCAGTTTCAATATAACGAGGAGCATCAGCATCAAATGTAAACTTCTCAATATCATTAACGACTATATTTTTAGTTTTAAAGAAATCCCACTGAGTTGTGTCACTCCTCATGTAAACATTTTTACCTAGACCAAGCAAAGTAATTGTATTTCCCATTGCTTGCTGACGCTTATGGTTAAAAATTGCAATATCAATCTCACTCAAAAATGCTAAATATTGATTAAAAGGCATATATTCAGTGATCCCTTGAAATTTATCTCCAAAGCGCTCCTGACCTTCTTTAATAATATTTTTTGCGTATTCTTGATCACCATAAGATAAAGGCGCAAAAATTTTAATATCTTGCTCTTTAAAAGCTTCAAGCTTATCAAAAACCTCTAAATGATTATTGCTAGGATCAGCTGAGTTTCCAACTAAGATACTTATTCCCGTTTTTTGTTTATCCGGCACGTCATATTCTTTATATAAATTACTGGGATACATAAAGCATTCACTATATTTCCCTGTAGCTCCATACCATTTCTGTGCGAGTTGATAATCACCTTTAATATAGGTAACTAAATAACCCATTTTTTTTATGACTGGCCGACGAAAAAACTCACATAACCTCCATTTCCAGTTACGCTCTTCTAATTCATAGCTATATAAATCGCCCCCCACATCACCCAATAACATTTCTTCAGTAACCAAGGCATAAAAAACAATATAAAAACTAATTTCGGATCGAATAATCCATGTAAAAATATTTTTTTTGCTTGATGCATTTTAATAACAGAAAAACTGTAAAACTTAATCCGCTCTACTATTGATCTTTTTGCTAAGAAAACATTGCCATCATTTTTTAATTCATTTTGCGCCATACTAGTCGTTAACAAAAACTCATGAGTATCAAAATCAAAATGCTCTTTCAAAAAATCAATAAATGGTGGTATAAACTTATCGCATGGAGCTATATGAAGATTTTTTTTGCATCATTATATTATCTACCTAACAGAAAAACGCACGCACATCATGACACATCTGCTTTTAATAAATTAACCAAATACTGCCCATAACTGTTTTTTTGGAGCGGTCTAGCTAATACTTTCAACTCATCCACACTTAACCAACCTTGATTAAATGCAATTTCCTCTAAGCAGGCAATTTTGTAGCCTTGCCGCTTCTCTATTGTCTCAACGAATTGAGCAGCCTCTAGTAAGCTTTCATGGGTACCAGTATCGAGCCATGCAAAACCTCGACCCAGCATTTCAACATTAAGTTTATTTTGTTTCAAATACATATCATTCAAACATGTTATTTCAAGCTCACCACGCTTAGATGGCTGAACTTTTTTGGCCAAGCCAACGACCGAATTATCGTAAAAATACAAGCCAGTTACCGCAAATTGTGACTTAGGCTTAACTGGCTTCTCTTCAATAGATATAGCTTTTTTGTTGCCATCAAACTCCACCACACCAAAGCGTTCTGGATCTTTCACTTGATAACCAAACACTGTCGCTCCTTGACCATTCTTAGCGTTTTCAACAGCTTGTTTCAATTTTGGGCTAAACCCTTGACCGTAAAATATATTATCGCCTAACACTAAACATACATCATCGTTACCGATAAATTGCTCACCCAAAATAAACGCCTGAGCAAGCCCATCAGGACTAGGCTGTACAACATAACTTATCTCAACACCAAACTTAGAACCATCACCCAATAAACGCTGAAAACTATCCTGATCCTCTGGCGTAGTAATAATAAGCACTTCTCGAATACCAGCCAACATCAATACAGAAAGTGGGTAATAAATCATTGGTTTGTCGTAAACAGGCAATAACTGTTTAGAAACCCCAATCGTAATTGGATAGAGTCTAGTTCCTGACCCACCAGCTAGAATTATACCTTTCATAATTGCGTGTCCTTTTTTAAAGTTCCCAGTCTTGCTCTCTGATAAGAGCCATTTTGAACATTAAGGCACCAAGCCTGGTTATCTAAATACCACTGAACCGTTTTGCGCAAACCAGTTTCAAATGTTTCTAGTGGCATCCATCCTAGCTCTTTTTGAATCTTCGTTGAATCAATTGCATATCGACGGTCATGCCCTGGACGATCTGATACAAAAGTTATTTGATCTGTATATCGACCTTCCTTAGGCCTTAATTCATCCAAAATGCTACAGATAGCCTGCACCACTTCAATGTTTTGTTTTTCGTTATGGCCACCTATATTGTAGGTTTCACCAATTTCGCCCTCGGTAACCACTTTGTACAAAGCCCGCGCATGGTCTTCCACATACAACCAATCACGAATTTGATCACCCTTACCATAAATTGGCAATTCTTTACCATCGAGCGCATTCAAAATAACTAATGGGATCAATTTTTCCGGAAAGTGGTATGGACCATAGTTATTCGAACAATTAGTAATCATTGTTGGAAAACCATAAGTACGAGACCAAGCTCTTACTAAATGGTCACTTGACGCTTTACTTGCTGAATAAGGGCTACTTGGCGCATAAGAAGTTTGTTCAGTAAACAAAGGCAATTTTTTTTCTAAAGCATCACTTTCTTGCTCATCAGGATGAGGTAAATCGCCGTACACCTCGTCCGTTGAAATATGGTGAAATCGAAATTTTTTCCTGCTTTGACTAGAAAGTGAATCCCAATATTCACGCGCAGCTTCTAGTAAAACATAAGTACCAACAATATTTGTTTGTATAAATTCAGCAGACCCTGTAATTGAACGATCTACATGACTTTCAGCAGCCAAGTGCATTACAGCATCAGGCTTATGCTCTTTAAAAATACGATCCAGCTCTGTTCGATTACAAATATCTACCTGTTCAAATTCGTAGCGCTCATCATTTTCAATTTCAATTAAGGATTGTAGATTCCCTGCATAAGTTAATTTATCAAGGTTTACTATGCTGTCTTTCGTATATTGAATTATGTGACGAATAACTGCTGAACCAATAAAACCCGCACCACCAGTAACTAAAATTTTCATTTACCAAATACCTTTTGTATCTATTATATAATCACTTTCAATCTTTTTATCCTTAAAACTTTTATGATCTACAAGCATTAGGTGGATATCAGCAATATTTTCCGCATTACTAAACGAGGAAAGTTGGAACGACTTTATCGTACTAGGCAGTTCATTAATATTAGGTTCAATAGCAATTACTGCTCCTGAATGCATTTCAGCAATCTGCTGAGTTATATTTAAGGCAGGACTTTCACGTAAATCATCGATATCTGGCTTAAATGCTAGACCATAGCAAGCAACAGTTACATCTTTAGCTGTTTTTGTTGGGTTAGCTTGCAAATGATCTGCAATAGCTATTTTTACTTTATTGATTACCCATTTAGGCTTAGCATCATTTACTTTGCGGGCAGTATGAATTATCTGTGCCTCAGCTGGCGTTTTACTGACAATAAACCAAGGATCCACAGCGATACAATGCCCGCCAACCCCAGGACCTGGTTGTAAAATATTGATACGTGGGTGACGATTTGCGAGTGAAATTAATTCCCACACATTAATATCAAGCTTGTCACAAATAATAGAAAGCTCATTTGCAAAAGCTATTTGTACATCTCGGCAAGAGTTTTCGGTAAGTTTTGCCATTTCTGCCGTGCGAGCATTTGTCGTAACACATTCACCTGTCACAAAGGTTTTATACAACTCAGTGGCTTGGGCTGAACAGAGCTTAGTCATACCTCCAATCACGCGATCATTTTCCACTAATTCACGAACAACATGACCAGGCAAGACACGTTCAGGACAATGAGCAATCCTTATATCAGATTTTTCTCCAACTGTTTGTGGAAATGTAAGATCCGCTCGCGCTTCGGCCAGCCATTCTGCCATTTTCTCAGTTGCGCCTACAGGAGAAGTAGACTCAAGAATAACTAAATTACCTTTTTTTAACACAGGTGCAATGGCCTCAACGGCTTTTTTTATGTAACTTAAGTCTGGTTCAGGAACATTTAAGTTACTCTCTTTATTTAAAGAATTTTTAAAAGGTGTAGGCACTGCAATTAAAAACGCATCCGCAGGCTCCGGCTTCAGCACCGCTTTTAAATAACCCTCAGATACCGCTGCATGAACAATTTTGTCTAAATCAGGTTCAACAATGTGTATTCCACCACGATTGATGATATCCACTGCATGTTGATTTACGTCTACACCAATCACTTTTTTCTTTCTAGAAGCAAACATTGCAGCTGTAGGTAGACCTATATAACCTAACCCGATAACAGATATTGTATTAAAAGACATGATCTTCCTTAGCTTTCAAAATTATTCTTTAAATATTATTACTCTAAGAGCAGCTTAAATTATATATTTTTAGATTTCTTTAACTTCACATTGCCAGAATTTCGCAAATTCGTTGACATGCTTCTCCGTCTCCATATGGATTATGAGCACGACTCATTTTAAGGTAAGCAACTTCATCTATTAACAATTTATTAAGCGCAGCTGTGATTTCCACAACATCTGTCCCGACTAATTTAACCGTACCAGCATTTACGGCCTCTGGCCGCTCTGTTGTATCACGCATAACCAAAACTGGTTTACCTAAACTAGGTGCTTCTTCTTGAATACCACCAGAATCAGTCAAAATGATATGAGACCTATTCATCAAATATACGAATGGCAAATATTGTTGAGGCTCAATCAAGTGAACATTATCCACTCCGCTCAAAATGCGGTTAACTGGCTCCTGCACATTAGGATTTAAATGGACAGGATATAATATTTGAACATCAGGATGCACTTTTGCTGTTTGTACTAATGCTTCGCAAATACGCTCAAATCCACCACCAAAGCTTTCACGTCTATGGCCGGTAACTAATATCAGCTTTTTATTATTGTCAAGCATTGGGAACTGTGCAGCTAATGTATTTTTTAGATTTGTATCAGCTTCAATCTGAGATTTTACAAGTAATAAAGCATCAATAACCGTGTTGCCTGTTACGTGGATGTTAGAACTGTCATAGTTTTCATTCAGGAGATTTTGCTTTGAATTTTTAGTAGGAGCGAAATGATATTTTGTTAAAGCTCCCGTTAACTTGCGGTTACCTTCTTCCGGCCAAGGAGAATATATATTTCCCGTCCGCAAGCCTGCCTCTACATGCCCAACTGCTATTTGTTCATAATATGCAGCCAAACTTGCTGCAAAAGTTGTTGCCGTATCACCATGCACCAAAACCACATCTGGCTTAAACTCTTTTAGCACCGGAGTTAATTCAATCAAAATACGGCTAGTTACTTCAGGAAGTGTTTGACCTGCTTTCATCAGATTCAAATCATAATCCGGCTTTATTTTAAAAAGATCCAATACTTGATCAAGCATCTCCCGATGTTGAGCAGTTACACAAACTCTTGCATCAAAACGCACATCGTTTGCAAGGGCATGCACTAAAGGCGCCATTTTAATGGCTTCAGGGCGCGTACCAAAAACAGTTAAAATTTTCATTATGATTTTTGACTCTTCTTTAATTTATTTGTAATTAGTTCCCTGAATTGACGCTTTTAACTCTTCTATTTCTTTTACAAGCTCTTCGTGTTCTTTTAATTTTCTTTGAAGAAAGCGCTGTGTAAGTATAATTTTTTCTTCCATGCCTTTTGGTGTTAATAAGTACAAGTACCGTGTTTTATTAGGGTTGCTTTTAAAGTTACCCGCTTTCACTAGGCCTTTCTCAATTAGGGCTTTGAGGCAAAAATTGGTTTTTCCGAGGCTCACACCCAACCTACTAGCCAATTCACGTTGACTTATATCTGGATCTTGATGAAGCTCTTTCAAAATTTTATAGCGATATTCATCTGTTAGCACTTATTTACCTTGCCGTTTAAATTAACATCGTCCTTGGTAAAAAAACTGGACCGCGTTCAACAGGTGAACGATGTTAAATTAAGGCATTTAAAAATGCAAAGAATATGTAGGAACGAACACACTTTAACCTATGTTCAATACCCTCCTCATTTACGAGAGCAATCCCCCAGAAAGTATGAAAGAACAAGCAGCCTATCGATCGGAATACGTAAAAGCGGGTATCAGAGAAGATATAGAACATCAATTTCAAATACTCAAATGTCAGTTTTGACTTAGAAAGACAACCTATCGTGGTTTGACCAAACTTAACAATAAACTAGTGATGTTGTTTCGTGGTAAAAAGAATATAAAACGACCAAGTGATTGGCGCAAATGGGTTTACAGGAAATACAAAAGAACAACTTAACTTTTTCGCATACTACCTAATACGAGCACCACAGTTTCTGCTGCATACTAATGCCCCACCCAAGCCTATAACAGACTTTAATATAAAATATATTTACAGAAAAAATATTTTTTTCCATAGTCGCTTAGAAACCGCATCAAAATTTTTTATATTCATTGCTAAGTGAATCTTAATTTTAGTACAATATCTTACCATTTTATTTTTTTAGATTTAAAAAACTACATTCCATCATATATCAGTATTTTTTCTTATAAAGTCACTTGATATAAATTAGGGCATTTAATAACAATGAAACATCCACATATTACTGTTGTCACACCTATTTATGGCTGTTGCGATAGTTTGAATAATTTATATAAAAGATTGGTAAATAGTCTTGAATTAATAACAGATAATTTTGAAATAATTATGGTAAATGATGCTAGTCCTGATGATTCATGGACAATAATTAAAGAGCTTGCAATTAAAGATAGTAGGGTTAAAGGAATAAATTTATCTAGAAATTTTGGGCAACATAGGGCAATAACGGCTGGTGTTGATCAAGTTAATAGTGATTGGCTTGTAGTTATGGATTGTGACTTACAAGATAAGCCTGAAGAAATATTAAAGCTTTATAATAAAGCACGGGGAGGGTACGATGTTGTCTTTGGAAGACGCATCCAAAGGAAAGACTCTTTATTAAAAAAATTAGGTTCTTATGTTTTTTATAAAACATATAGTTATTTAACAGGAGCCAAAGTAGATGGTTCTGTAGCAAATTTTAGTATTATATCTAAAAAAGTAATTGAAAGTTTACAACAGATTAGAGAGCAAAACAGAACCTACCCTCTTTTTGTAAACTGGCTTGGTTTCAATCGTATAGATATTGATATTGACCATGGTTGTAGAGAGGCCGGAAAAAGTAGCTATACTCTTCGAAAGTTAATTAACCTAGCCTTTGACTCAATCATCAGCCAGTCTAACAAACCTTTAAAGCTATCAATTAAATTTGGCTTTTCTTTATCCGTCTTGAGCCTGGGGTATGGTCTATGGCTTACCATTATGTACTACGCTTACTCCGTTCCTGTAGCCGGCTGGACAAGTGTTATGGTCTCTATCTATTTTATTGGTGGACTTCTATTCGCTAACATGGGGATATTGGGGCTTTATATAGGGAAAGCATTCGACGAAACTAAACAACGACCCATTTACATCATTCAAGAAAAAACATTTTGAAAAAATGTGAAACATGAAAATTTCAATTTTTTTAGATCTATTTATTACCTTTAATTCAATCTTAAATTTACATAAGGAATATAAATGAACTATATATATATTTTAGGAACTATACTATTTACTGTTTATGGTCAATTAATACTCAAGTGGCGTATCAATACACAGTTATCCATTCCTGATAAATTCCCTGAAAAAATTTTTTATTTAATAAAATTAATTTTTTTGATCCTTTTATCTTAAGCGGTTTCCTTTCGGCTTTCCTAGCATCCATCTTCTGGATGGCAGCTATGTCTAAGTTTCCTATTAGTTATGCCTATCCATTTATGGGCTTAGCTTTTGTGTTTGTGATGATTGGCTCTGCCATTTTTTTCGGAGAATTAATTAGTATTCACAAGGTGATTGGTACTTTTTTAGTGATTTGTGGACTAGTTGTTATAAGCCGTGATCTTTAGACCCTATGATAAATAATAATATAATTAATAATGCAAAATATAAAAATTGAATTTACACGTAAATACAAATAATAAGCGCAACACAGAAAAAAGATGTACCCGAAAGTAAATAGTGAAGTTGATATGATTATTTTTATAAAAAAATAAAGTAGGATCAATATGAATCATAAGCAGTTGAGAAAAGGAAAAAGATAGCAAATATCCGCCCTTTTAGAGTAAGAAATATCAGTATCAAATATCGCACGAACACTAAACCCCATAGTTCCACAATTTATCGTGAGGTAAAGCAGAATAAAAAATCAAAAAAACATCACCCTAATAAAGCCCAAATAATCTATTTAATTAAAAGACAGATACCTGCTAAATATTATATATCGCCAAAGACGATTAATTCTATTCGTATTTTAATTGAAATTTTGAACAAAGCTCTAATGCACTCAAAAACTGCAATACTCCTGTTAATCATGAATGGATATATCAATGCAGACAAAAAATACAACGCGGAAGCAATTAAAAATGCAATCTATATAAATGAACGTCTAGTGATTGTCTATACAAAAAATGCTTTGGAGTCTGAGAAATAGACTCTGTCTTAGATAAATAGGACTCAAGTTCAATCGTCACCTTACTAGAAAGAAAAACGTATTTTTACCCTACAAAGACAGTGGGTCCAAAGTCAGCCAAAGAAGTGAAGCAAGCGATAATCGAATTCTTAATGCTTTTTAAAGATCATTTGCATATAATCACCGCGGTTAACGGTCGAAAGTTGATGGGTCACATCGAGATAACCGAGACATTAGATAAAAAAGTCTATCTTGCTCATCCAGAGCTTTTAGAAAATTAAAATAGTAACAATCTTCCAAGACTGTATATGCTAATGGTTTTAGTTAAAAAGGTGTTGCAAAAAAGGATACACCTTGCTAGACGAAAAATAATCACAAAAAAAAGATTAGAGCTCGAACAATCAGCGATACATTTTAAATAAATGAGCTTAGCTTCTTAAAATTAAATGTGTCACACTTTGAACTTGAATTCGAATATATAAAATTACATATAGAATAAATTTAATGAATAGGAACCTAAAATAATGCTTTTTTACAAAGGAAATTTTACAATTAAATTTTTTTATTTTATTGTTTTTTTGACCTCTATTTTTTTAGTATCTCATCAATTATCACAAATAGATTATCCAAGTGATATGTATGCGCATCTACTTTTTGTAGATAGATTTTTTAATGGTGAATTTTATATTCCACATCCCATATGGCATATATGTGTTCACTATATGACTTATGTTACTTTGAGTGAAAAAATGGCTGCAAGCTTAGTAACTGCTTTTTTTGTATTGCTTTGGGTTTTTATTGTTCATAATATTACTAGTTTTTTTCTTAATGAAATTGGAGAGAATAAAAAGACGCTATACTTATTAACATCATTAACCTTAATTTTAGTTATTGGCCCCGTATACTTACCTATGTTCAATAAATACTTTTACTTAGGTATAGGAAGCCCTAATGTTTGGCACAATCCAACACTTATAGCACTAAAACCTTTTGCAATGCTAACAGTGCTTTATACTATTTTATTTTTTCATAATTCTAATATGAAAAACTATATTTTAAGTGTAATTTTTTTGGGTTTATCAATATTCGTAAAACCAAACTTTGCTATTGCATTCATTCCTGCTCTTTATTTATATTTTTTTTAAAAAAAGAATATTCGCTTAGAAATATATCTTTTCTATTGACTATATCATTAACTCTTATAACAGCTTTATTGTATCAATATATAAATACATATGAGCAAAAAGAAGGCTCTATTATTATTGATTTCTTAGGAGTATGGAGATTATATTCAAAAAATATATACCTTTCAATATTTCAAGCTCTATGCTTTCCTGCAATATATTTTATTTTTAATTATAAAAACATACTATTTAAAAAGACAATTAAGTCTGACCTACTTTGTTTTTCATGGATAATGACGATAGTATCAATTGCTATTTTTTCTTTGTTTGCTGAAGAAGGTAGTAGATATTCACATGGAAATTTCGGATGGAGCTATATGCTCTCCTTATCAATTTTATATGTCTACTCTATTCTTCATTATATAAACTTTAACGCTATGCTTGATAAATATAAAAAAGTCATATTAAATACTATATTACTTTATCAGATTGGATGTGGGTTATTCTATTTACTTAGGATACTATCTGGAGGAAATTATTTATAACTCAATTCAATAGAGTATTGATTATGAAAAAATTTACACCTCTATCCTAAAATAGGAGGGGTGATTTTTTCATTTCGATAGCCCTAATTGACTAGAACCATGCTGCTTAACATTTTTCACTGCTCTATGTATTTACATCTAAGCGTTTACTAAACCAAGTCAAAAATGTTAAAAGAAGCGTGATAAGACTGCTATATAATAAGTGTATTATAGCGGTAATCATGAACCTCATAAAGAAAAAATAGATAGGTAACAAACGGAAAGGAAAACCCTATTCTGAACATTGTTTATATAACTTCCAACAAATCCGACAAGAATAATGCGTAATCGATTTTTTATAAGGCTTAGATATCTCAATATGGATGGTTATCAAGCGTACGAATCAACCAACGCAGCCCTTCAGGTTGCTGGGTACATGCAACTAGAAAATTCGTCGAGGCAAAAAAAGCATGCCAAAAAGCAAATTTGGCAAAGCCATTCGTCATATAAAAAAGCTATACGCTGTACGTGTTTGAGGCATTAGCGAAACAAGACAAGACAAGACAAGACAGTGGAAAATGTCTTCCGAATCAAATCCTTTCTAAAGTTTATCGATCGACCATATCGCGACGAAAATTGCCGTAAAAAATAGATACGGTAAACTACCACGCCAATAATTGGTTTACCTATCTTAATTTTTACGGTTTATAGCGCAGTATGGCAGTGAACTTTTAAACCCATTCAACCCAAAATCAGAATACAAGCTTTAGTCAGAAGATCAGTTCTAAATCGGTTGGGCACGACCGCGATCAAACAAACTACGGTTTGATATTTTTTACGTGTATTTATTGTAAGTTGTGGTTTTTCTATTTTGATGCTGTGTGTTTTAATCGTTTTTTCATTCTTAAGTACAGAGGGATTTGTATGCTAGAAATAAAACACCATGGCGCGGTGCAAGGCGTCACAGGTTCATGCCATGAACTTTTTGTGGATGATGAGCATTCTATTTTAATTGATTGCGGTTTGTTCCAAGGGGCGGAGGTTTCTGGTTCTGGTGCGGGGTCTAGTCATTTAGAAATTGAATTTGATGTTGCTGCAGTTCAAGCTTTGTTTGTGACTCATGTGCATATTGACCATGTTGGGCGGTTGCCCTATTTGTTAGCCGCTGGGTTTAGTGGGCCGATTTACTGTTCAAAGCCTAGTGCTGAACTTTTGCCTTTGGTTATCGAAGACGCTTTAAAAGTGGGTGTTACTCGCAACGCCAGTATTATAGAAGCCTGTTTAAATCGTTTAGCCAAACAGCTGCATCCTATCGATTATGGCCGCTGGGCAGACATTCCTATCAAGAACAGTTCAAATACTCACGTCAAACTTAAAATCCAAAAAGCTGGCCATATTTTAGGGTCAGCCTATGGTGTTTTTCGAGTACAAAGCGCCGCCATTAAAGCTCAGGGCAAAGGCTATCATGACGTCTTGTTTTCTGGTGACTTGGGCGCGCCATATTCGCCTTTATTGCCTTCGCCTAAATCACCTTATCGGACAGACCAATTGGTTATCGAAAGTACTTATGGCGACCGAAATCATGAAGATAGATCAATACGCCGCTATAGATTACAAGCAAGCTTAGAACATGCTTTGAGTGATTCCGGCAGTGTATTGATTCCTGCGTTTAGTATTGGCCGAACTCAAGAGCTGTTGTATGAGCTAGAACACGTTATTCATCAGAATAAACAAAAAGCAGTGAGTCAGACACGTTCTGGAAAAACACTGAATTGGGAAGACATCGATATTATCATTGATTCTCCACTGGCGAGCCGTTTTACCAAGGTGTATCAATCTTTAGAAGGCTATTGGGATGATGAAGCGAAGAAACGCGTGAAGTCCGGCCGACATCCGCTTAGTTTTGAGCAAGTCACCACAATAGATAGCCATGAAGAACACATTCAAACCGTTACCTACCTACAAAAACAAACTCGCCCAGCCATTGTTATCGCTGCATCTGGCATGTGTGCTGGCGGTAGAATCGTTAATTACTTGAAAGCGTTATTAGGTGATGAGAAAAACGACGTATTGTTTGTTGGCTATCAAGCTGCAGGCACACCTGGTCGAGATATATTGCGTTATCACGATAAACCTAATGGTTATGTCATGTTTGATGGCGAGCGTTATTTTATTAAAGCGAAAGTACAGCAGATTAGTGGGTATTCCGCCCATGCAGGACAACGGGATTTATTGAATTTTATAAAACGCATGCGTATCAAGCCTAGAAAAATTCATATAGTACATGGGGATGATAATGCCAAGCGTGTTTTGAAAGAGTTGATTGAAGAAAGGTATTCGGACATGGAAGTTATCGTACCAGTGGCTTGAAGCTAACAACCCCCTCCCAGCCTCCCCCTTGTTAAGGGGGAGTTGGGGGAGGAGCTAAGACCTCAAGTTCCCTACCCTTATCAAGAAGAGCTTGGAGTGAGGAGCTAAGACCTCAAGTTCCCTCCCATTTGTCTTTATAAAGAGAGTATTTGAGGGTGGTGCTAAGGACTTAAAGTCCCCTCCCCTTGTGTCTTTTAAGGGGAGGGTTAGGGAGGGGTTTTGTTGTTTACCGTAAAGTCTTTTTAACCCCCTCCCAGCCTCCCCCTTGTTAAGGGGGAGCTTGGGGAGGAGCTAAGACCTCAAGTTCCCTACCCTTATTAAGAGGAGCTTGGAGTGAGGAGCTAAGATCTCAAGTTTTCTCCCATTTGTCTTTATAAAGAGAGTATTTGAGGGTGGTGCTAAGGACTTAAAGTTCCCTCCCCTTGTGTCTTTTAAGGGGAGGGTTAGGGAGGGGTTTTGTTGTTTACCGTAAAGTCTTTTTAACCCCCTCCCAACCTCCCCCTTGTTAAGGGGGAGTTGGGGGGAGGAGCTAAGATCTCAAGTTCTCTCCCATTTGTCTTTATAAAGAGAGTATTTGAGGGTGGTGCTAAGGACTTAAAGTTCCCTCCCCTTGTGTCTTTTAAGGGGAGGGTTAGGGAGGGGTTATAAATAGGAGGTCATGGATGACTAAAATATTTAATACTAAACGTAATGCCATTTTTCGCTCAGAGTTAAGAAAAAATATGACTGAGCCTGAACGTCGCTTATGGAGCAAGCTTAGAGGCAAGCAGTTAGGTGTTAAGTTTCGCCGTCAGTTTGGGATAGGGCAATATATTGTTGATTTCTATTGTCCAGAAAAGCGGTTAGCTGTCGAAATTGATGGCGACAGTCATTTTGATGAAGCTAGTGTTGCTTATGATTTGGCTCGAGATGAGTATGTTGAATCTTTAAATATTCGGGTATTACGCTTTACGAATTTAGATGTTATGCAGAATATTGATGGAGTTTTGCAGGTAATCACAGAGTCTTTTTAACCCCCTCCCAGCCTCCCCCTTGTTAAGGGGGAGTTGGGGGAGGAGCTAAGATCTCAAGTTCTCTACCCTTGCTAAGAGGGAGCTTGGAGTGAGGGGCTAAGACCTCAAGTTCTCTCCCATTTGTCTTTATAAAGAGAGTATTTGAGGGTGGTGCTAAGGACTTAAAGTTCCCTCCCCTTGTGTCTTTTAAGGGGAGGGTTAGGGAGGGGTTATAAATAGGAGGTCATGGATGACTAAAATATTTAATACTAAACGTAATGCCATTTTTCGCTCAGAGTTAAGAAAAAATATGACTGAGCCTGAACGTCGCTTATGGAGCAAGCTTAGAGGCAAGCAGTTAGGTGTTAAGTTTCGCCGTCAGTTTGGGATAGGGCAATATATTGTTGATTTCTATTGTCCAGAAAAGCGGTTAGCAGTCGAAATTGATGGCGACAGTCATTTCGATGAAGCTAGTGTTACTTATGATTTGGCTCGAGATGAGTATATTGAATCTTTGCATATTCGAGTATTGCGCTTTACTAATCTAGATGTTGTGCAGAATATCGATGGAGTTTTACAGGTAATCACAGAGTCTTTTTAACCCCCTCCCAGCCTCCCCCTTGTTAAGGGGGAGTTGGGGGGAGGAGCTAAGATCTCAAGTTCTCTCCCATTTGTCTTTATAAAGAGAGTATTTGAGGGTGGTGCTAAGGACTTAAAATACCCTCTCCTTGTGTCTTTTAGGGGAGGGGATTGTTGGTTGTCGTGGAGCCTTTGTGCCTCATACAGAAAGGCACAGAGATAAGTCTGTTAATAGCCTTTTGTTTCTAGAAAGTCTTTACGCATTGGTGTGAAGTTATCGATCAAAACACCTTTTTCAATGCATTTACAGCCGTGCATGATGTTTGGCACTTTGTAGATGGTGTCGCCCTCTACAACGGTTTTGGTTTCATCACCCACTGTGAATTCAAATTTACCTGATTTAACGTAGGTTAATTGCTCATGGGGATGATTGTGCATTGGAGCAACTGTACCTGCTTCGAAATGCACTTCTACTGTCATAATATTGTCTGAGTAAGACATTACTTTACGAGAAAGCCCACCACCTAAATCTTCTAACTCAACATCACGATTAAAAGTAAACATAAACTACCCTTTATATTCCTGTTTTAGATGGCTCACACTATAAAGTCATACAAAAGAATATTCAATATTTTATGAAAAGGCGTTTTGTTTATTTCTACTCGGATTTTGCTTATTTAGGTAGCCTAAAAGATAGTTATCTATAACCCAATTTTGACGATATCTGAGCTGCTGCTTCTTTTAGTAATTCAATATGCATTTCAAACTTTTCAGATGTGTGTCGAACCGTTGGCGAGGACAAGCTTAACCCAGCAATCACATTACCTAAACGGTCATAAATTGGCGCAGCAATACAACGTAAACCTTCCTCCTGTTCTTCATTATCAATGCCATAACCCAGAGATTCGACATTTTTCAAATCAGTAAGCAATGACTCTATTGATGTATGGGTTTTCATTGTAGAAGGGATAAAAACAGTATTTTCCAGTATATTACGAATACTGTTTTCTGAACGCTCCGCCAATAATACTTTACCAATCGCGGTAGAATACAATGGGTTACGGCCACCAATGCGAGACTCCATTCTCAAATTGTATTGGGCATCCACTTTATGGATATAGACAATATTGTCTCCATCGCGAATTCCAAGATGCAACGCTTCTTTCGTCAACTCACCGATACGAACCATGTGTGGTTCAGCTAATGAAATTAAGTCGATATGATCCAACGCTTTGGCACTTACTTCAAACAATTTTAACGTTAATGAATAGCGGTCATGGTCACCTTCTTGGCTGACAAAACCCAGCATTTTCATGGTTTGAAGAAAACGATAGACGGTGCTTTTTGAACCATGAACTATTTGAGCTAATTCAGTTATGCCCAGAGATTTATGCTCTGCCAACGCATTAACGATAGCAAACACTTTTAGAACAGCGGAAACTGGTTCAATTTGTTGATTATTTTCTTCGTTTATCATGTTTTCCCTATTCCAAAGTGCGACTTAAAAATATCTGTTCAAGACGTTACACAAAAACGCTATATGTTAAAAGCTCTACAGAAAGCAATTGTCGCTAAAAAAATAATATAGATTCTATACTCAGATAAAAAGCATCTAATCATTTAAAATAAGATGGATCTCAATGGGCTGAACAATCATTAGCAGATACAAGTTCAACTCATACTCGCCAATTTAATAGTCTCTTTTCAAAGATACTAATTACCGCACTGATACTCACTCCGAGGATAGAGAGAATCGCCACACCAGCAAACAGACGTTCTAGGTTATAGAGTGAACCCGCCTCTAAAATATAAGCGCCGATTCCATATTCAGCCCCTAGCATTTCTGCTGCGACAAGCAAGATGATTGCAATCGAAAGGCTAACCCGTAACCCAGATAAGATACCAGGCATAGCACCAGGTAAAACGATTTTAGTAACAATAGAAAACCATGATAAAGAAAAACTTTGTCCCATCCGAATTAATGACCGATCAACATTATCAACTGCACCATAAGTGGCAACAACTGTCGGGGTGAAGGTACCAAATGCGATTAGTGCATACTTGGATGTTTCATCAATACCAAACCAGATAACAAATAAAGGAAGAAGTGCTATTTTCGGTATAGGGAAAATGGCTGCGACCAAGGGAACGAGACCACCGCGAGCTACAGAAAATAAGCCTATGAGAATACCGACACAAATCCCGAGTGTTGCACCAATCGTTGCACCAACTAGGAGACGAGTTACAGAAGGAACTAAGTGCTTAGAAAGCAAGCCGCTGTCCCAAAGCTCTATAAATGTTGCAAACACATCCGATGGACGAGGCAAAGTTAGGTTACTAATGAAACCTATGCGAGTCCCTACTTCGACGAATATAATTAGCACGATAAAAACAACAGCACCCATCCATTTTTTTGATTTAGGTGCAAACCCTCCACCACGGAATTCGATCGTTTTTTTCGTTACCGCTTGGTTGTCATTAGACATTAATTAGCTCCTTATCGGCTTCCGCTGCTTCGTCACGCATTAGATTCCAAAGATGCTTTTGCTGACGCTCTAGCTCGGCATCACCGAGATCCCGTTCACACAAAGACGTGTCTATATCCACTATCTCGCGAATACTTCCTGGCCGGCGCGACAACACAACAATTGAATGACCAAGCCTAACCGCTTCATTTAAGTTGTGGGTGACATAGACGGCGGTAAATGGTTCACGTGTCCATAAAGCAACCAGGTCATCCATCAGTAGCTCACGAGTCTGGCTGTCTAAAGCCGAAAGGGGTTCATCCATCAGCATGACGGCAGGTTTGACTGCAAGTGCACGTGAAATAGCCACTCGCTGTTTCATTCCGCCTGACAACTGTTTAGGCAAAGCCTTGCGAAAATCTGTTAACTTGGTGCGTGCAAGCACATCTGAAATAATGCTCTCTGCTTGACTGCCTCGTATACCGTGATCATCAAGTACTAAACTGATATTCCCTTCTACGGTTCGCCATGGAAGCAAGGCAAAATCCTGAAATATATAAGTCAGTGGATTAATACTTTCAGCAGGTGGTTCTCCTATCTGGACAACAGTCCCTGTAGTGGGTCTTTCAAGCCCACCAATAAGTCGCAATAAAGTAGACTTACCACATCCAGAAGGACCAACGATACAAACAATTTTTCCAGCAGGGATATCAAGATTAATACCGCGCATGATCTCCATATCGCCATAACTATGGCCAATATCTTCAAGCCGAAGATCCATAAATTACCTCTTTTTTGAAAGGGTCGAGGCGGACTATTACTAATATCCGCCTCGTATTTCACTTACTTCGAATAGGGATCACTTCGAATAGGAATCGTCGACTAGTGTATTAATAGTGATATTGTCTTTGATCAGGTTTTCTGACTTCATCCAATCTAACTGATCTTGAACAGATGCAATATTCAACGCTGCGTTTGCGCTAACACGCATAGCACCATTACGAATACTTGGAGCGGCTTTTTCATAAGGGCGATCTGTGTAAACATACTTATGTATTAACTTGACCATATCTTCTGCTGCTTGTTCACCTGCAGTTTTATCAATCAATGCTGCATTGAAGTCCGCTGCACCTTTAGAGAAGGCACGTAAAAATGCTTTTGATTGTTCGCGCTTATTCTCTGCATTATCTGCTGAAGTGAAAACAACAGTAACCTGATAGTTTGGAATGTAATCAGAAACATTACCAATTATATGTACTGCCCCACCTTTATCTAAAGGCTTGGCTATATGAGGAACGATTGACCAGCCATCTACCTGACCGGATTTCATGGCACCAATAATGGTTCCAACTTTTTGAAGGGGTTTATAAGACAGGTCAATATTTTCTTGAGCGGCTATTTTTGCACCCACATAGTGAAAAGAAGAGCCTGATTGGGTAATTGCAAAAGTCTTCCCATCTAGTTTAGCTGGAGATGTCACGCCTTCTTTAAATGCCTTATCAGACACTAAGATTTTTTGACCTTCCACACCAGGTTCTTCCATTAATGCGCCACCAATAACCTTGGTTGCACCTTTTTCAGCCAATGAAATAAGGCCACCAGAAATTGCCGTTACTGCATAATCAACGTCTCTAGAAGCAACACCCACAGCCATAGGCTGAGCAGCTTGGAAGAATTTAAACTTAACGTCTAGACCTTCATCTTTAAAATAACCGCGCTCATAAGCAACAAAGCTTGCAGCATGACTAGTAAAACGCAACGCACCCACATTAATTTCAGTGTCTGCATAGCTTGGCATGGCAATAACTAACGATGCCGCCGCACCACTCATTAGACCAATCAACTTCAATGTCGTTCTTTTAGAGACCGTGCTCATTGTCATTCCTCTTATTCTTATTGGGTTTTTATTATTTATGACTCTTTAATAAGTCCTATGGTTTATTCGAAATAACGGGATATAGCAAGCTTTGTAATAGCCGTACACTCGAGTATCCCGTGATAAAAAACCTATTCCACTGTGACTGATTTTGCTAGATTGCGTGGTTGGTCAACATCTGTGCCTTTCACTAGTGCTACATAATAAGATAAAAGCTGAAGCGGGATAGTGTGAACAATAGGCTCCAAAATGCTGTCTACCTTAGGCACTTCAGTAAAAATAAGGTTTTCTTCGTTATGAAGGTTGGTATCTTTGTCTGCAAAAACGTAAAGTTCGCCACCACGGGCTGCTACTTCCTGTAGATTCGATTTAAGTTTATCTAACATATCGTTATGGGGCACAAGTGCAATAATCGGCATATCTTCATCTACTAACGCCAATGGCCCATGTTTCAATTCACCTGCAGGATAAGCTTCGGCGTGTATATAAGAAATCTCTTTCAGCTTTAATGAGCCTTCTAGGGCTATCGGATACATGGTGCCACGGCCTAAGAACAGAGCATTGTGTTTATTAGCAAATCGATCAGCCACCTTTTTGATGTGCGCATCTTGTTCTAACGCAGAATTTACATACGCTGGTAAAGAACGCATAGCCTGTACTAACTCTTTTTCTTTTTCCGCAGACAAACCATTTTCAACTGCAATCGCCACACTGGTAATAAGCAGCGCTGTTAATTGAGTCGTAAACGCTTTTGTAGAAGCAACGCCGATTTCCGGGCCAGCGTTGGTTAATAGAGTAAGCGCTGACTCACGTACAAGCGTACTGGACGGAACATTACAAATTGCCAAGGTAGTCAAATAACCAAGCTCTTTTGCCATGCGTAATGCCGCTAGAGTATCAGCCGTTTCACCAGACTGAGATAAGGTTAAAAATAAGGTCTTCTTCGGCACTGCCACTTTTCGGTAACGGTATTCACTAGCGACTTCGACACTGCATGGTAAGCCAGCAAGGTCTTCGATCCAATATTTCGCCACTAAGCCTGCATGATAACTGGTACCACAGGCAACGATATGAACATTTTCTATTTCTTTTAGGAATGCAGAATCCGCACCGAAACAGCTGGTTAATACTTTGCTTTCGCTAATACGACCTTCTAAACAAGCACTGATTACTTTTGGTTGCTCGTAGATTTCTTTCATCATGTAATGACGAAATTCGCCTTTGTCTGTTGCGTCAATACTGTGATTAAAAACACTCACAGGGCGGTCTTGTATCTCACCTTTAGCATCATAAATAGTGACTTGATCACGAGTAACATCAACCACATCACCTTCTTCTAGGAAGATAAATTGGTCAGTGACATGCAACAAAGCAAGCTGATCAGATGCAACGAAGTTTTCTTCGATACCCACACCAACGACCAATGGGCTGCCTTTACGTGCGGCTATAAAACGCTCATTGTCATCTTTCTGTACAACACCAATGGCGAATGCGCCTTCCAATTTTGTCAGGCTCGCTTGAACCGCTTTGAGTAAATTAGATTCAGTCTTTAAAGCATCATGAATTAAGTGAACAATAACTTCTGTATCTGTTTCTGATTTGAATTCATAACCTTTGGCTTTTAATTCTCTGCGAAGAGGCTCGTGATTTTCAATAATGCCATTGTGAACCAAGGCAAGATCATCACCAGAAAAATGAGGGTGGGCATTGGCTTCTGTTGGTTTTCCGTGTGTTGCCCAACGGGTATGAGCAATACCAATTTTGCCATCTAAAGGCTGTGCTTCAAACTTGTCTTTGAGTGCTTGAACCTTACCAACCGCACGATGGGAGAATACGCCCTCTTCGTTGTTAATCGCGACACCAGAAGAGTCGTAACCACGGTATTCAAGGCGGCTTAGACCTTCAATTAAAATTTTTGATACATTACGGCGTGCAATGGCGCCCACTATTCCGCACATGAGAGAGTCCTTTTAAAGTCTGAAAAAGGGGTCAGATCCCTTAAAAAAAATAAAGTTTAATTCTATTCGAAATAGTTCGTTTAAGGGATCTGACCCCTTTTTTCTTCAATTATTTTTTAACCGGCCTTGGCCAATTATCTTTATTTGTTTGACGTGCTCTGGCAAAAGCTAATTGCTTTTCACCGACTTCTTTTGTAATGGTTGAACCTGCGGCAATCGTCGCGCCTTCTTCTACTTTAACTGGCGCAACCAGAGAGGTATTGGAGCCAATAAAAACGTTATCGGCCACTTGTGTTAGATGTTTATTTACACCGTCATAATTACAGGTAATAGTACCAGCACCAACATTTACATTGGCGCCCATTTCTGTGTCGCCAATGTAACTTAAATGATTCACTTTACTGCCTTCACCAATAATCGCTTTTTTGGTTTCAACGAAGTTCCCTATCTTGGCTTTATTCGCCAATTGAGTACCTGGTCGCAAGCGTGCGAATGGTCCGATATCACAGGCTTCACCAACTTGGCTATCATCGATCAATGTATTGCTTTTGATCACAGTGTAGTCACCAACAGTACAGTTTTTAAGGTGACAGTTAGGACCTATTTCAACACCCTTGCCTAATACGACCTTACCTTCAAACACACAGTTCACATCAATAATAACATCCTGACCCGTTATCAATTCACCACGAATATCAATACGTGATGGGTCAAGTAGTGTTGCACCATTTTGCATTAGATGAATTGCTTGTTGCTGTTGAAGTTCTCGCTCCAACGCCGCGAGTTGAACACGATCATTCACACCAGCGACTTCAGCTTCATTTTCTGGATTTACTGTGACAATTTCGACGCCATCACGGGCCGCCATGGCAATAATATCAGTTAAGTAATATTCACCTTGGGCATTATTATTTGTTAAGTCCGCAAGCCAAGTTTGTAGATGATTATTTGGTGCTAACAAAATCCCTGTATTGACCTCGTTGATTTGCCGTTGACTTTCCGACGCGTCTTTCTGCTCTACAATGGCAACGACTTTATTTTGCTCGTTTCTTACGATTCGGCCGTAGCCTGTTGGATTATCCAAAGAAATCGTCAATAACACCAAGGTATTTGCAGTTGATTTTTCTGTCATTTTGTTAAGTGTTGTCGCGCGAATAAGTGGCACATCACCATAAAGAGTTAAGGTCGCGCCATCTGCTTGTAAAAAAGGCGCAACACGACGTAAAGCATCACCCGTTCCTTGAGGATCATTCTGCCAGACAACATTCGTAGCGAAAGCTTGGCAACTTTCTTCGACTTGCTCACCTTGATGACCAACCACAAGATGTAATTTTGCGTCTTTAATGGAGCTGGCTGTTGCAAGTACCCGATTGACCATGGCGACACCGCCAACTTTATGAAGCACTTTTGAAAAAGCAGATTTCATCCGACTGCCTTTTCCGGCAGCAAGAATTACGATGTCCTGACTCATGAATCGTCCTTTAAAAAACTAAAAAATAATGAAAAAATAGATATTGAAGCTATTAAATCGCGTTACTAAAGCCGTCACAACCCAAATTGTCAAAAATAAAATGACAATTTAAAAATTAATTTTATAAACCGATGATTTATAAAGTTTCTATATGTACAAAGCATAAGATTTGTCAGAAAGATATTTCCTAAAAACGATTAAGAGATGTTTGTTTCGGACACATATTGCATTCAGCCTGAAGCAATTCAACTAGCAACCTTGTCGCCGGCCCAGTGCGTTCACCTTTGCCAAAAATAGCGTAAAGATGGAAGTTTCGCTCACCACCAGAAACTAGGTCTAATTTTTTCAATTCCCCTATGTTTAGCTCATTCTCAATATCCGCTCTTGGCAACCAAGCAAACCCTATTCCACTGACAACGATTTCTAGCGCTGACTGCACACTGGAAACCGTCCAGCGCCTTTCTGTACCCAGCCAACCAGCATCGATTGAACTCTCTACTGCAGAGTCTCTAATAACTAATTGTAACTCTCGACTTAATCTTTCGTTATTTATAGGACCTTCTTCTTTAAACAAAGCGTGATCAGGAGACGCCACCGCCATCAGCTCTACATTAACAATAGGATCCGCTAAATAACCTTTTGGCACTATGGAGGTTAAAACCAAATCAGGGCTGCCCAGCTTTAACGCTTCTAGGCCACCACTTAGCACCACCTCTTTAAGCTGTACCTGAGTACCTTGGCTTTGTGGCTCAAAAGCATTTAACGCTCTCAATAAAGCTGGCGTTGGAAACACCTGATCAACGACAAGCTCCAACTCAGGCTCCCAACCTTGCCCAAGGGTATGTGCTAACTCTTCTAGCTCTACCGCTTCTTTTATTAAATGTCGTGAGCGACGTAACAACACTTCGCCTCTTTCCGTTAACTTAGCTTTTCTCCCCTCAATAATGAGTAAGGGGTAACCCAGTTGCTCTTGTAATTTGGCAACGGTATAACTCACGGAGGATTGGCTTTTATGCAGGGCATCTGCTGCTTGAGCAAACCCGCCTTTATCAACAACCGACTGCAATACTCGCCATTGCTCTAATGTGACTCTTGGTGCTTTCATGTCTTTTCTACCTCTATAAATACAACCATGATGTACTTCGGTCACGTCACAACTCATTATTGGGTTACGGCCGCTCCTCTCTAATCCAACTTACAATACATCGCATCAGGAAATCGTAGGCCGAATGGATAATCGGGGCACAACCTAACTCCAACAAAGTATCGTATTTTTCGATAGATATCTTCTAAAAATGCCGCTTTTTAATCAATTTTTCTGACCTTATTATAACTCCATTACTAAAGACCTAAACCAGATAATCGAACCGATTAGGTTCAATACACAATTATGGAGAAAACATACATGGCAACTTTATTACGTATTGATTCAAGTGCTTCAGGCGAAAACTCAAAATCTCGTCAATTAGCCAATGAGTTTGTAGAGCAATGGTTAGCGAAAAATCCTAATGGTAAAGTAGTGACTCGTGATGTAGATGCGAACCCATTACCTCATTTTACCAATGAAACACTGGGGGCTTTATTTACTCCAGAAGAAAACCGCTCAGGAACACAAAAAGCAATTGTGGCAATTGGTGACGCCTTGATTGAGGAGTTAGAAGCAGCTGATGTGATTGCGATTTCCGCACCAATGTATAACTTTGGTATTCCTTCGACATTAAAATCTTACTTTGACTACGTTGCTCGTGCTGGTCGCACCTTTAAATACACAGAAACTGGCCCTGTTGGTTTATTAAGTAAAGATGCTTATGTCTTTGTGGCAAGCGGAAGCTTTTTAGCAGGTACACCTGTGGATCACCAGGTACCGTACTTAAATACCTTTTTAGGTTTCATCGGAATTACAGTAAAAGAAACCTTCATTGCTGGCGGACAGGCGATGGGAGAATTAGGTGAAGAAGCCTTTTTGAAAGCCAAAAACAGTATCTCTGCCGCTGCGTAAAAATAAAACCGTAGGCAGAAGAAGCTGAGCACAATCCGACAATGGTTGATAAACGTGATGTACTCGGTCACATTACCACCCATTGTTGGATTACGACCTAAAGTCCATTGGCTTTTAAAGCAATTCTCTTACGTTGCACATCGATTTCAATCACGGTTACATTGACGACTTGCCCAACCCGTACTAAATCTCTTGGATCTTTAACAAATCGGTCCGCAAGTTGAGATATATGAATCAAGCCGTCTTGGTGCACACCTAGATCCACAAAAGCGCCAAAGGCAGCTACGTTTGTTACCACGCCTTCGAGTGTCATACCTTCTTGTACATCTTCGAGCTTTTGCACGCTCTGATCAAAAGATGCATAACGAAATTCAGGCCGCGGGTCACGACCAGGTTTATCCAGCTCTGTGAGAATATCAGAGTAAGTAAAATCACCGGCTTGAGCGAAGTTAGGCGCTAATTGTTTTAATTCTTGTAATGCAGAACTGTTATTTATGAGTTCGTTTGCTTTCAAACGTAATTGAGCCGCCATTTTTTTCACTAAAGAATAAGATTCAGGATGCACGCCAGATTGATCCAATGGTTCCTTGCCATTTAAAATTCTCAAAAAGCCAGCACACTGCTCAAAACATTTATCACCTATGCCTTTTATCTTTAATAATTCCGCACGGGATTCTATTCGCCCTTTTTGTTGACGATAATCCACAATGTTCTGGGCAAGTCTATTGGTTAAACCTGATACATAAGACAACAAAGAAACTGACGCTAAATTAATATCAACACCCACTCGGTTCACGCAATCTTCCACGACATTTCCAAGTGCTTTTGATAATTGAGTAACTTTGACATCATGCTGATACTGGCCAACACCAATGGCTTGCGGGTCAATCTTCACCAACTCTGCTAACGGGTCTTGAAAACGTCGTGCAATAGAAACAGCACCTCGAATCGTAACATCTAAATCAGGAAATTCTTGGATAGCGATAGGGGAGGCAGAATACACTGACGCACCAGCTTCACTGACCACGATGGCACGACAATCCAGGTTTAATTCTGAAATTAATTCTTTAACTTGTTTTTCAGTTTCGCGAGATGCGGTTCCATTGCCAATCGCGACCCAACCAATCTTATGCTTAGTAATAAGACTAGATAAAACCTCACTCGCTTCTTTAATACGGTTTTGTGGCCCGTGGGGATAAACAACACCATGATCTAACAGACTACCTTGTTCATTTATAACCGCCAGCTTTACGCCATTACGAAAGCCAGGATCAACTCCTAACACTCTATGGGCTCCTGCTGGTGCAGCCATTAATAAGTCTTTAAGGTTGTCTGCAAAAACTTGAATGGCACCTTCTTCTGCACGTTCTTTCAATTGAGAAAGAACATCAGTTTCTAATTTAGGCATAAGTTTATTTTGCCAAGCAATATTCAAATATTTCCTTTGTAAAGAAGTCAGCCCTTGAGATGTTGGAGAATTTATATCAAACAATTGGTTAAGATTAGGCGAAATTAATTTTTCTGGATATTTCGTCTCATTTTTTAAGGAAATATTAAGCTTTAATATAGATTCTTTTTTGCCTCTAAAGAGTGCCAATAATCGATGGGGAGGTACTTTATTTATACGCTCTTCATAATCAAAGTAATCTCTGAATTTTTCACCTTGCTCTTTTTTACCACGCAAAACACGACTAGATAAAACACCATTATTAAGTAACTCTATACGACCTTGCTTTAAAACATCACTATCATTTGAAATAGCTTCACTTAGAATTTCCGAAGCACCTTCTAAAGCAAGCTCGGGAGAAAGAGACACATTGTTTTTTCTACACCATGCCTCAATCGCAGATAAGGTATCTGAGCGCTGTCCTGACCATATATCTGTAGCTAAGGGAAAAAGGCCACTGTCTCTGGCCTCATCAGCTTTACTCTTACGTGTTTTTTTGAACGGTGAATATAGATCTTCTAATTCATTTTTAGAGGTCGCATTTCCTATCTTTAAGATAACCGATTCCGAAATAGAAGGCTCACTGGCTAATAAGGAAAGTATGCTTTCTCTACGTTTATTTAATTCCACCAAATATTGCCAGCGGTCATAAAAAGAGCGTAAATCCATATCACTCATTCCACCGGTATTTTCTTTTCTATAACGAGCAATGAAGGGTACTGTTGCCCCTTCTTCAAATAATTCAATAATGTTTTCTGTGTGTTTTTTTAATATAGAAAACTCTAAACTTAATTTTTTTGATATCGAATTCATTTATTGTCCTATTATTTACACTTTTCTAACATTTAAAACACATTGTTTTATTAGCTTGTTGGCGTGTTTTTTATTAGAATCCTCGCAAGAATCTTGAAATAGCATAAGATTACATTAAAATGTACTGATTAGTAATTCAATAATATTTTTGAAATACGGCTTAATTAAGCTTTCGATATTTAAAAGCTTGTATATAACATTTATTCTTAGTGTCAAATAATAGATGTTAAAGAGGGATCTCTTCTTCAGTACAGGACAATATTTGACCAGTTCTTAACAGATAAATAGGGGAAACCAATGAGTTTATTACTAGAGTTAGCAGGCAATAAAGCAAAAGCACGCGCAGCAGCAAAGGAATTGACGGTAGCGCAGCTAGAAAACCTAATTGCAGGCTTTAACAACGCTCTTGAAAAAGCCAAAGAAGAAGCAGCAGCACGCGAAGAAGAGCAAGCCATTAAGTCTGCACGCGCAGAAGAGATTGCTAATCTAATCGCTAAAAGCGGCTTAACTATGGAAGAAGTTGCAAAACTAACCACTCCGAAAGCTGGTGCGACAAAAGGTAAAACAGTTGAACCTAAGTATCGCCTTGTCGTTGCTGGTGAAACTCACGAGTGGACTGGCCGTGGCCGTACACCTAAAGTATTCCAAGAATACTTTAATGCAGGTAACAGCCGTAAAAGTGTAGAAATTAAATAATTCACACTTTTATTGTTAATATGAAAAATGGCGCATTTAAAATGCGCCATTTTTTGTATTTAACCTTTAGCTTTGTACTTAACCTAAATCTAAGCACTAAATTCAAGTACTAAATCTTATATGCTACAACCTTTAAAAATAAGATTTAGACTGTCTCTTTTTCTCGAAATGCGAATCTAACCAATACAATCCCACAACCCAACATACCACCCAACAACACACCTAAAACAGCAATAAGTGAGCGTTTCGGTGCGGTACGAGCTAGCGGTTCTTCCGGTGTCTCAACAAATCGATAAGTGTCGAATTCAGCGTTATGATCTACTTTCATAAGCTCTAACAGGCTTAGCTTTGAATTCACTCGATTTAAACGAGGCTCAATGATAGTAAGTTCCGTTAATTCATTTAAAACGTCTAATTTTGCCTGCAGTGCATCTGCACCAATATTGATAATAAATAACTCCTTATCACTATTGCTTAAATTTTGTTGAGGCAAGTCTACTCCTGCTGCTTTTGCAATTTGTAAGGCATACTGAGTTTGAATGAGTTCGTTCTGTAAACGAGATTTCGCTTCATTGATAAAAAGCTTTTTTTGTTGATTTAATTCACTATATTTATTTTGAACAACAGTACTAAGATTATTAAGTGCTAGCTTACGTGCTTTAACACTAACATAAGCAACATATTCACTAAGAAATGCATAGCTTTTCTCTGCAGTCACTTGCTCTGCTTTCAGCACGAATGTACCGTCTTTATTTGCTGATGCAGTTAATTTTTCATACCATTCATTGTATAAAACAGAAACAATCTTTTCTTGCGCTTTTTTATTTTCTGCTTCCGGCAATGCATTTAACTCATCTTGAAAATCTGCATAGGTAGAAAGAAATTGTTTTTTATTAGCTCGAGATTGAAATTGTTCAATAAAACTCAAAAAAACATTTTCAGGCAAGACCAAATCATCTAATTTAGCACTAACTAAAATAGTGCCGTCGTCTTGATAAATATCAAAAACCGGTTGGAAATCGTTGGCCATTTTTTGATAAGAAGCAAAATCACTGATTTGCGGCTGTGAAACAATGGTTTCAGCCGTCCATTTTTCAGTTGCTGACAGAGCATAGTAAATAGCGAGTGCTGCGCAAATGACAGTGGACATAATAATCGTATATTTACCTTGCCAAAGCGCGATAACCAATTCCTTTAAGTCTATTTCATCATCTTGATGGTTAAACCTCTGATTCATTAATGGCGACATTTTATCAAATGACTCTTCTGGTAATTGATCTTTCATTACTTATTTTTCCTTAAAATAATAAAGGTATCTTAGCACCTGATTTTAAACTTATATTTATAAGGCTCAGAAACTAACTTTTTGTGTAAATTAAATCCCAAACACCATGGCCTAAACGTTCGCCTCGTTGTTCGAATTTCGTCAGTGGTCGCCAATCTGGGCGCGGGTGATATTCTCCAACACCGGCAGCGTTCACATAACCTTCTTGCATTTCCATTACTTCCATCATGTGCTCTGCATAAGGCTGCCAATCTGTCGCCATATGAAAATAACCACCAGCCTTCAATACATTAGCTACTTGTTGAGCAAATAAAGGCTGAACAATACGGCGTTTGTTATGTTTCTTTTTATGCCAAGGGTCAGGAAAGAATAATTGGAACGCACTGGCTGTTTTTTCTGGTAAGCAATTCGCCATTACTTCAATAGCATCATCACAATAGACTCGAAGATTGGTTATGCCTTCTTCTTTTGCCAACATCATTAATTTAGCAACGCCTGGTGGATGAACCTCAATGCCTATAAAATCTTTTTCAGGGGCATTTTTTGCCATTTCAACCAAGGAGCCCCCCATACCAAAGCCCACTTCAAGCACCACCTCTGATTGACGACCAAATACCCCAGCATAGTCGATTCTGCCATCAGCAAGGTCTAAACCATATACCAACCAATTGGCTTCGTAATTCTTCTGTTGGCCTTCTGTCATACGACCACCGCGTACGACAAAACTACGAATAGTGCGTTTTTTGATAGGCTCTTGAGTTTCTACATTTTGCTCTGACATGTTTTTTTATCGCTTAGTCTATTCTGTGGCTTGGTTTATTTTGTGTAAGTCGATCATTTATCAACCATAAATTTGGGCCGCTATCCTACCCGAAAAACAGGACTCTGTCCTGCTTTGTTGAGTTAATTCAATTTTGACTATTATCAGTATTCTTAAATTGCCATAAACGAAATCCTAGACAACACCAAGCGAGTAAATAGCATAATCCGCCCAAAGGCGTAATTGCACCTAAAAAGGTATAACCCGTTAACGCCATCATATATAAACTGCCTGCGAATAATGTATTTCCGACAAGAAACAGAATAAGTATATTTTTGCGAGAAGGTAAGTTCGAAAACAACGCTGCGACAATTAAGCCAGCAAGAGCATGGTGCATAAGATATTGGCTTGCAGTATGCCACCAACCAAGGGATTTAGGATCTAGAGTCTCTGTTAATGCATGGGCCCCAAATGCGCCGGCAGCCACAGAAAGAGCGCCTTGGAGTGCAAAGAAAGCAGCCCACTTTGAGGAAACAATGGATTTAATATCTAGACTAGGCATGGATTATTCCAATACATTTAAGTAGCCGTTACCACCAATGGCGTAGTAACGGTTACCAGCACCAAATGCCAACGCCATGACATTCGCACCAGAAGGGTTACTTCGTTCAGAGTACAAGTCCCATTCTTTTTGAACCACACCAGTACTCATTTGAATTAACGAAACACGACCGTTTACTTCACCCGTTAAAATATTCCTACCATTATTCGAAAATACAGCCTGACTAATGGTGACGTTACGATATTTCAGCGCCCCTGTATCAATCACACTCAGCTCTTGCCCTGTACGCGTGGACCAAATTCTTGCCGTGCCAAGTTGTGCAGCGCCAAATGCGTATTTGCCATCTTCTGATAAGGCAACACTGGCGATTTGATTACTGAGCGCCCATTTGAACTTTGGCTTACCTGTTAGTAAGTCCCATAAAATGACATTACTTTCGTCATCCCCAGTAAGACCTAGCTGTGCGTCAGGTGAAATATCGGCGGCATGAACCGTCGAGCCTGTACGTAGAGTTTGTTTGATACCACCATTTTTCACATCAAAAAAACGAGCAGTTTCATCATTTAACCCAATCAAAGCGTAATCGCCATTTTGGGTTAAGCGCAAAGATTGGATGTCTCCAGGCGTTGTCCAGAAGCCATCCGGCTTACCTGTAGTAGTACTCCACAAAACAAGAGTACGAGCGCTACCTGTTGCGGCATATTGATTACTGGGATCAATATCAACGCTAATCAGTGATGTAAACTCACCCGCTTTATGGTTCCAATTAAAGGTCCGTTCATTGACTGAACTTTTCCAATAGCTTCCACCATGCTGTATAGAGCCAATCAGAGCTGAAGAACCCTTGCTACTTAACGCAGCAGAATAAACACCTTGAACAGCATATTTTGCCGTGCGAACAGGTGCCTCTGCGGAGCAAGACAAAAGCGCCACAGTGGAGCAGAGTAAAAGGCCAAGTTTAAGCGCTTCTTTCACTGTTCGCTTCATGTAGTTCCTTTATCAACCTATCTTCATATTGAAAACGTTCAGCAAGAACCACTTTTAACGCTTTTAGCGAGAAAAGCAGGGACTCAAGCTGAGCGTTACAATGGGCTTTCGTGTCGTATTTATCATTAAACTCAATAGCGACTTCTGTTGAACTATCGATCAAAGGCAATAATTCACGCAGCAGAGCAACCGCACTATCATCATGAAATTGGTTTGCTTCTAATGCCAGTTGTTCATAAACAGTAAAATGTCCAGCAGACACATAATCTACCAAGAGTTCACAGAACGACTGAATTTTAGGCGTATCCAAGGGCGTATACTCACCCCGTTCACGCAAATAAATTGCAGCTTCAATCAACTTACGACGTTGCTCAAGCCAACGATCAATAATTTCGTGAACACCGCCCCATCGTTCTTGGGCTGTTTTACAACCTTCTAACATATGAAAACTCCATCAGGGGTTAATTATTCTCTATGTCTCAAGCATATTCCGATACGCAACCCCCTGCAAGACACTAGCCTGTGGGGATTTGTAACCTTTTACCAGTAAGTTGTTTTTTTACGAGTCGTTAACGCAATTACTATATTAATCAATGCCATACCTACAAAAGCAACTAAGGTCCAACCAGGTATACTAATTCCTAAGAAAGTCCAAACAACATCACCACACTCACCTGTCCCCATAATCATAGCCTGCATGATTTCTTGCCATGGGAAAACCTCAAACATATAGCTTAGACCTGGCAGACAGGCTGGAAGCTGGTCTTCTGGTAAACTTTGTAAATACAAATGGCGAATAGCCAACGCTGCACCCGCAAGAGACAAAACAGCAACAAGCCAAGAGAAATATTTACGAGCTAAATGACTCCCTGTTAACGAAGACAACAATGACACCACACCAACACAGAGGAAAACAATGCGCTGTAACATACAAAGTGGACAAGGCTCTAGCCCCATTTGATATTCCATATAAAAGGCTACACCCAAAAGAGCAAAAGATACGAAGGCAACCAAACCATGGAAACGACGAGCAGATAAAAACGCAAACATATAAAGATTCCTAGACTCACTAAGTTGATATTTTTGATCCGATAGAGCGTTTATTACTGCAGGAATAATAAGAAAGTGCAAAATTACTACTGACAGCAAGCTTTAATGACAGTTAGTATACTGTCTATTGTAATGAATACGAGAATCTAAAATGTCATTGATGATATCTATACGCAATAAATCTTTACTCTTTTCTTTTATATTAATCAGCAGCCTGATGTGTCATTCAGTCTATGCTGAAGATGATGACCCACTTTCTGTTGCCTATATTGAATTAACACCTAACTTTATTGTTAATAATGCCAGTGAAGGCTCTCGGCTAAGATATATTAAAACGAGTATTAGTATTCGTACCGAATTAGCTAAGAAAGAACTGATTGAAGCCAATATGCCTTTAGTTAGAGATGCATTAGTAATGTTCTTGAGTTCACTCACACCAGATCAAGTTGCAGGTGCTATTGCTCGTGAGCAAACCCGTAAAGAAGCTGCTATTGCGGTAAACCAAGCCTTACAAGAAGAGACTGGTATTGCGCCAGTAACCGATATTTTATTCGCCAGCTTTGTAACCCAGTAATAATTTAAAAAAGTTAAATATTAAAAAACCTCATAGTTAATATTTAACATGAGGTTTTTTAAGATTCTTTCGTTTTACTTTTTAAGTACTAAAGCTCAGTTATGTCATCCGGGCTCACGTAACCTGTTAACTTGTCAGTTTCTTCATTATTCAAAAACTTGTCCATTTGCGCCATCACATACTTACGTGATTCCGGCTGCATCAAATTAAGCTGTTTTTCGTTAATCATCATGGTTTGCAGTAATTGCCATTCTTGCCAAGCTTGCTTAGAAACAGTCTGCAGAATTTCTTGGCCTTTAGCGCCAGGTAAAGGTGCTCGATCTAACGCCTCCATGTCCTTTTGGTACTTTTTACAAAAAACGGTATTCGACATAAAGATAACTCGCAATTAAGAATGTATGAGGTCAATAATGGCGCTAAAGGATAAAAAATCAAGGTTTATCAAAGCCTAGCTTATAAAACGGTTAAGAATAACTTCGAGCCAACCCAAATAACACAAACACGATAATAAGCTTAAAAATAGAAGGTCGTTTGAATTTTAGCCATATAAAACCAACACCGACAATCACAATATCTATCCAGCTCTCTAGGCTTGAGGTCCCGATAGGATGATATAAGGCCGCGATTAATATGCCGACCACTGCCGCATTCAAACTACCAACAGTGGAACAAAAGCGACCATTAGTTGATAAGCTCTGCCACGCATTTTGTGCACTTAACATAAGCAGCAGACCTGACAAAAAAACAGCCAATGTCGCAACACCCGCCCAAACCCAAATGCTTGCACCTTGTGGTGCGACAGAAGCACCAAGAAAACTCGCCATGGTAAACATCGGGCCAGGAACGGCTTGGGCCGCAGCATAACCCAACAACAAATTCGATTCGGTTACCGTGTCGGACACAAATGCTGACAACATTGGCAGTACAACATGACCACCGCCAAACACCAACGCGCCCGCTTGATAAAAATCAGCAAATAACCCACCCAAAGAGTCAGTAAAGAGAAAACTAGCAACAAACAAACCCAAGGCGATAAGTAAATATAACCAAACAAACCGAATCTTCGGCAAGGCTTCTCTTGCATTAGAAGAGCTAGAAGGCGCAAAAACACCAACACAAGCGGCTATAAAAAGTACAATTAAACTTGCAAAGCCAAAAGGATAAAGGACAAGAAAGGCCGAACTAGATAAGGCAACTAAAACCATAATCCTATTCTGGCAGAATGATCGCCACATGCTGACACAAGCATCAGCTACCACGACCACAGCAAGCAACTTTAAGCTATGAACTGCGTCATCGAAAAATTCAGATTCTTGCCACGCCTCACCAAATTGCACCAATAAAACCATGACAACAAACGAGGGTAAGGTGAAACCAAGGAAGGCGGCTATCCCACCAGCAAAACCAGCGCGGTGATAACCAAGAGCAAAGCCAACCTGACTCGAACCTGGTCCTGGTACAATTTGACTTAATGCGACCCATTGAGCGTATTGTGATTCTGTTGCCCACTTTTTAAGTTTAATAAATTCTTGATTAAAATAACCTAAGTGCGCAGCTGGCCCACCGAAGCTGGTAAAACCTAATAGAAAGAAAGACACAAAGACTTCTAGGACGCGCTTAAAATATGAGGGAGAACTATGTGGCATCATCATTTCCAATCGCGATTACTTTCAAGCAAGTAGTCTAGCTCACTTGCCTCAATTAACTTGTTCTAAAATACTTCTAACTGGTGCAGGCAGACCAAGAGCTAAGGCATCTTGTCGACTGAACCATTGATATTTTTCACCTTCCATCACCATAGAAACATTTTCTATTTGGGCAAGGCTTGGGGAAATATCTAAATGATAGTGACTAAAGGTATGTCGAAAAGATGACAAAGGTATGACAGTGTTTACTTGGGTCGCAAAACGCTGCTCTATATGAAGCACGATAGAGTCATCCGATGCTAATTCAGGTAGGCTCCATAATCCTCCCCAAATCCCGGTTTGCGGCCGTTTTTCTAGCAATAGCTGCCCTTGCGAATTTGCCATAACCAAAAGTTGGATACTTTTTTCTGGTTTCGCGGCTTTTTTAGGTTTACGAATAGGAAATTGAGTTGGATCTGGCGAGCGTCGTGCTTGGCAGTCACTTTCCAGAGGACAAATCAAACATTGAGGCTTAGAGCGAGTGCAAAGCGTCGCCCCCAAATCCATCATGGCCTGGGTGTAATCACCACAACGTTCGCTTGGCATATAAGATTCGGCCAAGTCCCACATAGCATTTTCGGTTTTCTTCTCACCCGGCCAAGTTGGCACAGCATGAAATCGACCTAAAACTCGCTTTACATTGCCGTCTAAAATGGCCGCCTGTACACCACGAGAAATAGACAAAATAGCGGCCGCAGTAGAACGACCAATACCGGGTAATTCACACACACCTTCTACCGTTTTCGGAAACTCACCATCCAGTTCATCCACCAGCATTTTTGCTGCTTTATGCATGTTACGAGCTCTAGCGTAATACCCTAATCCACTCCAATGAGCCAATACCTCATCTTGTTCCGCATTAGCCAAGGCTTCAACATCAGGAAATGATGCCATGAACTTATGGTAATAAGGCATTACTGTAGTCACTTGCGTTTGCTGCAACATGATTTCAGAAATCCACACACGATAAGGTGTTTTATCTTCTTGCCAAGGCAAGCTTTTACGTCCGTGCTCATCAAACCACGCTAAAACACGGGGCGCAAAATTCTCTACTGGCTGCATTTCTTTCTCATGTTCATAGTGTTTCTTTTAGATAGCAAAAACCGATCTGGAAACCCTTGCTACTAAAATAAGTCTTTTAGTTTGTTTTTCAGCTTGTCTTTCAAGGCTTCTTCTTCCGCTTTACGCTTCGCTTCTAATTCGGCTTTAAGCTTGGCTTTTTCTGCTGCAACTTTTGCATCTAACTCTGCCTTAAGTTTAGCTTTATCAGCTTCAAGTCTCGCTTTTTCTGCCGCCACCTTGGCTTCTAATTCTGCTTTTAACTTAGCCTTTTCTTCATCCGCCTTCAGCTTTAACTCTGCCTTTGCCAAATCAACAAACAAAGAACCAAAACCTTTTAAGTCAGGACGGCATAAACCAACTAGATCATCACTAAACTGGCCACGACAAATAATAGGAAACGTCAACTTAGCGACCTTTTCATTCACAAGACAATCATCGTCTAAAGCGCTACCAGGAAAACCAACATTCACCTGATAATCCAATGAAGATTTTGTTAACGACACTACACCGTCACCGGTTACTTGAATACCTGCCGAACTAATATCAAGACCTGGTGTTGAAATTTGTCCATTAACAATACGTGCAGGAAATTTCATTGTTTCAAATGGCGTGTCTGAACCAAACTTGCCTTCATCTATGTTGGCCTTACGAGTGTATGCGATTCCTTCACAAACCGATTTGGTTAGGTTCATACCAACTAACGCTCCATTTCGAATATCAACCAGAAGATCGCCTTGCAAGGATGCCATTAGATCATCAAGGCTATTTCCTTTCGTGCTCAACTCACCACTTAAGTAAGTTGCACCTGAAATTTTGTCCATATCCATAAAATCAATCAACAGTGGTTGAATTTGAAGACCATCCATAGAGGGAGCGACATTGATCAAAGGTGTCTTACCACGGACATCCAAATTCACTGTTGAAGCAATGCTGCCTTCATACAAAGACGCTTTTAGTGGCGACACTTTCACTAACCCATTTGACTGAGTTGAGTCCAATTCTATCTTGTCGATCTTTAGGTTCTTAACAATAATGTCTTCAAAGGCAATACCAATGTGCCCATTCAAGCCACGGATTAACTCCACGGGAATCAAGTCACTGGTTTCTTCTGCAATTGCTGTAGAGCTAACAGTATCTGACGTAACTTTGGTTTCTTCAGGTGGCGTTGGTAAATAACGGTCTAGATTCAAATTTGCTCCTGCGATTCGCACATCCCAGCTCAATGGTGACAAATCCAGAACAGCATTAGCTTCTATTTTTGTATCATCTAAAACAATGGAAATAGGTTGCGCTGTAATGGCTTCTAAACTGCCTTCTAATGCAATGTTTGCTCGTACATTAGTGAATGCTGTGTCGTCTGACATATCTAGTGCTGGCAAGTTTAAAGATGCCATCACTTCACGAGGGTTAAAATCACCTAAAGATAAGGAAACAGAGAATTTCGGCTCACTCAGCACTTCATAAGCCTGAATATCAGCATCGATATTTAAACCTAATACGCTCAAAGCCAAACCTTCGATTAAAGCGTTCTCCTGTGGCAAGTCGAAATCAACTTTCGCGGCACTCAATTTTGCCTTGATAGGGCTCACGGGCAAGATCGCACTTTCTACTTCACCGGATAAAACCAAAGAATCTAATGATAGGGATTCTCTTGATGGAAATACGGCTAAGTTTGCATTTAATTGCACGGACGCTTTAATAGCTGAGTTACCATCTAAATCACTTTGCGTGACGGCGGCATCCATGACCATTGGCCACGCTTTATCCCATTGCACATCGTTCAATTGAACATTCAACGCTGCGCTTATCAGTTGATTGGTTTGCTCATCACGGTATTCTACTTGTGCGTTTTCGATACGAAGTTCATCAAGCTGTAAATCAGGCAATGTAAATTCAATATTTTCAACGGCAGCATCGTCTGTTGCTACAGTGCTTACTGGGTTATTTGTGTTGCTTGTTTCTGCTGTTGGTACGCTATTTGAGCTTTCTTCCGGTAAATCCAATTGCCAATTACCCTGGCCATTTTTGTCTTTACGTAGACTGGCTTTCAAGTTGACAAGGTTCACCTTATTCACCTGAATTTTTTGTTCTAACAAGGGCATAATAGCCAAACCAAACTCCGCTTTGTCGAACTGTAAAATTTCAGCATCGGCCCCTAATGCCACACCAATGTCTTCCAGCTCAAGTCCAAGCCAAGGAAAAAACGACCAACTAATATCGCCATCCAAACGTAAATTAACGCCAGCTTTTTCTAAAGCGACATTTTTAAGCTCATCTTTAAAATCGTTGGGATTAACAAATACAGTAACGTAGGCCAGTAGTGCAAAAACTAACACCAAAAGACTAGCAACCAGTAAAGAAAGTCGCTTTACCCAAACCATGATGAACTCCTTAAATAAATACAATGAAGTATGTGTTCTGAATCTTCATAAACACTCAACCCCAAAATTGGTTAAGTGGATTGCCTTATCATAGCATCCGAAGCCATGTATTATCGATCCAATAGAGACAACTCATTAAAAACACTGGGCCAAGGCATAGAAGCCTGAGAGCCCACGTTCTATAATGGGGAACTTATGTCATAACAGTGACCCTTTTTTGTCACAATCACGGTGGAGAAACCAATCAATGTCCGATCGCATTGCTAGTGTCGAGCGCAATACGCTTGAAACTCAGATCAAGGTGTCAATCAACCTAGACGGTACCGGTAAATTCAACTGCTTTACAGGCGTTCCTTTTCTTGACCATATGCTTGAGCAAGTGGCTCGCCATGGCCTGATTGATTTAGACATCCACGCGGTTGGTGACCTTCACATTGATGCTCACCACACAGTGGAAGATTTAGGCATTACCTTAGGACAAGCTTTTGAAATCGCGGTTGGTGATAAAAAAGGCATCAAACGTTACGGCCATGCCTATGTTCCTTTAGATGAAGCGCTATCTCGCGTGGTTATCGATTTTTCTGGTCGCCCTGGCTTAGAGATGCACGTGCCTTTTACTCGCGGTTCTGTGGGTGGTTTTGATGTGGATTTGTTTTCTGAATTTTTCCACGGCTTTATCAATCACGCAAAAGTGACTTTGCACTTAGACAACCTACGTGGCAAAAACACACACCACCAAGCGGAAACTATATTTAAAGCCTTTGGTCGTGCATTACGCATGGCATTAGAAGTTGACGAGCGTATGGCGGGGCAAATGCCTTCTACTAAAGGCTGTTTGTAAGATTCTTTAGTTTATCAACCCTCCTTTATTTGTATGTGTAAGGTGCGTGAGTGAAGTGTATGAGTGAAGTAAAAAAATCCACAGTTGCCGTTATTGATTACGGCATGGGCAACTTACATTCGGTTGCCAAAGCGCTTGAATACGTTGCGGATGAAAACACATCGGTTGTTGTCACAAGCGACCCTGCCGTAATTGATGCAGCAGATCGTGTGCTGTTACCTGGCGTTGGTGCCATTCGAGATTGTATTGGTGAAATGTACAATGCAGGCTTGGTTCCAAGTATTCATAAAGCCATGGCCGAAAAGCCTTTTCTCGCTATTTGTGTTGGTATTCAATCCTTAATGTCACACAGTGAAGAAAACAGTGGCGTAGATTGTTTGAATCACTTCAAAGGCAACGCGCTGTTCTTTGGTGAAAATCACAAAGACCATGACGGCAGTAAATTAAAAGTACCGCACATGGGTTGGAACCAAGTTAAACAAGCCATTAACCATCCTCTTTGGGTAGGCATTCCTGATAACGCTCGTTTCTATTTTGTGCACAGCTTTTACGTTGTGCCAGAAAATAAAGAAGAAGTAGCAGGAACTTGTGATTATGGTTTGGAGTTCTGTGTAGCTCTCGCACGAGACAATGTTTTTGCGGTGCAGTTCCACCCAGAAAAAAGCCATAAAGACGGTCTTCAGCTTTATAAAAATTTCATCCATTGGGATGGCAAGCCATAACAGTAGATAACCACTTAGATAAAATTTTATTAATGACGCTGATTAAGTCGTTAATAAAGCTTCAGAGATTAGGAGCCATGTAATGGGCTTAGCAAAACGAATTATTCCTTGTCTTGACGTAGACAATGGTCGTGTGGTGAAAGGTGTTCAGTTCGTCGATATCCGTGATGCAGGCGACCCAGTTGAAGTTGCTAAACGCTACGATGAACAAGGCGCAGATGAAATCACTTTTCTTGATATTACCGCCAGTTCTGATGATCGCGCAACAACCGTTCACATGGTAGAAGCCATTGCCAGCCAAGTATTCATTCCATTAACCGTTGGCGGCGGCATCCGTACTTGCGAGGATATCCGTCGCATGCTGAATGCAGGCGCAGACAAAGTCGGTATTAACACTGCTGCTGTTTTCAATCCTGAATTTGTCCGTGAAGCCGCCCAACGTTTTGGCTCACAATGTATCGTTGTAGCCATTGATGCTAAAAAAGTTAGTGCTGAAGGCGAAGCTGACAAATGGGAAATTTTCACCCATGGTGGTCGTAAACCGACTGGTTTAGACGCCGTTGAATGGGCTAAGAAAATGGTCGAATACGGCGCAGGTGAAATACTGCTAACCAGCATGGATCGTGACGGCACAAAAAATGGCTTTGATCTTGGCGTTACTCGCGCTATTAGTGAAGCTGTCCATGTTCCTGTTATTGCTTCTGGTGGTGTAGGTAACTTGGATCACCTTGTTGAAGGTGTAACAAAAGGCAAAGCGGATGCCGTCTTGGCCGCCAGTATTTTTCACTTTGGTGAATACAGCATTCAAGAAGCCAAACAATGCATGAGTGATGCTGGAATAGAAATGCGCTTGTGATCGTTATTTATGTCTTCTAGGTTTGTATTAGGGAGGCACGACCGTAATCAAACGATTGTATTCCGATTGCCGGATTACGCCTCGTACCTCGTCTAATCCGGCCTACATTAAGACTATTGGCGTTACGTTAAAGTCTGCATATTTTGTGCATGAGTAATCTCTCGCTTGCTGTTATTAAGCTCTGCCGAGTACAATCTTTTCCATTAAATTTTGCCTTAGCGTTTACGCCAACTTATAAAGGACGACTTCTTGACTACTTTAACCGATGCTTTACATGCACTGGCGAGCCACTGCCTAAAAGATACGTCTTTATCCACACTGACATTTCATCGCGGCGTAGAACGAGAAGCTCTACGAGTCAGTCATAACAAAGGACGAATTTCTCATTTACCACATCCTAAAGCACTAGGTTCTGCGCTTACCCATAGCTCGATTACAACCGATTACTCTGAGTCTTTGATGGAGTTTATTACACAGGTCCACCCCAGTGTTGAAGGCGTCATAACGGAATTAGAAAACATTCATAACTTGGTTAACCATGAGCTGCACAAGCAAGGCGAATCTTTATGGCCTGCAAGCATGCCTTGTTACTTAGAAGGTAATGAAGATGTTCCTATCGCTTATTATGGTGAATCGAATACAGGCAAATTGAAAAGTGTTTATCGTGAAGGTTTGTCAAATCGCTATGGTCGTATCATGCAATGTATCGCAGGTATGCATTACAACTTCTCATTTGATAAAGACTTTTGGAACTTCCTTGAAAACTATAAAGGAAAAACATCACTAACACCTGAGCAAAAACAAGATTTTCAGTCTGAAAGTTATTTCGCTTTGATTCGTAATTTTCGCCGGAGCTCTTGGATGCTTTCGTTATTCTTTGGCGCCTCACCAGCTATCGATGAAAGCTTTTTACCCAAAAAACCTAACATTCTAAACGAGCTAGAAAAACACACCTGGTTTGGCCCTAAAGCAACCTCTCTTCGTATGAGTGACCTTGGCTATCAAAACAAAGCTCAAGCCGATCTATATGTTTGTTACAACGAGGTTGATACTTATATCAACACGGTCAAAAAAGCCCTACAAACACCTTATCAACGCTATCAAGATATTGGCGTTAAAGTCGGTGGTAAATATCGCCAGCTAAACAGCAATCTATTGCAGATCGAAAACGAATACTACAGTGACATTCGACCTAAACGTGTTACTCAACCAGGAGAGCACCCGAGCGCAGCACTACAGTCCCGAGGGGTTGAATACATTGAAGTTCGCATAATGGATTTGGATCCAAGCTCTGCTATTGGAATGCAATCCTCTACTCTATACTTCATCGACGTATTTTTACTTTATTGTATGTTGCGTGGCGATGAGCGTTTAGGTATGGACGAATGTAGTCAACTACGAAAAATGCAGCAAGAGATTGCTTCCCATGGGCGTGATTTAGATATGAATTTTGATTTTGGCCAAGGGCCAATCAAGCTTCGTGATAAAGCATCAAGTATGTTGAATGAATTAGCCATGGTTGCAGATTTCTTATCTGAAAAGACAGACAATCCAGCGTATCAAGAAGCCGTTAAACTACAAGCTAGGAAACTGGAGGATGAAGCACTGCTACCTTCCGCTAAATTGTTAGATCGTTGCAAAGCTGAAAATGGCTTTCAAAATGCCATGCTAACACTGTCAAAAGAGCAACAAGCACAGTGGATGAAACAACCTTTATCTGATGAACTCATTCATGAATTTATGGAAAAAACTGAGCGTTCATTACGCGAGCAAGATGCTATCGAAGCAGAAGATACCGTCGATTTTGATACTTTCTTAGCAGACTATCTAAAACCACAGTAAAATTAAATTTCGGCTATCTTAGACCTAAGAAAATAAGGTCTATTTTTCAAAATACTAATATAAAAAAAGCCTCAATAGAGGCTTTTTTTATATTATTTCTCCTAATCCAATTAGGCGTTAGGAGAAATTGGAATTTCTTCTAGGTTCTCAAATACCAACCATTCAGCAAGCTTGATACGCAGATCATCAACACCATCACCATTTAAAGAAGAAAAGGTCTGTACTGAACCATCAACACCTAGGTTTTTAATTACTTTTTGAACACCTAACATGGTAGATTTTGCAGGACCACGCTTCAGTTTGTCTGATTTAGTTAATAGTACATGAACCTTCATGCCATTAGATCTTGCCCAATCCAACATCATCTCATCAAACTCTTTTAGTGGATGGCGAATATCCATAACCAAAACAACACCAGCCAATGAACGACGATTCATCAAATAATCTTGCATGTGAGCCTGCCAGACTTTTTTCATGGCAATAGGCACTTTTGCAAAACCATAACCTGGAAGGTCAATCAGACGACGATCTTCCACATTTAAACCAAAACAGTTAATAAGCTGAGTTCGGCCTGGTGTTTTTGATGTACGAGCCAGTTTCTTTTGGTTGGTCAAAGTATTTAATGCAGTAGATTTACCCGCATTCGAGCGACCAGCAAAAGCCACTTCAACACCCTGATCTAAAGGACATTGAGAAAGTTTTTCAGCACTTTTAATAAAATGTGCGGACTGGAAAGTAGAGTCAAAAGGTGTCATAAGTTGATATTCGTCAGTAAATTCAGATTAGCGTATGTTTTATCTTACCCAATGCAGTCATTATGCAAGATATTTAGTTGTATATAATGCCAGCAAACAGCCTGACATACCATGTTAAACACAAAAAGCAGATAGAATCTGAATAAATATCTAAGATCTACATCAATATAATACCTCGTTCCGGTAAAACGATATAAATATCCGTGATTTAATGGATAACATTGATGTAAATATTATGTAAACTTACTGGAAAAGCAGAACCTTTTGTCTGCGTAGGAATCGTATTTACTTACAATTCTGTGCATGATGTACAAAATACTTTTAGTAAACATGATTAGGAGCAATCCATGATAAAGCTGTTTTCAGCCTTAATACTCTCAATTTTTATCCCGCTAACGGCAGCAGCTGCTGACTATAGTGATGGTAATGGTTACACAACAATCAAAACACCCGTTCGAACTGCTGATCCAAGCAAAGTCGAAGTAACGGAAATATTTTGGTATGGCTGTCCACATTGTTACAGCCTTGAACCAATTACACTTGCATGGGAAAAAAATGCGCCAAGCGATGTTGACTTTAAATTCTTACCAGCCGTTTTTGGTCGTAACTGGTTAGCACATGCTAAAGCTTTCTATGTTGCTGATTTGTTAGGAATAGAAGATAAAGTTCGCGCAGATATCTTTAACACTATCCATGTTGAGCGTCGTCCTCTAAACTCTGAAGACGCACTGGCTAGCTTTTTTGCAAAATATGATGTGAGCGAAGATGAATTTCGTAAACTGTATAATTCATTTGCAGTCAATAGCCGCCTAAGCCAAGCTGATGCAAAAATTCGTGCTTACGGCGCTCGTGGCGTTCCTGGATTGATCGTAAACGGTAAGTATTTAGTCACTGCCGAAAGTGCAAATGGCAATGAAAATATTTATAAAGTCGTTGATTTCTTAATTGAGAAAGAGCGACAAGAAAAATAATACATAATGAGGCGATATGACGGAATCATCGAGTGACAAACTGATAGAAGTGTTACGTAAAGCCGTTTCTAGAACCAGTATGCTGGCTGAAGGAAATGACCCAGAACTTGATTCCGTCGTTCGCCAAATTAGACAAGCTACAACGAAAGGTGTAGATGCCAAAGCAATATTGGATGTGTTGAACAATGCTGAACCGCTTTTAATTAAAAGCGATCAGACACAGATGAATCGTGCGAAACAAGTAAGACATACGTTAGAAGCACTTATCGACCTTCTTGTAGAGCAAGGAAGTAACCCAGTCCCTCAGAATGAAAAGAAACAGCTCGAAGCACAAATTCGCTCACATTGGCAATCACCGGCACAGTGGCCGATATTACTAACAGGCTTTCTTGCACTAGTAGAAAAAACATTACATCAAGCGACAGATACCAGCGAACAACCCAAAAGCTCATTATTCAAACGTTTATTTAACCGAAGATCAGAGTCGGAGCATACGCAAAGTGATCAAGAAATCATGATGCGCATTAGTCACACGCTTGCTGGATTAATGAATAACCTACAACTTCCGAATTACTATGACGATGATATCGCCGATTTAGTAAAAGCATTACAAGGCAATAATAATTTTCAACAACTTCCAGGATTAATGGACGAAGTCATCAACTTCGTGATGATTGCCATAGGAAAGACACAAGAAAGCTTAGCCAATTATCTAACTCAATTAAATAAGCAACTTGCCAGCATTAACCAAACTGTCACGAGCAGCTATAATTCACAAAAATCTTTGTCTGAAAGCCGTGAAGGCTTCAATAACACTCTGCAGATGCAAGTAAATGACACATCGCAGGCAATGCAAGGCATAACCGATCTAAACAGTTTAAAAGCCCTAATCAATGATCGTTTATCAACCATCTCCAGCACAATGTCAGAACACCGCCAGCAAATGCAAGAACGAGAAAAACAAGCAAACCAATCTATCACCTTATTAAAAAACAAGGTCGTTAGAATGGAAAAAGACTCTAATTCTCTGCGCTCTCTCTTGCAAGAAAAGCTGGCTTTGGCCATGACAGATTCTTTAACTGGTTTACCTAATCGCACAGCTTATCAAGATACGGTTCTTCCACTTTGTAAAATGATACAAAAAACAAAAAAATCAGCCTGTTTAGCTGTTTGTGACATAGATCATTTTAAAAGGGTTAATGATACCTGGGGGCATTTGGCTGGTGATAAAGTATTGCGCCTGGTTCCTAAACAAATTCGCAATGCTTTAGCAAAAGAAGACCTTATCTTTCGTTATGGTGGCGAAGAATTTGTTATTATCTTTCCCAATACAACATTAGCTGAAGCTGCCAGCCGTGCAGAAACCATTCGAGCAGCGGTGGAAAAGACCCCTTTCAATATGCAAGGTGAGCCAGTTTCGATTTCTGTTTCAATTGGTATTGCTGAATTACAAGCTCAAGAAGATCCAGAGTCTTTGTTTTCCCGCGCAGATAAACATCTCTATATGGCGAAAGAGTCGGGGCGAAACAAAGTCATCGCGCACAAATAGAATAGATAAAGCAGTACCAGAGCGTTACTGTCACGGTTACAATAGCGCCATTCATATTGAACACAGCACTCAAAGAAAGTGCCAACACATTTGTAAAAAAGAAAACGGCACGCGATAACGTCACTAGGATGAAACAGTTTATGCAAGACGATCAGAACAAAACCACTCACTTTGGCTTTAAAGAAATTCCAACAGATGAAAAAGTACAAGCCGTTGCGCAAGTCTTTCACTCTGTAGCTGCAAAGTACGACATTATGAATGACCTTATGTCTGTGGGCGTACATCGTCTTTGGAAGCGCCACACCATTAGCCAATCAGGTGTTCGTGCTGGTAACTGTGTGTTAGATATTGCCGGGGGCACAGGGGATTTAACACTTAAATTTTCTCGCTTAGTTGGCAGTCAAGGTCAAGTTATTCTTGCTGATATTAACGACTCTATGCTTAAAGTGGGTCGTGATAAGCTAGCAAATCAAGGGATAGTTGGTAATGTGAAATTTGTTCAAGCCAATGCGGAAGCTTTACCTTTTCCTGATAATACATTCGATTGCATCACTATTGCCTTTGGCTTAAGAAACGTCACAGATAAATCTAAAGCCCTAGCCTCTATGTATCGTGTTTTGAAGCCAGGTGGTCGTTTATTAGTATTGGAATTTTCTAAGCCAAAATCTGAGATGCTATCGCAAGTTTACGACCAGTATTCTTTCCGTCTTCTACCTGCTATGGGCAAACTAATAGCCAATGACTCAGAAAGCTATCGTTATCTTGCGGAATCTATCCGTATGCACCCAGATCAAGAAACATTAAAAAGCATGATGGATGAAGTTGGCTTCGAGCGTACAAGCTACCAAAACTTAACTGGCGGTATTGTAGCCCTGCATAAAGGGTTTAAATTCTAATTATGTTAACCAGTGTTTTTCGTCTGTTACGCATTGTATTTACCGTAATACGCTTTCGCCTTGATGTATTTATTCCTTTTGCCTTATTACCTTGGTACATACGTTGTACGTTAGGTGTAATTTGTTCTATAGGACGAAAACACGCCAGTAAAAATAAAGGGGAACGCCTTCGCTTGGCGCTGGAATCTCTTGGCCCTATCTTTGTTAAGTTCGGTCAAATTTTATCGACACGACGAGACCTCTTAGACGATGAGATCGCTGATGAACTTGCTAAACTTCAAGACAGGGTTCCAGCCTTTTCAGGACAAGTCGCTCAAACTATTATTGAGCGAGATTTAAAAGCACCGGTTGCAGAGTTATTTGCAGAGTTTTCTGTCGAACCACTGGCATCTGCTTCCATTGCTCAAGTTCATACCGCCAAACTGCATTCAGGCGAAGAAGTTATCGTAAAGGTCATTCGCCCTAAAATTGAAAAAACCATAGCCAAAGACATTAAGCTGCTTTATACCTTAGCAAACTTAGTCGCTAACATAAGTGAAGATGGACGCCGTTTACGACCGATTGAAGTCGTTACTGATTACGAATATACCATTCTAGATGAATTAGACCTCGCTAAAGAAGCTGCTAACACAGGACTATTACAACGTAACTTTGTTGGTTCAGATTTACTTTATGTACCTCAAGTGTATTGGGATTACAGCCATCGAAATGTCATGGTAATGGAGCGCATTTACGGTATTCCTGTGGCTGATATTCCAGCGCTTAATAAAGCCAATGTGAATATGAAATGTTTAGCTGAGCGTGGTGTGGAAATATTCTTTACACAGGTTTTTTCTCACAGTTTCTTTCATGCGGATATGCATCCGGGCAATATTTTCGTTGATGTGAGTAACCCAGAAAAACCCAAATATATTGCGATTGATTGTGCCATCATGGGTAGCTTAGATGACGCAGACAAAAACTATTTAGCTCGTAACCTTTTAGCCTTTTTCCAGCGTGATTATCGTTTAGTTGCTGAGTTACATGTGGAAAGTGGGTGGGTTCCAAAAGGTACACCCGTGCATGCCTTTGAATCAGCAATTCGAAGCGTTTGTGAGCCTATGTTTGCAAAACCACTAAAAGACATCTCATTTGGTCAAGTATTAATCGGCCTATTCCAAACTGCACGTCGCTTCAATATGGAAGTGCAACCTCAGTTGGTTTTATTAGAAAAAACCTTATTAAACATTGAAGGTTTAGGTCGTCAGCTTTATCCTGATTTAGATTTATGGGTAACTGCTAAACCCTTTCTGGAGCGCTGGATGCGTGAACAAATGGGGCCGAAGCGAGTGATGGAAGAAGTTCGCAAACAAGCCCCACAATGGGCAGGTCAACTACCACAAATTCCTAATTTGATTTTTACAGCTCTATCTCAAATGTCACATCAAGAAGAACGTATTCAGGCGCAAACAGAAGCCATTGACGAATTAGGCAAAGAGTTGAAAAAGAGCCGTAAGAATCTACCGTTCCGGCTACTTGGCGTATTAAGTTTGGGAGCCGCATGGATTTTTACTGATCCCGTTTCCATGGAACATTTATCGACGGCTGACATAACCAGTTTAGGACTATTTCTAGTAGGCCTGTACTTGCTTGTCTTAAAACCGTAACATTCGAGAGACTATAATGAAAACCGATGTATTGGCTGAACTAGCGGCTACTCTAGAACAACGTAAAGGTGCGGCGGCAGATTCTTCTTATGTCGCGAGCCTACACGCAAAAGGATTAAATAAAATCCTAGAAAAAGTAGGCGAAGAAAGTATTGAAACCATCATTGCTGCTAAAGACTCTGTCACATCCGGTGATAAATCTGATTTAATTTATGAAACAGCTGACCTTTGGTTTCACACCCTAGTCATGTTATCTCATTTAGATATTGGCCCTGATGCTATACTAGACGAATTAGCTCGTCGATTTGATTTGTCTGGCTTAGAAGAAAAAGCAAATCGAACTAAATAATGAATAAGCGCTGTAATTAGGCGATTAAACGAATAAGTAACTGGAGAAATATATGTTAGGTGGTATTAGTATTTGGCAATTATTGATTGTTTTAGCAATTCTAATTCTTATTTTCGGTACTAAAAAACTAAAAAACCTAGGCGCAGATCTAGGCGGTGCAGTTAAAGGTTTTAAACAAGCCGTGGACAAAGACAGTGACGTGGAAGATGAGAAAACAGCTCAGAACAAAGTCATTGATAGTGAAGTAAAAAAAGACGATAAGAGCGCCTAACCTGTGTTCGATATTGGCTTTTCTGAACTTTTAGTTGTCTTCGTTGTAGGTCTGTTAATTCTTGGACCAGAACGCCTGCCTCATGCTGCGAAAACAGCGGGGCTTTGGGTGCGTAAGATTCGTCGCAGCATCAACTCTGTGCAGAGAGAAATTAATGCACAACTTGATCAGGAGGAACTGCAACAAAAAATCACCGAAACTAACCAACGCACCCTTAAAGAAGAAAAAACAATTCAGAATACCATTACTCCGTTGCCTGAGTCCTATGCACAGGAGCCAATGACACCTATAACAGAAAATACAACGGACAATGACGAAGCACCTTTAGTTGCTTCTAATAAACAGGAAGCTGATTTAACTCCATTAGCAGATGCAGAACAAAAAATACCCGAGACATCCACTTCTCGTTCCTAGTTAAAACGACGCGCGGAAATGTAACGCATTATGAGTACAAGCTCTTCTAACCAAGCACCTTTAGTCGCTCATCTTATTGAGTTAAGAAATCGTTTATTAAAAGCGGTTCTTGTCATTCTGGTTCTGTTTCTCGGTTTATATGCCTTTGCCAACGACTTATATCTCATCGTATCAGAGCCATTACGCTTGTTACTGCCACCTGGAAGCTCATTGATCGCAACAGAAGTTGCTTCACCCTTTCTCGCGCCGTTAAAGCTAACGTTCGCTGTTGCTGTCTTGCTGTCTGTTCCTTATACGCTCTTCCAAGCTTGGTCCTTTATTGCTCCAGCTTTATATAAGAACGAGAAACGTATTGCGATTCCTTTGCTTATCTCCAGCATCTTTCTTTTTTACGCAGGGGTTTTATTCGCCTATTACGTTGTATTGCCACTCATTTTCGGCTTTTTCACTACGGTTGGCCCAGGTGAAGTAACCGTTATGACCGACATTAATAATTACTTAAATTTTGTATTAAAACTCTTCTTTGCATTTGGCGTGACCTTTGAAATTCCAGTTGCTACGTATTTACTGATTAAAGCCGGCGTCACAACCGTTGCCACGTTATCCAAGAAGCGTCCTTATATTTTTCTTGGCTGTTTTGTCGTTGGTATGCTGATTACTCCCCCTGACATTTTCTCCCAAACGTTATTAGCCATTCCTATGTGGATGCTGTTTGAATTAGGTCTTATTGCAGGTAGAACTGTGAAAGTACCAGAAAATGATGAAGATGAGGCCTCTGACGAACCTAGCTCAGAGACTAATCAGTAGTTATTCTCAGTCCTTTCTTAAACTGTTTTAAAAACGCCTCAGCTTGACTGGGGCGTTTTTTTTGCCTTGTAGAACATTCATTAAGAGCACAGAATCGAGTATTCTTAATGTAGAAAGTAAAATTTTTGATTGGCTAACTACAAAGGTACCCTATGCGAATTATCAGTGCAGAAGAAGTGCAACAAACATTATCTTTCGAAAGTCTTGTTCCTGCGTTACAAGCTGCTTTTAGTACTGACTTTGGTATGCCTCAAAGACAAATTTACACCTTACCTGGTGGCACTGTAGAAAAACACGATACTTTTGCCGTTTTACCAGCTTGGACTCAGGACGTTCTTGGTGTAAAAACTTTCACTCATTATCCGAAAAATCCTGAACATGGTCGATTAACCGTTGCTGCACAGGTTTTATTATTCTCAAGAGAAACAGGAGCTCCACTGGCTTTAGTTGATGGCACTAGTCTGACATATTGGCGCACAGCCGCAATATCGGCTCTTGCCGCCAGCTTTATGGCTCGTGAAAATTCGAGTTCTTTATTATTGTTTGGTACCGGTGAGCTAGCTTCTTATATGGCCTTAGCCCATGCTAGTGTCCGACCAATAACGAAAGTTTATGTTCATGGCCGCTCCGAAGAAAAAATGCAGATTACGCAACAAAAAATTCAAACCGCTCGACCTGACATTGAAGTAATAACATGCAAAAAATACGAAGATGTCATTACTCAAGTTGATGTTGTAAGTTGTGCAACAGGTAGTCCAATACCATTATTCAAAAGCTCTCTTTTGGCAGCAGGCACGCATATTGATTTAGTCGGAAATCACCATACAACATGTCGAGAATGTGACTCAGCGACCGTAAAAATGTCTCATGTAATAGCTGACAGTTATTTAAATGTATTCAACGAAGCAGGTGAAATACTGATTCCGCTCGAAGAAGGCATTATTGAAAAAAATCATATAAAGGGCGAGCTTGCTGAACTTTGCTCAGGAAAAGTTAAAGGTCGCCTAAATAAAAATCAGACAACCTTATTTAAATCCGTAGGTACTGCGTTGGCCGATGTAGCAAGCGCTCATCTTGTTTATCAGAACCTAAGTTAACCTAAGGTTTTGATAACACACATCGTTCCTAATTATTGCAATGCTAATGTCTGCGCATTCCCCGTCTCTAAAGACTTAAGTGCAGCGTTAGCTATTAATAATGCTTTCCTTCCATCCTCTCCAACAGGGTAATTTTCTATTCCAGATTGCAAACCTGAAACAAAAGCATCTAGCTCATTACGATAGGCCTCTGCATAACGCTCTAAAAAGAAAGCCATAGGCTTTTGTGACGCCATTCCATTTTCCGTTGCAATAGACAATGTGCTCTCAGGAATATTATTAACGGTCAACATGCCACCACTGGCGTGAACTTCGACTCTTTGATCATAGCCATAAGACGCTCTGCGGCTATTGGTAATCACCGCCATTTTTCCGCTTTTACATGTTAGTGTGATAATTGCTGTATCTACATCTCCAGCCTCTTTAACATGAGGTGATGTCATGGCTGAAGCTGTTGCATAAACGGACACAGGCTCCTCACCCAACAGCCAACGTGCTATATCAAAGTCATGTATCGACATATCACGAAACATGCCACCAGAGCTTTTAATATAACTTGCAGGCGGAGCTTCCGGATCTCGGGAAGAAATAGTTAGCATTTCGACCGCACCCATTTCACCAGAATCCAGCACGTTTTTTAGATGTGCAAAGTTAGGGTCAAATCGACGATTAAACGCCATCATTAATGGCACATTAGCCTTTTTAACCAAAGCTAAACAAGCATCGACTCGCTCTATCGATAGGTCGACTGGTTTTTCACAAAAAATGGCCTTGCCGGCTTTAGCGGCAAGTTCAATCAGGTCTGCATGTGTTTCTGTAATACTGCATATTAATACAGCATCAACACGAGGATCAGCTAATGCTTGATCAACGGAAACCGCTTGAGCGCCATATTTTTCAGCGGTCTGTTGTGCAACGACATCATTCATATCAATCACATATTTCAAACAGCAGTCTTGGTGTAATGAAATATTTTTTGCGTGAATTTGACCAATGCGACCAGCCCCAAATAATGCGAGGTTAAGCATAATCACTCCTTTTACTATATTAGAGACAAAAAAAATGCCCCATTAGAGAGGCCAAAACGGGATTTTCTTAACGTAACAACTGAATGATTCGTTCTGCTTCCGCTTGAACAAAAGGCATGGCTTTTTGCATAAAATACATCTTGTCGAATTTATCCGGCTCTTCATTCATTAAGCGCCTTAAATTTGATCCCATCGCCATACGCAATGAAGTGCCAATATTAAATTTTGCAACGCGTGTTTTCTTAAGTTGTTTAATATCGTCCTCTTTAATGCCTGTTGTGCCATGAATAACTAGAGGGATATCCGTCACTCTATTCTTAATAGCGTCCAATAAAGAGTAATCAATCACTGAATCGGGTGTGGTTAAGCGATGGACATTACCAATAGCAATCGCCATGGCATCAAGATTACTTTCTGTTGCATAACGATAAGCATCATCTGGCGAGGTATTAATTGACTTAATATGGTCTCGCCCCTCTTTATACGCCACTGAACCAATTTCACCTTCAACACTCACGCCTAGTGCATGAGCTACTTGAGCTACATTTTTCGTACGACGAATATTTTCTTCCAACGAGAGTTGAGACCCATCAAACATGACCGAAGAGAAACCATGATGCATGGCATTAAAAACAATATCTTCATCATAGGTATGATCTAAATGGACGCAGACTTCAGTAGAACTAGCATTGGCTAAAGACAAAAGCATTTTCGCTAACGCCTCAACGCCCATGAAGTCGACCATATCTTTATTCGCCGCCAAAATAATCGGACTCTTCAACGACTCAGCCGCCTCTACAATGGCTCTGCCCTCTTCATAGCCAAACACATTACAACAAGGAATGGCATAATCAGAGTTTGCCGCATCAGGCAAAATATCATTCAGTGTGACTAGCATATCAACACTCCATTATTTGAATTTGTTAATCATGTCCTTGATACCAGGAATCGTGTGTACCTGATATTCATGGTTCGGGTCAAAATGCTGAATAAGCGACTTAGAATGTTCCCCAACAATGACGGTGAAGTAATACATTTCATAGCCAGGTGCTGCGACACATGGGTGATAACCTTTATCGATCGCAATCACGCTGCGGTTCTTAATGTGATAAACGGGACCAATATCGTCTTCGTGTTCATACAAAAATTGTGCACCAAAACCTTGATCAGGATTAAAGCGAAACTGATAAACCTCTTCATAACGCGTTTCTTCTTTACCACGTTCGGTATCGTGTTTGTGGGCAGGAAAACCAGACCAACCACCAGCACCAACTGTAAACAATTCACTCACGAGCAAACGACCACGTTGATTCGCATTTTTCTGACCTAGAATATGCTTAATTTTTCGATGGGTTTTTGTATCATCACTACCGTATTGGATTTTGTCCGTTTCTTCAGGTTTCACTTCAAACGGCTTTAATGTTTCCTCATAACGTCCACCAGCAACCATCAAGTCTGCGTTTTCTGACGTACAAGTAATCTTAACAACTGCATTAACGGGAGCGTAGACGGCCGCGGGATCACCATCCCAAACATGTTTTCTAACACCAACATTTTCAAAAGCTTTGCCATCTACTGTAATGGTACAAGTACCTCCAGCTAAGACGATAGCCGTCTCATAGTTATCCAATTGGTATTGATGACTCTCACCTTTTTGTAAAAATACTTGGTTAAAGTAGATCAATGGTGTCGTGTCATCGTTTACATCGATAATGGCCTTGTTTTTATTGTCATAGGCTGGAATATGCTTACCCATAATACTTTTCTCCAAAGATCGTTTTTAATGAAAATATTTAAAGAAAGTAGCAATGTCATTCTCAAGCAATAACACCCAAAAACCCTTTACTCTAAATTATTCTTTCATTATTTGTGTTAAGCGGCCTCATAGGTCGCAATGAAATTCATTAGCTCTGCACGTGTTGGCATAGCTTCAGTACAGTTCTTTTTTGATACGTTAATGGCTGCCGCTGCCGACCCCATTTTGACGCTTTCTTGTAAGCTATAGCCCTGTAATAAAGCGTACATAAGTGCACCAGCAAAAGAGTCTCCGGCTCCAAAGGGTTTTTTGACTTCAACAGGAAAGATACCTTGAGTGAAATTTTTTCCATCGCGGGTATAAATCTTTGATCCATGCTCACCGGCTTTAATAATGACCACTTGAGTGGCGTCATTTAGATAACGAAGAGCCGTTTTGTCATCGCCTTTCTCAACATCTGGTTTTTCTAGCATTTCCATCACATCAAATTCTTCACGATTACCAATCACCACATCCGACAAACTGGCGGCCAGTTGATAATACAAAGAAGACTCTTCAGGTGAATGCCAAGAATAAGCTCGGTAATCCACATCCAAAATAACTACGGTGCCAGCATCTCTCGCATAACGAATCGCAGCCAAAGCGGCTTCTCTAGACGGACTTGTTGATAATGCCGTTCCTGATACCAAGAGTATTTTGGCTTGAGCTATATAGGCTTTATCGATTTGTTCAATTGACAGTGTTAAATCTGACGCATTATTTCGATAGATAACCACTTCACAATCGCTGGCTTTCATTTCTGTAATTGCCAAGCTGGTACGAGAGCCAGATTTGTCAATAACCATGCCTTTCAAATCGACCTTTAGACTGTCTAGATAATCACAGACATAACGCCCCAACCCATCGTCAGAAACGCAACTGATCAAACCTGCTTTAGCACCTAATTTCGATAAAGCAACAGCAATATTAGCGGGCGAGCCTCCGACAAACTTATCGAAGCCAGAGACATCCGTCATATCCACATTTTCTTCGCGTGCATACAAATCCACACCCGCCCGACCAAAGCAAACCACATCGAGAGATCGGTTAGTTGGGAACGCTAAACTAGTCATGATATTTCACCCATTTGGCTCCGTTATCAGCGGAATCGACACAGCGCTCAAGCAAGCGAACACCTTCAATACCAGCGTCAATATCTGGGTACCATGTGGCATCAACTGTATCTTGATCTCCCCGGTTAGCGGCTTTCATAACAATGCCAAAACGACTGTAGATATTGGACCAAGACTCAAAGAAGCCTTCAGCATGACCACCACCAATACGGTCACTGTTCACTGCTGGGCTGTCTTTGTGTAAATACCCCATACCTCGCTCTAATACCCGAGCTGGCTCACCTTGAACTTCGTAGCTAAGCTGGTTAGGGCGCTCATCCCACCATTCAAGGCTGGCTTTTTCGCCAACAATACGAATTTTTTGTTGATGCATAGAACCCGCATTAACACCACTAGCCCACAATGTTCCTACCGCACCATTTGAAAATTGCATCATCACATGGGCGTTATCTTCTAAAGGGGCTCGTGACTTCACAAAGCTCTGACGCGTACAGCATAAACTTTCCACATCTAAGTCGGTCATCAGCTGCGCCATGTAAAAAGCGTGGGTACCGATATCGCCCAACACATAGGTTGGCCCAGATACTTCAGGGTTCATACGCCATTTCGCACCAGGGTCATTTTTCTCTACTTCTTGTGCATGGAAGCCATGAGCAAATTGCATGTTAATCACACGCACTTCACCAATATCTCCTCGCTGAATCATTTCTCGCGCCTGGTGAATCATCTGGAAACCAGCGTAACCATACATAACCCCAAAAATTCGATTATGTTTTCGTGCTATTTTTTTTAAATCTTCGGCTTCAACCACAGTAAAGGTCACTGGTTTTTCGCAAACAACATGTAGCCCTGACTCTAGTGCTGCTTTGGCAATTGGATAGTGAGTCGCATTCGGTGTTGCAATTGAAACGGCTTGAATTCCATCGTCACGTTTTGCTTCTTCGGTAAACATGGTGAGGTAATCGGCATAGCAACGGTCGGCGGATAGGCCTAAGTTGGTACCAAAATCACGGCAACGATCTGCATCAATATCAAAGGCACCCGCCACTAACTGAAAGTGACCATCGCGTGTTGCACCAGAACGATGTGCGTAACCAATTTGACTACCACGGCCGCCACCAACCATTGCCCAACGTAGAGGCTGCTCCGAACGCATTTCTTCATTAAACATATGTTATCTCCCTATACGCCACGGCGTTGATGAGTACGCCCTGCATTAAAGTTATTGACTGCTTTTTCAACTTTTTCATTGCGTGTTATTTCTGGTAAACCAACTTCCCACCAGCAGTCACAGCTGGACCATTTAGTAGGATCAATATCAACGACAATAACTGAAGTTTTATCAGCGGCTTTCGCTCTTGCAAAAGCGTCATCAAACTCGCTCATGTTAGTAATTTTTTCACTGATCGCACCTTGTGCTTCGGCGTGTTTGGCAAAATCAACTCTTGCTAATTCACCATCGGGGCGACGGCAATCTGCTAATAAATTATTAAAGGAATCATTACCTGTGTTGTTTTGCAGCTTGTTAATGACTGCGAAACCAGCGTTATCACAAACAATCACGATCATCTTATGGCCTGTTAACACGGAGCTATAGATGTCTGAGTTGAGGATCATGTAAGAACCATCACCGACGAGTACAACAACATCATTGTCTGGATTAGCTATTTTTGCGCCCCAACCACCTGCGATCTCATATCCCATGCAAGAGAAACCAAATTCAATATCGAATTTACCAATCTGCTTACTCTGCCAATTCATATTTAACTCGGCAGGCAAACCACCCGCGGCAGTTAAAACCGTATCGCCTGTCTCTGCTAAACGATTCACTGCACCGATAACTTGAGCATAAGACGCCATTTCTGTGCCTTTCACTGCACTTCGTTGTTGACACAAAGCCTTCCATTCAGCCGATTTTTCTTGTGCTAACGAAGCCCAAGACATGCTTGCTTTCCATGTCCCTAAAAGGCTATTTAACTGAGAAAGAGTCTGCTTAGCATCAGCAACGATAGGCATCGCCAAATGTTTTATGGCATCCGTACGACCAACGTTAATGCTAATGATTTTTAAGTTTGGGTTACGGAATACAGACCATGAACCTGTTGTAAAATCTTGCAACCGGGTTCCTATTGCAATCACTACATCCGCATGAGCAGCAAGATAATTGGCAGAATCCGAACCTGTCGCTCCAATAGGTCCTCCATTTAAAGGGTTGTCCTGAAGCAATGCAGATCGCCCTGCAATCGTTTCGATAACCGGAACTTGATGTTGTTTCGCAAAGGCTGCTAATTCATCCGTTGCTCTAGAATAATGAACACCGCCACCACTGATGATCAAAGGTTGCTTGGCGTTGCTAATCAATGTAGCGGCCAGTTCTAAATCACATTGTTCAGGTTGTGGTCGACGAATACGGTGTACTTTTTCTTCAAAGAAACGCACCGGGTAATCAAACGCGATACCTTGTATATCTTGCGGCAAACCTAAAAACACAGGACCACAATCGGCAGGATCAAGTAAGGTATCCAAGGCCAAAGGCAAGGTTTGCAATAGCTGAGCAGGATGAATAATACGATCCCAATAACGAGTCACTGCCTTAAAGGCATCATTTGCCGTAATAGATGGAGAGTGGAAATGCTCTGTTTGTTGCAGAACAGGATCTGGTAAACGACTGGTATAGGCGTCCCCCGCCATCATCAACAAAGGCAAACGGTTGGTATGTGCAATACCAGCCGCAGTTACCATGTTGGTTGCTCCAGGACCAATAGATGTGGTAGCAATACCAATACGTTGACGGTTATTGGCTTTTGCATAAGCCACTGCTGCCATTGCCATCGATTGCTCATTTTGCCCACGCCACGTAGGCAGTTGCTCTTCAACATTTTTCAATTGCTGACCTAGGCAAGTCACGTTGCCATGTCCAAAAATAGCGAAGGAACAACCAAATAACGACTCGACTTGACCGTCAATTTCAATCTTCTGTGCCACTAAATATTTTACCAGCGCTTCCGCTACAGTGAGACGAATTGTATCCATAAGACTTCTCTTTTTATTGTTAGATTAATGATAAAACTATGACGCTAACGACTGCCTAATACCGGGGTTTACTAACCAGCATACGTTTTAACAACTAGGCTTTTTTGCGTTTTTGCGCATCTAATAGAACGGCACCAATGATGATCATACCTTTGATTATTTGCTGCCAATATGGATCTACGCCCAACATGTTCAGGCCTTTATTCATCACACCGATAATCAAAGCTCCGACAATACACATAGGAACAGAACCCACACCACCAGCGAGAGAAGTACCACCAATAACAGCGGCGGCGATCGCATCCAGTTCCCACATGTTGCCGAATGTTGGGTTACCTGCGTACGCTCTAGAAGTCAGCATGGCGCCAGCTAATCCAGCAAGCGCACCAGCTAGGATATAAACTTTAAGAAGAGTGATTTCGACATTAACACCACAAATTTTCGCCGTATTCACATTACCGCCAATGGCAAAAACATGGCGACCAAAGCTCATACGGCTCATCATGATATGGCAGGTAATTGCAACCAGAACATAAATAACAACAAGACCTGGCACACCAAAAATTGATCCGTCGCCAATAGAAGTAAACGCATCAGAGCTGGCGTCAATTGGACGACCATTACTAACAAGCTGAGCCACGCCACGGGCCATGGTCATCATTCCAAGCGTGGCAATGAAAGGAGGTATACGACCGTAAGCGGTAATAGAGCCATTAATCAGGCCACAAATACTGCCCACAAACATTGCAGCACCAAAGGCAAAAATGGTCATTCCATAACCTTCTGTACCAGTCACTATCGAAGCACCAACAACTGACGCTAAAGCAACAACGGCTCCAGAAGATAAATCAATACCACCAGTAACAATGGCAAAGGTCACTCCAATCGCAATAATCCCAAACATAGAGACTTGTTCTAAGATACTGAAAATATTTCTAAGCGAGGCAAAACCATCAATTTTTAAAGAAAGAGCAGAAAATAATAAAATCAGAATAAGTAACATTCCGTATTTATTAAGCACTTCTGTGTAATGAGTTTTTCGCGCATTAGCGCTTGCTTCCTTAACCATTATGCAACCCCTTGTGTCTGATATTCAGACTCTAATTCTTGTTCTTCTTGTGATGGCACATCGCCACCTGCTGCCATTTCCAAAATTACTTCCTGGGTCGCATTTTCACGATCCACAATACCGACTTCTCGCCCTTCAGCCATGACCATAATTCGATCACTTAAGGACAATAGTTCGAGCATTTCAGACGAAACAATAATGATGGCTTTTCCTAAGCGAGCGAGCTCAACGATCAACTTATAAATCTCGGCTTTGGCACCGATGTCGATCCCTTTTGTTGGTTCATCTAGAATCAAAATTTCAGGTTCGAGTAACAACCAACGAGCAATCAATACTTTTTGCTGATTACCACCAGATAGGTTCCCAATGATGGTTTCGACTGTTGGGGTTTTAATACGGAGTTGATCTTTCATTGAATTAGCTACATCTCTGGCTAACTCTTCAGAAATAAGATGGTGTTTTTCGTAAGGGAGTAATTCAGGCATGATCATGTTGTCAGTGACGCTCATATTCAACATCAAGCCAGTCAGTTTTCTGTCTTCTGTTACAAACCCAATGCGGTGCTTAATGGCGTCACATGGTTTATGAATTTCGATCTTTTTACCATGTAAATGAATTTCACCAGTTTCTGCAGGCTTATAACCAAATAAAGCTTCAACCACTTCACTGCGACCAGCACCAACCAATCCAGCGATGCCAAAAATTTCACCTTTTCTGACACTGAAATTAATATCGTGGAATTTACCTGGTAAACTTAGATTGCGAACTTCCAGTAATGTCTCACCAATGCTGACATCTTCGCGCTGGAACATTTCGTCCATGTCACGACCGACCATCATATTAATGAGCTCTTCTTTAGTGATATCAGTGGTTTTTTTAGTACCTATGTATTGCCCATCTCGAATGACGGATACTTCATCGGATAACTCAAATACTTCTCCTAGCTTATGGGAAATATAGATAATCGCGATACCACGTTCTTGTACCTTTCTAACAATTCGATAAAGCTGGTGTACTTCAGATTCTGTCAAAGCCGTTGTTGGCTCATCCATAATGATAAGTTTGGCGTCATAAGAAACTGCAGTAGCAATAGCCAATAATTGCGCCTTCGCTACAGAAACATTTTGCATCAGTGTCTCAACACTCATAGGAATGCCAAGTTCTTTCAATATGTCATTGGTTTTTTGATTCATAGCATCCTGATCCATCAGAATGCCCTTTTTGATTTCTCTGCCTAAGTAAAAATTAGCGGCAACAGAAAGGTTCGCGGAAGGACTAATCTCCTGAGGAACCATTGCCAATCCGGTGTGAATAGCATCTATCGGTGCTTTAGGATGAAAAGGTTTACCATCAAAGAAAATTTCACCACCTGCATCCGGCGTATAAAGCCCATACAGTATTTTCATTAAAGTTGACTTACCTGCGCCATTTTCTCCCATGAGCGCATGTATACTGCCTTTACGGATTGATAAGTTCACCTGATCCAAAGCTTTTACGCCTGGAAAGGTTTTACTTACATTTATCATTTCTAAAATGCAATCTGAATTAGTCATAAGCGTTATTGTTTTTATTAGTTGCGTAATATTAGATAAAAGAAATGTTATTGAATTTGCTTTGAATCTCGCCTAATGACCTCTTAACTATTATTAAGAGATCAAAGCAGACAAATTCAACAACCTTCTTTATGCCTGATAAAAAAAACGAAAAAGACCGAGGTACTTATTGGTATTTATATAAGTATTCTATTTTTTGCTCTTCCAAAACCAGCTCAAAGTTAATCCAGTTCATTTTCTGAACCTTCTCGCCTTTCGCAAGTTTATAGGCAATTTCAGCACCGCCGTAACCTTGTCCTTTGGCACTTTGGAAGACAGTTGAATCTAAGCCTGAACCAAGATATTCCAATGCGTCTGGAGTAGCATCAACCCCTGTAATGATCAAATCAGCATCTGTCAGGCCCGCTTTTCGCGCTGCCAAAAGTGCCCCAATTGCCATTTCATCGTTATTCGCAACAATTACATTGATTTCAGGATGGGCTTGTAATAAATCTTCTACAATTTGTAGTGCTTTCGCTCGATCCCAACGACCTTCCTGCTCAGCAACGATTTTAATATTTGAATGTTTTGAAAAGACTTGTTTGTTACCTTCCGTTCTCTTAATTTGCGCCTCATGCCCTAAGACGCCCATCAGAATGGCAACATTTCCTTGTTTCCCATCCAACATACCAACAACGCTTTCAGCCTGAATGATGCCCGCCTGTATGGATTCAGATCCCACATAAGCATCAACATTTTTCATAGCGCTTTCGTCTGGAAGACGGTTAACAATGACAAGTGGAATACTTGCTCTATTGGCTTTCTTCGCTATCGGTTTCACGATGGCGATATCAGTAGGAACAACAAGAAGTGCATTTACACCGGCATCGATAAAGTTATCAACGTCATTAAGCATTTTACTTGGATCTTCATTTGCATCCGTCATTTTAATCTCAACATCGCTGTGTTTATCATTAAAATCATTGATGCCTTCAAATAAATAACTCATCCACTTATCAGCAAACGAAGGCATTGGAGCCCCAATCACAAGTGTCTCAGCAAAAGCAAAATTCGAAGCGGCACAAACTACAGAAGCAGCCAGTAAGGTTTTTTTGATCATTTTCATCTCATCCTTTTATTGTTTTATTTTTGTTCTATTTGAGCAATAAGAATCAGTAAGTGAGCCGTATATTTAACAAAAGCAAGATCACTTAATCGCCAGACTAACAACATGAAATAATTATTGCAAGCGCTTGCAATAATTATTTCATGTTTTATTATCAGCCTTATCAAACGACCCTAAACAATAATAAAAAGAGATTTTATGCAGCTAAAAATAAGTAATGCACCTTGCTCATGGGGAGTCGAAACACCTGATTCAATAAACAACCCTGAATGGAAAGTAGTCCTCGATGAATGCAAAGCATCAGGCTATAAAGGCATTGAATTAGGGCCGGTAGGCTTCTTTCCCGAAGATCCAAACACCTTAAGAGACGCTCTTTATGAAAGAGAACTAACCCTAACCGCTGGCGTTGTCTTTCGTCCTTTTCATGATCCAAAGCAATGGGAGAATGTTCTCGATGGTGCTCGTCGGACGTTCCGCTCACTAAAAGCACAAGGCGCAAAGCAAGCAGTGTTGATTGACTCTATTGCAGAAGAAAGAGCACTCACTGCAGGCCGACCAAGTGAAGCCAGACGACTGGATACATTGGATTGGAAAAATATGATGGAACGAGTAGAAACCATTGCAAAAATCGGCACCCAAGAATATGGATTAAATATTGCGTTACATGGTCATGCGGCCGGTTTTATCGAATATAAAGATGAAATTGAAAAAGTACTTGAGGATATTGACGAAAGTATTTTGTCTCTTTGCATCGATACAGGTCATTGTTTATACGCAGGTTTTGATCCTATTCAGTTTTATCAAACTCATAAAAATAGAACGACATACTTTCACTTTAAAGACATTGACCCTCAAGTCCAAAAAGTCGTTACCGAAAATAGAATCAACTTTTATGACGCAATAACTCAAGGGTTATTTTGCAATTTAGGTAAAGGGATTTGTGACTTTAAAATGCTTTTTGAGGAAATGAAAAGATTAGACTTCCAGGGTTGGTCTACCATAGAGCAAGAATGTGATTCACGTTCGAAAAGCACATTAATCGATGCAAGTTACAACCATGACTATCTAAAAAACCTATTCAAGGAAATGTAAAAATAGCCTTTATGTGACAAAAAACATACTATTGACGCTGTAAATCATACAAATACACTGACTTACATTAAAAGCATAAATAGATAAAATAAGGTCATCATGCAGCAAGATCGTTATAAGCACATCACTCAAAAGGAAGTGGCAGACAAAGCAAATGTTTCTCTCTCTGCGGTTTCAAGGGCCTTCACCGTTGGTGCAAGTGTTTCAAAAAAAACGCGCGAAAAAATTGAAGCTGCCGCCAATGAATTAGGTTACAAGCCGAATATGCTTGCTCAATCTTTGATGACAAACCGTACGAGATTAATTGGCATTATTTCTAGTAACTTCGAGAATCCTGCTTTTATTGAAGTATTAGATTTAATCACTAAAGAATTGAAATCAAGAAATTATCTCTCTCTCATTGAGAACCTTACTACAGAATCTAAGCCTGAAGCTGTATTAGATACCTTGCTGCAATACCGTGTTGATGGCGTATTATTTCTTTCATCGGTATTGCCAACCATCTTTGCTGAAGTGTGTGCAAAGGCTAAGCTACCTGCAGCCATCATGTTTGGTCGTGCAAATTTAAGCGGCTCTATTAGTGTCGTTACAGCTGACAACTATAATGGCGGAAAGATGGGAGTGGAGTTGCTAGTTGCACGAGGCTATAAGAAAATCGCCTTTTTAGGTGGACCAATCAATGCAACCACGACCATTGATCGTAAGCAAAGCACTATTACAACATTAAAGGAAAATGGCCTTGAGTTAGTCGCAATTGAACACTGTGATACCTATTCATATGATGCTGGTCGGATAAAATCACAGGAGCTACTAACCAATAATCCAGATATTGAAGCCATCTTTTGTGGTGATGACATACTTGCCATTGCCACCCTAGACTCAGCCAGAGAAATGGGAAAAAAATGTCCAGAGGATCTTGGCATACTTGGCTTCAATGACATGTCTATGGCGTCATGGGGAGCATACAATCTTTCAACAGTACAACAGCCGATTAAAGAAATGGTATCTGCCGCTGTTGACATCATCATAGCCAGAATTGAACAGCCTGGCCTTCCAACTGAACAACGATTATTGCCTTGTAAGCTCATTGAAAGAGGCACATTAAAACAGTAGCTTTCATATGCCTCTTTAAAAAGTTTCTTTTAAAACATCCCAGTCCAAATTTTTTTTAGAGCAAAGAAATCCATTCGCCATTGTTTTGATTAGACTTAACGGCAGCCTCAACGAACTTCACTCCTGCGGCACCATCTGCGATGTTAGGGAAATATCGAGCGAGAGGATTTTCTGGCACATTAGTATGCTGCGCAATAATAACTTCTGCTAAGTCGGTATACAGATTCGCAAACGCTTCTCGATAACCTTCAGGGTGGCCTAACGCAATCCGTGACACTCTATTACCCGCCTCATGTAAACCTATACCGCCTTTTTGCAATAGTTTAATCGGTTGATCTAAGCTACGAACCAAGAGTTCATTCGGCTGCTCCTGATACCATTCCAAGCCACCTTTACTACCGTAAACCTTTAGGCATAAACCATGCGTAGCACCTGCTGCAGCCTGAGTAATGAAAAAAGAGCCCCTCGCTTTGTTTTTATAACGAGTCAAAATTCCAGTGTAATCATCAGCGGTTCGACCAGGTACAACGGTTGTAATATCAGCACTTAATTCACAAGGAGTCATTCCAGATACAAAGGAGGCTAGATGATAACAATGGGTGCCAATATCACCAATAATCAAAGAGGAACCCGCCATTTTAGGGTCCATATGCCAATTTTCACCCGCTTTTTCCGATTCTGTTAATTCCGCTAAATGCCCCTGCACATAATCACATTGCACCATTCTTATTTCACCAAGCTCTCCAGCTTCAATAATGGCTCTCGCTTCACGCACCATTGGATAGCCTGAATAAGCATAGGCGACACAACACTCAACATCGCTGTCTTGGACTTTCTTCACTAAATCCATCGCTTCGTTAAGATCATTCGTTAGCGGTTTCTCACACATGATATGAAAACCGCACTCAATTGCTAAACAAGCAATGGTATAATGACTGTTGTTCGGCGTCATAATCGCAATAACATCAACACGATCTTCACGTGCGGCTTCCGCCTTAATCATTTCTTCCGCTGTCGCGTATCCGCGCTCGATGCCTAGCTCTTTTGCACTCGCCACTGATTTAACTGGGTTTGATGAAAAAACTCCCGCCTTCACTTCATAATATTCTTCAAGCGTGGATGCACCTCGATGCACAATGCCAATAAATGAACTGGGGCCACCACCGATCACACCAAGTCTAAGTTTTCTACCTAATGCATTAATTACAGGATTTGCCATAGTGCTTTTCCTTTTGTAAAAAAGCCTTTAAAAAGAAGCGTTTTCACAAAAAAAACGCTCTAAGTCGGTTACCAAATTATGATTTCTTCAAAATTCTTCCATTATAGAGCTGCTATTAACAACTCTATAATGAAAGCGTTTATTGTAAGAAGTGCTGCTCAATAAACTGTCGGCTTTCCTGAGCATTCTCTAATGAACTATTGTCTTTAGCCGCAGGATCAACATCCTGTTCTACTGTAATCCAGCCGTTGTAATTGATCTTTTCTAAGGTAGCTCGTAATTGCGTAAAATCGACACAGCCTTTGCCAAGCGGACAAAATACGCCATTGCCAATCGCTTTATAGAAGTCCACATTATTTTCTACTGTATGCTCTAACACAGCTTCATTGATGTCTTTAAAGTGAATGTAGGCAACACGATCTTGATAAGCTTCAATCAATTCAGAAGGGTTAATGCCAGCATATCGGCAATGACCAGAATCCACACAAAGCTTAACTAAATCGCTGTCTAGATCTTTCATCGCGCGATCAATCTCATCACGGTATTCGATAAAGGTTCCAGCATGAGGATGTACTACAGGGACAATGTCGTATTCACGGCAAATCAAAGACAACTCTGTGATTGTCTTCATCATTTCGTTCCACTGATCTGTTGGTAAACGATAAGCCGTTTCAATTTGACCAGCTTGATCTGTTCTAGGCGAAGAGACATGATCAATGACTACCATGTATTTTGCTTGTTGCGCTTGTAGTAGTTTGCATGTTTCTCTGGTGTATTCGAGGATTTCAGCACGCTTTTCAGGCTTGTGTAGATGTTTAAAAATGGTACCAGCGATAAGACCTAATCCATTTTCTTGTAATTTAAACGCAAGCACTTGAGAGTCTGTTGGTAAGTAGCCTAATGGGCCAAGCTCAGTTGCCTTGTACCCTGCTTGGGATATTTCTTGTAAAACGGTCTCCCACGCTGGGTTGCTTGGGTTGTCTGCGAACTCAATGCCCCATGAACATGGTGCGTTAGATAGATGAAGTTTCATTATTTTTATACTTCCTATTAATGTGTGTATTAAGAACCTAAAACACATTAATGCAAGCGCTTGCAAAAAGTCAATATTTCACTGTGCAAATATTAGTTTACTCGCCTTTTTTACCTTTAATTATTAATAACCCCTCGATAATTAATAGCGATTGACAAATTCCACACACAAAATGCTATTCCCTCAAAACGCATATAATTCATTTACGATATCAATCCAACATAAAAGTAACAGGGCCATCATTGGTAAAGGAGACTTTCATATCTGCACCAAACTGCCCTGTTTCGACTTTGTCATATTGCGCCTGGACCTTATTAACAAAGTCATTAAAAAGTCGTTCACCTTCCACTGGAATCGCTGCCGTTGAGAAACCTGGTCGTAAACCCTTTTTGGTTTCTGCTGCTAAGGTAAATTGAGAAACTAGCAAAACACCGCCGCCAACCTGTTGAACGTTTAAGTTCATTTTTCCTTCGTCATCACTGAACATACGGTATTTAAGAAGTTTGTCCGCTAAACGCTGTGTATCGACTTCACTATCACCTTTTTCTATTCCAACCAGTACAAGCTGGCCATAATCAATTGCACCAATTGTTTCACCATCAACGACGACGCTAGCATTCAGGGCTCGCTGCACTAAAACCTTCATTGTCACTCCTTTTAGTTAAGTCTGTATTTCTGTATGCACTTTATCAAACACCAGAAAAAACAAAAGCGCCCGAAGGCGCTTCTGTCGCTCCTGAATTCATTTACATGAACTCATTTGCTGCTGCTCTTTATAAAGCGATCCTGTTGAATCGTTTTATTGAACTACTTCATTTATTTACGACCGTTACGCTTACGTTCGTTTTCAGTAAGGAACTTCTTACGAACACGAATGCTTTCTGGCGTTACTTCTACCAATTCATCATCTTCGATGAACTCAAGCGCTTGTTCTAAAGTTTGACGAATAGGTGGCGTCAGCGTCAAAGCTTCATCTGTACCAGATGCACGTACGTTAGTAAGCTGCTTACCTTTAACAGGGTTAACTGCCAAATCGTTGTCACGTGAGTGAATACCGATAATTTGACCTTCGTAAACTTCAACTGCGTGACCGAGGAACATACGTCCACGGCTCTGCAAGTTAAACAAAGAGTAAGCGGCTGTTTTACCAGTCAACATGCTGACTAATACGCCGTTTTTACGGCTTTGAACTTCACCATCTTTTACTGGACCATAGTGATCGAAAACACTTGTCAAAATACCAGAACCAGATGTCAACGTTAGGAACAAACCACGGAAACCGATCAAACCACGTGATGGCATCATGAACTCAAGACGAGTACGACCTTTGCCATCTGGCTCCATATTGGTTAGCTCACCTTTACGTAAGCCAATTTCTTCCATGATAGAGCCTTGATGCTGATCTTCAACATCAATTACTACCATTTCAAATGGTTCACATTTTACGCCGTCAATTTCTTTAGTAACTACTTCAGGACGAGATACACCCATTTCGAAGCCTTCACGACGCATTGTTTCGATCAATACTGAAAGGTGAAGCTCACCACGACCAGAAACGATGAATTTATCAGGCGTATCACCTTGACGCACACGAAGTGCTACGTTGTGAATAAGCTCTTGGTCAAGACGGTCTTTAATGTTACGAGTTGTAACAAATTTACCTTCTTTACCAGCAAACGGAGAGTCATTAACGATGAACGTCATGCTTACTGTTGGTTCATCAACAGACAATGCTGGAAGTGCTTCAACACAAGTAGGATCACACAAGGTATCAGAGATACTTAAACCGTCAATACCATTGATACAAACGATATCACCAGCTGTGGCTTTATCAGTATCAACACGTGCTAGACCATGGTAGCCCTTAACGTTTAATACTTTACCTTTACGCTCTTTGCCATCCGCTGATTTTACGATCACTTGCTGGTTAGGAGACAAGCTACCACGTGTGATACGGCCAACACCGATAACGCCAACGTAGCTATCGTAATCCAATGCAGAAACCTGCATTTGGAAGGTACCTTCTGGATCAACGTCAGGTACAGGTACGCTATCAACGATCATTTGGTAAAGAGGTGTCATGTCATCTGCTAGGTTATCTGGATCAGTACCAGCTTGACCATTAATTGCAGAAGCATAAATAACTGGGAAGTCTAATTGTTCTTCCGTTGCACCAAGGTTATCAAAAAGATCAAATACTTGATCCATAACCCAATCAGGACGAGCGCCAGGACGGTCAACTTTGTTGATAACAACAATAGGACGCAAACCTTGCTCAAATGCTTTAGAGGTTACGAAACGTGTTTGCGGCATAGGACCGTCAACCGCATCAACCAATAGACATACGCAATCAACCATAGAAAGTACACGTTCCACTTCACCACCGAAATCGGCGTGTCCAGGTGTGTCTACGATGTTGATGCGGTAATCATTCCATTTAATTGACGTATTTTTCGCCAATATGGTAATACCACGTTCTTTTTCTTGATCGTTAGAATCCATGATTCGTTCAGAACCTTCATCTTTACGATCTAACGTGCCAGACTGGCTTAATAGCTTGTCGACTAGGGTAGTTTTACCATGGTCAACGTGCGCAATGATGGCAATATTGCGTAACTTACTAATATCATTAGACATTTATAATTCTCTGCATTTGATTTGAGCAAAAAGATATACCGCCGCTTGACTCGGGCGGGTATGCTCTTCAAGCGTCTCGGATCTTGGTGCGGGGTAAAATTGGCGCAATTGTACTCTTATATTGATAATTATCCCATTAAAGTGAGTAAAAAAAACCACAAAAATAGATCAACCGAGTAATAAATAACACTCACTTCAAAACAGTAGCATTCATTTACTACAGAAATACGACTGTTTTTAATTTCTTATTAAGGTAAATAAATACCTATATTCTCATACCCCTTACCCAGCAAGTAGGAAGCATGCATTCGACTCATCACACCTTTACCACAATAAAGAAGGTGCATAGTTTTTGGATCCAGTTCAGACCAAGTGGTTTCTAGAGCAAAGAAAGGAATAACCTTAACAGGGCGCCCACTCACTTTAAGAGGACGATTACTCGCTTCATCTGGATGACGGATGTCAATAATGATTTCATCCCCAACGGGCATACGAACCACCGGCACTTCACCTTGATATTGTTTAGCAACATCATCCATGACATTTTGGATCGACATGATATTCGCGTTAGCAATGGCAGTTTCTAACACTTCGAAGTCGAAATTAGATTCTTGCTTCTCAACACGGTGCATTTTTGCTCGTGTTGTTGGCTTCACCGAAATAACACCACAGAACTCTGGCATACTTGCAGCAAAAGGTGCGGTACCAATATCAATGGCTTTATCAATAATTTCTTGTTTGTTCGTCGTGATCAAAGGTCGAATCACTAACTCTTCAGTGACTTGATCAATGACTTTTAAGTTAATTAGCGTTTGGCTTGATACCTGAGCAACACTTTCACCTGTTACCAAGGCCTTTGCTCCGACTTCGCCCATAAGCTGAGAAGCCGCTCGCAACATCATACGTTTTAAAATAACGCCCATTTCGGCATTATCCACTTTCGTTAGAATCTCACCAACAACCGCTTCAAAAGGCACAGTGATGAATTTTACATTCAGTGCAGAACCATATTTTTCCCAAATATAATGAGAAACTTGCTTCACACCTATTTCGTGAGCATCGCCACCTAGATTAAAAAAACAAAAATGCGTTTTTAATCCGCGACTCATAGTTAAATAAGAACTAACTGTCGAATCATAGCCACCCGACATCAGTGACAAAACAGGATCTTGTGAACCTAGCGGATAACCACCTAATCCTTCTACACGCTGTTCGATCATCCATACACGACTATCTCGAATGTCGATAGGAACGAGCACTTCTGGATTTTTTAATCGAACAGCCAAAGCACCACATCGAGCTTTAAGACAACCACCTATATGTCGCTCTGCTTCAACAGACGTAAAATCATGATGTCCAACACGCTTAACGCGTACAGCAAACACTGCATCTTTTATAGCATCACCATAAGAGGTAATAGCTTGCTCAACGATATCGTCAAGATCAACAAGAGGAAATTCCCGTACGAACTGAAAGTGAGCAATACCTGCTATATTGGATAACGCCTCGGTAAAGTCTTCTCGCAAATCATCCCGTTCAGAAAGTATTTCAATAAAATCCCAATTACCCGCAACGGTGACATCAACATCATACTTTTTCAAAACCAGTTTAATGTTATGTCTAAGCTGTTTAATAAAGGCTTTTCTGACTGGGCGACTTTTAATTGTGATTTCTGCAAAAAACTTAACGATAAATTTCATAGAGGTTGCAATACATACCGGAGGTTGGAAAAAGGCGCATAGTATAAAGAAAAGGCGCTAGATACGAAAACGCTAAATTCGCACCAAAAAAGAACAAAATAAACACCAAACGCACACAAAAGGTGCATTTGTGTTTTTTACTGCTAACTTAGAAGCAACTATTAAGTGCATATTTTAAAACAAAAAACCTATCTTACTGTTATTTAACACTTTATTGCTCCGCACAAAATTCTGGCACAAGTTATGCTTTATCTTTCTGAAACTGCGCTTTATATTGAAGCGCCTCAAACGAAAATATATTTTCGCTTTAACTACGACTGGAGAACAACTATGTCAAACAAGACCCTTGCCTTGATTGCTGAGCATGACGCGAAGTGGGTTGACCTTCGCTTTACTGATTTTAAAGGTAAAGAACAACACGTATCTATTCCAGCTATTACGGTAGACGAAGAATTTTTTGAAACTGGTCAGATGTTTGATGGTTCATCAATCGCTGGCTGGAAAGGCATTAATGAATCAGACATGATCATGATGCCACAGGACGATACCGCAATCATCGATCCTTTTACTGAAGAAGCGACAATCATTGTTCGTTGTAACATCATCGAACCTTCTACTATGCAAGGCTATGATCGTGACCCACGCTCTGTTGCTTTACGCGCAGAAGAGTTTCTTAAATCAACAGGTCTTGGCGATACTGCATTCTTTGGTCCAGAGCCTGAATTCTTCATCTTTGATGATGTTCGCTGGAAAACAGACATGTCTGGCAGCTCTGTAGAAATCAATGCAGAAGAAGCAGCTTGGTCTTCTAACAAGAAAATTGAAGGCGGCAACATGGGCCACCGTCCTTTCGTTAAAGGCGGTTACTTTCCAGTTCCACCAGTAGACTCTCATCACGATCTTCGTGGCGCGATGTGTGGTGCAATGGAAACGATGGGCTTAGTAATTGAAGTGCATCACCATGAAGTTGCAACAGCAGGCCAAAACGAAATCGGCGCTAAATTTAACACGCTAGTTAAAAAAGCAGATGAAGTTCAAATCCTTAAGTATTGTGTACATAACGTTGCTCATGCTTACGGCAAAACAGCGACATTCATGCCTAAACCAATCGTTGGTGATAACGGTTCTGGTATGCATGTACACCAATCTTTCTGGAAAAACGGTGAAAACCAATTCGCTGGTGATCAGTATGCGGGCCTATCTGAAATGGCACTTTACTACATCGGTGGTATCATCAAGCACGCTAAGGCGTTGAATGCTTTCACAAACGCATCAACTAACTCTTACAAGCGTCTTGTTCCAGGTTTTGAAGCACCAGTTATGCTAGCTTATTCAGCTCGTAACCGTTCTGCTTCTATTCGTATTCCATACGTAGCTAGCCCTAAAGGTAAGCGTATTGAAGCTCGTTTCCCTGATCCAACCGCTAACCCATACCTAGCTTTCGCAGCTATGTTAATGGCCGGCCTTGATGGTATCAAAAACAAGATTCACCCTGGCGATGCTGCAGATAAAGATTTGTATGACCTTCCTGCTGAAGAAGCTGCTGCAATTCCACAAGTTGCCGCTAGCCTTGAAGAAGCCCTTAAGTGTCTAGACGAAGATCGTGCATTCTTAACTCAAGGTGGCGTATTCTCTGATGACATGATCGATGCTTACATCGAACTTAAAGCAGGTGAAGCTCAGCGTGTTGCAATGACAACAACACCACTTGAATTCGAACTTTACTACAGCGTTTAATATTTAAATCGCTAAATGAAATCGAAAGCCCCGAAATTGATCGGGGCTTTTTTTGCACTAAAAAAAACGATCGCGAAATGATGCACTATAATTGTGCGTGAGGTTTTTTATTTACACTAAAAACCTTAGTAAACAAACCATTTCATTGTGCCCAATGTTGGTTCGCTTTTTGCAACCATCAAAATACGAAACAATAAAAGCAGGGTCATCAGAGAGGAGCATGCAGTGTATAGCTTATTAATCGACCACTTATCAACCGCTGTTCTTCAATTGAATGAGAAGCTTGAAATTGAATATTTAAACCCAGCCGCTGAAATGTTACTTGCGGTCAGTCGCCGTCGAATTTATGGCAATGATCTGGGTGCCGCTTTTCGTGAAAACGAAGACAGCATCCAAGCTCTATATTCAGCAATTGAATCAGGTCATCCGTTTACAAAACGAGAGGCTGAAATTGAACGCAGTAATGGTAAAAAACTTTTTTGTGACTATACCGTTACACCGGTTATGGGTATGTCCAATGATACAGAAAGCATCATTATAGAATTGTACCCACGTGATCGAATGAAACGTATCTCGCAAGAAGACGAGATAATAGCCAATCATGAATCAAGTAAAGAATTGGTACGAGGTCTGGCCCATGAAATTAAAAACCCATTAGGCGGAATTCGTGGTGCTGCACAGTTAATTAGTCGTGCTTTTACTGACGAAGCACTGAATGACTACACTCAAGTCATCATCGAAGAATCCGATCGCCTACGTGACTTAGTAGATCGTCTATTAGGGCCCAGACAGCTTCCGAAAATTAAACCATTAAACATACATAAAGTAATCGAACGCGTAAGACAGCTTATTTCAGTAGAAACTGACAACCAAATTAAATTAGTTCGAGATTATGACCCAAGTATTCCAGATTTAATTGGTGACGAATCTCAGCTCATACAAGCATTGCTCAATATCACTAGAAATGCGATGCAGGCTCTTATAGAAGACGAGAGCAACAAAAATAAAACCATACGTATGGTCACTCGCACATTACGACAATTTACCATAGGTTCAAAAAGGCATCGCCTAGTTTGCAAAATCAGCATTATTGATAATGGACCAGGTATCCCTGATGCACTTTTGAAAACACTCTTCTACCCTATGGTAAGTGGTCGTGCAGATGGAACAGGCTTAGGGCTATCCATCGCTCAATCCGTCATACACCAACATCACGGAATTATTGAGTGTAATAGCTACCCTAAAAAAACCGAATTCAACATATTAATCCCCATTGAGACGACAGTCCAAGAACAGGAGAAACACTCATGACACCAGAAGAAACGGTATGGATTGTAGACGACGATAGATCTATTCGCTGGGTATTAGAAAAAACTCTAGAACAAGAAGGCATTCAATGTCGTTTGTTTGATTCTGCTGAAAACCTCGTGAGCATGCTTGATAAAGAGCAACCGAGTGCCATTATCAGCGACATTCGCATGCCAGGTATGGATGGTTTAGAGCTATTAGAAAAGCTACAAACAGATCACCCTTATTTGCCTGTTATTATCATGACAGCACATTCCGATTTAGAAAGTGCGGTGGCATCATATCAAGGCGGCGCTTTTGAATATTTGCCTAAGCCATTTGATGTGGAAGAAGCCGTCAACCTAGTTAAGCGAGCTATGCTGCACCATAAAAACGCTCGACCAAGCACCGAAGATATGGTGGAAGAAACCACTGAGCCAGAAGTAGACAAAGAAATTATCGGTGAAGCACCAGCAATGCAGGAGGTTTTTCGCGCGATTGGTCGACTTGCCAATTCAAACATTACTGTATTGATTAATGGCGAATCAGGCACAGGTAAAGAGCTTGTTGCACAAGCATTGCATACCCATAGCCCTCGCGCCGCCAACCCTTTTATTGCTTTAAACATGGCGGCCATTCCCCATGATTTAATTGAGTCTGAATTATTTGGCCATGAAAAAGGCGCCTTCACTGGCGCCAACACTCAACGCCGAGGACGCTTTGAGCAAGCTAATGGCGGAACACTTTTCTTAGATGAAATTGGCGACATGCCGGCGGAAACTCAAACCCGTCTATTGCGCGTATTAGCCGACGGTGAGTTTTATCGAGTTGGCGGGCATACAGCGGTAAAAGTAGATGTTCGCATCATTGCAGCGACTCACCAGAACTTAGAAAATTTGGTTCAAAAGGGCTCTTTCCGTGAAGATTTATTTCACCGTCTAAACGTAATCCGTATTCACTTACCTAAATTGGCAGAACGTCGCGAAGACATTCCAAAATTGGCTCGTCACTTCTTAAGTCGGGCGGCGGATGAACTTGCCGTTGAACCGAAAATTTTGACGAAAGAAACTGAAAATTACCTCACTCAACTTGAGTGGCCTGGTAATGTTCGCCAATTAGAGAATACCTGTCGATGGTTGATCGTCATGGCATCTGGCCGTGAAGTATTGGTAGAAGATTTACCACCTGAATTACTCGCGGCGGTTCCCCATGAGCAGCCTTTTGCATCCTGGGAAGAAGCTCTGAAAAATTGGGTAGACAGCACACTAGCATCGGGTCAAAAAGGCATACTTGATCAAGCCGTTCCTAAGTTTGAACGCATAATGATAGAAACAGCGCTGGCACACACTGGTGGTCGTCGTCGGGACGCATCTCTTTTGTTAGGTTGGGGCCGAAATACATTAACTCGTAAAATCAAAGAGTTAAATATCGATCACGCTGAGCAAGATGAAGATTAATCTTAGCAAGTAGAAAATACAGTGCAGGTAAGTCTATTTATTACTTAACTGCACTATCTCAACTTTCTCTTACTTTTGGCTTGCATTTAGGGCAGCAATCCCCTACTAATTGAAGTCTATTAATTCATTATTAATAAACGGGAAAACAGTTATGCATCCAACACTTCAGTCCATGGGTATCACAAGCATACAGGACATTGAAAAATTTACGTTACGTTATGAAAACGGTCATGATGTATTGAAAATTTATTACCGCCGCGAAAAGGGCTCTTTACTCCCTAAAAGTAAAAAGTTCAAATTTGGCCGTGCAACAAAAACCGTACTTGCTGACGGTGGTCAACAAACTTATCGACAAGTGCAAGAACCTTCTCTTATTGTTTTACGAGCAATGGAAGAGCTTGAACAAATTGTTGGTAAACAGAATGAAACGAAAGCATCAAAAGATGATTTAGTAAAAGAACTTGAACACTTAGAAAAAGTGGTCAACAGTAAGATTGCTGAGATCAAAGAAAAAATCAATTCAATGAAATAAACACACTATTATTAACTTATTTTTATTAATTTAATTATTGTTGTGCATAAAGTATTTCTTCATATTGGCTGAATGATTCATTCAGCCAATATCATCTACTAGCCCCACTTCTCAAATCTCGTTACAATCCATTTCCTTTTATTTTTCTAGTAGCAGCTAAACATTTCCTATGCGTCTTATTACTTCCGAATCAGATCTTGCCCATATTCTACAACAAGGTGGTGTTATTGCTTATCCAACAGAAGCCGTTTGGGGATTAGGCTGCGACCCTTACAATGAAAAAGCTGTAAGGCGAATTTTAGCGCTCAAATCACGCCCTGAATACAAAGGACTTATTCTTGTTGCAGGCGAGAAAGAAGAATTAGAACCTTGGCTGGCATCACTGGATGATAATGCTTCACAGCGTCTTATCAGTGAAAATAAAATACCCACTTCATGGGTTATACCTGATACTCAAATTACCCCAAGCTGGGTCAGAGGTGACCACAAAAGCGTAGCAATACGCCTATCACAACATGCTCCCGTACAACGTCTTTGCAAGGCCTTTAAAGGCGTAATTGTGTCAACATCAGCAAACCCCGCTGGTCTTTCACCAGCATTAAGTATCGATGAAGTGGACACTTACTTCGGCGATAAGATCGATGCCATTTATGACGCCCCTTTAGGGCAAGCATCTCAACCTTCACAAGTTCGAGATATTCTTACTGATACACTCTTCAGGGCCTAATAATTAAATTCAGAGCCGATACTTTAAGTTAGCAGCTCATTTTTGTAATGCTCTGTCTTTATTATTTACCTGTGTAGAACCCCCAGACTTATTCACATAAATAAAAAAAACGATATCTCGTTCTGTGTATAAACAAGATATCGCTTTATATACTTTCAATAAAAAAGCTTCAGCCCTAACAACTCTCTAGACTAATGACCACCCAAATAGGCTTCACGCACTTCAGGGTTAACCAATAGCTCATCACCGGTTCCTGTCATACGAATCTCACCATTCACCATTACATAGCCACGATCTGCTAGCTTCAAAGCATGGTTCGCATTTTGCTCAACAAGGAAGATTGTCATTCCAGTGCTAGCAACATCTTTAAGAATCTGGAAGATTTGTTTAACAATAATCGGAGCAAGACCCAAACTAGGCTCATCCAATAAAAGCAATTTTGGACGACTCATCAAAGCTCGTGCAATCGCAAGCATTTGTTGCTCACCACCAGACATAGTGGAAGCTCTTTGATTACGACGCTCCAATAAGCGCGGGAAAAGCTCAAACATTCTTTGCATATCTTCTTCAGCATGCTCCATACCAATAGGAATGGTCCCCATCAGTAAATTTTCTTCCACAGACATACTAGGAAAAATACGCCGCCCTTCCGGCGATTGAGCAAGCCCATTCGAGGCAACATAGTGAGCCGACTTTTGTGAGATATCTTCACCGCGATAAATAATCTGCCCAGAAGAAATGCGTGGTTGCCCAAAAATAGACATCAACAGGGTTGATTTACCTGCGCCATTTGCACCAATTAAGGTAACAATTTCACCTTCATTGATCGACAATGACACTTTTTTCAATGCTTGAATTGGCCCGTAATGAACGTCTACGTCTTTAAATTCCATCAAAGTAGTCATAGTGTTACCTCCTCACCTTCTTCCGCACCAAGATAAGCAGCAACCACTTTCGGATTACTTTTAATATCTTCAGGACCACCCTCAGCAATTACCTCGCCATGATCCAATACGACGATATAGTCAGAGATATCCATCACCATGCCCATGTCATGCTCTATCAACAAAACAGTGGTGTTATGTTCATCACGTAATACACGAATCATCTTAGTCAGAGCTTCGGTTTCTGAAGGGTTCAAACCTGCCGCAGGCTCATCCAGACAAACAATCTCTGGATTGGTACACATTGCACGAGCAATTTCTAAACGACGCTGCTGGCCGTAGGAAAGCTCACCAGCTAAACGGTTCGCAGAGTCCTCAAGATCTACAACGCCCAACCAATAGAAAACACGCTCCAATGCTTCTTCTTCCGCTCTTTGATATGCCTTAGTATTCAAGATACCTGCAATCATACTGCGGTTAACTCGCATATGTTGAGCAACTAATAGATTCTCAACAACAGACATTTCTTTAAACAAACGAATGTTTTGGAAAGTTCGTGACAAACCAGCACGGTTTACCAAATGTGAGCCACCAAACATTTTGTATTTAAGCCGATTTATAAATGCTAACGGAGAAAAGAAATCGGTTAATTGGAAAGGTTCACCAAGTACTTTAATAATACTGGTTTCTTTCCCTGCAGCAGACAGCATAATTTTTCCGCCAGTCGCTTTATAAAAACCAGTAAGACAGTTAAATACCGTCGTTTTACCTGCACCATTCGGCCCAATTAAAGCCGATACCGAACCGCGTTTTATATCAAAGGTCACATCATTCAGGGCTTTAATACCACCAAAATGCATTACCAAGTTTTCAACTTTTAAAATATGTTCTTGGCTCATTTCACGACCCCTTTTCTCGCTGTGAAACCTGTTCGCGTTACACGAACAATACCGCGAGGTTTCCAAATCATCATCACAACCATCAAAATACCAAACATCAATACACGATATTCTGCGAACTCTCTTAATACTTCAGGCAGTACGGTTAAACAAAAGGCAGCTATCACAACCCCGAGGGTCGACCCCATACCACCAAGCACCACAATGGCCAAGATCAAAGCCGATTCAAAGAAGGTAAAAGAGGATGGGTTAACAAAACCTTGATATGTCGCAAAAAACACACCAGCTAAACCACCAGTTGAAGCACCCAACATAAAGGCAGAAAGCTTAACTAACACATGGTTCAATCCAAGTGAACGACAAGCTATTTCATCTTCACGCAAAGCTTCCCAAGCACGGCCAATCGGCATTTTTACCAAACGATGCTTAATGAAAAGGACAGCCCATACCACCGCAAATAGTACTAAATAAATAAACATATATTTATAAGCGGAATCATACGGTAAGTTGAAGAATTCGTGGAAAGTCTCGCCATCCCTGGATCGTCGCTTAAACTCCAAACCAAACAAGGTTGGTAATGGTGCAGAAACGCCGTTAGGACCATGAGTAAAAGAAGCCCAATTGGTTAGAATCAAACGAATGATTTCACCGAAGCCTAATGTCACAATGGCTAAATAATCGCCGTGCATTCGCAATACAGGGAAACCTAAAATAGCGCCTGCAAAAGCCGCTAGAATGGCAGCTATCGGTAACATAGACCAGAAACCCAGACCTAAATTCTCATAACCTAATGCTAAGCCATAAGCCCCTATGGCATAAAAGCCTACGAAACCCAAATCTAAAAGACCAGCCAAGCCCACAACGATATTGAGCCCAAGACCCAATAGTACGTATATCAAACCTAAAATAACTACAGTAAGAACGTATTTAGAAGCAATGAAAGGTACTAAAAGACCAACCACAATGACCAATGGAATAATCCATATCATTTTCGATTTATGATCAGGAGAAAGAACCTTTGCGCCTTCATCATGATTGGCATATTTGAACGACATTGCCACGCCTTTTTCGGTCTGAAAAAAGCAGGACATAACAAATCGACCAACAACAACAATCGCGACCATCCAAGCCACTCGACCAAATTCAGCATTAAAGCCATAACCATCAAGTAACACCCCAACAATAGGGCCAAATAAGATGAGAGCCAAAAAACCAGCTACTAAAGCATCAATACTACTTTTCTTAAAATCTATTCCTGTCGTTTGGCTCATTTATACTTTCTCCACTTCAGGTTTGCCGAGAAGGCCACTTGGGCGAATAATTAAAATGAGCACTAACAAAGAGAATGAGAAAACATCTTTATAGTCAGAGCTAATTAACCCAGCAAACAAGGCTTCAGATAAACCAAGAATCAATCCACCCAACATAGCACCCGGCAAAGAACCAATGCCACCCAATACTGCTGCAGTGAATGCTTTGATACCAATGATAAAACCAACATAGAAATCAAATGCACCATAATCGAGTGTAATAAGCACACCCGCTAGGGCCGCCATCATGGCGCCAATAACAAAAACAGTAGAAATAACTTTATCTGTGTCTATTCCTAAAATTGAGGCCATTTTTCGGTCTTGCTGTGTTGCACGACACATACGACCCAACTTTGTTTTTTGAATAACATAAGTCAGAACACCCATCCCAAGAAGAGAGATAAGTAAAATGAGTAACTTCATATAAGTAATTTGTACAAAACCATCACCCACGGTAAAGCGGATAGCACCAGTCAAAAGAGTTGGCACACCTTGTTGGTTGGCCCCCTGACTAAGCTGTACATAGTTTTGCAAAATAAGAGACATACCAATCGCCGAGATCAGAACAGATAAGCGACTAGAGTTTCGTAAAGGACGGTACGCAATACGTTCAATAACCCAACCATAAGCACCTGTCACAGCAACAGTTAAGAATAACGTGCCTACAATGATGATTGGAAAAGATTCGATACCGAAAAATGTAAGAAGAGCAATTGCAATAGCAGTGATATAAGCGGAAACCATGTAAACATCACCATGGGCAAAGTTAATCATGCCGATAATGCCGTATACCATGGTATAACCGATTGCAATTAGCCCGTAAACGGAACCAAGGGTAAGACCGTTTACCAACTGCTGGAGAACGATATCCATCGTAAGACCTCGTGGGAATTTTTTATAATTGGAAGCATGCCCATTGATACAATCCTTATATCAACAGGCATGTAGATTAAACTAAATAGAAATTAGTTTACTTGGCTGTATTTACCTTGGTCGTTCCACTCATACATAACGTAATCGGAAACAGTTAAATCGCCTTTATCATCAAAGTTTTTCTTACCCATTACAGTATCTACAGAATGAGTTTTTAACCACTCAGCACCTGCGATTGGGTCTAAGTCATTATTAGACAATGCAGCAACAGCAACTTGCATCGCTGTGTAAGAGTAAAGTGTGTAGCCTTCTGGCTCATAACCACTATCACGGAATTCTTTGATTACTTTTTTACCAGAAGGGTAAGAAGATGGTGGCGCACCAAATGTCATCAACACGCCATCTACGTATGCAGGTGAACCAGCAACAGAAACAAACTCATCCGATACGATACCGTCACCAGAGATGAAGATTGCTTTAGAACCTTGTTCACGTAACTGACGAACTAGTGGACCCGCTTCTGAATGAAGGCCACCGAAGTAAACAACGTCTGCATCTACTGAACGGATTTTTGTGATCAAAGCGTTAAAGTCTTTCTCACCACGAGTCAAACCTTCGTACATTACTTCTTTCACACCGTAGGCGTTAAGAGTTGCTTTGGTAGCGTCAGCAAGACCTTTACCATAAGTGTCTTTATCATGAATAACAGCAACGCGCTTAGCACCAAGCTGATCAACAATATAATTTGCAGCAACATCACCTTGCTGGTCATCACGACCACACACACGGAAAACGTTTGGCAGACCTTGGTCAGTCAATGTCGGGTTAGTTGAAGCAGGTGTAACCATTAGAACACCAGCCTCTTCATAAATTCTTGATGCAGGAATTGAAGAAGAAGAACAGAAGTGACCGATAACCGCAGCAGCGCCATCAGAATCAACTAAACGGTTAGCAACAGAAACCGCTTGTTTTGGTTCACAAGCATCATCTGCTTTAACCAATTTGATCATTTCACCATTAATACCACCGCTGGCATTAATATCAGCGGCTGCTTTCTCAGCCCCTTTCCATAATTGCTCGCCAAATGCTGCATAAGCACCTGTATGAGGACCCGCAACACCGATTACAACGTCAGCCTGAGCCAGTGTCGCAGCACCTGCAACAGCAAGAGAAAGTAATGTTCTTTTAACAACCGTATTTGACATAAGAAAAGCCTCTACTCGTTTTGTGTTTTATCGTTATTATTCAAAAGCAAGAAGTGTTCCAATCAATACACCTCTTTTAAAAAAGGCATAAATTATGGAGGTGACACCTAAATATTCAAGAAATGTGCACCACTACAAGGCTACACATTAGTATCAGATTAAAGTTTGGTCAATAGTGGTGCGCTGTAAAAGTGAAAATAACAGAATTTAAATTCTGATTTGATTTAAAAACTCAAAATAAATCACTCATAAGCTCTATTTATACAGAGCTTTTCACTAAATAAAGCCAAAATGGTGATTACTTATGAATGTTTGATGCAGCAGAAGGAGAAAGAAGAATTTTAGATAAAGGAACAAGACGGACACCATCCTTTTCCAGGTCTTTTAGACGCTTTTTAAGGTAAGCCATGGTTTCAGGATACGGATGCCCTATCGCCAAGACACTTCCGTGTCGTCGTGCTAATTTAAGCAAACGAGAGAATTGCTTATCAATGGCTTGTTCAGTACGAATGTTATCTAAGAATACATCACGACTGACTGTTTTCAAACCATGCTCTTGAGCTGTTTTTTCAGCAACGCTTTTGGGACTGGTTAAACTATCAATAAAGAAAAGTGAACGCCCTTTTAAAACTTCCATCACCCATTTCATTGAATCCGTTTTTGTCGTTAATAGGCTCCCCATATGATTATTAACACCTTGTATTCCAGGCAATCCATCTAAATCATTTCGTAGCGTTGCTTTTAACTCATGCTCTGTCATATTTGCATACAAGCCACCCGGGCCCAGCTTCAACTCACGTTGATTCTCCATTGGTGCGTGCAACAGGGTAATACGTTTTTGTTTTTGAGCGGTCAGTGCTGTTTGATGAGCAAAAGGGGTTTCAGGCAAAATAGCTAATGCAACTTCAGTTGGCAGTGCTAAAGCAGACTCCATTCCACGTCGGTTGTATCCTAGATCATCGATCAAAATAGCGATTTGCGCCATTTTTGGGTGTACATCAACAGCTAATATGTTCGCGGGGACATTTTCTTTTTTATTTGGCTCTGACTTTGACTCATGCTCTTTCTCAGATTCAGGAACGGAGTCATGACTCGGCAATGAATCTAAGAATGGAACTATGGCTGGAACCCAAGGATCATTTACCTCTAATATAGGATGAACCAACAATTCAGATGGATTAGATAACTCAGAAGAATCCGTGGTTAATTGAGGCAACGGCGCCTTTGATAATGAAGCCCTCTCACCTATAATAGGGCCTAAACTCTCAGACAAGGGAGCACCCTTATTAACATCCAGCTCCGTATCTTGTAAGGTGCTTTGTTGAGTAATTAATACATTTTCATATATTTCAAGAATACTATTTGTTTCATCCGCTGATGCAGACAAACTCACTACAAATAGACCTGATATAAATACACACATCCCTAGAACATTTTTACTTAAATTAAACCCAACTTTAATCTTAGAAAACATATCTATTAACAAACTCTTTTAATACTTTTGGGTTAATTTAGGCAAGGTTTTTAGAATACTCACCGCTTGAAATAGCTGGAAGTCAGTTTTTGCCAATTCACTAATGTCTACTTTCACATCCGCACTGGTTCGTTCTTCTCCACCAGTCCCATTACCCAAATGCCCTTTCAATTCTGCTTCTTTAACAAAAAATTGGCCTTTATCAAAAGTAAGCGTGGCCTGAGGAATAATAAGATCAGGTGTAATGCCCTGTGCTTGGATAGAACGTCCATTTGGAGTGTAATATAGTGCCGTTGTTAGTTTCACAGCATCGCCATTAGATAAAGGAACCACAGTTTGCACAGAACCTTTACCAAAGGTCTCTGTGCCTAAAACAACCGCACGTTCATGATCTTGTAATGCCCCAGCAACAATTTCAGAAGCCGAAGCAGAGCCTTCATTAACAAGCACTACAACTGGAACCTCAGCAAGTTGAGTATTGTCTTCTGAGGCATGGAACTGACTTTTTGAAATTTCATGACGCCCACTTGTATAAACAATCATGCCTTCATCAATAAAAGCATCGACAATACCCACAGCACTCTGTAGTACACCACCAGGGTTATTGCGTAGATCTAACACAACACCATTTATTTGATGCTCTTCTTTAAGCTCATCAATGGCTTTGTAAAACTCCACAGCACTATCGCCTTGGAACTGACTAATACGAAAATAAGCAATATTGCCATCCAACCATTTTTTAGACACACTTTCTTCTTCAACCAAACGTCGCGTTAATTCGTAATGTTTAACTTCGCCATCTCGTTCAATGTCTAATACCACTTTTGTACCAGCCTCACCACGCATCAGCATAACAATGTCTTGCATTCCAAGACCGGTGATTAAGGTACTGTCTATTCTAATAATTACATCACCTGGTAAAATTCCCGCATCTGAAGCCGCTGAGCCATCAACTGGTGTAACTATAATCAAATTGCCGTCTCTTAATTCAACCTCAACACCGATGCCAGCATAATTCCCTGACGTCAGTTCATTGAAATCAGTTAATTCATCTTTCGTGAAATATTCAGAATGTGGATCAAGACCTGACACCATGCCTTTTAATGCTTTCTTTACGATATCTTCATCTGATAAAACTTCGACATAACCTTCACGAATGGTTTCAAAAATTTCGACAAAAGACTGTATTTCAGCCGTAGGTAAAGTCGCCTCCTCCTGACCCTCTGCGGATAAAACGGGTTGCGCCAATAATGTAATAACTAAAAGAAGTGTTTTCCGACGCAAAGCATTGATCATGTTTGTCCCTATCACTTTTCGGTGTGACTATTTAAGTAATGTAAATTAACCGGCCACCCAAGATAGCGGTTTTAATGGCGTACCATTATGGCGAATTGCAAAGAATAAAGCAGGATCAGGCCTACCGCCAGAACTTCCAACCATTGCGACCACATCATTTGCCGTAACCCATTCACCTACGTCTTTTAATAAGCTTTGGTTATAACCATACAAAGACATATAGCCATCGCCATGATCAACAATTAGTAAGAAACCGAAACCACGTAACCAATCAGAAAATACGACACGGCCCTGATAAATTGCATGGACGGGATCACCTTCTTTTGCTCGCAATGTCACCCCCTAAATTAACGCTACCAGCAGTAGGTAATGTTGAAAGTGTTTTAAGAGGTCGAGCCAACTTGCCTCGTTGAGAAGAAAAAGGGACGTCTTGATCCGGAATTTGAACATCAGCAAGTACTTCTTCTAAACGCTGTAGCATTTCCTGCAAATTCTGTTGGTCTTGTTTCAATTGCTTAGAACGTTTATCACCTTGAGCCAAATCTTTATCTAGTTTGGCTAACAAAGTACGACGCGCCGTTTGTTGACTCGCAAGGCGTGTTCGCTCTTCTTTCAATAATACTTCTTCTCTAGCTTGCTGAGCTCTGTGGCTTCTAATACTTTTCTCGACAAGATTTAAGTCACTGACTTCATTAATAAAGCCATTAATTAAAGACTGTCTAGCATTCGAAAAATAGCGATTATATTGCACTAGACGTTCCGAATCTTCTGAATTGTCGCCATTTAATAATAGCTTAATACTTTCTTCGTCACCGGAACGATAAACCGCCCTGAGTTGGGCGGCTATTTGTTCATTTTGTTGTTGAATACTTAATTGAAGAGAGCGCTGCTGAACCCTTAACGAGCTAAGCTGCTTCTCTCCTTTTTTAAGCTCTCCTGAATTTCTTGGATTTTCCTTAACAACTTTTGAATTTCTTTATCTTGTCCTTCAAGCTGTTTTTCTACATCAGATCGTTCAGATTTAACGTCCTTCAGCCAAGCGTTGAGTTTTTTCAAATCTTTTTGCAAAGCTTGAATTTGCTGCTTGGCTTCTTCTGGCGTTTGTGGCGCTCCTGCTGACCAACCAAGACTGGGCAACAAGAACAGGCACAAAAGAAGAGAACGGAAAATTAAAATCATCCTAACCTCATGCCTTTGTAAGCAAGCTTACACCAGTCATTTCTGCCGGCACTTCCATTCCCATCATATCTAACAAAGTTGGCGCGAGATCACACAAAGCACCTTCTTTTATACCTAAACCTTGAGTAGGAGTTAGTAATACCAAGGGAACTGGCCCAATTGTATGGGAAGTTAATGGTTGCGAACCGTCTTCGCTTAACATTTGCTCCACGTTACCGTGGTCAGCTGTAATCAAACATTGACCGCCATTCACTTTTAATGCCTCAACAATACGCCCCAAGCAAGCATCCACCGCTTCCACCGCTTTTACCGCAGCTTCAAAAATACCACTGTGACCAACCATGTCACCATTAGCAAAGTTACAAATAATTGTGTCGTATTTACCTGCTTCGATCACTTCAACCAATTTATCTGTTACTTCTGGCGCACTCATTTCGGGTTTCAAATCGTAAGTAGCCACATTTGGAGATGGAATCAATTCACGCTCTTCACCTTCAAACAAAGACTCTTCACCACCGTTAAAGAAAAACGTCACATGAGCGTACTTTTCAGTCTCAGCAATACGAAGTTGTTTTTTACCTGCTTTCGCAAGCACTTCACCTAACGTGTTACTCAAAGCAACTGGAGGGAAAGCCACATCAGCGGCAATATCGGAAGCAAATTCAGTGAAGGTAACAAACGAGGCTAATTTTGGATAAGCAGCACGTTTAAAGCCATCAAACTCTGGATCCGTAAAAGCTCTTGTTAATTGACGAGCACGATCAGGGCGGAAGTTAGCAAAAATAACGGCATCACCATCCTGTAATGCTACTGGTTCACCAATCACACTGGCTTTAACGAATTCGTCATTCTCATCACGGTCGTAAGCGGCTTGAATCGCTTCTTCTGCAGTATTGGCTTGAAACTGTCCTTTACCTAATACAATTGCGTCATAAGCAGTTTGTACTCGATCCCAACGGTTATCACGATCCATTGCATAATAACGGCCAGTTAATGTTGCGATTTTACCTACGCCAAGCTCTGCAAATTTTGCTTCAAGCGCTGCAGTCGGTGTTTTTGCAGAACGTGGTGGTGTATCTCGTCCATCCGTAAAACCATGAACATAAACAGCTTTCGCACCACGCTTTACCGCCAATTCACACATTGCCATGATTTGTTCATAATGACTATGAACACCACCATCAGAAAGCAAGCCTAAGATGTGAACCGCTTTATTAGCTGCAACGGCTTTATCGACAGCATTAACTAAGGCTTCGTTCTCAAAAAAGGTACCGTCATCAATGGCTTTACCTATACGAGTGAAGTTTTGGTAAACCACACGGCCAGCACCTAAATTCATGTGTCCTACTTCAGAGTTACCCATTTGACCTTCAGGTAATCCAACCGCCAAACCTGATGTTTTGATTAGGGTATGAGGATTATTATTCCAAAGCGCATCCCAGTTCGGTGTATTCGCTGCGGCAATAGCATTTGATGTTGATGTTTCACTGTAACCCCATCCATCTAGGATGAAGAGCGCGGTTGTCTTTTTGTTCATGTTAATCTATCCCGTAAACTGATCATGATTATCACTTGATACTATCACAGGCTTGTAATTTTGTTACAGGGTCCGTGCCTATTCAGGCTATTAATTTTGCTTATGACGTTTTAGTTTTGGCCAATAACCAATCTCGAAAAACAACCACTTGTTCTAAATCTGCTTTATCTGCTGGATACGACAAAAGATATTCATGGGGGGTTGATACTTGCTTACCAAACGGAGCCACCAGCTCTCCCGATTGCAAACTGCGCGCAGCTAAAACCGTTGGCAAAATCGCAAGACCCATACCATTTTTAGCAGCTTCAAGAACCATATGAAAATGCGCAAATGAAGCTCCTGCAAAGGAGCCGCTTTCCAAACCTTGTGACACCATCCAGTCTGGCCAAGCATTAATACGAGAAGATAAATGTAGGAAAGGAAAAGAAGTAACATCTTCGGCTTGCCATTCTCGCTCTATTTTTCCACCAACACGTTCTAATAATGCTGGAGAGCAAACCGCCACGACATTCTCTTGCATCAGTTGATGAGACACGGCTCTAGGCCAATGGTCCCCACCATAATGTAAAATGATATCAATGTTTTCTGGGTCAATTTTGGCGGCATCATCTAAAGAACGAACCTTAATCTGAAATTGTGGGTGTAGCTGTTGAAATTCGGCGAGATGAGGCATTAGCCAATATGAAGCAAGTGTAGGCAAAGCAGAAATGGTTAAAGTGGTTTTTTCGTCTTCTCGATGCAGCATGCGTAAACACGCGTTTTCCATACCATCAAGCAAAGGCACAACTTCTTTGTAATAAGCCGCACCCGTTCCAGTCAACACTAAACGTTTATTTAATCGAATAAATAAATCACGGGACAAGAATTCTTCGAGATTACGAATCTGACGACTAACAGCACTTTGGGTAAGGTGTAACTCTTCTGCCGCCTTAGTAAAACTTAAATGACGAACGGACGCTTCAAAGCATTTTAAAGCAGTAGACGATGGGATATAACGGCGCATCTGGACGTTGCTCATAAATCAAAAAACAGAAGCCAATAACTCTATCCTATATTGCCATCATTCCCAACCTGTTAAAGCTAAAATGCACCAGAAAGATGCATTTATTACCATATAAATCAAATACATTAACCTAGTGTATGGGTTTGCTGTCCAAGATGATAAGTATGGGCACCGACTTCATAACACATTCTCTTTAATTCCCTAAAAGGAATGTCCCGCAACAGGGTTGTTGGAATAGATAAACTTTCTCTCTGACCTGCAAACCATTGCGCCAGTTCTGCCCCAACCACTGTTCCAGGGCCGATTCCACGTCCACTGTAACCGGCGACACTAAATAAACCATTTTGCAACTGCTGACAATGGGGCAAATGATCTTCACTGTAAGCGATCTTACCTGTCCAACAATAATCCCACTCCACTTTATCCATTGATGGAAACATCTCTTTCACTCGTTGAGACGCCCAATTAGACAAAATATTCCCCTTGTCTCCCATTCCACCAAAAACAAAACGCCCTTGTTTATCGAGACGAAAAGAACTCATCACAGTACAGGTATCCCAAACACCTTCTTTATTCGGCAATATACTAGCAAGTTGTTTGTCCGACAGTGGTTTGCTTGCTAATTGAGAGTAAAAAATAGGCACAAATTTTCGCGCTTGATCTTTAATACCGTACTCGCTGTAGGCGTTGGTTGCCAAAATAACCTTACCGGCGTGAACCTCACCTTTATCGGTATACAGCGTCCAGCCATCTTGCGTTGGCTCGATTTTATTCACGGGTGAGTAGTCGAACAATCGCGCTCCTTCTTTTAGCGCAGCACGAGCCAAACCTCTTGCATAGGCCAAAGGTTGAATGGTCCCCGCTCTTGGATCGAACAACGCAGAATTGAATTTTTCTGAACCGATTCGAGACTGAGCGTCTGCCGCACTTAACAGCTGAACGGGGGCGCCACGACGAACCATCTGTTCGTAACGACGTTCTAATTGCGCCAAACCTAACTTACCAACACCAGCATGCAAGGTGCCATGACGGGTTGCTTCACACTCAATACCGTACTCATCAATCAAACCAAAGACATAATCTGGCGCAACCGCCAAAGCGTCATAGAGCGTTTTCCCGGCCTCCACACCAATGGTTTTATCAAGCTGATCAGGTTCAAGCCACAACCCTGCATTAGCCAACCCTACATTGCGACCGGAACCGCCAAAACCCACTTCTTGCGCTTCAATAACCGCAACGGATATCCCAATTTTGGCCATATGTAAAGCCGCAGATAACCCCGTAAAACCAGCACCAACAATGACAATATCAAAAGACAAACAGCCTTCTAACGGCGTTAATTCAGGCGCTGCTGGTGAACTAGCTCGCCACAAGGAATCACATAACTGTTCAGGCATATCAAAACCCTCTCACGCGACAACACTTAACGCTTTCAAAACAAGACAGAATAAAAACGTACGGCTAAATAGCTAAAAATAGCCGTACAAAGGGAGGTATTTATCAGAATCCAACACATTTAGAACACGTTTTATTCAAAAACAATGCCTTGAGCCAATGGCAAGTCACCACCGTAATTCACCGTATTCGTGGTACGACGCATATAGTTTCTCCATGCATCTGAACCAGACTCTCGACCGCCACCTGTTTCTTTTTCACCACCAAATGCGCCACCAATTTCTGCACCTGATGTACCAATATTAACGTTAGCAATACCACAATCAGAACCAACTGGAGACATAAACAATTCCGCCTCTCGCATATTTTCTGTGAATACCGCAGAAGATAAGCCTTGTGGTACTTCGTTCTGAATTTCAATCGCCTCTTCAAAAGTGCTGTACGTCAATACATAAAGGATTGGAGCAAAAGTTTCCTGATGTACAATCGGAGCATCATGAGCAATGCGTACAATCGCAGGCTTCACATAAAAACCACCAGCAGGCACATTGTCCGTCACGCGTTCTCCGCCACAAATGATTTCGCCACCCTGTTGCTGAGCGGTTTTCAATGCCGCTTGCATGTTGTCAAAGCTTCTTTCGTCGATTAACGGCCCAACTAGATTACCTTCGACTAATGGGTCACCTACACGAAGCGAACCATAGGATTTCGCTAAACTTGCAACCAAACCATCGACTACACTTTCATGGGTAATAAGACGACGCAAAGTAGTACAACGTTGACCCGCGGTTCCTGCGGCAGAAAAAACGATTGCACGCAAAGCAAGGTCAAGGTCAGCAGACTTAGAAACGATCATGGCATTGTTACCGCCAAGCTCTAACAAAGAACGACCCAATCGACCAGCTACGGTTTTCGCAACCGCACGGCCCATTGCAGTAGAACCCGTTGCAGAAACCAATGGGAATGTATCACTAGCCGCAATTGCTTCACCTAAATCACGATCGCCAATCATCACTGAAACCGCCGCTTTAGGAATATCTGGCATATCGGCAATAACATTTTGTGCAATTTTGTACATAGCCAAAGCACACAGTGGCGCTTTTTCAGATGGTTTTAGTAAAGCCGGGTCACCACAAACAAGACCTAACATAGTATTCCAAGCCCAAACAGCCATAGGAAAATTAAATGCCGTGATAACTGCAACTGGGCCAAGCGGCTGCCATTGCTCCATCATGCGATGCCCTGGACGCTCAGATACAATAGACAAACCATGCAACATACGAGATTGACCGACAGCGAAGTCACACACATCAATCCATTCTTGTACTTCACCTAAAGCTTCAGGCATGATTTTTCCGGCTTCAAGGGAAATCACTTGCGCCAGTTCATTCTTGTATTTGCGAGCCTCATCTCCAATGCGACGCACTAATTCACCACGACGTGGTGCTGGAATGGCACGTAATACTTTAAAAGCTTCTTTTAACTCAACGCTCACTTGATCAAGTTGAGCGGCCGTAGCGTTATGAAAAGTGGACAACTTGGCGCCATCAATAGGACTGTGCGCAGAAAAAGTACTGCCTTCGCCTAAAGTTGTTGTATTACCTGTTAAAACACTGAAATAGGTATCGCCCTGTTTGAGAGTATTAATGCCCAATGTATCTAAGCAAGCTAATGACATGTGAAACCTCTTTGAATATGTTTTCTAATTAATTGGAAAATAATTTTCGACTTCCTCCACAATAACCAGCTCACAGCACAATGAGAAATATCTATTTCCTGACAGTGGTCTAGTTTTTTCCTATAGCCAACACTATGAACCTATAGGTATATTGAAAGTTCATTTGTATAGAGAGAGGCAAAGATGGATATTCGGTCATTACGCTATTTCATTGCAGTTTACGAAGAACGAAGCCTCAGTGCCGCCGCCAAACGCTGCTTTGTGGCCCAACCTTCTATTTCAACTACCGTCGCACAATTAGAGGAACATCTGGGAACTAAGCTGTTTGTACGCCATTCCAAAGGCGTTTCACCCACCGACAGTGGTTCTCAACTCTATCCTCATGCCTGCAAAATGGTCACTGACCTAAGTGACATTCGTAACCTATTTATAGATTCCCCTGCTCCCATTGCCTTATCTATCTCATTAGCACCCTTTTTATCTGGCGCACTCATTAGTCAGGTAATTAAAACCTTGTTAGACGAAGTGCCTGGCTTAACTTTAAAACTGGTCGATAAATCCGAAAGTTCAGACTTACGCTTTACCTGTGAACGCTACACCACAGAAAAAGACGTTTTCTATCCTATTTGGGAAGACGATTATGTGATCGCTATGCCCCTAAACCATTGGCTCGCTGACTTCTCGTCTTTGTCTCTCAAACAAATAGACAAACAACCTTTCATATCACGTACACCTTGCGACATCCTGGAATCATGGAATTATCTGATGCAGAAACAAGAGCTCACCACGGATGTCCGAGCACAGGTAAAAACCGAAGAATATGCGCTTGATTTAGTCGCGGCGGGGTTAGGGATTTCATTAATACCGGAGCATTCATCACGTGGCCGAAATGATCTTTGTTTAAGACCATTAAATGATGTAAAGCTAAAACGCGTCGTGGGATTAGCTCACAACAAAGAACGCAGCTTTCCTGCCCATCTAATCAATACAATTCTAGCTGCTAGACAACAGCTATTTACGACTAACAACGGAAATAACCATTCGGTTTAGATTTTCGCTCGCATGCTTTTTACGAATCACATAATGCTTTTATATCTTTTGCGTCCCATATCATAATTAGACTAGAGTGAATGTAATCTTTACCGTCGATGATTTATGTAGGAACTCTTATGACACCTTCTGATTTTTTTAGCGCTTTATGGAACAGTTACACTCAAATCACGCCTCAGGCTAAACGCATTCAACAATTATTTGAGAGCCATGGAGAAACTGTCTTAAATGATCATGTGGCATTTCGTACTTTCAATAATTCTCCCATCTCATTGGAAAAACTAGAACCTCAACTAAAGGCCATAGGTTATAAAGCCTATGGGGCTTTTCGTTTTGAGAGTAAACACCTAAAAGCCCGTTGTTATAAACACGAAAACGATGCTGATTCCCCGAAGATATTTTTGTCAGAGTTGTTAGTCGAAGAACTGCCTCAAAACTGCCAAGACATTATTGGTAAGTTTATCGCTCAAATTCCAGTGGACGCGGTGCAAAACCCTACTGTTTTTTGGGCCGGTAAATTATGGGAAACACCGACAGAAGAAGAGTACTTAACTTTATCAGAACACAGTGAATACGCTGCATGGCTATCAACCATGGGCTTACAAGCAAACCATTTTACAGTCAGCATAAATCATTTAAATAAATTCCCAACCATAGAATCCGTCAACGCGCTATTGCAGAATGAAGGTTACGCCCTGAACGAAGTAGGAGGATTAGTAAAAGGCACTCCAGCCTCTTTCCTAGAACAATCTTCTACCATGGCAGATAAGATTGTCTATACCTTTGCAAATGGAACAGAGAAAACCATTCCGAGTTGTTTCTACGAGTTTGCCCGTCGCCATGTTCAACCTAATGGCACTTTATTTGATAGCTTTATTGAAGGTAACGCAGACAAAATTTTTGATTCAACCAGTAGTACTAAGTAAGCAATATCCAAACCTGAACCTATCGAAGCAGACAGACATAAAACGAGCTTTTCGAAGTTCGTTTTTTTATTTTCTCATCTAAATTTTCATTTTCTCCCTATCATATCCTTGTCACCTTTACCTGAGAGTATGTACCGCTCCCTCTTGCCGTGTATAATGCGGACAGTTTAAATATGAGCTTTAAGATTATGATGAACCAATTTATTGAATTTGCTACAAATCACTGGGAAATGGTCGCTGTTTTTATGGCGATTCTTGCGACATTACTTTTTGTTGAAAGTAAAGGTGGTGCGCCAGGACTAACAGCCTCTGCGGCTACTACGTTAATCAATACGGAAGATGCGATTGTTGTCGACATCCGTCCTGAGAAAGAATTCAGCACCGGCCATATCACAGGTGCAATGAACATTCCTGCAACTAAAATGAAAGAAAACCTAAATCGTCTTGAGAAACACAAAGACGCCCCAATCATTTTAGTATGTAAATCTGGTATAACTTCTGGCCCAAGTGCAAAAGACTTGAAAAAAGAAGGCTTCACTAACATATATAAACTTCAAGGCGGCATTGCCGAGTGGCAATCATCTAACCTGCCTTTAGTGAAAGGGTAATACAAAAATTATGTCTACTGTAACTATCTATTCAAGTAATTACTGCCCATTTTGTACTCGAGCAAAACAACTGCTTTCGTCTAAAAACATTGCATTCAATGAAATTAATGTGGATGGCAATAACAAACTTCGCCAAGAGATGACGAAAAAAAGCGGCCGAACTTCTGTACCGCAAATCTGGATTGGCGAACAGCATGTTGGCGGCTGTGATGACCTTTTTGATCTGGAACGTTCAAAAAAACTTGATGCATTGCTTGCTTAATAATAGTAACTAGAGGCTTTTTCACGAAGCAACGAGCAAAGTTCTCTACTAGATCGTATTCTAAAATAAAGATAAGGAACAACAATGTCTGATACAACTGAAGTAAACTCTGCAGCCGAAACACAAGAAGCTCAAGCACCGCAACTGTCTTTGCAGCGTATTTTCTTAAAAGACATTTCTTTTGAATCTCCACGCTCACCTATGATTTTCCAAGAAGAGTGGAAACCAGAAGTAGGCTTAGAACTTAATACCAAAAGCCGCCAAGTTGGTGAAAATGTATACGAAGTGGTTTTAGAAATTACAGTTACCGTTAAAAACAATGGCGAAACTGGATTCCTAGTTCAAGTTCAACAAGGTGGTTTGTTTGTTATTTCTGGTTTAGATGACCAGCAATTACATCACGCTTTGGGTGCTTTTTGCCCTGCTACTATTTTCCCATATGCTCGTGAAAACATCGATGCAGTTGTGACTAAGGGCAGCTTCGCTCCTCTGATGTTAGCACCAATTAATTTTGATGCGCTTTATATAGAAAGCCTACAAAAACAACAAGCTGCTGCAGAAACAACACAATAGTAAAGATTGTTTGATTGTAAAAAGTACTAAAACACAAGTACGATAAAAGGGAGGCTGTATGCCTCCTTTTTTTTGTAGCATACTAACAAGCCAGTCACTCATCAGCCAGAATGGAAAGAATGATGAAAAAGAAAAAGAAACCTTGTCCATATTGCCTTAAAGCTCGCTGGTTAGCTCTATATTTAGGCTGTTTGGCTTTACTGGCGGTGCTTTTTGCTAACCAGTTTCTAGACAAGGGATTTTAATGTGAAATGGATTTTACTTTGGTTGAATGTTGCCATTCTGTCTGGCTGTGCCACCTATAAACAAAGCATTGATGAAGGTTTATCCTTGGCCAAAGAAGGCGACTGGCAAGCGGCTGAGAACACATTAGAAGCTGTTTTAGATAACCCTCAGGATCAACTTCTCTATTATTTAGAAATTGGTGCTCTCGCACAAAATCAAGGAGATTTTGTGCGCAGCAATGAGCTCCTCGAAAAAGCAGATCGACTAAGTGATACATTTTTTCAGGACAGTTTTTCTAATCGCTCATGGGCATTATTAAGTAATCCAAGACAAAGTAATTACCGTGGCAACGGCATCGAACGAGTCTATATAAGTTATTTAAAATCCCTTAATTATCTAGCTCTTGCGGAAAAGGCAATTTCGGCCTCAGAAAGACTTAAACTCAATGACGCCGCCCTTGTGGAAGTTCGTCGTATTGATGTAAAGCTAAATGAAATCCGGGCTCAAAATCCGAGTTATCAGGACCTAGATGAGAAAGAAAACCAAGCCTTTTACATGAAAGCACTTAGTTGGCTAGGTGATTTCTACACAGGTGGACGCGACACAGACCAATTCCTTTATCGTGATGATGCATGGGCCCGTTACATGGAAGGCCTACAATACGAAATGAATGGCGAATACGATGACGCTCGAATTAGTTATCAAAAATCCGCTGAACTCTATGAGGCTGGTTACGCAAAACAGTATGCATTATCGAGCCTCACTGCAGAGCGAGCATGGTTAGATGTTATTCGTATGATGCAAAAAGGCGGCTTCAGCCTGGATGAAATACAAAGAAAAATCACGCAGAAATTATCTTCCCCCATGCAAGATACTCTACAACAATACCATAATGGCGACGCTGAATTGGTTGTTTTAGAGCATCAAGGTTTTATTCCAGACAAAAATGAGATGACCCTATTACTTTATCCTGACTCTCGTGCTTACTCTTTAGTACTTGAGCCTCTTCATGGCGGTGGACGAGTAGAAGATAATGACGCATTTCGTTGGTTTACCATGGTCTATGCAGATATCAATCCGCTGAACCTAATAGCCAATTATAAAGCTGGCGGTGCTTGGGGAACCTTCTCAGGTGTGTTCACTAAACGCATTATTCTCGGCCCCGCAGTTTGGCAGCAACTAAAAGCACTCAAGGTTGATAATCTATTAAACCAACAGCCGATACGCGTTACTGTACCTTATTATCAGCGCTACACATTAGACAACCAGCAACCTAAACTACAAATCAGTGGCAGCACAAGTGCAAGCAGTTTGAGGATGACCTCCTTAGCGGATATCGCTTTCCAAGAGCAGTTAGCGCAAGCACAAAGAGACATATATGAGGGTTTAACAAGAGAGCTTTTACGTAGCTGGTTGGCTTATCAAGTTACTTCGAACATTCAAGACGAAAGCACTGCGTTATTATTGAGCTTCATTGGCCAAGTTGCTGTTTTTGCTTCCTCTGCCGCAGACACACGGAATTGGTTAACACTCCCAGCTCAAATCAGACTAACAAGAGAACCATTACCACCCGGTGAATACAATCCGAGTTACAAAGTAAATAAACAACAATTCTCTCTAGGAAAAATTAATCTGGAGCCAAATAAAATTAAGCTGTGGAATCTACGCAACCCCGGCTAAATTGATTACACTGAATGCTTAGCATCAGACAAAACGGACGTAAGGAAAATATTATGAACAGTAATAAAATCAAATCACCTTTATGGAAAGGCTTTTTCACCTTGTTTGTCGCTGTATTACTAACAGCCTGCTCCAGTGGTAGCGTAAAGCGACTTGATGCCAATGAAGAAGTCGCTTTGTCTGATCGTTGGAACGACACAGATTCCCGCCTGGTGGCAGAGGAAATGATGGGAGATATGCTTACCTTCCCATGGTTCCGTGATTATAACTTCAGTCAGAAAGGCAACCCAACAGTGATTGTTCAAACGATCCGTAATAAGTCGTCTGAACACATTCCAGTTGACACTTTTATCAACGACATCAAACGCAGCCTTTTACGTGCAGGTAAAGTAGATTTTGTTGTTTCTGGTGCAGAACGTGATGAGATTCGTAACGAACGTGAAGAACAAGAATTGAATGCAGCACCCGGTACAGTTGCTCAGTTTGGTTTAGAACAGGGTGCAGGCTTTGCTCTTTCAGGAACGATTAACTCGATTGTCGATTCCAATGGCGACCAGCGCGTTAGTTTCTATCAAGTGGATTTGAAATTAATCGACATGACAACCAATCGCGAAGTTTGGAACGGTCAGAAAAAAATCAAAAAATTAGCAGATAAAGGCTTCTTCTAACTATGATATTTTCTTCGCGCTCCAAATTGCTATTAGGCTCAAAAACGTCAAAGTGGGTACTGACCATTGGTTTAGTATCCGCTTTAACAGGCTGCATTGGTTCAAATACCAAAACAGAAAAGACGGATGACATTCCAAGCTGGATAACATCGCCACCTAAAAGCAACACACACATTTATGGTGTTGGCAGCGCAGACAGAATTGAAAATATCGCCTTGGCTTTTATTCAAGCAGAGCAAAATGGCAACGTCCAAATTGCTCAGCAGCTTCGAACCCAAGTCAGCCAAACGAATACGCAAGATACACAGGTAACATCAGGTCAAAGTGGTGAGCAGGTATTAAAAAGACAAACCGCATACACCCAAGTCACAACTGCGCCTATCGAATTAGAACAAGCCGTTAATGAAAAGCGCTTTGCAGGTAAGAACTACGTCTATGCCTTACAATCCATTAACCGTTCCCGCGTCATTGCAAAATTGACCAACGAATTAAATGAATTAGATGACACTATTCGTAAACAAGCAGCATCATTAAGCACTTCTGTGAACCAACCACCAGCCACAGAAGATTGGCAAACTTACATGAAGCTAATTCCTTATTTTGCACAACGCACTTCTTACGTTGATGATCTGGACCTTTATTCCTCACAAAGCTCCCCAGCAGGAAAAGCGGCACAAGACATTCAGGACATAGAGCAACAACTTGGACAAGCGTTATTTAGCTATGGCTTTGATGTATCCGAAACAAAACAAGCCAACGAACTTGCTAGTGCCCTATCTAAATACGGCTTAACACCAAAGAATAATTCTGTGTTTACTATCAGAACAACAACAAGCCGAAATAATGAAACGCAATCTGGTCGTTTTTATGCTTTTGAAAGTGGCACATTAGACCTAATAGGCCCGTCAGGCGTTCGTATTGCATCATGGACAGTAAGCTCAAGAGGGATAGCGAAAAACCAACAAAACGCCGAGGCTAAGGCTATTGAGAATTGGTCAACACAAGCAATCGAAGCTATGTTTACTTGGTTAACTCGCTTAGATTAATACCCTCACCCAAAAGATTGATGAATTTTTCTAACCTATTAGCTGAAATATGATCGTTTGCCGATCGATTGGTCAACTCCTATTATATGTGTTGTCAAAGACGACATATCTATTAGGAGAAAGACCATGAAAAACGATTTAAAATATGATGAATTAGGCAACTTCGATACTGACTATTATGTTGAACAAGCTTACGCTTTACGTCGTGCATATTATGCAGCTCTAGTTAAAAAAGTCGTAGCAAATGTAAAATCCTTCTTCGCTAGCTTGACTATTCGCACATTAAAATCTGCGTAATAGTCATTAGCCTGATGGCAATAAAGTACCCAATGTTCCCGATGATCGAGAAGTTATAATAAAAAATCGATCCGGTAACGGGTTCCTTTACGAATCACATAAAAACCGCTTTATTATTCCGCTCAAACACTTCCCAGTAATTTTTTCATAGCAACAATACTCTTCGTTAAAAATATAAAACCTCTTTTTTTGTCCTTCATCTAGTCATCATAACGTAACAAATATGACATAAACTCCTATCTTAGTTAATTTTCAATCGCCAAATATTCGAGATAAAATGACTCATATTGATGACAAGATACTGCTTGAAAAAATTCTAGCCAATAGGTTGATTACACCTTACTTCCAACCTATCTATGACTTAAATAACGGCCAAATTTATGGTCATGAGGCCCTGTCTCGAGGCCCTCAAGATTCCAAACTATTCTCCCCTGATCCATTATTTACTCTCGCTCAACAGGAAGGAAAGCTGCATAAGCTTGAACTACTGTGTCGTGAAAAAGCACTTTCTAAATTTGCGGAGCTCGCTTTAAAAGGCCGATTATTTTTAAACGTGAGTGCTTCTTTATTGGCTTCTCCAGACCACCAAAAAGGTATGACCTTGTCTATCCTTAACGAACTTGGTTTGGATCAAAAAAATATTGTTATTGAATTATCAGAACAACATCCTTACGACCATAATGGTTTACCTCGCTCTAGTGTTGATCATTATCGAGAGATGGGATTCCAAGTGGCAATTGATGACCTTGGTGTTGGCTATTCTGGGTTACAACTTTGGTCAGAGTTACAGCCAGATATTGTCAAAATAGATAAACACTTTATTAAAAACATTGATAAAGATGAAATCAAACGAGAATTCGTACGCTCTATTCTCACCATCGCACAACGCTTAAATTGCCTATTGATTGCAGAAGGCATAGAAACACAACAAGAACTAGATCAGTTGATTGAGATTGGAGTCGCCTTTGGTCAAGGTTATTTTCTTGGGCGACCAACAGATAACCCCGTATTTACGACTCACCCTTATTTGGTTAACCAAGCTCAGCGACGCTCGCAATTTCAAGTTGATCATTCCGAAACCGTACAAACACTCTGCCGCACAACACCATGTCTACATGAAACCAGCCTTCTTGATGAAGCTTCGGCATACTTTAAAAAGCATCAAGATCTTATTGCCATCACCATACTCAATGACAACCAAATGCCTGTTGGCGTAGTCAGACGCCATCAACTTCATGAACTTTTTTCTACACCCTATGGTCGAGCACTTTACGAACACAAGCCAGTCACACATCTAATAAACAGCGACGTCCTTATTGTTGAAAGTAACGTCAGTCTTTCCAGTGTTTCTACTTTAATGACCAATCAAGAAGCGGATACGCTGAACAACGAAATCATTGTTGTTCGTAACGGCAAGTTTATTGGCACAGGCCATCTAAGAGATCTTTTAAAACGCATTACCGAATTAAAAATTCAAAATGCGACCTATTCAAATCCTCTTACCTTATTACCAGGAAACGTCCCAATTCATCGAGAAGTCAGTCGTCGCTTAATCGCAGAAGACAGCTTTCATGTGGCGTACTTTGATTTGAATGACTTCAAACCTTTTAATGATTTTTTTGGTTATTCAAAAGGAGATGCAGTCATTCAACTGGTTGGCAGCTTAATCAAAGATGTTGTTTTTCCAGACAATAATTTTATCGGTCATATTGGTGGCGACGATTTCGTTGTTATCTTTGGCGATTCAGATTGGCAGCAGCAATGCGAGACAATCTTGACTATGTTCACAAGCAGAATACGTGATTTTTACTCTGACGATATTCTAAACGAAGGTGGTGTTTGGACAAAAAATCGTCAAGGCACAACACTCTTTCATCCGATTTTAAGCTTATCGATTGGCGTTGTTAAACCCGATTCAAAACAATGCAAAAATCACCACCAAGTAGCTGAAATGGCTGCGCAAGCGAAAAAGTCAGCGAAACAAAAAGGCGGTAATCATTTATATTTACAGCCTTACCTTGTCACATCAAAACTCGAAATGACGGTTTAATTTTCTGTTATCTAACTGTCATAAAGAAAGCATGAGTTTGTCATAAACACGGATTAATCTAGAAGTAATCAGACCGATTACGCTAGCAACAACCCGAACGAGGTGTTTATGCAAACTAAGTTTCGATCCGTGTTTATTTCTGATGTTCACCTAGGAACAAAAGCCTGTCAGGCGATTCATTTGTTGGATTTCTTGAAAAGCATTCAAACGGACACGCTTTATCTAGTTGGCGATATTATTGATTTACAAGAGATGCGCCATAAAGCTTATTTTGTCGATACTCACCAAAAAGTGGTTGAGCAAGTATTAAGTATGGCGAAATCCGGTACCAAGGTCATTTACATCCCTGGCAACCATGACGCCTTCTTCCGCCAATTTGCAGGGCAAAACTTATCTGGCATTGATATTAAAATGCATGCTCGCCATAAAACCGCAGATGGTCGAACTTTCCATGTTAGCCACGGTGATGAATTCGATCAGATGGTAAAAATCAGTCCCCTTATGTTAGCCATCGGAGACCGAGCTCACGGCGTCATGTTGTCACTCAACCAATGGATAAATGGCGTCAGACGGTTTGTTGGTTTGCCTTATTGGTCACTCGCTGGCTATTTGAAAAGCCACATTAGCAAAGCCAAAGAGTTCATCGAACGATTCGAAACAGCGGCGTTAAAATCAGCTAAGAACCAAAAAGTGGACGGTTATATTTGCGGCCATATTCACTTTGCTTCATTTAGAATGAAAGACGACATCCTTTACTGTAACGATGGCGACTGGGTCGAGCATTGCACTGCGCTAACCGAATCAACTTCTGGCGAACTGAGTTTATTGCATTGGTCAGAACAACCTAAAGTACTCGCGACAGAACCCAAAATAGAAGATTGGGGTTATGAGCCGATTCCTTCCAACAGCTGAATGGTTGGAATAATGGGCTGTGTTAGGGAGCTCTTAGTCATCATAAATTCGATGGTGAGAGATGGGATGGCATTAATTAGGCATTCAGTTCACTGATGAGTAAACTTCCCAATTGCCTTGTGTTGTAGTAGTTTCCATTGCTATTTAGTATTGAGACCCCAAGCGCTTTAGCCATTTTCCTAAGATGTGGTTTAGCTGGCACAAGAGGAGATTCATTTTCAATAACCTCTATTGAGCCATTCTCACGTTCAGCAATAGTTAAGTTGTCCCAGACAGCCTCTTTAACTTTTGGAATCTCTCGATTGATGCGGTCAGATTTAGTTAGTTTGCTCAAAGCAAGTGTGTACTTTGAGCCAGAAGTACACATGAGCGATTTGGCTTGCTCAACACTTCCGTCGAACAAGGTTTCGATTTGCATCTCTTCAACGTTAATCCGCAACACAACAACGCGGTCAACACAGTGGAGTGTATTTGAGTTAAATGAAACTTGTCCATTATTAGCAAGACGTCCAGTCGTTTTGACTGAGACTCTTTCACCGTCTCCACTTACTACATCATACCCGGATTGATTTACTTCAGTTGCCATTTGACCATTGGTAATCAAAGCTGAATAAAGTTCACCAATTCTTCCTGTCAAATGCCTCAACTCTGTAATAGGAACACCCCAACTTAACTCACGTTCAAGCCAAGTCATCGACTCGCCTAGAGATTGAATTACCTGCATTTGTGTTAAAGCCAAAGACTTATCTCCTGACACCTAGCATCTGCATTTTCGGCTGATTTATAGCACAGCAAAAAACCAATCCACGACTATAAATTTCATAAATCCTCTATTTTCTTCGAGAACACATAACACCTCGCTCACCCAAGATTTTGTAAGTGTAACGAGTGAAGTTTTCGTGTATTGAGGCTTATTACGCTTCAGTTAACTATAATGTTCCAAATTGACCTCTTCTTGCTCAACTTCTGCTTTAAGCTGCAATATATCACCAACAACAAGATAAGTATAAATTACATATCTATCGGCCTCATCCTGACTTGAAATTACATCATGGGAACCTTTTTGCGCAGCTTGAAAAATTGAATCAAGCCGCTCTCCGAGGTATTTCATATGAGAACCAACAATTTCTTCAAACCTTTTCGAAGTGACGTTTTCCTCTACATATGCCATCAATCGATTTATGTAGTTGTCGGGGCCAAGCTTAATTGTTCTTTCTTTACCATTAACTTCTAATATTTTTGGCTCTCTAGCCGGATACAGTACATCTGCTGTATCTTGAAGAATTCGCCTACAACTATGCACAGCATTTGACCAATCTTCGGTATTCTCAGACCTAAGGTTTTCATATACAGCAGAAAATTTTTGTACTGAATCTGGAATCAAAGAGCCAACTTTCTCGTCTACTTTTGAACGTATTCTAGAAAAAATGTCATTGGAAATTGCTGAATATTTAATTTCATAATGTACTGAAGACACATACTCGTATACAAATGCACGTCGTTTAGCAATGAATTTAGATTTTTGACTAATACTGAGGCGTAACGAATCCCTTTCTCTTTTATTACCTAATGGTGCAGAAAGGTACTGATTTGGATTTGCTGAGGTCAGTGCTACATCGGCATCTTTTGCCACTGCTAAACTATCCTTAGCAGCCTCTAGGTCAAAATGTAACTGCTCAAGTGAATCCAGTGATGCTGTTTCATGTATACCTTCATTATCTTTATGTTTATTTATTCGTCCAGCTACTCCAGCAAGAGCCCACGTTTTGGAGTCAACGCCATTCGGTGTTTTTGGGTACCCGCTTACTTCATAAAGAAAGATTTTTTGATGATCAAAATGACCGATTAAACGAGCAAGACGGCTCGCTTTTAATGCAATACTGCTTAGAGAACCTGTATTCAGTTCAATATCACTAATAATACTTTCACTTAACGATAAGGCTTCTTTAAGACTTTCCGATGTAGCTAAAATTTCTTCCATTTAAAACCCTAGTTTGATTGAGGTATAACAGTTTTATAATGCATAGCGAGTTATCCCAACGCTGAAAACACTTATATATTGATACTAAAAGACTTTTTATTTATCTACCAGTGCCAACGAGCAAGACCGTCATTATTGAAGGCAAAGCAAAGCCGATGAGCGAGGTCAAACGATAGTGTCGAGTGAATGGTTTTGCTTTGGCAACCCAGAACGGAGGACTGATCGGTCTAAAGGCCGATCAAAAAGAGCCAGACAGAACCCCTCCCTAGCCCTCCCCTTGAAGAAATGGGAGGGAACAGTGCGTTACAGCCAAGACGAGCGAGGTACTTAACGCGGTGTAAAACAGGTTTTTCCGCCGCCCATTTGGTTTAGGTCGTGCAGTAGACAAGAGCTTCCCTGATAAGCCACCTGCGCGAGTAACAGTTCAGCCGTCGCTAAGGCGTCGGTTAACGCATCGTGGCCTTCATATTCTGGTAATCCATAACGCGCTCGACAAGCTCCAAGTCGAAAACCGCCGTCTTGTATTGGCTGCTGGGAACGGTTATTTTTCGTTCGTTCAATCGCCAAGGTATCTAACCAATTTATCGAGAATGAAGGCAAAGCGAGTGTTTGCCATGATTGTTTCAAAAAGCTTAATTCCAGTGGCGCGTGGTGCATGACTAAGATTCGGTTTCTGAGTAAATGCCGTAGATAGCGCAAGACACTTTCTTGTCTTTTACCATCCCGCTCCACGTCAGAATCCATGATCATGTGAATGCCAACGTTATCGCCAACCTCTGCATTTTCAAGCAAGATATGACGAGCGCTGTCCAATTCAATCACACCATTTTGAATGCAAACCCAGCCAACGCTGACGATATGATCTTGCTTAGCGTCTAGTCCAGACGTTTCAATATCTAACACTAAATAGTTCCAATCAGCCCAATCTTGTTTTGTTGATTGACGAGACAAATGCCACGCTTTCGCCTTGTGTATCAGCTTTTGCATCGGTTCCATTACCATCTAGCTGTAACCTCTTAAAAAGCGTTGCTGAGCCACGTCTTGCACATCGCTAATAATACTAAAGGTGGTTTTCAGATGTTTTCGTTCTAGTGAACTTAATTTTTTAGGATCTAAATAAGCGCTCGCCTTTCCAGTTGATTGCCAATGGGCACTCTGAATTTCCAAACGTAATTCGTTGAGCTGATCCCATGCGTCCATCAGGTTACGTGCCGTATCAACACTGATCAGTTTTTCACGAATTGCCTGCTCGATGCGATCTAAGGTTCCCACTCGATAAGTTTGACATGACAAGCCATACAGTCTTGCTAAGTCATTAATAAGTGCTAAGCCTTGATGCTTCAAATCTAATTGGTTTTTGTGTTCACCCGATGACTCTAATAAGAAATGGCGAAAGAAACCTAATGGCGGTTTTGTCACCAAAGCGCTGCGCGTTAATGTGGCTAAAAACAGACTATTTTTACTGACTTCTAACTGCATAGATTGAATTAAACTATCTACCGCTTCTTCGTCGCCATACACACAGCGAATATCGAAAAAGATACTGGCATGAAGCAAAGCACTGGGCGAACTACTTTTGATCCACTTAGAAAAAGCTTTTTGCCAACCAGTATTTGTCATTCGCCATTCGGGATTGCTCGCCATAATATTACCGGGACACAATCGAACCCCACACAAACCTAGCCCCTGACAAACAAATTCAGACAAGTTAGCGAAATAGACACTTTCCTCTTCTGAAGGATCACGCTCTAACATCAAACCATTGTCTTGATCACTGCCCAGTGATTGATCTTTACGTGCTTGAGAACCAAACACTAAAAATTGAAAAGCCATCGGTGCCGGACCAAACTTTTCCAACCCAAGCTCAATCAGGCGCCGCGTTAAATTGTCGCTGACTGTCGCCAATACTTTGCCAATATCAGCAGGTTTCATGTCCGTTACAATCAAGTTAATAATCAAGGTCGGCCATTGTTTACAAGCCTGAGCCAAGGCTTCCACACTCTGTTGACGATGAATCTGATTGATTAATAAAAGCGGACTAAGTTCTTGATGTCGCAATAAATCAGCAGCCGTTAACATGCCAACAGCATTCTGTTGCTCATCGACAATTGGCAAATGGTGAATATTACTTTCACTCATTAAGGTCTGAGCCTGCATCACCAGAGATTCCGGCGGCAAACTCACAGGCGAAGCTGTCATCACATCTGCGACGAGAGTGTCTGACGAACCACCTAATGCCAATATACGTGAGCGTAAATCTCTATCTGTTACAATGCCCAATAAGCGGGAACCCTCTACCACCAAAATCGAGCTAACCCGAGCTTCTGTCATACGCATTGCGATGGTTTGCACCGTTTCATTAGGTGATGCCAAAATTAACTGACGCGTCATGATATGCGCAATAGGTGTAGAAAGTTGTAATGCTGGTGAGGCTAATTCATTGTTCTGGCTGCGAGATAACTTTTTCAAGCGATTGTGACGAGTGTGCTCAAAGAAAAGGCCAAAGGCTTCACTTTTTTCGCATGCCTCTAAAAAATGAGCTTTTTCAAATCGATAAACTAAGCTGTCCTCCATAGCCACAACTTGTAATCCATCAGGATTTTGTGACATGGCACTCGATACACCAAAGCATTCACCATCCGCAATTTGATCTACCAGTCCACCTTTTGGCGTACGGATTTCACAAGCCCCTCGACGAATCAAATGTACTGTTGCCGCTTCATTTTCCAATGATAGGACTTGGCCTTGGCGAACATACAGCATAGAAACGCCGGTTAATAAGCGCGTCCTTTCTGGCAAGTCTAAGCTCGAAAACGGAGGAATGGTTGTAATGAATTTGTGGACTTCAGGAATATCTATGGCAGCCATATTATTATTCTCTTCACTAATCAACAAAAGACTAATCAATAAAAGAGTGTGCGCCTTTATTGTAGATAACAAAACGTTTCTTAGACCAATGTCTAAAGCCAAACAAAGACGTTTATTTGCTTTCAGCCGTAATTAGTTTTTCCAACCTTGTGTTAAATTCTTTTATATATCAATTGGCTATCAAATCTTTCATTTAATTCCCTATCAAATGCTTGACTAAGAGGAAAAGTTACCGGTAACATTCGCATTAAGAGTTACCGGTAACATACAGACAAAACCAAGACTCTTTCCTAAAAAAAATAATCATCAGGAAGCCATAATTATGAGCAAGATTAGTACAGTTCTTCTGACTGCCACTTTAGCTGGCGCACTCTCTACATCTGCTATCGCTGCAGATTATAAATTCAAGTTCCAATCTTCTGATCCAGCGGGCGATAAAAACTTCCAAGTTCAAAAAGAGTGGACGGAACGCGTTGAAGCCATGACTGGTGGTCGTGTTCATATCGATTTACTTCCTGTAGGCAGTGTTTTCAAACATACTGAAACCCTTGATGGAATCAAAATGGGCATCCTAGATGGTCATATCACTGCGACTGAATTTTTCTCCGGTAAAGATCCCGCATTTGGATTAATTGGTAATACAGTTGGCGCATGGTCAAGCACTCAACAACTTCTACAATATGTAAACTATGGTGGCGGTTACGAGCTAATGACTGAACTTTACGCTCCTTATGGCGTGAAATTCATCGGTGGTTCAACCACTGGCGTTGAGTCTTTTGTTTCTCGTGTTCCATTGAACGGTGTGGAAGATCTTAAAGGCTTGAAACTTCGTGCTCCAGAAGGTTTAGTTCAACGTGTATTTGCCGCTGCAGGTGCTGCTCCAGTAAACCTACCAGGTTCTGAAGTATTCACAGGCCTAAGCAAAGGCGTTATTGATGCTGCGGATTACACGGTTTTTTCCACAAACCAAAAAGCTGGCATGAATGACATCGCGACACATCCTGTACAACCTGGCTTCCATTCTCTACCATTGATCGACATTTCAATGAATCAAAAGAAATGGGACAAGTTACCAGCAGATATCCAAGAAATCCTTACGGTATCCGTACGTGATTTTGCTCAAGATATGACAACTCAATTGCATATTGCCGATCAAATCGCGGTAAAAGCAGCTCAAGCTGATCCAAATATCACTATCCACGACTGGTCTGCTGAAGAACGTAAAAAATTCCGTGCGATTGCTCGTACGCAATGGGAAGAGTTTGCTAAGGGTTCAAAAAATGCCCAAAAAGTATACGATTCAATTACGACCTACCTAGAAACAAACGGTCTTCTATAAGTTGTAAATACACAACTAAGATGATTTATTAAGCCACGCAAAGCAGGCGTAATATCACGCCTGCTTTTCATTGGATCCGATTATGAAAGAAACCATTCATCCCCCTATTGTTGATAACTCAGACGAGCCAAGAAACGCTTTAGATCGTTTCATTTATAAGCTTGGCAACACCTTGAGTTTATTATTTATCCTTACCGTTGCGATTTCTTTTTATGAAGTATTAATGCGCTATGTATTCAATGCCCCCACTATTTGGGTACATGAAACCGCTTCTTTCCTTGGCGGCTGTTTATTTGTTTTCGGTGGAATTTATGCGATGTCGATTAACAAACATGTTCGCGTCGTGTTGATCTACGATATGGTTTCAGACAAAACTCGACGTTGGCTGAATGTTTTCCACCATATTATGGGGCTGATTTTTTCTGGCTTATTAAGTTGGGCCGCTTATCAAATGGTACAAGATTCTTGGTTCTCGCCATTCGGTGAAATACGTTTAGAAACATCTGGTTCAGCTTGGAACCCTGCTTTCCCAGCGTTAGTAAAAGGCATGATTTTTCTTACCTTAAGTATTATGTTCGTGCAGTTTTTACTGCATCTGATTCAAGAGATTAATGGCCTAAGGAAACGCAAAGATGTTTGATTTATCCGCTATGGGCATAGGCTACGGCAGCCTACTCATGCTCGGTTCTATGATTCTATTATTGCTAACTGGTATGCAGTTGGCTTTTGTTACCGCTCTTGTTGCGCTGGTTTTTGCTATTGGTTGGTTTGGTGTTGGCGCATTGCCACTAATCACCAGTCGCTTATACAGTTTTGTTGGCAGTTATGTTTTCCTCGCCGTTCCTATGTTTGTCTTAATGGCGGCTCTCCTAGATAGATCTGGCATTGCCCGTGACCTGTTCGATGCAATGAAGGTATTCGGCCGTAAGCTTCGTGGCGGTGTTGCAGTACAAACATTATTAGTTGCGATTGTTTTAGCCTCTATGTCTGGTGTTATCGGTGGTGAAACCGTTCTACTGGGCATTCTAGCGTTACCGCAAATGTTACGCCTTGGTTATAACCGCAAGTTAGCAATCGGAACGACCTGTGCAGGTGGCGCACTTGGCACCATGTTACCACCAAGCATCGTATTAATTATCTATGGTTTAACGGCAAGTGTTTCTATTGGTGATTTATTTAAAGCGGCGTTCCTGCCTGCTTTTATATTAGCTTTTGCCTACATGGCTTACGTACTTATTCTATGTCGTATTCATCCAGAATACGCGCCGTTACCAACAGCAGAAGAACTTGCCGCTGATGATGATATCAACTATTTCAAAGCGCTTTTCTTTCCTCTACTTACTGTTATGACGGTTCTTGGCAGTATTTATTTAGGTGTCGCATCGGTTACAGAAGCTTCTGCTCTAGGCGTAGTCGGTATCTTAATTAGTGCGGCCATTCGTGGCGAACTTGATTTTTCTATGATCAAAGACAGTGCCAAAGCGACCATGAGCACATGTGGCATGATCATCTGGATTGGTATTGGTGCAACCGCTCTTGTTGGTGTTTACAACCTTATGGGCGGTATCGATTTTGTTGAAGAAATCATTCTGGCTCTAAGTGGTGGCAGCGTTATGGGTACCATTATGATCATGATGGTTATCTTACTTGTCTTAGGTATGTTCTTAGATTGGGTAGGCGTCGCATTATTAACCATGCCTATCTTTGTACCCATTATTGTCGGACTCGGCTTAGACCCAATTTGGTTTGGTGTGGTGTTCTGTTTGAATATGCAGGTTTCTTTCTTATCACCGCCATTTGGCCCTGCGGCTTTTTATCTTAAATCTGTTGCACCCAAAGATATCAGTTTAGGTGAAATATTCAGCTCTTTGCTTCCTTTTATTGGCATTCAAGTTGTCGTGCTCGCCTTGGTTATATTCTTCCCAGAATTGGCGCTTTGGTGGAAATAGGCAACAAACAACAATGCCGTTCAAGCAGTTCTTTGAACGATACAACCTTGCTGATAACAGCAAGGTATAAGGATTTAAGAAGATGATTAAAAAAATTGTAGTACTGGGCGTGTCAGGCTCAGGTAAGTCACTAATAGGTAAAAATATCGCAGATAAACTTGGCTATCGTTTCTTTGATGGCGATGATTTTCATAGTGAAGCCAATGTAGCAAAAATGAGCCAAGGGATTCCACTCACAGACGATGATCGCAAAGATTGGTTAGCGGCACTCAACAGGTTATTAATTGATAATCCAACCGCTGTCATTGCTTGTTCTGGGTTGAAACCTGAATATCGAACTATGCTCCGTCAGGGTCTGGATGATGTTGCTATGATCTATTTAAAAGGCAGTATTGATACGATCTGGGAACGTCACCAAAAACGCGATGGGCATTATTTTAACGGTCGTGAGATGTTAGAAAGCCAGTTTGCGACCTTGATCGAGCCGACAGAAGAAGAAGCATTTGTTATTGATATCTCTCAAGATGCAGATGCGGTTCTGAACGAAGCTCTTTCGTTTCTATCTAATGATTAAAGAAATAAAGGCATAACAAGCTGTTATGCCTTTGAATACAATCACGCTAAATTACTTTTTTTATTTCTAGCCATGAATTGCTTATGCTAATGTTACAGGTAACAATTCATGGATACGTCTCTTGATATGAAAAGCTCAGGTATGAAAAACTCACTTATAAAAAGTAAACGCCCCACACTACAAGATGTTGCAAATTTAGTCGGCGTGACAAAAATGACGGTGAGTCGTTACCTTAAGGATTCAGATCAAGTCTCTCCTCCTCTACGAATAAAGATCAAAGAAGCCTTAGATAATTTAGGCTACATACCTAATCGCGCACCAGATATTTTATCTAAATCTAAAAGCCACGCGATTGGCGTCTTACTGCCATCATTAACCAACCATGTATTTGCCGAAGTTATACGCGGAGTGGAATCCATATTAGAACCTGCTGGTTACCAAACCATGTTGGCTCATTATGGTTACAGCCAAGAAGCCGAAGAAGCCCGTATTGCCACCTTACTTTCTTACAATGTTGACGGTCTGATTATTTCAGAAAGTTACCACACTGAAAGGGTTCGAAAAATGCTCAGTGTGGCTGGTATTCCAGTTATTGAAATCATGGATTCCACATCACCACCAATTGAGCAAGCGATAGGTATCGATAACCAAGCAGCCGCTTATGCCATGACAGAATGCATGATTAAAAAAGGTCATTCTAAAATTGTTTATTTTGCCGCCCGAATGGACCAAAGAACACTGTTAAGGTTGCAAGGCTACAGAGCAGCTATGCAGGATAACGGTCTAACTGAACTCTGTATCAGTACAGACAGCGCCTCGTCTTTTTCATTAGGCGAGCAATTCATGAAAGAGGCCTTAGAAAAACAACCTGATACAGATGGGGTATTTTGTACTAATGACGATTTAGCCATTGGTGCTATCTATGCTTGTCAAAAAGCTGGCATTAAAATTCCCGAAGAAATGGGCATTGCAGGCTTTCATGGTCACGATATAGCAAGAGTTATGGTGCCATTATTAGCCACCGTTATTACGCCTCGAGAAGAAATCGGTCGCTTGGCCGCTGAGCATTTATTATCTCGTTTAAAAGGTAATGCCGTCACAGAAAGAGTCATTAACTTACCCTTTAAAATAGAACCTGGAGAAAGCATCTAACTCTTTGGTAAAGTCCTACTTAAAGTTTTGAATGTCGTTCAAGTAACAACAAACGCTTTTGTTGACGTCGTAATTGAAAAAGAAAATCATCAATGCCACACACAATAAAAAGATCACATTACTCAAAAAATCGACACGGCCTTCTAGAGAAGCAATGTGAGCCATTTTTTTACTCATTACTTGATAGTCATCTAAGCTGGCTTTGGAAAGCTGTAAGATCGCGACGCTGCGTTCTAACTCGAAAACAGTTTGCGCCAATTTTTTATCTTCTGACAGTTCTTCATCTTCTATTGCACTAACAGGTGCCGCCATCAAGGCTGACATAAAGAAACTAAAACACAAACCTAATACAAAACGAGATAGCATATTACTTTCCTTTTAATGAGTGAATTTGCCTATTTTCATCGAGAAAATTTACAGAATAAAAAAGCACCGCCATTTACAATGACACACTATCAAATCTTGCTCTTGTTTTTAATGCAAACGCGAAAAAGACTCTTTTAGAAAATCTAATAATAAACGTAGTTTTTTTGACTCTGCGGTTCCTGGAGGAAAGACAGCATAAACATCAATTCCTGTGCAATGATAGTCCGCCAAAATACGTTCTAAGCTGCCTTTCTTAATACGTGATATCGCATCGTACATAGGTATTTTTCCTATGCCATTGCCACCTTCTAAAAACAAGGTTCGCGCCGCCGCATTATTCGTACTCACACTGCCATGTACAGAGAGACTAAAAGACCGAGATTCCTGAGAAAGATGTACTGTATTCGCCGCTGGTGTATATACGACCCAATCATGATCATACAATTCTTCAGGTTGCGTTGGACGACCACGACGACGAAAATAATCAGGAGAACCACATAGACAGGTTTCAAACGTTTTGAGTTTACTGGCTTGTAGCCCTGAATCTAATAATGGTGCACCACGAATAGCAAGATCAACACCCTCTTTAATAATATTAACAACATCATCACTCAAAGAGACATTCAGTTCTATTAGTGGATAAAGTCGACGAAATTCATTCAGTACAGGCACTATAACTTGCAGGCCCAAATTCACTGGGCAGGTGATTTTTAATTTGCCTACAGGCTCTTGTTTGGCTTTTTCAATTTGTTGATTTGCTTCATGAGCTTGATAAGCAATAGTGCGACATCGCTGATAATAGGCTTCTCCCGTTTCAGTTAAAGACAAGGAGCGAGTGGTACGGTTGAGTAGTTTTACTCCCAAGTGTTCTTCTAATTTTTTTAAATGGTAGCTCACTACGCCGCGAGAAATACCCATGACTTTCGCCGCGGCGGTTAAACTGCCTTGATCCACTACTTGAGCGAACACAACCATACTTTTCAACTGCTCAAAAGAAACTTCCATAGCAACAGCTCACTGTATCTAATAAATTTTTTATCCTTTCTATTGTATCAAATATTAAACCAATGAAGTCAAATACCTCCTAATTACGTTTATTAATTTAATTCTATAGACTAATCACAAGTTAATTAATTCATTCGACATATTTCATTAGGAGCTCCTCATGAGCAAAAATAAAATTCTAGTTGTTCTAACATCACATTCTGATTTGGGCAACTCTGGCCACAAAACTGGTTTTTGGGTAGAAGAATTCGCTGCACCTTATTACGCTTTCATTGATGCTGGCGCAGAAGTTACCGTGGCAACGCCAAAAGGCGGACAGGCACCAATAGACCCAAATAGTGAAACACCTGACGCACAAACAGAGGCAACGACTCGCTTCTATGACGACAAAGCAACACAAGACATTATTGCTAACACTCATAAACTAGCGGATATGAAGCATGATGACTTTGATGCTGTTTTCTATCCTGGCGGCCACGGCCCGCTTTGGGACCTTACGGATAATGCAGAATCTATTGCTTTAATTGAAAGCTTTATACAAGCCAACAAACCAATTTCTTCTGTTTGCCACGCACCAAGCGCTTTCTTAAACATTAAAGATGTGAATGGCGAATACTTTATTAAAGGTAAAACCGTTACAGGCTTTACGAATAGTGAAGAAGCTGCCGTACAATTAACCGATATCGTGCCTTTTTTACTTGAAGATGAAATGAAAAAACGTGGTGCAGACTACAAAAACACCGCGGATTGGGCCGCTTTCGCTGTTCAAGATGGACTGATGATTACAGGACAAAACCCAGCAAGCTCAGAACTCGTTGCAGAGAAATTACTCGCTCAACTTAATAAGTAAATGTTAAAGCGAAACTGAAAAAGCCCGTTTTTAGCTAACACTAATACGGGCTTTTTATTGCTTCGGGCTAGACATTTTTCACTCTCTATTAAAGATCGTAATCAAAGACGATAATGATTCACGTGATTCCTTGTCATAATTAAAAGGTCAATTTTGTTCAATACTCGGGATAACTAAAAGACGATAGTAAGCGCCTGTTTGAATTTCTGAGAAACATATTATGACTTTGTCTTTAATTACGTCTATGTCTTTATTTGCCTTGGCAGCGTCTTTGTCACCGGGCCCGATTAACCTGCTTTCTTTGAGTGGCAGTGCCCGTTATGGCGCAAAAGTAGGCTTACGTTTTGTTTCTGGTGCCAGCATTGGGTTTATCTTTCTTTTTCTGATGATTGGTCTTGGTCTGCAACATATCATCAGCGCATTACCTTGGCTAACGCTGGTATTGCAGTGGCTCGGTATCGCCTTTCTTTTCTATTTAAGTTATCAGCTGTTTATGGACAATGGCGATCTCGATGCGGATTCATCTAGCTCTGCACCAACTTTTATGACAGGCGTAATGATGCAATGGCTCAACCCCAAAGCATGGTTAGCGTCCGTGTCTGGTATTGCCGCTTACATTCCAGAGGCCACGACAGATCAAGTTTTGCTGTTTGCCAGTTTGTATTTGCCTATCTGTTGGTTGTCATTAGGTGTCTGGGTTGGAATAGGGATTCTATTGGGGCAATATTTTCAGAGCCCAGCGAAAATGCGAGCAATGAATAAAACACTCGCCATTTTACTGGCTGGGAGTTGCGTGATGATTCTGGTCTGATTTATTTAAGCGTTTTGGTCTACATATGTGATACAGAGCGACGATATTGATCTGGCGTGGCTGCCACTCGTTTTTTGAAAACTCGCTGAAAATGCGCCTGATCACTAAAGCCAATGGCTTGCGCAACTTCGGCGATAGCTTGTCCTTCTTTTAGTGCCCGTTGACCTAATTGAACCCGTCGATTTAATCGATACGCATGCGGCGTCATATTAAAATGGCGTTTAAATGCACGCACTAAATACCCTGTACTAAAACCAAATTTTGCACTAATAAGGTCGATGGATGTTTCTTCTAAACAGTTTTTATTCAAATAATCTGCGACCTTATACAGCTTATTGGCGGACAAACCTGTTTCATTGAATTCAGTGGTATTATCCAGATAAGCAAATAAATCAATAAAATAGCGTTGCAACAATTGCTCTTTCTCATCAGGTTCCAATGCTTTAGACATTAGGTTTTCGCACAAAGTTATAAATTCGTCATAAAAAATTTTATCAACTAAAGTATCCAGAGAGCTGTTTTTCCAATGGGGCGTATCTCTTATATTTTTTACGTGTAATAACGCCGCCAACCAGTCTTTATCTAGATGCATCATGTAATACGCCCAAGGCGAATCTTGGCTAGGATTACAAGCATGAACCACGTTTGGGTTCATCATCACCAAAGTACCGCGCTCGACCGTGTGTAAGCAATCAGCGCACAGAAACTCACTTTCACCGTCAAGAATAGCACCTATAGACCAAGTTTCATGAAAGTGTGGTGCGTAGCTGACATCTCGACCATCCAAAACTTGTCGAAGCTCGATATAAGGCAAAGAAGCATCTCGCCAAAATAAAGGATAAGTCCCAGGAATCATGATGCTCTCCTAACAATTAATAAAAAAAATAGCCAACCTAAGGCTGACAGCTCACTCGAAAGTCATCATTAAGGCCTGAAGGCAATAGTAATGAACTAAACTCTAATGCTAAAGATTGTTTACACATACTTGCCCTTTCAGACAGATCATCTAAATAGATTTTACGATATTCAACGTTCAGTACTGGCTTGCCCTTTTTAATAAAAATAGACAATGTACGACATTCTGAAAATTCAAAACACTGCTCATTTACCGCGAAATCAAAATGATCAGATAAGGATCTTGCCTGATCAAGGTTGTTCTTTAATCCAATTGCCAAACCTCTTTTGTGAGCTTCGTCCGCCAGTAATCGGTTAAAAGTTAATTGGTCATTTGCTCGGAAGGAAAAGCCTGTATTCGTTCGATAACCATCAACATTATCAGGTTCTACACCATCGCAACCTTTTTGTACGGCCATGTCTAAACGTCCAAACATAACCTTATGAACATTTTTTGAACGAATATCTAACCATCTTTCATTGTCCCAACCGCTAAGAGTTTTCCCTAAATCTTGTGAAACAAATGAAGTAGCATCGGAACGCCAATCCTCATAAGAACCGGCAGAAAAATAACAAATCACTTTTTTACCTGATGACTGTAAACGCTGAATCAGTTCAGCAGATGAATCAAATAAATCAATATTGTACAAATCAACATCGTAACCTTCGTTAATCACACCATCCAATTGCCATTGCCAAGTGACAGAAACAGGTGGACGGTACCAATCATCTGCAGCGAAAAGAGGCGAAGCTCCAAACAATAAAGTAATAAAAGAAACAACTAACAATCGCATACGAAATCCATATTTAGAAAATGGCCTATAAAAAAGCCTACGACAAAATTGTCGTAGGCTTCACTGTACCCTTTTATTGTCAGAAGTGCTTACAAATGAGGCAACAACCTATTTTATTCAACTAATTGATGGGCAAGTGCGTATTTCACTAAACCCGCAGAGGTATGAATATCTAATTTGGTTTTAATATTTTGTCGATGGGTTTCCACTGTTCTCACACTAATATCCAGTGCATGAGCAATTTCTTTGTTAGATAAGCCTGTAGCAACATGGGTAAGTACAGCAATCTCTCGCTTAGTTAACTCTTCACATTTCGCCGTTGGATTGACTTGAGCAAACAAGGCATCGGAAGCCCCAGAACTAAAATAAGTGCCCCCTTGATGTACTGTATTGATTGCTTGCACTAACTCTTCAGAGGACACGTCCTTTAAGACATAACCATTTGCACCTGATTGAATCAGTGACATGATGTATTCTTTATCATTATGCATACTAAGCATGAGAATTTTGATCTCAGGCTGCTCAGCTTTAAAACGTTTTGTGGCTTCTAAACCATTCAAAACTGGCATGGAGACATCCATCAAAACCAGATCTGGATTAAGCTCTTTGGCTTTTTCAAGCGCCTCCAAACCATTGGACGCTGTGCCAATTATGTCGATGTTTCCCTCTAACTCCAAACGAGCCTGTAAACCGTCTAATACTAGAGTGTGATCATCTACGAGCAATACTCGCAACAAAGGAGGCAAAATAGTCATATTCTAAACTCTTTCTAATGTTTCAATAAAAAGGGCTAACCCTTTATTAAATAAGAAAATTAAACGGGGAAAGCAGCATAAATCCAAGTACCCTGCCCCTTCTGTGATGCAATATGAAAGTCACCGCCCATTAATTCCAATCGCTCTCGCATATTGATAAAACCAATACCAGGTTCTGGATTATCAGAAATTCCTTTTCCATTATCTCGACATTCAAACTCAATCTTTTGATTTTTTTCTGTAGTATAAGCCTTACGACGCTAGCTTCTGCATGCTTCTCAATATTAGTCAAAGCTTCTTGAGTCAATCGATAAATACTAATTTCGACTTCATCTACCACTTCACCTGTCACATCAGATTGATATTCAACCTTAATACCCGTTCGTTCCGAAAACTGATCAATTAAGGAGCGTATCGCCGTGTCTAAACCTAAATCATCCAATAAAGTAGGACGTAAATTATGAGAAATTTGCCTCACTTCATTGATCGTCTGACTAATCAAATCGCTGGCTTTGAATAATTCATCTTGCACAACTTCATGACTGTCATTACGTCGCAATTTATTTCCTGCTAGCTCTATCCGAAACTTACAACTGACAAGTGATTGGTTGATGCCATCATGAAGCTCTCTGGAGAACCCCCGACGCTCGTTTACTTGCAAGCGCATAAAACGTTGGGCCACGGAATTTAATCGCGAGTCTGCTAGTTTGTGCTCATGAAGATTAATCGCTAAACCAATCAAAACCACAAAAATAACCGTAATAACGACCACTATCATGACATTAAAAAAGCTACGCTGAATATTTTCATTCATCGTCGCTTGAGTCTTCTCCAACTCTTTATAAACATCATCTAGATACAAGCCTGTACCAAACATCCAATTCCACCGGTCGATGGCAATGGCGTAGCTAAGTTTGTCTTCTAAACGCATCAGAGGTGGTTTTTCCCAAACATAACGATGAAACCCACCACCAGCTTGAGCTGCATTAATCAGACCCTGAATCAAATAGTTACCTGAACGGTCTTGGAACGCCCACAAGTCTTTTCCAACAAAATCGGGTTGCGTGGGATGCACAAGGTTGACACCAGACATCTCATAGACGAAAAAATAACCATCGTCGTCATAACGTAAACCTGCAAGTATCCGTTTTACTTCAGCCTGTGCAATAGCATCATCAAGTTGATCGTCTTCCAACACAGGCTTAATCGCAGACAAGGCAATATTGACGTGATTTTTAAGTGCTTTTTCTTTCGCGTTTACTAGATTGTATTCATAAATTGCCAACTCTTCCGCAGCTAATTCTCGGGCGGACTGTAAACTCAAGTAAATAATAATGGTAGTTGCGACAATTAAAGGCGCTACGGCTAATAAGATAATTTTACTTTTTAAGCCCACTCGGCAAACCTTCTTTATTGATGATATGAAGAATAATGAGTCACTTTAACCTGAAAACGAACAAAAACAAAAAAAGCGGACTAGAAGTCCGCTTTTAAAATTATGAGTACTAACAATTAAAGTAAACCTAATCGTAGAATCAATCTGCTTTAACCTGAGTATTTTAACCCATGCCGTACCAAGTTGGAAAAATCATGATGCTGGCCAACACAAGAATCTGAATCAAGATAAAAGGCATAACCCCTTTATAAATATCCGTGGTACGAACCGATTTTGGTGCCACACCCTTGAGATAAAATAGACTGAATCCAAAGGGCGGGGTTAGGAATGATGTTTGTAGGTTCATCGCAATCAAGATCGCAAACCACACCATATTAATACCCAAAGCTTCTGCAACAGGCGCTAAAATAGGAACAATAATGAAAGCAATTTCAACGAAGTCGATGAAGAAACCTAAAACCAGAATGGCAATCATAGCTAAAATGATGAAGCCCCATTTTTCACCTGGTAAGTTCAACAACACTTCTTCAACAATGTAATCGCCACCGGTATAACTAAATGCCATAGAGAAGGCTGTTGCCCCCATCAGGATTGCAAATACCATTGCCGTTACTTTAACGGCTTCTAAACCACTATCGTAAAGCATTTTCCAGCTGAACTGACCGTAGATCAACGCAAGAATAATCGCACCAACACCACCTAATGCAGAAGATTCTGTTGGCGTAGCAATACCGGTAAAAATAGAACCTAATACGATTAACACTAATGCCAATGGCGGAATAATCGCTTTCAATGCGCTGATAACCTGTTCGCTACGAGTCTCACCACTTTCATCCTGCGGCATCGCTGGTGCCATTTCAGGATTCATAAAAGTAACAATCAAGATATAAACAATGTAACAGCCAATCAGAACCATGCCAGGCATAAGAGCAGCTTGGAAAAGGTCACCAACAGGAATACCCAATACGTCACCTAAAATGATTAGGATAATCGACGGAGGAATAATCTGACCTAACGTACCTGACGCACAAATAGTGCCGCAGGCTAATGATTTATCGTAGTTGTATTTCAGCATAACGGGTAAAGAGATAAGCCCCATTGCCACAACACTCGCACCTACCACACCAGTCGATGCAGCCAATAAAGCACCTACTAGAATAGTAGAAATAGCCAAACCACCGCGAACACCACCAAACAGTTTGCCCATGGCCTCGAGTAACTGCTCAGCCAATTTGGTTTTTTGTAAAACAATGCCCATGAAAATAAATAACGGCACCGCCATCATTACAGTGTTTTCCATATAACTTTGTATACGGAACGGCATAAAAGCAAACATATCGAAACCTTCGGCAAAAACACCGAAGATCAACGCAATACCACCAAAGGTAAAAGCGACGGGGAAGCCCAGTAATAACATTACTAGAGCAACAAAAAACATGATAATGCCAATCATAAATGACCTACTAACTTAAAATAATGACTTGGATTAATGCTGAATAGGCGGATGAGAAAAACCTTCCTCACTCACACCACGTATCGCATTAATAGAGCGAATAATCATACCTAAGCCACTGATCGCCATAGAGAAAAAGGCAAAAGGAATCACCGCTTTAATAATCCAACGATAAGGTAAACCACCTGGGTCACCACTTGTTTCACCCAGTGCATATGCTTCATGAGCAAAACCAATACCGTAGTAACCGACTAGCAAGGTAAAAGGTATCAACAGAAAAACACAACCTAGTAGATCGATCCATGCTTTGCCTTTAAGAGGTAGATTTTCGTATATCAAATCCACACGTACATGTCCGCCATGCTGTATTCCATAAGGAATACCTAACAAGAAGATGGCTGCATAGAGGTGCCATTCCAATTCTTGCATACCAATAGACACATCGTTAAAAACATAGCGCATCAACACGTCGTAGAACACGTTGAACAATAGGCCAATAAATAACACTGTGGAGACAACACCGAGTAGATTTGAGAAACGAGTAATACCTCGTTCTAGGCTCAGTAAAAACATAACAAACTCCTAGAAATGACAAAGGGCAAGAGACGCACACCTGTGCATACTCTCACCCTGTAGAGGTCTTATTTCGCTAGATCGTCAACACTATCAAGATATGCGCGGTCAGAAATGTTTGTCCAAACACGTGCTTGTTTCATGTAACTTGCTTGAGAATCAAGAATCTCTTTTGCTAAAGGATCTTCAGCTGCTTTTTCATCAAGTAACTCTTGGTTTGCTTTTTCCATTGCAACCAATACTTCACGTGGGAAGGTTTTTACTTGAACATTTGGGTATTCCGTTTTCATCGTCGCCCAGTTTTTCGCACTTTCGTGGTAAGACTGGATGTACATGTCATATGAAGCAAGCTTCATAGAAACACGAAGAATTTCACGAAGATCATCAGGAAGTTTTTTCCAAGTACGTTCGTTTACAAGGAACTGAAGCTCTGTCGCAGGCTCATGCCAGCCAGTGTAGTAGTAAGGCGCAATTTTGTGGAAGCCCATACGTAGATCAAGTGATGGTCCAACCCACTCTAGAGCATCAATAGTGCGACGTTCAAGTGCAGTATAAAGCTCACCAGATGCAATGTTTGTTGGCTTAGCGCCTAATTTCGCCATTACTTCACCAGCGAAACCTGGAATACGCATTTTCAGGCCTTGCAGATCATCAAGAGAGTTGATTTCTTTTTGGAACCAACCGCCCATCTGATTACCCGTGTTACCACCAGGGAAAGATAGCAAACCAAATGGCTGATACACTTTTTGCATCAGTTCCATACCATCACCTTCGTAGAACCAAGCGTACTGTTCTGGTGTAGTCATACCAAATGGCATGGTTGTGAAATAAAGCGTGTTAGGTACCTTGCCCTTCCAGTAGTAAGAAGCAGAGTGACCCATGTCGTATTGACCTGAGCGAACCATATCAAACACACCTAGTGGTGCTTTATGTTTGTTTGCAGAGTCAATGGTGATTTTTAAACGTCCGTTAGACATTTTTTCAGCAATACTAGCCATGTTACGTGGCGCATCACCAAAGATAGGGAAATTAGAAGACCAAGTTTCGGCCATTTTCAGTTTATAAACTCGGTCCGCAGCGAATGCTGGCATAGAAAGAGCACTGATTGTTACTGCAGCGGCAGCAACCAATGTAGTCATTTTTAAGGATTTCATTTTTATTATCCTGTTCGTATATTGTTTAACGAGATCAAGCAAGATTTATAGTCTCTCTTACTGAAAGTGTAAACAATTCGTACGAATACCGAACAGGACGACGGATAATACGCACTCAACTACGTATTTATACTTACTTTTTTTAAAAAGCTATCCTATTAAAATCACCTCAACCTTTTCCTTTTATGCCATCAACCTTTTAATATGAGGTTCGATTACCTCCGCCCATACTTTATATTGACTTTCATTAGGGTGGAGAAAATCATTCATCACATTACTGGTTAATCGTCCTTCCTCATCTAAAAAACAATGATTAATATCCAGATAAAACACGCGCTCACTGTCTGCATAATTTTGTATTTTCTGATTAACCGCATTATTTAACAATCGTAGTTTTTGCGTTGGCTTTGCACTACGAGGAAAAATAGCCAGAAGCAATATTTTTGTGTCTGGCAATTTTTCAGCCAACACAGACAAAATTTGTTTAATACCTTCCGCTGTATCTTCTGCTTTGTCTTGTCGATGGCCTGAATTATTGGTGCCTATTAACAACACCAATAATTTCGGCTGAATACCATCTACTTCACCTTGCTCTAATCGCCACAAAACGTTTTCTGTACGGTCCCCATCAAAACCTAAATTCAACGCATGTCGCATTGCGTAATACTCATTCCAAACTAATGTGCCTTCTTTCTCCCAAGCATGAGTAATAGAGTCGCCTAAGAACACCAAATCCACACGAGGCATAGATTGTTTCTCTGCAAGCTTTTGCTCATGCCGAGGCAGCCACCAAACGGCTTCTTGCGGCATTGGGTTTAACGCTAAAACAGAACTAGAAGGTGTTTTACTCATACATTGCACCAAATTTTTTATTACTAATTTCATAATAGGATAGCACTCGAAACATACTGAAACTTCAATCATTTTATTGCTACTTGTTGAAACTACTAAGCTGCACTAACATTTGTGTGACAACGACCATTCAGGTAGAAGCTATGGACACTAGAATCCAATTCAAAGTCGACGAAGAGGCAAAACACATGCCTCATGATGAGTGGGTAACAGAGCAAGTAAATCTCGCTTTTGAGTGCTTGGATCAAGGTGCGGTAGAATTTGTTACTCAAGAAGAAGCCAATGCACAAATGGAAGATTTCAAAGCTAGAGTTCGAAACAAGATAAGTTATGTTGTCGTAGAACAGAAGAAACGATAATTAAGTGGCTCACTTTTAAAATTTTTAATTTCATAATTTTCACCACCGTGACAATTTCCATATTTTCTCTTTGTAGAAGCCTCTACAACCCTTTAGTATTAAGGCATAACTCTTAAGCTCTTAAAGGAGCGTTGAATATATATTAATCTTGTATATATAGCGCAGTGTGACATGAAGAATTCAGTGGAAAAATACCTTATAGATAATGGCCCTAGCCTAAGCACGGAAATATCAGAGCATTTAGTCAAAAACCAGGGGGTTTCTACTGACGCTGCACGCCAACGAGTATCTAGAGAAGGAAAGAAAGTACGTCGCTTAGATCTTTCTTTTCCAAAGAGAGCTAAATTTCTTTATTTGAATGATCAATCTGGAAAAGGACATTTTTGGCGGAGGTTAGAAGAAGCCTTACTCAGAACAAATTCAGCTTATGGATATGCACTGCAAGCATTAAATGAGCGAAATGGAATTATGCCTAGAAGCCATTTTGAGATTGCTTGTGGTTCCCCTATAAAACAACAAAAACATCTATCTGCCTCTATCATTTTGAAACGCCTTCAAGACACTAACTTATTAAAAGAAATTTTTATCGAAGGTGTTGGTCCTTGCATTTACTTAGGCCTTCATGTGAACCATATTCAATCTATAATTCCAGAAATGAAAGCAAGGTTATTGGCAGAAGATATAATTCTTAGGGCCTTTAGCGATTGGCTACGGAAGATGGGATTTGCTTCATATAATCAAATTAAAGCTCGTTCAAACGATCACAACCCTATTATTAGCACAACTGCTTGGGATCTTGCTGGACCTTCATATCTATCACCCTTAGTAACTTTTAAAAAAGACAATACTCCGAATCCCGGATTTATTGCATGCGATATCCTTCTTACGAAAGAAGTCTCATTAGCTGGAATTCAACCGTTTTTATTAAAGTTAAGCTCATTACGAAGCCTTAAAAAAGTCGGTAAACAGCTCTGTTTTTTTGTCGCCGATACATTCCATCAAGATGCATTTAATAAACTAAAATCTGAGGGAATCTCACCAACAACAGTCTCCACACTTTTTGGAAAGGATATTAACGCAGGCTTATCTGAATTAATTCAATTAATTACAAATGCAGCATTACACGCAATCTCTCCAGAAAAAGTCGATAAGATTTTTAATTCACTAGGAAAAATTGAAGGTGCTGCTGGAAGGTTACGTGGTGCATTCTTTGAATACATCATAGCTGAAGCAATGAGAAATGCATTTCATAGTGAAGTAAGACTCAATCAAATTTGCCAAACTACTATCGGAGCCAAAGAAGCAGATGTCATTTGTACCACTAATGACTCAATAAAATTCATTGAAGGAAAAGGATATAATCCAACCAAAAGAGTGACTTTGGATGAAATCAATTATTGGCTTGTCGAGCAAATCCCGACCTTCAAAGCATTTATACAAGCACATCCAGATTGGAAGCATAAAGACCTAATATTTGAATTTTGGACTACAGGTACGTTTGAAAAAAATGCTCTAGAAAGACTTCAAAAAGCAAGTGTAGAAACAGGTAAGTACACTATAAATTTCAAAAATAACAATGATGTTAACCAGTTAATCAAAAACACCAAAAATGCAGCATTAATAAAAACCTTTTCAGAACATTTTTATAAGCACCCTCTGGAAGTAATCAATAGTCAAAAAATATAAAAAAACTGAATAGTCACTTAAACCTCCAAAGAACTTCGCATTGTTCCTATCTAAATTAATCAGCTCTTTACCACATTGATTAAAGGATCATTAACTCGCTCTTTAGCAATTTCTATCACAGCGTGAGCCAGTTGCACTAAGGTGGCGAAGTTAGGTTTTGTTTCAGGCTTTAAAGATCGATAAGCGCTGGTTCGGCTTTTAATACCGACTCTCGCAATCACAGCACTGTGTCCAAACAATTCCACATAGGAACGGATCGCTGCTTGTAGGATATCTGGCCGTCCTTCTACCATAGAATCCCAAGACGCTTGCTTGATAACCTCTTCCATCTGCTCAACTTGAATGAGACTTTTCGCTTCTGCCTGATAAGCACCTTGTGTCATTGACTTCAATTGGCTCGCTGACAGCTCGTGACCGCTCCAATTCAATGCACCCTCTTGAGTTAATGAAAAGCGCTTAATATCTTTCACTTGAGAAAAAGGAGGTTGAGAAAAACGTTCAGATAAGTCGACTTTACCTTCAAATCCGTCATTGAAAGATAAAGATAAAACGCAATGATCAAGCCAATCCACATCAATAATTTTTAACATATATCCTCCAATTTCCCAGGGTTCTTGCCGTTCACCGCTTTCCACCACATCTGCATAAATTCTTTTCTATATTTAGCAATATGGTTTTCAGCTCTCTTCCTCTGTTTATTGGGTAAATACCCCTCTAAACATTCACCTGTTTCTATCGCAATAATTAATTCAAAACCGCCGTATTTCACATGTAAATGTGGCAACTTGTGTTGTTTGTTATCAAAGAAATACAAACAGAATGAGAGTCCTAATAACGCATCAACCTCAGGCATCCTTACCTCACGATTATGGTTTTTTATAAAGGATAGTTTAGTCTCTCAAAAGAGACAAGATATTTTTAAAGCGTAATTAAACAAAAAAGAGCCGTCGCAAAGCGAGCAGCTCTTTTTATTCATTGATTCAGTGCTGTCTATTCAACCCTTTAAAATCGAAAGATTTACACCTGAAACAAAAAGTTTTTAATCAGGTCTTTGCCGCCTTCTGTTGCGAAGGATTCTGGGTGGAATTGGATGCCTTGGATTGGGTATTCTTTATGACGAATGCCCATGAGTTCAAACTCGCCGCCTTTTTGAAGCGCTGCACGGTCGTTGAAGTCAGCGGCTTTGAGTTCGCCAACCGACGCGGTGACTTCCAATACATCAGGGAAGCTTTCTGCTTCAGCGATTAATGAGTGGTAACGCATGACTTCAAGTTGGTCTGGAATATCATGAAAAATACCTTCCCCATTATGAGTAATTGGGCTGGTTTTACCGTGCATTGGCAATGGCGCTTTCACGACTTTGCCACCAAATACGTGACAAATCCCTTGCATACCAAGGCAAACGCCCATCAATGGAATGGTTTTACCAAATTCTAAAATCACGTCGGCACAGACACCAAAATACGCTTTGTCGTCTGGCGAACCCGGCCCTGGAGAGATGATGATGCGATCTGGCGCGGCTTGGCGAATGTCGTCTAACGTCACTTCGTCATTGCGTTTTACGATCACTTCAAATTGCTCGATCTCGCCTTTGCTTTTTTCGGTTTCCAATACTTCGCCAATAAACTGATAAAGGTTGTAAGTAAAGGAATCGTAGTTGTCGATAATATAAACTTTCATGTCGCCTTCCTTAAACCTTATCTTGAGTATCTGTCGGTGCGAAACTGTCTAACACACGTTTGGTGCCAGCAAATTTACGCTGAATTTCTTCGTATTCGTCTTCCGCGTTTGAGTCGTATACGTTACCGCCACAAGTTTGCACATAGGCTTTATTGCCCTTGGCGAATACCGTACGAATAGGAATGGCAAACATGCAATCGCCATTGAAAGAGAACTGACCGACTGCGCCGCCATACGGGCCGCGACCGTCACTTTCCAAATCGTCGATGATTTTCATCGCTTCAATTTTAGGTGCGCCTGTTAAGGTTCCCGCTGGGAAGTTACTTGCCAAGGCAGAAAACATGTCGTGATCTTCTGCCATGATGCCAACAATTTCACTGGAAATGTGTTGAACGTGGCTAAAACGTTTAATGTCCATCAAAGAGCGAACTTTTACTGTTCCAAAGCGCGCCACTCGGCCGATGTCGTTACGATGCAAATCCACAATCATATTGTGCTCAGCGATTTCTTTTGGATCGTTCAACAAAGCGCGAGCCAACGCCGTGTCTTCTGTGGCGTCTTTACCGCGCTTCGCCGTGCCCGCAAGCGGGAAGGTTTCCATTTCACCTTGGCGAACTCGGAACAAGAGCTCTGGGCTCGCGCCTATCACTTTTTGCTCACCGAATTTGATGTAATACATTTGCGGCGATGGATTCACTTGGCGCAGTTCTTCATACAAGTTAATGGTGTCGCCTTCCATATCGAACCACTTTTTGAAGCCCACTTCACATTGGAAAATTTTACCTTCCACAATGTCTTGTTTCACCTTCGCAACCGCATCCGCGTGGTCTGCTTTGCTCATAGACTCGCCAACTGGACGAACCACAAACGGGCCGTTTTCTGGCGTAGGTTCCGCCATCATCTTATTCACTAGGTCGACGCGATTACCTTGTGAGCCTTCGCCATCTTCGTAGTAAAAATAGAAAACTTCGCCTGTCATCTTGTCGAGGATCAAACCGTCTTTGTACAAGCCGAAGCGGAACGCATCAAACATTTCGCTGGATTGCAGATCCAAGGTTGGCTCGAAGTAATTCATACTGTCGTAACCGATATAACCCGTTAACCCACCAGCAAAGCCACGGGACAAAATATTTTGTGGCACGATATCACGCAATAAATAATACGGATTGTCCGAATCGTAAGCTTCTGTCTCGCCAGTGCGTTCTTGAATGAACAGCTTTTTTCCTTCTGCCCAAATCAACTTTTCAGGGTCAAAACCAATAATAGAATGGCGGGAAATGAAGCTCTCTTCGCCAAGGGATTCCAACATAAAACAGTTATCAAAGCGCTTTTCGACCTTCTTAAACAAGGCAAAAAAATCGCAATCGGAACTGATAGTAATGTACTTAGGTTTGCGCGGCAGCGTGATGCGCTCCGGCTTTTTATGATTTGTACTCATTCTTCTTTTAATTCCTTCAATGCTCGGGAGCCACGAGTCACCGTGGCAATACCCACACCCAACTGCTTCGCAATGTCGCGTTGTGCAACGCCTTGATCTAACAACTCGATAATATTTAAACGACGCACCATTTCACTGATCTCATTCGGTGTCAGCAACACAGTTAAACGCTTCTCTAACTCAGCGACATCATCCACTTCGGATAAAAATTCAATCAAATTTTTCATACGCACTTCTATCTAATGAAATAGTTATGTATTCACGTACTAGTACAGTAATTGATTTTGTATCATTAGGCAACTGGAGAAATGGCTAGAAAGGAATTAACATTAAAGTTATCTTTTATGATAACTACGAGAGACAGAATGAATTTTACAGAGGCAAAAGAAAAAGCGCTTCAAAACGACAAGGTAAAAAGCGCATACGATGAACTAGAAAGTGAGTTTTCGCTCATCGATCAATTATTATCAATGAGGAATGAAGCAGCCTTAACTCAGGAACAACTGGCAAAACTCATGAAAACCCAGAAGAGTAATATCAGTCGCTTAGAACGAGGCAACGCCAACCCAAGCTGGGCAACTTTGCAAAAGTACGCTCATGCTTGTGGGTTTGAGCTTTCACTGAAAGCAGAAAAAGTAGAGTTATTAGAAGAAATAAAAATCGCCAAAAAGCAATTTTCAGAAGGGTTAGGCGTCTCTAATCGAGATTCCAGAAATCATATTTTAGAAAAAATTAAATACACGGAGGAAAAGAAGAATGGAGCAAACGCTTAGTTTAATTTGTATGGTTATTACATCTCCCGTAACTCACGTATTAATTGGTGCTTTTTTGGGCTTCTTAGCTTCAAATAATATAGAGAATAGGAAACAAAAAAATCTAAAAATATCTTTGTACCAAGAAGCAGATCGTATCAATAAACAATTCAAAGACTATTTACCTATATTACTAAATCAACTTCATAAGCCTAAACAAGAGATAATAGAAGGTACAAAGCCTATTTTTTTGAACTTTTTAGAGGCAATAATCATTGAACTAATGGCTACAAAATATTCTTTAACCAGTGAACAACTTGATCTCACGCACAACCTCAAAGCAAAACTTTATGGCTTTGAAAAAACCTATAAAAATAGAGATGATGAAGCATATAACGCAATGGATAATACTGGAGTAAACTTCTTTCGATTAAATCCAACCCATACCCTACAATTAATTTTGGATTGCATAGAAACAATTTATTTTCTAGATCTATTTTGCTCCCAAAAAGAAAAATTCACTTTGTCGCAGAAAGTCCCCTTCTCCAAAAAATATCAAATAGCCTTTAGGCTTTCTGACATCGAATATGATGAAGAAACATATGTAAAAATTGAAAGTCGCTTAAGCCGATTAGGGATAATATTTTAACATGAGCATTTAAATTCTCTTTAGAAGAAGCCATAGAGATACATCAGGGCGATAAAAAAGTGACGAGAGTGACGCGTTTTGACATCGCGGATGTGAAAAGTATTCGCCAAAGTTTACAAGTCTCTCAAGCGGATTTTGCCAAAGCGCTTGGCACCAATGTTGATACTATCAAGAGCTGGGAAAGCAGACGCCGACCCCCTACAGGGCTGGCTGCTAAAGTATTAGCAACGATTCAAGAGAACCCGAATTTTTATAAAGCGCTGTCTGCGCATTCATAGAGTCAGATAAGAGCGGAACATCTTGCTCATTCTATTTGGTGAGGCTGGTATTTTAATCATTTAAAAAAGCGGAAGCGTTTAGTAAAACCTGCATTTACAATCAATTATAAAAAAACGTAAGAATGTTGAACTTCTCACGTCTAAAATACACAAACATCTATAACTTAAATACCGATATAAAAGATTCACGGAGCAAGCACATGGGCATTGTTGTTACTATTTTTATGACACTTATTTTATTTCTATCTGTGCCTGGCCCAGTGGAAAGAACACTCAAGAAGTTTCAATATAGTATTTTTTTGGTGGCGTTTTTATTGGGTGCGTGGAATGCGTTTTGGTATGGCGCGCAGCATATTTATGATTTTTGGGGAATGGCAGCGATGATATCAGGTGTATTGATGATGCTAACCAGTTTATCAAATGTATCACTGGAAAACGCTCCAGCTTCCATCAAAACTGTATTTGGCTGGCTACAATCTAAAGTGAACTCTCTACCACGGGGTTTCAAGGAATTAACATTATTGATGTTATTTGGGTGTGTTGGCATTTATGGTTACACATTAATAGCTCTTAATCTTCAGTAACCCCGATAATTTTTTCACCGTCACATCAATCGAAGCGACGGTGAAAAAACATTCATTAGAGCCTCATCAGGCTCTTAATATGACAAAACGCAGCACGCCCTAAGGCATCTATGTTGTAGCCACCTTCAAGCACAGAGATCACACGCCCTTGGCAATGCTTATCAGCCACATCCATTAATACATCGGTAATCCAAGTAAAGTCTGCTTCGTCTAACCTTAGCTGCCCCATTGGATCTTCTTTGTGGGCATCAAAGCCAGCTGAAATCATAATTAATTCAGGTTTAAAGGCATCGAGTGCGGGTAAAAGTTGTTCATTAATGATGGCTTGAAACTCAGTGCGACCTGACCCTGCAGCGAGAGGCATGTGCAGAATATTGTCGTGAGAATCACCTGGATCACTGTAAGGATAGAATGGATGCTGGTAACTCGATGCATACATGACATTAGCATCTGCTTTAAAAATATCTTCCGTACCATTGCCATGATGAACATCAAAATCGACAATGGCAACGCGTTTCAAACCGTATTGATGAACCGCATGGCGTGTACCAACGGCAATGTTGTTAAACAAACAAAAACCCATGGCTTTATCAAATTCAGCATGATGTCCCGGCGGACGAATCGCACAAAAAGCATTATCCACTTCACCTGCCATGACTAAATCCACGGCCTTAACTACTGAACCAGCGGCATGAAGAGCAGCGTCTAAAGTGTGTGGCATCATCAAGGTTTCTGGTTCTAATTCAATGTGCCCAGATTCTGGCGCTCGGGCAAAAATAGAATCAACATAAGTAGCATCATGGGTTTGAACAAGCTGTTCGTATGTAGCTGGTTCTCCTTCTAAACGACGGACAAAATCCATCAGCTGTCCCATAATCAAACGATTCTGAATCGCACCAAGGCGCTGCGGTGATTCTGGATGATCATCACCCATGTTGTGACGATCACAATAAGTATGTGTAATGTAGGCGGTTGTCATCTCATATCTCAATGATTTTTTATTTTTTTACTTTGATTGTTTTATATCAAGCCACAAAACTACAAAGACAGTCTACCCTACCATGGTCTACAATCCTTAAAGATAAAGACCATGGTAATTTTAGCTTTTGTCTAGCATCTGTCATTAGGAGAATGCCCAATGAGCCAACATGCATTGCAACCTTTACTCGCGCCAAAATCCATGGTGGTTTTGACCGGTGACGATGCACAAGACCCTCTTATGCTGGCGTTGCTAAAATCCCTACTCCATAAAGACAAATCCAATAACGGAAAATCTTGCCCTGTTAGCTTGGTCGGTGTTGAACCTGCGACCTCCTTCTCTTTTCCTCTGTTTACGTCTTTGGATGAATACATTGCTTCAAATGGAGCAAAACCTAGCCCAGACCTTGCTGTGCTGGTTGGTACGCATCCAGATTCATCCATGGAAGATATTATTACGGTTTGTGGCAACGCTGGTATTGGCTCTTTGTTGATGTTGTCTTGGACTGAGGAATCAGAAGCCAAGTTGATTCCGATATTACGCAAAAACAATGTTCGCCTACTCGGCCCAAACAGCTTTGGAATTTGTCGTCCGAAACTAGGTGTCTATGCTTGGCTTGGTTTAACACAACCTTTAACAGGACGATTGGCTCTGATGTCTCAATCCGGAACCGTCGCCAGCGCCTTGGTTGATTGGGCGACGTGGCAAGGCATCGGCTTTTCTCAAATCGTGTCCATGGGATCACCGGTTGATGTGATGCCGTCACAAGTACTGGATTATTTATCGACTGATTTCGACAGTCAGGCAATTCTGATGTATCTGCAAAAAATAGGCAGCCCAACTCGTTTCTTGAGCAGCCTTCGGGCAACAGGTCGCAGTAAGCCTGTCGCAGTTGTTACTGAGCATTCTATTGGTGCCGACGAACGAGTACTCGATGCGGCGTTAAGCCGAACTGGTGCAGTCCGTGGTCGCCGCCTAAATGATTTAATCGCTGCCGCGTCGGTAATGACAAATGCCCGTCGCGTCAAAGATGGTTCTTTATTGATTATCGGGAACGGTGCTGGTCCTGGCGAACTAGCCGCCCAACGTGCGATGGAATTAAATATCGATTTGCTTACACCAGAAGGTGAGCTCTGCGAAAAATTAGAATCCACCATGATGGGACGAGGCTGCATTGGCCCAGTAACTACAGTTTGGGCGAGTTGTGCCACAGATTTGTTTATTGATTTAGCCGCAGATGCCCTAAGCAGTCCTCAATGCGGTGCCGTATTACTTACCTTGAGTCCTACCGCACTGATCGATATAGATTCGTTGTACGCTCTCATTACCAAGCTTCATCGAGACCAGAAAAAACTCGTCATGGTGTGTTTGCTTGGCGGCGGTAATATGACCAACATGCGAACCCGCATCAACGAAGCAGGCATTCCTACCTTTCGTACACCAGAAACGGCCATCGAAGGTTTCCAATTCTTAGTACAATTCCAACGCAATCAGTTACTTGCAAAACAATCACCAGACAGCCATGCATTTCGTTTTAAAATCGATGTTTCTGAAGCAACAAACAACCTGAATGCATTATTAAAAGCGGGACAACACACAGCAACTGCAGACGATTTACGGAGTATTTTTGAGCTGTTCCATATTCCCCTAATTTCTCGCAGACAAGCCTCCCATCAACTGTCTGCGCCGATTCACTTACGTGTTTTCCAAGATGCTGTTTTTGGCCCTGCGATTGGTTTATCTTTAGAAGGTGCTCATCAGCATAAACAAGTCGAAGCAGTCGCCTTACCACCATTAAATACCGTGCTGGCAAAAGACCTAATTCAGCGGGCGTTTCCTGGTGAAGAATCCTTTGAACTAGAAAGCTTACTACGTAATTTATCAACCATGGTATGTGAACTACCTGAAATAGGAAGCTTAGAACTGGCCGACTTGAGGGTACATGAAAGCGGTAGTGTGTATGCCGATGTGACCGCAAACTTACAAGCGCGCAAAAGCGAACGTCGTTACGAACACCTAGCCATTCACCCTTACCCTAGACAATGGGTATCTGAGCGCGTTTTGAAAAATGACGAAGTCGCTACCGTTAGACCCGTACTACCGAGAGACGCAGTTATTTTGGCGGATTTTGTCCGGAGTATGTCTCATGAAACCCGTTACTTCCGATTCATCTCCAATATCTCAGAACTCACACCGCGTATGCTTGCGAGCATGTCTCATATTGATTACGACAGGGAAATGGCGTTGTTGGCCGTCATCAATCGAGATGGCAAAGACTTACTAATTGGTACCGCCAGATACATAGACAATTTTGATGATCAAAGCTGTGAGTTTGCTGTTGTATTAGGGGATGAATTCCAAGGTCTAGGCTTAGCTTCCTATCTCATGCGACAACTTTTCCAAGTTGCTGCAGACAAAGGTATCAAGGTAATGAAAGGCATAGTGCTGGCAGAAAACAAACGCATGATCGAATTCTGTCGTCACCTGGGTTTCACTATCAAACGCGACCCTGATGACTTTGGACAAGTGGTTGCGACAATTAGGCTCACCCCGAACATGCTGAATAAATTGAACTAGCGCAGTACTTCAATTTCGACGTCAATAACTCCTAAGTTCGTGTTACCTATGCGCTGAAATGCAGACTTACTGAGATCGATAATACGACCACTAACAAAAGGGCCTCTGTCGTTAACTTTTACAACCACGCTTTTACCATTTGCGGCGTTCGTCACTTTTACTTTTGAGCCAAATGGCAAGCGTTTGTGTGCTGCAGTCATGGCTTTTTGATCAAATAATTCACCACTGGCTGTTTTACGTCCTTGGTATTTCATTGCGTAATAACTGGCACCACCACTTTCTTCAAAACCAATAGCATCATCCTTTGAAATTGGGCCACTTGCACATGCGACAAGGGTAAGAGATAACAAGATCCAATACAGGATTGTTATTTTTTTCATAACCACTATTCCTTTAAAGCTAAGGTCAATAACATCATCTTAACCTGATGTGTGATACAAACCAATTTAGCACCTCGGATCTTTCGTCAATTATCAGTCAAGGTTTAAATCTAGATATAAACAAAAGAGCAAGATCCACCAAGAAAAACAAAAAAATATTTGATACTGCCAAGGTTTAGAAGGTTCATAATAATATTTTGCGTATATTTTCTGACAAGAAGACTGGACAAGTTTTTCAAACAAATGACACGAAATGAATCGTTCAAAAATATCTAGCTACCCATAAACAAAAAACCACGCTTAGCGTGGTTTTAAAAGAATATCTTTCGGCTATTAGTACTTTGTCACTTCAGATTTTCAGGACCAAACGAGAAAGGTAATAATTCATTCATAGAAAGTGATTTACGCACGCCTTCCGGACCACAAATGTGAATCATAGTATCAGTAGACGAAAACTCACGGATCTTCTGGCGACAGCCACCACAAGGCGTAACAAGTCCATCACCTTTACCAATTACATAAATGTCTTTGATTTCAGTATCGCCGCCAAGCACCATAGAAGCAATCGCGCCCGCTTCAGCACAAGTGCCTTCTGGGTAAGCTGCGTTTTCTACGTTACAACCTGAATAAATATGACCATTTTTCGTCGAAATAGCAGCACCGACATTGAAATGAGAGTAAGGCACGTAAGCCTTACTCATCGCCTCTTTTGCCAATTGGAAAAGCACCTCGTCTTGTTTTACAACAGACATATTTAGGCTCGCTCTTTCACATAAGGCCGACCAACGGCTTTTGGCCCTATCGCTTTACCAATAAACCCAGCAAGCAACAATACAGTCAAGACGTAAGGAAGCACTTCGATCGCTTGCACTGGCACTTCACCAATACCTGGAATCACCACACCTTGCATACGAATTGCCACAGCATCTAAGAAACCAAATAACAAACAAGCCAATAGCACAGGAACAGGACGCCACTTACCAAAGATAAGAGCTGCAAGTGCCATGTAGCCTTTACCGGCACTCATGTCTTTCAAGAAACCAGCGTTGTGCGCTGTTGATAAATAAGCACCTGCAAGTCCACACAAGATGCCACAAACAATCAAGGCACGGTAGCGAATAAAGGCAACTGAAATACCCGCTGTATCAACAGCATGAGGATTTTCACCAACCGCACGAAGACGTAGACCAAAACGTGTTTTGTAAATTACCCAATAGGTCACAGGAACCATAGCAAAAGCTAAATAGACCAGAATATTATGACCACTTAGTAACTCTGAATAAATCAAACCTATCACTGGCACATTCGCTAAGGCATCAGCAAAAGGTAAGGTAACAGAAAGGAATCGTGAATCGCCAGATAGCGTAGGTGTTTGACCACCCATACCAAACCAATTCATTGATAAGGTTACTGTCAAACCAGCCACTATCGTATTAATGGCAACACCTGAAACGATATGGTCACCGCGGTGTGTAATACAGGCAAAACCATGGATCATAGCCAAAAAGACAGATGCCATAATACCAAAGCACAAACCGATCCACGCAGACCCAAAAACAGCAGCGCCGGCAGCAGCAGCAAATGCACTGCCAAGAATTTTACCTTCCAAACCGATATCAACAATACCAGCACGCTCAGAATACAAGCCTGCTAATGCAGCAAAAATCAAAGGCGTAGACACACGCATTGTTGCATCTAGCATAAGTATTAATGTTTCAAACATATTTTTCCCCTACGCCACTGCTCTGCGAATAAAAAAGCCTTCGATACGATCTTTAAACATGTGTTCAAGCGCACCAGAGAATAAAATAACTAAACCTTGAATCACGACCACAATCTCAGGCGTGATAGTCGGAATTTCAAACGCCAACTCAGAGCCACCTTGATACAAGGCTCCAAATAAAACCGCGGCCAAAATAATTCCAATCGGATGATTTCGCCCCATCAAGGAAACTGCAATACCGGCAAAACCGTAACCTGCGGTGAAGTTAAGTAATAAACTATGGTTCACACCCATTATTTCATTAATTCCAACAAAACCGGCTAAACCACCAGAAATCAACATCGCCCAAATAGTTACTTTTGCCGTATCTATACCTGCATACTTTGCTGCTGTTGGGTTAGTTCCTAATGTGCGTAATTGGTAACCCCAGCGAGTATGCCAAAGCAATCCCCACACAAAAACACAACATATCAAAGCAATAATAAACGCAAAGTTAAGCGGCGAATCACCAATATCGATACCCAAAGGTGAAAAGAATTCGTGCAAATAAGGCATCCAAGCATTTTCACCAAACGTACGACTGTTCGGAGCCATGCGTCCGTCTTCTTTTAGCCAGTTTACGATCAGATAAACCATTAACGAAGAGGCGATAAAGTTAAACATGATAGTCGTGATTACAATGTGACTACCGCGACGCGCTTGTAAATAAGCAGGTACATAAGCCCATGCCGCACCAAACGCTGCTGCGCCAAGAATCGCTAAAGGCGCGATAATATAAAAAGGCATGGTGTGATCCAGTGCCAAACACACTAATCCAACACCTAACCCACCAATATACGCCTGACCTTCACCACCGATATTGAATAAACCGCCTTTAAAAGCAACAGAGACAGCCAAACCGGTAAAGATCAAGTTAGTCGCATAATACAAGGTATAACCAACACCTTCGTTATAACCGAAAGCACCGTAAATAAGATATCCCGCTGCTTCTATTGGATCTTCACCTATGGCTAAAATAACCAAACCAGACACAATGAAAGCCAGCATGATATTTAAGAAAGGAATAAGCGCAATGTTTACCCAAGCAGGAACTTTTGCCTGACTCATGCCGACACCTCTTCTTTTTCTTCTTCGCTATAGGCATTCGCCATCATTAAACCAAGGGTTCGTTCATCAGCGTCTTTCGCATCAAGCTCACCCACAACCGCGCCATCAAACATCACTATGATGCGATCACTCAGTGCCATAATTTCATCCAATTCAACAGATACCAACAAAATCGCTTTGCCGGAATCTCGTAATTTAACAATTTGTTCGTGGATATTTTCAATCGCCCCAATATCAACACCGCGAGTCGGTTGACCAATTAGCAAGATATCTGGATTCTGCTCAACTTCTCTAGCGATAACGATTTTTTGTTGATTCCCGCCAGAAAAATTTGCCGTTTTTAAATGAGGATTCGGTGGACGAACATCCCAAGCAGCCATACGCTCATTACATTCATCAACCATCACTTTACGATGCATCAAAATTTTCCCGTTATATGCATCAGAATTATGGTAACCAAGCACTGCCGCTTCATAAGCTTCAAAGCCTGTTACCAAACCCATTTTATGACGGTCTTCAGGAACATGGGCCATTTTAAGTTCACGCATTTGTGCTGCATTTTTCGGCGCTTTCGCAGTAATTACTTGGCCTGCAATATGAATCTCACCTTCACTCATTGGCTCAATGCCAGAAAGCACATTTAATAATTCACTTTGACCATTACCAGATACGCCAGCAATACCTAGAATTTCACCTGCGCGTAATTCTAAGCTGACATTTTTCAGACGTTTTACGCCTTGGCTATCAAATTGAGAAAGGTTTCTAGCAGAAAGGAATACATCCGTTGGCTTAGCTTCATCTTTATCCACGGTAAGACGAACTTTTTTACCCACCATTAACTCGGCCAATTCTTCTTTATCTGTCTTCGCCGTTTCACGATGAGCAACCATTTGACCTTGGCGCATCACAGAAACATTGTCTGTGGATGCCATAATTTCACGAAGCTTATGGGTAATAAGTAAAACCGTCACACCCTGATCTTTTAAAGCTTTTAAAATACGAAAAAGATGATCTGCTTCTTGCGGGGTTAACACACCCGTTGGTTCATCCAATATTAAAATACGAGCGCCACGATAAAGGGCTTTTAAAATTTCTACTCGTTGTTGTAGACCGACTGGAAGCTCTTCCACTATCGCATCCACATCTATGTCTAGACTGTACTCTTGAGCCAAGCGCTGTAATTCGACACGTGCTGCATCGACACCACCTTTAAGTAATGCTCCACCTTCAGCGCCTAAAATAACATTCTCAAGCACACTAAAATTCTCAACCAGCATGAAATGCTGATGCACCATACCTATACCAGCATTAATGGCATCTTGGGAGCTACGTATATCAACACGCTTCCCATCCACTTCAATATGACCTGTATCTGCTTCATAAAAGCCATAAATGATACTCATCAAAGTAGATTTGCCCGCGCCGTTTTCACCAATAATACCGTGAATAGAGCCAGCCGGAACTTGTAAGCAAATGTCTTTATTAGCCTGAACGGCACCAAAGCGTTTGCTGATATCTTGCAATTCAATTGCGTATGGCGTTGTTTTATTTGTCATATCAAAAAATAATTCATCTGCTTAAAAATGGAACGCTCTAAGTGTATATCAAGAGCAAAAACACATTATGTGCTTTTTTGTTTCTGTCTCTCTTTCGCAGTAACCATTGTCTTCTACATACGTTTATAAAAAACGTTCTACAGTAGCATCCAATAAAAAAGTATAAGTGCAAAAAAAACAGGTACCTGCAAAGCGCAGGCACCTGTTTGATTTTATAACTTAATAGTTACAAGTACTGTCTGACATGTAGTCATGAACTTTAATATCGCCGCTCACGATTTTAGAACGAATGTCTTGAACTTTCGCTTTCATGTTCGAAGTAATCAAGCTTGCGTTATTCTCATCAATTGCCCAATCAACACCACCTTCAGCTAGACCTAGAACAACCAAACCTGGCGCCCAAGTACCTGCTGCAGAATCTTTATAGGTATTATAAGCAGCCAAATCAACACGCTTAACCATAGAGGTTAGCATAGTACCTGGTTGTACGTGATTCTGGTTTGAATCCACACCAATTGCTAATTTACCTGCATCTTTTGCCGCTTGATATACACCGATACCAGTACCACCAGCCGCAGCGAAGACAACGTCAGCGCCTTTAGAGAACTGACTTTTCGCAAGTTCAGAGCCTTTAGTCGGGTCGTTAAACGCCGCACCAGTAGAACCCGTCATGTTTTGAAATACTGTTGCGCTTGAAGAAACGTATTTAACGCCTTGCTCAAAACCACAACCAAATTTACGGATAAGAGGAATATCCATACCACCAATGAAGCCAACAGCATCTGTTTTAGAAGCCATAGCTGCAACAGCACCAACTACGAAAGAACCTTCATGTTCTTTAAAAACAACAGACTGAACATTTGGCAGATTAATCACACCATCGATAATAGTGAAGTTCACTTCAGGGAAGTCTTTCGCTACTTTCTCGACAGCAGATGTCATATTGAAACCAACGGTCACAATCGGAGAGTAACCACGTTTAGCAAGACGACGTAGGCCTTGCTCAACTTGAGCTTCGTTCTTAGGTTCAAATTCGCGAACTTGAATACCAGTTTCAGAAGTGTATTTTTTAACGCCGTTATAAACACCTTCGTTAAAAGATTTATCAAATTTACCAGCTTGGTCATATACAACTGCTGGTTCTGCTGCTTGAGCCATGCTTGCTGAGATGGCTAGCGCCGTTACGGACGCAAGAAATACACCTTTCATTCCAATTCCCCTTATATGTGTAATTAAATTTAGATAACTTACAATCTTGCCCAACTGGTCAAAAATAAACCGATTGAAAAAATTCTGCAATCTAATATGCACAGTTTAACCAAGATTCTTACGCAAACGGTAAGGTTAATTTAAAATCTTATTCATTTCTGGTTAGACTATAGCGAAATAAGATAGCAATTCTCATGCCGAAACATAATCAAATGGTCAGGTTTGGCATTTTACGCAATACACAGTACTACGCTGAGCTTGTCTAATTTCTTTCAGTGAAGTACCACACACCGTACAAGGCTTGCCTGCACGACCATACACCAGCAGTTCTTGCTTAAAATACCCCGGCTTACCGTCACCACCAACAAAGTCTTTTAATGTGGTTCCGCCCTGTTTAATAGCCGCAGCAAGCACCAATTTAATGCATTCAACCAATCGAGCTAAACGGACCTTGCTAATGCTTCCAGCCATTCGATTGGGTCGAATACCTGCAGCAAACAAAGCTTCGTTAGCATAAATATTCCCGGCACCAACTACGACTTTACTGTCCATAATGAAAGTCTTGATCGGTACTTTTCGACCTTTGGCTCGAGCATGCAACATGTCGACATTAAATGCGTCAGACAAGGGCTCTGGGCCAAGATTTCTTATTAAATCGTGTTCTAGCCAATTTTTCCTTGTCCACAAAATAGCACCGAAGCGACGTGGATCCGTATAACGTAACAAAGGCTCATCTTCTTCAAAACAAAAATCCACATGATCATGAAACAGTGGCGGTGTTTTGGCTGGCACAAAATACAAGCTACCTGACATACCAAGATGAACAATCAAGGTACCTTTATCTGTATGAACTCCAATATACTTACCACGTCGAGAAAGGTGTGTAATCTCTTGCCCAACCATTTCAGAGCTTAGCTCTGGTGTAATTTGCCATCTCAGTTTTGGTTGGCGAATATCGATATTAGAAAGTGTTCGTCCGACAAGATGAGGCTCGATGCCACGTAATGTGGTTTCTACTTCTGGCAATTCAGGCATAAGTAACCTCGATAGACATTAGGTAAACATCAACAATACTGAAAAAATGACAAAGGTGTTCTACTAGATACAAAAAAACCGACTCAAGGAGTCGGTTTTTTCTGGCAAAAAACAAAAATTATTTGATTTTCGCTTCTTTGTACATAACGTGTTTACGTACAACTGGATCAAACTTTCTCATTTCAAGTTTGTCCGGAGTATTTCGCTTGTTCTTGTCAGTTGTGTAAAAGTGACCAGTACCAGCAGAAGATACCATGCGAATTAAATCGCGAGCGCCTTTAGAAGCCATGATTCAGATCCTTATACTTTTTCGCCGTTAGCACGCATTTCAACAAGAACTGCTTCAATGCCTTTTTTATCGATAATACGCATACCTTTAGAAGATACACGTAAACGGATGTAACGGTTTTCACCTTCGACCCAAAAACGGTGCCAATGAAGGTTAGGAAGAAAACGACGTTTAGTACGACGCTTTGAGTGAGAAACGTTATTACCTGTAACAGGGCGTTTCCCAGTAACTTGACATACGCGAGACATAATTAAATACCTTTTGCTATCCAGAAAGATTATTGGAAGTGTTTCACTTCCTCAGGCGGAGCATGATTCCTTATGAATCAAAAAATCCCATACCGAGGATATAGCGGCGCGAATTCTCCCATAACCTTAACCATTCGGCAAACCTTTTGTTAAAAAATGATCAATTAACAACCCTAGACAGCAAATTAATCAATCTCATCGAAAAAATTAAAGTTACACCAACCCTCTTTCTGCCAACGAAACAGGCGCACCATCTCCAACAACAAAATGATCCAATAACCTGACATCCACAAGGTTTAATGCATCTTTTATTTTCCCTGTAATAGATATATCTGCCTGACTTGGTTCGGCAACACCACTTGGGTGATTATGGGCAAGGATCACCGCAGAGGCATTATACTTCAACGCTGCTTTAACGACTTCTCGCGGATAAACCGCTGCGGCATCTATCGTCCCCATAAAGAGCTCTTGATACCGAATCAGCCTATGCTGAGTATCTAAAAAAAGTACAGCGAAGATTTCGCGAGGAGAATGCCGCAGTTGAGAGGAGAGATAAGTTCGAACATGTTCTGCGCTGGTAAAGACGGTTTCGCGCATGAGGTGCTCTTGCAGGTGCCGTTTAGACATTTCAAGCACAGCTTGAAGCTGGGTATATTTAGCATCCCCTAAACCAAACCCCTTGCAAAACTCTTCTCGTGAAGCGGATAAAAGGGAACGTAATCCGCCAAATTGGGTCAATACTTGTCGAGCAAGCTCAACAGCACTGATCCCTTGCGTTCCAGTACGAAGAAAAATAGCCAGCAGCTCGGCATCCGTTAAAGCTTCTGCACCTTGATGTATGAGTTTCTCGCGAGGTCTTTCTTGTTCTGGCCAATGTTTTATACTCATGATCTACTCCTTGATCCATGGTAATCTTGCTTAAGCCTTATAAACTCAAGCAACAGCAAAAATAAAAGAACGAAAAAAACAGTCGGCATCCTGCCTCTACTAACCTTATCTACCACAGAGCGAATTGAGAAGTTTTTTATGTCAAATCTAGCCCAAAAACGCATTCTATTAGGCATTACTGGCGGCATTGCTGCTTATAAAAGTATCGAGCTAATTCGTTTATTAACTAAGGCTGGGGCTGACGTACAAGTCGTTTTAACTGAAGGGGCAAAAGCATTCGTCACAGAGATGACATTACAGGCTATTTCTGGACAACCTGTACGCAGCACCTTATTAGATCCTAATGCAGAAGCTGGGATGGGGCATATTGAATTAGCAAAATGGGCAGATCTGATTGTTATCGCCCCAGCATCAGCTGATTTCATCGCAGCTACACACAAGGTATGGCAAATGACTTACTTTCTACTTTGTGCATCGCAACAGAATCTCCAGTACTTATTGCCCCAGCAATGAATCAAGCCATGTGGCGTCATCCAGCTACTCAGGCTAATGCAAAGCTACTAAAGGAGCGCAACGTGTTGAGTATTGGTCCTGCCGACGGCGCACAAGCTTGTGGCGATATTGGCCCAGGACGAATGAGTGAACCGTCAGACATTTTCAACACCATAGTGGAACACTTTCAAACAACAAAGATAAAACAAGATCTTGCTGGGCAACACTGGGTAATCACAGCAGGCCCAACCATGGAAGCTATCGATCCAGTCCGCTACATCAGCAACCACAGTTCAGGAAAAATGGGCTACGCATTAGCTTCTTCGGCTTTAAGACGAGGAGCTACCGTCACCCTCATCAGTGGACCAGTACAGTGTACGCCACCAAAAGGCGTCAAACTAATTTCCGTCAAAAGCGCTGACGATATGTTGGCCGCTTGTGAACAAGTCATGGAAAAACAAGCGGACGTATTCATTGGCGCTGCTGCGGTTGCAGACTTTAAAATGAAAGCAGCAACAGATCAGAAAATGAAAAAACAATCTAATACAGACGAAATTCAACTCACTCTTATTAAGAACCCCGATATTATCGCTACACTTGCCCAACAAAAGCGTTCAAAAATTATCGTAGGCTTTGCAGCCGAAACACAAAATGTGATCGAATACGCGAAAGGTAAACTGGAACGCAAAGGATTAGACATTATCATCGCCAACGATGTCTCTCGTTCAGACATTGGTTTTAATCAAGATGAAAACCAAGTCACAGTAATCACCAAAGAAAAAACATGGGAGCCAGCCCAAGCAGCCAAGAGTGAACTCGCTAATCAGCTGGTAAACTTTATCCATGAACACTCCAAAACGAACTAAACGTTTTCCTTTGATACGTTTCCCTTAATACATTGAAGACATTAAAAGAGAGCAACATGAAGCAAGCTATTCAATTAAAAATATTGAGCGACAAAATCGGCAAAGAGATCCCTTTACCAACATATGCAACAGAAGGTTCCGCAGGCTTGGACCTTCGCGCCTGTTTAGATGCCCCAATTGAACTTGCTCCTGGTGAAACAATATTATTACCAACAGGCTTGTCCATCTACATCCAAGACCCAGGTTTAGCCGCTACAATTTTACCTCGCTCTGGATTAGGCCATAAACACGGTATCGTTTTAGGTAATCTTGTCGGTCTAATCGATTCAGATTATCAAGGCGAACTCATGGTATCTTGCTGGAATCGTGGTAAAACCACTTTCACAATAGAGCCAGGTGAGCGCGTTGCTCAACTTGTACTTTTACCTGTTGTTCAAGCCGAATTTAATATTGTGACTGAATTCGAAAGCACTGAGCGTGGTGAAGGTGGCTTTGGCCATACTGGAACAAAATAACCAAAACAAAGTTAAAAAGATGAGAATATCTCATCTTTTTAACTTCTCTCACTAGATTCCCTCATCCATTACTCAGCACGAAAACCTAATTTAGTTTTTTCAGTCTAAACTTCGTAAGTTTCATACAAATTTCTATAGTTAATCCGATTAGATCACGTTATTATTTCAACCCTAAGTGGTTGCTTACACTCGTTGTTTGCCTTGGCTGTCATCGTTTTGCCACAGTAACCCGATAATTTTATACCTGATGCGCCTTATTCTTTTATTGTAAATTATTAAGATGCAGGTGGTATCCGTTTTTATTTACAGGAGTATGTAATCCGTGGCTTTTTCTCGTGAATCTGCTTTAGATGTTGCTAAGGTTTTAAGTGAATCGCTTCCTTATATCCAACGCTTTGCTGGTAAAACATTGGTCATCAAATACGGTGGCAATGCTATGACAGATGAAGCCTTGCAAGCAGGATTCGCACGAGACATCGTTTTGATGAAAGCTATTGGTATCAACCCTATTGTAGTACATGGTGGCGGTCCACAAATCGGCGACATGCTGACGAAACTGAATATAGAATCAAAATTCATTAATGGCATGCGTGTTACCGACACTGCAACCATGGATGTGGTTGAAATGGTACTTGGCGGCCAAGTAAATAAAGAGATCGTAAACTTAATCTGTGAAGCAGGTGGTAAAGCCATTGGCATTACAGGTAAAGACAGTCGCTTTATTAAAGCGAAGAAGCTTTTCGTTAAACATCAAGCAGAAGGCATGACAACGCCAGAACAGGTTGATATTGGCCATGTTGGTGAAGTGGCCAGTATTGACACAAGCTTTTTGAAGTTATTCGAAAACAGTGATTTGATTCCAGTTATTGCCCCAATTGGTGTAGACGATCAAGGTAACTCGTACAACATTAATGCAGATTTAGTCGCCGGAAAAGTGGCTGAAGCCGTCGGCGCTGAAAAATTAATGTTGCTAACCAATATTTCTGGTGTACAAGATAAGCAAGGTAATGTGTTAACTGGTTTAAGTACAGCTCAAGTTGATGCCCTTATTGCTGACGGTACAATATACGGTGGTATGCTACCGAAAATCAGTTGTGCCCTATCCGCAGTTAATGCCGGCGTAACCAGCGCTCATATTATTGACGGACGAGTGCCACACGCTACGTTATTAGAAATATTCACAGATACAGGTGTCGGTACTTTGATTTCTAACACCAAAACTGGCGAATAGACTTTTAGATTTTGTTGATAAGCGATTAACAATACTAGCAAAACACTGGATACGACAAATGAGCAACAAAAAAACGGATCGTCGCACACAGATATTACAAGCACTTGCTGAAATGCTGGAAAGCAGCCCAGGAGCGCGAATTACAACCGCCGCCTTGGCAAAACAAGTAGGTGTATCTGAAGCGGCGCTATATCGTCATTTTCCCAGTAAGGCAAAGATGTTTGAAGGCTTGATTGAGTTTATTGAAGAAACCATCTTCACTCGTATTACTCGTATTATTCAAGACGAAAGCAATGTCATTACTCGAGTAGAAATGATTCTAACGTTAGTACTGGGTTTTGCCGAACAAAATCCAGGTATGTGCCGCTTGCTTACAGCTGATGCGTTAGCAGGAGAAACTGAACGATTACGTGTTCGTATCACACAAGTATTCGATCGGATTGAAACACAACTTAAACAAGTACTTCGTGAAGCAGATCTAAAACAAGGTTTACGTCCTGCGATGGGTGTTGCGCCCTGTGCAAATATTCTGATCGCAGTAATCGAAGGAAAAATACGCCACTATGTTCGCAGTGAGTTCAAAGTGAAGCCAATGGACATTTGGAACGAACAATGGAATGTTTTGGCACAAAATTTGATGCTAAATCGTTAAGGTTGACGGCAAAGCCGAAAACCTTAACATTCAGTCACTAGATGCCGTATTCGGTACGGTAGGCTGTTACAGCATCAAGATACTTAGCAAACTCAGGAGAATCCTGTTCTGCTAAGTAGGTCATAATGTCATTTAGAGACACTATGCTAATAACAGGCATACCGAAGTCACGTTCGACTTCTTGTATTGCCGACAATTTGCCTTGGCCCCGTTCTTGACGATCTAAGGCAATAAGTACACCTGCGGGAGCGGCGTTAGCCTCTTGGATAATTGTCATTACCTCGCGAATGGCTGTGCCAGCAGTAATAACATCATCAATAATCATGACGTTGCCTGCTAATGGTGCACCGACAAGTGAACCGCCTTCACCATGCGCTTTTGCTTCTTTACGATTGAAAACGTATGGTGTATCTACATTATGGTGATCATAAAGCGCAACAGCAGTTGTTGTTGCTAATGGGATCCCTTTGTAGGCGGGACCGAATAGAACATCAAATGGAACATTTGCTTCCATTAATGAGGCCGCGTAAAAGCGACCTAACTTAGCTAATGCTTGCCCAGAACTAAAAAGGCCTGCATTAAAAAAGTAAGGGCTTACACGGCCTGATTTAAGAGTAAATTCGCCAAAGCGCAGTACATTCTGTTCAATAGCGAATTCAATAAAGTCTCTTTGGTAAGGTTTCATGCCAACTCCAGAAAGATAAAAAGTACACAACAAAGCGCCGCCAAGAACGAGCGAAGCCATGCCAACATTGTATAGGCGCTAATATAACACACGGCTAGGAATTGTAGGGACCATAAATGAAGGTCATCAGCCTTAATGTAAACGGTATAAGACAAGCAGCCGATCGCGGCTTTTTTGAATGGATGGTTCGTCAGGACCCAGATGTTGTATGTCTACAGGATATACAGGCAGATGAACGCTCACTAAATGATAGTGTGTTTTTTCCGCCTGGATACAATACATACTTCTTTGATTCAATGGAAAACCCAGAGCAAGCGGGCGTTGCGATTTATTGTAAAAGCATGCCTAAAGCAATCATGACTGGTATGGGGTTTCCTGAATGTGACTTTGAAGGTCGCTTTATTCAAGCGGATTTCGATAAAGTCAGCATTGGTGCATTCTTAACACCGCACGGATCTAACCATGAAGAAGCCTTACAAGAACATAAGTATCGCTTTATGGAAGGATTTAAAAACCATTTGATAAAAACGCGTCGCAAGCGTCGTGAATTCATATTTTGCGGTACTGGCAATGTAGCCCGCTCACCAATTGATGTGAGTAGCTGGTTTGTTAATCAGCGCAACTCTGGTTTTTTACCAGAAGAGCGTAAATGGATAAACGAAATATTCAATGAAATGGAATATATCGACGCTTTCCGTCAAGTAAACAAACAAGACAAACAATATACTTGGTGGCCTGATTACGAGCGCGCATGGAAACTGGATGAAGGTGGTCGCTTAGATTACCAAATCGCTACTCCAGGCATTAAAAACCTAATCCAAGGTGGCTCCATTTATAAAGGCCAACGCTTTTCAGATCATGCACCACTGATTATGGAATACAACATTGATTAAAAATTGGTTACTTATTTAAGCCAATAACTTCTTATCAAAAAAAGCCCGCTGGATCTCTTCAGATTACCTGCGGGCTTTTTTATAAAGGCGAATTAAACGCTTAAATGTTAACGTTCGTCTTCGTAGAGCGGTTTGTGTCTTACCTTGAGTTTAAGCTGATGAATTCCACCTGGTGCAATTTCATAAGAGTCACTCATCACATTGGCCGCTTCAACACAGACAAACTGACGATATTCATCATCTTCCATATCTGGGCGTTTTTTCGCTAGCTCTGCCCCTGGATTCCATACAACAGTACTTTCACTGCCTTCGGTACTAATCACTATTTTTCTTTGTAAGCCTGCGTCTTGTATTTCACATTTCTCAGGTGCAGATAAATACACGCGATCAAGGCTATCACAGGGTGCTATAGCGCCTTTTTGTATATGACGGCTACTCTTATCTAATTTATCAACATAGACCACCTGATCCAGCCCATGAACTTCCGTTAATAAATTATCTGAAACATTAAAATAAGTATGAAGTGCTTCACTAATTGGCATTGGCTGATCAGACAAGTTAGCGGCAGAGAAGTTGACTCTAAAGCCCTTACTAGAAAAACGGAAAACCTGTCGTAGCTCAAAGGCCAAAGGCCACATTTCTTCTATTAATGGATGATCTTCAGAGGCTAAACGAATCACAACCTTTACATCACCATTTTTAAAACGACCCGCTTCGATAAGTTCCCAACGAAAATAACGAGCAAGACCATGTGTTGGATAATCATCATGCTTTGCATGGGCGCTAAACCAAGGCCAACACACGGGAATACCAAAGTGACGACGTTCAAAACGCCCTTCTCCACCTTGATGGTCTGATTGAAACAAAAGGTCCTCTTGACCAGCAGGAATAAAGCTCGCTAAATGCCCGCCCCAAAGCGCAATAACAGCGCTAAAGCCCGGTTGATCGATGATAATCTCATCGCATTTTTTAAAGCTTGCTGGGCGTATTTCGCCTCCCAGCTCTTCCAACGCTTTCATCAGTTGGCCATTCATCTACAACTCCATAAACATTTATTGGGGGCACATAGTAACTTTCGACAGAATGATTACAATAGTTTCTGCTTATACTGACAATTCAACAACGCAAATAACACTGTTATGAATCAATAAAAACTTAACCTGATCGCCCTTTTAGGCTATAAAGCATAGCAATTGCATTTATCGTGTAAATCTAAAAAAACAACTTTTAACGTTTTCTGTTTTCTTTTTCAAAAGTAAAGGTGCACTTTTTCTATGGATCAACTAAACGAGCCAAAAATGGTTATCGGTAGCGACGAATGGTGTACATTCACCTCCATCAAGATTCCAGCAATCAAAGCACGGGTTGATTCTGGCGCAAAAACTTCTTCAATGCACGCAGTCAATATCCAAAAGTTCTCTCATAATGGTGAACAGTGGGTACGATTTGAGGTACATCCTCTGCAAAAGAACAAGAAAATCACAGTTCATTGTGAAGCACCTCTTATTGACCAGCGAGTCATCAAAAGCTCAAGCGGAGATAAAGAACAGCGCCCAGTGATTCGCGTCCCTCTTTCCCTTGGCGACAAATCATGGGAAATTGAGGTCACTCTCACAAACAGAGACAGTATGGGTTATCGAATGTTACTTGGACGAGAAGCAATGAGCGGACGCGTTCTAATTGACCCACAAGGCCAGTGCTTGTTAGGTGACAGACAACAAGACGAGTTGAAGAATCTATATCTGAGTTAAAATATAACCCAGCCTAAAAGACATCGACAAAAAAACGCTATCTGCCTTCCATCCAACTTTTTAATAAAAGGAGATGGAAGGCTTCACAAGCCTATTTAGATAAAGCCTTGCTCAAACGTTGTAATTTTTGGTTAGCAGCAGATAATGCCAATTTGTTAGTCGCAATGTCCGTTACATCATAAACCACCAAACAAATATGCTTAATAGAACCATCAGGGCTTGATATTGGGCGTATCGCTACATTCTGATACATCTTATTAGCAATACCAGTAATCGGACGATAGCTTTTAAATGGAAATAAATACGCACGTTGTTCCCAAGAAACAAAAATAGGCGTTTTTAATCCAAATACATTATCGAATTTTTGACGTAGCCAGCTTGTATCTAAACTGGGAAATAAGGTTAACAAGGACTGCTGTTTCGCAATTGATGAACTAACACCACTGTGGTTTTCCATAAAACTATTCCACAGTTGAACTTCGTACTTCGAATTTAATACCACTAGACCTACATCGATATGATGAAGCATATCGAACATCCAATGAAAATCCGCTAATCCTTCGCCATTATTCATTATTCATCCTCCACTAAAAACGACAACAAGTTCTCAAGTGTTGGCACAGAATCTTCTGTGAACAGCAGCATCAAGTCACAGCTAATCTGATAATTTTCCACTTCATAGACAATTTCAACAGCGAGCGTACGTCGCCATGTCGCTTTTTTAACATTAATTAAGTCAGCAATCTTGACATGCTGTCCCAACAAAGCTGGGTGACTGTGACTAAAATCGATATTGAGCTGTTTGCCAATAGCGGCCATAAAAGGGCCAACTAAAATAGAGGAAACATCCATTAAAAGTTCGGTTTCTAACTCTCTAGTGATTCTCTCAGTAACTCCAAGAAGTTTTGCCATATCAGGAAAACTCGAATCACTAAAGATTAATAAGGCTTCAAATGCGATACCGGACCCAACAAACCCTTGCGATACAGCTGAACAGCTATCTGCTTTCACGCTGTAATCAAGCGCCATTTGTAACTCGCTAACTTCTAGAATATTTACCGTGGGCACTGGCAATTTAACAAACACATTTAACATTTCAGCAAGGACACTGGCTGCACGCCCCATTGCGATGTTTGATATTTCTTGCAGGCATTCGTTAAGAGTAAATTGTTCTGCGGCTGAGCTTTGAGGAATCACTATTGAATTACCAGTGCTTCCAGCAACAAACAAACCTAATGAAATGAGTAAATCACGAAGATCTTTAGCTAACGCAGGTTTTTTATGAAATGCCATCGCGCCCATGTTTTTAACACGTTCAATCGCTTTGGGTTGTACATCACCAGACACAACAATAACAGCGGGGGATTGAGCAAAAGACTGCAAAGCCTCAAGCGTCTCATAGCCGTCTTTAATTGGCATATTCAGATCTAAAAACAACACATCAAAAACAGATGTCGATATTAAATCTAAGGCTTCTTGACCATTTTCAGCGTACTCGACATCAACATCCCAGTCTGTCGGCAATACTCGTGCTAATTGCTTTCTGGCAATTGCCGAATCATCACAAATAAGTACCCGTTTACTCATACTACTCCCTTTTCTTGTTGTAGTGGCCTAGCTTCCTACTATGCCACTTTAGCTATTGCTCCTAATAACGTATAAATGTTATTTCACGTACCACTTTTGTATCTGTGTTACTTAAAACATAGCAAATATTTTTCAGTTATCACTTTTCCTCGCTTAAATTAGGTAAAAGATAATAGTGCTTTTGTTACTAACCGCTCATCGTATTTATTTAATTTTGAAGTGATTAATGGCGTTCTAATGACTTCAATATTCAATTCTTTTAATTGCTTAACATCCACTTCACCGTAATCGTAACTACTATCAAGCAGTAAAAAATCCAATGCAGAATAGGCCTCTTGACCTTCTTTATCTACTTCGACGGCAGCTACCAACCTTCGTATTCTTTCCATTAAAGATAAACCCTGCTGTTCAGGATCAATCCCTAAATTAGGCAGATACACTTTAGGGTTTGAATTATTGCAAATTGCACGACCAACCCCTTCTGGCATTAGGTTAGCGAGAAGACTGCTATAAAAACTACCTGGCGGATAACAAATCAAATCCGCGCACTCTATCGCATCTTTACGGTCATCTGCAATATGTTGGTTAGTTAATTGCGTTCTACGTAATCCGCTATTAAGCCACATACGCTTGATTGGACTAGGTAATACAGTTGTTTCTTTACCAGTAATATTATGTTGCCCTAAAACGATGTCGCCATTGTCTAGTTCAACACCTAAATGCAAACTAGCATCCAATGTGGTTTTCACATCCCCCAAGGTTTTCACTAATCGAGAGAACAAAAAGACAATAGGGTCCAATTGCTGCTGATTATTCAAATAGCCACCAGCAATAATCAGATTCCCAATACTTGCGCCTCGTAAATCAAAATCATCATTGATACGCTGCTGAGTGACAGCGAGATGAGATTGAATTAACGCCTTCATCGGGTTAGGAATGCTTTCAATGAGTGGATGTTCACCTAATACAAGATGCTGCAATTGTGCTTTCAACTCAGCCGAGGTTTCATGTTGACTTAGACGATGAGTAAATAGGGCATACACTGCTGGCTGCCCCATAACAGTCTCATCTGCTAATGCCATTAAACGGCTACGTAGATCTCCCACTGCTGGAATATCAAATTCAGCACGTAAACGTGCAGAACTACCACCAGAATCAAAAGGCGTTACCAAATGAATAGAATGATGCGTGTATTCTTTAAACACTCGGCTGATTTTATTTAGCGCTGAGCCGCCACTAAAAAACAACACTTTTGGACCTTGTTCTGGCAAACTTTGATAACGATGCACACGAACAAGATCTGGCATCATCATGCGACGAAAAATACGCAGAGAACCGGCCATAAAAACCTCATTATTAAAAGTGACGGACAAATAAAACCAAAGAATGAAACACTTACATGCACCAAAACGAATCGACTTGATGTTATCTTCTAATGATACACAATGCTAAAATGAAAATCAGACTACGCAAAAAATAACACTCTTAATTTCAGCTTTTCCTTTAATTCACTAAAGAGAAACATTATGGCAATGACAGGTTTATTAGCATTATTAGATGACATTACTGTGTTATTGGATGATATTGCTGTTTTCTCAAAAGTTGCTGCAAAGAAAACTGCAGGGGTACTTGGTGATGATCTTGCACTCAATGCTGAACAAGTTTCCGGAGTAAAAGCAGATAGAGAACTCCCTGTTGTTTGGGCGGTCGCCAAAGGTTCCTTTCTAAACAAACTCATTCTTGTGCCTTTAGCCCTTGCCATCAGCGCTTTTATTCCTTGGTTAATTCAACCCTTATTAATGGCTGGCGGCTTGTATTTATGTTTTGAAGGAGTAGAAAAAGTTCTACATAGTTTTCAAAAAGACAAAGGCGACAAGCATGCTCTCACAAAAATAGTGAAAGAAGCGAAATCAGACACAGAAATGCTAGCACTAGAAAAAAACAAAATACGCGGTGCCATTCGAACTGACTTTGTACTCTCTGCCGAAATTATTGTCATCGCCCTCGGCACTGTTGCAGGTCTCGATTTGCTAACTCAAGCCATTGTGGTCAGCCTAATTGCCTTTATTGTTACTGTGGGTGTTTATCTATTAGTTGGGATGATCGTCCGTCTTGATGATATTGGTTTGCATTTACATCAATCCAGTAAAAAATCCATCCAAACCATCGGGTTTGGCATTCTAAAAAGCGCCCCGATGCTCATACGTTTACTTTCGATTGTCGGAACCATTGCTATGTTTTTGGTTGGCGGTGGAATCTTCGTTCATGGTTTACCTGCTTTACATCATGCTGCAGAACTAGCCATTTCAGGTGAGATAGCTAACTACCCAATTCTAGGCAGTTTAATTAACACTGGAATCAGTTTATTAGTCGGCTTATTGCTAGGTGGTATTGCTGTGGGAATAGCGTCCTTTTTACCAAAAAAACGCACATAAAAAAGAGTTATAAACTCTATAGCTAGGCTCTAGAAAGAACGCCTAGCCAAAATATAGTCAGCCAGTTCCGCAAAGCCTAAACCTCCCGGTTGAGAAGTTTGGTAGCGCGGACGGTGTGTCATAATCGACAAGTGTTCCGCTATGTTCGCTACCCCCACACTCAGAGGAAAACGTGCAAACATACTTTCATCGTTAGGTGCATCACCAACGTACAAGACTTGCTCTCGTTGCTCCAACTCACTTAAACCATAGACTTGACTTAAGACTCGCTGAGCCATTGAAAATTTATCATACCCTTCGGAGCAAACATTGATGTGTATTGAGCTAGCTTTCACATTTAAACCTAAAGCAGCAAGCTTAGACAAACATGCATTCTTTTCCTCAACTGCAGCAGGCTTTACATCTTGCGCATAGTCAATCGCCACATCAGTTAACCGATAAGATTGATCTCTGGCGAGTTTCAATCGAGGGAATTGCACTAACACCTTATTCACTTCACTCAATAAACGAGCTTGTTCAGCTCGCATAATTGATTCTTCACGCCAAAATTCATAAGTAAGGTGCTGGTCTAAGGTTTTTCCAATAAAGCAGGCACCACCTTCTGTAATCACACCATCAACGGGCAACGCTCTAGCAATCATGTCAGACCACCCAGCACAACCACCTGTGACGGGAATAACTTTAACTCCCTTTTCTTTTAATACAGTCAACGCCCGTAATGTTTCCACAGGCAATTGTCCTTGCCAAGTTAGGGTATCGTCGAAATCCGTTAAGATAAAACGTAAACCTTTACAGTCATCACTGACTAGCTGAGAAAGATCATGAATGGACATATTCATCCTATGAACAAAGTTGAATTTTGACACCTTGAGAGGTGAGTAAATGAGCTTGCGCTGGAGTCAGTAGATCACTAAAGAACCAATCAATAGCAGCAAAAGGATGAACCCGTGCCATAGCCTTGCGCCCCCATTTGTGTTGATCTACAACCAAAAGGCTGTGACGACTTTGTTCAACAATAACTCGACTCACAGCGGCTTCTTCTGGATCAAAATCCAATATTCCCTGCATTTCATCTATGCCACCACAGCCCAATACGCCATAGTCAAAATAGTATTGCCTCAAACCAGATAAGGTTTCTTCGCCAACCAAATCATGATGACGGTGTCGCAACTTGCCAGCCAAAACACGTACTCTAATATCTGGATAATTCCCTAAGATACCAGCCACAGTGAGATTATTAGTGAATACTTGCAAACGCTGATGAGAAACTAGCGCCTTGGCAACATATTCCACTGTGGTTCCAATACCTAAAAAGACTGACGCACCATCAGGAATCAACTCGGCAACGTGCGCAGCAATCGCTTCCTTTGCATCACTGTTTAAAAACTGTCGATTATCAAAAGATAAGTTTTCAGTACTCGATACAGGCGAAATTCCACCATGGGTTCGTCGTACAAGGTGACGTTCAGCCAATTGATTGATGTCTTTACGAATGGTTTGTGATGACACGTTAAAACGTGCCACCATCTCTTCTACTAATAAAGCATCTTCTTGCTGCACCCAGTTCAATATCTGGTTTTGCCGTTCATTTAAGCCCACAAAGGTGCCTTATCTCTATTCATTAAGGTGCTAATAAAAACGCAAATTTTGTTGGATCATCAGTAATAACAGCATCCATACCCCAAGCCCAATGAGATTCCACAGCTTGCGGATCATTCGCGGTATAACAAAGTAGTTTATAGCCCGCTGTCTTCACAGCTTGAGCTTGAACTTGCGTTAATCGAGAATAATCGCAGTTCAAACTGTAAGCCTTAATACTTTCAAGCTCTTCCAACCAATTGGCTGGAATATCTTCATACAACTGAGCCAAATGACGATCACTGTCGATCTCATAGCTCATCAGCAAAGCCCCGTGGTTAAAGCTGGAAATCATTAGCTTGTCATTATCTATCCAGTGAGTTTTCAACATTTCCATAACAGCTGGAACAATGGTTTCAACATCGGTACTGTCGTGTTTGATTTCAAGGTTTAAACCAAGACCTAGAGACTGAATACACTCTAATGCTTCTAAGAGTGTTGGTACTTTTTCACCAGCAAAATCAGCTGAAAATTTCGTGCCTGCATCCAACCCAATAACATAGCTTAGCTTTGCATCACGAGTCACACCTTGACCATTTGTACATCGCTCCAGTGTATCATCATGAAAAATAACGAGGGCACCTTCAGCAATCAAATACACATCAATTTCCACCCAAGTTGCACCCGCATCGGCCGCAGCACGAATCGACGACAAGGTATTCTCAGGTGCTAACAAGGCTGCGCCTCGGTGTCCCATTACTTTTGTATTCAACACTTTTTCACTAGTAACCTTTTCACCTGAAACATTCCCATCTAAAACATGGTCTTTTTGCATCTTGCTCTCACAGCCTTTGTTGAGTTATTTCGTCAAATAAATGCCAGTGTTTGACTGGTGCCTTTAACCATATGAGACTATTTAGCTCAGGCAAGTGCGGTCCAGACAAACGAACAACCATAGGAATGCCTTTTTTAGACTCTTCCTCTAATACACCATGTATCAGGGTCTCAGCGCCTAGAGATTCTACCGCTTGAATACGCAAAGCGAAATCAGCATTTTGCCCATCTGTCACTTCTAAATGTTCTGGACGAATTCCCCACACTACGCCACCACGGTGGTCATGAGGCAATGGCAAGGTTAATGAATCTGAAATTTTAACACCTTGTTCAACCAAATTCGCTGGAAGAAGATTCATCGAAGGGGAACCAATAAAAGACGCGACAAAAGGCGTTGCCGGTTTATTGTACAAATCCATTGGCGTGCCGATTTGTTCCGCATTACCTTTATTCAACACAACCAAACGGTCCGCCAAGGTCATGGCTTCGACCTGATCATGGGTAACGTACAAAGTTGTCGTACCTAATTTACGTTGCAGCTGTCGTATTTCCACACGCATCTGAACGCGTAATTTGGCATCAAGGTTAGACAAGGGTTCATCAAACAAGAAGACTTTTGGATCACGTACCATGGCACGCCCCATCGCCACACGCTGACGTTGACCGCCAGACAATTGACCTGGTTTGCGTTGTAACAAGTCGGTGAGTCCTAACATTTCGGCTACATCAGTGACTTTTTGCTCGATAATCTCTTTCGATACTTTGCGGTTCTTCAAACCATACGCCATGTTGTTGTAAACCGTCATATGCGGGTACAAAGCGTAGTTTTGAAATACCATCGCGATATCTCGCTCAGCAGGCTCTTTTTCATTCATACGTTCGCCACGAATACGTAGCTCGCCATCCGAAATACTTTCGAGTCCTGCTACCATGCGCAATAACGTTGATTTACCGCAGCCTGATGGACCAACCAAAACAATAAACTCACCTTCTTCAATAGATAGATCCACACTTGGAATTGCGTGATAACCATTGGGGTATGTTTTACCTATTTTTTCTAAAATAACATCCGTCATCACTACTTCTCCGAATCCACTAAACCTTTGACAAATAACTTCTGCATACCAATAACAACGGCAACAGGCGGCAACATAGCAAGTAAGGTGGTCGCCATAATTTGGTTCCACGCAATATCACCATCTGTAACAGATAACATTCGTTTAATACTCATAACTAGGGTGTAATAAGCATCATCCGTGGTAATCAACAAAGGCCATAAATATTGATTCCAACCATAAATAAACAAGATCACAAACAGCGCTGCGATATTTGTACGCGATAACGGCAACAAAATATCAAAGAAAAAACGAAACGGCCCAGCGCCATCAATTCGTGCCGCCTCTACCAACTCTCCTGGAATGCTCAAGAAGCACTGACGAAACAAAAAAGTTGCTGTTGCACTGGCAATCAAAGGCAGAGTCAAACCGGTATAACTGTTTAACAAGTTAAGATTTGCCACCACCTCATAAGTCGGCACGATACGAACCTCAACAGGTAGCATCAGTGTCATGAAGATGATCCAAAAACACAGATTCCGAAAAGGAAAGCGGAAGAACACAATCGCATAAGCAGACAACAATGAAATGGCGATTTTTCCGAACGTAATCCCCAATGCCATCACCAAAGAGTTCAACATCATGAAAAATACGGGCGTATCAATACCGTTACCAGCTTTCTCAAGTAACACAGTTTTCCACGTATCCACACCGGCATCACCAAACCACAATGGAATGTGACCAACACCAAAAGCAGACGCCGGATGAGTTGAAGCAACAAGCGCCATCCACACTGGCAACGCCACTAAAGCGATGCCTAATAATAAAGTTGCGTGGCTAACAAAAGTTAACCAAGGGCGATTTTCTATCATGAGTACTGCACCTTGCGCTCAATGAAACGGAACTGAATAACTGTCATAAGACCAACAATACCCATCAGCACAACAGACTGAGCCGCAGAGCCACCAAGATCTAAACCGACAAAACCATCTTCAAATACCTTATAAACTAAAGTATTTGTACTCTGGCCTGGACCACCCTTCGTGGTTGCATCAATTACACCGAAGGTTTCAAAGAAGGCATAAACTAAATTCACCACGAGTAAAAAGAAAGTCGTCGGTGACAAAAGTGGAAATACGATCGTCCAGAAGCGTTTAAATGGGCTAGCTCCATCAATCGAAGCCGCTTCAATCAGTGAACGAGGTACAGCTTGCAAGCCAGCAAGAAAGAATAAAAAGTTATAACTAATCTGCTTCCACGTAGAAGCAATCACCACCAGTATCATGGCTTGATTACCATTAAGGTAATGATTCCACTCCACACCTGATGACTCTAGCCACAGGGCAATCGGCCCCATACTTGGATCAAATAAAATCCACCAAAGCACACCAGCCAACGCAGGCGCAACAGCGTAAGGCCAAATCAACAAGGTTTGATACGCTAACTTTCCGCGAATAACTCGATCTGCCATGACAGCCAATAATAACGCGACAGACATACCTAAAATGGCAACAGAAAAACTGAAAAGCAATGTGGTTAGCATCGATTGGTAATATAGAGGATCAGTAAACAAATCGATAAAATTTTCAAAACCAATAAACTCTCGGCTTAAACCAAATGCGTCTTCTTGATAAAACGCTTGCTCTAATGCTTGCTCTGCAGGCCAAAGGAAAAAAATCGCCGTCACCAATAGCTGAGGCAAGAGCAATAACCAAGGAAGGCCTTTTTGGGGGAAGGTAACCGTCATAGAAATATCCAAACAAAAAAACGAAAGAACACCTAAAAAAATCGCCCTTATGTACAAACATAAGGGCGACCGTTTTATTTAGTCGTTTGCTCTTTCAAACTTACGAAGAAGTGCATTACCACGTTTAACCGCAGTATCAAGAGCTGTTTGAGCGTCAACCTTACCACTCCATACAGACTCAAGCTCTTCATCAATTACGCCACGAATTTGAACAAAGTTACCTAAACGTAACCCTTTCGTATTTGCTGTTGGTGTACCTGTTGTCATCTGAGTAACACCCGTTTCTGTACCAGGATTGGCAGCATAGAAACCTTCACCTTTCGTTAAGCTATAAGCCGCTTTGGTAATTGGCAAGTAGCCTGAAAATTGGTGCCAATCAGCTTGAACAGAAGCTCGAGATAAGAAACTTAGAAAAGAAGCCACTCCTTTGTATTCTTCTTTTGAATGACCTTGAAGAACCCATAAAGACGCGCCACCAATAATGGTATTAGAAGGCTGTTTAACTTTACCCTCCCAATAAGGAAGCTCAGTCACACCAAAATCAAACTTAGCATTACGTTTGATGCCTGCATAACCAGCAGACGATTCAGTAAACATGGCACACTCTTCACTATAGAATTTAGCGGCACCATCGTTTGTACGGCCAGAATAACTAAATATGCCATTTTTTTGCCATTCACCCATTTTCTTAACATGAGCAACTTGCAGTGGACCATTGAAAGTTAATTCTGTTTTCAAACCGCCAAAGCCGTTATCCAAAGACGCGAATGGTACGTTGTGACGAGAGCTAAGGTTTTCTAGATGAACCCAAGATTGCCAAGCTGTTGTAAAACCACAAGACACACCTGATTGTTGTAATTTTTTCGCAGTCGTTTCTACTTCTTGCCACGTTTTAGGGGCTTGAGTAATACCTGCTTTTTTGAACAAATCTTTGTTGTAGTACAAGACTGGTGTTGAACTGTTAAATGGCATAGAAAGCATTTTGCCTTCACTACTTGTGTAGTAACCTGTGACAGCACTTAGATAAGTACTTTCATCGAAAGGCTGACCAGATTCACGCATTAATTGGTGTACTGGATAGATAGCGCCTTTCGCTGCCATCATACTCGCCGTACCCACTTCGAATACTTGAACAATAGCAGGTTGTTGTTTCGCTCGGAATGCCGCAATTGCCGATGTCATGGTTTCAGTGTAATTCCCTTTATAAACAGGCTTTACAACATAAGCATCTTGGGAATCATTAAAGCTTTGAGCGATTTCATTTACTTTTTCGCCATTGGCCCCACCCATTGCGTGCCACCATTCAACTTCTGTCGCTGCGAACGCTGAGCTCGCAAGAGACATACCAACAACAACTGACGCTAACTTAAATTTATGCATTTCTGTGTTCCTCACAATGAGTTTTTATTAGAAAAGAAAGAACGACTATAAACAGCAAATGTTTCAATTTGATGATAGTTAGGTTTCATTTGAAATACAATTATTTTCAAATGAAAGTTTTTTATTAAAAATAATACAAATATGAAACGAAAGGAGAAGAATCACGCTCAGAAATGAAAAACGATGTAAAAAAACGAATGAACTTGTGGCAACTCAAAAGAGAAAATAAGACAGGAAAAAAATCAAAAAAAGCCACTAAAGGCTTTAGCCTAATAGAAAAATAAAGCGAAATAAAAGCAATCGTTTTAAGCTAATACCTCTTGATTAAGAGCAATCACTAACTTATCAAATTCAACAGTAAGAGAGGTAAGGCGTGCAGTTAATCTATCAAAATCATGCACTTTCACTAGCGCTTCAACTTCCGTAATAAGCTGACAAAAGCGATAACCAGATACTTCCAAACTAGCGCCTTTCAATCGATGTGCAACAATCGCAAGGTTAACCCAGTCATGAGACGCCAAATGCACTTGTAGGCATTCATACAATTCTGTCGCTTCCATAATAAACTCACCAGCAACCAGAACCATCAAATCATGGTTACGAGCAAGACGGGTCTCATAATCTGCGCCATTAAATACTTCTTGTTCAAACATGGTAAAAGAACTCCTTTCTATCCAACAACCATATTAAGAGAGCCATTTCATTAAAATGGCAACTAGCTTATCTTGTGACACAGGTTTTGCAATATGATCATTCATACCAGCAGAGAAACATTCATCCTCATCGCCTGTCATTGCATTAGCGCTTAACGCAACAATAGGAACATCTTGTGCTGTTTGGCCTTCTATTAATTGTCGAATTTTTCTGGTGGCTTCATAACCGTCCATAATAGGCATCTGACAATCCATGAAAATCAAGTCGAACTTAGTAGACATGGCTTGTTCAACGGCCTTTTGGCCATTCTCGGCAACAACAACTTCTACTCCGTATAAGCTCAACAACCCACGAGCCACAATTTGATTCGTTAAATTATCTTCTGCTAACAGCACTTTTGCCTTAAATACAGGTCGGCCCTCAGCCGTCATTTCAACTTCCTTTAGCACCATACTAGGAGCTCCTAAATATAAGGGGTTTAGATTATCCAATACATCCACTAATGATTTACTAAATATAGGCTTAATTAGAGATGCATCATACCCCTCTAGATTAAAATTTATATTTGAATGCTCATGCAGAAATACTTGAGACAGTTCTTTTTCTTTACAGAGCGCTTTCAACTTAAAAATATCAGAAGAGTCAGCATGCCTTAGAGCTTGTGAATCCAACAAAACACAATGACCACTCCATAGACTCTCTGATAAAGCATCATTGAGACTCTCATAAGAATCGTATTTGACGTTTAATGAAGCCAATAAATCTTCTAAATACTTCCGTCCCGTGTTGTTTTGATAAATTAAAATGACACTAGCATCATAATTGAGTGCTTCAACCTTTTCGGAATCCCCCCAGATCAAGCGGAATATTAAAGGTAAAAGTAGACCCCTCACCCTCTACGGAGATTAAGTTGATACTCCCCTCCATTGCCTCTATCATTTCCTTGCTGATCGCTAAACCAAGACCCGTTCCACCAAATCGTCGTGTTGTTGAACCGTCAGCCTGCTTAAAACGTCGAAATAAGTGCCTTTGATCTTCTTCAGAAACCCCAATACCAGTATCAACAATAGCAATACGTAAAATAATTGATTCATCTGATAAAGGATCAACCTCAAGATATAATGACACCTCGCCTTTTTCTGTGAACTTAACAGCGTTACCAACAAGATTAACCAAAACTTGCTTAATACGCAGACGATCCCCACGTAAATTCAATTCAGGAATAACAGTAGCGGGCACATTTAGCGTAACCCCTTTTTCTTCAGCTTTGAGAGTAAATACACTTGCTACGTCTTCAATAAGATCACTCAGTTCAAAGACTTCTTTCTCTAATATTAAATTACCCATCTCAATTTTAGACAAATCGAGAATATCGTTAACAATATCCAATAAAGATTCAGCACTCCGCTGAGACAGTTTTGCCAAGCTCATCTGCTCATCTTGCAGCTTGGTACTCATTAATAAAGATAAACAACCAATTACCCCATTTAACGGCGTGCGAATTTCATGGCTCATGTTAGCCAGAAACTCACTTTTTGCATGATTTGCTTCTTCCGCTTCGTTTTTCGCCTTACTTTGTTCTAGCTCAGATTTTTTTAAAGATTCGTTCGCTAACTGTAAATCTTGCGTTCTTAATCTAACTTTATTCTCAACCTCTGCGGCATAGCCACCCACTATTAATAAGAACCAGCCAAACAATCCTGAAATAAGAAAACCACAAGCTAAAATGAAATGAACAATCCAAGGCTGTTTAAAAAAGTAACTGTCACTGGTTTGAAACAGGTGCCATGACTTGCCACCAACATCAATATCGAAACCAACAGCATGATTGAACTCATTAGCCCCATAGCGCGTAATAAGTTCATCTATGGACAAACTTGCTGACTCACTTTTTGTTACTAGGATAGGCTGACCGGTCTCATTCATATCAACCAAATACAGTTCAGTATTTGGCAACAATCCCTGCTCAACAATCAAATGTGTCAATTCATCAATCTCAATAACGGCCGTTGCTACACCTAAAAATTCATCCGTTGTTTGATCGAAAAAAGGTAAAAAAAGTAATACCCCATCTGACCGCTGAATAAGCCTAATGGGCGTTGTAGGATATACATCTCTCAGCGAAATCGCTTGATCAAGAGCAAGCTGTCGATCAGATTGAGAATAGATATCGTAACCAAGAACGGCTCGGTTACGGCTAACGGGTGAAATAAAGGTAACAACTATGTGCTTATCTCTTAGCGTTACAGGAACAAGCTCCCCTTCCGTATTTCTTTCTTTTACCTTAAAAATAAAATCTGAATGAGTTTTTTGAATGTCCTTTTCAAAAGCAGCAATGTCCTTACCAGACACTTTAAAGTTTAACGATACGCCACGAATTGAGTCGTCCCTTTGCATCACACTACTTGCAAATGATTCAAACTCATTGGCTTCAAGATGCTCACTGCCTCTCATCAAACCTACAAAACTGTACAAAATATCCACCGTATTTTTAATACGATTATTGAGCAGCACCTCAAGCAACTCAGCGTTAGCTCTAAACTCCTTAGTCTGTTTATTCCATTCAGAATAGCTCGCGCCAAGAGATAAAACGGATGTCAGCACCAACACAAACAAAAAACCGCCCAACAAACGCAGAGGGTGTTCAAAATGGTTATCAAAATAACGAGGGAAGCAGATAGCCAGGAAAGGCACAAAGATCAACACACCAATGATATTTCCCACCCACCAAATCAACCAATTAGTTAACAAAGCACCTTCGTCAATCACTCCCAAATACAATAGAGCACCAGCACCAACACTCGCACCTATCATGGTCGATAAAACCGCCACCATGAAAACAAAACGCGACACCAAACGGATTCGATGAAAACGAAAGGGAACACCAATAAAACGATGCACTAAATAAGCGCCAATACAGGCTTGCAGTGTAGAGCCGACAGCGATAAGAAAAGGTAACAGAAAAGCAATGGCATCATGATTTACCCAAGTTCCTCCCATATTGACCAAAAAGGAACCCAGCAGCACACCAAATGGAGCAAATCGAGGAAAAAACATCACTGCGGCAACAGCAAGGCCAGAAGCGGGCCAAATAATGGAGGAATAACCTGGAGAGATTGCGACCGACAACCCCGCCACCCCGAGCAAGAAATACCCAAGTGCAGTTAACAATACCACAGTGACTGCCTTCATCATCTTCACTTACTCCTTTAAATAGACTTTAAAGAATAACGAAAGTAGAGAACATGAAGCGTTGATTAATAGTTACGTTATGTAGTGATTATGTACATGAAATGTACAAATGGAACCGATACCTTACAACATCACAAAAAAGAGCGCCTTAACATATTGATAGTCACTTTTTGTTTACAACTTTATTGTCTAATCAGATAAGGATATTCGGTGAAATAAAGTAAATTCAGGCAACAGCTAGAAAAAATGGGAGTGAAAATTAAACAAGGGGGGATTTTAGCCTGATATGTGATGATGGATATCCATTGCTTCATGCAAAAGCGCACAATCAAAATATCGGTTTGTTTCTGACGCTAAAAGAGGGTGTGATGTTTATGTTCAAAACAGCAACAACCTACTTCTATTTCATGAGAAGCGCGGCCAATATTAGGCGAGCCCGCCAGTATGTTTACAGCTAACTCAAGCTCTAAATCATAAGTATCAGCTTGTTTCTCTCCCTATTTTTGAGCGGTATAAAGATAAATACCAATGAGGTCTTGTTCGGCAAGCGTTGGATAGATGTAGTTATTGGGCATTTACCTTGGCGATGATTTGTGCATGCGTGAGACCACTCTCACCGCTGTCCTCTCCGGCTTGCAAAGCTTGGCGTAAAGTCTCCAGTTTAGTCTGATATTCCGCCTCTTGTTCTTCCAAAAGACGAAGAACTGCACGCACCGCTTCACTTGCATTGCGATAACGCCCCGTTGCCTTTAAATCCGATAGAAAACTCGTGAAATGTTCATCAAAATCAACACAGATTGTTGGCATTACTACCTCTATATTAACGTTAAACCATTTTATGGCGGCTAACATCCATGCGCTCATGCAAAACGCGAATGATGTCTAATTGTGTCTCAGTGACCTGATACAAAATGATGTGGTGTTTAAAGAAATAGAGTCGTATGCCTTTTTGAATAAAGTCTGCTGCTCGGCCTAACTGCGGTGCACCAGCAAGCTTGTCATACGTTGAAGCCATTCCTTTGAGATAACTGAAATCCCCCATGCTTCAAACGTGTACTGCCAAATACCCAACATATCCTGACGAGCAAGGGGACGAATAAAAACCTTAAGCATCAAGACCCGCGCGTCCTTTCGCCTCTGCGAGGATACTATTCACGTCAAACGCCTCAGGCTCACCACTTTCTAACCCAGCCGTTACCGCAGCACGTAATGAGCCTAATTTAGCCTCATAAACTTCATCTTGCTGCATTTTGATACGCAAAGCCTCGCGGATAACTTCACTGGCATTGTTGTACATGCCCGTATCAAGCTGTTGCTTTATATAGTCTTCAAAAACCGAACTTAAATTAACATTCATCACCTTCTCCTCTCGCCATAGCTCTCTTACCATGGTAAATGAGATTGTCAATTTTGGACATATTTAGCATAACAGCATCCAATCGCCGTACGATTGATCATGAGATATCGGGGAACAAGAAAGCAGCTACATGAATGACACACTGGTTAACCTGCCTTTTGACCTATCCCCTATTGAGTGAGCAGGTAAAGCATTTCCCCAGATTACCTCGATACAAAAACCAAAAAACCACCGCCCAAATGCAACAAAATCAAATAGTTAAACTTTTGTTCACCTAACCCATTTAAAAAGAAGAAGGAAAATACAGCAATTACAAAAAACCAGAAGAGAAAAAAGAAAAGACAAAAACACAGACAAACCACAAAATAGAAATAAAAAACATATAAATCAAAATCTTATATGGTTTTAAAAATAAAACCTCCACAAACTCCAGACATAAAAAAAGCCCGCTTATAAAAAGCGAGCTTTCTTTAATCATGGTGCCCAGAGACGGAATCGAACCGCCGACACGAGGATTTTCAATCCTCTGCTCTACCGACTGAGCTATCTGGGCAAGTGGGGCGTATTATAGAGAAACCGTTTTTCTGGTCAACTGTTTTTTTGAAAAAAAATTAAAAACTTAGTTTCTTCTACTCCTCTGCTATTATCTCTCTAATATCAAGGAGATAAAACTAATGCTTCATATTGTACTTTACCAACCAGAGATTCCACCGAACACGGGTAACGTAATTCGCCTGTGTGCCAACACAGGTTATCAATTACATTTAATCGAACCTTTTGGTTTTGATCTAGATGATAAAAAACTACGCCGAGCTGGACTAGATTATCACGAGTTTACTCGCTTAAAACGCTATCCTGATTTTCAGGCTTTTGTTGATCAAAACGACATAGGCACTATTTATGCGCTAACAACTAAAGGCAGCCGAATCCATAGCGAAGCCAGTTTTGTAGCAAATGATGTGTTGGTTTTTGGCCCTGAAACTCGTGGCTTGCCTGCTGAGTTCATTGAGGCCTTACCACTTCCTCAAAGACTGCGTTTACCTATGCAGGCAAATTCGCGTAGCTTGAACCTCTCGAATACCGTCGCTGTGATGGTTTATGAATCATGGCGTCAGCTTGACTACGCTATGCCAGCCGAATAATACACTGAGGTAAAATGGACGCTCTTAGACTGCTCTTAAAACGAAAAAACAGCCGTCGAAGGTTTCGTGACAAAGTACATTTGCATGAGTCTAGTGATTTAAGAAAACGCCTTATTTTGTTAGCAGGTGTCATTGGCTTACACAGTTTAACCATGGTGTTTTTCGAGGATCTAAACTGGTGGCAAGCCTTTTGGCTAACCATGACATCAGCAAGCACAACAGGTTATGGCGATATCTCAGCAGTTACTTTTTGGGGGCAACTCTCAACCATTGTCTTAATTTATGGCATGGGAATAACCTTACTCGCGCAAATGGCCAGTGACTATGTCGAACTCAGAATGGTCAAAAAAGAAATGCGCGTTAAAGGCTTTATAAGGTGGAATGAAATGCAAAACCATATATTGATTATCAACACACCAAAATACGACGCTGAGCGCTATTTAGGTCTCTTGGTTAGTCAGATTACACAAACGCCTGAATTTGCCGATACTCCAATTCAAATCTTAACAACGGCGTTTCCCGAAGGACTGCCGTTGGATCTAAGAGCACAAGGTGTGGTTCATCATACAGGTGATGCATTAGAAGATGGTATGTTGTTGTCCGCGGGAACAGATAAAGCTAAGTACATCATTGTTTTATCTTCTGATGCACAAGACAGTCATAGTGACAGCTTAACCTTTGATATTTTGCATCGTATTCAAGCGTTAAACTCGTCAGCATTTATTATGGCGGAAGCCATTAATGATTCGAATCGACCTCGATTCAAAAATGCAGGCGCAAATGCAGTTATTAGACCCGTCAGAGCTTATCCAGAAATGCTGGTACGCTCATTAATGGCGCCAGGAACAGAACAAGTACTGGAAGATCTATTTCGCCATCAAGGCGATCATACGATTCGTTTGAATGTTCGACTTTCTAATGTCACTTGGGCAAGGGTAGTTACCACCTTAATTCAAAAAGACATTGGGACAGCATTAGGCTATGTACAAACCAATGGTGAGGTAGTGACGCATCCTCAAACCAATGATGTCATCAATGCAGCAGGGCTAATTGTGTTAATCAATGATGATCAAGTCATTCCACCCTTGGGTGAGATTGGAAAGTTATTTGATGACTAACAGCAAGTTTAAATAAAAATGGTGGGGCTTAATGCTTAATGCTTAATGCTTAATGCTTAATGCTTAATGCTTAATGCTTAATGCTTAATGCTTAATGCTTAATGCTTAATGCTTAATGCTTAATGCTTAATGTTACTTACTCTGTAATTTAAGCCCTATCATTTCAATTTGATTACCTTTCATCTCTCGAATGGTAAGACGGAGATTACCAAAACGAGCTCTATCGCCAACCACCAAACCTTTACCAAGCTGTTGTTGCAACAGCTCTGCGGCTGTATCACCTTCGTTAATACCCTCTATCGAAACACCATAGACTTTAGCCAAATCTAATAAAGAAGCATCACCACGAATCGCGAACTCACCAAAGAAGTTCTGTAAGAAGAAGGATCCTGATGTTTGTTGAGAGAAAATAACGGCTACGTCGTTCACATCCTCTGGGTGCAATAGCATCCAGATGCGATCTCCAGCCTTCAGAGCTGTTTCTGTATTCACCACAATAGGTTGTTGATCTCGTACTAAAGCGACCAACTGAGGCGTTGAGACAGTTTCACTTGGTATATTTTGAACAATCGCAGCAGGAATACGTACAGACTCAGCTTGAACTAAGAATTCATACAGTTCTAACGAATGATGAGAACTAACATCGTCAATCAAAGAGAAGCGAGTTGTCGGTGCTGGCGCTGGAGGCACGACCACTTTTAACCAACGGGCCATCCAAGGAACAGTCGAACCTTGTAATAACAGGGAAATCAGTACAACAGTGAAAGTAATTTCAAATAGTAGTTCGGAATTTGAGAGACCAGCAATAACAGGATAAAGCGCCAAGACAATGGGCACAGCACCACGCAATCCAACCCAACTAATATAAAAACGTTCTGGCCAACGAAAATCAAATGGCAATAAACAAATCATCACAGCAACAGGGCGTGCGATAAAAATCAAGAAAGCAGCAATCGCAACAGCTTCAAAGCCATGAATCAGCAAGCTAGATGGTGTCACCAAAAGCCCTAGCAAGAGGAACATTCCGGCCTGAGCCAACCAAGCCAAGCCGTCCATAACTTGAGAAATAGATTCAAGCTGTTTGATACGACCATTACCAACAGTCAAACCAACTAGGTAGACCGCTAGAAAACCACTGCCACCAATAATATTAACGCCGGAAAATACAGCAAGGCCAAAAGAAATAATCAGTAAGGCATACAAGCCTTCCACTAAAGGTACTTTACGCAATACCAGTAACAGTAGTTTTCCACCTAAAACACCAGCCACACCACCAATGGCAAATTGCTGAAGCATTTGCCCTAAAAATGCCCAAACACCTAAATGATCATTACTTTGCAACAGTCCTGTCAGCATCACCACCAACAAGATAGCCATCGGGTCATTGGCTCCAGACTCTATCTCTAACGTACCGCCAACACGCTCATTCAGACTAACACCACTATTGCGAAGCAAATTAAATACAGCGGCGGCATCAGTCGAGCCAACAATAGCCCCTAGTAATAAACCATAGATAAGTTGCACATCAAGCAACCAAGCGGCAAATGAGCCAACAGCAGCTGTAGTGAGAACAACACCAAGAGTTGCTAGAGAGAAAGAAGGCCATAAAGCCACTCGAAAAGTACTGGTTTTGGTGCGCATGCCACCATCTAATAAGATGACAGCAAGAGCAAGATTACCAACAAAAAAAGCAAGATTTGGGTTGTCAAAAGCCAGTCGGCCAATCCCCTCTTCACCTGCTAACATCCCCATTCCGAGGAAAACAAGTAACAAGGGTAGACCAACACGTATCGTTAAAGAGCTGGCTAAAATACTGACAAGCAGCAAAATACCAGCTAAAAATATAAATCCATTTGTATCGATAGTTGTAACAACCTTTGACTAAAGTTGACCGGTAAGCGTTAAGTACTTTTCCATCAGTTGCTCTTCACTTTCTTTGTGATTAGGGTCCAATGGTATGCAATCTACTGGACAAACCTGTTGGCACTGAGGTTCATCAAAATGGCCGATGCACTCTGTACATTTTGACGGCTCAATCACATAAATTTCATCACCCTGAGAGATGGCTTCATTTGGGCACTCAGGTTCACAAACATCACAGTTTATACATTCATCAGTAATGATAAGAGACATTATTCTCTCCTAAAAAACACTTCATGTTTCCACAGCATATCCAGATAACAACTATTATGCTGTCTGATAATGCTCTTGCAGAATACGTTTTACTTCTGGGTTAACAAATTGCCCAAAATCACCATTCAAAGACGCAATTTCTCTTACTAATGTTGACGATATGTAAGAGTGCTTTTCAGAAGGTGTTAAAAAGATACTTTCTACATCAGGCGCAATGGCACGGTTCATGTTTGCTAACTGAAATTCATATTCAAAATCAGAAACAGCACGTAATCCACGAATTACGACCTTGCCACTCACTGAACGAGTAAACTCCGTAAGTAGGTTATCAAAACCAACCACTTCAACGTTCGGTAAATGTCCTAATACTTTTTTAGCTAATGAAATACGCATTTCATGAGTTAGTACAGGGCGTTTCTTTGGGCTTGCTGCAACGGCAACAATAACCTTTTCGAACAACTTTGATGCGCGCTCCACCAAATCCGTATGGCCGTTTGTAATCGGGTCAAATGTCCCCGGATAAACCGCAATCGTACTCATAGCTTTCATCCAACATTAAATAAGGGAGAAGGAGTTGGGGTAGCTGACGACCTAGTTGTCCGCTGTAGTTCCCAATTAGGGGTCGCATCATATAGGAATATGACCCCGTTCTCAATTCACTGAGTAACTTAAGATTTTTAACCTTCTTAATGACTCTGAATATTTTGCGATATTAAATACTGTAAGGGCCCAATATTTGTTTTAAAAAAGAAATCGCAAGGAAGATAAAAATAGGCGATAAATCCAATCCACCTAAAGGCGGAATCACACGCTGACACACGCGATACAAAGGCTCAGTAATCTGTCCAACCAACATGGCTCCCGGATGATTCGCACCAGGTGCCACCCAACTTAATATGACAGAAATTAGCATGGCCCAGAAATACAAATCTAGCAAATGATAGAAGGTTCCTGCAACCGTATATATGGTGTAACCAACAGCAGATAGTGTCGCTCCCTTCATCAAAACAATGACGAAAACAGTTAACAATTGCACTGCCAACGCCAATACAAGAGAAGCGGTATCAATACGGCCAATCGCTGGAATAATTTTCCGTAAAGGCAGCACTAAAGGGCTTGTCGCCTTTACAACACCTTGGCTTATTGGGTTATAAAAGTCAGCTCGAGTGAGTTGAAGCACTAAACGCAATAAAACAATAAATAAGTATAGGTTCAAAACAACCTTTACTAACGTAACAAATGGATCGGCATTCATGCTAGGTATTCCTTAATCAGTCATTCTTGACAGAGAAGTTTTCTGTCATTTCTTTTGATCGATTGACACATGCAATCATTGCATCAGCAACCACTTTATCAATGTCGGATGCCTCAAGAGATAACAAAGCCTGCTCTGTTGTCCCATTTGGCGAGGTAATATTTTTACGCAGTTGAGAAATTGGCTCATCTAATTCAATGACCATTCTTGCCGCACCCAGCATTGTGTAGCTGGCTAATTCTCTGCTTGTTTTTTCATCCAACCCCTGAGCTTTACCATTACTAATCATGGCTTCTAAGAAGCGGAAAAAATAAGCAGGAGCGCTGCCTGATAAGCTAGTCACTGTATGCATATGAGCCTCATCTTTCACCCATACTGAGTTGCCAATACTAGAGAACAACTTACTAACCAAGGCTTTTTGTTCTTCCGAGGTATGTTCATTAGCGATTAACCCTGTCATACCGGCACCTAACTGTGAAGGTGTATTTGGCATACTTCTTACGACAGCAACAGGTTTCCCTAGCCAGAATGCGAGCGCATCTAGTTCAATACCTGCTGCAACCGAGATAAACATTTGATCATCTCGTACTTGGGCTGAAAACTCTTCGACTACCGCTTGCATTTGAGCTGGTTTAACGCATAACACAACCACGTCAGCTTGCTCTATGGCTAAATCATTATCTGCTAACATAGAGATGCCATATTGGTCGTGATAATACTCACGCTTTTCTGGTGTTCTCGACGTTCCTATAATTTTCTCCGCAGGATAACCACTAGCTAGCATGCCACTAAAAATAGCTCTCGCCATATTTCCCACGCCAATAAAAGCAATACTCGGTGTCATTTCATATCCTATTTGTTTTCTTTAAGAAAGTAGCGTAAACCAAAAAACATTACACACTGGTCGAGTAATCTCGTTCTCCAAAAATAGCGGTACCAACACGAACCATGGTACTACCAGATTGAATCGCTGCAGACAGATCTCCAGACATACCAATCGATAAGGTATCTATCATGCTATCGGATTTGGCTAATTCAAGATAAGCCTGTGTCAAAGGTCGATAAACTGCACATTGTGCTTCATGGTTATCTTGCGGTGCAGGTATTGCCATTAAGCCTCTGAGTTGTAAATTCGGTAAGCTAGCAATTAAATCAACCATACTGTCTAAATTCGATAACAAAATCCCAGATTTACTCTCTTCGCCACTAATGTTTACCTGAATGCACACATTTAATAGAGGCAGACCCTTGGGACGCTGTTCACTAAGTCGACGTGCAATTTTTTCACGATCTACAGAATGTACCCAGTGCATGGTTTCAGCAATCAGGCGCGATTTGTTTGATTGTATAGGCCCAATAAAGTGCCATTCAATATCAGTAAGGTGAGACAAAGCCTGATGTTTATCGACAGCTTCTTGAACATAGTTTTCACCAAATGCTCTTTGGCCTGCATCATAAGCAGCTTTCAATGCTGATACTGGTTTCGTTTTACTCACAGCCAACAACCGAACACTTTTCACTTCACGATGATGTCGTTGAGCTAGCTGTTCAATTTGTTTAGAAACAAGGTTTAGGTTTGATTTAATATTTATCGATTCAGTCGTTTCAACACCAATGGTCATCGCACCTATTTCCTCTTTCTAATTAAAATATAACGTTTATACAATGCGCATCTAATTTCTTTCTCGACATGAGAAGGCAATTAGATGCGCATCATAACACTATTTAAAAAGACAAAAAAAGCTTATAAGGAATAACACTCTGAGCTAGAGTCATAGAATGCATCATGAAATTCAAGACGATAACCCGATACATTTTTTAAAGAATTCGCTGCTGAAAAAGCCGCTTGATGAAGTGAGTCGAGAGAAGAATGTTCCGGATAAAAAGCAATACCGATAGAAAGACCTGCACGAATTAAACGATTTTTTGCATACTCAGGCTTTTGTATCGACTCTAAGAGTTTAGTAGCAACGACTTCAGCATCTTCTAAATGGCGAATACGAATCCCCATAACCAGCTCACGTTCATCATAATGAGCCATTAGATCATTATCACGCACCGCATCCTGCATAACTTCTGCTAATACTTTTAACTCTGCGTTTTCTATTTTTTCATTTGATAATAAACGTAAAGACAACAAGGCTGCTCTTTGAAAATGGCGACGAGAATCTTTCAAAACGATGTTAAAGCTGTTTTCAAAACTATAACGGCGAAGCAGTCCTGTTTCTGGATCTCTATGACTGTCTTCCAATAATAAAAAATCAGCTTTTTCACGTTCGAATGCAGCATTAACCCAGGCGGTATAATTATCCAATGCAAGTGACATTAAATTTTCTTCGAGACTTGTCTCTTTTTTCTGAAAAGACAGCATCAAATAAATAAAACCACGACCATCAGGCACACTCACCATAGAGACGTCAGAAAAAGAGTGTGCATCTAGAAAGCTATGCCAAAGATTCCAATCTGCTGAATTTTGAATATCAGCATCATGGCGTTTAAGACAAGAAGATTTAGCTGCAAACGTTATCAAAGCTTGAGGCAAGGTAGCCAGCTGACCGTTTGAATTCAATAATTCATCGTTGATAGGATCAATATATTGCAGTCGCCATTGAGTACAATCTTTATCACAAACGATAAAAAGACAATATGTATTAGGTAATTGAGTTTGTAGTTTATCTTTAAAACGATTAAGCAAAGCACTCAAAGGAGCACCTTTTGTTACGGCCAAAAGCATTTTGGGCATATCGGCATAAAGCTTCTTTATAAACTCTTTCTCTTTTTCAAGAGAGGCTACACGAGAACGCAAGATCTGCTGTTCCTTCAGTGATGAACTCGTAGTGTCGATAGGCATAAAAAATTAAAACCATAGTAAACTGTAGTTCAAACTAGATTAAACACCTAATAAGAAAAGTAAAGGTATAGTAAGCACAATATGCATTAAAAGCTCAACTATACCTTAAATATTGGGTTAAATAGCCTGATAAACACGCTGACCTGAGATATAAGTGCTCACAACTCGACCAACAAATTCATCACCAAAGTAAGGTGAGTTATGTCCTTTGGTCTTTCTATCTTCGTAATTCCATGTCCAACGGGCAGTACTATCAAACAACATAAAGTCAGCAAAACTACCTACGGATAAAGAACCTGCTTCCAACCCAAAGCATGCGGCTGGACCAGAAGTTAAACACATCAACAAAGTAGAGAAGTCTAAATCACCTTCATCCATCAGCTTCATCGCTAGTGGCAGCAATATTTCCACATTCGCCATACCAGGCTCAGTTGCCGCAAATGGCGCAACTTTTGCCATTTTTTCATGTGGTTGATGATCAGAACAAATGGCAGAAATCACACCTTGCTTAATACCTTCGATTAACGTCAAACGATCATTTTCACCACGCAATGGTGGCAACACATGATAACGACCATCAAATTGATTCAATACATCGTCACTGAGCAATAAGTTGTGGACTGCCACATCAGCTGTAACGTCTAAGCCAGCAGCTTTTGCATCAGCAACCATTTCAACAGATTTCGCACAGGACAAACGGGCAAAATGTGCCCGTACTCCAGTTTTTTCAACCAACAATAAATCTCGCATTAACGCGACCGTTTCCGCAGTGTCCGGAATGCCACCTAAACCGTGCATCGTAGACATCAAGCCTTCATGAGCACAACCACCTTCGGATAAACTCTTTTCATCAGGATGAAAGACAACCAATAAATCATGGGTAGCGGCGTATTCAAGCGCTCGCGACAAGACCTTTGTATTCACCATTGCATGCCTATCATTCGACAAGGCGACACAACCTGCATCTGTTAGAGCAACCATGTTACTTAGCTGCGCGCCCTCTAAGCCTTGCGTTAACGCACCGATAGGAAAGACATTGGCCATACCTGCTTCATCTGCTTTGTCTTGAATAAGCGCAGCAACGGCTGGTGTATCAACAATAGGACGAGTATCAGGAGGGCAAATAACCGTTGTCACCCCACCAGAAACAGCAGCCCGACCTTCTGTTGCAATATTGCCTTTTTGAGTTTGACCAGGTTCACGCAATGACACAGCAAGATCCACCAAACCGGGTAATACCCAATGTCCAGATGCATCAACGATTTCTGCATTCTCAAAACCTGCAGGAGCTTCATCAATGGCAACAATTTTATGGTTGTCTATGAATAAGTCTGTGACTTTATCAAGGTTTTGGCTAGGGTCGATTAAACGACCATTTTGAATACGTAATTTCATGCTATTTTTCATCCTTCGCTGCTGGCGTTTCATCACTTTGCAACTGTCCACTCATTGCCATAGACATAACTGCCATACGCACAGCAATACCATTGGTAACCTGATTCAAAATCACAGAGTGTTTGCCATCCGCCACTTCTGAAGAAATCTCTACACCTCGGTTAATTGGACCTGGGTGCATAACAATGGCATCGGGCTTTGCCCATGCAAGGGATTCTTCCGTCAAACCATACAAACGGTAGAACTCACCTTCACTTGGTAATAATGCGCCTTTCATACGCTCTTTCTGTAAGCGCAGCATGACGACCACATCAACGTCTTTCAAACCCGCTTCTAGATCATGACAAATGGTCGCACCCATTTCTGAAAAAAAGCTTGGCACTAAGGTTTTTGGCCCAACCAAACGAATATCATCCACACCTAATGTAGTGAGTGCCTGTAGCTGAGAACGAGCCACCCGTGAATGCAAAATATCACCAACAATAGCGATTTTAAGACCATCAAAACTGCCTTTATGACGACGAATCGTCAACATGTCTAACATAGCTTGAGTTGGGTGAGCGTGACGGCCATCACCCGCATTAATTATCGCAACGTTTGGCGTACAGTGTTCCGCAATAAAATGAGGGGCACCGCTATCAGAGTGTCGAACAATAAACATGTCACTTTGCATGGCTTCTAGGTTTTTTAGAGTATCGAGTAAAGACTCACCCTTCGACGTCGCCGAAGTTTCAATATTCAAATTAATAACATCCGCTGATAAGCGCTTAGCGGCCAACTCAAATGTTGTACGAGTTCGAGTGGAGTTTTCAAAAAACAGATTAACTACTGTCTTGCCTCGCAGTAATGGCACTTTCTTAACAGACTGTTCCCCCATCGAAAGGAAAGATTCTGCTCTATCAAGAATCTCAGTCAAAATGGTTTTATCAAGTCCATCTAGTGTCAGGAAGTGTTTTAGTTGACCGTGTTCATTTAACTGTAATGCCCGAGGGTCGGATCGCATCATGGTTTGCTTTCCTCAAACTGCAAAGACGGTATCGTCTTTCTCATTTAAAATAGTCTTTTTGTATTGAATCGTTTTTATTCTGAAAGAACCTCACAATCAGAAGCCTGCATTTAGATAGAAAAATGCCCGGTCAGTAAAACTAAAACCGGGCATTAAAAATGCAAAACAGTAACGCAAATAGTGACTTCACCAGAATGACTGGCAAAATCGAATTCTCTTCAGCTATTTGATCGTTAATCTTATCCATTTTCTAATTGTCGTATTTGTTAAGTAAAAAATAAAGCGCTATAAGCTATATTAATGCGCATCCACTAAGGAAACCTTCATGGGTTGAGGCCCAGTTAACTTAACCCTTTGATCAGGATTAAGCGTTAAATGCTCACCCACTACGTCTGCAGAAATAGGCAATTCATGTTGCCCAAGATCATATAGGATAGCCAAGGTAATACTGGCTGGACGACCAAAGTCAAAAATCTCATTCATCGCCGCACGAATCGTTCGACCAGACATCAAAACATCATCAACCAAAATAACGTGTCGATCTTCAATAGCCGGCAACTGCGTTTGATTTACTTTGGGGTTTAATCCCGCTTTCGTGAAATCATCACGGTAAAAAGTAATATCCAATGTCGCAAGTGGTTCGCTTGTTGGTACGGCAGACATTAGGTGTTCAGCCACCCAAACGCCACCAGTATGAATTCCGACAACAATGGCATCTTCAATATTTTTCTTTTTACAATACTCAGCCAATTGCGTTTTCATTGACGCTAGAGAATGTTCTAAATCTAACTTCATTATTACTCATACCTTGCTTATAAAATCACTGTTTCTATCTTAACAGTTTATTAATGGATGATTTAGAGAGATTCTGCAAACCAAGTTTCTAGAATCATTTGAGCTGCCAAACCGTCAACAGAGTTGTCCTTGAAATTACGGTTCCCGCCTCGTGCGATTACCTGCCCTTTTGCTTCGTAAGAAGACAATCGTTCATCCATCATATGGTAAGGGAGATTAAAACGTCCATGTAATCGTTTGGCAAATTTACGTGCCCGTTGACACATCTCATTTTCAGCGCCATCCATGTCTAATGGTAATCCAACCACAAACGCATCTGGTCTCCATTCTTCGACCACTTTCGTGATTTCATCCCAGTTAGGAATGCCGTCTTTTGCTTTAATCGGATCCAATGGTTGAGCAGTACCGGTAATGCTTTGACCAATAGCGAGCCCCATTCGGGTTGTACCAAAATCAAAACCCAATACTGAACGAACAGTATTGGGTTTCTGACTATCCTTTAAAGACGTTTCTGTCGAGATTGACGCTGTCATTAACCATGTCCTATATCCGGTGAAAGTCTTGTCATATCAATTCCCAGTACTTGAGTTGCAGCGGTAAATTGCATATCACTTGGTGTATGGAATAATACGTCTAAATCCGCCTCACATACCAGCCAATCATTATTTGCAATTTCAGATTCTAATTGTCCAGCATCCCAACCAGCACACCCTAATGTAATGCGAAAAGCATTTGGACCATTACCTTGCCCTATGTCTTCTAGCGCCTCCAAAGAAGCCGATAAAGAAACCTCATCTGTTACAGGTAGAGTATTGCTCCACTTTTTATCTGTAGTATGAAGAATAAAACCTCGCTCTGCTTCCACAGGGCCACCAGTATAAATTGATTCTGCTGCCAAATGATGGGCGCTAATTGACATATCAAGATGATTAGCTAATTCAGTAAAATCGATATTAGAAGGACGATTAATGATTATTCCCATCGCGCCATCTTCTGTATGTTGGCAAAGATAAATAACCGTATGTTCAAAGTGTGGGTCGTCAAGGTGGGGCATGGAGATTAAAAAGTGATTTTTAAACGAATCGAAAAATGTATTCATAGTCATGAACCCTCTTTAATTAGATGAAAACACAAGGAGTGTGCTAATTGCCTAAGCTTAAAAAGAACTGAGATCTGAACCATATCTGAAGCTGAAAAAGCTTCCTTTAACGCAGTAGTGCTGATATTGAAGAAGTGTAAAAAAGCCGATCAGAAAAACGATTCGACCAAAACAGTATAGACCAAACTAACGGTAAACCATTCCAAAATATACCTTTTTTTTACCAACTGCCTTCAAAAAACACAATTCAGGCAGTAAACTACCATTACACATCAAAAATGATGTATTGTTTTAGAAATCTCTACTTTTTATGCTTAGGAAGCCCAAAATGCCCCTAATTTCATTACAAAGCGCACAAGGCCACTCGATATTAATCGGACCTCTTGATCGTCTAAAAATGATAACATGGGCACAACACTACCAAGCTGAAACCGTCGATTTACGCTACTTTTTCCATAGCGGCTGGTCTTCTTAATCTCCTTAAATATTGTCTTAAAATACAAATTATTTCTTTTCCCATGAAAAGAAGCCTTTATGTAAATAAACAATACTGTCTGCCAAAAAGCGACAAAGGAAACAAGCATGCAACTACAAGCCATCGATTACACTAGCCCAACTGCCCAAGAAGATTTCGTAAAATCTCTTCATGAAACAGGCTTTGGCGTTCTAAAAAACCACCCAATTCAACAAGCTCTTGTTAGCGCTATTTACAATGAATGGCTGTCATTCTTTGATAGTGAAGAAAAATACGACTATCGATACAACAAGGGTACACAAGATGGATTTTTCCCACCTGATGTATCGGAAACAGCAAAAGGTCACACGAAAAAAGACATCAAAGAATATTTCCACTATTACCCATGGGGACAGTGCCCAGAAGATAAAAAGGCCCTATTGAGTCAATATTATGCAGAAGCAAATACTCTGGCATCAGAGCTACTTGCTTGGGTAGAAAAACACACACCCGCGGACATCGCTGGGAATTATTCACAATCACTTTCCAGCATGGTGGATGGCAGTGAACAAACGCTTCTTCGCGTATTACATTATCCACCACTAAAAGGTGACGAGGAGTTAGGTGCAATTCGTGCTGGCGCTCACGAAGACATTAACCTATTAACTATTTTACCATCAGCAAATGAACCCGGCTTACAAGTAAAAGCCAAAGACGGTAGCTGGATGGACGTGCCTTGTGACTTTGGCACTTTAGTGATTAATATTGGTGACATGTTGCAAGAAGCTTCTGCAGGTTACTTCCCATCCACATCTCACCGCGTGGTTAACCCTGAAGGTGCTGATAAAACGAAGTCACGAATTTCGTTACCATTATTCTTGCACCCACATCCTGAAGTTGTGTTATCAGAACGTCACACTGCTGGCAGCTATTTACATGAACGTTTAGTAGAGCTTGGGGTTATCTAGAAAAACCTATTTCTACTGGAAATAAAAATTCACTATCTAAAAAAAGACACGTTAAATTTAAAATATAACGTGTCTTTTTTATTGTAGCCTGTCACACCTCTAAGCCTTGAATGCTTGAACTTTCTGATTAAAGCAATGCCTTTAACGATAAGCTAACACCAGATAACAGCAATAAAATAAGAGCGATCCGTTTGATCACCTGAGGCGATATATTCGGCGGATAGCGCTTCGCCAATACAGAGGTAATAAGAACACAAGGCAACCCTAATAGACTTACCCAAATCATGGGTGCAGTAATTTGTCCGCCCACGCCCATAATTGCAATTCGCATCAAGCATGAGATAAAGAAAACGCTCAACAAAGTGGCGCGAATTACACTAATAGCAATAGGCTGGCGATACATTAAATAAGAAATTGGCGGCCCTGATGTGGCAAACAAACCACCAAATATTCCAGAAATACCACCAAACACAAAATACACCCAAGGCCGTGAAGGTTCGGCTCCTTTCTTAGGCTTTATCAAACTCATCAAACACGCTAACACTATGGTAATACCCAAGAAGAGTTGCAACCAATCCAATGCATTTTCACCGAAATAATCCAGTAGATAAACGCCAATCGCGATCGCTGGCGTGGAGGCAATAAAATACACAATTAAATTTTTAGGATTAACTTGCTTCCATACACCGCCATACAATCCAGTAGCAGCATTTACCATGCTTAATACGCTAACTGAAAAAGCCGCTACGTCTAGAGATACCAAAGAAAATAATCCGGCCACGCTCATCACGATCAAACCAAAAGCAAAGCCAGTTATACTCTGAACGTAACTTCCAACTATAAATACGATAAGAAGCCATATAGAAATATCATGCATAGGAAACTCAACTAAAAACAATATGAATGGAATAATTTATTGCCGCACATTAAATCATAAACCGTCTTAATAAAGTTCAAATAAGTATTGATTAGGCAAGCTAAAATCGAAGATGTCTTTTACACTGAATATTGCATGGATTATGTAAATAACCATGAAGACAGCGTTTTACCCCTCTAAGCACTTTTATTCCCGAGCTTAGCCCATATCAATATAAATCTACCCAACATCAAGGTCATTGATCATGAAAGATTCATTAGATATCCAATTTGTTTCCGATGTTATGTGCCCTTGGTGCGTAGTTGGACTTGGTAACTTAAACAAAGCAATTGCAGAACTGGGTGACAAGGTTGAAGTAAACATCACGTTTCAACCGTTCGAACTCAATCCGTCAATGCCGCCAGAGGGTCAGGGTTTCAGTGAACACATCACGGAAAAATACGGCATTACAAAAGAACAATCTGAAGAAAACCGAGCAGCCATTCAAGAACGCGGCAAAGAACTCGATTTTGATTTTAACTTCAACGACGAAAGTCGCATGCGAAATTCTTTCGACGCTCATCGCTTATTGCATTGGGCACATTTGGAAGGCAAGCAAGCAGAACTAAAAGCAGCATTATTCAAAGCACATTTTACCCATAACCAAGACGTTAGTGATTACACTATTTTATCTAAAATAGCCGCCAGTGTAGATCTAGATCCAAGCGCAGCGAAAGGCGTACTGGAAAGCGGACAATACAAAGAAGAAGTGAAAAAGCTAAAACAGCATTGGCAACAAAGCGGCATCAACTCGGTACCTACTGTTGTCATTAACAGTAAATACGCCATTACAGGAGGACAGCCAGCGGAAAGTTTTAAACAAGCGCTGGAAGAAATTCTTGAAAGCGAGCGTAACGCAACAGAATAAATATTCTTTGAAAAAATGGCTTCAATTGATTGAAGCCATTTTTTTGAATACCCATTAAATAAAATTAAACAGGACGTTTAAACGTGACTTGATAGTCACCCAAACCTTCATAAGCAATCTTTGTTTCCACATCAAAAGCCATGTTCACAATGCCTTTAAATGAACCTGTGATAATCGCTGCACCGGCTTCTAAACTGACTCCACGTTTACCCATATAGTTCACTAACCAAACCAATCCATCGATAGCACGATCATTAGGATGTTTACCATCTAACTCACGTACCTCATTACCTTGAGTCACTGTGATCTTAAGATGACTTGTATTGATCGCTTTGGTTTTATCGATCTCAGGGCCGATAAAAACACCTTGATTAAGTAGGCCATCCGCCAAGCTCTCATGAGCACTTTGCCCAGCATCATCAGCAAAGCGACTTTGCATTAACTCTAACGCCATGTGAGCACTGCCAATCGCGTCGATAATCTCTGCTTCGCTGTAGCCATCCGCTTTAACAGGTAAATCTTTTGACAATAGAAAACCAATTTCAGGCTCAACACGAGCAACGTCGTTATCTTCAAAAAGCTCAGCCACAGCACCACTTTGCACATTGAAAATAGGTGCCACAATAATGGTGTCTTCCTGTAACGGTAACAAGCACTTCCAGCCACTGACTTTTTTCAATGTCATCATTTCGGCATGAATCAATAGAGCATCATCAATACTGGCTGGACGAATAGATGCTTCAAGGCGAGAGGCTTTAACACCCGCTTCACGACGACTTAATAACGCTTGTGCAGCTTGCTTATACGCAGACATATTTATTCCTTAAACGAAAACTAACAGATGGAAAATAACACTTCTATTTTCCAGTCGATGCAATGACGAAAGACGGTAAACACTACCTTTTAATCACCCAATTAAGAAGAAAAAATTAAAGTCACAAGTAACAAACTGAACGGTATGATAACGCCAAAACTTAATACTAGACGACTTTCCATACCAACAAGAAATTGTTGGCTGGCATGGATACCTTCTCAACAAGCGTCATGCCTGTCGCCCATTCGATTAATTCATTAATATCACGAATACCACCGTAACCGCCTTCCTGTAAACTTTGGTCAAAATCTCGATTGCCTTCACTGGTGTATTCGCCATCCACATTCATCGGCCCGTATTGGCAAAAAACACCACCTTCTGGCAGATTCTGAGCGACCGTTTGCATCATCAACTTCGCGTCTTCCCGCTGCATAATGTGAGTCGTGTTAGCTGTAAAAATAGCATCTAAGGAGAGTTGCTTTGGCCAAACATGTTTGCCGAAATGAAATTCAAAAGGAGCAACAAGATTACTTAACTGTGCCTCATCCATCCACGCATTAATACTGTCATGATTTTCCAACATATCGCTTGTATGCCAAGTGACATGAGGTAAACGCTGGGCAAAAAACACCGCATGCTGACCAGTTCCAGAGCCAATTTCCAATACCTGTTTAGCACTTTTAAAGTAGACAGTAAGTTGATCAATAATGACTTGCTGGTTACGATCACAAGAAGGAGAAAAGCGTTTAGTCATAAAAAATCACCTAATAAAAATGTCCGTATTGGAAAGACAAAGCAAGGTTAAGTTCCTTACAAATTACCAAACGAAGCAAATAAAATGCGTATCGATTCTTATCGATCAAACTTTAACTTTTGGCGAATACGGCTCAAGGCCACAGGCGTAATACCAATATAAGAGGCGATTTGTTGCTGCTGAATCGTGTTTTTTAATTCTGGGTACGCCACACAAAAGTCAAGATAACGCCGCTCAGCAGAGTGTTTCATAAAAGCACTTTCTCGCTCTTCTTTCTCTATAAAAATCCGCTCTAATAAGGCCACATAAAATTCAAGAAAAGATTTATCATGACGCATCTGTGAATAAAATATTTCCCAAGGATAAGACAAAACAACAGAGTCTTCTAAGGCTTGAATACCAAACAAAGCATTCGATTTTGTCACCATAGATTTTGTCGAACCAATAATTCGAGGTCCTTTTACAAAGCTTTGAGTAAACTCTTTGCCTTCATCTGACACACTAACATAACGAACTAACCCTGAAGACAAAAAATAAAGACGATCAGCAACACCACCTTGTTGGAAAAGATAATCATCTTTTGAAATAAAGCGAACATCTATCGATAAGGTAAGAAGTGACCAATTGATGTTATACCCTAGAGCATTAAAATACCCTTTGAAGCTATTTTGTAACTGAATTTGATCCATAAGATAACGTCACTTTCTTTATACTTCCATCAATAAGATACAATGCAATACACAGGCATAACAGCCCAGCCATAAAGCCCCAATCAAACAAACCTGATAAGCGAACATTCGTGATGGCAACAAACAACGCAACCCAAACAGGTATTGTGTAAGAGAAGGCCAATAACCGACTTGCGCCTACAGTTATCACAAGACGCTGTTGTAACACAAAAGTAAATAAGGTCGTAAAAATCGTTAAATATAATCCGTAGAACCAAAAGCCACTGGTATGCCACTTCACTTGCCCTAGATCACCCCATAATAAAGCAATAGGCAACAACCAAAGACTGCCAAATAACATGATCATGAAAGCACCTGATAAGGCATCCAAAGACCGTCCCCATTTTTGAACAGACACCACATGCAACGCTAATAGAAAACACGCGCCAATGAAAAGAAGATCACCTGAATGCCATGTGAAATTCTCAATACCTTGGGTCGAAAACAACACCAGCATGGCACCACAAGAACCTATTACAAAACCCAAAACACGCAACCATGGCAAGACTTCACGCAACCACACTCTCGCAATAAAAACACCTATCAAAGGCACTAAGGTATAAAGAACCGACGTATTCAGCGGTGTTGTCGATTGCAACGCAACGAACAAACCAATAAAGAAACCCACCAGCGAACCACTAATAATCACATAATGAAAAAGGCGATTTCGTGAAGCGAATAACATGTTAAATTGATTTTTAATCTCTAACTTCTTCTTGCGCCAATTAACGATAAGAACACACAACATAATCAAGCACGCTAAGAAGAAGCGAAATGCAGACGTTGCAATCGGGCTTGCATAGTCGACAATAAAGCCAGAAACGATAAAGGATGAAGCCATTAACCAAGTCCAAAGTAACAAGGTAAACATTTGGCTCATGATGCAGCCCCTGCCGACTGAGGTTTTCTTTCGCTCTCACTCTCATTTTTAAGCTCTAGCAATTTATTCGCTAAGAAACGATCAAAAAAATGCTCAGCAATCACCAGTTCCATATCAAAACCAAACGTATCGGTTAATACCTTGTGCAGCGCTTCAGGAGAAGATATAACCTGTTTTTGTAATTCTCCTTGCCCTCTTTCCATTAATTCATGGTTCATTAGAAAAACCGTACGAGTGGCATTTTTCAATCCAACCATTAAATTATTTACGAAACCAGCGGTTGGGTATCGATGAGAATAAAAGTTACCGGCCAGACAATCTGCATCGGTATAAACGGCGAGATCGAAACGATACATGGTCTGATAATCGTCTTCTTTCAAAATCTGTAAATCGTATTCTCCGTTCTCTTTAGCCAAAATACGATACACATCATTACCCGCTGTTTGCTGCAAATCAGGTTGCAAAAGCAAAGGGGAAATTGGGCAGCTCCCACCAAACCCTGTGTCGACTAGGTATTGGTTGCCTTGATGATTTAACAAGGTCAATCGATGCGTTCTTGGAACATCATGCTCTTTATTATTTAATACGCGAGCCATCACCAGCTTGACGTCATAGCCTAATGCTTTGAGCAGTTCAAATGTTAATTTATTATGTTCAAAGCAATAACCACCTAAGCCGCGTTCGACAATTTTTTTACTGATATCGTCTAGCTCCAAAGAAATATCTTCCCCCATCGCCACGGCCAAACTATTAAAGCTATAACGAGCAATATGCGAAGCCTGTAATGCCTCAACGAAAGCAATGTCTAATGGTGCGGGAATGGCTAAGCCAAGATCCGAAATGTAATTTTGCAAACTCAATGGTAATGACATGATGTGCCCCTGTGATGTAATCAATAGAAACAGAATATAGGAGCACAAGAAGGAAGGAATTAACCTAAGTTAAGTAATTTCGATTTCCCTAACTTTGAGGTAAAAAATTCATAAAAATAGTCTGAGTAATTCAAATTGGCTATATTAACCAATTTCTTTTTCCAGCATTTCAACATCCCAATACTTATCAAACTTACGACCCACTTCGCGAGAAACACCTACTGATTCAAAACCAAATTTTTGATGAATAATAAGCGATGCGTCATTAGGTAATGTAATGCCAGCATAAGCACGATGCACATCTTCAACTTCCAACCGTTTAAATAACTCAGTGTATAAAGCCTTCCCTAAACCACGACCTTGTGTGTTTGGCTTTAGGTAAATACTTACTTCCACTGAGGTTTCGTAGGCTTTCTTGGCTTTAAATTGGCCACTACACGCATAACCTAGGACTGCTCCCGCTTCTTCAACAACCAACAGCTGATGTCTTCCTGTCGGAGCAAATTGTGCGAACCATACTCCTCGGCTTTCTAATGTGTAAGGTTCAATGTCAAAAGTGGTTGCCGTATGGGTAATGTAATAATTATAGAGATCAGTTAAAGCGACTAAATCATCAATACGCCCTGTACGAATTTGAAATGTGTTCATTGAATTCACTTCCTTTTATTAATTTAGCGTGTGATTCTAGTATTTGAGACGGTTGCTCGCCAAAAGGCTATTTGCAGTCTTTAGTAAAAATAGCAAATCAGCCGAAATTTATCCCTTCAGAGTTCACAAATATGGATGAGTTGAATTAGGCTCCACTGGATAAACCTCTTTAGCCTTTCGTAATCCTCTCTCTTACACTACGAATCCGTAAAGAACAGGACTCCCACAAGAAATGATTCAAAAGGAAATCCTGTTTATTTTCCCAACAATTTAAAACAGCGCAAATAATGTTACAACTGAGTCAGGCCACCATCTACCCTTATCTCTTCTCCGGTTATAAAGCTACTTTGATCACTGGCTAAAAACAGAACCGTAGCAGCCACTTCTTCCGCCCTAGCGAGTCGTCCCATTGGTATGCGGCTAGCCAAACTCTCTCGCACCGCATCTGATACGGATTCAAACATGGCAGTATCTGTCGGGCCGGGGCTGACGACATTCACTCTTACACCTTTTGCAGCAAGTTCAACAGACCACGTGCGGGCCAGAGCCCGAACAGCCGCTTTACTCGCTGCATAGGTAGCAAAACCCGGCGCACCGCGTGCACCAGCAACTGATCCAATCAAGACAATACTACTACCGGTTTCCATTTGACCGGATACCTGTTGCACTGCCATCAGTAATGAGCGCACGTTTAGATTAAAGAGATCATCAAAATGTTGTTGGCTTACTTCACCAAGCGGAGCTAGTTCTGTAAGACCAGCATTAACAACCAAAATATCAATACGTCCGGCTTCCGCCTGTATTGATTCAAGTGCATGTATAAGTTTATCGATTTGAGACGCATCGGTCTGTACAAGTCGGATATTGCTATCCTTATCTTGCGATCTGTGCACCGAACGACTGGTGGCATAGACCAGGGCTCCTTCTGCTACTAAGCGCTCTGATACCGCCCCTCCGATACCCGAAACACCACCGATAACAACAGCAACTTTATTGTTTAATTGACTCATTCTCACTCCTATTTGTATCCATATTAAGGTTGAGAATGAATTGTATATAAATTATATTTAGTTAAAAATACGCACTAAATATAGCCTAGATATACTGGAGTATAGTGATGACAGTGTCCGAAAATAGTGTCCCAAGCACTGCCCAAGATGTCGCTGGGGATAATCGTCATAATATTGATGTTGACCGGATGCGGTTGGTTCTTGAGCAAATTACCAACAAGTGGTCGGTACTTATTTTGAATGTACTCTGCACTAACCCTTTGCGCTTTAATGCCATCAAACGTCACTTGGGCGGCATTACACACAAAGCACTGGCCGATGCATTGAAGCGACTCGAACGCAACGGCCTTGTCAATCGAACAGTCTTAGACACTATGCCAGTAGGGGTCGAATATCGTCTGACAGAGCTGGGTCGCTCATTACAACAGCCGATTGCCGGTTTATATGACTGGGCAATTCAATACGGACCTGAACTGGAACAGGCGCAACAGAAATCTGAACAAAAGAATCGGTCAATTAGTTAAACTTTATGATTGTTTTTTGGTTGTCGTAGTTTGAGAGTTAAAAATATTAATCCGTACGAGAAAATGCTATGAGTCAACCACATTCTACTTTTCAATTTCGTCACATAGTGGGAGAGCGCACTTTTGGTTTTATTGATCTTGCCGATTTAATGGCGAAAGCAACACCTGCTCGCTCAGGTGACCGCTTAGCTGGTGTTGCGGCTCAAAGCGCAGAAGAACGCGCCATTGCACAAATGACATTGGCCGATGTTCCCTTGAAGCTTTTTCTTGAGCAAATGCTCATACCTTACGAAAAAGACGAAATTACCCGCTTAATTATTGACGATCACGACAAACTCGCATTTTCACCCATTTCCCATTTAACTGTTGGAGGCTTTCGCGACTGGCTACTCAGTGACCTTGCAACACCTGAAGTTTTAACCAGCATTCGCCAAGGTATAACACCAGAGATGGCCGCTGCGGTCAGTAAAATAATGCGCAACCAAGATCTCATTTTGGTGGCGAAAAAATGTCACGTCAAAACCGCCTTTCGCAACACCATAGGTTTACCAGGGCATTTATCAACGCGTTTACAACCGAACCACCCAACAGACGACTTAACCGGTATCGCTGCCAGCATGCTCGATGGCCTTTTATACGCCAGTGGTGACGCTGTGATTGGTATAAACCCAGCCACAGACAACGTACAGCAAGCCACTCGTTTGATTAAGATGATGGACGAAGTCATCCAGCATTATGACATTCCAACTCAATCCTGTGTCTTAACTCACGTTACCAATACTATTGAGTGCATAGAACAAGGTGCACCAGTGGACTTGGTCTTCCAGTCTATCGGCGGAACCCAAGCTACCAATCACAGCTTTGGTTTTAATCTCGCCAATCTCGCGGAAGCACAGGATGCAGCCTTGTCTCTTAATCGTGGCACCGTTGGTAATAACGTCATGTATTTTGAAACTGGCCAAGGCAGTGCCTTATCTGCCAATGCTAATCACGGCTTAGATCAGCAAACCTGCGAAACCCGAGCTTATGCCGTAGCCCGTAAATTTGATCCGCTGTTAGTCAATACCGTGGTTGGTTTTATCGGCCCCGAATATTTATACGATGGCAAAGAAATCACTCGCGCGGGTCTAGAAGATCATTTTTGCGGAAAACTGCTCGGCTTACCAATGGGTTGCGATGTTTGTTACACCAACCATGCTGAAGCCGACCAAAACGACATGGACAACTTGCTAACTCTTTTAGGCGTCGCTGGTTGCACCTTTATTATGGGCATTCCTGGCTCTGATGACATCATGTTGAATTATCAAACCACGTCATTCCATGACGCTTTATACGCTCGTCGAGTATTAGGTTTAAAACCCGCACCTGAATTCGATGCTTGGTTAGCGAAAATGGAAATTTTCAAAAATAACGACACCTTCAGTCTAAACCACCAGCTACCTGATGCCTTCCATCAATCCCTTAATCGCATCATTGGAGGTCGCTCATGAGCCAAGATAAAGATCTATTTATTGACCCTAATAACCTTGACTCCATTGAAGAAGCGGTAACAGAAAACCCGTGGCGTAAACTTAACGCATTTACCGATGCCCGTGTTGGTTTGGGGCGCTCAGGCATCAGTGTTCCGACGTCACATTTATTGGCTTTCCAACTGGCTCACGCACAAGCTATTGACGCAGTTCACACTAAACTCGATACAAATCAACTTACCAAAACACTTATAGAACAAGATTGGGCCCCTGACTGGGCACCTTTAATTTTGCACAGTCGCGCGACAGATCGAGCAACCTATTTACAGCGTCCTGATTATGGGCGCCTACTTGATGAAGCCTCTGCTGCAAAACTGGATGCACACAGAGCATCATCAAACGATATCTATGATCTTGCTATTGTCGTGGTTGATGGCTTGTCGTCTTTGGCTATTGAGCAAAACACCTTACCTTTTTTAGACGCCTTATTTTCTCAAATAAAAAACCATCAAAAAAATGACTGGAATGTCGCGCCAATTTGCATTATCGAACAAGGGCGCGTTGCTATTGGTGACGACGTCTGCCAGCGGCTCAATGCAAAATGTGTATTGGTTCTTATCGGTGAACGTCCAGGACTAAGTTCGCCTGATAGTTTGGGTTTGTATCTCACTTGGGGCGGAAAAGTAGGTTTTACTGACGCTTATCGAAACTGTATTTCAAATGTTCGCCCTGCTGGCTTGGTTCATCAAGAAGCCGCTCGAAAAGCTTATTACCTCTTAAATGAAGCTCACAAATTAAAATTATCTGGCGTGAAATTGAAAGACAGATCAGACGATGACTTAATTACAGAAAACACAGACAAACCTCAAAACTTTCTAATCGACTGAACGCGCTCCAGTTCGCACGTTAATTGCATGAAATATCAGGATAAATAGATCAAACTCTCCTTGAGGCTCTCTATAAAGAAGTAGGACGATAGATGAAACATTATTTAGAACGAGATTATGCCGGTTACGGGCGCCAACAACCTAAAGTAAATTGGCCTAACAATGCCAGAATCGCTGTACAGTTTGTTTTGAACTTTGAAGAAGGCGGTGAAAATTGTGTTCTTCATGGTGATGAGCACGCCGAAACATTTTTGTCTGAAATTTTCGGTGCACAACCTTTTAAAGATCGTCATATGAGTATGGAATCGTTATACGAATATGGCTCTCGGTCTGGTGTTTGGCGCATATTGAATGAATTCGAGCGTCGCGGATTGCCCCTTTCTATTTTTGCCATTGCAACCGCATTGCAGCGCAATCCTGATATAGCCAAAGCCTTTGTTGATGGCAACCATGAAATCGTTTGCCACGGTTTAAAATGGATTCACTACCAAGACATGAGCATTGAAGAAGAACGCGAGCACATGAAAGAAGCGCTGGCTCTGATCGAAGAAGTCACTGGCGTAAAACCAGCAGGTTGGTATACAGGACGTGATTCGCCAAACACTCGCGCCTTAGTGGCAGAGCAAACACAGCTAAAATACGACTCAGACAACTACGGCGATGATCTGCCTTATTGGGTACAAGTTCCTCATCATGACGCGGCTCATAGAAGTGAAGGAAAAACCAAACCACATCTCATTGTGCCGTACACGCTTGACTGTAACGATATGAAGTTCTCTTCGCCTTATGGATTTAGTCACGGGGACGAATTTTTCCAATATTTAAAAGACAACTTTGATTGTTTATACGAAGAAGGGGCAACGTCACCAAAGATGATGTCGATTGGCATGCATTGTCGAACGCTAGGTAAACCGAGTCGCTTCATGGCGCTAAAGCGTTTCTTAGATTACGTTCAGTCCCATGACGATGTTTGGATTGCTCGTCGAGGTGATATTGCTGATCATTGGATAAAGAATCATCCGCCACAAAATTAAAAACCACTATTAAAACACTATACGACAAACTAAGTTGAGCACAAATCTAGTGCGACGAAATACGAAACGGTTCTTTATTGTTCACAAATACTGTATTCGTTTTAAATAGGTTTCGTGCTTAACACGGTTTAAATAATCCAACGGAGTCGCATTCACAAGCTTTTTAAATTCTCGCTGAAAGTGTGCTTGGTCACTAAATCCTAGATCACAAGCCAAGTCTGAAAACGCCACCTCATCGCCATGGTTAATATCATAAACCGCAGATTGGCAACGTATAATTCGACAAAATGCTTTGGGCGACATTCCCATATCAGCCCGAAACTGTCGCTGTAAAGTACGAGAGGTGTAACCCGTTAAATCTTCTAAATCATTAATGCGAATGGTGCCATTCGTTTCACAAATACTACGTAAAGCTTGAGATGTTAAGTCTGAAGGTTTTCGTATTTCTTTATTGTTAGAAAAGCGTCCAAATAAAGCCGCTTGTTCAGCAAAATCAGAACTGCTCACTATGTCTTCAAACATTTGATTTGCATGGGGAACAATGTCTAAAAGGTTATAATGGTGACCGACTAAATCACCTGCCGAAGCATTCAAAAAATCTGGCATTACACCTGATGCAAACCGTACCCCAAAATATCTATGGTTCTTATTCAACTCGATAGTGATGGCTTCCATTGGCGTACCAAAAACTTCAGCGCTAGGTCGGCTTTCATCGCAGTCAAATAATATGTCCACACAACCGTCTGGGATCGCAAAGGTTTGTTCTTCCGTGTTTCTAGATTCAAAACTATAGAAATGGGAAATGGTTTGGTCATCAGAGCCTGACAGCAAAAACTTGTCAGCCGCGTTCATGACTAACCAAGGTTGCTTAGAACGAATTCCAGCAAGATGACTAATAAGAGGAAAATCTGACATAACTGAATCCTGCTTATAAATATGCTTAAGATACGCTATCTTCTGCAAACTCAATGCCAACTTACAAATCACTAACATTCACAAAGTCATGTCGCAAAAGTTCAATACGGAAAGATTTTAGAGGTCTAGGATCGAAATCATCTGCTGTTTGATTAAGGTTAATCAGGCCAAGAACATTGCCTGTTATTCCCCTAAATCGAGACCAACAGCGACAGATAAAAACTCTATTTCATATTTTTGAGGTGATGTTATGTCAGAAAGTACACAAATCGATTTTATATACCTGTCTGAACCAGACATGATCAAAGCAGGCGTGACAGACATGCCTAAATGTGTCGATGCAATGGAAGATATGTTTGCCTTAATGCATAAGGGTGACTATCGCATGGCTGGCGCGAATAACGATTCCCATGGGGCTATGGTGACATTCCCTGAAGAGCCAGAAATATCTACCATGCCACGTCATACACCAGATCGCCGTTTGATGGCCATGCCAGCCTATCTTGGAGGTGACTATCAAACCTGTGGAGTAAAATGGTATGGATCTAATATAGCCAACCGCGAAATAGGCCTACCACGCTCTATTTTAATGTTTACCCTAAATGACATTGATACCGGCGCACCGCTTGCTCACATGTCTGCCAACCTTCTTTCTGCTTATCGTACTGGCGCCGTCCCGGGTGTTGGCGCACGCCATTTAGCTCGTAAAGATTCCAAAGTAATTGGCCTGCTTGGACCTGGTGTTATGGGAAAAACCTCTGTTGCGGCCTTCATGGCTGTCTGCCCAAACATTGACACTCTAAAAGTAAAAGGCCGTGGTCAGAAAAGCCTAGATAGTTTCCTTGAATGGGTTAAAGAAACCTTCCCTCAAATCACTAATGTACAGGTTGTCAACTCGCTTGAAGATGTTGTTCGTGATGCGGACATCGTCACCTACTGCAACTCAGGCGAAACCGGTGACGTTTCATCCTATCCAATTGTGAAACGTGAATGGGTGAAAGCAGGGGCTTATATTTCCATGCCAGCCTATTGCCGATTCGATGAAGATTTAGAGAAACACGACGTTAGAAAAGTCATGGACAACATTGGTCTTTATGAAGCCTGGCATGAAGAAGCGCCGAAACCGGCCCACATGTATATCCCTATTATTGGCTGTCGCTTTATGGACATGATCGACGAAGGTTTGATGACAAAAGACCAACTGGAAGATTTGGGTTCCATCGTAACAGGGGACAAACCGGGCCGCCAAAATGATGATGAAATCATCGTTTTATCAGTTGGAGGCTTACCAACGGAAGACGTTGCTTGGGCAACCAAGGTCTATCAAAACGCACTTAAGAAAAATATCGGAGTAAAACTCAACCTTTGGGAAACCCCAGAGCTAAGGTAAACCATTTAAACAGCCTAAAGACTTTTAAGAGGTTGGCGTGAATGTCAGATTTAATTCACGCCAGTTATCTTGCACTTATTTTCATTCGTAGATTTTTATTGGAAAACCAAATGACAACAATCACTAAGGTAAAAACAGGCTCCAAGTTTGAAATCATGGGCAGCTATTCTCGCCTCGTTTCTGTTGATAACTGGATTTATGTCTCAAACACCGCTGGACGCAATCCAGAAAACAAAGAAATTTCAAATGACTTAATTGAACAAACCGAGCAAGTCTTTCGGAATATTGAATCCGCTTTAGCAGCAGTAGATGCATCGTTAGAAGACGTTGTTATGTCACGGGTGTTTATTCAGGATCCAGCAGACACAAATATGGTTATGGAATACATAGGATCACGATTTCACGGCATTGATCCATCAACAACAGTAACTTGCCCACCACTAGGTTCTACAGTTTATAAAGTGGAGATCGAAGTGACCGCGTACCGAGGCGCGTCTTCCGCCAACGTTACGAAAATCAACCTAGCTTGATCAAGCAAACTCATAGGAATCGACCTGATGACCAAGACACTTGAGACAGTTCACACAACGGATCAACTGCCAGATTCTACAACTGTTGTCATTATTGGCGGAGGCATCATTGGTGTGACTGCTGCATTAACGCTAACTGAACGAAATATTCCTGTTGTGCTATTGGAAAAAGGCCATATCGCTGGCGAACAGTCTTCTCGAAACTTAGGCTGGATACGCAAAACCAGTCGTCATTTCGATGACGTTCCATTGGCGATGGCAGCCGATAAAATCTGGACAGATATGCCTGAACGTATCGGCAGAGAAGTAGGTTATAAAAAATCCGGAATCATGTTCTTAGCCAAAACTGAAGAACAAGTGGCCATGCACGAAGATTGGTTAAAGTCGGTTGATTCGCTGTCTTTAGATTCAAAAATGATGAGTTCAAAAGAAATCGATCAAACCGTCCCTGGTGGCAAAGGTAATTGGTTAGGCGGGATTTATACGCCTTCTGATGGTCGTGCTGAACCTTCCATTGCAGCAAGTTCTATTGCCAAATCAGCCATGAAAAAAGGCGCCATTATGGTTCAAAACTGCGCGGTACGAATGCTGTCTACATCGGGTGGAAAAATCAGTGGAGTAGTCACTGAAAAAGGAGAAATACGCTGCGAACAAGTTCTACTGGCTGGCGGTGCTTGGTCTAGACGTTTCTTAGGAAACCATGGCGTTTCTTTACCGACTCTTCCCGTAATTTGCTCTGTGTTACGCACCAAACCAATGGACGGTCCAACAGATATTTCCGTAGGCGGCCCAGATTTCTCGTTTCGAAAACATCAGGATGGTGGTTTTATCATCACCCAACGAGGAGCGCTTGATGCTCCCATTACGCTAGACCATCTATTAATTGGTTGGCGCTATCTGAGCCAGCTTCGTGCACAAAGAAGCTTCCTCCGTCCGTCTTTAGGACGCGAGTTCATCAAGGATCTCGGACTAGCACGCAGCTGGAGTGCTAACAGCCCATCACCATTTGAAAAAATTCGTACTTTCGATCCTTCATTCAATCCAGATTTGAATCAAGAAGCACTTACCAACCTTCGTAATGCTTGGCCGATTTTCGACCAAGCAGAAATAGAAGAAGCCTGGGCTGGTGTCATCGACATTACTCCAGACTCCAATCCTGTTATTGATCGCATCAAAGAAATACCGGGCCTGACCATAGCAACAGGATTTTCAGGGCACGGATTTGGTACGGGTCCAGCAGCAGGACAATTAGCGGCAGACCTTGTCTCTAATGCAATACCCCTTATCGACCCAAGCCCTTATCGGTTTGATCGGCTCTAACATCGTAAAAACGGACATCATAAGAACGTTTTACTCACAAGAGGAATAGGAACATGAGCGATATCGCAAATTCAGGAACCATAAAAACAGCTGATCAATCAGCGATAAAGAATAAAGCAAAAATGGGATTGCCAACTATGATGGCAATTTGTATTGGTCTCGTCATTGTACAGGGTGCAATGATTTCGGCGATGCAAGGCGTAGGCATGGGAGGAACCACTTTTGTTTTTGCCATGATTGCCGCTCTAATTATTTCGCAGTTTAATGCAATGAGTTTTGCCGAGCTGTCTCTCATGTTTCCACAAGAGGGTACATTAGCAACCTATACTCAAAAAGCCATCGGGCACTTCCCTGCGATTATCTCGGTTTTCGCCGGCTACGTGATTGTGGCAAGTCTGGCGATACCTGTAGAGCTATTCTTAGTCGATGCAATGCTATCTGAACTACTACCAGGCTTGTTTCCAGAAAAAGTTATCCCAATTCTGATCGTTGTCATTTTGATGATCACTAACCTTGTTGGAACAAATGTGTTCGCCAAAGTACAGAACGTTGTGGCATTTATCCTTGTTAGTGCGCTTGTTCTACTTGCTCTCATAGCAATTGTTGGTACTTTTCCATCAGAAATGGCAGGTACACCTGTAGATTGGGGCTTTGCAGGAGTAGCAGATGGTAGTTTTATTAGCCTAATTGCTCTCGCTATGTGGTTATTCGTAGGGGCAGAATACATTTGTCCTATGATTAACGAAGTAAAAGACCCTACCAAAAACATCCCACGTGCGATGCATTTGTCATTGTTTGCTATTTTCGGAATCTTTCTCGCGTTCATATTTGGCGCAAGTTTATTTTTAAGCACAGAAACATTGCTTGGCTCTCCTATTCCCTATTTGGATTACGCCAATGCGGTTTTTGGTGATGCGGGATTATTTATTGCTACATTAATGGCATTAGCGGCGACTTGTAGCACAATCAATACGATTTTTGCAGCATTACCTAGAATGCTTCATGGCATGGCAGAGCAAAAGCAAGCCTTCCCTCAACTGAAAGCATTAAACCGATATGAGACCCCTTGGGTAGGTATTGTAATGATGGCGGTTTTCACCATGATTCCTTTCTTATCTCTTGATATCGACTCCTTGATTATTTTGGTGATTGCGGCGACAACAAGTTATTTACTGGCTTACATCATCTCTCATATTGATGTGATCGTGCTTCGTAAACGCATGCCAAACCATGCTCGTCCGTATAAAACACCGTTTTATCCACTTCCTCAAATTGCAGGTATCGTGGCGATGGTATACGTCATCATCAATAACTCACCAGCACCAGAAATGACGCAGATGATATTCAGTATCGCGGGTGGCATGTTACTTGTCATTAGCGTCATCGCAGCAGTGTGGGTCAAGCTGTACATGAAACGCGGTTTGTTTGAACCAGATATGGATTAACCCAAAAGATAAGCTCATATAAATGCCAGTATCACCCTAATGATGCTGGCATTTTTGCCATCTTATTTGCTTAGAAAAGGAAGTTATATGATATTTGGAAAAAAGCGTATCCAAGAATTAGAAAAAGCATTAAGTACAGTAGAAATAGAAAAAAATGCATTAGAGCGAGAAATCGAAACGCTAAAAGTGGAAGTTCAGGTTCTGACGGAAGACAGTTTAATTTTAAAAAATACGCCCCAAGTCGAAGATCAACTTATCTTGCCACAACAAGACGTTATTACACGTTCGTTAAAGTCTGTAAACAAGATATCTGACCTGTTATTCGAACCAATGAGCGCGGCTGAAGGAGACAACGAAGACGTTGCACGTAATAAAAAAGAAATCATGCAATTAGTGGAATCATTAGCAAACATTACATCGTTAACCAATAGTAGTGCTGAAGAAGTAAATGGACTAAAAAGCACGGCCAGTGAAATAAAAGGCTTTACCGATACGATTCAAAGTATTTCCGATCAAACAAATTTACTCGCACTTAATGCCGCTATTGAAGCCGCACGAGCAGGCGAACATGGTCGCGGTTTCGCGGTTGTGGCCGATGAAGTAAGAGCTCTGGCAACAAAATCTAGAGACTCTAGTGAACAAATATCCACACTCGTCAACAACATCGATGAGCGAACCAATAAAGTCAGCCTTCAAATTGGAAACCTACACAACTTAACCGTCGAAGTGAGCGAATCTTGTAAAAAACTGAGTAGTTCATTTGATAAAACAGCCAAAAATGCCGAAGAATTAATGGCGGCTGGCTATAAATCCATGGCCTTTGCGCATACGGCATCTTGTTTGCTTGAACTGCAAAGTTGGAAAACACAATTCCTCATCGATGCCCTACAAGGCAACGCTCAAACATCACATCTAGACATAAAAGAAACCCGATTTGGAGACTGGTATTACAAAGGAACAGACAATGAATTTGATTTCCGCTCCCATACGATTTTTACGAATATGGGCCGAGAACTTGAACAAGTCGACATACTAACAAAACAGATATCGGAAACATCAGATAAAGAGACACTAACAACATTGGACGCTAAAGCAACCGCACATATTTTAGCAATAGATAAAGAACTAGACGAACTACAAGCTTTCTTGTTCTCACACATTTAATCATCAATACGTTTTTTCGGTTTCAACAGCCACAGACAACGGACCTTGGCTCCAAGGAAGACAAAAAACCACACGCAACACATCATAAAGGGTTCACGCCAGTGTCGAAATGATGTGTTGTTCGTGGCTTTTGTCTTAAATACGGCTAATTCAATATCAAGTATTTTTTTGTCCTGAAGACCAATCTGCATTAAATAATGAAAACTTCGTTTTCATCGGCAGATCACGCTTCGCTCATGCAGCCCTACTCAGTAGAGTATACGAGTGTAGGAATTAGAAAATCACATCTTCCGGTACGGTGACAAAGATGGAGTGACGGATTTCGTTGAATAACGCTTTGCTGCAATGGCCTTCGCCTTCTGTGTCTTCTAGAAGGAGTAAATCACCGCCACCGAATTGGCGTGTTTCACCTGAAGAGACTTTAAATTCACAACGCCCTTTGATGATGAAAAGCAACTGACGTTGTGGTGCTGGATGCCATTTAAAATCGTAGTCGCTTGGGGTTTCACGAAAGATGATGTCGCCCGCTGGAAATCGTTCTGATAAAAAACCAATCGGGCCGCCATCTTTCAGTGCGAGTTCCAATTCACCAAAGTGGCTTTTGCCTTCTTTATCGTTATAAATTCTTGTGAACTTCATTTTTACCTCACAAATATTGAATGTTTTTTATAGCCTATGAGAGAAATCCAACATAGCATCAGAGCGACTACTCTTCAGCCTGCTGCTCGGGGAGCGAGGTGTTGTGTTGAGCGTTTCAAAAACACAAATTATCCATCAGCCGCTAGCTCAAATTTTTAATAGCATGATCCAACACTTCTAGCGCCACTGCGACATCTGGCGTAGTGATCGATTCTGCTGGGTTGTGGCTAATGCCTTTATCGCAACGCATAAACAACATGGCAACGGGGCAAATATCGGCAATCGCCATGGCGTCGTGTCCTGCGCCAGAGGGTAATGTCAGTACTTTGTGTCCTGCATGTTCTATGGCGTTACGAAGTACGCTTTGCAATGCTGGGTCACAATGTACGGCCGTTGCCGAATGGGTTTGTGTCATATCGAGCGTGACGTTTCGACGCGCTGCAATGCCGTGTATTTCTTCCATGATTTGCGCTAATCCTGCGTCTCGTCTTTCATCGAATTCACTGCGAATGTCTAATGAAAATTGCGTGTTGCCTGAGATAACGTTGACGCCATTGGGTCGGTTGTTTATCTGGCCGACAGTAGCAACAATACCGTGTTCTTGAGCGACTTTTTCTACGACCAGAATCATTTCACTCACGGCGCATAATGCGTCTTGGCGTAGTGGCATTGGTACTGTGCCTGCGTGTCCCGCCATGCCTTTGACAGACAAATCAAAACGCTTCGCGCCAGCAATCGCACTGACCACGCCAACCGGTAAATTTTCGTCTTCTAACACCGGGCCTTGTTCGATATGAAGCTCTAAATAACCCAATAAATTAGTGTTATCGATAGCAGCATTTTTTACTTTATCGAAGTCTAAACCAAAGGCTTTTAAGGCGTCTGGTAAGCTCACTCCTTCGCTGTCTTCAACATTACGCCATTCATCTGGCCATTTTCCTGTTAAGGCTCGGCTACCAAGTAAGGTAGAACGAAAGCGTGTGCCTTCTTCGTCACCAAATCCAACTAGATCCAAATGAAAAGGTAACTCAATCGATTGATCCGTTATTGCCTGAATCAAGGAAATGGGCGCTAATACGCCCAACATGCCGTCATATTTTCCACCATTCGGTACTGTGTCCAAATGACTACCAATCAAATAACGCGGTGCGTTAGGCGTTTTGCTTTCTAAACGCCCACACAAGTTACCCGCTTCGTCTTGCCATGTTTGCATGCCTGCTTGAGTCATCCAGCCACCAACTAATTCATTGGCTTGCTTGTGTTCCGCCGTTAAATAACGACGATCCAAATACTCATCTGACTGACTGATTTTGCCAAGCTCGTCACAACGGGACATTACTTGCTGTGCGATTTTGCCGTAATCTGTCATTACATATCTCCAGTATAAACCGACATGGCCGCGTCAACACCTTCGCCTGCTGGAAGCGAAAATCCACCACGACGCAATACCGTTTCAAGGGATTGCAGCGTTTGCAATACCGCGTCTTGGCGAGCGTTGAACCCCATGGTGCCGATACGCCATACTTTGCCTTTTAATGGACCAAAGCTGGTACCGATTTCGATGTTGAACGTATTCAACAATTCATGACGAATCGCTTCGCCGTCGACCGAATCTGGAATATTCACACCAACTACATTGTTCATTTTATGGCTCAAATCACCAAATGGCTGAAGCCCCATCGCTTGAATGCCTTTTAACATAGCGTCACCTGCTAATTGGTGACGTTTCAAGACGGCATCTTGACCTTCGGTTAACAAACCAACCGCACACTCACGCGCACCAAACAACATGGTGGCTGCTTCTGTGTGATGGTTTAAGCGTTCTTCGCCCCAGTAATCCATGATCATTGGCAAGTCGAAATAGTTTGATCGAATACGCATGCCAGAAGATTCTTGATGATGTGCATCACGAATACCTGCTTCCACATGAGCACGTTTACGAACCGTCGAGACAAAACGTTCGCTTAATGAAATGGGTGCGCTTCCAGAAGGGCCACCAAGGCATTTTTGTAAGCCAACCGACACCGCGTCGACTTTCCACGCGTCTGTTTCAAATCGGTTTCCGCCGATTGACGCCGTCGCATCCGTGTAAAACAATACATCGTTAGCACGGCAAATATCACCGAGTTCTTCCAATGGCTGCAACATGGTTGTCGAGGTATCGCCTTGAACAATCGCTAACAACTTTGGTTGTATTCGTTTTATTGCATCTTCAATTTGCTGAGGATCGAATACCTCGCCCCAAGGCACTTCAATTGTATGAACTTCCGCATCCGCACGTTCTGCGATCTCCGCCAACAAGTGCCCAAAGCGACCAAAGATCGGCACCAAGACTTTATCGCCTGGTTCTAAACAAGAGATCAGCGCCGCTTCAATTCCGGCACGAGACGTTCCATCAATTAGGAAGGTCTGCTGATTTTGGGTATTAAATACTCGACGATACAAGGCCATGGTTTCATTCATGTAGCTCGTCATGGTCGGATCATATTGCCCAACAAGCTGAGTCGACATCGCCGACAAAACTCGTGGATAACAGTTAATTGGACCTGGGCCCATTAATAATCTCGGTGGAAATGAAAGAGGTTGCATCAGTACTCCTAATGAGAGAAACGCCTAATGATAAAAACGTCTAAAAAATGGATTGATAAAGCATGCGTAACCCAGTCAGGATCAGCACAACAGCGAAGACTTTTTTAAGTCGACCAGCATTCAGCTTCTGACCAAGGCTTGCACCAATCGGTGCGAAGAAAACTGTTAACGGAACGATAAACGCAAAACCAATCAAGTTAACCAATCCAACGGTACCAAATGGCGCATCCAGTGGACGCTCACCCATGATCAACATAGTCAACGCGGCTGGAAGAGAAATAATTAAGCCAACAGCGGCCGCAGTTCCGACTGCTCGATGGGCTGGATAATTACAAAAAGTCAGTGTTGGAACCGTTAACGTCCCGCCACCAATACCGACCATACTGCTGAATAAGCCAATCAAGGTTGCCATGACACTTTGGCCTGTTTTACCTGGTAAAGATTTAAACATGGCTTCTTTACGAGCAAACAACATATTCAGAGCAGACAAACAGGCAATCACGCCGAACAACAAGGTCAGCCATTCACCGTTTACTCGCGTTACAATCACACTGCCGACAACAACACCGATAAAAATAAACACACCCCAATGTTTCAGTAAGGCAAAGTCTACGTTGCCTTTCGCTTGGTGAGCACGAATCGAACTGATCGAGGTTGGAATAATCGTCGCCAACGATGTCGCGGTCGCTACCAACATGGCTGAATCACTGTTCACACCAAGCCCTTGATAAATAAAGAACAACACAGGGACAATGACGATACCACCACCAACGCCCAACAAACCCGCCAGAACACCGCCAACAACACCGGTTCCCATCATGGCCAACAACATGGGAATATTTTCCATCAAAAACGACATTTCTTTCTCCTAACTCATTCGAGTGTTCTTAAATTTATGGGTATTTTAAATACCTACAATGGATCATTTTTGGCAATGGCAGAACCATCGCTACGAGAATCCGTTGCCGCTAGCATTTGGCCACCCGTCATTTGCACGACTGCACCAGCATGTCCCATCATCTCACTTTGCGAATCGACAACGACCAAATCATGTCCGCGTGTTTTCAATCCGTCCGCAACAATTTCGGCAAAGTCTTCTTCGACTTTCAAGTTATGACTCACGTCACCCCAAGTGCGACCCAACAACCAGCGACCTTCGCTAATGGCTTTGTCTAACGGCATATTGTGATAAACATAACGACTAAACAGCGCCGCTTGAGTTTGTGGCTGACCTTCTCCGCCCATGGTGCCGTAGCTCATACGACGGCCATCGTTCAGTTCAGCGAATGCAGGGTTCAATGTATGGAAAGGCTTCAGGTTTGGTCCAAGCTCTTGAAGTGAGCCTTCTTCCAATGAGAAAGACGAGCCTCGGTTATTCCAAACAATACCAGTAGAAGGGCTCACCACACCGCAACCGAATTCCCAGTAAAGGCTCTGGATGTAACTCACCATGCGTCCTTCACTATCACACGCGCCCATCCAAATGGTGTCGCCATGCTTCGCCATATGAGGCCAAGTCTGTGCGCAGTCTAAAGAAATATTGCTCAGCATTTCTTCCAGCGATTTATCTTCCAATAAAGCTTCTAAATCCGTCGTTAAACGAGACTCGTCCGTCACGTATTGGTTACGTGCAATAAAGGCTTGTTTGGTCGATTCAATTAACAAATGCGCCATGTCGGTTGGCGTTTTAGCTTGCGTATGCAAACGATCGTACAAAGCTAAAATCAATAACGACGCAATGCCTTGAGTCGGCGCAGACAAGTTATATAAAGTTCCTACGCCAGTTTTTACTTGTAGTGGTTTTACCTGTTTTGCTTCATAAGAATGGAAGTCTTCCAATCGAATTGGCGAACCGGCAGCTTCTAAGTCTTTTGCCAATTCTTGCGCGATTTCACCATGATAGAAATCATCTAAACCATTTCCAGCAAGGCGTTTTAGCGTTTTTCCTAAAGCTGGAAGTATTAAATTGTCGTCTTTCTGATAGACACTACCGTCTTTTAAAAATACCGAAAAGCCTTGAACGTCGGCTAAATCATCAAAAACTTTATTACTGGCGTCCACATAGGTTTGCGTCACCGCACTGCCGTTTTCAGCAAATTGAACAGCGTCTTCCAATAAACCCGATAAAGGTAAAGGCGATTGCCACGTTTCGCTGATGGATAAAGCTTCTTGCCAACCAGCTACCGCGCCCGCCATCGTCAACGCGGCTTTTCCTCCTCGTGTTGGAATGCTTTCGCAGCCACTGTTCTGATAGAAATCAAGCGTCGCAGCTTGTGCCGCTTTACCAGAGGCATCGATGCCAACTGGCGCTTTTCCCGGCTCACTGATCAGCCAAAAACCATCACCGCCTAAACCATTCATGTGCGGATAAACCACAGCAATAGCAGCGGCAGCGGCCACCATAGCTTCTATCGCGGTGCCGCCTTGTTCTAGTATTTTTTGCCCTGCTTCTGTCGCTTTAAAATGCGGTGCCGTAAAGGCTATCCCGCTTTTATTCCTATTATCTTGGCTCACAAGCTCTGCTCCATCAATGTTTTTGCAAATTCGATAAGCGCCAAATCACTGCCCTTTGACCCAATCAAAGACAAGCCACAGGGTGCACCCTCTAATTCACAAACAGGTAAATGCAATTGCGGTAAACCCGCCAATCCAGCAATGGCCGTCATGTCCATCAGTTGATTACGATAAGTTGCCAAATCGTCCGCAGACGCTGTAAATAAAGGCGATAAGCCCGGTGTTGTTGGAATAATAAGAACAGAGTCTTTTAACTCGCCTTGAATCCAATCAGCGAAATCTTTGCGCTGTTGCTTTGCTGCGGCTATTTCATCCGCGGAAATGGTTGCACACCATTCAAAACGTAACTGAATATCAGGCGCAAATTCTGGCTGCACTTCTGTAATCCAATTACCATGTTCTTGCCAAATCTCTGCACCTTGTAAAGTACGAAAAATTTCACTGGCTTTCCACGCTTGAGTATCAATAAGCAAAGAGGCTTCGTTTGTTAACAATCCTTGATGACGCCATATATCAAGTTGCGTATGTAGCTCGCGACTATGGGCAACTTGATCGACTAAGTTGTCGCAAATCAGAACCTGATTAAAGGAAGTTAGGACGTTTTCTGGTAAGGCTTTGGTAAGTAAAACCTTAGCGACATTTTCTAAAGTCTCTAGATCTTTCGTCATCCATCCGACCGTATCAAAAGACGGTGCTAGAGCAACCATGTTGTCAGAATCAATCGCACCATGAGTAGGGCGTAAACCAAATAAACCGTTGTAACTAGAAGGCACGCGGATCGAACCACCCGTATCTGTTCCTAAGCCAATATCCGCCATTCCAGAAGATACCGCTACCGCTGAACCAGACGAGGATCCACCCGGTAAACGATCAGCTGTAATAGGATTTTCAGGGGTTCCGTAATGAATATTCTGGCCATTTAAACTGTAAGCCAGTTCATCGGTAATGGTTTTGCCACAGAATTCAACGTCAGCCGCAAGTAATGCCGTTACGCTTGATGATGTTTGAGTTGGGATGTCATGACTGGCTAGCCAAGTTGGATTGCCTGCGGAAGTGGGTAATCCTGCCATATGAAACAAGTCTTTCACGGCTAAGCGAAGGCCTTTTAAAGGCTGATCTTTATGAGTAACTGAATCCGCTGTTGTACTAGTAAAAAGAGCGCTACTTCCGTCTTGATCGCTTAACGTAAGAAATGGATTTTTTACGATGAAATGTTTCATGCTTCCCCCTTGGTGAAGAACTATGAAACAATCGTTTCACTAAAAAGTCAACTGAAACAGCACTAGGTGCTATGTGTTAGGTAGGATGTTATGAACACACTGAGCCAGATATTCTTGAAATGGACGTCTTATTAACAGAAAGAGGTCTCAGGAAGGAAGGTCTAGATTAACTAATAAGCTCTCCAGCAGCTCAAGTCGTAAATCGGCACCGTTTGGCAACCGAGAAAAATGTTCGTACTGATTACCGATCACATTAAAATCAACCAGTTCAATCGCTTCGTTATCGTACTCGGGATGTGTTGAGCAAAGTAACCATCGCCCCTGACCGTAACGGCCAGAGACAATAGCGGCTGGCTTGTCCGGTAAATCGGCAAAAGACGCCAGTACTTTATAACCACTTTTATCATGGTCATCCGCGACATTGGGCTGAAAAACACAACCGCCCAAATACAGTGAGGAGACCAATTTACCTTGGTATTCTAGAGTCACTAAATGAGCATCGGTCTGGTTGTAATTATCGCCGCGGCCAAACGCCTCAATCGGGCCTATAGCAGCCCCCGAGAAAAAATTCAGTTCATTGCGAACAATGATTTCATGGGGCAGACCTTGCGCCCATTTCGTCACATTACAGCCCATGTAGGCGCCGCCACAAATACCTAAATAGCGGCCGCCCTGCTCAACATAGGTTTTAATCATGCGGTTTGCTGTGCCATTGAGTTTATCTGCTTTGTAGCGGCTGGCACCGCCGGGCATTACAAACAGATCCACATCCTTGCTTAAAGCACCGTTTAAAATTTCATTGGCATTAATGAAGCAAACGCTGTTTTTACCGTAAAGCCGTGTCAGCGCATAATAAAGGATGTGGTTAGCGGAGACATTATCGGCATAAATCTGAATATTCATCTGTTACGGTTTCGTTTTAATCTGGCGTGACAGCAAGCTTGCAGGGCGAGCTTTAGCGATGGCCCCAGTGAGCAAGCCAGCAATAATCACTTTAATAATGCCTCCAGGAATAAAAGCAACCATCAGTGCTGCGGACTCAAGGAATGTTTTTTCCAAGACGATCGCCATACCAACAATACCAAACAAGTAGCTCACGAAGATGCCGCCGACAATGGAGGCAATGATTGAGACAAGGACAATAGAACCAGTGCGCCACTTCTCAACAATCAAACCCGTCACATAAGCAGCGATCGGCCAGCCAATTAGAAAACCACCCGTTACGCCAAAAAACAGCCCCAAACCGCCGCGACCACCCGCCAATAAAGGCAGGCCAATTGCGACCAGTAACAGCAACAATAACACAGCTAAAGCACCGCGTTTGGCTCCCAGTATCGTACCGCAAAGCATAATACCAAGGCTCTGTGCAGTAATCGGCACACCAAAGCCAAGGGTTAGTTTAGGTATCAAGCCCAGTGCTGCAACCAAAGCCGCAAACAAAGCGATATAGGCAATATTTTTTTCCATTATTCTCTCTCTTGGTTTGTTAATCCGCCGCGAGCCTTTAAAGCTTCGGCAACATGATCCGCATCGTCGAGCGCGAGGACCGTAAAGGGTAAAATAATTCGCCAGCCAGAACGACGAGTTGAGCGAGCGCGCCAAGCCAAAGTCAGATTTTGACCTTTGGAAACAAGCACAGGTGTCATGCGAATCACCAAGGCAATTGCCAGCTCTAGCACACGAGGGTTAAAACCTAGTCGTTGCAGCGGTCGAGTTAGCCAATGTACAACATCAATCATGTCGGAAAGGCGTGTTGTCATGGTCACCAGATTCGCCATCCCCACCGCAGAAATCATACGAAAGGCAACGGTTAAACCCAGCGGTAGCTCATCTGTGAATAGGTGCCAAACAATCACCATAAAAACAAACGGCCACAAGATCTTCAGATGCTTCCAGCCATTTTTAAAGAACAGTGCTCCCGGTAATGCATAGAGCACAGCGACAAAAATCAAAAACAGGCCGTGAAAGACAACACTATCAACAAAGAACAAGCCAAAGGTCACCAGGCTCATCAACCCTAGTTTTAACCCTGCAGGCCAATGATGTGCACGGGTTTTAACTGGCGAGGTCAGAGATATCATCGCTTTCTCCCAGTTCGTACATGGCCGCTAAATAACGTGGCATAATTTCGTCAGAATCCCCTAAAGCCGCCACTTGACCAGCTTCCAACCATAAAAGTTGGTCATAATTCTGAAGATCGTCTGGGTCGTGACTGATGTGAATAAGGCTACCGGAAAACGTATCGAGGTAACGCTGCAATTGGCGTTTGGTAGGAATATCCAAGCCAGCAAACGGCTCATCGAGAATAATTAGGTTAGGTTTCATGGCGACAATCGACATCAGGCAGACCAGATGTTTTTGTCCATGAGATAAAGCAGAGCAATGTACATCCTGCCAGTGCTCTTTACCAAACGCCGACAACATTTCCAACGCATTCTTTTTGGCATCGGTTTTATCTTGGCCCAATTGGCGCAACCCGAATGTTAATTCTTCTAAGACAGTTGGAAAAATAATCTGATGGTCTGGATTTTGAAACAACAGGCCGACCTCCCGCAATGCAGCGCGGCGGTCTTTAAATGGGTTGAAACCAGCAATTTCAAGCTGCCCAGAGGTAGTGTCAATCAAACCTGAAAGCAAGCGGGATAAAGTGGACTTGCCCGAGCCATTACGACCAATCACTCCAAGCCGACGGACATTAGTATCCAGAGACAACTGATTGATCACTTGTTTACCTTCAATCTCTAGGCAAACCTGATCTAACCGAATGGCACAACCAGTCGTGGTTAGTTCTTCTGCAGGGCTGTTTATATTATTGATCATGCACACCAGCGTTAATCACAGATAAAACGTGCCGTGGACACACGCCCCGTTAAAAATCACGGGGGAAATGCGCGCATCCATACACTTTGAGCGCGAGATATTAGCAACACCAGCAATGAATGTAAACTTCAAAATTATTAATGGAATACTGATGATTAAAAAACAAACAAATAGGTAAAATTCATCTACTGGGTAAATTATTAACTCACTACTTGAAATACCCTGATGAAGGATTTTAGAGTTAATCACAGGGAATACTAGATCAAACTGTCCATGCTTAATTTATGCAGCAAAAGCCCCATGAAAATAATAAAGTAAAACAAAAACTAACAGACAGATTTAAGGTTCTAATTCATCTAAAGACTCATATAAGGCTGCAATGTCTTGCGCTTGACGGCTGGCGCCATCACCAAGGTAGCCATAAACCCGATTACAAAGCATAGAAATCAAACTCATTGGTGCGGCGTAACTGTCAAATGGGCTGTCGCTGCCAAGGTGGCAGATCAACACATGAGCCACTTGTTGGTTATAAACCTGCCCTGTCGGATCGGTAATCAATATAGTGTTTCGCCCTTCCAGCGCGGCAACAATCTGCTTGAACTGGCGAGTACGTCGACGAAAACCAAGTAAGACGATGACTTCATCATCCAAAATATCGTGTAAGTCTTCTCCTAATGTTTGTCCCGGTTGAGGTAACAAACGCACGGAGTGGCGTACTTGTTGTAGTTGCTGACGAAAATGCAGTGCCAATGGGTACGCGTTCCTGAAACCTATTAAAGTCACTCGGCTCGCTTTCGCCAAACGCTGACTAATGTCATTCAATATTTCAGGACGTAAACCTTCAAAGGTTGAGGCTAAATTTTTCAATTCCTGCGAGGTCTGATCCAAAGACGAACCTTGAGTGAAAATCGGCACGCCGCTTTCTCTTAGGGCCAGTTGGGCTTGTTTCGCGCCTTGATGGGAATCGTAACCAAGTTGACGAAAAAACCGACTCACTGTCGCTTTAGAGGTATTGGTGTTATCTGCGATTTCAGCAGACGTCTGACTGACAATCGCCAACGGATTCTGCTGTAAATAATTCGCAATCGAACGCGCAGAAGGAGAGAGATTAGGGTAGTTTTTCTCGATAAGGGATAACACATCCTGCTTTGTCGTCACCAGCTTTGTCGTCACGTAAGAACCTCAGTTTGATAATTATTTCTAATAAGGTAATCGATTGTAGACTGCCTGCCAACTTAGATTCGTGCTTTATTTCATCATGCAGCAAAAAAGAAACGGAAGTTTCATCAATGAACTGCTTTTAATCATCTAAAGCCATCTTCCTTTATCAGCGTATCAATACAGAATATCTTACTAAAAGCGACAATAACGTTTGGATAAAACAGCGTTTCAATTTACTCTAGCTGCAGACATAAGAATTAAAACCATAGGAACAACATGATAGACCAGCCCTTTATCGCTCAGTTATTAGGATTCGCCAGCTTTGCGATTGGTATGTACGCCTTTTTTCAAAAGGATGACAAAAAACTAAAAATCATCATGTTTATTTTTAGCCTCAATCACACACTTCATTACCTATTATTAGGCTCTATGGTTTCCGCGCTCAGTGCCTTACTTTCCGCTTTACGAACAGGGCTTTCCATTTATATTTCATCAAAATGGCTGGCTTTTACATTCATCCTATTTGGTTTGATCAGCGGTATTTATCTAGCGGATAGCATATGGGATTTGTGGGCAATGCTCGGTATGTGCATTGGCACTTATTCTTTCTTTGTATTGAAAGGTATTCAGATGCGAGTGGGATTTTTGATCGGCGCAATATGCTGGTTAATCAACAATATATTGGTTGGTTCCATCGGTGGAACGTTTCTAGAAGCAACTTTAATAAGTGTTAATATCACTACAATTATTCGACTACTAAGAGATAAACGCAGCGCAAACAATGTAGTTGAAACCATTAAAGTTAAATAGCTTCAACTACATTGAGTAAAGGTTTCTCAGTAAAAATCAAATCACATATTGAAACAATACACCGCCAATAATAGCGGTCGTCAAAATAATCGAAACGAAAGCAAAAACGGCTTTCGGTTTGAGCACAGAAGACACCAAAGCAATTTCTGGCAAGCTTGCGCCAGTACCACCAATAATAAGCGCCATTGCAGGTCCCATCCCCATGCCTTTTACAATTAATACATTTAGCAACGGGATCGCCATTTCAATTCGCAAATACAAAGGCACACCGATCAATGCCGCAAAAACGATCGACATAATGCTGTCGCCGCCCACATATTTTTCAACCATTTCTGCAGGAAGGTAAGCCGCAGACAAGCCGCTAATAAAGGCACCGATCAAAACATAGGGAATAATTTTTTTAAACAAGGCCCACGCAAAGCGCAATGCAGGTTTTGTTTTGCTTGGTTTGCTAGCTGAATCATTGTTAATTACACCGCCACAGCCTTGGCTCGATGTTGGCGCAGCACCACATACTGGTGCCGCAGAGCAGCTCGACTTTGCTTTTTTCCCCTCTAATAGCTCCTCACCCCGTTTAATTTCATTGCGCCAAGGCGTTTTTGTAATAAACCATCCGCCAAAAACCGCCGCGATAAAGGTGATAGCCAGATAGCTTGCTGTGATTTTAAAGCCAAATGTTACGTATACCATGGCAAGAACAACGAAGTTACATAGCGGAGCCGAGATTAAAAAGCTCAACACGGTTCCAAGCGAAACCCCCATTGTCGCCATTCCCATGGTGACTGGCACAACAGACGCACTACAAAACGGCGTCAACATACCGCATAAACTTCCTAGTAATGGGCCCCATTTTTCATGCTTGCTAAGTGTTTTCTGTAATTTATCCTGCGGAGTGTACTCACGCATAAAGCCAGTAAGAACCGAAACCACCGCAATAACTAAAACTAACGCGCCACCAACGTGGATAAATTCGTTGAGCGCAACCATGAGCTTTTCTGTATCCACAATATCACCCTAAACCATCTTGATTAAAAAGAGATTCGAAATATATACATATAAGCACATTTGTGCAAGTATGCATATATCATTTAGGTGTTAGGATAAAGTTCATGTTCAAAACAAGAGTGATGGAATTAAAAAAATGGTGTGCTTACAGTCATATCGCCAACATAATTTCTATGTTCATTCACGGAAAAAGCTTGTCAGGACAAACTCGGACAGGCCGTAACATTGCATTACTCGGTCTCTTCTGTCCTTTCTTTTGGATAGCACTTTTCTCTGGAGCAAGTGGTACAACACTGATATTTCATGCGGCACATTCTAGTATCGTTTTTCTAATTGGAGTCGTTATAATGATCATCAGTTTAATAAAGCGAAAAAGGCATGAATGAACGAACATTATATAGATGCGCTTAAAGCGCTCGCAGAACCTAATCGACTCCGCCTGCTTTGGTTACTCATCCAAGTCAATCAGCGTATTACTATTGCTGAAGCAATGGATGTAACTGGAGACACACAATACAGCGCGTCAAGAAACTTAAAAACACTCTACAAAGCCAAGCTGCTAACGCAAGAAAAACGAGGAAAATGGGTCTACTATACTCTGATGCCTCAATTCGAACCGCATTTGGAAAAATTAGTAGAATCCGTTCGCAGCCTGCCACAAGAAGGATTTGTAGACATTATGTCCCGTTGTAAAAAACGACTTTCCATGCGAGTGAATGGCGAATGTATGGTTGGGCCGAACAGTGAAGAGTGGTTCGATAAGATATCTTAAAATAAGATCACAAGTTTTATTTAGGCAGTCGTGACACAAGCTTTTTGTGTCGGGTTTTCGCACTGTCTCTTGCCACGTTATATATGTGCATAAGCTCTTCTGCACTCGCATCAATAAAAACATTCTCTTCTTCTAGCACATGATAGAGATCGTCAATCTCGAACAGGTGTTTTTCATTAGTTTCATTGCGAACTGTCGAGTTCAAAAATAATGGATAACGTCGCCAGTGAAATCCATTATTAAGAATAAAAGCTAACGCCAACATCACCAGTAAATTAATCAGTAATGGATACAATAAAAATTCATAACCCATAGTATGTATGCTGCTTCCGCCAACGACACAAGACAATGCGGTTGATCCTCCTGGTGGATGTAAACATCCGAGGTAGTGCATCACGATAATCGATGCACCAACAGCCATCGCTCCAGAGATAAAAGACGAGCCAAATTCCTGATAAAAGCTAATACCAATAAACGCAGAAATAAGGTGCCCAACAGCAAAAGGCCAAGGCTGTGACAAAGCACCATGGGGCACGGCAAAAAGTAAAACAGCACTGGCTCCAATAGAAGAAACCACTAATAGCGAATCGGGTAGCGATAAAAATAGATTTGAAAGATAAAACACACCGACCAAAGCCACACAAGCCGTTGTACCAGACAGAAAACGTTCGAAGTGAGAAGTTTTGTTCGTTTCAATACCAATAAACCGGGCAACACTACGACATAGGGAAATGAACATAAAAACAAATAAGCCTTACTAAAATAACACGCATTTAAAACAACAGTAACAATGTCACAAGCTTATTTCGCTGAACATTTACCTAGTAATGGCGCCATTTTAATGATTAAAATAGCCTCATGTATAACGAATTAAAATGAGGATTAAATGCAATATTGTTGCATTTAAAGCAAGTCAAAATGGATATTGAGCAGGCAAAAACCTTTTTAGAGATTATTCATTCCGGTACCTTTGCACGAGCTTCTGAGCATTTACATGTCACTCAGACTACGATTACAGCAAGAGTAAAAGCTCTAGAATCCGCTTTAAATTGCACTTTATTTATTCGTAATAGAGCGGGAGCAAAGCTCACAAAAGACGGAGAAGCTTTTGTCAAACCAGCTCAGAAAATGATCGAAGCTTGGGAACAAGCAAAACAAGTGTGTGGTAATTCAGACTATCAGATACAAAACACGCTCAGAATTGGTGGTGAGATCAGTCTTTGGAATCCAATATTAATCGACTGGCTCTTGGCGATTAATGCAGAAATGTCCCACTGGATTATTCATAGCTCGGTAACAACCACTGACATGCTTTATGAGTCTCTTCAGAAACAAGAAATGGATGCCATTATTGTTCATAGTCCGCGCTACTTATCTAATTTAATTGTTGAACAAATTGCCGAAGAAAAGCTCATTCATGTGGCATCAATAAAACAACCAACACCAGATTTATTTATAGATTGGGGAGAGGAGTTCACATTACAATTTGATCGCTGTGTGCCTTTTAACCGCAAGTCTGCCATGCAGTTTTCACTCGGCCCCATGGCGTTGAAATATCTCTTGGCGAATGGTGGAAATGGCTACTTCCGCACTCGCGTCGTAGCTCAATACCTTCAAAATGGGTCATTGATAAAAGTGAATGATGCCGCGGAATTCACTTATCCTCTTTACCTTGTCTATCATAAAAACAACACGTTGCCAGACGGATTTGAGCAGGCTAAAGAAATGCTCTTAGATAAGGTAAAAAACTTCTCAAACTGGCCGATTTAACTGTCTCTGTTTTTTGACTCAAACTGGAAATAAAAAAAGTGCCCAAAGACACTTTTTTATTTCATTGATCACTCTTTTTTAAAAGGTTAACGAGATGAGATCACACCTTCTAATGACAACCAGAATGACTCAGGAATGTCTTCTTCATACCAAGCGATATTTTGTGCCACTCGGCTTTCATTCGTCATGCCAATTAGAATAGATTTAACGCAGTCATAACGAAGTGCGTATTGAATGGCAGCGGCCTGAAGTGAGACATTAAACTGTTCACAAACAGCTTCTATGGCAATCACTTTTTTCACAATGTCTTGTGGCGCCTCACCATAAAAATAATGTCCTAACCCCTTGGAGCCTTTTGCCAATATACCCGAATTAAAAGGCGCAGCAGCGATCAAAGACACTTGGTTTTTAGAGCATTTATCGGTGAAATAATCAGTAATATCATTGTTTAAAAGAGTGAAACAATTTGCCACCATGAAACAGTCAAATGGAGCATGCTCCATTACTTGATCACAAATTTGCCATTCGTTAACGCCTAAGCCGATATTGCGCACAGCACCTTGTTCACGTAGCTCGGTCATGGCTTTAAAACCACCATCAATCGCTTGCTGTAAATAGGCTTGATGCTTTTCTTTATGGGTTAACTCACCGATATCGTGCATCAAAAGCATGTCTACCTGACTCACACCTAAACGCTGCAAAGAATCTTCAAATGAACGCATAATACCGTCATAGGAGTAATCGTATTCACGATCAAAAGGACTGGCTTCTACATAGCAATCGGCGTCTTTTTTTACGCTATTTTTATCGGCATGCAACACTCGACCGACTTTGGTCGATAAGAAAATATCGGCGCGTGGCATTTCATCTAAAGCCACACCAAGGCGACGTTCAGCAAGGCCAGCACCATAATGAGGAGCGGTATCAAAATACTGAATACCAAGAGAGTGAGCTTTATTGATGGCTTTCGTAATCTCATCATAAGACACTGGGCGGAATAAATTACCTGCCCCAGCACTACCAAAACCCAGTTCCGTGATGATGGAACCACTGCTGTTTATTATTCTTGTTTTCATTATCCACTCTCTAAGTCACAACCTCTTAATCACATAGGTTCAAAAGAGGTTGGGTTAGTCACATCTAAATACAGATACCAATATGGCTTTTATTCAATTAAGCCTTAACCACTTTTTGACATTGCACACCAAGCTTATCAATGCCCAATTTCATTTCCTCACCACCTTTCAAATAAATAGGAGGGTTGAAACCTAGGCCAACGCCTGGTGGTGTACCCGTTGAAATAATGTCACCTGGTTGCAGGCTCATAAAACGACTACAGTAAGCAATTAAATGTGGGACTTTAAAAACCATAGTGGATGTAGAACCATTCTGGTAACGCTTACCATCTACTTCTAACCAAATGCCAAGATCATTGAAATCACCCACTTCATCAGGCGTCACTAACCAAGGGCCTGTTGGACCAAACGTATCGCACCCCTTACCCTTGTCCCAGGTTCCCGTGCCTTCTAGTTGAAAAGCGCGTTCTGAGACATCATTGATGACACAAAAACCAGCAACGTGTTTCATTGCATCCGCTTCGGAGATGTCACTACCACCTTCACCAATAACAACACCTAACTCCACTTCCCAATCTGTTTTTTCTGAGCCTTTTGGAATTTTTACATCATCATTCGGCCCCACCATTGCTGAGGTCCATTTACCGAAAATAACAGGCTCTGCAGGTACAGGCATTCCAGACTCTGCTGCATGGTCAGCATAGTTAAGGCCAATACAAATGAATTTACCCACATTGGTTACACAAGCGCCTAGACGTAAATCTTCTTGAGGTGTCCCTTCAACTAATGGTAATGAATTGATATCAATAGATTGTAAATGCGCCATAGTCGCCGCACTTAAATGTTCATCAGCAAGATCCGGAATGATGGATGATAAATCACGAACGCGTCCGTCATTATCAAGCAAGCCTGGTTTCTCTTGTCCTAATGGGCCGAAACGTACTAATTTCATTATTAATTCCTCTTATAAAAAAGAAAATGACCTGTATTAACAGGTCATTTCTTGATAACAATTAATCGTAAAGAACCGCAGCGATTTTTGGATCGTCAACGTTTTCAGCTGTGTAATAGTAGAAACCAGTATCAATAATTTTTGGTACAGATTTTCCCTGAAGCGTTAATACAGCTGCTTTTACTGTTTCATAACCGATACCCACTGGATTCTGAGTAATAGCACCTGCCATCAAACCACTACGAATGGCATCAACTTGAGCTCGACCAGAGTCGAAACCGATAATAACGAGGTCTTTGGCATTTGATTCTCGCGCTGCATTTACAACACCAACAGCAGAACCTTCGTTAGTACCAAACATACCTGCTAATTTTGGATAAGAAGTCAGAATAGCGCGTGCTACTTCAGTCGACTTAAGCTGATCGCCATCACCATATTGAACGGTTACAACGTCTATATTTGGGTAGGCTTGTTTCATACGATTAAGAAAACCATCGCGGCGATCCATGCCAGTTGTTCCTGTTTGGCTGTGAGCAACAACTGCCACTTGACCTTTACCACCAATCAAAGCAGCCATTTTATCTGCAGCCAAAGCAGAAGCAGCAATGTTATCTGTTGTTGCCGTTGTGACAGGAATATTACTCGCTACACCACTATCAAACGCCACAACTGGAATGCCAGCTTTTTGAGCTTTACGTAGCAATGGAATAGCGGCTTGGCTATCCAATGCAGCAAAACCAATGGCTGCAGGCTTGTTCGCTAATGCTGCGGCAAGCATATCTATTTGACGATCCACTTGCGCCTCTGTATCCGGCCCTTCAAAAGTCACTCGAACATCAAACTCTTCAGCAGCCTGGTCTGCACCTTGCTTAACAGCTTGCCAAAATTGATGCTGAAAACCCTTTGAAACCAATGGGATATATAGTTGGTCATCCGCTTTTACAAGAGACGATGTAGCCATAATAGATGCAGCGCTGATTAAACCGATTAGCATACGACGTGAAAACATATCTGTTCCTCCATTTACTTTTTATTTTTGAGGTTCACTTTCTAACGTGGCGGAATGCCACCATTCTTTTATTAAACTTAATTCTTTTGCATTACTTTGATTTCTGGCGACGAACCATGTCCGCATACACAGCCAAAATAATGATGATGCCAGTAATAACTGTCTGCCATTCTTGTGCCACAGACAAAACCCGTAAGCCGTTGGTTAGTACTGCCATAATAAGAGCTCCAATAAGAGTCCCTATAATGGTTCCTCGACCACCAGATAAAGACGTACCACCAATAACAACAGCAGCAATGGCCTCCAACTCATAACCCAAACCAAGAGCTGGCTGAGCTGAATTCAAACGTGACGAAATCAAAATGCCAGCAATACCACAGATGCCACCAGCCACAGAGTAAATAGCAATTTTCCAACGATCCGTATTTACGCCGGATAAACGTACTGCTTCTTCATTGGAGCCAATACCAAAGCAGTAACGACCTAGCACTGTTTTACTTAAAACATAGCTAGCCACACCTGCGACGACGAATAGAATCAGTACGCCATTTGGGATCGGTAGGAAAGGTAATACCTCACCAATTAACGAGCCTCGTGAAATAGCGTCATAACCTTCCGTATTGTTAAAATAAATAGGACGTGCGCCACTAACGACTAAAGACAAACCTTTTAATATCAGCATCATGCCTAAGGTTGCGATAAATGGTGGAATTTTCATTTTGGCAACAAAGGAGCCTGAACAAAAACCGCAAAATGCACCAGCCAACACAGCACCAAGTACACCGACAGGTAAAGGCAGGTTCATATTGGTTAATAACACTCCTGCAATCACCGCGGTAAAGGTCATTAAGGTACCAACAGATAGATCAATACCACCGGAGATAATAACCAGAGTGGCTGCCACTGCTAGCACGCCATTAACAGAGGTCGCCTGTAAAATGGCTAACATATTCGACGTTTGCATAAAGTTAGGGGAGGCGACAGAAAAAACCGCCAGTAAAACGATCAAACTGGTAAATGCTAATAACCGCTGATGGGCTGTTATGTTTATCAGTTTTCTGATTAACGTTGGGGACGTTGCTTGGCCTTCGGTTGTCATTATTTTTATCTCCTGTTAGCCGTTATTGAGTGGCTAATGCCATAATTTGTTCTTGTGTTGTATCTTTTCCACCAGGCAAAATACCGGTTAATTTGCCTTGGCACATAACTGCGATTCGATGACTCAAACGCATCACTTCAGGTAACTCAGAAGAGATCACTATGATGGCTCTACCTTGCTCCGCTAATGACTCGAGTAATTTATAGATTTCTGCTTTAGCACCCACATCAATCCCACGGGTTGGCTCATCAAAAATCAAAATATCGCAATCTCTTAATAACCATTTGGCGATAACCACTTTTTGCTGATTACCGCCGGAAAGAAAGCCAACTTCCTGCTTATCTGATGGTGTTCGAATACCCAGTTTCTGGATGTAATCATTAGCAACATCTTCCATTTCAGGCTCATTCAACACACCAAAAGAATTGGTAAATTTGCTCAAAGTTGCCATGGCGACGTTTGCTCTAACATCCATACCTAACGCCAGCCCAAAGTGCTTACGGTCTTCTGATAAATAACCAATACCTGCCGCTACCGCATCATTAGGTGATGCAATTTGACATGTTTTACCGTTCACTAATATCTCACCAGAATCGATAGGATCAGCGCCAAAAATAGCTCGTGCTACTTCCGTTCGCCCTGCTCCCATCAAACCTGCGAAGCCAAGTATTTCGCCTTTCTTCAAAGAAAAATTTACATCTTTTATTTCTTTGCCACGATTCAAATTTCTAACTTCTAGCAAGGTTTGAGCATCTGACAAGTCTGGAATATTGACGTGCTCGTCTTTGACTTCTCGGCCTACCATCATGGAAATGATTTTAGTCAATGGTGTATTTTCAGCTTCAACAGTACCTATGTACTCGCCATCACGCATTACAGTCACTCGGTCCGCAATCTTCTTGATCTCGTCCATTTTGTGGCTGATGTAAATAATGCCAACACCTTCTGACTTTAAGCGACGAATAATGACAAACAACTCAGCAATTTCAGCATCATTTAATGCGGCTGTTGGCTCATCCATAATCAGCACTCGTGATTGGTATGAAAGTGCTTTGGCAATTTCAACCATTTGCTGTTTTGCCACGGTCAGAGACCCAATCTCAGTCGTTGGATTAAGATCAAAGTTCATTTTTTTGAAGATGTCTTCAGCTTGATTATTCAAAGCTTTTTCGTCAATGACACCAAATAATGAACGAGGCTCACGACCAATAAATACATTCTGAGCAACAGTCAGATCATTCATCAAACTAAGTTCTTGATGGATAATGCCAATCCCTGCCTTTTGAGCCGCTTTAGGGCCATCAAATGAAGTCGCGATGTCATCCACTTTAACTGTGCCACCGTCTTTTTGATAAACGCCAGACAGTATCTTCATTAAAGTCGACTTTCCGGCACCGTTCTCTCCCATCAGTGCATGTACTTCACCTTTATACAGGTCGAAATCCACACCTTTAAGACAATAAACACCGGGAAATCGTTTTTCTATTCCACGCATTTCAACCAATAACGGCATCATCTTCACTCCGTAACAAATAGTAGATTGACTCGGTTTAGCATCTAATAAAAATAGACCTAAATAGTCACGCCACCATCGACTAATAAAGACTGCCCAGTTACAAACGCGCTTTCATCCGATAATAGATAAACAATCATAGGAGTAATATCGCTTACTTCTGCAAGACGCCCCATTGGCTGGCGAGCAATGAAATTTTTCTGAGCCTGTACTGGATCTGGTGCCGAATTAATTCGTCCACGCAAAGAAGGCGTATCAACCGTACCAGGACAAATCGTATTACAACGTATACCTTGTGTTACGAAATCAGCAGCAATACCTTTTGACAAACCAATTACCGCTGCTTTTGTTGCTCCGTAGGCCGTTCGCATTGGAAAGCCTTTAATAGAAGACGCCATTGAAGCCATATTTAATACAGAAGCAGTACCTGTAATTTTGGCTTGTTCTATCATGCCTGGAAGAAATACTCGGCACATACGCATCATTGATGTGACGTTCAAATTTACACTGAATTCCCAGTCTTCATCACTGATGTCTAGCACTGTACCGTTATGAACAACACCTGCACAGTTAAATAAACCGTCAAGGTTAGGCATCTGTTCAGCAAATGATTTAATTGCTTTCGCATCCATTACATCTAGTACGTGTGTCTGGATACTTGGGCAATCTTTTTTCAAGGACTTCAATGCCGCTTCATTAATGTCGGTAGCGATAACATTTGCACCTTCATTCATGCACGCTTCAGCACTTGCACGACCCATACCTTGACCCGCGGCTGTTATTAATATTGTTTTGCCTTTAAGTCTCACAATCATTTCTCCGTTTTAATAGGTAACAACTACATGACAGCGCCGATTTGCCAAGGCACGAATTCTGCCCCACCAAAACCTAACGCTTCACTTTTTGTTTCTTCGCCTGAAGCAATTCGAATAATTAATTCAAACAACTCATGACCTTTTTCTTCGATAGACACACCGCTCGAAACGATATCACCACAGTTCAAATCCATGTCCTCTTGAAGTCGGCTATACATTTCTGTATTTGTCGCCAACTTTATACAAGGTGTGGGTTTATAGCCTGAAACAGAACCTCGACCGGTGGTAAAAATAATCATGTTGGCACCAGATGCCACTTGCCCTGTTACAGAGCAAGGGTCAAAGCCAGGACTATCCATGAATACAAAACCTTTCTTATTAATTGGTTCTGCAAATAAGTACACATCCGTCAATGGCGCACTACCACTTTTAGCAACAGCACCTAATGATTTCTCAAGAATGGTAGTTAAGCCGCCTGTTTTATTACCTGGGCTTGGATTGTTATCCATTTCACCGCCATTACGAGCACAGTAATCTTCCCACCAATGGATACGGCGAATAAGTTTTTCTCCCACATCCTTAGAAACAGCACGTCGGGTTAATAAGTGTTCAGCGCCATAGATTTCAGATGTTTCGGAAAGAATGGTTGTACCGCCATGTTGAACAAGTAGATCTGAGGCATAACCCAGTGCTGGATTAGCCGTAATACCAGAATATCCATCTGACCCGCCACATTGCATACCAACCATAATCTCTGAGACAGGAGCAGGTGAACGTTTAGCTTTATTCGCCTCATCAGCCAAAAGGTGGAGTTCTTGCAAACCTTTTTCTATGGTTTTACGTGTACCGCCTTCAGATTGAATTGTCATATAACGAAAGGCTGCACTAGGCTCTTTCCCCTCGACCAGGCTAGATACTTGCAATACTTCGCAACCCAACCCCACTAATAAGATGCCGCCAAAATTAGGATTCTGGGCATAACCTGTCAGTGTACGATGTAGAGTTTGATAGCCTTCGCCTTCACCGGACATACCACAACCTGTGCTATGAACAATAGGAACAATGCCATCAATATTTGGGTAGTTTTTCAGAAAATCGACTTTGTTAGCTGCTTCTTCAATGAATCGAGCAACAGAGCCAGCGCAATTTACCGATGTCAAAATACCGAGATAGTTACGCGTTCCCACTTTGCCATTAGCGCGGTGGTAACCGTTAAAAGTACGAAGAGTTAATGCTGGTGTAAGTGGCGTACTTTGTTGAGAAAAAGCATAATCTTGAAGATGCTCACCCATGCCCATGTTTTTCACATGTACATGTTCACCAATAGCAATAGATTGAGTGGCCTGACCGATGATCTGACCATAACGAATGATATTGTCCCCTTTGGCAATTTGCTGAATAGCAACTTTATGGCCTCTAGGTACATAGTTAAGCAGTGTGACGTCGAAATCATTCAGTTTACTGCCTTCGGCAAGATCACTTAAAGCAATAACGACATTATCGTTATTATGTAAACGAATGGTTTGTATGGACCCAATGATCATGGGTTATCCCCTGTTCTAAATTCACATTTAATTATTGTTGTTGTATATTTAAACTAGCACCAACATAATCAGTCGTCAACTAACATGTTAGTATAAAGGAAAGAAAATTATGGCAGCGTCATCGCTTAATAAAGTTGAGAACTTGAGCGGCTCACTGTCTCAACGCGTTTATCAGTCATTACGAGAAGCTATATTGTCGATGCAATATCCACCCGGCACAGTGATTCGAAAAGGCGCTATTTGTGAACAGCTCGGTGTATCGAGATCACCAGTGGCAGAAGCTTTAGCTCGTCTTTCTGCAGAAGGATTGGTGGATATCATTCCTCAATCTGCTACTAAAGTATCTTGTTTCTCAATGGATGAAATCCGTGAAGCTAGCTTCTTAAGACAGGCATTAGAAATTGCGGCGGTAGAAAAAGTTACGCTAGAGCGAACACCAAAACAGTTAGCTGCCTTGACTCGAAACATTCGTATGCAGGAATTGTTAATTGAAGATAAAGACTTTGTAGGGTTTTATGAAGCCGATGAAGAATTTCACACCATGTTAATGAATTTTACTGGGTTTAATGGTGTGCCTCAGGTGCTAGAAAGTGTTTCTTTGCATTTAACGAGAGCTCGTATGCTGGTATTACCAGACGAAGGACGACCAAAAGAAACAGTCAAAGAACACAGAGCTATTTTAGCGGCGATTAAAAACCAAGATGTCGATGCAGCACGAGAAGCAATGAAATCTCACATTGGTCAATTGATTCCGCGAATTCTACCTTTAGAGGAATCTCATTCCGAGTATTTCAAACCCTAGTACATCACATTTAAAAATAGACAGACCGTAAAACACGTCCATACCCAATAAAAATAAGAGGGATACAAAATGCTTTACAACATACCCAGCCTGATCACTCCAGAACTACTTTATGCTATGAGAGCAATGGGGCACGGTGATGAATTACTCATCACAGATGCAAACTTCCCAGCTACTAGTCATGGGCAAGAATGTATTCGATTAAGTGGCGTAGACAGCTCAGAAGCACTCATTGCTATTTTAACTTTACTGCCAATTGACACTTTTGTAGACAACCCTTTTATTACAATGGAAGTTGTCGACAATCCAGATATAACACCCCCGACTGTCCAAGATTTCGCTCAGATCATTCAGAAAAAAACAGCCTTTAGCTCTTCACCTATAGGATTGGAACGTTTTGAGTTTTATGAACGTGCGAAAAAAGCCTTTGTCATTATTCAAACTTCAGACATTCGCCCTTATGCCAATATCATCATCAAAAAAGGCGTCATTAATCATGCGAATTGATGCTCATCAACATTTCTGGCGACTACAGCGAAATGACTACGGCTGGCTTACTCCAGAATTAACAAAGCTGTACAAAAACTTTGAACCAAACGATTTAGCCCCTTTACTAAAACAACATAAAATCGATGGTACAGTGCTAGTACAGGCGGCACCAACCGATGCAGAAACAGATTTCTTACTACAACTGAGCGAACAAAATGACAGCATAAAAGGCGTCGTCGGCTGGGTGGATTTTGATAATTTAGAGGCTTCAAAACGTATCATAAACTTGGCGACACACCCAAAACTTGTTGGCTTGCGTCCCATGATTCAAGACATTGAAGATATAGACTGGATGCTAAGACCGAATGTCGCAAAAGCGTTACAGACGATGAGTAAAACTGGCCTTGTATTCGACGCTCTAGTTATGCCCAAACATTTAAAAAACCTGAAACAAGTCATCAAACAAAACCCAAACTTAAGCATTGTGATAAACCATGCCGCCAAACCCAATATAAAAGATCAAGAGTTCGCACAGTGGCACTCTGATATATCCACCTTTCGCGAGCACCAGCAAGTAAGCTGTAAACTATCTGGCTTGGTAACGGAAGCCAAAGATAATTGGCAAGCAAAAGACTTATACCCCTATATCGACACACTCTTCGAAGTATTTGGTGATCAACGGGTTCTTTGGGGGAGTGATTGGCCTGTCTGCTTACTTGCTAGCTCTTATGAGAAATGGTTCAAACTCGTTGAGCTTTACCTGTATGAAAAGAAACAATCTAGCGACGCTGTTCTTGGAGGCAATGCGCTTAGAATTTATGAAATTTAATCACTGCCTTACTTAAATACCCTTTCATCATCTATTGTTACTTATCTGTCATATTAGCCATGTATGCTCATTTTATATACACACCATTTCAGTAATTGGAGATGATATAAAATGAAAATGAAGGATCAATTAGACAGTGCTCAACCCATGAAAAAGCACAAGACTAAATCGAAGAAAGCCGATTTAAAAAAGAAAAAACGAGCTAAACTGGAAGCAAAGAAACAATCAAAAGAAAAAAACAGGCCAACCTTGCACCATTGCCAACACCTGCAGAAAAGGTAGAAAAGCCATCCAAAGTAAAGGAGCCAACGACAGCAAAAGAGATAACGACTACTTCGACCGCACCATCTATTGCGGAACCACCTGTTTCAAATACAACGCAGCCAATTACCAACACCACGGATACTCAAACAGTTCGAACACGTGCATCAAAAAGCTTAACACCAATGACGAAAGCACAGCAGCGTGTCGCCATTAATAAAATAATTAAGAGTTTGATATTAGATGAGATTACCCAAGGCGCTGCATTACGTGAGTTACGTGTAAGTGTTCTAGGGTTAAAACAAGAAGCTTATACAGAACTCACTGGTGTTTCTCGTAAAACCTTATCCGAAATTGAAAACGACAAGGGTAACTACACACCAGAAACCATCAACAAAGTCTTTCAACCTTTTGAGCTAAAAATGGCTCTAATGCCAACATCAAGCTCTACCTTAAAAACACTTTTACGTTAATTAAAAACAATCAAATGTTCTATATTTTAAACACAAAAAACCTTCGGTATGATTTCTATACTCGAAGGTTTTCTCATTTCTATTACTTCACTGAAATTGTAACATCAATGTTGCCACGAGTTGCATTTGAATAAGGGCAAACCTGATGCGCGGCTTCAGCTAATTCCTCTACTACGTCTTTCTCAACACCAGGAATATTAACTTCCAACTCTGCACTTATAGTAAAACCTTCACCTTTAGTATTTGGGCCAATACCAATTGTCGCCGTAACATTTACGTCAGCAGGTATGTGGATTTTTTTCTGTGAAGCCACCAACTTTAATGCACCAATAAAACAAGCAGAATAACCCGCGGCGAAAAGCTGTTCTGGATTTGTACCTTCGCCACCAGCACCACCTAATTCTTTTGGCGTACTTAAAGAAATGTCCAATTTGTTGTCAGAAGAAGTAGAACGACCATCACGGCCACCAGTAGATGTTGCTGTTGCACTGTAAATTGCTTGCATGATTGATACCCTTAAATTAGATGTTTTTTGTGAATAAACATTTAGCAATATAGTTATCGCGATAATAATATTACTAAATAAAAGCTCAGTTGTTCTGAGCTGTTGAATTTATGTTATTGCAATAAACATTATCGCGCAATAATTATTTTATTAGTTTCTTTTTTAAAGCGACCAGTTGCTTCTGTAAAGCCTGAATCTCATCTAAATCCATTCCACAAGCTTCAATTACGCAGCGATTTACAATCAACCCTTTTTCTCTCAGCTTTTGACCTTTTTCAGTCAGAGCAATACTTAAACTTCGATCGTCTTCTACACCACGTAGTCGCTTAACCAAACCATCGGCTTCCATTCGCTTGATAACTGGAGTTAATGCTCCCGACTTTTGTCCAAGAGCTTCACCAATGTGCTTCAAGCTAACGCCATCTTGTTCCCACAAAATTAGCATGATTGTATATTGCGGATACGTTAGCCCAATTTCTGACAAAGGCTCTTTATACAACTGCGTCATAGCAAGAGATGTAGAGTACAAAGCAAAACATAATTGGTTATCGAGTAGTAATGGATTATCTAATTTCATAAGGTCTCATAAGTCGTTGCGCAAACAATTATAGCGATAATAGTTGAGCATTTTACACATTTATATGATTTACCACACCACCATGATTTATAGAATTCGGACAGATATCGCGTATTTATCTCTGCTATATTCGTATTTTTTTATTGGTTGTCTGTACACTGAAAGTCGCCCTTAAAACCATCAAGGAGTAATCCATTATGTCGAAAGTAACATTGAGTGGTTATATTGAAGTACCTAAAGAAGATGCAGACACGATCAATCTTGAGCTACCAAACCATATAGCACTGACTCGGCAAGAAAGGGGCTGCATTACATTTACAGTAACCAAAAACCTAGAAAAACCATATCGATTTGATGTCTATGAAGAATTTATTGATAAGGCCGCCCTTGAAAAGCACCAAGCCAGAGTCAAAGCCTCCCATTGGGGTAAAGTAACTCAAAACGTTAAACGGTTTTATAGGATCACAGAGGATTAGAAGCAATATCAAATACTCACCAACTATTTTTTTGGGTGCTATAACGATCAACATTCAGGTACAAGCATGGATCGACTAAAAGTAATCTAAAAAAACAACCAGCTGGGAAGAAGGTCTTTCTTAATAATTCCCTCTATCCATCAAATTACGTTACACCTGCTATCAATTAAATTTGCTTTTCTCCGTCTCTTTATTAATAGAAGATAAGGAATCAACTTAGCGCTTATTAATCAACACCATACGATGTAGGAATGCTTTATGGTTTTACACGACTTTTTACCTTCAGGGAACGGTTATAAAATCCGTTTATTATGTGCCTGTTTAGGGCTTAAAGTGACACTAAAAGAATACGACATTACCAAAGGCGAGACACGAACTGAGGCGTTTTTGACGCTTAGCCCTAATGGAAAAATTCCTGTTTTAGAATTAGATAATGGTGAAGTATTGAGCGAGAGTAACGCTATTCTGTTATATCTTGCGGAGCAACATGGATCGCCATTATTACCAACAGACCTAATAGCAAAGGCCGCTGTGTATAAATGGTTATTTTGGGAACAATACAGTCACGAACCAAGCATTGCTTCCGTACGTTTTTGGTTAACACACAATGCCATGAACGCGCTAAAAGAGCAGATGCTTCCTGACCGTATTCAGCAAGGTAACGCGGCATTAAAGTTAATGGACAACACATTGCAAAACCAAACTTTCTTAATTGGTGAGGCAATAACATTGGCAGATATTTGTTTGTTCGCTTACACCCATGTGGCAGAAGAAGGCGGCGCTTATCAATTAAGTGACTTCCCAAATGTGCAGCGTTGGATTAAAACCATCGAATCACAAGATTGGTTTATTCCAATCTCTCAGCGTTAACACTTTTTCAAAAGAGTATTCTCTTCTAAAAGTAAAAGCGACATCTTGTCGCTTTTACTTTAACTTCCTTATTAAAATCCACACTGAATATCCATACTCTTACCTTCATTCATCCCCTTGCTAAGCCTCTTCATTTAATCACTGCATGTAAAGATGAAAATTCTCACGATTTCGTCGCTTGTTCATGTAAAGCCAGCTACGTATAGTCTGCGGTGTTGAAACTGTGTTTGTCTTTACACCCTTTAATGTTATATTATAACATTATTGAACTTATGGAATCCGATTACCCTTGATTGACAATACCCATTCCAATCCGCATTCACAGCAAAATGATGCGTTGCCTTCCTGTTTTTCAGGTTGCCAACCCGCCGCTTTGATACTAGATAATGTGTCTTGGTCCCCTTACAAAGACAAACCCTTACTCGCACCCATTAGCTTATCGGTTAATGCCGGAGAGTTTGTTGCTGTCGTGGGTCCGAATGGTTCAGGAAAAACCAGCTTATTGCGTTGCCTTTATCGTGTAAACAAACCCACTGCTGGCCAAGTTTTAATGGATGGAAAAGACATCTGGGCGCTTTCTGCTCGCCAATGCGCGCAACGTATCGCAACCGTTTTACAAGACACTGGCGCTGAGTTTGGTTTGAGTGTTTTTGAGATGATCGAGATCGGTCTAACGCCAAAGTCGACCAATTGGAAACGTACAAACGAAGACGTTGATATTATCAATGACGTCTTAGCCTTGTTAGATGTATCTCACCTTGTGGATCGCTCATTTAGCTCATTGTCTGGCGGCGAACGCCAGCGCGTTATGATTGCCCGTGCTTTAGTACAAAACCCAGACATTCTGATTCTAGACGAACCAACCAATCATTTGGACATTCGCCATCAGCTCGAAGTGCTGGAACTACTCGTAACGCTTCCTTGTACTATTATTGTGTCTTTGCATGACCTGTCTCTTGCGTCGGCTTACGCGGATCGCGTTTTGGTGATGAAAGAAGGTCAGATGCAAGATTATTCCACACCCCAAAGCGTATTTACTCAGGAACAAATACGACAAGTATTTGATGTGGAAACCGTCATTGATGAACACCCAATCACACAACGACCACGATTTTCCTTTTACTTAAACAATAAGCAGCTAAACAAAAAGCACTTAAATGCAAAACAGCTCGATAAAAAGCAGGATTAGCTTATGACTCTTTCAACTCGCCAACACATCAAACCTGCTTATTTTGTCATCACAGGTTTGATGTTCTGTGTATTACAAACAAATGCATTACAAGCCGCTGAGTCTCATTACCCAGTTCAAGTAAAAAGTTGTGATCGTACGGTAACCTTTAATCAAGCACCGAAAGCAGCGATTCCAAACGATTCAAACTTAACCGAAATGATGCTGGCATTGCGCCTTCAAAATCACATGGTGGGGTTTACAGGTGTATCTGGCTGGAAAACCTTAGACGCAGAGTTACGCAAAGACATTGGTGAACTGCCTGAGCTCTCTCCCAAATACCCAACTAAAGAAGTCTTACTTGGTGCAGACGCTGACTTCTATTTTGCTGGTTGGAACTATGGCATGCGAGTCGGCGGTGGCGTGACGCCTGATACATTGGCACCGTTAGGTATTAAGGTGTATGAACTGACCGAAAGCTGCATTCATATCATGGACAAACCAAAAGTGTCTTTGAACGACATGTACAACGATTTATTAAATTTAGGTCGTATTTTTAATGTCGAAGAACGTGCAAATAACTTAGTCGATGGCTATAAAAAAGAACTCGACGCCTTCCAAGAAAACCTAGCGCCACTAGCTCAACCCGTCAGTGTATTTGTCTACGACTCAGGCGAAGAACAACCATTTACCGCAGGACGACATGCCATGCCAACCGCTTTAATTGAAGCGGCTGGCGGCAAAAACATCGTCGATGATGTACGAAAAAGCTGGATTCAAATTGGTTGGGAATCTGTCATTGATCGCGCACCTGAAGTGATCGTCATCGTGAATTATGGCGAAGTAACTGCGCAGCAAAAAATAGATTTCTTACGCAGCAACTCTGCGTTCAGTGATATTCCAGCGGTTAAAAATAATCGCTTTGTCGTTTTAGAATACGTTGAAGCAACACCCGGTCCGCGTAATATTGAAGCGATCAAACGCTTAGCTAAGGCCTTTAGAACAGAATAATGAACGCACCCAAACAGAAAACCATGTACATCGCTAAAATACCTTTACGATTTCTATTATTAGCATTGAGCCTTTTACTCATTATTTTAATGGGCATCGCCATTGGCGTTGGTTCAGTATCGATTTCGCAATCAACGATTTGGGGCATTATTGGTAATAAACTGTCCTTTACCAATAGTTTACCAACTTGGTCTATGGGGCGAGAAAACATTGTCTGGTCAGTTCGTATGCCTAGAGTGATCTTAGCGGCGATTGTGGGTGCCACTCTCGCCGTTGTCGGGGCCGCGTTACAGTCAGTGACTCGAAATCCGTTGGCTGATCCTCATCTGTTGGGGATTTCGTCTGGTGCCGCATTGGGCGCCATTATTGCCTTGTTACATACCGGCATGATTTTAGGTGTGGTGACTGTGCCTGTATTTGCCTTCCTTGGAGCACTCTTTGCAATGTGTCTTGTATTAGGCGTAGCAAACTTCTCCATGGCACACAGCGCAGGTAGATTGATTCTTGCCGGTGTTGCGGTGGCGTTTGTGCTAACGGCATTGGGAAATTTGTTTATCTTCATGGGCGATCATCGAGCATCGCACACAGTGATTTTCTGGATGCTAGGCGGATTAGGTCTCGCACAATGGGGACAACTCTGGTTTCCGTTTTTGACTTTATTATTGGGTGCAAGCTACCTTATTTACAAAGCAAGGTATCTGAATGCCATGATATTAGGTGATGAATCCGCCAGTACCTTAGGCGTACCAGTGCAGCGCTTTCGTCTTATCGTGATTGTGGTGTGTGCCTTATTAACTGGAGCCGCAGTCGCATTCTCGGGCGTGATTGGCTTTGTCGGTTTGATGGTGCCACACATTGTGCGTTTATTGGTTGGCGGGGATTACCGAAAAATCCTACCTTTGTCGGCGTTATTCGGCGCATTATTTTTGGTCTTCGCCGACATCATTGCCAGAGTCATTATTCCACCAGAAGACATGCCAATCGGTATTTTAACTGGCTTGGCGGGTGGCATCGCCTTTGTCTTCCTAATGAGACAAAGACGTAACGTGGCCTTATAACTCTCACTACATTGTCATGAGCCACTAGACACAAAAAGCATCATCAACTCGAACATCAGTCAGTATTGAATTGGCAATAAAGCAAGCTTCATGGGATTGATGGTGCAACTCTTGTAAAACCTGAGCACTCGGTCTTTCTCCAACAAAAGTCACATCCGGTTTTAATACCACTTCCGTCATCATCATTTTTCCATTCGAACCAATGGTCAAGGTGCCGACAGCCTTATCTGTGTATTGATCTACAATCAATTTTCTACGTGATGCAAAATCGAGAAAAAATAACATATGACAACTTGATATGGACGCAACAAAGGCTTCTTCTGGGTCAACATTGTCTGCAATCGACATGGGAACAGGGACAATATGCGGTGAAGATGAAGCTGGAATCACTACGCCACCTTCGAATTTCCATTCGTGTGCTCGACTGTATTCTCGGCTCAAAAAATCTTGAGAGTGACGTTTCCATTCCACTGTAGCAAAGTATTCCGACATAAAGACTTACCCTTGTAATTGTCATTTTTTAAGACTCTTATATTAGCAGTAAAGCAAACTTAATAAGCCTTGCATTATGAATTGTAAACAATCAATATACTGTACATATATACAGTAAAAGGTCGCTTATTTATGTCTACTCCGAACAATAAAAACCCCTTTCACCAGCCAATCAAAGGCCGAGGTACAGCCAACAATCTCGTTGGGCGTTTTGCGATCACCTTAGTAGAAGTAGATGAAAATGACGAAACCGTAGCATTATTAGAAACCTCGTCGCCAATAACTGAAGTTCGCTATGAAAGAGCAAAAACCATCATCAGCCGAAATAATTCACCTGATATTCCATTCAGACAATCTATCAATCCTTACAAAGGTTGCGAGCATGGTTGTATTTATTGTTTTGCACGGCCAGCCCATGCCTATTTAGATTTATCACCTGGATTAGATTTTGAAACAAAGTTAATCGCGAAGACCAATGCCGCCTATTTGTTTGAAGAAGAGCTGGCTAATCCTAATTATCGTTGTGAACCGATCGCGCTTGGTATTAACACAGACGCATACCAACCAATTGAGAAAGAACTAAAAATTACTCGCAAGTTATTACAAATTGCCTTGTCTCATCATCAACCTATTTCACTCATTACTAAGAGCACATTAATTCTTCGTGACATAGATTTATTAACTAAAATGGCAGAAAAAAAACTCATTCATGTCGCGATTAGTGTGACAACATTAGACAATCATTTAAAACGTATTTTAGAACCAAGAACCGTATCGGGAAAAATTCGATTGCAAGTTATTCAAAAACTACGTGACGCTGGCATTCCAGTTAGTGTTCTCGCTGCACCTATTATTCCTTTTATTAATGACCATGAGTTAGAAGATATTATTGCGGCTACTGCAAAATCGGGTACTCAATCTATTAATTATATTATGTTGCGTCTTCCACATGAAGTGGCCCCTTTATTTGAAGATTGGTTGAAACAGCATTATCCAGATCGTGCTGAACATGTATTAAAAAGAATTATGGACATGCGTGGAGGAAAACTTTATGACAGTCGTTTTGGAAAACGTATGACAGGTGAAGGAATTTTCTCTGATATTATTAATCAACGATTTCACCTAGCAAGAAGGAAATATGGACTCAATGATAATCGACTCAGCTTTCTGGATTGTCGTCAGTTTAAGGTACCGCCAAAAAAAGGTGATCAAATCGCTCTTTTTTAGAATCATCATTAAAAATAAAAAACTATCACTTGATTTTTTATTTGGTTTATATATTTAAATAAAAAAATCCATTTTTAAAATAACAAAAACTAAATTTTAAACTCCAAAAAATCTAAAAAAACACCACCCATAGCATGATTAAAAACCATAATTTAATCAAACATCTAGATTTAAAACATCTATAAAAAATACACGATAAAAAATTTTTGTTGATTTATAAAAATTTATTCTAAAACAAATGCTATTATTAATACTTAATAAACACTACAATCTTTATAGATTAAAATTCACATAAAACCATAAAATTAAAAAAATCATAGTAATTACTTCGTTAACTTTTATCGAAAAAAAATAGAAATATAAAAAATGGATAATCAAATGACAACAGAAATTATAATTTGGTGTGCAATTTTTCTTTGCATTTCACAGTCTGCAATTTTTTCTGGGTTAAATCTCGCCTTTTTTTCAATCAGTAGACTACATTTAGATGTTGAAGCTAAAAAAGGTAATAAAGCAGCAAAAATTGTTTTGAAGCTTCGAAATGATTCTAACTTTTTATTAGCAACCATTTTATGGGGAAACGTTGGTATTAATGTTTTATTAACCATGCTTTCTGATTCTGTCCTTACTGGGCTAGGTGCTTTTTTATTTTCTACTATTGCCATTACCGTAATCGGTGAAATAACACCCCAAGCTTATTTTTCACGTAACGCATTAAAAATGGGAAGTCTCTTATCTCCTATTATTCGCTTCTATCAATTTTTATTTTACCCTGTGGCTAAGCCAACAGCACTTATTCTTGATGCTTGGCTAGGTAAAGAAGGTATTACTTATCTTGAAGAGAAAGAACTTCGTAATATTATTCGTCAACATATAACTGCAGAAGAAGCCGATTTAAATCATGTTGAAGGTATTGGTGCTTTAAATTTCTTTGCACTTGATGAAATACACGTAGCTCAAGAAGGTGAAGTAATTGATCCAAAATCAATCATCCCTTTACCTATCAAATTAGACTTACCAATTATTCCAGAGTTAACTCAAACACCTGATGATCCTTTTCTTACATTAATCAACAAGACGAATTACAGTTGGGTGATATTAACTGACCTTAAAGGCGAGCCCTTGCTTGCTTTGGATGCAGACGGTTTTTCACGTGCCGCCATATATCAAAAAGACAATTTCGATCCTTACAGCTATTGTCACCGCCCTGTAGTCATTAAAGATGGTTCCACTGCATTAAATGACGCCATGTTAAAAATGAAACTGAATACCTCTACAGATAAAAACTTTGATGGCGATATTGAGCATGATGTTCTGCTGATTTGGGGAGAGGAAAAACGCATTATTACAGGCGGAGATATCTTTGGATTGCTATTAAAAGGCATGTCATCTACAGAGCAATCAACGGACAAAAAAACCAATAAAGAATAAATTAAGAATTGATAAAAAAATGTTATGTAAATCGCGATATTCAGTTTATAAACATGCTTTAGATTCTTCCTATTATTGGATTCTTATTGCATGCCTAGTGATGATTTTATTGATTTGCTTAAACTCCTTGTTCGCCAACCTAGCGTTGTCGGTGCGGAACATTCTTTTTTCCGAATCTTACAGCGCGAGCTAGAAGAAGGTGGGGCAAAAGTTACTTGGTATGAAGGCTTATTAGTGGCTCAAGGCAGTGATCCTTTTAGCACTATGTTTTCAGCTCATATTGATCGCCATGGTTTGGTTTGCACTGGACCAAATGAGTTTCAATACGCCGCATTTGTCTCTGCCAATCGCACGGATTTATTAAACAACTCTGTATCAGAAGAATTAATGAGCAAGGTAACAGAGCGCTTCAATCATGAAGAAGTGTACGCTTACGAACCTTGGTCTGGTGTTTATCGCGGAAAAGGCGTCATCAAAAAATCTTACGTATGTGAATTTAGAAACAACTTAATCTTCGAGATTGATGGTTTAGAAAGTGTTGTTGCTGGCACTCCCATTGCGTTCAAAGACCAACTCAACATCATAGACAATCGTTTAGAAGGCCAGCTCGATAACGTCATCTCAGCGGCGGCATTAGTACATCTTTTTAGTCTTGGATTTAAAGGAACAGCATTTTTTACCGCTCAAGAAGAAGCGGGTAAAAGCTGGCGTTATTTACTTGAATGGTTCCGTCGTTTCGGTGGTTCAACCAATCGTTTATTTGTTGTTGATACCAGTCCATTTCCAAACATCGAAGCGGCCAACAAACAACATTTGGTATTACGTGAAAAAGACGCTAACGCCACCTTTAATCAAGACAGCACTGAATTACTTGAAAAGCTTTGCATACACAAAAAAGTCCCTTATTTGTATAAAAACCGCTATGTAGAAAATGAAAACAGTAAACGTGCCGAACAAGGTTTACCACCAAATTCCTTGGGCAGTACCGAGCTCGGTCGAATTATCGCTGCGTCTAATGGCTTAGTGGATGGCACAACAATACAAATCCCGACCATCGGCTATCATACAATGCATGAATCGGCCGCGGTGGAATCTGTTGATGCATTTTTAGACATGCTAAAAGTGGTATCGAATATTTGATTTAATGTTTTATAGCGCTTTAACTTTCTAAGGCGAAAGGAATAACAGGGCAATTGAGCACAACATCCGTTCGAGTGATGGTAACCAAGCCCTGATCTTCCGCCACAAAAATAGCTTCTTCAGACGTCAATTCATAAACCTTGCTTGGATCATTCCAAACCACTGTGTACATCAACCAAAGTGGAGAATAATGTCGATCGCGACTCTCTGGTCCTAATGGCTTAGGAACAGAAGCAAAAACGCCTTTGTCTTGTTCTTGATTCGGAAAATCATAAACACGCTCTAAAGCGGTTTTCACTTGAGGTGGCTTTGGATATTTCGGCACAGCATCGCGCAAACGTGGCGCGTAGTTGGCATTTTTTGCCTTGGCTATCACTCGGTCAGAGACATCCGTGGTTATGTATAAAACTTCTTCACCATCATGCCACCCTCGATGCAAAGGTAAGCTAACGGTTTCCTGTTGAATACCATGATCCTTATTAGAATAGGTACTGCATGACGCTAGTACTAACACAGCGAATAATCCTAAAAGGCATCGATTAAACATCAACTAAACTCCAGATTTTTGAATAACAAAAAGTTGTGAATACACATTATTAACTACATCTCTGAGAAAGCCTAATGTGATTATTAGGCTTTATAGTATTTATATGAAAATAGAGTGTTTTTAAACATAAGAGTTCAATCACTTTCTTCTTTCAATTTTGCGTATTTATAAACCGTATTTCGACTCACTCCAGCGGTTTTCGCTGTTTGTGACACATTACCTTTGAATTCGCTTAACAATCTAGGAATCAACTTTTCTAGCGGTTCTGCTTGCTCAACATTGAGGTTTGATGACAGTTCTTCCATTGCATCTAAGTCATCAAAAAAATCATCCGGTAAATGCCACTCTTCGAGTGTTTCTTCATCCGCCATAGCCATACCGACTTTAAGTACATGAGCAAGTTGACGTATGTTTCCTGGCCATGGATGTGTAACCAATAAATCTATCATTTCTTCCGATAACTCTGGGCCAGGTTCTTCTTTTCGTAATCGATTATGCAGGTACTTGATCAATTCAGCCTTATCCGTGCGTTCCCGCAAAGCAGGTAATTTAATGTTCAAACCTGAAATCCGATAATATAAATCTTGTCGAAAACGACCTTCTTTGATTTCGGTTTTAAGCGCCCTGTTTGTTGCTGAAATAAGTTTAATATCAACAGGATACACTTCTGTGGACCCCAAAGGAGTAACAACACGTTCTTGTAAAACTCGCAACAACCGCGATTGTACAGCCATGGGCATTTCACCAATCTCATCAAGAAATAATGTACCTCGATGGGCACGGCGAATCAGTCCAATGGAACCTTTATTTTGAGCACCAGTAAAAGCGCCTTTTTCATAACCAAAAAGTTCAGATTCAACTAAATCAGAAGGTATAGCTGCACAGTTTACTGCCACCAACATCTCTTTCGAACGAGAGCTGTGATAATGCAAACTACGTACAAAAATTTCTTTTCCTGCACCGGTTTCACCATGAATCAGAATAGGAATATCTTTCTCCATAATCTTATGAGCTTGGTTAACTAGACGCTCAACATTTTCATCGCCATGCTGTAATTCAGCCAATGGAATAACATTATCTGGCACATTTGGAGGTGTTTTTTTATCCGCTTCAACCATTTTTTCAACCGTTCTTTGAGTTGTCGAACTTTTCACCTGAAAACTCTCTTCTTTTGTGCTTTCAGCTTGATTATCGTTACTCGCTGCATAGGCACTTAACTGTGAAGGCGACACATAATCGGCACGCTGACGAAAATCAGGCACGCGCATGACTTGTTGTACTGGTGGAATCACTTTGACATAAAACTGGTAACGTCCCATAGCGATCAATTTCATCGGTAAACTGGAAGGGTGATGTTTGATTTCACGCATTTCAATGTCGAATATTTGGTTAATATTCAACAAGGCTAAATCTCGTGCTAAAACCACTTCAGCTCGACGGTTTGCGGAAACGATAGTGCCGTTTTCGTCTAGCACCAAAATACCCGACCAATGACTGTCCAAACTGACCACGTTAGTATTAAAACTCAGAATAAAATGCTCTTGTTGAAAGGCGGAAAAAATCAGACGATTTTCTACACTCAGCGACATAAGCTTCACCATTCCGAAGGTGTGGTCTTGTGGTAAATAAGCGTCCGAGGAAATATCTAACACACCTACTAAATCGTTTTTCGTATTGTAAATAGGCGATGCGGAACCCACCATAAAACGATTGGCTCTTAAAAAATGCTCGTCTCGGCCAACTTGAATGGCCTCCCCGGTAATCAAAGCAGTACCAATTGCATTGGTGCCTGCGCCCATTTCGCTCCATTGATTACCGCCAACCAAACCATGCTCTGCAGCACTACCAAAACGAGGCTGTCCCCACGTATTCAGCACATGCCCTTGACGATCAGCTAAGACAATCATACAGGCAGAATTACTAAGAATATTTTCATAGTAGGGCAGTACTTCGTTCTCGGTGGTTTCCAACAAACTACGATGTTGATCCACTAAATCGTTCAAGGTGCCCTTAGGTAAGGTGGCAAAATCAGGACGACTGCCATGATCCAATCCAAACTGCTCACAGCGATACCACGAATCTTGAATTCGATCTTTATGACTCTGCTTGAGCCCTCCTTCCTGCGTGGAATCCGAGTCCTCTGATACGTTAACGTCTTGTTGATTTTGTTGTTGTTTTTCATCTTCGTCTTGCATATCCAGCTCCAAAATCACTGGGGCGAAGGAGCGTAAACCCATGCGCCTTTCTATCATCGACACCCATAAAAGCAACGGTCAAAAAGAGTACGAACTGTGCACAAGGTGTTCATTATTATGGATGAACTGTAAACACTTTGAACACTCCTGAACAGCCCTCTTTCGAAAATGAAAACACCTCAAATGTATGACAAATACAAAAAAACACCTTAACTTTCAATAAGATAAAAACACACAAGAGAAATAAAATAGTTTTGGCATGGGATTTGTAATGTAACTTGGGATATGTGTGTGTTCACTTTTCAACGTAAACACTCGGTTTCCAAAAAGTATTACCGTGAACACAGAATAAAAAAATAATAACAACAAGAAGGTATCGACAATGTCTTTGACGCTGCAGAATGTATCGCGCGTTGTTGAAGGTGAAACCTGGATCGATCAAGTCAATCTGACTCTAGAACCAGGATCTTTCAATGTTCTACTAGGCAGAACCCTGTCTGGTAAGACGACGCTGATGCGACTCATGGCGGGTCTTGATAGACCTACCACTGGTAAAATTATCATGAATGGCGTGGACGTCACCGGTGTGGCAGTTCGTGAACGCAATATTTCCATGGTGTACCAACAATTCATCAATTATCCCAATCTTACGGTTTACGAAAACATCGCCTCACCACTTCGTCTTGCAAAAATGGATGAAGCGGAAGTTGATCGTCGAGTTCGTGAAACTGCCGAAATGTTGCGCATCGATTCTTTCTTAGATCGTCTTCCATTACAGCTTTCTGGTGGTCAGCAACAACGTACTGCCATGGCACGAGCGCTGGTAAAAGATTCTCAAATTATTCTTTTCGATGAACCTTTGGTCAATCTCGATTACAAATTACGTGAAGAATTACGCCAAGAGCTACGAGCTTTATTTAAGGCACGTAACTGTATCGCCATTTACGCAACCACAGAGCCAAACGAAGCACTTGCTCTTGGCGGTAACACCGCAGTATTAAACGAAGGCCGCTTGTTACAAATGGGGCCAACGGCTGAGGTTTACCACCAACCAAAAGACATCATCACAGCAGAAATGTTTTCTGAACCGCCAATAAATATTGTGCCTGGTCGAGTCAATGAAGAAGAAGTTACCTTCGATGACACTGTACATTTCCGTTTAAATAACGACTTACGTCGCCTAACACCAGGAGAATATCAATTTGGTGTGCGCGCTTCTCATATTGGTTTGGTACCACACTCTGATGATGATTTGGAATTACCAGTTCGAGTTGATTTAGCAGAGATAAGTGGATCAGAAACCTTCTTGCACGTTCACAACCAACATTTCGATTTGGTGTTGCATTTATCTGGTGTTCACGCTTACCAAGTGGACCAAGAAATTAAGGTTTACTTTCCAACGCACAAACTTTATGCCTTTGACGACCAAGGCAAAATGGTGCATTCCCCAGCACGAATGAGGGAGCAATAACCATGGCTGAAATCACATTAAATGCTTTGGCTCACACCTATACGGAAAACCCAACACGGCCAGAAGATTATGCCATTCGTGAAATGACTCATGTTTGGGAACAAGGCGGTGCATTTGCATTACTCGGCCCTTCAGGTTGTGGTAAATCAACACTCCTGAACATCATCTCTGGCTTGTTAGAGCCATCCAATGGCGAAGTCTTATTCGACGGAAAACGCGTCAACGAACTAAAACCAGAAGAGCGTAACATTGCTCAGGTTTTCCAGTTTCCTGTGGTATACGACACCATGACGGTATTCGATAACCTTGCCTTCCCACTGCGTAATATTGGTGTTCCAAAACATAAGATCACTTCTAAAGTTCATGAAGTGGCAGAAATTCTAGAGCTATCTGATCAATTGCAACGAAAAGCCAAAGGCTTATCTGCTGACCAGAAACAAAAAGTCTCCATGGGCCGCGGTTTAGTTCGTGACGATGTATCAGCCATTTTGTTTGATGAACCGCTTACCGTTATTGATCCACAATTAAAGTGGAAACTGCGTCGTAAGCTCAAGCAGATTCACGAGCAATTCAACATCACCATGGTGTATGTCACCCACGATCAGTTAGAAGCATCGACCTTCGCCGATAAAATCGCCGTAATGTACAACGGGCAAATCGTGCAATTCGGTACACCAAGAGAACTATTTGAAAATCCAGCTCACACTTTCGTTGGTTATTTTATTGGTAGCCCAGGGATGAACTTCTTCGAAGCCGAATTAAGAAACAATGAAATCGTCTTTGGTAAACACATCATACCAACCAGTGACACGATGTTAACGCATTTAAAAGGCATGGGGATAAGCAAGGTAACACTCGGCATTCGCCCTGAATTTGTTCATGTTTGGGACGGAAAAAATGATGATGCCTTTGCGGTAGAGGTGGACTACGTAGAAGACCTTGGCACATACAAAATTCTGTCCTTCTTATTTCATGGCCAAGTCATGAAAGCACGCCTAAGTGAAGATCAAAAGGTGCCTTCTGGACAGATTTACGTCAGCTTCCCAGAACAGTGGACAAAGATTTATGTGGATGAGTATTTGGTAGATCTAACACCTCAGAATAAGGAGACCGACCATGCAAACTAAAGTCGAAAATAACAAGGCGTGGTTCCTTGTTATGCCAGTTTTCTTGATCGTTGCCTTCTCTGCCATTATTCCTTTGATGACGGTAGTGAACTATTCGGTACAGGATATTTTTGACCCTTACACCCGTTACTTTGTTGGCACAGAATGGTTCAAACAAGTCATGTTAGACAGCCGTTTACATGAAGCCTTGCTGCGTCAGTTTATCTATTCCTTCACCATTCTAGCGATTGAAGTACCACTGGGTATTTGCGTTGCCTTAATGATGCCAACGAAAGGTCGAGGCGCTTCTTTGGCTCTGATTCTTGTGGCAATTCCACTTCTCATTCCGTGGAACGTAGTAGGAACCATTTGGCAAATATTTGGCCGTGCAGATATAGGCTTGTTCGGTGCCTTTATGAGCTATATCGGCGTCGATTATAACTATGCCTCAAACCCTACTGACGCTTGGTTAACCGTTGTCTTGATGGATGTTTGGCATTGGACACCTTTGGTGGCCCTGTTGTGCTATTCCGGCTTACGAGCCATTCCTGAAGTTTATTATCAAGCGGCTCGCATTGACCGTGCTTCTCGCTGGGCCGTATTCCGTTACATCCAGCTGCCTAAGTTAACCAACGTGCTAATCATTGGGGTGTTATTGCGCTTTATGGATTCTTTCATGATCTACACCGAACCTTTTGTACTTACTGGTGGGGGACCGGGAAGTTCAACGACCTTCTTGAGCCAGTCGTTAGTACAGCAAGCCATTGGACAATTTGACCTTGGCCCAGCAGCTGCATTCTCACTGGTATATTTCTTAATCATCTTGCTTGTGTGTTGGGTGTTTTACACCACCATCATGAACATGCAAAAAGACAAGTAGGAGCGGAATCATGCAATCTTCAAAAGAACAAGCACCCGTTTTTAGCCGTGCAGAACGTAAAGCTCGTAATGCAAATTTACGTGGCCGTTTTGGTCTCGTGCTTTATGTTGTTTTATTACTGTTACCAATCTATTGGTTGGTCAACATGTCGTTCAAAAATAATACTGAAATCCTCAGTGGGCTGTCTTTCTATCCAGCAGATTTCACCTTAGAGAACTACGCTAAGATCTTCAGTGATGCAACCTGGTACATGGGCTACGTTAACTCAGTTTTTTACGTTTCCATGAACATGGTAATCAGCCTATTAGTCGCATTACCAGCAGCCTATGCTTTTAGTCGTTATAAGTTCATTGGCGATAAACACATGTTTTTCTGGTTACTTTCTAACCGTATGGCACCACCAGCGGTATTCTTACTGCCTTTCTTCCAGCTTTATTCTTCTGTGGGTTTGTTCGATACCCATATAGCGGTAGCGCTGGCCCATTGTATTTTCACCGTGCCTTTGGCTGTGTGGATATTAGAAGGATTTATGAGTGGCGTGCCTCGTGAAATTGACGAAACCGCTTATATCGATGGCTACTCGTTTCCAAAGTTTTTTGTGCGCATCTTCATTCCTTTGATTCGCTCTGGCATTGGGGTGACCGCCTTCTTCTGCTTCATGTTTTCTTGGGTAGAGCTTTTGTTGGCGCGTACTTTGACATCAGTCGACGCCAAACCTATCGCAGCTATTATGACCCGTACTGTATCTGCATCAGGAATGGATTGGGGACTGCTCGCTGCAGCGGGCGTACTTACAATCCTTCCAGGAATGCTGGTCATTTATTTTGTTCGTAATCATGTGGCGAAGGGCTTTGCTCTTGGTCGAGTGTAAGGAGAATTACTATGGTTTGGATGTCTTGGACATTACCGACGGCTCTATTCTTTATCGGCATTGCTGTGCTCTTGGTCGGCATGACCACATGGCAAATTGTATCGCCTTGCGTTGAACGTCGTGGCTTCTTGCCACTGGCAACAACCCGCGGTGATCGCCTATTTATTGGCCTGCTAAGCAGCGCCTTTATCCACCTCGCATTCGTTGCTTTAACGGATGTGAACATTGCGGTGGCAACCACCCTATGCGTATTTTGGATGCTTATCCTAATGCGCTGGGGCTAGTCAGCGTCCCTAATTTATAGGAACGATGGATTATCTGGCACGAAAGCCAAAAACTAAACTTTGTTGAGGTAAAACATGCGCTACAATAAGAAAAAAATTGCACTGGCAGCCTTACCCTTTGCTGTAATGCTACATTCTGCCAATATTTGGGCAGATGCGTATTCTGATGCAGCAGAAAAATGGGTAGATAACGAATTTTCTGTTTCAACATTAACCAAACAGCAACAACTAAGTGAGTTGCAATGGTTCACCGACGCCGCGAAGAAGTTCCGCGGTATGGAAATCAATGTAGCATCAGAAACACTAACAACACACAAATATGAGTCACAAGTCTTAGCAAAAGCTTTTGAAGAAATCACAGGAATCAAGGTTAACCATGATTTGATTCAAGAAGGTGATGTTGTTGAGAAACTACAAACTCAAATGCAATCTGGTCGTAACATTTATGACGCCTACGTAAATGACTCAGATTTGATTGGCACCCACTTCCGTTACGGAAAAGTTGTTCCTATTTCTGACATGATGGTCGGTGACGGCAAAGCTTATACATCACCTACTTTAGACTTAGCTGACTTTATCGGTTTAGATTTCACTACTGGCCCAGACGGAAAACTTTATCAGTTGCCAACTCAACAGTTCGCGAACCTATACTGGTTCCGTGCAGATTGGTTTGCTCGTCCTGATCTAAAAGCAAAATTCAAGTCCACCTACGGCTATGATTTAGGCGTTCCAGTTAACTGGTCTGCTTATGAAGATATTGCTGAATTCTTCACAGATAAAGTGAAAAACATCGATGGCGAACGTGTTTACGGTCACATGGATTATGGTAAGAAAGACCCTTCTCTAGGTTGGCGTTTCACTGATGCTTGGTTCTCTATGGCAGGTGCTGGTGATAAAGGTACACCAAACGGTCTACCGGTAGATGAATGGGGTATTCGTATTAAAGATGCCTGTCATCCTGTAGGCTCAAGCGTATCCCGTGGTGGTGCAACGAACGGCCCAGCGGCTGTTTACGCAACAACAAAATATGTAGATTGGTTGCGTAAGTACGCGCCACCAGAAGCGCAAGGCATGACCTTCTCTGAATCTGGTCCAGTACCGGCTCAAGGTGGCGTTGCTCAGCAAATTTTCTGGTACACAGCCTTTACTGCAGACATGACAGCCAAAGGCCTTCCTGTTGTAAATGAAGACGGCACACCAAAATGGCGTATGGCGCCATCACCAGTTGGACCATACTGGGAAGAAGGCATGAAAAAAGGCTACCAAGACGTTGGCGCTTGGACCTTCATGAATTCCACTCCTACCGATCGTCGTCTAGCTGCTTGGTTGTATGCTCAATTCACCACTGCGAAAACAGTGTCCTTGCAGAAAACATTGGTTGGCCTAACGCCAATTCGTGAGTCTGATATCAATTCCCCAGAAATGGCAGCTGCGGCACCTAAACTGGGTGGTTTGGTAGAGTTCTATAAAGGACCTGCTCGTAAACAATGGTCTCCAACAGGTATTAACGTGCCTGATTATCCTAAACTTGCACAACTTTGGTGGCAGTATATTTCTCAAGCCGCAAGTGGTGAAGCGACACCTCAAGAAGCCCTTAACGGCCTTGCGGAAGCACAGGATAAAGTTATGGCTCGTTTAGAACGCGCCAAAGTACAACCTGTTTGTGGCCCTAAACTGAACGAGCCTCGTGACGAAGCTTATTGGTTGGCACAACCAGGTTCACCAAAAGCAAAACTGTCTAATGAGAAGCCTAAAGGCGTTACCATTGCGTATGACGAGTTACTCCGCTCTTGGGAATAATAACTTTTTCGTAGACTCCCTACGTGTTTGACCGGCTTAGGCCGGTCTTTTTTTATCTCTGAAAAGCGAATTGCTTATTATCTAAAACAAAACGCTGACTTAAACGAGCTGCTAAATGAGAGCCAAATAAAGGATGAGGGATCGGCGCAACGGCAAGAACAATATCGACGGATGGCAGAGCTGGTAAGTCACTTTCGTGAATAATATCCAATCCATAAGACACACTAGACAAAGCCATGGCACTTATTCCTTGGCCTTTGCGTAATAAGCTCTTAATGGCCGTCGCACTGGAGCTGCTGCACATGATTTGATAATCACGGCCTTGTTTTTCCAAACCATCAATTGCTGCGCTGTGGAACTTACAATCTGGCTCGTACAACACCAAAGACAATGGACTCGCGTCTTCTACTTTTTTCACCTTTTCTTTATTTTCTAAAAGCGCCTCTGCGCCTTTTACCCAAACACCAGAATCATGTTTAAGCAGATAACCCTCTTCTGCATCAGGCGCACGGGTTAATATTGCGAGATCTACTTTTCCTTGGTCTAACATCAGACGCAATTGAGTACTGCAATCACACACAATGCGTAAACTTTGCGTTGGCAACGCATCTCGAATCAATTCAATAATGGAAGGCAACACAGATTCAGCGTAATCGTCAGGACAGCCTATGGTTAACGGTGGATGCTGAAGGTGTGCCGAGAAATGCCCAAGCGCCTCATCATGCAAAGAAACAAGCCGTCGCGCATAACTCACTAACTGCTGCCCTTGCTCGGTTAACCCTAGGTTTCGTCCTTCCTTCACAAACAAAGCATGACCCGTTTCTTCCTCTAGGCGTTTCATTTGCATACTAATCGCGCTTTGGGTACGAAACGTCTGTTTTGCGGCGCGGGTAAAACTGCCCGTATCAACAAAAGCGATAAAACTACGAAGTGCATCAGTATCCATGAAAAAGCCATCTATCAATGTTTGGAATAGGAAGCATCAAAACTATTCGTTAGTCTTTCAAAAAACAAGCTGTAACAATAATTTCCATTGAATAGAGACATTAAATAAAGGTATCAAACAAAAGGAAGACATTATGAAACTCATCATAGGCAATAAAAACTACTCGTCTTGGTCGCTACGACCTTGGTTGGCTTTAAAAGCATTCGGAGTTTCTTTCGAAGAAATCAAACTCGGTCTTTTCACAGAGAACTTTTATACAGAGCTCGCGAAATATTCCCCTGTTGGCAAAGTGCCTGTTCTCGTCGATGGAGACATAAACGTGTGGGATTCCCTCGCGATTTGTGAATACATCAACGAAAACTATCTGAATAACAAAGGCTGGCCAGAAAACAAAAACCTACGAGCAGAAGCTCGCTCTTTCGTAGCCGAAATGCACTCTGGTTTATTTTCCATACGCGGCGAAATGCCGATGAATTGCCGAGGAAAGAAAAAATATCTTTATCGCCAGAAGCGAAAAAAGAAGTTGAGTGGTTAGACAATACTTGGGCAAGATTAAAAAACAAGAATGAAGCAAAAGGCGATTATCTGTTTGGTGAATTCAGTTTGGCGGATGCTTTCTTCGCGCCCGTTGTTTTCCGCTTTGCAACTTATAGTATTGAGGTTTCAGAGCAGTCAAAAGACTACATGAAAACAATGCTGGCTCATCCTGCCATGCAAGAATGGTTGAAATATGCAAAAGCAGAAAACGCCGTGATTGACGTCACGGAAGTGGGCGAAAGCCTATAATCAAAAAACGCAGCGTTCTTAAAGGAAAGCTGCGTTTACCAAACAAGCTAAAAGAGAGAGTACAGTGACTGGCTTAAGACGATCTTTTTTTGTCTGAAGTCCATGAAGTAACAAACTCTTTTTGGTCAATCATTTTATAAACCCATTCACGACCATCTTTTACTTTTATAAATAAGTCTAGCTCTACCAATCCATTTAAGACTGTTGCCGCCGTATTATAGGAGCAACCAAGGTTGTCTTTTACATTATTAATGGTAAAGGTAACCGCTTTTCTACTTTTGGCGACTTGAAATACCATTTGTTGCTTATCCGTCAATTGACGATATAAACCTGAATCCCATAACCATTTATTAAAGGCTTCAGATTCATACACAGACTCTGTGTATGACTCGCTAAACTTATTAATCGCCCGAATGATGATGCGACATTGATAGTCCACAAAATAGGTTAAATCCATTCCATCGGTCTCGGTATAAAGATAACTTTTCCCATATTGCACAGGCGCTTCTTTCAATAAGAGACTAATGGCAATGTAGCGAAAAGCCGCAAACTCGTTTTTAAACATATACCAATAAAACAGCGCTCTCGCGACACGACCATTACCATCATGAAAAGGATGTTCATAACCAATTCTAAAATGCAGTGTTATTGCCTTCACTAACGGATGAATGTAGTCATTGTTATCTGCATCATGATGGGCTTCATTTACCCACTTTACTAAGCTATACAACCTTTTTTGTAAGTTCATCGCAAGTGGCGGTGTATGCACGATTTCACCATCGTTATTTTCTACTACCACATCGTCCGTCGTCCGTATCACACCTAGTTTGTATTTTTCGTCTTCAATTCCTTCCACCCCAACTTGATGTAATTCTTCGATGAGCTCAATAGACAAGTCTTTATCTCGATTTGCCCAAGCAAATTTCATCATTTTGAAGTTACCTAGAATCATTTTTTCATCAAGGCTTCTCGGCTTTCTTGCTCTTTTGAGCATGTCTTTCGCTACTTTGGTTGTCGTTGCTGCACCTTCTAACTGACTACTGCTGATCGCTTCATCTTCTATCAAATCATTTAATAGGTAATCTAAATGCTTCTGTTCACCAATTTTGCTACACATCCACTCCAAGGCTGCCGTGGTTGTCTTTCTGTCTGTCTCACTAATGGCTTTATGGATAGTTGGAGTAAGGTATAAACTTGCATTAAAGAAATCATTTGTTTGATGATCTAAATAAAGAGACTGTTTTTGTTTTTCTCTCGCTTCTTTTATTAATGACCAAACGACCGTTAAATCCAACTTTTTAGGTAAACGCCTCTTAATTTCATCAAAGTGAAAATACCTTCCTTTGGCATCAACTGGAGACATGTAATCGATATAGTCGATGAAGAATGGATGCACAGAAGAATGATTCAATGGATCTTCTAGTTGTTTTTTAGGAGGAAGTGAAATCATGTTTATCTCAAAAATAAAATAAATTGAGATAAGAATAGCAAAACCCTTTCGCTCTGTCTCAAAAAGACCAAAAAATGAGATAAATAAAATAATACTTACTAAACAGAGATATTCATGACAATGAATTTGAAGTCAAAAGATGTAAAAGAAAAATGGAAAAGTTTATGACATCTCATAGACCGCTGCACTTGCGAAACCTTTTTAGTTGCGAGAAAAATAGGTGGAAAACACTTAGGCTTGTACGCCAATCTCGTGTATTTGGGAAATGCTCTCAGAATACTTGAAGAATTCATTTAAAAACGAATAAGCGCACTCATATTCAAAAAGGAAAATCCGATGAAAGCCACTTCAGCTCAAGCCCTTAAAACCTTCCAAGACAATGGCTTTCTTAAGCTTTCCAATGTCATTGATGCGGAAAGAATCACAAAACTTCGTGGTCAGTTTTGGCATGAGATAAATAATACATTTGGTATTTCTCTTAGTGATCCAAGTACATGGTTTCATAATCCTAGCAATCCTGTTGGCGGCTCAGGTGCAAAGCGTTTAAATGGCATAGGGCCGATGATGCGAGACCTGAAAGCGTCTGGTAAATTCGGCACGATAGAAGAGATGATGCAGTCGGCAATCGATCCAATATTTGGTGACAACACATGGCGTCCGTTAGACCTTTGGTATTCCCTGTTGAGTTTTCCGGGAAGCGAAACCAAATGGAATGTGCCGCATAAGTCTTGGCACAGCGATGAGCCGATCGTCGTTGGGGATTCTAATCCGTGGAGTCTATTCGTCTTTTTATTGCTCGATGACGTCAGTGTCGACATGGGTGCAACGGCGGTGGTTTCAGGCTCTCATCGTCGCGCAGAACAACTTGCCGAGAGAATCGCCAGATCAGATCAAGAAGCGGTAATAAAAGCCTTTGATTCTGTAAACAGCGGGTTGATCGATAACCCTAAAAACACACGCTTGCTGACGACCGATAACCTATTAGAACCGCTCACACAAGAAGATCCTTGGATGAAAGCGCTGGTGACAGAAGGCATGCCAGAGCAGCGTATCAAACAATTCGTCCAAGAAGGCGGCACTTACCATGGCATAGAACAAAAAGTGGTTTCTCTTACCGGTTCCGCAGGCGACATCATCATACTCAATCCCCGTTGCCTTCATTCGACGTCAGCCAATATTTCCTCTCTTCCAAGGCAAATTATCCGACTCGATTTTAGGCGTCACGCCTAGCCTTCTATGCGTCTTCGTCATACATGAGTTTGTCCATTTTTGCTTGGTCGAACTCTTTTATGGACTTTCTCGCCAGCATTCTAAAAGGTAAAGCTTTGACGACTTCTTCAAACGGTTGAATCGCGAACGCCCAGAAGATAGACGCATCGAAATACAAAATCAGCAAGGCGCAAAGCGGGATAGAAATAACCCATTGACCAATGAAGTTGATTTTAAAAACAGAGGTGGTTTTTCCTAGTGCTCGCAGAATATGCCCGTGAACCGTGTTGTAACCTCGAACAATCGGTAAGAAGATATACAAAGGGGCAATCACGCTGAGTGCCACATAAGTTTCCGCTTCCAGATCTGGGTAAATGCTCGGTAGAAAGAAATGCAAGACAACAAACAAACCCGCGCAGATGATGGAAACAATCACCGCGACATCGATGCTTTTATTAATGTTATCCGCCAAGTCATCCAGCTTTTTTGAACCAATTGCCTGACTGATACTAATCGCCGAGGCGTGCGCCCAAGAAGCCACAAACTGACCGATTCCTCGCAACCAAGGCATGATAAGAATAATCGCCGCATAAGCATTAAGACTTAGCTGTGAGTAGAGTAATTGATAAATACTGATGCCAATTTGCAAGATGGTGATATTGGCAGCAAAGGGGAAAATTTCGACACTGTGTAAACGGATGCTTTTCATCAATGTCGATAAGCCATTATTAAACTCAAGATCCAATGTGCGATCGATTTTCAAACAAAAGATTAAATAAAGCAGTCGAATCATGATGGCAATCAAACTGCCTAACGCCGCGCCTTCGACTCCCATTCCTTGAAAGCCTTCCATTCCTTGAAAATCGCCCACACCATGAATCAAGAAATAGGACAAAACCGCGTTAATTGGCATCTCGATAAGATAACCCTTTAATGGCGTTTTACTTTTGTCTCGACTATTAAATAAGGCAATCAATACCTGAGCGATGGCAGTAGAAGGCACCAAATAAATAGCCAGTTCCAAATACCCTTTTGTTTGCTGCTGTAACAGCAAGTCGCCTGACAAGGATGAAACAATCGATTGCGCGCCGAAATACATCGAAATACAAAACACCAACGCCACAGCAAAATTAATGGACAATCCAGCCCAAAAACCTTTGGTTAACAGATTGTTATTTCCCGAACCAACAGCGCGACTTAAAATGAGTTGAGTACCGTTTGCCAGCGCCATTTGCACGCCAAGCATGAAGGCCAAAATTGCAGAGGCAATGCCCAACGCCGCCAAAGGAACCTCCCCCAAAGGAGAAATCAGTAGCGTATCTATCATCAACATAGACTGCATCAACAAACCATTGAGTGCCAATGGCCAAGCGAGAGAGATGTTTTTTCTAAGATAAGATGGGGAAGACATCGTTGTCCTTACGATATATTACGACTAAGAAAATATAAGCAAATAACAAGGTCTATTATTCCACAGAAATACCAACAAGATTGAGTCTTTTATTGGGTGCAACCTAGGGTCATCGCAGATGCGATTACCTGAAAGTCATCATCACTAATTTCAAACAAGCCAAACCGCATAGGGTACGCCCAGTTTTGGTTACCGGCGCTGAACCTCATTCGGTCCAAGAGAAGATAAACGGATACTGGATGAGCGGGAAACCAATTCACATCACGTCGATAAGGCACAAAACCGTTGCCCGTATCGAACGGGTAAACAAGATCGTTCTTTACTTCACCTATCGCCGTAAACGCTTGGCATTTTTGTTTCTCTCCAAACACCTCGACGGAAGAATAATAGGCTACTTTATCACCTGCTTTTATACGTTTTAAGGGTTTGTCTTTACCATGACAAACCTGCATAAAACCACCTTCAACACCTCGACGAACATGGTCCGCCGAAGCCACTGCAATCCAACAAGCCATTAAGCTTTTTCACTGCAATACACACGTAAACGATGTCCATCTGGATCAACAGCGGTGAAGGTTGTGCCAAAGTCCAATTCTGTTGGTTCTTGGATAATGGTGACATCAAGTTCACGCCATTTTGTATGGGTGATTTGTAACATGATGAGATTGCTTACCATAAAAGCGACTTCCATTGCGCCTGCACGTTCTGTGTCGAGAGCGGGAATCACATCACGCTTTGCCCATAAGGCAAATTTTGTACCTGACTCAGATACGAACAGAGCAAACCCGTCCATCACTTCCACTGGCTCTCGGTCTAACAACGGCCGATAAAACGCTAAGCTGCGTTCAACATTTTCGACATACAAAATAGTGAAATTTGGAAGATCCATAATGATTTATCCTTTTAAAGTGATTTCTTATATAAAAATAAGCTTCGCAAAAACGCATCAAGCTTTGACCTGATGACGATAGAATAAACAAGGGTAGTGTCAGTTTCTGTCAGCAGTGATCAATTGGCGTTTATTGTGCTCGCCCCATTCAAAGTAGCTCGCCAACGTTTCAATAAAGCATGTCGAGGCGTCGAATAACGTTCTTGCTCTAACTCGCTACTGATGATTCGATCTGTACGAAAGTTACGGATTTCTTGTCGTAACTCACACCACGCGACTAATACTCGAACTTCATCAAAATAGCCTAATGCAAAAGGCCAAATACGACGAGTGGTTTGCTTATTTTTCAGATCTAGATAGGCGATAGAAAGCACTTTTTCATCTCGAATGGCTTGGCGAATATCAGGCATATTAATTGAATCTTTCACCGCATCTTTACTTGGTCCAATCAATAAAGAGGTATCGTTTAAGGTATTTTTGAGTTCAGGAGGTAATACGGCAGCGATTTTATTCAGTGCACTTTTTGCTCCGTTGCTCAATTGGCTGTCAGTGCGTTGTGCGACCCAGCGAGCGCCTAACACTAGGGCTTCAACTTCTTCATCCGTAAACATTAAAGGTGGCAGCAAATACCCTGGGCGCAATACATAACCGAGTCCTGCTTCACCTTCGATGTTGGCGCCTTGATCTTGCAAAGTAGCAATGTCTCGATACAAGGTTCGCAGACTAATGCCTAACGATTCAGCCAACTGCTTCCCTGCGATCGGAGAACGACGATTACGCAATAAATCAATGAGTGCTAATAAACGCTGAGAGCGAACCAAACAAAACCCCTATTTTATATTTATTGAGCCACACAAAAATGGCTTAACTTAAAATGCATCTTTCCTCACTTGAAGAAAAGCCTTATCTGATTTTTTAAAGTGAAAAATTCATGTAATTAATCTCGCCTCTTTTTACACTTCTAACCTCTATTTTCAGTCATCTCTGTGTTGAACATGATTGTTAGGTCAACTCTACGTCATGATTGAGAAATATCAGGTAATACTAGGGTTACAGGTCGTTTTTTTATCATTTTTTAAGCTCAAACAAACACGTTATGCTGATGCAAAATATGACATACATTGATTTTTATCAGGAGATAAAACATGTCTTTTACCTTAGCAAAACGTACGCTGGTTGGCAGCCTTATTACTGCCGCATCTTCTTTTTCAACATTAGCCTTGGCGCAACAGCAAGCAGGCTTCACAATCACGCCAAGTATTGGCTATTACAATATGGACGATGACAGAAACACTAAGGATGGCGAAGCGTATTCACTTGGGTTAGGTTATCAATTTAATAATCCATGGGCGCTGGAGTTTGTTTATGTAAATGCAGATACCAGCTTCTCTAGCAGCAACACAGATGTCGATGTCGACCAATATCGCCTAGATGCCTTATATCACTTGCCAACCAATAGTTCATTGAATCTAACACCTTATTTGGCCGCCGGGGTTGGCAAAACAGATTTTAGCAGTCCAAGCACTAACAATACCCAATTTAACGCAGGTGGCGGTGTGAAATACGCGTTAAATGACAGTTTGTCATTACGTGCTGATTTTCGTTTATTAAACGATACCGAAGACAACCATGTGGATCATATGACGTCTGTTGGCCTTCAAATGACCTTTGGTCACTCAGCTGCAAAAGCAACACCTGTTGTCACCCTGGTTGAAGAAACAGTCACTGAAGAAACGGTTACAGAACAAGTTGAAGAAATCCGCCCTGAACCAGAAGTCATTACTGAACCAGAAGCCGTTATTAAGCCAGAGCCAATGGCTGAACCAGAGCCAGTTGAAGAAATATTCCCAACAGAACCCACATTAGATGAACCTGTATTTGCAGAAGGTGAAGAACCAAGTTTGTCTGAACAAGCGGCAGTGGTTGAATCACAACCACCAGTTACATTAAATGTTCAGTTTGGTAACAATAAAACAACAGTGGAGCAGGCGTTTTACCCTGAAATAGAGAAACTAGCGACCTATTTGAACGAAAACCCGAACAGTACAGTCGTTATTGAAGGTCATACCGATGATAGTGGTGCGGCAAGTTATAATCAGTCTGTTTCCGAAAAACGCGCTCAAGCCATTGCTGATGTACTCATCAACATCTTCCAAATTTCAGAGAAGCGCGTCAGTGCAATTGGTTACGGTGAAGAAAAGCCTTTATTCAACAACGACACGGCACAGCACCGTAAAGCGAACCGTCGAGTAACTGCCGTCATCTCTTCAAACGAAGCGTAATAGGGTAAAAAAACAGTCATCAAAACCAAATAAAAGTCTGCTTAGAAAATGATTTTTAAGCAGACTTTTTGCTTTGTAAAGCCACCACTCAAGCTCAAATACATACTTTTTTTCTTTCTATAAGCCCCTTAAAGTCACTTATTTGTAACCGTCTTCGAATATGTTCGCTTTTGTATCAAAACCTTCATTTCCCATCCTGTTAAGCGATAATGCGGCACTTTCTAGCCAATATAGAAACTTTTTCTTACTAGATCCAGTTTTGAAAACTTATCAGGAAACTTTTACATGTCTTTTTTATTAAATAAACGCATTTTTATTACCAGCCTTATTGCGGCTTCATCTATAGCACAAACACAAGCTCAATCTGAAGAAGGTTTCACAATTGCACCAAGTATTGGCTACTACAATATGGACAACCACCGTGGTATTAAAAACGACACAGCTTTGTCACTTGGTTTAGGTTATCAGTTTGGTAATCCATGGGCGGTAGAGTTTGTTTACTTAAACGCGGATAGCAAAACATCAACAGGTAGTACCAGCGTAGACGCAGATCAATTCCGTTTAGATGGCCTGTATCATTTAGAAGAACGTAATCAATTCATCCCTTACTTGGCTGCGGGTGTTGGTACAACTGACTTCAGTCCAGGATCTAACAATGCGTTAATAAATGCTGGCGGCGGTTTGAAATACGCATTAAATGACACACTATCATTGCGTGGTGATTTTCGTTTAATCAGAGATATTGAAGATCATGAGCTAGATAATCTAACAACAATTGGTTTGCATTTTGTTTTTGGTGGCGACCTTGTTAATAAGTCAGGTCTAAAAGAAAAATTCTCAGAAACTATAGAAGAAAAGAAACCTGAATACGAAGAAGAAGTTGCAGCGGTCAAAGAACAAGTAGAAAAAAGTCGCGCAAGCTGAAGATAAAATTGCTGAAACAAAAGCAGAAAATACTGATGCAGATAACGACGGCGTAAAAGATGCTAATGACCTTTGCTTAGCCACTCCAGCAAACATTTCTGTTGATACCCAAGGTTGTGCACTGGATACAGACAAAGATGGCGTCGCAGATCATCAAGACAACTGCCTAACAACCCCATATGGTGTTTCTGTTGATGCGAAAGGTTGTGCATTAGATGACGACAAAGACGGTATCGCTAACCATCTTGATATGTGTTCAAACTCTGCTTCTGGCGCAAAAGTCGACGAGAAAGGCTGCTATCTTGCTCTAGAAAGTCAAAAATCTGTACGTTTAGATGTTCAGTTCGGTAACAATTCTATTGTTGTTGAACAAAAATATTACACTCAAATCGAAGAAGTGGCTGATTTTCTAACAGAGTACCCAAATACAAACGCAATTATCGAAGGCCACACAGATGACCGAGGGTCAGCTAGCTATAACCAAGCAATCTCTGAAAAACGTGCACAAGCAATTGTTGATGTATTAGTTAACGCTTTTGGTATTTCAGCAGAACGCGTAAGTGCTATAGGTTACGGAGAAGAACAACCTTTACTTAACAACGAGACTGAATCTAACCGCAGTATTAACCGTCGAGTTACTGCGGTTATCTCTTCAATCGAAGGCTAATGATAAAAATCAAACAAACGCCTGATGGAAACATCGGGCGTTTTTCTTCGTCTCAAAAAACCGAAAAATCAACTGACACAAACTCACTAAAAACACATCAAAACGCCAATCTTACTTACTCTCGTCACAATTACTTTTAGTCATTTAGAAGTGCAAAACTATTGTAATAATCGCCGCATTTCTTCCACCATTTCGGCTAATTCAAGGACTGAAATCATCTGAATACAACCACTTTAGTAAAGCCTGCGTCATGATTGGTCAGAAGCTATTCATGTCCTATTATTTGCGCATTTTAAGGGGGCTTTTCAAGAAAAACTATTAGCGTAATCTGGCTATCGAACAATAAACATTATGTTCATTAGGAGAAATTATTATGTCTAACACTTTTACAAAACGCACTCTCTTTAGCGGTGTCTTGATTGCCTCATCTCTAGCAACAATGGCATACGCAGAACCACCAAAACCTGGCTTTACTGTGACACCAAGTATTGGCCTCTACAACGCCGATGGTGATCGTCAAGCTGGCGACGATACTTCTTATTCTATTGGTGTTGGTTATCAGTACCACAGTCCATTGGCTATCGAAGCTGTTTATCTAAGTTCTAATGCTCGTGAAAACGGACAAAACAATGATTTAGACCAATTACGAGTTGATGGGTTATACACCTTGCCAGAGTTTAAAACGGTAAAGTTAACACCTTATCTGGCCGCAGGTGCTGGCATCATGGATGTAGACGGTAATGACTCAAGCACAAACCTATTTATTAACGCTGGCGGTGGTGTGAAATATGCACTCAGCAAAGAAGTCGATCTCCGTGCTGATTTTCGATTAGTGAAGGACATTGAAGATAACTACTTAGATAACGTGGCCTCTCTTGGCGTGCAATACTCTTTCGGTCACCCGAAAAGTCAAACAGACTATTAATGAGTGGCTCATGAGTTATTCATTTTTATAACAGCATATGCCATAAAGACAAGAAACGCCCAATGGAAACATAGGGCGTTTTTATGGATCAGTCCTCTTTAACTTAATGGTTTGCTAACCAATCATTCACACCTTTTGCAGCTAAATGACCTGTGGCAAAACAAGCGGTTAATAAATATCCGCCAGTAGGCGCTTCCCAATCCAGCATTTCTCCAGCACAAAACACGCTCGGCATCGAGTTCAACATCAGCTTGTTATTAACCGCACTTTCACAAACGCCACCAGCGCTGGAAATAGCTTCTTCAATGGGTTTGGTCTTATAAAAATTTGCCGGCAATGATTTCAAACAGTGAGCAAGCATTTCAGGAGTTTGATATTGGCTTTTATCATAAACCTCGTATAAAAGGGCCGTTTTAAGGCCACTTATGCCAAGAGTACGTTTTAAATATTTACTGAAGGATTCTTTGGATTTGATATTATGCAGCTTTTTAATGACTTGCTCTTCACTTTGTAAAGGCAAGAAATCCATTTTAATAGATGCTTTGCCTGAAAGATTAATGTCGTCGCGAATGTATTTCGAAAAAGCATAAACCAAGCTGCCTTCCATACCATCTTTGGTGACAACGCACTCACCTTTTTTCGAAACCACCTTGCCATCGCTTAAAGTATACGAGAAGGAAACATCTTTTAAGGGACTACCAGCAAACTTTGTTTGTAAATGCTCACTCCATTCACTGTAGAAGCCACAGTTCGCACCTTGTAATGGCGCAACCTTAACACCACTATCTTGAAGAACAGACAACCAAGCGCCATCAGAGCCTAATTTTGGCCAGCTCGCGCCTCCCATGGCCAAAACTATAGCATCGGCCTTCGTTATTACTTGTTCACCACTATAATCAAATGTCACCTGGTTGTTGTCTAAAGCGATCATTTTATGACGCATATGAAACTCAACACCGGACTCACGCAAACGTTTCAGCCAGTTTCTCAATAAAGGTGCCGCTTTCATATCTTTTGGAAAAACACGTCCGGACGTACCAACAAAGGTTTCGACACCTAGGTCATGAATCCACTGTCGCAATGCGTCCGCATCAAATTGACCAATCGCGGTATCAAGCCAATCGGCTTTATCGTAATAGCGTTGGATAAACTCAGGGTAAGCTTCGGAATGAGTAATATTCATACCACCCACACCCGCCAATAGAAACTTACGGCAAGCGCTAGGTTTGGCGTCGTAAACATGAACTTGATGGCCTGCGGCACAAATGCCTTCTGCCGCCATTAAGCCTGCTGGACCTGCGCCGACAATAATTACTGTTTTTTGCATCAACACTACTGAGCTCATCAATAAAATAAAAACGCATAATAAAGAATATTGTAGCAGACACCAATAACTTCTCGTAAAAGGTCCGTTAACGATTCTTTCGAAAATTTATAAAGTCTGTTAAGAGAATAAAAATAGGCATTCGCTACCTTATATTATCACTCTTCCTTTTTAGGGCTACTTTGTACACCTGCGGTTAACGCTAATCGCATGGCTTCTTCAACACCTATATCCAGTTCCGTTAATCGATCACGGGAAATGTAAAAAGTCATCCCACCGATTTGATAACTCAATGGCACATAAACGCCAACCAAATCTTGATCACCAAATAATCTTTGTCCTGTCTTTTCACCTGTTACAAACCCAATGACTTGAGCACCATTCCATTCAATTGAAACGACACTTTTCATTTCTTTCTTTTCTGACAGGTTAAAGACCATCATCATGTCTTTGAACGCGCCATAGATAGATTTCACCAATGGTATGCGTTCAAAAATATTTTGACTTAGCTTTACCAAGTAACGAACACCATAAAGATTTACCAAGAAGCCAATCAATACCAAAATACTTAAGCTGGCAATCAACCCTAAACCAGGAAAATAAATGCTGTCAGGAATTAGCCATAATACAAGCGGTTGGGCGAGTTTTTCACCTGTTGCCAATAACCAGTAAATTAAATACACAGTCAAACCAATAGGTAAAACCGCTACCAAACCTTTTAATAACAAAGAAACTAATTTATTCATTGTGCTTATGGTCCTATGTTCATATCTCTTTAGATTGGTTCACAGCATAGCGCATGCTCTATTGCAGACCAAAGACTCTCAACCTTCTTAACGAAAAGATTGCTCAAATCGGACTAGCCTTATACTCTTTCGACTGTAAATACGTATTTTCCCCACATTTCAATGTTTATTGGAGTCCTATCTTGAACTACAAACGTTTAGAGACCTTTGTTTGGGTTGCTTCATTAGGCAATTTTCGCAAAGCCGCCGAGCGCCTTCATACAACCCAGCCCGCTATTTCGGCTCGTATTGCAGGGTTAGAAGCTGAACTGGGTGTAAAACTGTTTGAGCGTGAAGGAGGCTCTAGTCCAATTATCCTAACGTCAAAAGGTAAAGAGCTTCTTCCTTACGTAGAAAAGATTCTTTATCAGACAGAGCAATTACGAAAACGTGCTGAAATCTCCACTGCATATTCTGGCGTATTGCGCTTAGGAGTATCAGAGACCATAGCTAACACATGGTTGCCTGCGTTTTTATCTCGCTTGCATCAAGATATGCCTAATCTAGATGTAGAAATGACTGTTGATGTGACTGCAAATCTTTCTGTGGGAATTCAAGACAGAACCTTGGATTTAGGACTATTAATGGGGCCAATTTCTGAGCCTAACATAGTCAATCGTGAGCTGTGTACTTTCGCACTTTCATGGGTAGCTAGCCCAAAGCTTGATCTACCTGATCGTATTCTATACCTCGAAGAGTTAGTCAAATGGCCAATTATCACTTACGCTCGAGCTACTAAACCTTATATTGAAATCAATCAGAAATTTAGAGAATTAGACGGACCACCAGCACACTTTTTCGCGTCAACATCATTGGCAGCCTGTCGTAGTTTAACCATCGATTCCGTAGGTATTTCAACACTACCAAACATTATGATATCTAAAGAGTTAGAAGAGGGTAAATTGCGTAGACTAAGAGCCGTTTGGACACCAAGCAATCTTAACTTTACCGCTTCGTACTCAGATGAACCTTTCAACCCATTAGCCGAAGTAGCAACTGAGATTGCTGTAAAATCTGCACAAGAATACAGCAAACGCCAGAGTGAAAATTAAGCAAAACAAGAAGCTCTTATTTATGTATAGAAGCTTCTAGTACTTTCGCTAAATCCAATATCTGCTGATCCATTCCGTTATTCCCTGTCAGCATGAGTCCCATTGGTTCACTTTGGAAGCGGAACGGTAATGACACACTGCAGCCATTCAGCACATTGGCCAACGACGTATTGCGCAAGCACAATAAGTTCAAACGATCATACTCGGTATTTTCTTCAAGATCTGCCAACTTAGGTGCAAGCACCGCCACGGTTGGCAATAAGAAAATTGTATTGGCTTCTTGGCTTTCGACACTTTGAATAAAGGCTACTCTCGCCGCTTTTGTTTTTTCAAAATCATCGCTATTCATCGTCTTAGCGCGCGCAATACGAGAAGCTACCCTAGGATCCATAGCCACCGTATTCAAATCATAGCGTTCACCATAGTAAGCATCACATTCGAATGCAGAGAATTGCCAAACAGGTAAAGTCTTATAGGCTTCTAACGCATCAACGAAACGGTGTTCGATTTTTAGACCGCTTGCTTCAAGACGAACTAACACTTCTGCAAAGCCTTGCTCAACCAATGGGTCTAACTCATTCATTCCAAAGTTGGTTGGAACTACTAAGGTAAGTTGGGAAAGGTCCGTGTGGTTTTTCGTCTCTTGCGTACCAGACAAGGTTTTCCAGAGTAATTCGCACTCTTCCACACTATTCGCAATCGGACCAACCGAATCTAGCGCATCAGACAAAGGTAAGCTGCCTTTACGTGAGACAGTTTGTTGAGATGGCTTAAACCCTGTCACACCACAAAATGCAGCAGGTATACGTAATGACCCACCAGTATCTGTACCAAGTGCAGCATCGGCAATACCAAGCGCAACCGACACTGCGCCACCGCTGGTAGAACCACCAGGGATACGACCAGATATCACAGGATTATTTGGTGTTCCATAATGCGGATTCAAACCTAATCCAGAGTAAGCAAGTTCCGTCATATTCGTATGACCGATAAACGACGCACCAGCATCTCGTAATGCTGCAACAGCATCTGCGTCTGCGGTCGCCTTTTTATCATTAATAAAAATAGAACCTGCTTGTGTTCTATAGCCCGCAACATCAAACAAATCTTTAATCGAAATAATCGAACCAGTTAACGGCCCTTGCTGTGGTGTTTGGTATTCAAACAACTCAGTAAAAACATGGCCCCCCTTACTATCAATAGTGGCTAGAGATTGCTCCCATTGCACCAGTAAATCTCTATTCGACCAGGTAAGATGTGTTTTCTTTGATTGCGTCATACATTAGCTCACTATAGGTAATTCTTTGGTAGTGTATACGCACTCAATAGTACGATTCAAAATCGGATCATGAATACTCATCTTAAATTTTTCTGTACGACGAACGCCGCCAATTGCAGGACAAGTACCACAAAGCATTGCACTACCTTCAGCTAAGTTACCTTTCTCAATTAACTCAGTCAAAGGACGAATATTAGCTAAAGAACCTTTTTGATATTGCACCCAGCCTTCACCCTCATCAACCCAAGATTCGATCAGTAGATCATCTAAATGGTGAGCAACTTCGGCGAAATCCCATAATTCAGAAGAAACTGGCTTTGCAGATACTTGTTTTGAGTGTGCAACAGAATAGGCTTCTAGTTTGCGATCCGTATGATCAGAACCTACACCAAGATAGAGTTTCCCATCTGCTTTTATAATCAATGGCTCTACTTCTCCAGACGTATCGGAGCTGAGCACCTCAACAGTTGATTCCTGAGTCACAAGCAAATTAGAAGCACGATAAAATAATGGCACAGCAGATGGTGGAGCAACACCAATTTCCGCAAGCTCATCAATGTGTTTTTGGACAAATTTCATATCGCGAGCCGTCCAGCCTGCAACCACTAAATGTTTGATCTCGATTGATTGTTCAGATCCATTTACAATGAAAAGCATAATGTTCCTTAAAAATTATTAGGTAAATAAAGAGAAATACTAGGGTAGGCTATGAGTAAAATAATCATCAGAATCATCACACCAACATAAGGCAAACTACCTATAATCACGTCTGACATCTTGCCATTTTTCCGAGCAGAGTTAACCACGTACAAATTCAGTCCAACGGGCGGCGTAATCAACGCCATTTCGACTAAAATAATCATCAAAATTCCAAACCATATTTTGTCGTAACCCAACTGAACAATAATTGGTACAACGATAGGAATCGTTGCCACCATCAAAGATAGAGTTTCAATGAAGAAACCCAACACGATATACATCGCCACTATGATCAATAAAGTTGTAATGGCGCTTAGACCAAGGCCTTCGAGCAATTCTTGTAGCGTTCGACCAACGCCTGCAGCGGTTAGAGCAAAGTTCAGTACATAAGCACCCAACACCACCATCATGATCATTGCCGTGATTCGAATCGTGCCCGCCAAACTGTCCATCAACATTTTTACCGAACAGGCTTTGTACACCACAGCAAGAGCAAACGAGATCAATACACCAATAGCCGCCGCTTCTGTCGGTGTCGCCCAACCCATATAAATAGATCCAACGATACTGAATAACAGCAGAAGCACAGGTAAAAGAGACTTCAATGCAACGATCTTTTCTTTCCAAGTACTGTACTGTTTTGGCCCGCCTAAACGAGGCCATAAAGAACAAATAATCACCGTCACAATCATGAACATCAGCGCCATGCTGATACCAGGCACAATGCCAGCTAGAAACAATTTTGGAATGGAGCTCTCAGTTAAAAATCCATAAACAATTAAATTAATCGATGGTGGTATCAAAATACCCAAAGTACCACCAGCGGCGATAGACCCCGTAAATAAACGCTGATCGTAACCGAGTTTTTCTGCTTGAGGTGTGGCAACCGTAGCGACAGTAGCGGCTGTGGCAACAGACGAGCCAGACGTCGCGGAAAACATGGTTGCCGTAGCAATATTGGCGTGAATCAAACCACCTGGTAACCAAGAAACCCACGCATTAAGCGCACTATAGGTTTTCTGAGCCACACCACTGCGTAATAAAATCTCACCAATTAGAACAAATAGAGGAATCGCAATAAGTGTTGAATGGTTAGAAGAAGACCATAAAACTTGCCCCAAGCCTCTCATAAGAGGAAAAGGACTAAAAAAGGAATCAATACCGAAGGCCAACAAGAACAGCACAACACCAACGGGAATAGATAAAGCTAGCAGCCCTAAAAGACCAAAAAACGTAAAAGGAAGCATTACTCTGTCTCCGTACCAATCATGTCATTAACTTGACTGTGTTTTTGTTTAATCACCAACCAAAAAGCACAAATCAGCAGGACGCAGGACGTAATCGCAAACCAAACCCACCCTGCCATCCAAATAGATTGAGGGATAATTAATGGGGTTTCTAATGAAGTATTAGCAAGCGAATTGCGTTTTAACGTTTTTTCTACCACTGGCATCACATAATATGCGGCATACACAGCAACATATGAGGTTGCAGCCAATGCAATAAGATCAAAAATAGAGCGTCCCGCTGCCACGCCTTTATTGCGGATAACATCGATACGAACATGTGCTTTTTCGGTTAATGCATAACAAATACCCCAGCTAGAAACCGATGCCATCACATAACCAGAAATTTCTTCAGAACCCCCAAAACTAATGCCGAACTCACGTAACAAGATATCAATCAGAATGAGGAGAACGCAGGCTAGTAAAACTAGACCTGCGGCAACCGCCACTCCATTATTGATGCGTTTTAACCAATCAATAATGTGTAACATGGCTATTACTCTCCAGGGACAGCAAGTTTGATTTTCGCAACTTTACCAACACTCGCATTCCATTTTCTAACCCATTCACTACCTGCACGTTCAGTCCATTCAGGTAGTACTGTGTCAATAAGAATACGTTTCGCAGCGAAAATGTCATCCGCACTAGGTTCAGCCCATGTCATACTGTGACTCGGCCCTCTTGTACAATCACCATTACCAGTTAAACATGCAACGTCTTGATCAAGCTCTGCTTGTGCGGTTTCCCATACTGACTTCTCAAATTTTTCAGATACTTCAGATTGTAAGAAAGCCTGATCTTTCGCTGATAAATCATTCCATTTGTCTAAATTAATGGCCGTAACTACTGGATCCCAACCACCCAATGGCAGTGTCATCAAGGAATCAGATACTTCCCACCAGCCAGCGCTATAACCAGAGCCAGCACCAGTTACAGCACAATCAATCACACCACGCTGTAAAGCACCTGGAACTTCACCAAAACCAATATTCACACTCTGAGCACCTAGTGCATCTAGAAACTTCGCAGTCATACGACCTGAAGCACGAACTTTCAAACCAGATAGATCAGACAATGACGACACTTCGCCTTTACAGAAAACCACTTGAGGAGGGTAGGGTACAATCGCGAGCACTTTTGAGTTGAACGTTGTTTCATAAATTTCTTCGACCATTGGGCGAGCTGCTTCTACCATTTTTTTAGCTTGCGCAGCTGTATTCGCTAACAAAGGCACATCTAGACCTTCTAACGCAGGCGCATCTGCAACGGCATAATCACCGACAGTCATAGCGACATCAAAGACACCATCACCCAACATACGGAATACATCGCCACTACCAATTCCCATTTGATCATGGGTCGTCATAACGACTTCGAAATTGCCCTTACTTTCGCTTGGCAGAATGTCTGTCCAAAAAGGCTGTTCATATTGTTTGTAAAGCGGAAGACTACTCCAGCTACCAACAACAGAAAGGGATTCACTTGCAAATGTTTGACTTGATGCCAAAGCGCCAAGTACAGCCAAAGGAATGCCTTTCATAAGAAAATTTTGTTTAATCATGTTCGTGTCCTATCTTTTGTGAATTTGTTTTTACAAATCTTTTTTATATACCTCAAAAGATAAAATAAGGATCATCTTTGAAGAGGCTGAGTTCAGTGTTGAACGCGAAGGCGATAAAGTCAATTCGCTATTTTCTTTCTAAAGTGATAGAAAAAACAAATCACCTAACTGGCCTAATTTTAAAAAAAGAGAAAAAACATGAACTTCGATCAATTAAAAACCTTCCTCAGAGTCGCCAAATTAGGCGGTGTCAGAAAAGCGGCACACGAAATGAATTTATCTCAACCTGCTGTTTCAGCAAGAATTTCTGCCTTAGAAGATGAGCTAGGCATTAAACTCTTCGATCGCCAAAAAAGTGGCGTCGTACTTACCAAAGAGGGGTTATTATTACGCTCTCATGCAGAAAGAATTGAAAGTCACTTATCAAAAATCAGAGCGGAACTCACACCATCAGAAGAAATAAAAGGCACACTACGAATCGGGGTAGCAGAAACGATAGCCCAATCTTGGCTATCTGAATTTTTATCTGCTCTGCGAAAAAACTACCCTAAGCTGGTTGTTGAGTTGTCTGTCGATATCACCCTGAATCTTCGCGACCAATTACTGAGCCGAAACATGGACTTAGTTTTGTTAATGGGGCCTTTATCTGAAGGTAATGTAGAAAATGTAACCTTACCCTCTTTTAAACTAGGCTGGTTTTGCCACCCAACAACAGAAAACAAAGATTTAGGTATCACACCAATTATTTCCTTCTCGCGTTTATCTAGACCTTATCAAGAGCTAATGTCAGGTTTAATGCTGCGCTATCATGAAATTGGACAAGTGTTTCCTTCTACATCGCTTTCCACAAGCTTTGAAATGATTGCCTCTGGTATCGGTGTTGGCGTCTTACCGATACAACTGGCACAACGCTTTATCGAAACAAATCGCCTTATTTCTTTTGATCCTGGTTGGACTCCGGATGATCTTATTTTTACTGCGTCTTACTTGAATGACCCTAAAGACCCGATTGTTTCTCAGATTGCTAAACTGGCAAAACAAGTTGCTGATGAATATGACAAAAGAACGAAACCAAACCAAGGTTTGTCATCAAAACAACCTCTCGATAAATAAAATTGATCAAATTACCAAAAAAAACACGATTAGACTTTTAGTAGCATCAAGATCTACTCTTAAATCTATCAAAATGTGGCAAAAATAAGGTAATTATTCATGACGCAATTAGCATCACCTTTACTGCAACAAACAAAAGAACTGCGCCAAGCGATTCGTAACAAATCCCACACGGGCGTAACCAGTGGTTTAGCTGAAGGCGCAATGCAAGGCAATGTCGTTATTTTACCGGCTGATTGGGCCAATGAGTTCTTACTATTTTGTCAAAAAAATCCGGTTTCTTGTCCATTAATTGGCGTTTCCGAAGTGGGTAGTTTTGCTATGCCAGAACTTGGTGATGACATCGACATGCGTCATGACATCCCAGAATATTATATTTACCGTAACGGTGAAAAAGTCGAAAGCCGTTCAGATATCGAAGACTTATGGCAAGACGATATGGTCGCTTTTGTTTTAGGTTGTTCTTTCTCATTTGAAAATGCTCTGTCAAAAGCTGGCCTAACACCGAGAAACATAGAAGAAGATGTAAACGTTTCTATGTTTGAAACCAATATCGCAACAACACCAGCAGGACGATTCTTTGGTAACACGGTTGTAACCATGAGACCTTACATTCCAAAAGATGCGATTCGTGCCATACAAATCACTACGCGTTTCCCAAAAGCTCATGGGGCGCCATTACATTTTGGTTCACCAGAAGATATTGGCATTAGTGATTTAAGCAAACCGAATTACGGTGATGCAGTAACAGTAAAAGAAGGTGAAGTGCCTGTTTTCTGGGCTTGTGGTGTGACCCCTCAAGCTGTTATTCGCAACGCAAAACCGCCTATCTGCATTACTCATGCACCAGGTAAAATGTTAATAACGGATATTTTAGACTCAGATCTCGCTATTTTTTAGTGATTGCTCTTTCCATATGCAATGCAAGAGAGTCATATGTAAGAAAGCAAAACTAATGAATGGCAAACAACGCAGAATAAATACTGTGTAATAGATAACAAAAATTGAATGAAAGGAATAACAATTATGTTGAAGTTAACAAGTGCATTACTTATTGGTGGATTAGCTTCCACTGCCAGCTTTGCAGAAAAATGGCACATGCCAACACCTTATGGTGACGGAAACCTACCAACTCAAATTGCCTATGATTTTGCAAAAGAAATCAAAGACAAAACTCAAGGCGAGTTAGACATTACCGTTCACTCTGGCGGCTCTTTGGTAAAACACACCGAGATCCCACGAGCAGTGAAATCTGGTCAGGTACAAATTGGTGAGATTTTCCTAGGCATTCTAGGTAATGAAAACCCTATTTATAAACATGACAACATTCCATTTTTGGCAACTAGCTACGATGATGCCAAGAAATTATGGGAAGCGGCGAAACCTGCAGTGAAGAAGCAACTGGATAGAGACGGCATGGTTCTATTGTATGCTGTTGCTTGGCCTGCGCAGAGCTTGTATAGCAAAGATCCAGTGAATAGCCTATCTGATTTAGCTGGTACAAAAATGCGCGCTTACAGCCCTTCTACGTCTCGCTTAGCAGATTTAATGGGGACAACACCAACAACGATTCAAACACCAGATATCCCACAAGCTTTTAGTACTGGTATCATTCAAGCCATGATCACATCACCTTCTACTGGTGTTAGTAGTCAAGCATGGGACTATGTTAATCACTACACTGATGTACAAGCTTGGATTCCAAAAAACATCATTGTCGTCAACAAACGTACTTTCCGTCGTTTAGATAAAGCAACACAAGAAATTGTTTTAGATGCCGCTGCACATGCTGAGGCTGAGGCTTGGGAAAAAGTTGTAGCTCGTGCTGCGAAAGATACTCAAATTCTTATCGATAATGGCATCAAGGTAACTAAACCATCTCCTGAGTTGCTAAAAGAGTTGAAAGCCATTGGTCATACAATGACTCAAGAGTGGAAAAAAGAATCACCAAAAGACGTAGGAACTATTCTTGGTCGCTACGAGAACTAATGTTTATCGATCTTTATTAGATAAGTAAACATTTCTATTGTCCTCCCTTTACTGTCTAGTACTCATAAGTTTTATAGATTTATAGAGTGCTAGGCCGTATTTTTAAGACTCAGTATTTCAATAATAATACGTTTAAACGCCACCTATACCCTAAAAAAAGTGAATACTATGAGCCGAATTAAAGAAAAACTCTACCTATGCTCTGGCCTATTATCTGGCTTCTGCATCGTCATTATAACTTTATTATTGCTAGCGCAGATCGTAGGCCGTTTTTTCGGTTTTATTGTCCCCTCCGCTGAAGATTTTGCCGGTTATGCCCTCGCTGCCTCTACCTTTCTAGGTTTGGCTTATACCTTTAGAGAAGGTGGCCATATCCGTGTCACTCTAGTGATTCAGCGTTTTTCTCCTGTTCCTCGCAAGATACAGGAAGGCTTAATCCTTACCTTTTCACTGGCCTTACTGTGCTATTTGTCTTACGCCTGCTCTTTCATGGTATACGAATCTTACATCTATGAAGAAATCTCTTATGGCTATGTACCTGTACCTTTATGGATTCCTCAAGTGCCTGTTGCAGTCGGTGTCATCGCTTTAACGTTAGCAATACTAGACGCTTGGATCACAGTTATTTGCGGTAAACAGCCAGATTACGTTACACAAGAAGATGCCTTGTCATTGGAGGAAATCTAATGGATATGATGTGGATTTCAATCCTATTAGGATTTGGTCTAATTGCTTTATTAGGCCTAGGCGTTTGGGTGTCCTTTACCTTAATAGCCATTGGTGGTTTAGGACTTGTCCTATCAGAGAATTACCAAATTGATTTACTTTTTGCCACATCAAGCTGGGGCGCAAGCACCGCTTGGTCATTAACAGCACTGCCTCTCTTTATTTGGATGGGGGAAGTTTTGTTTCGAACTCGCCTTTCTGAAGATCTATTTAAAGGTCTCTCACCTTGGCTGGGTGGCGTCCCGGGAAAGCTGCTTCACGTAAATATTTTGAGTTGTGGTATTTTTGCTGCGGTTTCTGGGTCTTCTGCCGCTACAGCAGCGACTATTGGTCGCATGACATTACCAGAGCTTCGCAAACAAGGTTATAGCGACCGCATGGCGATTGGTACATTGGCTGGTTCTGGCACATTGGGCTTGTTGATTCCACCATCCATCATCTTGATTGTTTATGGGGTTGCCGCCGAAGTATCAATTGCTCGCTTATTCATTGCGGGTGCGTTACCAGGTTTATTGCTGGTGTCTTTGTTCATGGGGTTCACCATGATTTGGGGCCACTTACACAAAGACGAATTACCGAAAACAACCGGGCACGAAACCAGTTGGTCCGCTCGCATTAAAGGCCTGCGTAAGTTACTCCCTGTTGTTGGTTTAATTGGTTTTGTTTTAGGTTCTATTTACGGTGGATTAACTACACCAACCGAAGCCGCAGCAATTGGTATAACTGGCGCGTTAATTCTAGCTGCTTTTACAGGTACTTTAAGCCGCCATAGTTTTATGGACAGCTTACTCGGCGCCGTAAAAAGCTCTTGTATGATTGGTTTCATCCTTGTTGGCGCTCACTTCTTAACACTGGCTATGGGCTTTTTAGGTATACCTAAAGCCTTAGCAATTTGGATCGGTGGCATGTCTCTGTCACCAATGGAATTAATTTTATACCTTACGGTTTTATTCGTGATCCTTGGCTGTTTCTTAGATGGTATTTCCGTGGTGGTATTGACGGTTGCAGTTGTTCTACCAATGATTCAAGCCGCTAACATTGACCTTTTATGGTTCGGTATTTTTATTGTTCTAGTCGTTGAGATGTCCCAGATAACACCGCCTGTTGGCTTTAATCTATTTGTCATTCAAGCCCTCACAGGAAAAAACATTTTATATGTCGCAAAGGCCGCTTTGCCTTTCTTCTTATTGATTGGTCTGGCGATTATTTTAATCAGTATTTTTCCAGAAATCGTGACCTATTTACCGACAACTATGTCACAAAACTAGTCACGAATTAATTGCTTCAGTAGGTACTAAACATGAAATTAAATTGCGATATGGGCGAAGCCTTTGGCACATGGAAAATGGGCTTAGATGACAAAATCATGCCGTTTGTAGATCAGGCCAATATTGCCTGCGGCTTTCATGCTTCTGATCCATTAACCATGGTCAAAACTGTTACCTTGGCGAAACAGAATAATGTAACGATTGGCGCACATCCCGCGTATCCAGATCTGGTTGGCTTTGGCCGTCGTAATATGGATATTGCTCCTACGGAATTGAAAGCCATTATTCAATATCAAGTTGGCGCGTTAAAAGGCCTCTGCGAAAGCCAGAATACTCAGGTGGATTACGTAAAACCCCATGGTGCTTTGTACAACACAATGATGTCTGACTTCACTGTTCTAGAAACCGTCATGCAAGCCGTGAGTGAACTAGACGCTACCATTCCATTAATGGTTATGGCGGTTCCTGAAGCACCAGAAATCAAAAAAATGGCGAAGAAATACGGCATTGATGTTTGGTTTGAGGCCTTTTCTGACCGTCTATACACAGATGAAGGTCGCCTTACTCCTCGTAAAGAACCAAGAGCCGTTCACGCTTCCTTTGAGTTGATCGAGAAACAAGTTGAGCAACTCTGCGAAACCGGTACACTCACAACCGCATCAGGCAAAACATTGGCAATTCATGCCGACACCATTTGCGTTCATGGTGATGGCGAACATGCACTAGAAGCCGTCACTCGTATTCGTACGTTAGTCGACCGTTTAAACAAGGCTAGCTAGAACTCAACATGAGCAATGTAAACCCAATAGCATTCCCGAACATTGAAATGGTCAGCAATCAGGCTTGCCTACTTAGTTTTTGTCAGGTCATTAGTGAAACAACCTCAAACTATATTGCGCAGGTCACCCAGCACTTAAAATCTTTAGATGGCATCGTTGATTTGGTGCCGTCATATACGACTTTGTTAGTGGTATTTGACGATGATTGCTACGACCGTTTTATTATTTGCAAAACCATTCGCCAGACAATCGAAGCCATCAACCCAAACGACTTCGCATTACAAGATAAACGCGAAGTCGTGATTCCCGTTTATTATGGTACAGAAGTTGGCCCAGACATAAATGACGTAGCCACGCACTGTCAACTCAGTACAGAAGAAGTTATCAAGCGTCACAGCGAGACTATTTATCGCGCTTATGCCATTGGTTTTACTCCAGGGTTTGCTTTTTTGGGTAACACGCCAAGCGAACTTCATGTGCCACGTAAAACCACACCAAGATTAAAAGTTCCTATTGGCAGTGTTGCTATTGCTGAAAACCAAACAGCAGTTTATCCGAGTGTAACCCCCGGTGGCTGGCAAATCATTGGCCGAACACCCGTTCAACTTGTGGATTGGGGAAGCGAGAACCTCGCACTGATTGCCATGGGTGATTCAGTAAGATTTGAGCCAATTTCACGGGACGAATTCTTAGTATTAGGAGGCCAGCTCGATGGCTTTTAAAGTAATCAAACCTGGCTTGCTGGCACTGCTTCAAGATTTGGGTCGTCACGGTTATCAATCTCTCGGGTTAACCACTGGCGGACCGATGGACGAAATGGCGTTTCGTTGGAGTAATGCTCTACTAGACAATGACACCAATAGTCCACAGATTGAAATCACTTTCGGCATGTTCTCTTTAGAAGCACAAGCCGACACCAGTATTGCCATTACTGGGGCAGATCTTGGCGCGACGTTAAACGGGAAAAGCATTTCACCTTGGCGAAGTTACGCAATTAGAAAAGGCGACATTCTTGCTTTTCATCAACCTATTTGGGGGTTACGTGCTTACCTTGCAGTAAAAGGTGGGTTCCTCTGCGAACCCACTCTAGGCAGTGTGGCAACGGTGGTACGTGAAAAAATAGGTGGTTTGACAGGCAAGGGCGATAAGCTGAAAAAAGACGATATGCTGAAATATCAGCCTTTCCATAACCATAAAGAACGTACTGTCCCACGATTGGCGATTCCGAATTATGGTCAAACAGAGATTCCTGTCATTTTGAGTTATCAATATGAGTCTTTTTCAACTTTGGAACGAGCTAACTTTTTTTCCAGTGATTACCGTGTTTCGGGGAACTCCGACCGCATGGGATATCGATTAGAAGGCAAAGTTATTACCAGTGATTTGAAAGGCATCGTATCAGAAGGCATTGCTTATGGGTCAATACAGTTGCCTAAAGACGGCCAACCTATTGTTTTGCTTAGAGACAGACAAACCATTGGGGGTTACCCAAAAATTGGCTGTGTGACTCGCTACGGCGGCAGTATTTTATCGCAACAAAAACCTGGAGATGTGATTCAATTCACTCCAATCACGGTTGACCAAGCGGAACATGAACGACACCTTCAAATGTCGCGGCTTGCCCAGTGGCGCTAAGCTAATCATTTACTCAACTCTCACTTTGCTTAACTCCCATTACTTTAAAAACCCCAGCCACTCCTGAGCTGGGGCTTTTAACTACTATTATCGTACTCGCACCAATAATAGCTTTTAACAATCAAAAACCTTAATAATAACAATTTCACTAATTACACGCTCTCTCTTACTATAAGTCTTGTTGGTAACACACTACACAAATACTTATTAGGAGATACACAATGATCAATACTCAAATCAAACCATTCAATGCATCCGCTTTTAAATCTGGCGAGTTTGTAGAAATTTCTGAAAAAGATGTTCTAGGTAAATGGTCTGTTTTCTTTTTCTACCCAGCTGATTTCACTTTCGTTTGCCCAACTGAGCTTGGTGATGTTGCAGACAAATATGAAGAACTTCAGTCTCGTGGCGTAGAAGTATTTTCTGTATCTACAGACACTCACTTTACTCACAAAGCATGGCATGACAGCTCTGAAACAATCGGCAAAATCAACTACTACATGGTAGGCGACCAGTCAGGCAAGATCACCAACAACTTTGGCGTGATGCGTGAGGGTCAAGGCCTTGCTGACCGTGCAACTTTCTTGGTTGATCCTGAAGGTATTATCCAAGCAATGGAAATCACTGCAGAAGGTATCGGCCGTGACGCTGAAGACCTACTTCGTAAAGTGAAAGCTGCGCAATACGTAGCGGCTCACCCAGGTGAAGTTTGCCCAGCAAAATGGAAAGAAGGCGAAGCAACGCTTGCACCTTCTCTAGATCTAGTCGGCAAAATCTAAGGCGACTGTCTAGTCTGACCCTAAAAGGGGTCAGATCCCTTAAACAAACATTAAGGGATCTATATACATCAGGTCTACTTAAGGGATCTGACCCCTTTTATTCTTTTATATACACTTCTTTCGGAATGCGGATTTCAAGCCGTTTATTGGCTTGGCATGGATTCTTGCACCCGAAATTTACAGTAATCCCTCAGTCTTAACGGGTTAAACATTATGTTAGAAGCAAATTTAAAACAGCAACTGGGCGCATACCTAAAGAATATCGTTAATCCGATTGAAATTACTGTGTCCACAAATGGTTCAGAAAAATCAACAGAATTACTTAGCTTGGCTCGTGAAATCACAGAGCTTGAAAGCGGCAAAATTACTTTGACTGTAGACGAAAACTCAGCGGGTCGTGCGCCACAAATGGCAATCGCTCCTAAAGGTGAAGCACCTCGCGTGCGTTTTGCAGGCATTCCAATGGGCCACGAATTTACTTCTTTAGTGTTGGCCTTGTTGCAAGCGGGTGGTCATCCATCAAAAGCGGCACCAGAATTACTAGAGCAAATTAAGTCTCTAGACACAGAGTTAAACTTTGAGGTGTACATTTCCCTCTCTTGCCACAACTGCCCAGACATTGTGCAAGCAACAAACTTGATGGCGGTATTAAACCCGAAAGTTACCGCGACCATGATTGATGGCGCGTTATTCCAAGACGAAGTAAACGACTTAAACATCATGGCGGTTCCATCTGTTTACCTAAACGGCGAACACTTCGGCCAAGGTCGTATGACATTGGAAGAGATTCTTAATAAAGTAGACACAGGCGCTGCTAACAAACAGGCTGCTACTTTGTCCGAAAAAGCCCCGTACGATGTGTTAGTTGTTGGTGGTGGCCCAGCGGGTGCCGCAGCAGCGATTTACTCTGCTCGTAAAGGCATTCGCACAGGCGTTGTCGCGGAACGTTTTGGTGGTCAAGTAGCCGATACTATGGCGATCGAGAACTTCATCTCTGTGAAAGCAACAGACGGCCCGAAATTGGTCGCAGGTCTTGAGCAACACGTATTAGATTACGATGTTGATCTAATGAAAACGCAAAAAGCGGTTCGCTTAGAAAAGAAAAAGTTCGTTGAAGTCGAGTTAGAAAACGGCGCAATTTTGCAAAGTAAAACCGTGATCTTGGCAACCGGCGCGCGCTGGAGAGAAATGAACGTTCCGGGCGAACAAGAATACCGCGGCAAAGGCGTTGCTTATTGCCCACACTGTGACGGCCCATTGTTCAAAGGCAAGAAAACAGCGGTCATTGGTGGTGGTAACTCGGGTATCGAAGCAGCAATTGACCTTGCGGGTATCGTTGAGCACGTAACCGTTTTGGAATTTGGCGACACTCTACGCGCTGATGATGTATTGGTTAAAAAAGCAGAGTCTCTGCCTAACGTCACTATCATCAAAGAAGCGATGACAACGGAAGTAATCGGCGACGGCGAACGCGTGATTGGTTTGAAATACACAGACCGTAAAACAGACGAATCTCACCTTGTTGATGTAGCTGGTATTTTCGTTCAAATCGGTTTGGTACCAAACAGCGAGTTCCTGAAAGACACGCTACAATTGAGCAACCGTGGTGAAATCGTCATCAACACACACGGTGAAACATCGATTCCGGGTGTGTTCGCAGCAGGTGACGTAACAACAACACCATACAAGCAAATCATCATTTCCATGGGTGGCGGTGCAACCGCAGCCTTGGGCGCATTTGATTACTTGATTAGAAATTAAAAAAATTCGCTGCCAAGGTAACAAATAGAGCGACATAAACCGTCTTTTGGCTTAGCTGAAAGACGGTTTTTTTTATTCTGACAATCTACAGCCCTCGCTCCACGCACAAACTCGTAAAACCACTCAGCATAGTCTTTGTTTCTATTTGATTTGTTTCAGCAATCCCATTCATGAATTACTAAAACACCTTCCATGTCGTTAGCCTGACATGGATAAGCCAATTTTTCATTGGCTCTACACACTAATCTTTCTTCCCAACTAATAAATAACATGCAATATGCGGTTGAATTGGCGTGAGACTGGATTTAATCCCGAATGGTTTGAAGGTTTTATCTATGATGCCTTGGGCTTGGCTGCCTTTTTTTTGCTCTATGTCGGATAGATACGACGACTAATTTCTATGAACTCGGCATAACATGTTTGTGAAATGCCTAAGTCTTTTTTGCGGAGATATTTTAGTAAACGTAAAGAGTACCACCCCATTACCAGATTATTACTCAGACTACGCGTACGCTGTGATTTTGAAAATAATGAATCAATCTCGATTGCTTCAGGTGACGTAATGCTATGCAAACAGATTATTCGTAAAGGCCAAACAATATTTCTTCCTTAGTTGTGTTAAGGTATAGCTCTGGTATACGAGTTCACAAGTATTTATTGCTTGACCAGTTCTAGCGCTGCCTACAAGCGTATTCTCGAAATCTCGCGTTCAATCGGTGGCCCGATCACCTTAGACAGACTGTTATATCGACAGTTAAAGTCTTCATCAAATTGCACCACATTAAAATTTAACCTTGGTGCACATCATTAGAGTGTAATTGTTCGACCCTAAATGGTCTGAGTAACATTCTTCATCTGTGTTTAGCTGTAATAGCGCACTAAATATCACCTGGATATATATATGATTTTCCTGAAAAAAGTAGCGATTTCTGCTGCTGTTAGCTCACTTATTCTTGGCACTTCAATAGTCCAAGCAGATTCGAAAGAACCTATTGTAATCCCTACCCATAACTGGACTAGCCAAATTACTATGGCATACGTTATTGGCGGTATTTTTGAAAGCATTGGTGACAACGTTTCTTATGTTCCTGCGGACAGCCAAGCGGTTTACGAATCAGTTCGTAATGGTGATGTCACTATTTCCCACGAGATATGGCAGTCTACTTTCGGTAAATCCTTCAACAACGCTTTAGACGCCGGCGGCATCATTGATGTGGGTAATCACGCATCTCTTACTCAAGAAGAATGGTGGTACCCAGCTTATGTTGGTGAACTATGTCCAGGCCTACCGTCTTGGAAAGCACTAAACGATTGTTCTGAGCTATTTACGACAGCTGGCAGCGGCGGAAAGGGCCGTTATCTAGATGGGCCTATGGATTGGCATGGTCAAGAAACATTGGATCGTATCAAAGCACTTGATATGAACTTTACGGCTAAGTTTGCCGGTTCTTCAGGCGCTCTTTGGGCGGAACTAGAATCCGCAAAAAAAGACAACCGCGCGGTTGTGATATTTAACTGGTCACCCAATTTCACCGATGCTGGGGAAGGTGGTAGCTTCGTTAAATTTCCAGCGTACACACCAGGTTGTAAAATGTCTGACGGTGGCGATGGAAAGTGTGGTTCGCCTCCAGCAGGTTGGTTGAAAAAAGCGGCGTATTACCAAATGCCTAAAAAATGGCCAACTGCTTATAAGGTATTCAATAATATCTCATTCACCAAAAGTGATATCGGCAACATGGCGTCATTGGTTGATATTGATGGTTTAAGTCATGAAGAAGCCGCTGAGAAATGGCTAGCGGATAACGAAGCCACTTGGAAAAAATGGCTATAAGGCAAATACAATAGTCTGAATGCACGCATTCAGGCTATGCCTGTTATTCAATATAAAAGTAGAGACTTTGAGTGGCGTTCCGCCAAGGTCTCTACTTATTAATTTTTTGTCCGCGACAAGTAAGAGTAGAAAAACAATCACGCAAAATTATATTGCGCCTGCCAGTCCGACAACTCCATTAATACCGTGCCAACAAAAATTCGTTGCAGCACCTTATTTTTACAGAGACTTAATTATGTCCACACCTATCCAGCCCGTTATTAAATGCGAATCTGTCTATAAAATTTTTGGTGAAAACGCTGAGAAAGTTTTGAAAAAAACGGACGGAGAAGTAGATACTGAATCATTACTCGAGGCAGGATGCGTCATTGGTGTTAATAACGCGTCTTTCGACGTTCATAAAGGTGAAATGCTCGTTATTATGGGCTTATCCGGCTCAGGGAAGTCGACTCTTTTACGCTGTATTTCACGCTTAATTGAAACCACGGCTGGCAATATTTTTATTGATGGCGAAGATCTACTTGGCATGAATGAAAAAGAACTCATTAATGTTCGTCGTAACAAAATGGGCATGGTGTTTCAAAGTTTCGCTCTTTTACCCCATAAAACCGTATTAGAAAACATCGCCTTACCATTACAAGTAAAGGGTATTAGCACTAAAAACAGCATGGCGCGAGCGATGGACATGGTCAATTTAGTAGAGCTAACGGGTTATGAAAACACCTTTCCACGTCAGCTCTCTGGCGGCCAACAACAACGTGTTGGTATCGCTCGCTCACTCGCCGTAGAGCCTGAAATGTGGTTTCTTGATGAACCGTTTTCAGCCCTAGACCCTCTGATTCGTAAGGAAATGCAAGATGAATTCCTTCGCTTACAGAACGCACTGCATAAGACTATATTATTCGTTACCCACGACTTTGATGAAGCCCTTCGCCTTGCTGATCGCATCGCCATTATGAAAGACGGTGTAATAGAGCAAATTGATACTCCTGCGAACATCGTTCTTAACCCAGCAACCGAATACATTGCTAAATTTACGCGCAGTGTAAGACGCGAACGTGTCCTCTCTTGTCAAACCATTATGGAAAAATATGACATCAACACCGACCTGAGTGATATCACCGTTTCTAAAAATGCCATTATCGACACAGTCGCAGAACGTGTATTAAGCGAACAAAAGCCAGTCGCTGTCCTTAATGAACAAGGCGACATTGTGGGCATTGTAAACAGCAAAATGATAATACAAATTATGTTTGGTGAGACAAGTAACCTGCCCGTCAATAACAACGCAGAGAGCCAAGCCTAATGCATTATTTCATACACCATAAATGGGTGCAGTTTTTTGCTTTGCTGGTAATATTCTTTGTTCTTGTCATGGCCATCAGCCCAGTATCCGGTGGTAATCTATGGCGTTTTCAAGAGAATATTTTCTGGCTTTTGCCCGACACCCTGAACAACTTTCTGAAATATCTCATCAATGATTTTTGGCTAGTGGAAACGTACGATGTTGAATTAGATCTCACTGAAGAATCTACCATGATCAAAGAGTTTACTCGTAGCCTATCTGGTGTAGTTCTATTTTTTATCAATCTCATTCGAGAGCTGCTTTTAGGTGGTGTTAAAACAATTGTAACCTTCACCAGCTGGGACTTTATTAGTGAACACCCATGGGCTCGGGTTCCAGCATTACCTTGGACCGCCGTAGCGTCAGGTGCATTTTTAATGGGTCACTTTTTGGGCGGCCGAAAACTGTCTATATTAGCGGGTGGCAGCATTATTTATATTGCTGTATTTGGGCAATGGACACCGGCCATGCAAACTCTATCTTTTGTATTAGTCGCCGTGCCGTTATCTGTTTGCCTAGGGTTGATGATGGGAGTCTTTGCTTATAAGAGCAAAGCTTTCGAAATGATATTAACGCCACTGTTAAATGTCGCTCAATCTATGCCTCACTTTTCGTACCTAATTCCTGTAGTCGTGTTCTTTGGTATTGGCGACCATGCGGGCGCCATATCGACGGTTATTTTTGCCACACCGCCAATGATTAGACTGACTATTTTAGGTCTTAAAAAAGTCTCTCCAGCAGTATTAGAAGCAGGCCTGATGAGTGGTTGCAACCCTCGTCAGCTCATGTTTAAAGTGCTTATCCCTACCGCTCGACATGATATTTTGATCGGTGTTAACCAAGTCATCATGCAATGTTTGGCCATGGCTGTTATCGCATCTTTTATTGGTACAAAAGGTTTGGGCTACGATTTACTGGTATCACTAAACAGACTGAATATCGGAGAGGCGCTTGAACTTGGTATATCTATCGTATTAATCGCGATTGTTTTGGATAAACTTTCCCTTGCTTGGGCGAACAAACAAGCCGATTACTTTGCGGATTTACCCTTCTACCTGCATCATAAATACTCATTAGCTTTCTTAGGTATTTTAATCGTTACTTCTACTATCGCTTACGCTGTCAGCCTATTTTTCCCTGATAAACCAAACTACCTTTATTTTATTAGTGATACGCAAGGACTCACAACTAAGCATTTTTGGGACTCTATCGTTGACTGGATAATCACTAACACTTACCAAAGCGTACAAAGTTTTAATGTCTTTATGATTACCTCAATCTTGGTACCTATGAAAGAGGCGTATTTAGCCATGCCAGTGGCGGCTACTTTATTTTTAGTCGCGGGTATTGGCTACCTGGTTGGTGGCCTTCGTTCTGCTATTATTGTGGCTGGCTTTATTGGCTTTATCGCTTTAACGCCTTGGTGGGATCGTGCATTAATTACCGCTTACATGGTTACCTTTTCCACTGTGGCGGCTGTTATTATTGGCTGTACTGTTGGCGTTTTATGTTCACGAAACACTCGAGCTACTAGGGTGATATTACTGGTTTGTGACACTCTTCAAACCTTTCCCTCTTTCGTCTACTTAATTCCAGTCATCATGTTATTTGGTGTAAGTGATTTGTCTGTACTTATCGCGGTGATCGTATACGCCATTATTCCTGCTACACGCTACACAGTAGAAGGCTTGAGAAACGTACCTCAATCCTTACAAGAAGCCGCCTCCATGTCTGGTGTTAATTCTACGCAACGTTTATTGCACATCGAACTACCTTTAGCATTTCCACATATAATGTTGGGTATTAATCAAACCATTATATTCTCTTTATTTATGGTCATTATTGGCGCCTTTATTGGTACCGACGATTTAGGTCAACTGATCATGCAATCTTTGTCGAGATCTAATGGGATGGGACAAGGTATTATCCTTGGTTTATGCGTTGCTTTTATTGGCTTAGCGGTCGATCACTTGATCCAAACTTGGTCAGGTCAACGTAAAAAAGCATTAGGTATAGTATGAGGCGTAACATACCTTAATTAGCTTTAGGGCGTCGTTATTGTCATTTGATAATTATGTGTTTAAAAAGCAGAGAAGAGCATTCTTCTCTGCTTTTTAGTTTAAGCAGAGGCTTTTTTCACGAACTGAGATTTCAACATCATGTCGCCAGCGCCATCCACTTTACAATCGATATCGTGATCGCCATCAACAAGGCGTTTGATCGTTGCTTTGGTGCCGATTTTTAATACTTGAGAAGAACCTTTCACTTTTAGGTCTTTCGCTAATGTTACTTTATCGCCTGCTTCTAGTAACTTACCGCTCATATCTTTGATGATAAGTACATCTTCGTCTACGACTTCTTCATTTGGATTCCATTCGTGAGCACACTCTGGACAGATCAACATAGTTTGATCTTCGTAAACGTATTCTGAGTTACATTTTGGGCAATTAGGAAGACTCATAGTTATCAATACCTTTGATACAGATGGAGAAAATTTGCGGGCATTATACCCTTATTTTTGCTGTGGTTTTTCATCTTCACTAAAAAATTCTTCATTTTCCTCTTAACTAAGTCATTTAGCCGCCGATGCGTTTCGCCATTGGATGGTCAGAATTAAGTTGCAGCAAGTCCCAAAGGTTTCCATATAAGTCTTCAAATACCGCAACCCATCCGTAGTCTTGTTCCTTTGGCTCGCGTACAAACGTGATACCGATGGATTTCATCCTGTTGTAATCTCGCCAGAAGTCATCCGTATTGAGAAAAAGAAACACTCGTCCACCAGCTTGATTGCCAATGAAATCATGTTGTTCAGGCTTTGAAGCCCGAGCCAACAAAATCGATGCGCCTGTTGAATTCGGCGGAGCAACAACAACCCAACGTTTGTCTTGTTCCGGTTGATAGGTGTCTTCCACCAAATCAAATTTTAATTTATTAACGTAAAACTCAATGGCGTCGTCGTAATCTTTAACGACCAATGCGATGTGGACAATGTTTTGTTTCATGAAATGGCCTTAAGCGAATTGACTTACCGATAACTCGATCATAAGGTCACTGCTGATACCTTCCAGTGCGATCTCTAATTCCGACAGTGGGAGGTTGTCTGGAACGACCAGGATCATTTCTGTTTTAAACAACATATCGGAGCTCATCGGAGCCGGCTCGCAAAATGTTTTCAATTCTTTCACGTTCACCATTAAAGAATGCAGAACTTGAGAGACTTCTTTTACTATCCCTGCGCGGTCATTTCCAACAACGGATAAAGACAAGGTTGAGCCTTGAGTGACAGTTTGAACCGCATTTTCTACAGTCACATTAAGACCAAGTTTTTCAAAGTTACGTAGAGCTTTGATTAAGGCGTCTTGATGTTCTAAAGGAACAGACAAAGTCAGAATGCCTGCAAATTTATCGGCCAAATGCGCCATACGGCTTTCTAACCAATTACCATGATGACGAGAAACCGTATCGGATAAACGCTCAACAATACCAGGACGATCTTCTCCGATAAAACTTAAGACTAAGTGTTGCGACATAAGATTCTCCATCCATTATTTTTAGAGTTATTCAAAAGAGAGCTACTCAAAACAACAAACTATTTCAATAATCTAGACTACGGCAATTTGATTAGAGTGCCAAGCAAGCAAAAAAACACATAATGTATTTGATTCTTCTTACATTCTCACTTATTCAATAAATAATTCATTGTTAATCAATTAATTATAGTCAACAAAACTATATATGCTAATCAGACTCATACAGATATCTTCACCTTGGAATAGCTCTTTCGCAATATTCCAGTACCTGAAGACCTAAGCACCTTCAAATTGATCGATGAAGACGACAGTGAAGTTTTCACTTTCAAAGCTTAAAGCGAACTTGACGATACAAGCCTACCCCCGCACAGATCCCGATCATAGCCAAACAAACCCAAATCCACTGACGATCTATACTCTCGATCGACAGCAACCAACCAATGCCAAAGTTACCACCAAACGCAGCAATGCCACCGATACAGGAATATAAGCCGTAATAACGGCCTAATTCGGATTTATCGCAAAAGCGCGGTATAAAAGAGCCAAGCAATGGCAGCACCAGCATGGAACCCACGCTAAACATCACGCCATAAACGATGAAGTTTAACCAAGGGAGTTCATCAAACGAGATAAGAAAACATAAGAAAGAAGCACCCATTAATGCCAATCCTAGCCCCATAGCTTTAGCTCTGCCGAACGATTGCGTCACCCATCGACTAATCGGCATTTGCAGCGTAATACCAAGAATAGATGTGGTCATAAAAACCCACGTAATCACATACGAACCGAGTCCGCGAGCTTCGACTTCACTCGGTAACGATAAGTACAGTTGATGAAAAAACAAATGAAAGGCACAAGCAAAGAGAATAAATCTCATGAAGGGAGGGTTCAGCAACATGCTTTTCCATTGTTGCCAAACGCCTTGCTGAGCAGATGAAGGTCTAGACTGACCAGCCAGCGCAGGTAAAAAACGCCATTGGATAAGAAACAAACCGAAGAACAGCAAAGCGGCGCTCAAGCCAACCCACATAAAGCTCACCGCCACCAGCGAAATACCTACTAGCGGACCGAGTAACATACCCGCTTCACTGGTCCAGTTTTGCATGGCAAAAATACGATCACGGCGAACCTGATCCGGTGCTTCATACGCTAAATAAGCATTACTGGAAGGTGTAAATAAAGCCCCAGCAAACCCAGTAAAAAAAGCCCCGAGCAAAAGCAAAGGCAAGCTTTGCGCGACCCCTAATAACACAAAACCAACGACTCGAACTAAGCACCCGAGCAGAATCAACCGTTTATAACCAAGGTAATCTCCAAGCGTACCACCGATCAGAAACAATCCTTGCTGACTCAAAACCCGTAGACCAATCACCAAACCAACGTACCATGGGGTTAACCCCAATACTCGCTGTAGATGATCCGCGAGATACGGCAGCAGCATATAAAAGCCAAGATTAAAGCTGAAGCCATTAATGACTAAGACACGGCTTGCCACGGATAACTGACGCCAATCGGCCAGAAAATGATGTAGCTTCATAATAAAGGATCTAACGGTCCGAGCCTGTTAATAATCATGTAAATGATGCGTGAGATCCACGGCGTTGAGTACGAACAAATGGTACACCGGCACTGTCCACCATGATCTCTGCCGTCACACCATAAACCTCATGCACAAGCTCTGGTGTAAGTATGTCTTTTGGTGCGCCTTGAGCGACTAACTTACCCTCCTTTAATACCAATAAGTTATCGGCGTATTGAGCGGCTAAGTTCAAATCGTGCAAAATCATAATCGACACCCAGCCATGCTGTTTGGTGTTTTTATCTAAATGATCCAACAACACTTGCTGAAAATGTAAATCTAGCGCACTGACTGGTTCATCCAACATCAATATTTTAGGCTGACGCATCAAGGCTTGAGCAAACAACACCATTTGACACTGGCCGCCACTGAGCGTTCTAACGTCTCGATTCGCTAAATGCAGTAGGCCAATTTGATCCAATGCGTGCAAGGCTGCTTCCAATAAGCGATTACCCAATTTGAGAGATAAAGCGTCTAACTGACCGAGCAAGACCACTTCCAACACACTTAGTCCAACGTCTAAACGAATGTCTTGAGGCATGTAGCCAAAGCGCTGACGCCATTCCCCTAGATGCTTACGGTTCAATAGTTCCCCCTCAAAACGAACATCCCCTTGTTGCGGCTGAAAATCACCAAACAGGGTTTTCAACAGGGTGCTTTTACCCGTGCCATTGGGACCAATAATGACGTGTGTTTGCCCTGAATCGAGACGGAAGCTGATGTCGTCTGCAAGCACAAGCTCATCAAACGCTAGGTGTAAATTATTCACTTCTAACATAATTAGCGCTTCTTCCCGATAATTAACCAAAAGAAAAACGGCACACCAATGATCGCAGTCACAATACCGATGGGAAACAAAGAACCGGGGACAATCGCTTTAGATAAGACCGATGCACTGGACAATAAAAAGGCACCTACCAGAAAAGATAAAGGTAAAAAATAACGTTGATCTTCACCCACCAACATCCGAGCAATATTAGGAGCAACAATACCGATAAAACCAATAATGCCCACAAAACTGGTCGCCGTTGCCGTCATAATCGCCACAATAATTAAGGTTTTCAGACGCAGTCGAGTGACGTTAACACCCAGGCTTTTCGCGCGCTCTTCACCTAAACGTAACGCCGTAAGTTTCCATGCGTCTTTCATCAACACCAGCACACACAGCAGCGTGACACCGGCGGTGATCCCCACATTTGACCAGGTTGCCTTGGTTAAGCTACCAAACAACCAAAACAGAATCTGTTGGCTTAATTCCGGCGACGATACAAACTGCACAAGAGACAGCAAAGATTGGAATAAAAATAGTAGAGCGATGCCCGCGAGAATCAGCTGACCAGAGGTAATATGACGCATCATGGCGAGGCCAAACAATAAGCTGGCCGACAACATACAACACACGAAAGCGCCAATCGGCACTGCGATTTGCGCGTTCATACCGAGTGAACCTAAGTACAACATCAAAGCGGCACCAAAGCCTGCTGCAGCGGCCATGCCTAATGTGTATGGACTGGCCATGGGGTTATTCAATAAGGTCTGCATTTCTGCCCCACCCACACCTAAAGAGCCTCCAACAATCACTGCCATTAAGGCAATCGGCAAACGCAGATTGGTCACAATAACTTGAGTGGTACGCGAGACGTCCACAGGCAACCCCAACATGTTGGCTAACGCATTGGCAACATCCGCAATGCCTAACATAGAAGGGCCGGTGGCTATGTCGAATACAAAAGAGAGTAAAAGCACCAACATGAGGCAACTAATCACAAACCAGCGGCGTTTTTCATAATGGCGCTGGGCATTAACAGCTTCGGTGACGAGAGTAGAATTAATCATTAATCGGTCATCTTTATGGTGAATGTGCTTGGTGAAGCCACTGAAAAGTATTGTTTAAAATAAATAGTATTCATAACGCAACACAAAACGCCCATTGGAGCAGCGAATATGCTTTTTTTCATAACAAAGCCTTTTGTAATAAAAATCTAAAAACAAACCAAAAATTAATGAGAATGGTTTGCATACTCATTGTAGTTGAATGTAACATTCATACAAGCTTTTCATTACCATTTCTATTCATCGTGCCTGCTAAAGGCACGAATTAACCAGGAACTCTTCTCATGATTCACAAAATTGTTAGCTTGGTCGCACTGATGTTTGCGTCATTTAGCTTTGCGCAAACAACGACACTGACCGATGTTCTTGACCGAAAAGTCACCTTTAACGCACCAGCACAACGAGTCATTGTGGGCTTTTACCCTGAAGATTACATGGCCATAGGTACGGAGGCGGCGTATGACAAGGTGGTTGGCATGTCGAAATACATTTGGCAAGCACGCTCTGCCAACTGGGAAATGTACACCCAACATCGCCCTTCTTTGGCAGATATTCCAGGCATTGGGCGTGTTGATACTAAAACCTTTTCAGTTGAAAAAGTCATCAGCCTAAACCCAGATCTTATTATGTTGGCAGACTGGCAATTCAAAGGACTAGGAGCGGATGTAGATCGCCTCGAACAAGCGGGTATTCCAGTCATAGTAGTGGATTACAACGCACAGACTTTAGCTCGCCACGTCAAAAGCACACAAATCATTGGCGTAATTACTGGCCAACAAGAACGCGCCACTAAAATAGCCGATGACTACACTAAAAATATGACAATGATTACTGAGCGTTTAGCCAAAGCCAACTTGCCTAAACCAAGAATCTATACCGAATTTGGCGCAGCAGGTGTAAATGAGATCGGCTACACCTTTGGTAAAAATATGTGGGGCGCCATTGCGACTATGGCAGGCGGAGATAATATTTCAGCACCTTATGTTGAATGGTGGGGGAAACTCAACCCTGAGCAAATTCTTGCGTCTGACCCTCAAGTTATCGTAATTACAGGCTATGAAACAGGTAATGGTGATGATGCTATGTTGATGGGGCAAGGCGTTAAAGGAAGCGTCGCACAATCTCGCCTAGCAGGCTTCAAACAACGCGTTGGTTGGTCAAGCTTATCTGCAGTGAAAAATGATCACCTGTTCGCAGCCTATCATGGCGCATGCCGAACAATTTTAGATGGTGCTATGGTGCAATTCTACGCCAAAGCGCTTTATCCAGAACTGTTCAGCGATTTAAACCCTGAGGCCGCTTATAAAGACTTCTACAAAAAATACCTTCCAGTAACCCCAGAAGGAACCTTCATGACAGCGTTATAAAACATAGCTTTGTCTGGCACTTAAAGCCCTACAAAAAGCCCGAGTAAGATCACTGTATTCAGTTACTTACTCGGAGGGCTATTACACGAGCCCCTATTATTCAGACCCGTTTTACACGACCTTGCTTACGCATAAACCAAAACCCTAATCACTCCATCGACATACCACTCCCCCATATCAATCGATCAATGTGCTCCGAAAGTACATGCGAACCAACCCTCTATAAAGATGCACCTAATGTCGTCGCCAAACCGGTTTCGGACACAGCAGATACAAACACAATTAAAATACCTACGAGTTTATCCGCTAAAACTTAAAGCCAAGCGTTTCGATACCATTATTTTTAGAGTCATTCAAAAGAGAGCGATTCAAAACAACAAACTGTTTCAGTAATCTAGACTACACCAACTAAACTAGGGTGCCGAGCAAGCAAAAAAACGCCCCATAACTTACCTCACCTTTCTTTTAGCTCTTATTATTACGACAAATAAAATTAATAATTCCTTATTAATCAAATATTTATAAATATAAAACCATATATGATAAGTTAATTCCCATATATGGCTTCACTTTGAAGTGGCTCTTTCCTAGTATCTTAAGACGGAGATCAATATGACATCAGAACCAGTAAGAAAAACAATAAAAGTCATTGAGCTTTTTGCCGTAAATGATAAAGCAGAAACCTTGGCAAGCATTTCAAGAAAGTGTGAGATTCCTGTGGCGACTGTTTCTCGCATAGTTAATACGCTTGAAAAAGAAGGTTATTTACGCCGATTAAAAGATAAATCTTTTGTTCGTAATTTTTACTTACAAAAGAAAATGAGTTTATCTGAAGGCTATCTAAGTCTTCTTGAACAGGTATTAGAGGACATCTCAGATCTGTCAGAACAGTCATGTGAAGCGATATTTATCGAAAATAGTCAGCTTTATTGGCTATCAAAAAAAGAATCGAAGAATGTCGCCTTTCGCCTTAAAGCACACACAGGCTTTAGACGTCCATTATATGAGCTAGACGCGCCATCACGACTCAGTTTAGCTGCAATGGGTTGGAACAAGGTACGAGAACAATTTGATGTGAATGCATTTTTCGAAGCAGGCCCTTTACGTAAAAGCGTATCTAGAAGCTACTTAAAAGAGCAATTACAAAACACCTGTTTAACCGATGTTTTATATGACATCGAAGGCAATGTCCGTGGGATACGACGTTTCTCGAAAGCCATTTATGACAAACAAGGCAAATTCATTCATCTGCTTTGTATTGCAGAAGCGGCTATTTCGGTTCACGACATTGACGCTCATATTGAAAAAAATAAAAAAATCATCAATCAGGCGGTTCAGAAACTCACCGCTTTTCTTCACAGCGAGTAGATAAAAATGAAAAAACAACCCAACATTCTCTTTATCATGGCTGATGATCATGCTTCTAAAGCAATCAGTTGCTATGGACATGGGATCAATAAAACACCGAACATTGACCGATTAGCAACAGAAGGTATGCGCTTCAATCATTGCTACGTTACCAATTCAATCTGTACGCCAAGCCGCGCCAGTATCCTTTGCGGAACTTATAATCATGTAAATGGCGTGATGACATTAGAAAGCAAAATTAATAAGCACATCCCTAATGTAGCAAAACACCTACAAACCGGTGGTTATCAAACCGCTATGATTGGCAAATGGCATTTAGGCGAAGGTTCTGAACACGAACCATCTGGCTTCGATTTCTGGTCTGTATTACCAGGACAAGGTGAGTATTTTGATCCAGAACTGATTGAAATGGGAAAACATATTCAAGTCCCAGGCTATGCGACAGAAGTTATTACTAAGAAGTCTATTGATTGGCTAAAAGAAACAGACAGCGACAAGCCTTTCTTTTTAATGTGTCACCACAAAGCGCCTCATCGTTCTTGGGAACCTCATCCTAAATACCGTAATTCTTATACTGACGACATAAAAGTCCCAGATTCTTTTTCGGATGACTACAAAAATCGTGCAAAAGCGGCTCAAGCAGCAAAAATGCGAGTGCATGGTGATATCACGTATTTCGACCTTGGACTTGTGCAACCAGAAGGAGGTTCAGAAGTGGGTGAACTTGCGGTTGCCAATTCACTCGTCCGTAAAATTCCGGTACCTGAAGACTTAAGTACTTTCAAACTGATCGATAAAGACAACGGTGAGGTCTTCACTTTCAAAACTCAAGACGAACTAGCTCAGTTTAAATACCAACGTTACATTAAACGCTACGTCCGTACCATTGCGTCAATTGACGAAAGCGTAGGTGAGTTACTTGATTACCTAGACGAAACAGGCCAAGCAGAAAACACCATTGTTATCTACACATCAGATCAAGGGTTCTTTTTAGGTGAGCATGGCTGGTTCGATAAGCGCTTCATGTATGAAGAATCTTTCCAAATGCCATTTCTAATCCGTTATCCAGAAGGGATTAAACCAAACACGATTTCTAATGACATTATATCAAACGTTGATTTTGCACCGACTTTCTTAGACTACGCAAATTTACCAATACCGAGCTACATGCAGGGCACGAGCGTTAAACCTGTCTTAGAAGAAAACACACCTGAAGACTGGCAAGACGTGGCTTACCATAGATATTGGATGCACAGCGATGAACATCACAACGCTTACGCCCATTACGGTGTCCGTAACAAACGTTATAAATTAATTTTTTGGTACAACGAAGGCTTTGACCTACCGGGTACACAACCTGGTGGTGAAGAACAAGAGTGGGAATTGTTTGATTGCGATGAAGACCCTCTTGAACTGTTTAATTGTTATAACGATCCCAAATATCAAGATATTGTCCGTGATATGACCCTTATTCTCGACAAAAAAATGCTCGAGATTGGTGACATCCCAAGACACGATATAAATAAAACTCTAGCGTCACAATAAATTAAGGGGCGCTTTTAGCCCCTCCTTTAAAACGTCTATTAAAAAAATAAAAGGACAAACCATGAAACTTAAATTTTTAGTTAAAGCGATTTCTACTGGGTTATTAGTTGGTTCAACTGCCATGGCATCTGCGGCGGACTACAACCTAACAATGGCATCTACTACACCTGTTGCTTCACCTTGGGGGAAAACCCTATCAAGCTTCCAGTCATTAGTTAAACAATACACAGACGATCAAGTAAACATTAACGCCAGCTTTGGTGGTGCGTTAGGTAACGACACTCAGTTACTGCAGAAAGCTCAGCTTGGCTCTACTGTTCAAGGAGCTCAGTCTTCAGGAGCAAATCTAGGCTCTGTCGTTCATGCTTTTAAATCATTCGATGTTCCTTACATTATCAAAAGTATTGAGACGAGCAATAAGTTGTTCTATCCATATGGCACGTTAGGTGGGGAAGCGGTTGATGAACTTCAATCACTTATGGCGAAGAAAAATCTACGCTTGCTTTATGTTATGCCCTTTGAGTTTCGCGGCATTTTAACCACGGGTAAAAAAGTACAAACACCAGCAGATATGCAAGGTTTGAAAATTCGTGTAACGCCAAGTGAAGTCGAACGTAGCATGATCACTGAGCTAGGCTCAGGTGCTACAACGTTAGGTATTTCTGAAGTCTATACAGCACTTCAAACAGGAACCGTTGATGGTTTAGCCATTCCTCCTGCCACTGCTGTTGCTTTTGGTTTACATGAAGTGGCTGGCAATATGAATTTGCTCAATTTCCAACCTCACGGCTCTTTCATGACAGTCAACGCACGTACTTGGAACAAACTACCAAAAGACTTGCAGATGAAGGTACAAAAAGCGGCAGACGATGCAGTTAAACAAAATGCGGCTTTCTTTGAAATAGAGTTAACTAACGCACTTGAGAAATTCAAAGAGCAAGGTGTTAATGTAATTACACCTACGTCAGCGGAACAAGATGCATTCACTGCAATCATTCAAGCGCCAACCACTAAAATTGCCACTAAAGACTTCAATAGCGATGAGAAACATTTCTTTGAAACGCTAAAAAGCACATTGGACAATATCTAAAAACATAGGGCAGGATACTTTTCCTGCCCCTTTTTACAGTAGATTTTAATATGCTAAAGCTAATAAAAATAATGGATAGGTATTTCGAAGAATTTCTATGCAGCCTTATGTTGGGCTACATTGCGATTTCTCTTAATATTGAAGTGTTTAACCGTTACTTTCTCAATTCTCCTTCTGCGTACACAGATGAAATTGCCAGAACACTGATGATAATGCTGATATTTCTCGGTGTACCTTGGGCGGTGAAATCCAACAAACACGTTATTATCGATCTCATTCCAACAACCAAAGCTTGGCAATCGAAACGTGTTGTTATTGAACTTATCTCACACATAATATTCATTATCTTTAGCATCTTCTTTGCATTAGCAGCCTATCGTGCTGCTGAATTCCATCACATGCTGGGTTCAACTACCGAAGGTTTAGGCATTCCTTATTGGCTGCTTCTCGGTTCTTTACCGGGTATCTTCGTGCTTACTATCGTTCGACTTTTACAACGCATTTATATTCTGTTGAAAACTCGTCACGCAACAGATCATCAGGAGCCAATCAATGTCTAATCTTGAAGTGACACTCACTGTTTGCTCTTTTTTTCTGTTCATTATTTTTCAAGTTCCTGTTGCTATTGCATTAGGTTGTACACTGTTTGTGGCCTTTTATAGTCTAGGGTTCGATACCATCGAGTTAGCATTGGACGCTTATCAATCACTCGACAGTTTTCCATTATTAGCTATTCCTATGTTCATCTTGGCTGGTACCTTGATGGCAACAGGAGGGGTAGCACAACGGATATTAGATCTTGCAGATGAGTTTGTTGGACATTTACCCGGCGGATTGGCAATCGTTACTATATTTGCGTCTTTATTATTTGGTGGTCTTTCTGGCTCTGCACCAGCGACAGTAGCTGCCATCGGAACCATTACGATTCCAGCCATGATTAAACAAGGCTACAGCAAAGGGTTTGCAGCAGGGTTAACGGCCTGTTCTGGTGTTATTGCGATATTGGTTCCACCTTCAAATCCGATGATTATATACGCGCTAGCTCAACCAGGTACATCGGTGTCATCGATGTTTTTAAGCGGGTTACTTCCTGGTTTAATTTTGGCTCTGGGTATTGCTATTCCAGCTTACTGGGTTTCCAAAAGAAACAACTGGGGTGGAACTCGAGAAGCAGGAACATGGAAAACGCGACTTAAAGCAACATCTAAAGCTAAGTGGGCCATATTAACTCCAGTCATCATTCTAGGAGGCATTTATTCCGGTGCATTTACTCCGACAGAATCGGCTGCGGTAGCATCGCTTTATGCCTTTATTATTGGGGCTTTTGTCCACAAAGAAATCAAACTAAATAATGTGTTTAGTGTTTTTTCACAATCGGCAATTATGTCTGTTGTCGCTATGTTCCTGATTCCTTTTGCCGTGGTATTAGGCAAATTGTTATCTTCTCAACAGATTCCTGAATTAATCACTCACTCCATGTCTTCGTTTGTCGATGGCAAAGTTATGACGATCTTATTAGTCATTGCGTTATTGCTGTTCGTAGGCTGTTTCATGGACACCTTAGCGTCCATTATTGTATTAACACCTTTGTTGTACCCAATGCTCAGTCAGTATGGCATTAGCCAGTATCACTTCGGTATTATTTTGATTGTTTGCCTAGGGTTAGGCTTTGTTACACCGCCGTTAGGTGGCAACCTCTTTATTGCCAACCAAATCAGCAAAACATCCGTACAAAATGTATTCATTGGCGCTTTACCAACGCTAGGTGGCATGTTGATCGCCGCGTTGCTTATTGCTTTCATTCCACAAATCTCAGAAATTTTTCTGTAGCCAAGAGCATAGTAGATTATGAGTAAGTGGTATGAAGAAGGGGAAACACCGGATTATCGGTTTTCCCTTGCCAATGAGAGAACCTTTTTAGCTTGGATTAGAACAGGACTTGGTTTTTTTGTCGCAGCTATCGCAATTGATCAAATGATTACGTATTTACAGCTTGAATCGCAACTTATTATTCTGTTTTATGCATTCATCATAATAAGTGCTTTTTGTATTGTGAATGGGTACTTACGATGGAGAGGGAATGAAATAAATATGCGTCATGGTCGAGATCTGAAATATGGCCTAGCAAACATAGTACTCGCTTTGTTTAGCTCTGCGCTATTAGCATCATTATTCATAATAAAATAATGAATAGTGAACGAGAAACTCAATATGAACGCACCGCGCTCTCATGGATGAGAACCATTGCGCTGACCATATTAGTCATGATTTATTATATAAAAGCAGGTCATTTTGAATCCAGCCTGCCTTTATATATCGTGATTATCAGCCTTATATCTATCTTCCTTTCCTATAACCTAAAAAATAAATTACTACTTTGTAGTACATTAATTACTCTTATAATTTCATATCTTTATTTTTAGCGAGGCTTTCTCTTGTTTACGCAGAAACCAAAAGCCTAATAACGCTGCAAACAGCCCCGACACACTTCCCATCCCAATCGACCAACGCGCACCAAAAGTATCCGCAACCCAGCCGACCAAAGGCGCCCCCAATGCTGTACTACCTAGCGCGGTCGCCAACACAACTGCCATTACTCGCCCCCGATATGGTTTTTCCGTTGCAACCTGCATATAAGATACCGTTGAGGTGGTAAACAACTGCAAACTCAATCCCAAAAGAATAAGCAAGATGGCAAAGGTCCAAAACGACGAACTAATAGACACCAGTAAACAACTCAAAGAAAACAGTACAGCAACGTAAATCATAGATCGAAACGAAGGTGAAGACTGACGACTTGCCGTTACCATAGCCCCAGAAATGGAGCCAATTGCCATCATAGATACTAAAAAGCCATATTGATCGGCATGACCTTCAAAGACATGCACCGTCATTGCAGAAAGATACACAGAAAAATTCATTCCTAAACTGCAAATCAGAAACGACATAACTAAAATAACCGCCATCTCCCTGTGCTGCCAAATATAACGAAAGCCATCAAGAAACTTCGCCATATCTGGCTTGGCTTTACTTGTGTCTATAACCACTTTCGGCAGACGTGTCTTCAAGCGATGCAAAGCAATAAGCATTGGGATAAAAGATAAAGCGTTGACCATAAACACCCAACCAGTTCCAATCAAGGCAATGAGTAATCCTGCCGTTGCAGGACCAATCAAGCGCGCACTATTAAAGGCGACCGAATTCAAACCAACCGCATTAGACAACTCTTTTTCACTAACAACATCAGAAACAAACGCATGACGAGCTGGTGCATCAAAAGCCGCAACACACCCTAGAGCCAAAGCACAGGCACACACTTGCCACAAAACAACCTGATCGCTTAAAACCAATAAACCAAGTATCAATGCTAAAGTTGCCATTAGACATTGGGTAATAAAAAGCAACTTGCGGCGATCAACTCGATCCGCCGTCCAACCAGTAATAGGCAACAACAGAATTTGTGGGGCAAATTGTAGGAATACCACAAGACCAACCGCTGATGCGTTCTGATCTGAGAGCTCTGAAATAACAATCCAGTCTTGTGCTGTACGCTGCAACCAAGCACCGATATTTGATACCGCAGCGCCACCAAACCAAAGACGATAATTTGGATTAGATAAAGATCTAAAGGTGTTATGCAACAGAGCTTCCTTACGTTATTTAATGGGACTTTTTGGGATGGCAGAAGAAGGCCATCGCGCTGAATGTTACATAGTATGCTCTTATCCGATAAGTATTAAAAATAACTACTCAAATAAACCTTATTTCTTCTACACTTCGTTAGAAACATTCTATTTTTTAACGTTACAAAACAGAAATTTCTGTTAATTAGTTTCAATATTTCCATTCAAAATATCTAAGAAGTAAAAGAGAAACTAACCCACTACTCTTTTTATTTAAGCATAAATTTATGTAATTTCATGACTATGAAACTATGTTGCATTAAAATCATTAGATAAGCATGGAATTAAGCGGCTAACGTTGAATTAACACTCATAAAATGGCCCGTTACGAGGGAAGAATATGCAGCAGGATGAAGACGTAAAACGGGATGAGTTACAAGAAGCTTTACGCCTCTTGTATGCCAATGTCATTACAAGTTCCATTGTTTCAGCATTTGTTAGTAGTGCGTTTGTTTTTAGCTTTAACACTGAAGATCAAGAATACTATTATAGTAAGATCATTTGGTGGCTAATCATGATGGCAGGGCTATCATTACGTTTATTAGATATAGCCTATTACCGGAAAAAAACGCCCAGAAATATATTTCATCTGAAAAAGATCTATGGCGCTTCTCATGTTTTTCTCTTTTAATTGCTGGTATTTGGGGCGCTTACCCACTGTATTTTTTCCCATTTACAGATTCCGCTGAACTAGCAACTACCGTCATTATTATATGTGGTATCGCCTCTGGCGTTGCGAATATGTGGTCTGCCCATAGATTTACTGTCGTGGCTTGTGTTCTCGTTATGTCAGGGCCTTACTCTATTTTGTTGCTATTATCTGAGGATCCTTACCATCATCTAATTGGTATCATGGGATTGGCTTATTCAATTGTCATGTCATTATCTGCTGTAAAATTTTCTGCTTTTACCTACAAAGCAATTCATTTAAAGAATCAAAATGCACAACTCCTACAGAATATGGAGAAAAAAGTAGAACATCGTACTCAAGAAATTTATCGACTTTCTAACATTGACCGCTTAACTGGTTTGCTCAACCGTACAGCTTTTCTAAAAGAGCTAAACCAAACTGTCGATGAAAACACTTCAACACCTTTCGCCTTATTATTCATTGATCTTGATGGTTTTAAACAAATCAATGACAGTTTAGGTCATGAAGTTGGTGATACTGTAGTCAGAGAAACTGCGTCACGTATTGCTTTATTATCTCAAGGCACTATGCCTATTTGTCGGTGGGGTGGTGACGAATTTTTAGTAACTTATAGATTTAAAAACCTTGAAGATATTGATCATTTTTCCCAACAGCTGATTCAAACCATTAGTCTTCCTCATTCTATTACCCAATCAAAGACTCATGTAGGTGCAACCATTGGGGTCGCTCTATACCCAGAACACGGCAGTCATCATGATACGCTTATTCAAAGCGCTGATATGGCCATGTATCAGCAAAAACGTTTGGAAAAAGGTAAAGTAGGTTACTTTAATGAGTCCCTACGCTTACAAATTATTCGAGAACGGTTACTTAGTGATCGTCTATCGACAGCAATCCAAAAGAACGAGTTACGATTGGTTTTTCAGCCCATTATAAAGAGTGCTACAGGGAATCTTGCATGCATCGAAGCCTTATTAAGGTGGCGGCTTGATGGTGAAGAAATCTCGCCTATCGAATTTATTCCAGTTGCAGAACAATACGGCATGATAAAAAGTATAGGTTTATGGGTAGTAGAAAAAGCCTGTCAACAAATTATGTCCTTATCTAAAAGTGGTAGATCTTTAACGATTAGTATCAATGTTTCAATTATTCAGCTCCAAGATAAGGACTTTGTTACACACATTAGAACCCTCCTTACCCGTTTGAAATTTGAACCAAGCCTATTACATATAGAAATTACAGAGTCTGTTTTTGCCGCTGATAAATCAACATTAATGGCTCAAATAAAAGCACTCCAAGAAATGAATATCAAAATATCCATTGACGATTTTGGAACAGGTTATTCATCCCTTGCAAGCATGCAAGATCTGGGAGTTGATATTGTCAAAATAGACAAGAGCTTTATTGATAAGATCAACGACAGTGGTTCAAACATTGTCCATGCGGTCATGCAAATATCACAACCTATGGGTTATCAAGTCGTTGCTGAAGGTGTTGAAACTCTTGAACAAGTTAATAAGCTCAATGATATCGGTGTGCACTTCTTACAGGGTTATTACTTCTCCAAACCCTTAGAAATCGATCAGCTGAGCGATTATTTGGACCACAACCCTTAAAGCATAACTTCCAGATCTGATTGATTGTCATAATAGAGTAATTGATTCGCCCCCCTTGAATTATCGTTCAAATAAACCATATAAGAGTCATACAAAACTCTTTTAAGGAAACTCGAAATGTCGAATTTGATAGACAAATTAAACTGGCGCTATGCAACGAAAAAAATGGATCCAAGCAAAGCGGTTGAACAAGAAAAAGTAGACCGTATCTTGGAAGCTACTCGCTTGACCGCAACCTCTAGTGGCCTACAACCATACGAAGTGATTGTAGTAACTAATAAAGAATTGCGCGAAAAAATCGTTCCTCACGCTTGGAATCAGGCTCAAATTACAGACGGCTCACACCTTTTAGTTTTTGCTGCATGGGACAACTATACAGAAGATCGTATCAACGAAATGTTTGACCTTGTGAATGACGAACGTGGATTCAAAAATGAAGGTTGGGAAAACTACCGCCAAATGATCTTAGGCGCTTATCCTCCACGTGATGCGGAAGTAAACTTTCAACACGCAGCACGTCAAGCTTATATTGGCCTTGGAACAGCCCTAATTGCAGCGGCAGAAGAAGGCGTAGACAGTACGCCAATGGAAGGTTTTGATCCTGCAAAAGTAGATGAAATTCTTGGTCTGACAGAACGTGGGTTACGCTCTGTTATCTTGTTGCCTCTAGGCTACCGCGCAGAAGAAGGTGATTGGCTGAAAGATCTAAAAAAAGTTCGAGCATCAAAAGAAAAATTCATTACTGAAATGAAATAAATTTTTCATTGAATGAAAAAATGTAAAACGCCACATCACTCCATAAGTGATGTGGCGTTTTTATTTAAACTACCAAATTTATTTGCTTAAAGCACGGTAAACAATGGCACCAAGTAAAGCTCCAAGTAGCCATGCATAACCTGATAATACTGCTAAAGCGTCTACCCACACTGTCGATACAGAAAAAACAGCACCAATGATGAATGCAATTACAGCAACATTATTCCAACCTTTAGAATAGAAATACGCACTTTTTTCACTCTCATCATACAGATCAGATAACTGTAGTTTTTGCTTACGAATAATGTAGTAATCGACAATCATGATGCCGTAAAGAGGTGCAAGCGTCGCTCCTAAAGTATTCACAAACGCACCAATACCTACTTGGCTAATGAAGCTAGTCCATAAAGCACCTATGATCAAAGCAAAACCCGATGTAATAAATCCGGCTTTTTGGAAAGTCATGCTTTTTGGAGCTAAGTTGACGATACCATTCACGGCTGGAATAAAGTTCGCCACCAAATTAATACCTACCGTTGCAGCAAAAAAAGTGACCGCAGCAATAACGCTTAATAAAGCGCTGTCTGCTTTTTCAACGATAGCAGTTGGATTTGTCAATTGTTCTCCATACACAACAGCAGCACCAGCGGTAATAAGTAAGGCAAGAGCAGAAAAGATAATCATGTTCAAAGGCAAACCTAATAAGTTACCAAAAGTCATAGATTTGTGGTCTTTAACATAACGAGAGAAGTCACTAAAGTTGATCATTACAGCAGAAAAATAAGCTACCATAGTACCGACAATAGCGATAAAACCTTTTAGCTCAGAACTAAAGGTTGCGTCTTCGTGACGAAAAATACTGTTCGCTGCACTTAATAACTGACCATCCGCTTTATTCCAAAGCACAATCAACAACCCAATCATGACAGCATAAACAAATGGGCCTGCTAGATTTAAGAACTTTCCAACCCAATCCATACCGCGTGAGAAAAGAACCATTTGTAGAGCCCAAACAATTAAGAATGAGCACCAGCCAATAATAGTCATGCCTAAATAACTCTCTCCGCCCGTAGCACCTGTAATGGTTACGATCAAAAGATTAAGCGCTGTTGAAGCGAAATACGTCTGAACACCAAACCAAAACACTGCAACAATTGCTCGTAGCATAGCGGGTAACTTTGCGCCTTGTGTGCCCATGCTGGCACGAGCTAATACAGGATAAGGGATGCCATAATCTACGCCAGCTTTACCTGAAATATTAACTAAAAACATCACTAACAGACCCGCCGCGATCAAACCTGCAAACGCCGTCCAGCCTGTTACACCATAAGCAATAAACAAAGAAGCCACTAATGTGTAGCCAAACAAACTCTGAATATCATTAGCCCAAATATTAAAGATCTCAAACCATTTCCAGGTCTTTTGCTCTTCTCCAATAGGAGCAAGAGAATCGTTTTCAGCATTAGGAACTTGACTCATAAGTAATTGCCTCGATTCATGAAATTAATGTTTCTTTTTTGTAAATTATGAAAAGCAGGTTTCATGCCATAAAAATGACTCACCTAAGATTATTAGAATTGGACAATTCCGAGCGAATAAATGAAGATATAAAAATGAGCTATTTAGAATAATGCGCCAATCAAGATCAATTCATGACAGTTCGCACCTTTTTGGATTAAGCCGAAATAAATAGACGACTCGTATAGAATATACACACCTTCCTAAATTCTGCCCCTTTTTTAATCAGCAATTATGGTATTAATAATTGATATGAACATTTTATTTAGGACAAGCAAATGAAAAAGTACTTGGGAATTCTAGTTACTGCATTGTTATTAAATGCTTGTTCTAACGATGACTGGCGAACTGCAAGCCGTGAACCAGCAGGCATCGCTCCAAATCCAAAAGAAGTCTCTGAAGCCGTTATTGAGTTCTATGCAGCCGACGCTTTTAGTTGGCGTGGTTGGTTTGCCGTCCACTCGTGGGTCGCAACAAAAGAAAAAGGGGCGTCTGAATATACGGTATATGAAGTAACTGGCTGGCGTGTAAAGCGTGGCTTACCTGCTTTATATGAATACAAAACAAGCACGCCAGACCGCTATTGGTTTGGCTCTAAGCCGGAGAAAATATTATCGATAACCGGTGAGAAAGCCGAAGCTTTGATTCCAAAAATTACCGCAGTGGTTGCACGTTACCCTTGGGCAAATGAATACACTATTTTCCCTGGGCCAAACAGCAACACCTTCCCAACTTGGGTCGGTTTACAAGTACCTGAACTAGGACTTGATATGCCATTCAGTGCAATAGGCAGTGGCTACGCAGATAACGACAAATAAACGTCATTGTCCTGTTAAACCTTCACCATATAGGAAGTCACAAAACTCTGTAATCAGTGCTTTGTCATTCCTGGATTTGGAATAAAGTTAATCACCACTTCTTCTGCTTCTGGAGCACTGCTGTGTGGTGTATTCACACGCGTTGGAATCTCAGTAGGCTGAGCCTGTATTACCGTAGATTGCTCATCAGTGTAGCCACAGGAAATACATTCACGATATTGCTTTTCAACCTCATCATCACGCCATGCACGGATTTTATCCATTTCACTACAACGCGGGCACACGGCACCGGCGATAAAGCGTTTTACTGTCATAACCTTACTACCTTTAAAAAGCACATAAAAAAGCAGTGTTCATCTCAACCATCTACTTAGAAGTCATGAGACAAGACACTGCTTTATTGTGACATCAATTTTCAAATCGATTAATGTTTAAGCAGCAATACCGCTGTGTCTTAAGAGCGCATCAGTGCTTGGTTCACGACCACGGAATTCAGCAAACAACTCAGCTGCAGGACGAGAACCACCGTTGGCCAATATGGTATCACGGAAGTGCGCGCCCGTATCTGAATTGAAAATGCCATCTTCTTCAAATTTTGAAAAGGCATCGGCAGACAAGACTTCAGCCCATTTGTAGCTGTAATAACCTGCAGCATAACCACCAGCAAAAATATGCGAAAAGCTATTTTGGAAACGGTTAAACGACGGTGGTGTAATAACAGCAACCTTGTTGCGAACATCTTCAATAACAGATTGAACAGAAATGTCTAGTTGATATTCCATGTGCAAACGGAAGTCGAATAGAGAGAACTCTAATTGACGAGTCATTTGCATGCCTGACTGGAAGTTTTTTGCAGCCAGCATTTTATCTAATAAATCTTTCGGTAATGGCTCATTGGTTTCATAATGACCGGCAATGTAGGCCAAGGCTTCTGGTTCGTAGCACCAGTTTTCCATGAACTGACTTGGCAGTTCAACAGCATCCCACGCTACGCCATTAATACCTGATACAGACGCAACATCAACTTGGGTCAGCATGTGATGCAAACCGTGACCAAACTCATGGAATAAAGTTGTGACTTCATCGTGTGTCAGCAAAGCTGGCTTATCGCCAATCGGTGGTGTGAAGTTACACACCAAATACGCGATAGGAAGCTGCAAACGGTCATCACTCAAACGACGACGCGTACGACAAGAATCCATCCAGGCGCCACCACGTTTTGCTTCACGTGCATAAGGATCTAGGTAGAAACGCGAAACGTCTTCGCCATCCTTACTGATAGTAAAAAGCTTTAACTCATTGTTATAACTATCAAATTCTTTTTCTTCACGAATATCTACGCCAAATAATGTTTGTGCCACGTGAAACAATCCAGACAAAACCTTGTTCATTGGAAAGTAAGGGCGAAGCTCTTCTTGTGAAATGCTGTACTTATGTTGGCGTAATTTTTCTGCGTAATAGGTCATGTCCCAAGCGTTCAGTGTTTCCACACCGCTCTCTTCTTTTGCAAACTCGATAAGTTGCGCAAGATCTTGTTTTGCGGAGCTTTTTGATTTTTCTGCTAGGTTTTCGAGAAAGTCGATAACCTGCTGTCCGTTGTCTGCCATTTTGGTGGCAACAGACAATTCCGCGAAGTTTTCAAATCCTAAGATATGCGCCATTTCATGACGTAAAGATAAGATTTCATCAATTAATGGAGCGTTATTAAATTTGATATCACCACCTTGATCTGATGCGCGTGTGGCAAAGGCACGATACATTTCTTCTCGTAGTTCAGCATTATCCGCATAACTCATAACAGGCATGTAAGACGGGAAATCTAAAGTAAATAGCCAGCCATCTTTTTCTTTTGCTTCAGCCATTTGCTTCGCTTGCGCAAGCGCCGATTCTGGTAAGCCAGCTAATTCGCTTTCATCGGTGATCAACTTGCTCCACGATTGGGTTGCATCCAATACATTTTCACCGAATTGACTGCTCAATTCAGATAAACGCTGGCTGATTTCGCCATAACGTTTCTTTGCATCACCTTCAAGGCCAACGCCTGACAATTCAAAATCACGGATAGTTTGCGTTAAAGATTCTTTTTGCGCTTGAGTCAGATTTTTTGCGGTGTCACTTTCAGCTAATGTTTTATAAGCTTGGTATAAGGCTTTATTTTGGCCTAGATCCGTATAAAACTGAGTCAATTTTGGCAAACACGCATTGTAGGCAGCACGAATCTCAGGTGTGTTTTTAACCGAGTTCAAATGACCAATTGGCGACCAAAAATTGTTCAGGTCATCATCCAGTTGATCAAGCGGTAAAACCAAACTTTCCCACGTTGGGTTGGTGTTCTCGCTCACGCAAGCATCAATTGCTGCTTGGTTGCGTTTAAGTAGAGCTTCTAAATCTGTTTCGATGCTAGAAACATCAACACCCGTAAAATCCGGTAAGCTTGTCGCGTCCCATACAGACTGTGACATATCATGATATCCTTTTATAAAAGTTGAGCGTTTGGCTCTTATTATCAAGCACTGATTAATTGTACTTATAATAAAAGCCAAAGTGGCGCTAGTACGTTTCAATAGAGTAACAAAACCTGAACAAACGTAACCTAATGACTATGTATTAATGACGCTATGCTTAATAAGATATGTGATCTTTGGCTTTTTTCAATGCACAAATAACTATTGTACTAATAGTTCCTTCATTTATAACGCAAGATGTCTCGTAAGAGAGGATTTATGGTCATGAAATCTTTCCGAGGTAACACACCTCAAATAGGCGACCGAGTTTGGGTTGATGATAGCGCTGTTGTGATCGGCGATGTCGTCATTGGCGAAGACAGTTCTGTTTGGCCTTTAGTTGCCATTCGTGGCGATATGCATCGTATTCGAATTGGTGCTCGCACAAGTATTCAAGATAACTCCTGCCTACACATTACCCATGCCAGTGCCTATAAGCCAGATGGTCATCCGTTAACCATTGGTGACGATGTTACCGTTGGCCACATGGCAATGCTTCATGGCTGCACTATAGGTAGCAAGATTTTAATCGGCATGGGCACAACCATTCTTGATGGAGCCGTTGTCGAGGATGAAGTTATCATTGGTGCAGGCTCATTGGTACCACAAGGGAAACGTCTTGAATCTGGCTTTTTATATATGGGTTCTCCAGTAAAGCAAGCTCGCCCACTCAGTGAAAAAGAAATCGAATATTTCCAATATGCTGGATTAAATTACGTCAAATTAAAAGATGAATACCTAGCTGAGAGTGAACTTCTTAGTAAAAAAACAGACTGATATTAAACCCGTAAAAAAATACTTAATGAAAAGTGTAAGAATATTTCACTCTTCTTCGTCTAAACACTAGAAGCGAAATGCTGAGGCTCAAATGATTGATGCAAACCTTTCCTCTGATATGAATGGTTCACCTAGCACTGATATCTTTCACGACGTTGTTTTTATGGAAGACCTACGTAGCCAAATGATTAAATTTGCGCAATTACAGGTCAGAGACAGTCAACTCGCGGAAGATGCGGTTCAAGAAGCCATGATTTCAGCCTACAAGAACATCGATCGCTTTGGCCGAAAGTCAGCCTTTAAAACGTGGGTTTTCTCGATTTTAAAAAATAAAGTCATCGATCTTCTACGTAAAGAAAAACGCCATACAGCAGCAAGCCAATTAGAAGATGGCTCTACCCTTAATGGTGACGAGCTTCTGGATACACTGTTTAAAGAAAATGGCCATTGGAACAAACACGAACGACCACAGAAATGGGATCAGCCGGAACATGGGGTTGAAAACGAACATTTTTGGAGAGTCTTTGATGCTTGTTTAAATGGATTACCCGATAAATACGCTAGGCTCTTTATGATGCGAGAATTCTTAGAAATGGACACCACTGAGATTTGCCACAACGAAGAGCTGACCGTCAGTAATCTTAATGTTACCTTGTATCGTGCTCGACTTCGGTTACGAGAGTGTCTAGAAGATAACTGGTACCAGAAGGAAGCGTTAACATGATGAATTGCAAACAAGCGACCCAGTTGATGTCAGAAAAGCTCGATAGACAGCTTCAGACTAAAGAAAAAATCTCGCTTGGAATACATACAACTATGTGTGCACCTTGTCGTCAATTCGGCCTTCAAATGGAAGAATTACGAGATATATCAAAGCTTTATGTGAATAAAAAAACTGATTCAGAAAAATAATTATTTATTTTTGTAAGAAACTCGACCTATCTTGCGTCAAAAATAGGTAAACAAAAACTACGGTTTTTTAGAATCAGAACTAGGCATCTATGCCACACCGAATAAACAAAAGTAACTTAAACAGGATCTTCATTATGAAAAATACAAAAGCAGCATTAGCACTAGCACTTGGTACAGCAGTGGCGATTTCCGCTGTATCTGTTCCAGCTCAAGCAGCAAGCAAAGAAAAATGCTACGGTGTTTCTTTAGCGGGCCAAAATGATTGCGCAGCTGGCCCAGGCACTTCTTGTGCAGGCACCTCTAAAACGGATTTCCAAAGCAACGCTTGGAAACTAGTCCCTGCTGGCACTTGTGTTGATTTGGAATCAAAAACTTCCTCAACTGGCCACGGCCAATTGAAAGCGTTCTAAGACAACAGACTCTTTATATTATGTCTTGTGTTCCTAGCGAACAAAAACACCCGCAAGCCGAGGGTTCCCCTTTACCTTCGAGCTTTGCGAGTCGTTTTTTATCCCATTCTGGTATTAGCCTAAAACCTGCTTACTACCAGCTTATTTTGTCCTCTTTTCCTGAGATAGGTTTCTTTGAAATCCACGCAGAAAACTATTTGAGTAAAGGTGGGCCAGCACGCCATTATTTAGACCTAATTCGCCAGCACTATCCTATTACCGTTCATGGTGTCGGATTATCCATTGGCGGTGAACACCCCATTAATCAACAACACCTAGAACGTGTTTCACAACTGGTTAATGAAGTTCAACCTCAGATATTCTCTGAGCATTTGGCTTGGTCGTCCCACGACAACACCTTCCTAAATGATTTGCTACCGGTTGCTTATGATGAAGCTACTTTGCGCCGTGTTTGTGAGCACATTGATCACATTCAATCTCACGTAAAACGCCAAGTACTCATTGAAAATCCATCAACCTATTTCGAGTTTAATCGCAGTGAAATGAGCGAAACCGACTTCCTCACAGAAATGGTAAAACGCACTGGCTGCGGTTTATTATTAGACGTAAATAATGTTGAAGTCTCTTGTTTTAACCATGGTCATGACCCTTACCAGTATTTGAATAACTTTCCTGTCACCGCTGTTGGGCAAATACATTTGGCCGGACACACCACAGACAGTAATGCGGTTGTGCCATTAAAAATAGACAGCCATGACGAAGCGGTTTCACATAATGTTTGGGCTTTGTATAAACATACACTTTCATTAACGGGTGATTGTCCGACACTGATTGAGCGAGATGGCAACCTACCACCAATTGGTGAGTTATTAGCAGAAGCGCATCTTGCTGACAGCATTCGAGAAGTTAACAAACAGGAGTTTCTCCGTGAACACGCAATTTAAAGCGGCACTACTCACGGAAGACACTCGCTTTTATGACGAAATAAAAGCCTCTTCAATGGAAGAACAAGAAGTGCGTCTGAATGTTTACCGAAACAATGTCACAGTGTCTCTAATTGAGGCTTTATGCGATATATTTCCCGTTACTGAAGCCATTGTCGGTGATGAGTTCTTTCATGCTATGGCTCGAATCTATTTATTAAACAACCCACCAAATTCTCCGATTATTCGTGAATATGGTCAAAATTTTTCAGATTTCATTCGTAATTTTGAACCAGCAGAAAGTCTACCTTACTTAGCCGACCTTGCGGCCCTTGAACATGCCATGCTAACGCTCACGCACAGCGAAGAATACGACATGCTTGATCAAGAAACCGTTTCTGATGTGTTTACCTCTGTAGAAGATCCCAGCACCTTATCGCTTTGTGTACCGCCAACCACACAGATTCTTGTTTCTCCTTTTGCTATTGGTTCTTTATACCAAGCTCATTTCAGTGATGGTCATCAACGACTTAACCAAGTCGAGATCAATAAAAGTGAATATTTGCTGCTTGTTAAGTCCCATCTCTACGCACAACTCCATGTGATTAATAAAGAAGAGGCTGTTTTTATCAAAAATCTAATGCAAGAAAAGACACTTGGAAACGCTGTACCTGAGTCAGACTCATTCAACTTGGGTGAGACTTTAGCAAAATTGATTGAGTGGAAAATATTAACGAATGTGACACAAGTTCAAACAAAAAAACCACTCTGAAATACAACATTCCATTGTAAAGTAACTTATAGCAACCAAACGAATTAACGAAAATCAGGAGATTATTTATGCTGTCTATTATCAATAATAAAAGTGAGGCGGTATTTAAAAAGCTTCCAGAATCTTTAGTCTTGTTTGTGGCCCGTTTCGCCATTGCGGCTGTATTTTGGAAGTCAGGACAAACCAAAATCGATGGATTTTCTCTAGATATTATCGCAATGAAAATGGAGCTCGGTTTACCAAGATTGGCCGAATCCACTGGCTTCTTATTTGAATACGAATACAACTTGCCACTGATTCCCCCCATGATTGCGGCTGTACTTGCAACACTAGCAGAACACATTCTGCCAATTCTTATTTTAGGTGGATTATTTACTCGTCTCGCTGGTTTTGGTATCGCTGGCATGACATTGGTGATTCAACTTTTTGTTTATCCAGAAGCTTATCCAACTCATGCTACTTGGTTAGCAATCGCTTTGTTACTCATGTACAAAGGCGCAGGGTCATTCTCTCTAGATCATTTATTAAGAAGAAATCGCTAATCAATCGCTTTACTTCTACTAGAAATACTTTTCTAACTAACAAAAGCTCTAATGACTCGACTTCCCCCAAAAAAACCTTTCTCAGTGGAAAGGCTTTTTTAGGACGAGACACATTTCGTTAAAAAGCTAAGAGGTTACTGGTAACGTAAAAGTAGACGTTGCCTGCTTCGTTTGCTCTGCAGATCCAGACAAGGCATCGGTTAATGATGTTAAACGCAGAGACGTTTGGCTGTTATTCACAGTTACATCGACAATCTGAATAATATGTAATGCAATTTCATTGGCTTCTGCTGCTTGGCTTTGAGCCAAGGCAGACAATTCATCCAGACTTCTCAAGGATATTTCAGAGTCTTTTTCTAACTGACTCAATGGCACAACTACGTTTTCTATTTGTTTCACGCCATTGCGCATACGCTCTTGGCCTTGCTCCATCTCATCCGATATTTGCACAGATAAGTTCGCAATCGATGTAATCACCTGATCGATAGACTCTGTGACCTTAGCTGTGTTACTTGCTAAATTTCTCACTTCATCCGCCACAACAGCAAAACCACGACCAGCTTCACCTGCACGGGCCGCTTCAATAGACGCGTTCAATGCCAACAAATTGGTTTGGTCAGCTACATTACGAATATCATTAACAAACTCGGATACCGTTGTCGCACTTTCTTTTAGCTTAGCAACTGAGTGTGATGTTTCTTCTATATAAGCTGCAACAGAGGTGATGTCTTGTGCTGCCGTATTGATAATTTGTTTACCTTGCTTGGCTAAATCATGAGCCGCTTCCGCTTGGTTACGCGATACGCTCACATGCTCGGCCATGGTTTTCGCGCCACTAGACAGTTCTTCCACCGAGCCTTGAATATCACTTGCCATCGATTCTTGTTTTCCAGATCCTTGTTGAACGTCTATTACGCTCATTCGGATATTTCCCACTGAATCCACAACAGTTTGAGCACTCATATCGATTCGGCTAATAACACCGCCTAAGCTGGACTGCATGCTTTTAAGACTACTTACTAATTTGCCTATTTCACCTTTTGATTGGATATCAATACTGTGGGATAGATCACCTTTGGCGACACAATCGAGCAAAGATGCCACCTTTCCCAGTGGATTAACGATACTCCGAGTGATCAGTACTGACATCACAGAGCCAATCAAAATAGCAAAAACACCAACTCCGATGATCATTAAAATAGCAATCTCGGATTCAGACAAGGTTGCTTGTTGGCGCACTTGCATCATGTTCCGCTCACTTTCAGCAAGCGCTTCTGTTTGATTGAGAAAAGTTTGCAATTCATCGCGAGTAGCTCCGGCCATTTGAGCCTTAGCGTCACTAAGCTCACCAAACTCCAAAGCCTCTACAGTAGATTGCAACGCTGCCTGATAAATGCCTCGCTGGGTTTTAAGTGCTTCAACTACGGCCTTATTTTCCTCAGAGGTAACGAGATTTGTCATGGTTTCTAAACTAGCATCCATGTTGCGATTACGCTCATCAATTTCTTTATAAATCGCGACTCGCTGATCTCGCTCTTCTAATACAAACAATAATAAAAGGCGACTCGCCAAGCTTTCAGCATTTACGTTCAGTTCACCAGTCAGCTCAACCAGTGCTGCGTTTTCGTCGACAATGCCTCGAATATTGCTAGACAATGATTGAAAGCGAGTTGCAGAAAGGCCCACGACGACCAATAGTAATATCAACAGCACCAAATAGCTGGCCGTTAATCGACCTCGAATCGTTGTAAAACCAAACATAAACCTACCCTTAATAATCTTTGAAATAACATGTTAAACAGATGTTCCATTCTTCCTTAACATTAGTCGTAAAGCACGTAACTTTTATTACAGTAACCTAACATAACGATGCAAAGAGCTACATTTTTCGTTGTATTGGGGAAGTATAGGCTATTAAAAATAAGAATGCGGCGCACACGACCACACTTGGCCCAGTTGGCGTATCCCATTGATAAGATGCCCACAAACCGCCACAGACTGATAAACAGCCTATCACACTTGCAATAGAAGCCATTTGCACCGGTGTTTTAGACAGTTTCCGTGCCGTTGCGGCAGGAATAATCATCAAGGAAGTAATCAATAACACCCCGACAATTTTCATCGCCACAGCAATTACCAGAGCCACCAACAACATCAGCAATAAACGAATCGCTTCCACTGGATAGCCTTCTACTTTTGCTAACTCTTCATTGACCGTCATCGCCAACAAAGGTTTCCAAAAAATAATTAATAAGCTAATCACTGCCAACCCGCCACCGTAAATCCAATAGACATCGGTTTGACTGATCGCAAGTAGGTCACCAAACAAATACGCCATTAAGTCGATACGAATATTATCGAGAAAACTCACGGCAACCAGCCCTAGTGACAAAGCAGAATGCGCTAAAATACCCAACAAGGTATCCGTCGCAATAATGTGTTTCTTCTGTAGCGTTACCAGAACCAACGCCAAACCAACACACAAAACGATAATCGCAAGATTCAAATTAATATCGAACAAAAAACCAAGCGCCACCCCCAATAAGGCAGAATGCGCCAAGGTATCTCCGAAATACGCCATACGACGCCAAACAACAAATGCGCCTAACGGCCCAGCAACGGCCGCCACACCCAATCCGCCTAACAAGGCTCTAAACAACAGATCTAACATGGTACTACTGACTCCAAACTGGAATAGTCTTAATGGTTACAATTGACGTGAGCGTCATCATCGCCAGATAAAATACTGCCATGTTCGCCATGAACATGGTCGTGCTGATGGGCATAAATGGCAATAGATTCATCCGCACCCGGAACACCAAATAGTGCCTGATAAGCCGGATGACCAGTCACGTGCTGCGGACTACCTGAACAACAAACATGCTGATTAATGCACACTACAGTGTCGGTTTTCGCCATCACCAAATGCAAGTCATGAGATACCATTAAAACGCCACAACCTAGTTCATCACGAATGCCCTCAATCAAGTTATAAAGCTCAACCTGACCATTCACATCCACGCCTTGTACAGGTTCATCCAATACAAGCAGGTTAGGTTTGTTTAACAAAGCTCGGGCCAACAAGACTCGCTGAGTCTCACCACCTGATAACACATGTACCTGGGAATGAATAAGGTGTGCGATACCTAATTTTTCTAATGTGGGCAAAATCTGACGTTTATCTACACCACGAACCAAGGCCAAAAAATGCTTTACGGTTAAAGGCAAAGTAGGATCAATATGAAGCTTCTGCGGCATATAACCAATACGCAGTGTTTTATGTCGAATAACCTTACCAGATGTAGCTGTTTGCAAACCCAACAAGGTACGAATTAAAGTGCTTTTCCCGCTACCATTTGGGCCAATCAGCGTAACAATTTCCCCTTCACTGATGCTCATATCGATACTGTCTAACAGGGTTCGACCATCAAATGAAATACCGATTTTTTCAAAAGCGACTAATTTTTTATTCATATATGTGCTCCTGCTGGATGACTTTTACAAGCGGAACATAATCCGGTTAACTCAATCGTTTCGGCGCGAAGTTCAAACCCTTGTTGAGCGGCTTTTTCAATCAATGCTGCGTGAATGTCTTGGTAATCAAATTCCATAACATTGTGGCAATCATCACAAATCAGAAAATAGCCCTTATGCTCTTTGTCAGCATGAGCACAGCCCAGATAAGCATTCATGGATTCCACTTTGTGAATCAAACCGGCACTTAATAAAAAATCCAACGCACGATATACAGTCGGTGGCGCCGAGTTAAAACCTTCTTCTGCCAATTTCGCTAATAATTGATAAGCACCAAGTGGTCGGTGGCTTTCCCAAATCAACTCTAAAGCTCGACGACGCACCTTGGTAAGACGTTGACTTTGCTCTAGGCATAAGGTTTCTGCGGTTGCTAAGGCACTCTCAATACAATCATTATGGTTATGATGAGCGCTCTGATCACCATGATGATGGTCGTGGTTATGTGAAGTATTTTTTTCATTTAAAACGCCCTTCCAGCATTGCTGATGTAGCTCAAAATCATAGAGGAACTAATGACGATCAAAGCAAGTGCCGCAATAAAACCGAAGCCGCGAGACACTCGTTGTCGCCAGACTTGATGCTCTCGACTCAATATAAAACCGGTATCACGAACAAACACACTGACACCAGCCAAGGATGCCACCGTAATTGCTGTGCCTAATGACATAGCAAACGTCGCCGCCAAACCCCATTGAAAAATGCCCGTACTCAAAGAAAATAACAAAACCAAAATTGCCCCAGTACAAGGCCTAATACCAACGGCAAGGGTCATTGCCCATATACTACGACGAGCGGTTTTTGCTTCCTCCGCATCGTGCGCTTCCTTATGGGCACAGCAAGCATGCCCATGTGAAGAATTAGCATCGTCGTGTGAATGGTCGTGCGTATGGTTATCGCTGTGTGAATGATCGTGTAAGTGCTCGTGCTCTAAAGAATGACCATGCAAATGATCTTGAGAATGATCATGTCCACAGCTAGATTTACCACGTAATAGTCGTACAAGAATCCAAACGCCAATCAAACCAACCGCCGCAAAACTCGCCACCTCAAAAAATCGGCCAATCTGCATTGCTTTACCGGCTAATGAAAAGACCTGACTCAACACAAGAATCACCAAGACAGCCATCAATCCCTGCGCGCCAGCACATAAGAAGGCCAAACTGATACCACGACGTAACGGGGCTTTACTGGCTAACATATAAGCGGAAATTACAGCTTTACCGTGACCCGGGCCTGCGGCATGAAACACACCATAAAAGAAACTCGTGGTAATCAGCCCCCACAGTAAAGCGGCGCTGCCTTCTTTGCTAATCGCACGTACCAAGGTCACCAACTCACGATGAAAATTTGCCTGCTGACCCATAATCCATTGAATAAAGTCTTGATAAAACGACAGGTCTACCGCAGCGTAAAGAGGAGAATTAAACAAGAAGAAAAACAAAAATAAAAAAACGGCGTTCTTCGCCATAAAAGGCTCTCACTTAATAATAAATTGAATTTTGTTATGATATAACAACTCAATCCTAAGGAGAAGCCAAAGCCAAGAAACGCCGTATTTAATCGAGTGAGATTTTACACTAAGCAGCGATTGGGTTTAAAAAGCCCATTACACCACTCATGAAAATTTGTGCAGCCATAGCCGCCAAAATCAGACCGGTAATTTTAGACAATACATTCAACCCAGTACGACCCAACATTTTTTCGATCAAAGAGCCGGAATACAGAATTAATGCCAAGGTTCCAAGCGCCAATAGCAAGCCCATCAAACCTAGAATCAAATCCCAACCTTGTAACTCGGCACCGTAAACCAGAATCGTACCAATTGTCGCAGGACCAATAATTGTTGGCACTGCTAGAGGAACAACAGACACATCGTCTCGTTCTTCACTCGGCATTCCAACAGCATGATTGCGCGTACCATCTCGAACCAAACTTAACGCCGATAAAAACAGCAAAACGCCCGAGCCGATTTTGAAAGAATCTAATGTTATACCTAGTACAGCAAACAAGCTGCCACCAAAAAATAACAAAACAATCGCAATCACAGTAGAAGCGATAATGGCTTTATTCGCTACCTGCTTTCTTGATGCTGAAGACTCTCCGCGCGTTAGCGCAAGAAACATCGACAGCACAAAAAACGGCGCGAATAAAAAGAAAAACTTAATCCAAGTCGAGATCAATAAACTCATTTAGGCAATTACCTGAAAAGCACTTAGCAACACGATCAGCGCTGACTTAATGCGAGTTTTACACCAAAGCCCACCAGCAATAAGCCAGTTAAGCCGTCTAAGACCTGCGCCACTTTTGGTCGCGCCAGCCACACTCGCGCTTTATGAACCATAAGCGCAAGAAACGTTTGCCACACCATAGCTATAATAAAGTGAAGGGAAGCCATAAAAAGAGATTGACCCAAAGCAGAATAACTAGGATCAATAAATTGCGGTAAAAAGGCCATGTAGAAAATAATCGGTTTTGGATTCAGTACATTAGACAAAATACCCTGACGAAAACCACCCCAAGCAGTTAATGGTTTAGACATTTTTTTATCACTGAAGGTCATCCCCACCGGCTTCATCGCACTTCGCAAAGCTTGCACACCTAGATACACAAGGTACGCTGCACCGGCAAATTTAAACGCGGTAAACAAACCCGCAGAACCTAATAAGATCACCGATAAACCTAAAGCAGACAAGGTCGCATGAGCAAACAATCCCATGCAAATACCTAAGCTAGTTAAAAAACCCAAACGCCATCCACCTGTCGCAGCATTTCGCATAACTAGAATGGTATCTACGCCCGGACTCATGGTAAGAACGGAAATCGCCAACAAAAAGGGTAACCATTGAAAATGCTCTATCATCTGAGACTTCCTTTACCTTACAACTGAATAAAAGGGCTTAAAAAAATACTAAAAAAACGTTTTAAAAAACCTTAAGACTTACAGGTCAAATCCACCCAAGACGCTACGGACATTTCTTCTCCTTCACGTTTAATGGGTGTACATACCTCAGACAAAGCCCCCGACAAACGTACCAAGCCTTCTTCTAATGGCTCCATGGCGAAGTACAATTCGTCATCGCCAAATGCCAAGCTCAGCGTCGAAGTTTCAAGATTAACTGGCTCAGGTAAAGCAATAGCAAAGCGAACCCATAACATTTGATCGCGAATACGCACATCAAGAATGCGCACGCCTGTTGGCACTATTTCTGAACCATCTTGCTTCATCTTAATGAAGTAACCATAATTCTCGAAGCTTTTTAGAACCTCGATCATCTCTACTTTTTCTTGGCCAGTAAACTCACCGTCAGAATCTACATCATACTCGGCGATCAAGCTGATCGAGGTAAAAAGATCAAGGCTCCATGTCCCTTCTAATTCATCGATTTTTGGTTGATTTACTGTTACCCGATACTGAGAATCCACCCAAACATGAGGATGAGCCATCACCTTATTAACTAGAAAAAAGTTGGCACTAATAAACAAACATAAACTCAACCAAAAACGAATCATTTTATCCCACCCGACCTTTTACCCGACTAAACTGGGCGCATAACGAATGCTAGCTTCTAAAATACGCTGAAATTCAAGCGGATCATGTTGTTGTGCTAAACGTACTGGATCATTTTTTGCACCATGCCAAGCTTCTAAACGAGACAACCAGAAACGTAACGCAGCAATCCTTAACATATAAGGCCAAGCGATTACTTCTTCGTCAGTCGCTTCCCGTTCGTGCAAATAAGCTTTTAATAACGCGCGATATTTCAGCATATCCAATTCGCCCGTCTCTGTATCCGTACACCAATCATTCACAACAATCGCCAAATCATACATGACCCAAGAATGACAGGCGTTATAAAAATCAATAATCGCTGACAATTTCCCGTCTTCAAACAAGGTATTGTTGTAGAACAAATCACCATGAATTGTCGTTTTCGGCAAATTAGCATGTTTTACAATAAAAGCATCAAACTCCGCAATTTGCGAAGTTAGCAATTGTGCTTGTTCAGGTTCTAATTCAGATTCAATCGCTTTACTGGTTTTATGCCACCAAGCAACACCACGGTGACTATCACGATGCTCTGGGAAGTCTTCCCCAGCAATGTGTAATTTCGCCAATGCTTCGCCCATTAAACGACAAGAGGTAACATCTGTATTTTTCAGCTCACTACCTGGAAAACAATCTACAATGATAGCAGGGCGACCATTTACTTCGCGTAATCGTTCACCATGGATATCAATCAAGGCCGCTGGCACATTAAAACCTTTGTGTTTCAAATGTGCGACAACGTCCAAAAAGTAAGGTACTTCCTCTAAATCAAATTCTTCAAACAGAGTTACAACGTATTTTCCTGTCGTTGTATTCAGAAAATAATTGGTGTTTTCTACACCACCAGAGATGCCTTGGAACGAAACCAACTCACCTAAGTAATAATCTGCCACTAAGGCTCGCATGTCGGATTCAGAAAGGGATGTGTAAACAGCCAAGTTGTGTTACCTATAATTATGATCAAGAGACTCTATTTACAGTCAAAAGAGGACGTGAATAAGAAAACCTCTATGCTCCACAATAAGCGACAAAAGGTCAATTCGTATTAGTTGCCTTTTAGACTGTAAAAATACTCGCAAGCGCTTAGAATAGACAATAATTATCGCCAATCCATATAAAGAGGTTTCATTTTGGCTACGGATTCATCAACACAAAACAACACACCTATGATCTTGGTAGACGGCTCGTCTTACTTGTACCGAGCTTTCCACGCTATTCCACCGATGCATACCAGTGATGGACACCCGACTAACGCCACGCGCGGTGTGATCAGTATGATCCGCAGCCTAATTAAAACCTACCCTGATTCACCCATGGTGATCATTTTTGATGCCAAGGGTAAAACCTTCCGTGACGAAATCTACAGCGAATACAAAGCACAACGTCCGCCAATGCCTGACGACTTGCGCCCACAAATCGAACCGATTCATCGCATGGTGGAAGCCATGGGCTTGCCGCTGGTCATTATTGATGGTGTAGAAGCGGACGACGTGATCGGCACCATCGCCAAACAAGTGGGCGAATCTGGACGCGAAGTCATTGTTTCCACAGGCGATAAAGACATGGCGCAATTGGTCACAGAGAAAGTCACCCTTGTGAATACCATGAACAACACAGTGATGGACATTCAAGGCGTAAAAGACAAATTCGGTATTCCGCCAGAATTGATTATCGACTACCTCGCGCTCATGGGTGACAAAGTGGACAACATTCCGGGCGTTCCGGGCGTTGGCGAAAAAACCGCTTTAGCCTTGTTACAAGGTTTGGGCAGCATCAAAGAAATCTACACCCGCTTAGATGAAATTGCCGATTTGGGCTTCCGTGGTTCCAAAACCATGAAGCAAAAAATGGAAGACAACAAAGACATGGCCGAGCTGTCCTATTTATTAGCGACAATCAAATGTGATGTAGAGTTGCCTTTTAATTCACTTGAATTGAAAAATGGCGAAGCAAACAAAGATGTCTTGCGTGAATGGTTCACCAAATTAGAATTCAAAACTTGGCTATCCGATCTCGATAAAGCACCAAGCGTAGAAACCGCCAGTGATACGGTAAACAATGATGGTCAAGTGGATGCACCAGTGGCTTCGAATATCGAAGTGAACTACGAAACCGTCTTGGACAAAGATGCGTTCAATACTTGGTTAGACAAAATCCAAAGCGCTGAATTAACTGCATTCGACACAGAAACCACCAGCCTAAATTACATGGCGGCAGAACTGGTTGGCGTGTCTTTCTCGGTGGAAGCGGGCGTTGCGGCTTATGTGCCTTTTGCCCACGACTATGAAGGCGCACCAGAGCAGCTTGACCGTGATTGGGTGTTAGAACAGCTCAAACCTTGGTTGGAAGACGACAGCAAAGCGAAAGTCGGCCAACACCTTAAATACGACGCTAACGTACTGAATAACTACGACATCACACTTCGTGGCGTCCAATACGACACCATGCTGGAGTCTTACGTGTACAACTCCGTGAGCTCTCATCATGACATGGACACGCTGGCTAAGAAATTCCTCGGTCACACCTGTGTCAGCTTTGAAGAGCTAGCAGGCAAAGGCAAGAAGCAGAAAACTTTCAATGAAATCGACCTTGAACAAGCGGCCTTTTACGCCGCCGAAGACGCGGACATTACCTTGCGCCTTCACCAAGCTATCTGGCCGCTAGTCGAAAAAACACCAGAATTGGTGAGCATTTTTAAAGACATTGAATGCCCTCTTATTCCTGTTTTGGCGAACATGGAGCAAACTGGCGCCTTGATTGACCCAGAACTTTTGCACGCACAAAGCAGTGAAATTGCCGCGAAATTGCAAGAACTAGAGATAAAAGCTCACGAAGTGGCCGGTGAAAGCTTCAACTTGAGCTCGCCAAAACAACTGCAAGTCATCTTGTTTGAAAAACTCGAACTGCCTGTTATCAAGAAAACGCCAAAAGGCCAGCCATCAACCGCCGAGCCTATTTTACAAGAACTGGCGCAAGATTATGAGTTGCCACGTTTGATCATGGAACACCGTAGTTTGTCTAAGTTGAAATCCACTTACACAGATAAGCTACCAGAAATGATCCAGAAAACAGGTCGTATTCATACCTCTTATCATCAGGCAATTACTGCCACAGGCCGCTTGTCATCCACTGATCCAAACTTGCAGAACATCCCGATTCGTACCGCCGAAGGTCGTCGTATTCGTCAAGCCTTTATCGCACCAACTGGCTACAAAATGCTCGCGGCCGATTACTCCCAAGTGGAACTTCGTATCATGGCGCACTTGTCCCAAGACAAAGGCTTGCTCGATGCCTTCACCAAAGACGCTGACGTGCATAAAGCCACCGCCGCCGAAGTATTTGAAGTGGCCTTAGACGAAGTGACAACCGAACAACGCCGCCGCGCCAAAGCCATCAACTTCGGTTTGATCTACGGTATGTCTGCTTTTGGCCTCGCGAAACAGCTTGATATCAGCCGACCAGAAGCCGCGAAATACATTAAACGCTACTTCGAACGTTATCCAGGCGTACAGCAATACATGGAAAACACCCGCGAAGGCGCGAAAGAAAAAGGCTACGTGGAAACCATTTATGGTCGTCGCTTGTACTTGCCAGACATCAAAGCCAGCAACGCCATGATGCGACAAGCCGCCGAACGCACCGCGATCAACGCGCCAATGCAAGGCTCCGCCGCCGACATCATCAAACGCGCCATGATCAAGATGCACGACTGGCTACAAAGCACAGACCTAGACGTGAAAATGATCATGCAAGTACACGATGAACTTATCTTCGAAATCGCCGAAAAAGACCTAGACGCCGCACAAACCAAAATCGTCGACATCATGCAAAACAGCAGCAAAATCGACGTACCTTTATTGGTAGAAGCAGGCGTTGGAGACAACTGGGACGAGGCGCATTAAAGCCCGTATCGTAGTCCTAAAACGAAAAAAGCCATGCTAAGCATGGCCTTCTATGATCGCGATATTGAAGTCAAAGAAGACGTGACAATCAACAAGCTTGAATAGCTCGCCGAAACCGATCTAGAGGCCGCGCAAGAGAAAATCGCCGAGGCTATGCAAACCAGTAGAGAGGTCGACGTGCCTTCACTTGTGGAAGCTGGGGTTGGGAACAACTGGGACAAGGCGCATTAAGTACCTTGATTAAAAAGAGATAGCACCATCACCTCATACATTGAAAAAGACCTACCCGCTGAAAAGAAGCGACCGATCGCGGCCAGTCACGCAGCATAGAAAAAGCCTTCAGTTGAGAGCTTTTTACGTTATGGGACCTAGGGCAATAATGAGAATACTCTGCAAGTTAGAAACGACGTAAATTAAACCAAGGTAAAATAGGGCAATGACGAGCATAGCAAAGCGAAATGTCTTTCGGCGCTTTTCTATAGGTTCTAAAAAGTTTTCCTGTTGGTCATCTGTTCGAGTGTAATTTTGCAGTACTTTCAACCAATGCTGATTTTCTAGCTGGGTTAGGTAGTCGTCCCTCATATGTACCAAAATTTGTAAGAAAATCGATACAAATAAATAAATACTCATTACATTAAGTATGAGTGACATTGTATTGTTAGTAAGAAGGGGTTCTATCTCAATGCGTTGAGCCTTGGTCATGAATGAAAAGCTCAGAAATACCAAGATGCCCAGTGTGTCCCTCGCAAGACTGCCTACAAGTGAGCGGGTTTTTGTCGCATACAAATCCGCTTGCGTTCGCATGTCTTTGATTAGATCTCGAACTTCTTTGTGGTAGTCATCTTTTCGATCAAGGATGACAAATGCATAAGAGTCTTTGGCCTGTTCTAACGCTCGCTCTAAGTACTTCTCCAGAGATGCTAGATAGCTGTCTGAGTCGTTCATATCAAGAGAAAGACGATCCATTATCAACTGTAAACGCGTCTCAGAACGCTCTTCGTAGACCCAAATGACAGCTTTATTCAATTCGTCTAAAAGTTCGTTTGAGATCTTTTCCGTACCGTTAGACAAGTCTGCTATTTGCTTTTTGCTGCCTTTCACAGTGACTTTTTCTATACCATCGACCGTTTTCAGCTCTTGCACGAGACACGCTGCAAGGAGCTTAGCAATACTTCGTTTTAAATTAGGAATATCATCGAGCTTTGGACCAGTGCTATTTAAAGAAATAGAGCGAGGGCACACACGCACCGATTCGGTGGTGTTTACATGAACGAGGTTATGAACATCGTCAGAGCTAGGAAGTGTAGTCTCAAGGTCGGGAAAACTAGAATTTATCCCCGTTGCATAGAAGTTTTCGCCACCTAATGGCTGCTTCAGCCCATTTACCAAAAAAAGTCGCGTCTCATTATCATAACAATGGCTGTCTTTATGAAACGGATCGAGGTGCTCTAGAAATGAGAAAAAAGTCTCCTGGCTGAAAAAGAGGCGAGTATCGTCTACCACATCAGACAATTTCTTGGCAATATCATCTTTACTTAATGTAATCATCCAAGGACCGGTGCCTTCATAAATCTCAGCATCATCTAAATCCTCCATGTCGAACGAGTGTTGACTATCTGTATCATACATCGCGTCTATTTTAGGCGTGTCTATCCCATCCCGATCCAGTGCCTGCAAGAATGAAATTAGCGCTTCATCTTCAGCGTTTACCTGACCAAAAAATAGGCTTGCATCCTCTGAAATCTCGGAGAATTTACTGGCAATAGCGTTATATAGATCGAAGAAATCTTTACTTAACATTGGCCTTTAGTTTTTTAGTCGTGATGGTCATAACCGTCTGATTCTCTTGGTAGTCGATCTCAATTCGAGACTTACTTTGATCGCCAGTATAGCTGATCTCTACCCCCTCATCTGTAACGTATTTTACCGCTTTATCACCTGATCGTATTGCCTCAGGAACGATGCTAAAGCTTTGACCATAGACCCCTTCCTTTTTGAGTTTTTCTTCGAGAGTGTTCCTCAAAGCTTTTTCTTTAGCGGGGCTGCTGTCTTTGACAACGTATTTTATAAAGTCATCTGTTTTAAATGTACTATTGCTATTGAGATATTCGAACGATCTGCCACAGACTGTGTTGTAGTTTTCTCCATCAGAAAAAGAGTCTGCTATCTCCGCAGCTTTAGCCCACTTTCTTACTGTTCTATTTGCTTTATCTGTAAGAATCTCCCCTTTGTCTTTTGGCGTAACTTCCATGAACTCTCGAAAGTAGTCCGTTATTCCTGGGCCGTCTTTTGTATCAACTGCTAAGACATCCCATGTAAACTCATCCGTGAGGTCTATGATGGCACTCTTACTGATGGCCTTCTTATCTTGAACAAGTGATGTATGGGACGCGTCGACAGTAGCGACCATTTCACCTGTTTTTGGATCAGGTTTGTAACTGTAAGGAAAGCTTGGTTGCTTATTAATTTTTAGTAAAAACAAGGCATGTTCCGGTTGGCCCGGGGCAAAGTCGTACTCCACCAAAGAAAACACAAATACACCATCCGACATCTGTGTCCTGTGATGCCCGGTAAATTCGCGGGCAGCATCTTTGGAGATTTGTAGGAATTTAGACGGATTTTGAATGAGATCTAAGCCTTTATCTTTCAGATTACCACCATAGGTTGTGAACAGAAACTGAGTGCCTTCAGCTGTGTGTTTGAAGTGATCTGTAAAGAACTTTTCTTGAGCTGAAGCAAGAGTCACTTTGTCTATCTCAACGACGGAAACAGACTTGTTTTCAGGCTTTTTGTCTACTTCGATGATGTGAAAAATGAAGCTTTTAATCTTGATGCTGTCGCGTTGCTCTGAAGTAAAAGATGAGTCTATTGACATGATCTATCCTTGGTTTAAATTATCCATTTGATCGATATTAGGTCAAACGGATCACAATTACCACACCATCCCTTGACAGTAATCCACCAAAACGCTGATATTCTATTGACATCAACCAACAAGGAAGTGGCATGGCACACAACAAAACTCTCACTCAACTGAAGTGGTTCAAATGGGCTCTATGGGGACCGATTACTACAGCAGTATTTTTTACCGTGATCATTGCTGTCTGGGACAACAGCCAACAGGCTTTGGATTGGGGGCTGTCTTCTACGCATATTAATAATGCTATTGGCCGCTTAAGATTTCCTTTGGCGATTGCATCGCTGGCTTTTCCTCTGGTGGCGTTAGTCGCCTCCTACCATCGTTCAGTTCAAACAGCTGCTCAAATAAATCGTTCGGATCAGCAAATAAAAAACTCTCAAAAACAAATCGCAATAACTTCAGAGAAAAACACGTTTGATCAATATTTTAATCACACAGAGCAATTCCAGATGATGATAAAAGGTTTTACCGATCATGATGGCATTCAGCGGATTGAAGTCTTTGATCAAATGGAGATTTACAGAGAGATATTTTATGGGAATTCGCCGTTGGATTTTTCACCAAGAGCAAGGCCGTTGAAAAAATATGCAGGCTTTGGTTGGGATTCACCCAATATCGGCTTACTCGAGTTGGTTATAGTTAATTTTAATAATCTTAGGGAGTATCCGACTAGGAAAGAGTTTGGTGAAGAAGAGGCCAAGAATTATTGTGCTGCATTACGCTCCATTGCCCGTCATTTAAATATCGTTGCTATTAACTATGAAGGGAAGCGCCTTATTATGGCCCAAGAGGAAGGTAAGAATAGGTTTAAAATTGCTGAATCGATGGCAGTGGATAGAATCATGGCGGACTATATTGCTCGTCTTATCGACTTTTCAATGGATGCATCATCTGGTCGAGATAAGCTGGATATGAATATGCTCCCTGGCAAAGCGTTCGACGCATTCAAGAGCAAAGAGGACTATGAAAATACTACCTTTTAAGTGGCTGTTTACAAAGCTTTGTGGCTTTTGGCGGTGGCTCTGCAAAGGGCCCCAGTACCCCCACCCACCTTTGTTCCAGCTGAGGCCTTTCTGGGCGACGGTATTACTCCCGATATTTGTTGCTGTTTTCGTCTGGCTCTGCATTTTTAAAGGCCTTGGATATCCTGATTGGATGACTACTAAGGAAGGCTTCGATAATGCCTATGAGTATTTCAAAATCCCGCTTTGGATTGCGGCGCTGTCTCTGCCGTTTGCGGGTTTCTATGCCTCCCATCACAGGTCAGTTCAAACTGCGGCTCAAATTGAGCGTACAGATAAACAAATAGAAACGACGGAGCGAAAAAATGCATTTGAAAACTGCGTCAAGCATCGAGAGCTGTTCAATGAATTTATAAATCGCTTATCTGGACGCTATAAGTTTGAGTTCGAAGATGTTGATTTACTTTATGATGTCATATTTACTGAAAATGATTATCGGTCATTCGACTTCTATGCCGATGAAATGAGTAGTCCACGAAACAGTGACTCTAAAAATTATTTTCACAAAATGATTGATGCGTTTGAAAACTTTAGAACTGCTGAAAAGAGTTATGCTGAAGGTGTGTACTCGTATAAAGAAGCGTTAGATGAGTTTTCAGAGTTGCCGCGTCTTTTACTATACGTTCAGAATTATAAGGGTGATTCTATAGAAGAGACCTATCAGGAGGATGGTCGTTTCTTTGATAAGGGAGATGTTGTCTATTCTCAAGAAATTAGCTGCTTTATACACGATGTTAATCAGATATTTAAAGAATTTTGCCTTTCGCCAGAATTAGCAAAGAAATATCAAGACTCTAAGTTTTTATCTGTCGAAAGCCGCACTTTTCATGATGAGTTAGTAAAGGATTCTAGCAACTATAAGGTGCGCTTTAAGAGGTTTTGACGGCGTTAGAGTTAAAGCCCCCTATTCGAGACCTTAAGATTTAAATAACAATTGGGGTCAAAAGAAAATTAATCACACCGGAATGCATCAACTTCGCTTTTTATAGTCTGCAGAAGCTTTCGCATGTTGATGGATAATGTCTAATGCGGTTTCATTATCCATGTGTTCGGCTGGGGTATCGTCAATGTTTGCTAACCCTTCAGCGTGATGTAATGGTCGTTCTAGCCATTTCCACGATTTTGGAACACTGCCTTCAACGCCTTTCTGACTTAGGATACTCAGGATTTTTTGGACTTTTTTTGGATACTTAAACCAGCTGATAGGTTTTAAGGCTGTTTTCCTCAAGCCCAAAACGCGACATGGCATTTGCGCTGTTTGAAGCTCTTCCTCATGTATGTGTTCGATCGTCCAGTCTGCACAGTCTTTTAAGCTTTTATTACCCTTCCTTTCAGAGTCGTCTTTTCTTGTAGGAATAATCAAACCTATTTTTACTGGCGAGCGTAAACTCAATCCGTTGTGATATTGGATTTTCTGTAGTGCTGGAATGATGTCTGTGTCGTTGCTAACAAAGACAATGTGTTCAAGTGCTAGGTCTGTTACGGCATCGTAAACAGCTTCTAAAGCCACATTGACATCGCTTTGTTTCTCTTCCATTTTCCAGATTTTTACTCGCTCAGAGGATCTGGGCTCTTTTTCTTTGCCTCTCTCATCTCGCTCTACTCTTGGAAATTTGGTTTTATCAATGGAATAGTTACCCTTTATGGTTTGTAACCTATGTTGGCAATGGTTGTTCAAAGCAAGATGATAAGAGCGTTGGTCGTTTAACGAGTTGCTGTCTGACGCCGCACGTTCAGAAATTTCAGCGGTAAAAAACTTAACCGCCAGTTCATCAAGAACGGATTCTGGAGCGTCAGAACGTACTAACAAAGTTTGTATTAGTGAGACTGGATCTAGCCATTTATAGGGCGTGCTTTTTAAGCAGCTAAAATATAAGTTGTAACCATCAATATACACTCTCGTTTTCATACTTTTTGTCCAATTACTTGGATGTCATGATGACTGGTGAGTCTAATACCAAAGGTACAAAATAAGAGTGGTAAGGACTTTCCGTATCCATTGTTTATTAATGCCTTTCATGGCTGTAGAAGTGAAAAAACCGACACGAGGTCGGCTTAATCGTCCAACTCCAGGGGTCTGTATGTCGCCACGCGTGGAAGAAGGATAAGTTGTGTCTGTAAAATAACTAATAATGGTTTAGATTGCAATATCTACTCCTTTCCGTTTGTTAAAAACAATTTAACCCCTCAACTAAATAACACTTTTATGCGCATTAAAAAGTAAAAATCTACACTTTTATGCGCTTAAAAATGTAAGCTGGTTTAATTTTCAGTATGTTCTTCCTATACCCTAACTTTCATAAACAGCACAACGTCCAGCTTGCTATACTTAGCAGCAGTTATTCAATAAGAGACTCTACATGGCAAAACGTAAACGAGGTATTTTCGGTTGGGTATGGTTTGTCCTGTGGCGTTTTTTACTGCTGTTAGCGCTGGTTTTGCTCTTGTTCCGTTTTATGCCGTTGCCAACAACGGCGTTTATGTTGCAAAGTCCTTATCCTGTTTCACAGGATTGGATCAGTATAGATGAGCTTCCAGCTCACATGCCGTTGGCTGTGGTGGCGTCTGAAGATCAGCGTTTTCCATCACACTCAGGTCTTGATTTCATTTCGATTCGTAAAGCCCTTGATAAATATGGTGATGGCGAAGGTCTTCGCGGTGCGAGTACCATTACCCAACAAACGGCTAAAAATATTTTTCTGTGGCCGGGGCGAAGTTTTGCACGTAAAGGTATGGAAGCCGTTTTAGCTCTCGGCCTCGAAGTCATTTGGGGTAAAAAGCGCATATTGGAAGTTTATTTGAACGTAGCAGAGTTTGGCAAAGGCATTTATGGTGTCGAGGCAGCCAGTCAACATTACTTTAAACGCTCAGCAAGTCGCTTAACCAAGAACCAAGCCGCGCGATTAGCGGTCATGTTACCAAGCCCTCGTACGAGACAAGCCAATGCATTGACCTTTTATCTTGGCCAAAGGGTGATTTGGGTTGAGCGGCAAATGCAACAATTGGGCAGCGGCCACCTAAAAGCCATTCTAGAGTAAAAGGTTCTGCCCTCTTTTTGAGGTAAAGTGCTAGAATCCTCGCCATTCTAATTTCTATTTAATACCAAGGTAAGCTATGACCGTTCTTCTAATGACGCCACCAATGACGCAGCTAAACACGCCGTATCCAGCGACCGCGTATTTAACAGGCTTTTTGCGCTCTCGTGGTTATGAAGCGGTGCAGCGTGACCCTGCCATTGAGCTTTTCCTTGAGATGATGACCATGCCGGCGTTGGATATTATCCGTCAGCATGTGGAAGATAATTTCGAGGCGTTTGAAGACGATGAACTGCCAGATGTTGTCTACACTTTTATGGCGGAATTTGACCGCTATCGCCTGTGTGTTGAGCCTGTGATTCGTTTTCTACAGGGTAAAGACCCAAGCCTTGCATTGCGCATTGTGTCTCGTCGTTTTTTGCCTGAAGGCCCAGCGTTTGATGCTATTGCTCAGATGGAAGCTGTGTCTGGCGATATTCTGAAAACGGCATTTGGTAGTTTAGGTCTACAGGACAAAGCCAAGTATTTGGCGACCTTGTTTATCAATGATTTATCAGCGGTAATTACTCAAGGTGTTGACCCTTATTTTGAAGTCAGCCGTTATGGCGAACGTCTGGCAGCGGCAAACCCGAGCTTTGATAATCTTTACGACACCCTCATGGGCGACTCCAGTTTCAGCTCTGAAATTCTAGAACAATTAGTCGAGCTGTATTTAGAAGAAACCCAACCCAGCGTCGTTGCACTAACGGTTCCTTTTCCTGGTAATGTGTTAGGCGCTTTGCGAATTGCTCAAACCTGTAAAGCGATTAACCCTGACCTTCCTATCGTCATGGGCGGTGGTTTTGTAAATACCGAATTGCGTGCTCTAAAAGACCCACGGATTTTTGAATTTGTCGATTTCATTTGTTTGGATGACGGCGAACGTCCTTTTATGACCCTGCTAGAATACTTTGACGGACAGCGGGAAATAGACGATTTAGTGCGAACCTATTTCCTCGCAGAAGATGACAATGGCGAGCAATACGTTCATTACAATGAAAACGCCGAACTTCACGATATTCCACAAACGGATGTGGGCACGCCTATATACGATGGTTTGCCATTGGGCGAATACCTTTCTTTGTGTGAAATGCTCAACCCTATGCACCGAATTTGGAGCGATGGCCGCTGGAACAAGCTAACTATTGCCCACGGTTGTTACTGGCGCAAATGCAGCTTTTGTGATGTAACTCTAGATTACATCGACCGTTACGATGCCGCTGGTGCAGATATTTTGGTGGATCGAATCGAAGAACTTATCGAAGAAACAGGCCAAACCGGTTTCCATTTTGTCGATGAAGCCGCGCCACCAAAAGCCTTGTTTGCATTGGCAACTCGCCTGATCGAACGTGGCGTTGTCATCAGTTGGTGGGGCAATATTCGCTTTGAAAAAACCTTCACTCCAGAACGTTGTCAGTTGTTGGCGGATTCTGGTTGTGTGGCCGTCAGTGGCGGTCTTGAAGTGGCATCAGACAGATTACTGAAACTGATGAAAAAGGGTGTGAGTGTCGAGCAAGTGGCCCGAGTAACTAAGGCATTCAGTGACGCAGATATTCTGGTTCATGCCTATTTGATGTATGGCTTCCCGACACAAACAGAGCAAGAAACCATTGATGCATTAGAAATGGTACGCCAGATGATGGCACAAGGGTGTTTCCAGTCTGCATTTTGGCATCGATTCGCTGCCACGGTTCATAGCCCAATTGGCGTTAACCCTGAAGAGTTCGGTATTACGCTAGCCGAACGTCCTGATATTTTGTTTGCTGAAAATGATGTGGACTTCACTGATCCAACGGGCACAAACCATGAAATGCTGGGCGAAGGCTTACGTAAAGCGCTCTATAACTACATGCATGGTATCGGCTTTGACCAACCAATGAACTTCTGGTTCGAGAAACCTGTGAAACCAACCTTAGTGAAAAAAACGCTGATCTCACGGGCTATAAATGACCTAATTGCGCACAGTTAAAGCTTGTCATCGAAGTAATCCTGACAATATTCCAAAATAGAGCTTCCTAACAACATCTTTCTGACTTAAATTTCACTCAAAAACTATGTATCTTTTTGTAATTCACTGCATGTGGCTTATTATATACAGCTTAAACAGTGGCAGCATGGATGCAAACTCGGCAAGTAAACCCTATTAGGACCATTGGATGACTCATATAGGTAACTATGGCCCATCAACTAATTTACGTTTTCACTGGAGTGAATATGAGACTTAAAAAAATGAGTGTGCGATATCAACTTTTGATATTAATTAGCAGTGCAATCATTGGCTTAATAGCACTAGTTGGGTCGAGTTTGTACCAAACAAACAATGTTTATACCTCCTCTAACTATGTCAACGTTAAGGTCGTTCCCTCCATCGAGGTCATGCTAAGCATCAGCAAAGCCATCAGTGAAGTACGTCGTTTATCCTATGTACATGTATTGGAAAGAGACAAAGACCAAAAGCTCAAAATAGATGAGCAATTACAAGGTCAAGTCGATGAAGTATATAAAGAGTTCGAGAACTATAAGCTTTTAGTGAATAGTGATGAGGATGGCACTTTATTGGAAAATGAAATTAAAGCATTTGAGGTTTATAACCAAAAAAGAGAAAAAGCCATTTCATTATCCCGTAAGAACATTCAAGCCGCAGCTACCAAAGTATTGCTTTATACAACAGAAGAAGCAGAGCAGTTAACTCAAGCACTTGATGAGCACATAGCGTTTAACGAAGAACTAGGTAAAAACGGGGCAGAGAATGCTCTCACCGCCATTTGGCAAGCCGTTGTTATTCAGGTCAGCATTGCCATTGCGGTCATTGTTCTGGTCTTTACTGTCGGAATGATGATTCTGCGAAATATTATGAGCTCTCTCGGAGGAGAACCTCAAGAAGTGGCTGAAATTGCTAATCAAATTGCACAAGGCAACACCAGTATTTCTATTCAGCTTAACGCCGGCGATCAAAACAGTCTAAAAGCCAGTATGAAAAAGATGGCTGATATCATTCAAGATATCGTTCATGACTTGTCTGAAAAAATGTCCGCATTAGCAGAAGGAGATCTACGAGTCAGAATCACAAAAGACTATATTGGGGATTTTTCTACGATCAAAGACAGCACAAATGGGATGATCGACCGACTCAAAAACACTATCGTTGAAACCCAGAATGCCATGGATCAAATGGCAGCGGCCAGCTCTCAGGTCAGCATAACTGCGCAGAATTTATCAACCAGCGCAGTGTCAATGACAGACAACCTTAAAAGCACGACAGCTGAGATCGATAAGATAGCCACCAGCATCAGCCAAAATGCAGAAAGTGCCGCATCTACCAATGACATCGCCCTCAATGCCAGTAATAAAGCCGTACAAGGTGGCGAAGCCGTTGATAAGACAATGACGGTTATGAGAGACATTGCCAATAACATCAGTATTATTGAAGACATTGCAGAACAAACCAATCTTTTAGCTCTGAATGCCGCCATTGAAGCAGCCCGTGCAGGAGAGCATGGCAGAGGATTTGCGGTGGTTGCAGATGAAGTCCGTGCTTTAGCGGCAAAAAGCCAAAAAGCCGCTCAGGAAATCAGCGACATCACTCTGAACAGTGTCAAAATAAGTGAGCATGCTGGAAACTTATTAAAAGAAGTTGTTCCGCAGATCCACCAAACATCTGAATTAATTCAGTCTATTGCCAGCACGAGTATCGAACAAAACACCCGAGTAGAACAAATAAATCTCTCGATGCAGCAGTTAGATGAAATCACTCAACAAAACTCCAGTGGTAGTGAAGAGCTTGCCAGTACGAGTGAAGAAATGACGGTTCAAGCTGAACAGCTTAAACGCATGATGGACTTCTTTAAAATTCACTAGTGAACACTAAGTTCTATAAGCTTTTCATATCATAAAAAAAGAGCCTTTATAAAATGACCTATTAAAGTTGGACACTTTATTAGGGCTCTTTTTATTTTTTCCTGCCTGTTTATCTAAAGCCAAATAAATTTAACAAACCAATTAGACTTTATGTTCTGTATGAAGCTCTAACTGATTCCCCGCTTCTGGATCATTATAAATGCTTTCATCCAATTGCCCTTCGCTCTTCGCAACAACTACTGAAACCATTGCGTCTCCAGATATATTTACAGCAGTCCGTATCATGTCTAACAATCGATCTACACCAAGAATCAAACCAATACCTTCTATCGGCAAGCCAACTTGGGCGAACACCATAGACAGCATAATAAGACCTACACCTGGTACACCAGCCGTGCCAATGGAGGCTAAAACAGACATAAAAACAACAGTTAAGTACCCTATGATACCAAGATCAACACCATAAATATTTGCAATAAAGACTGTCGCCACACCTTGCATGATCGCAGTACCATCCATGTTGATGGTCGCGCCAAATGGTACGGTAAAAGAAGCAACTGAGTTTTTCACACCCATTCTTTCTGTAACGGTACGTAATGTCACTGGAATAGTCGCATTGGAGCTAGACGTACTAAAAGCGAAAACTTGTGTGCTGCGCATTTTCTTTATGAAAGTTATTGAGCTTAAACCAGATAAGGCTTTCAAAATCAGCTGTAATGTCACAAACAAATGCAGTAATAACACACCCACTAACACCAAGACATAACCAAGCAGTTGGGCTAACAAATCCATACCTAGATTAGCAATGGCTCTCGCAATAAGACAAAACACAGCATAAGGCGCAACAGCCATAACCACACCAACCATCTTCATCATGATTTCATTAAGCGCTTCAATAAAGCTGCTCACAGACTCGGCTTTTTTACCCACCAATAAAATGCTGACACCAAAAATAATTGAGAAGAAAATAACTGGCAGCATTTCCCCCTTGGCCATCGCACTAATAGGGTTGGAAGGCACTATATTAATAAGAACTGATGAAAGAGGTGGAGCAACTTTCCCTGAGAAGTTAGAGTCAGTCTCGATATGTAAACCTTCACCAATCCCTAAACCGGAAGCAATAAGCAGCGCAGACGCGATAGCAATCGCTGTTGTCAGTAGATAAAGAAAGAAGGATTTTGAACCAATTCTTCCAAGCAGCTTAATATCACCTATGCCACATACACCACATACCAATGAAAAGAAGACTAATGGAACAACAAGCATTTTAAGCGCATTAACAAACATGGTGCCAATGATATGGAACAGACCATTAGTAAGGTAACCGTTCGCCCATGAACCTGAGGTATTAAGCCCAGTAAAATTAATGATTAACCCAACCACAATACCAAGTGCCATCCCTAGCAACACTTTATAGGTTGTATTCATACTATTCTCTCTAATATTAACCAGTAAAATTGGTTTAAAATGCTGACAAAATGTCAGCCCCAAAAAATAAAGTTCCGCATAATACATGCCATTCACGGGTTACAAAACCCATTTTTAAGCCACTAAAACGAAATTTATTATTTCTGGAGAGTTTTTTTGAAGGAATTTTTTGTTCTATTACGAAAAGCCAACAAGCCTGAAGTGTCCTGAACTTGTATCAAACGTTAGAGTCATGCACACTCTAAAGCCATGTTTTATTAGTCTTTTTACTGAAGTATTAAACCTTGTTAGGTCTGTTTTATGAAATGTCCACATTGTGAATCTAAGCTGTCACTTTCCTTGCTTAGAAAAAGTGTTCGCCGTCCACAGCCTTGCCCATCTTGCGATGAAGGTTTTACCATTACACTCAGTATGAGTCGTATGTTCTTGTTGATTATTCCGGTTGCCATTAGCTTATTAATGATTCGCCCCATTAGCTTATATTGGGGCATTCCACCAAGCTTTTTCTCAGCCTTACTCATTGTTTTGTATGTCTTATCTTGCGCCACCTTGATTAAGCGTCCCATACGCTAGCAATCATTTTAATTCTGATAAGTACGCTAATAGCCCATTTGCTAAACGGTCAAATACTAGATTACAAGTTGGGCTTTTTCTTAAGTCTTCATGCATTGTGATCCAGACATCCATTTCGATAGAAAAATCGTCTGCTAACACCCTAACAAGATTAGTATTTTCCTTAGCAATTAATGTCTGACAGACACCGATTCCGACACCGGCACGAAGTAGGGCGAGTTGCGCCACATTACTGTCCGTTCGAAAACTAAACCATTCCCTTTTCAATTCAATAGGTAAGTTCTTCACCACGTCTCGAATAAAAGTAGTCAGCTTATCAAAGCCAATAAAAGTATGTTGTTCCAATGCAGCGAAGGACTCGGGGCTCCCCTTTCTTTCTATATAACTTTTGTGGGCATAAAGACCGACTTCAATTCGGCCAACACGCCGTGCAATCAGTTGACTTTGCTTAGGTTGAAACAAACGAATCGCAATATCCGCTTCTCGAGTTAATAGGTCGAGAGGCTTATCTGATAATAAAAGCTCAACTTTTAATTTTTCATACTCTTGGTTCAGTGTCGCCAGTATTTCCGGTAATATTTCAGTCGCAACTAGATCACTGGTTGTAATGCATACCCGCCCTTGAAACTCATTGTTTTGCATACTCACAGCTCGAGACATGCTTTCCGCTAAATTTGCCATCTCAGTGGCAGGTTTAAGTAACATTTGAGCGGCATCTGTCGGAGTCAGCCCATCACGATTACGAATAAATAAGGTGATTTTCAGAAGATGTTCTAGCTCAGTAATGTGTCTCCCTATCGTAGGCTGAGTAGACCCAATAGCTCGCGCAGCAGCAGATAAGGACCCTTCCTTCATAACCGAAAGAAACGACCTATATAATTCCCATCCTATATTTTTATCCATACAAATATGTATACCTAATCTATTGTTTTCGACAATTTCTTTTAGTCGACAGAGTATCTAAGCTTGATGAATCAATCTACCAATTTGGAGAAGTAAGATGAATCTAACAAGCACTCATTTAGACACTCCCCCTAAAAAAGCACTTGTTCTTGGAGCAACGGGCGGAATTGGCAGTGAAGTCGCTCGCCAACTAATATCATTAGGGTGGCAAGTCAATGGATTAGCTCGAAAATTAAATAAAGATCAATACATCAAAGAATCAAAGAAAATAACTTGGATTCAAGGCGACGCTTTAAACGAAACAGATATCGAGCGGGCTGCTCAAGGTTGCTCTGTTATTATTCACGCAGTTAATCCACCAGGCTACAAAAACTGGGCAGGGCTTGTATTACCAATGCTGCAAAATACGATTTCAGTTGCCAAGAAGCTAAATGCAGCAATTGTTTTACCTGGAACTATCTATAATTACGGCCCTGACTCGTTCCCTCTTATTTCTGAATCCTCTCCCCAAAAACCACTCACTCGCAAAGGAAAGATTCGTGTAAAAATGGAACAAGATCTAGAACGTTTTGCCCATTCAGGAGGGCAAGTTATTATCGTTCGAGCAGGAGATTTCTTTGGTCCAAGCGCTGTTAACAGCTGGTTTTCTCAAGGACTCATCAAACCAAACAAGCCTATAAACATCATTCATAACCCTGCAAGCTTAAATATTGGTCATCAATGGTCTTACCTTCCAGACGTGGCAAAGACTATGGTCACACTCATTGAAAAGCGAGGCTATTTAGACCCATTTTCAACTTTTCATACAAAGGGTTTCTGGGATGACGATGGTCAACAAATGACAAATGCTATTTGCCGAGTTGTACAGAAAAATACAGGAAAAAAACCAAGGGTACGACCTACCCCTTGGTGGATTATGCGTCTTATTTCTCCTTTCCAAGAAACGCTTCGGGAATTAATGGAAATGCAGTATCTATGGCAAGAACCTGTTCAGATGAACAACGAAAAACTACTGACCTTTATAGCGGATGAGCCCACAACACCTATAGATATTGCAATTGAAAACACCCTAAAAGCATTGAAGTGTATTTAGTTTACAGATAAATATGATGTACATTATAAATAATTTCAGGGTTTCGGCTCTCGAAAAATTTGGTAAGAACTTAAATAGAAAATAACGAATAAGAGAGCAATGCTATGGAAAAAAACCATACTGGATCCTGTCTTTGTGGCAGCGTTAAATTCGAAATGGAAGGCGAATTTAAGAAGTTTTTCTTCTGTCACTGTAGTCGTTGTCGAAAAATGTCTGGCTCCGCTCATTGTGCGAATCTGTTTGCCCCAGGTGCAAAACTTACATGGCTGAGCGGCGAAGACAACATCAGCTTTTACCGATTGGAAGGCACTAGATTCGCTCGCAATTTTTGTTCGACTTGCAGCTCATTGCTTCCTATTCACGTTAAAACAGGAGACATAGTTGTTATGCCAGCAGGTTGTTTGGATACAGACGTCACAATAACGCCACAAGCGCACATTTTTACAGACAGCAAAGGCAATTGGGATGAAGTACTAAACGACATTCCTTGTTTTGAGCAAATGCCTACCTAGACAGTTTGAGCTCAACAGAAGCACCAATAAAAAAGCCAACACTGTAATGTTGGCTTTTTATTAATGCTAAAACTGTGAAGCGCTAAATCGGCAAAGATATTAAGACAAAGACGATAGCTCACACAATTTCTGAGCCGCTTCAATTAGTGTGCTTTCTTCTTTGGCAAAACATAAACGAATCAATCGTTGATTTTTTGGCGCCTCTTGATAAAACACGCTAACGGGAATCGCAGCGATACCGATTTGATCTACCAGTTTTTCACAAAATGCCACGTCATCTAAATCACTGATGTCACTGTAATCCAACAACTGAAAATACGTGCCTTCACATGGCAAAAGCTTAAAGCGACTGTCAGCTAATGCATTTCTGAGTACATCGCGCTTTTTTTGATAGAAGGCAGCCAGTTTGTGACTTTCCTTTGGGCATTCATTGAGATGCTCAGCCAATGCTTGTTGCAGAGGTGTTGCTGTACAAAAGGTGATGAACTGATGCACTTTACGAAGCTCTGCTGTGAGTGCGGCAGGCGCGATCACGTAGCCGACTTTCCAACCTGTGAGGTGAAAGCTCTTACCAAATGATGAGACAACAAAGCTGCGTTCGCGTAATTCTGCATGTTTGTGAATACTTACTGAGTCACTGCTAAAATGAATGAATTCATACACTTCGTCTGATAGTACATAAATGTCGCGGCTTGAAATGGCTTGCCAAAGGCTGTCTAAATCTTCCGCTAACCAACAACTTCCCGTTGGGTTATGGGGTGTATTCATCAGCACCAAACGGGTTCTGTCTGTCAGTAACGCTTCGAAAGCATTCCAATCTGGACGAAAGTCTGGGGCGGTTAATACGACTCGTCGACACACACCACCAGCCAAAGTCACCGCGGGTTCATACAAATCATAAGCAGGATCAAACAAAACCACTTCATCACCTTGGCGAACAAGCGTCGCGATGGTGTCGAAAATCGCTTCAGATGCACCACTGGTGACCGTAACTTCGTCTAAGACATTCACTTTACGACCATAATGGCGATCAATTAAACCAGCGATAGCTTCCCTTAAAATCGGCAGGCCTGTCATTGGAGAGTATTGATTATTACCTGTCAGCAAGGCATTTGATGCTCGCTGTAACAATCGTGAATCAGGCGGGAAATCAGGAAACCCTTGGGATAAATTAATCGCGCCTTTTTCCATTGCTAAAGCCGACATTTTAGTAAAAATAGTGGTGCCGACAGTGGGCAATTTTGAAACAATAGTCACGCTGGATTACCTTAAAATAAAGAAGTCATTGGAGTTATCAATAGGTATGCAAAGGTCGCACCTTATGCCTAAAGCGTCAACACTCTTTCCTCATATCTCGCTGATCCCTATATAACTAACCGAATACATTTAATTCATTCAAGTGTCAGACATAAAAAAGCCAAGGCGTTTGCCTTGGCTTTTACACACTAGAAATAGCAGCGCTATTTTAAGCCTGAGTTAAAAACGGATAGTCAGTGTAACCAACTGCACCTGGTGTATAAAAGGTATCAGGATTCGGTGTATTCAATTCTGCACCTTGTTTAACACGCTCAACAAAATCAGGATTGGCAAGAATGCCAGTACCAAATGCCACACTGTCTGCTTGTTTGTTTGCAATTACTTGGCTTGCTTCTTCTGGGCTGTAACCCATGTTTACCATCAAATGACCTTTGTAAGCTTCACGAGCGACAGGAACAACATCTGCTTGCTGCAAACCAAAGAAATCCGCTCGCATTAAATGCAAGTACGCTAAGTCGAAACGATTAAGTTGTTCCGCCAAAAAGCGTGTCCATGCTAATGGGTCACTGTCTTTCATGCTTTGGAAACTGTTTAACGGTGAAAGGCGAAGGCCAACTCGACCACTGCCCATAACATCTGTAACCGCTTCAATGACTTCGCTTAAAAAACGAGCTCGGTTTTCAAAAGAGCCACCATATTCATCTGTACGCTGATTGGCGCTGTCCCGTAAAAACTGGTCAATTAAGTAACCATTCGCACCATGGATCTCTACTCCATCAAAGCCTGCTTCTTTGGCATTCATTGCCGCTTGACGGAAATCACCTACGATAGCTTTGATTTCAGTGACTGTTAATGTACGAGGCACTGTGTAAGGCTTTTTGCCTTCTGGCGTATGAGTTTCACCTTCGATAGCAATCGCACTGGGTGCAACAGCTTCTTTACCACCATTTAATAATGGATGAGCCGCGCGACCTGCATGCCAGATTTGCATAAAAATGCGACCGCCCGCTTTGTGAACAGCTTCTGTTGTTAGCTTCCAACCTTCAATTTGCTCTTGAGAGTAAATGCCCGGATCATCACCAAAAGCAGACGTGCCTTCTGTCACCATAGTACATTCAGAAATTAAAAGGCCGGTGCTTGCACGTTGAGAATAATATTCTGCCATCAAGGCATTTGGCAGATGACCTGGCGCACGTGTGCGCGTCAGTGGAGCCATGATGAAACGGTTTGGTAATTCTAAATCACCCAATTGAACAGGGTTAAATAACATATTGTCGGTTGCACTCACTGCTAACTCCAAAATAAGGTTCTTAATAATTCGGTATCAATACCAAGGATAGTCACTTGATGAGGCTAGGTTTATACAATTCAATCTTTTGCACTTTCTTTACTGAGTTGAGTTATATTAAGGAAAGCAGGGGACTCGATTATATGAACCCCATTAATATTAAAATCGCCCCATAATTCATTAATTTTATAATGATAGATAACATCATACACCCAATAACTATCTGTATTCTGACATGGCCTATAACCAGTTTTCTTGTATAACTCAATCGCCCCTTAGGAGAAAAGCATGAACAAAGAGCGTCCGATTAATCTTGATATCAAGACCATCAATTTGCCAATAACGGCCGTTGTATCCATCTTGCACAGAATATCTTCTGTTATTTTATGGGCCAGCATGGCTATTTTTCTGCCTGCTGTTTATTTTTCACTTTTGTCAGAAAAAAACTTTGACAGTTTAGTCTCATTATTTTCTCAGAATCCACTAGGGCAGTTTATGGTCTGGGGGTTATTGTCTGCTTTCGGCTATTACATGTGTGCAACAGTGAAACACATCGCCCAAGATTTCGGTCATTTTGAAGAACTAGAATCAGGTAAGAAAATTGCCTTGTCTGTTGCTATTCTTGCGGGTTGTTTCTGTATCGTATCGGGGATTTGGGTATGGGCGTAATGTCATCAAGTAAAATGCGCAGCGGCACACGTGAATGGATCTTCCAGCGTTTATCAAATGTCGCTATCTGCCTTTGGGGTGTTGTTTTTATTGGGCTTATCCTTACTTTAGAGACAACCGCTTTTGCGGATTGGAAAGGGTTATTCTCACCCATGTGGTTTAAGATCTACTCTTCCATTACCTTAATCATAATTTGCCTTAACTCTGTTTTAGCCGGCTGGCAAATCGGTACTGATTATATAAAGCCAAATGGTATCAATTGTATTTATATGGTCGTCATAGTCGGCAGTTTAAGTTACGCCGCATTGGGTTTAGCTATTCTCTGGTCAATATAAACTACCCTCTTAGAATTGCTCTCTCCTAAATAACGAGCGCAGTTCTAAGCGTCCTTGAATAATCTAACCTTGCCCTGAAAACTTCATAGAGTACATAGCCTTGTCGGCTCTATGTAGCATATTTTCAAATGTGTCATTGTCTTTCACAACAGCACAACCGACACTAAATTGAATGAGTACATCGATATCATCAGCCCTAACAACCAAAGCATCTTTGTTACTCAACAAGGTTTTTGCCATTATGTTCGTGTTGTTTGTGCAGTCTTGATTAATTAATATCAAAAATTCATCACCACCCCAACGAGCCACTTCCCCTTTTTCCCCTACAACACTTTTTAAATATATCGCTATTTCTTGTAAGGCAAGGTCACCTGTTGAATGACCGTATTGGTCATTTATCAACTTGAAGTCATTAACATCAACTGCAATAAGAGAGAATAAATGGCGCTCTTTATTCCAAGCATCCATATAGTTTTTCATATGTACTTCAAACCCTCGACGGTTATATAAACTAGTCAAAGGATCCAACTTAGAAATGTGCTCTAGTTTTTCCGTTCTCTCAGCGACTTTTTGCTCTAACTCTTGTTGATATTCCAAAAGTGATAACGACATTTTTTTATACTTAGAAATCAACCGTTTGATTTCTAATCCTGCAAAAAAACTCACTTTAGGGGCATGATATTTACCCTTTTCTAATGCACAAATAGAGCGTTCCAGCTCATTCAGAGGTTTGGTTATAATCAGTGTTATTAACAAATAAATCGTTACAAGAGCACAAATCAAACTAATTAAAAATACCACCAACAAACCCAGAAATTCTGTAAACGGTAAGAAGCTATCAATATCAATAAAGTTCACCTGGAACCAATCAATTTCAGCGATATAGATCACACTAGCCAATTGACTAACACCATCTTTGTTCACTCTAACCATTTCAACATGATCTGGCTGTAATCTTGCTCGCTCAAAGCTTTCGTTCAGCAGCGCCTTAGAATGATCATCATCTAGAAGGTAAAAGATCTGTTTTTTATTTTCTGCTTGTTTAGTGATGGATGCATAATCAATGAGTTCTTCTTGTTGATAGAGCTGAATTGAACCATCCAGGTTTGTAAAAACAATCGCAGAATAAATGTCTTGCTCCTCCACCATTTTTGATAGAAATCCCGAAAGATCCAAACCCGTACCAACTACACCTAAAATGTCGTCGCCGTCTCGAATCAATACATCGCTCCATAGTTTTACAACGCCTAACTCAATATCTGGGTTTACATTTAAATGCAGATCCAACTTCCTATCTATAATTCCATAAAACCACAAATCAGCCGATTTATTCGCCTCTAATGTATAGCGATAAAAATCTTTTTTAGATGTATCTTTATTAGTGCTTTGGTACTCGCTATCGTCACTGTAGTAATAATGCTCATTACCTCTTAAGGCAATGAAATAGGAATTGTCTGAAAACCTTGAACGGAAGGCTTCGGTATCCTTCAATGCTTGTTGCTCGAGAGTCTCGTTATTTGGCTGATGCGCCCATGCTTTAAGAGAGTCTATTTGCGCAAATTCTTTGGATAAATTTACCTCTTGAATCAAAGGTAATAAGGTTCGGACTTTATCGTATCTAACTTGTTTTTCTGCATAACGCTCAACCCAACTGGCAATAATCCCTTCAGCCAGAACTTGCATTGATAGCCAGGAAAAGAAACCAGCCATCAATAAAATAAGTGCCGTAAAAATTAAGAAGCGTGATTTAATCGCCATGTCCGGAAGAACCCCTTTTAACTATCACCAAAAAAGACAGACAAGTATGTATTCCTTACGCTTGTCGGAAAATAACCCCTAATGCTTTCACTTCTATACTTTCTTACCTAGGCCTTAGCAATCAGTTACACTGGCACTATTATTCAAACGCCTTAATTGAAGGTGTACTTAGATCACCTGTTTATAGAAAAAGAGAACATATATGAGCTTTGCCTCTTTAGGACTTCTTAAAGAAATTACTAATATTGTAGTTCAATTAGGATATGAAATACCGACACCAATACAAAAAGCAGCGATTCCAGCGGTTCTCGCCAATAAAGATCTTATGGCTGGCGCTCAAACCGGAACAGGGAAAACCGCTGCTTTTGCTTTGCCTCTTATCCATAATATTTTACTAGAAAAAAGAGACGATGACGTATCTAAAATTCGAGTTCTAGTACTTACGCCAACCCGTGAACTAGCCCAGCAGGTTCATTCCAGTTTTGTAGAATATAGCAGAGACCTAGAGATTAAGTCGGTTGTTGTCTACGGAGGCACCAGTATTAATGTACAAATTGATGCTTTAAGACGAGGTTGTGATGTTTTAGTTGCAACTCCAGGTCGATTGCTTGAGCTGATTATGAAAAACCTCATCGATTTAAGCTCTTTGCAAACGCTCGTATTAGATGAAGCAGATCGCATGCTAGACATGGGATTCATCATTGATATTCAACGTATCCTTAAAAAACTCCCTAATGAACGTCAAACCTTATTCTTTTCAGCAACTTTCAACGACGATATTTTTTCCCTAAGCAAAAGCTTATTAAAAAAACCACAATTAATTGAAGTAGACAGCCGTAACACCACAGCAACTCAGGTCGAGCAAACGGTTTACGCCGTCGATGCAGATAAGAAAAGTGCATTACTTTCTTTCTTAATTGGTTCAAAAAACTGGAAGCAAGTCCTGATTTTCACACGTACAAAGCAAGGTGCAGATGAACTCGCCAAAGAAATGCAAAAAGATGGTATTATTACTCAATCCATTCATGGAGATAAGTCCCAAGGTGCTCGTGACCGAGTATTAGCGGAATTTAAGGAAGGCAAAGTGCGGGCATTGGTAGCAACCGATGTCGCTGCACGAGGCCTAGATATTGAGCAACTACAATATGTAATCAACCATGAACTCCCTTACAACGCTGAGGATTATATTCACCGGATAGGAAGAACTGGCCGTGCGGGAACAACCGGACTGGCCATTAGTTTAGTTACCGAAAAAGAACGCTATTTATTAACTGATATTGAGAAATTAGTTGGCGAGCAATTCGTACCACAATGGCTTCCAGGCTTCGAACCAGATTTAAACAAGCAAAGTAGTTCTCAAAAAAAGCGCGAGCCTTCTAAGAAAGAACTTAGAGCGAAAGCACTTGGTCTTCACTCTAACAAAAGCAAGAAACCAAAAAGTAAACGCCCTTATAAAAATAGCAAACCATAGTATCGTATATTTCATAGAGCTCTGTTAATTAGACAGACTCTATGAAATACCTTCCGTCTATAATTCCTTATCTGCTGACCCCTTCTATTTTTTATCGCTATTATCCTCACCTCTCATTTTTCCTTGTCTCCTCATAAACACATAAATCTCTCTTAATTTTTTATTAATTCAGTCATTTTCTGTTTTTTTAAAACGAAAAATTTATTATTAAAGGTGTTTATTTATTATTTAAAAAATCAATAAATCCACTGTAAATTTATTGTCAATTCACACAAATACACGTAATATTTACTGAACACTCTACACAGTAATATAAATAAGTTATTAATTGTGAAGACACTAGGAAGGAATGAAGATATGAGTAAAAGCAAAACAGATTTATTGGACGCAAGATCTGAAAGAGAGTTGGCTTTTTATTCGGATTATTTGTTGCAACATATACGAGCTGCATCACCAAGACACCTACGCGGTAACTCCTTAGCAGAACGTTTAAAAAACCTGAATGATGAATTAGAAAGTTTGATTGAAAAAAATCGAGCGCCTAAAATTTTCCCCACTCAAATGCGTGCAGCATTTAATTCGACTCAACTTCCTCTGAGTGATTTTCGCTGGATTGATTTAAAGAATGAGCGTTTGTGTAATTGGGTTTGGTGTTACCTAAAAAGCGCAACAAAAATACCAGAAGATGGACAAGAACCGGTTTTCATTAAGGCGAATAACTCAGAAGATCGCATGGTCAATATGAGCCTCTTAGCGACAAAAGCGTTTAATATAGAAAGAAGTACTACTGATGAAAGACTAACTGACATTCTAAATGCTTTTTATGGAGGAGAAGCCGATGCCCAGCAACAAGAAGACATCCTTGACCACTTAAAAGTAAAATGGCAAGAAGTGCGTTCAAACGAAGCCATAGTCAATTGGCTAGAGGACAACAATCCGGCCCATTGGACTTGGGCTTGGTCATATCTACAAAACATTACCCAAAGGCCACTTGAACCAGCATGGATGCCAATTAATGACGCAGAAAAAAAAGCAGCGGTTATTGCTACTATCGATTTATCTGATAACGTAGACCGTAAAGTCCTCGTCATTGATAAAATGAAGAAGGCATGGAGTCAGAAAAAATTTCGCGAGAAGTCGAGTGGCAGAAAACCTTACAGTATAAGTATGACACTCAACACAAAACAAAAACTAAATGCGTTAGCTGAAGAAAATGGTATGAAGATCAATGAAATGATTGAGTATCTAATAAGAAATGAATTTAAAAAACGTGATAACCACGAATAGACTTGTTCACCACAAGGTGAAAAGGATTTCGCATCGCCAGCAATAGAAATCATATTAATATTTCTGGTGGTTTCATTTTTCATTTAATCACTGTATAACGAGCCGCATGAAAATCCCTAAAAGAATACAACCGCTCATCGAAGATGGATTAATAGACGAAGTCCTTCGACAGTTAATGAGTGGCAAAGAAGCAACCGTCTACGTGGTACGTTGTGGATCAGAAATCCGCTGCGCAAAAGTCTATAAAGAAGCTGGGAAACGAAGCTTTAAACAAGCTGTTCAATACAGAGAAGGCCGAAAAGTTCGTAATAGCCGTCGCTCACGGGCAATGGAGAAAGGCTCTAAATTCGGTCGAGACGAGCAAGAGAATCTTTGGCAAAATGCTGAAGTTGATGCCTTGTATCGCTTAGCAGCGGCAGGAGTGCGTGCACCAACACCTTATGGCTGCTTTGATGGTGTCTTATTAATGGAACTTGTCACAGATGATGACGGTGAAGTTGCACCTCGCTTAAATGACGTGGTTCTAAGCGCAGAACAAGCTAGACGCGACCACGACACCATTATAAAAGACATTGTCCGTATGCTTTGCGCAGGTTTAATTCACGGTGACTTGTCTGAATTTAACGTGCTAGTTGATTCACACGGTCCGGTTATCATTGATTTACCTCAAGCCGTTGATGCCGCAGCAAACAACAATGCTGAATGGATGCTAGAGCGAGACATTAATAACATGCGCAATTATTACGGTATGTCTGCTCCTGAGTTACTTGAAACAAAATACGCCAAAGAAATTTGGGCGCTATTTGAAGCTGGTAAATTAACCCCAGAAACAGAACTAACAGGTCAATTCGATGAACCAGAAGAAGAGGCTGATGTTGATTCTGTTCTTACAGAAATTAAAGAGGCGTTTGAAGAAGAGCAAGAACGCTTGGCTCGCATCAATGCAACAGATGACGAAGACTAAAATCCTCGTCTAGCTGTTTGTATATCTCTAATAACCTTTTCCAATAATGCGGTTAATGAAGGCACGATCGATTAACCGCATTATTCATTACACTTCATTCACTACCATTATTCGATTTAGTTAAAACTCGAGAAAACTACTATGTAGTTTTCTGTTCATTGAAATTGAATTATCAATGGGAGTATGTATAATCCCGCTCCAAGTTTGACCGCGAGGTCAGATGATGTGCAAAACACACTTAACTAAAATGAAAGAAAGCTCATTCTTAAACTGTTATGAGTATTTCTATTTGGGTTCCCTCACCCCAATCAAACGAAAAAGGTCACAATATGAGTAATTTCACACCTGTGCAGAAAGCGAAAGCTCTGCGCTACCTTGCTATGTTCCACCTACTGGTCATTGCATCAAGTAATTATCTGGTTCAAATTCCCTTTACAGTGGCTGGTTTTCATAACACTTGGGGCGCATTCACTTTTCCTTTTATCTTTCTTGCAACCGACCTGACTGTACGAATTTTTGGCGCGTCATTGGCTCGTAGAATCGTTTTCTGGGTCATGATTCCGTCGCTTATCGTTTCTTACGTATTGTCTGTGATATTCGCTCAGGGCGAGTTTCAGGGCTTTGAACCACTTTCGTCATTGAATGACTTTGTGGCACGCATCGCGATTGCGAGTTTATTGGCGTATTTACTTGGTCAGGTGCTTGATATTCAAGTGTTTGATCGCCTTCGCCAACTAAAACAATGGTGGATTGCACCAGCGGCATCAACCTTATTGGGAAATGGATTAGATACCTTGGCTTTCTTCGGCATCGCTTTTTACCAAAGCCCTGATCCTTTTATGGCTCAGCATTGGCAAGAAATTGCAGTGAATGACTTTGCCTTCAAATTAATTATCAGCCTTGGCTTGTTCATTCCAATGTACGGCATTCTGCTTAATTATTTAACGAAAAAAATCACCACAGTAAAGCTGTCTAACGTATAAAATCAAACTCGGCTTGCTGTTAATCGAAAAATCTCAGTCCCAGAGGTCACCGTATTGATCTCGGTGACTGAGATAAACCCTTAGATCGAATTCTAATTGATGATAGTCTGGTTCCATATAGCAACAGAGCTTATAGAAAGCTTTATTGTGATCCTTTTCTCGAAGGTGTGCCAATTCATGAACCACAATCATTTTAAGTAAAGGCTCAGGGATTTTTCGGAATAAAGATGAGATACGAATCTCATTTTTGGCTTTTAGCTTACTACCCTGTTTTCTCGAAACATAAGTATGTAACCCAAGCGCGTTATTGATGATATGAATTTTATCGTCGTAAATAACTTTGCTGATAGGTGGGGAACTACGCATAAACTCACTTTTAAGATCCATAGCGAATTCATATAGTCCACGGGTACCATTAAGATTATGTGCTTTAGGGTACTTTTTAAGAAGCCAGTTTCCTGATGACCCTGAGGCCAACAAATCCTGAGCTTGCTTTTGCACTTGAGCACTGTATCCATTGAGGTAACTTCGTATGCCGTTAGACAGGTCTTTCTGGCTCATGATTCCTGCTATTCACATTACTAAATGTATTCTTTGAATTACGAACTTGTCACCCAAAGCTGCACTAAAAAATAGTACATTAATTTTGAATTGCATTTAAATCAACGACTTATTACCATGACATTCTAGAGAAAGCGCACAATTCCGCCCTGCATCTTTTGACTGATACAAAGCCTTATCTGCTTGGCTTAATAGCTCATCGACGGAACAATATCCGCTTTCTTTGTAAGCAATCCCTAAAGACACCGTAATATGAATTTCCTGGTTATCAGAGCTCAATACAATACTTTCTTCTATTGCCACCCTAAGTTTTTCAGCCACTTTCATGGCGCCTTCTTTCCTTGTCGATGGCAATAAAATAGCAAACTCTTCACCGCCAATCCGAGCAATAATATCGTTCTGTCTCAAAACAGATTGACTGACTTCAGCTAATTTTTGCAACACCGAGTCACCAGCCTTGTGACCATAAGCATCATTTACATCTTTAAAGTGATCAACGTCCATCATGATGATAGACAAAGGCGTGCTATCAAAAAGTGTTTTATTTAGAATACTCTCGCATTGCTGGAGAAAGCTGCCTCGATTCGACAACCCTGTAAGATGATCAAAATAAGCTCTCTTTTCTAGCTCTTCTTGCGCCTTGAAACTTTCAATCGCTATGCTTACCAAGTTACTCGCGAAATTAATAAGCTCAAAATCCTTCTCTGTAGGAGAAGATGGTTCGTGTTTATAAATAGCAAAACTACCTAATAAATCCCCCTTCGAGGACATAATGGGGTCAGACCAACAAGCAGCAACATTTGCTTTTTTAGCCAACTCAGCAAACTGTATCCAATTTTGATGTGTCGAAATATCTTCAACGATAACTCGCTTACCTAGATACGCCGCAGCACCACAGGAACCAACATTTACACCAATTTTTAAGCCATCGACAGCTTCGTTATAAAAATCAGGAAAATCAGGTGCGGCACCAAGTCTTAAACATTGCTCAGTTTTATCAAATAACAACACACTACAAAGGGAATTGGGACTTTCTAATTGGATCTGCTTCACTATGACGTTTAAGATATCTTTCAATGCTGAACTTTTTGCAACCATTTCAAGCATATCGCTTTGTGTTCGTAATCGCTTTTCAGCAATCCAATAATCTGTAACGTCGTTGAAATACCACAATCTTTTCTCACCAACGGTGGAGAAACTCATACTGACCTGTTTAATGGATCCATCTTTACAAAGAAGTTGTGTCTTTAGATCTTCAGCAGACGAGTCACTATTACTACTTAGGACCCAAGGCTGGATTACCTTTTGAAAAAAATTATCATCATTAGAAACTCGTAAACACCAGGTACGAATATCAGGAAGGTCTTGCAGCGTAAAACCGAATAACTGATTAAACCTCTTATTAATGTATTCCACTCGACCAGAAGAAACATTCGACCACCCAACGGCAATCGGCGTCGTATTTAAAATATCTTCTAATCGAATGTCATTGTTTATTGTGTTGTGTTCCATACAAATTTCCACGAAAAGCATTCTTATTGCGATACAAAATCCAATCTTATCGCTCGCCCTCCAATTAATAAGTAATCGACCATTCGATTCAATATTGAACTGAAGGTTTTTTGTATGTTTTTTGTACGTTGCTTATACCACTCACTCACTAAGATTAACGAATGTGGTTACCATATCAACCAATTAAATCATTCAAAGCTTTCCATAACTTAGGAGTAGCAGCCCAAGTAAGATTACCATCCAGTAGACCGTTATTTGTAAGGAAATTAGATGTTTTACCTCCTGCTTCTTCGATCAATAGCAATCCAGCTAAAGCATCCCAGCTATTCAGATGCGACTCATAATAACCATGCACTAAACCAGATGAAACATGGGCTAACATTAACGCGCCAGCACCAAACCGCCGATGCTCAATATCCTTTTCATCTAACTTTAAGAGAAGGTCAAAATACTCTTGTAGTGGTCTACGATTAGAACGACCAACACCTATGATGGCATAGCCTTCATCTGGGTCATTAATTGTTAACTTTACACCGTTTAAGTAAGCACCTTTATCACGCTGAGCAAAGAAAAATTCGTCTCTGTCTGGAGCATAAACAAAACCAATTTGAATGCTCTTTTCAACCACGTACGCAACAGAAATACACCAGTAATCCATACCTTGAAGATAATTCGTTGTGCCATCAATTGGATCAATTACCCAAACACCGCTCACCTGATTTTCATTACCAACAACCAAACCGCTTTCTTCTCCTAAAAAACCATCATTAGGAAACAATGAGTGGATTACTTGTTTCAATTCATTTTCAACACTGACGTCAGCTTCAGAAACGAAATCTTGTCTTCCTTTCATCGTGACGGACAGTCCGGCTTCACGAATTGCCTGAGCACGTTTTCCCGCCTGTTTAATCGCCAACTCTAAAATTTGGTGTTCATGTTCCATTCTATGGATTCCTTTTACTAATCAATGCAAGGTCTGGCGAAGTGTGTCTCATCACTAATTTCACAGGAATTTCTTCGAAACGCTGCTGAATATGGGGTTCTTGCCCTCTTGATTCTAAACAGGCTAATACCTGTCGAGCGGTCTGTTCCACGTCCTGATGAATCGTGGTTAAGCGATAACTGTATTGCGCTGTTTGAAGCGTATTGTCGAAACCAATAATGTGGAAATCCGTTGGTGCGTCAAAACCATTTTCACGCATACCATCCAAAAACCCACACGCAAGCTGAGCATTAGCGCAAAAAACACCCTCTACTTTTTCACCTTTTGCACAAAAATCATGAGCCGCTTTTCTACCGCCTTCATAACCATCTATCTCCGTGGTGATATCTAAGAAATCAGACTCATCAATCTTATTTTCTTCAAGCATTATTCGACGAAAAATTTCACCACGATTAATACCAGACCAAGTTGAATTTTTATAATTCAACCAACCTACACGGGTACAGCCTGAGCTAATCAATTGCTCAGAGACCAAGGTCGCCGCCATACAGTTATCTGAACAAACAAAATCCACGTCAGGAATATCCATATGTCGATTGATACCGACCACAGGAATATTATGCTGCACACATTCTTTGACTAGATCTGCGGGCGGCTGACCGGATGTCACTACAACGCCAGAAACACGAAATTGCGTGAAACGTCTAATGGTCATTTCTAACTCTTCGGCATCACGTACTTCCGTCACTAACGCTTGGTAGCCTTTTCGTTGGATTTCGCTAAGCAAACCTTCCAACAAACTGCTGCGAAAAGGATCACTTAAACGGGCAACAACCACACCAATTAATTGACTGCGCTTACGGTTTAACCCTTGCGCTAAGAAATTTACTTGATAGCCAAGCTCGTTGGCTGCTTTGAGTATTTTCTCACGGGTTTCTCTGGCAACGCTGCCGTTATTACTGAATGTTCTAGAAACCGCTGCACGGGAAACACCAGCCAATTTGGCGACGTCTTCCGCCGTAACCGAACCCCGTTTTCGAATATTCTTCAATGTTTTGCTCCTTGTCTCGTAGAAAGGGCATCCGTTAACGTCGTGTTAAATGTTCGCTGAAGATAATCTTCATCTTCTAAATCAATCACTAAACCATCTCGACTTAAAAATAAATTCGGTATTTGTTGTGCAGCGTCATAAAGGCTCGACATCGCACCATCAAAGAAATGATAAATCCCTAAGGCTTTCGCACCCGTTTCTTTAAGTAAGCGCTCACAATCAGGTAAATCACCATGAGAAGAATCCGCAGGCAATGAATCAAAAGACGCACATTCTTGAAAAGCCATGTCTACGTTTTGCATTAACGCTTGGCTCTCAGAAGTAGGTCGACCATCACCACTGAAGAACAAAGTATGTTGATCAATCTCGACCCGAATCGCGCGATTGGCCATTTCATGCTGTGTATTGGCAGTACGGATCTGCCAATGCTTCCACTCGAAAGCATCCTGAATATCTTGCCAATGAATCTCGAAACACACTTCTGTCTCGGGCCAGACGGATAATGCCACCAAGGCTTCTAATGATTTTCTCTGCTCAGCTTGGCAAAAAATCGTCAATGATTCAGTGCGTTGAAAGCTTTTCCATTGGTTTATCAGTGCCGCCAATCCAGAGCTGTGGTCTGGATGAATGTGTGTGAAATAAATCACCTGTATGTCATTTACACCAATATTGCGCTGCCAAATCGCTCTTGGGACCGTTGGGCCACAGTCGATGAGCCATTGATTTTGCTGTGAATCGATAATCCTAATGGAAGAAGTGTTGTTGCGTTGAGAAAACGCACTACCACAACCAATCACGTCAATTTTCATACAGTCCCACCAAGATATTTTTTTTGTTTAATTAAATTGTCACAAAGATCCGACAAAGTAGGCCTCCATCATGTCGGTTATAGATTGCATTTTTTTACAGAACTGTGAACACGTGTTCATTTTACATAAAAAAGTGAAAAAAGATCTCCGGCAAACGTTTTATCGCACTTGGAGCAAGGCATGGCGCACTTACATATAGAAAACTTACAAGCTGGCTACGGGAATAAGTTGATCTTGAACAACATCAACTTGAACGTCGAGCAAGGGGAAATGATCGCCTTACTTGGGCCGTCCGGCTGCGGAAAAACTACCTTACTCAATGCGCTATGTGGTTTTGTCCCTGTGAGTCAGGGTGAAATTTTTGCAGGTCAACGCGCCATTTCCCAACTGCCCGCTGAAAAACGCAATATCACCATGGTGTTTCAAAGTTACGCACTGTGGCCGCACATGACAGTGTCACAAAACATTGCCTACGGTTTGAAAGTGAAAAAAGTAAAACGCGCAGAAATAGACGCTCGCGTAGCTGAATTATTAAACATTGTAAAACTCAATGGATTAGAAGATGAAAAGGTAACCGCTTTGTCTGGCGGACAACGCCAACGCGTCGCCTTAGCAAGAGCGTTAGCCATTCGCCCTGATGTATTAGTACTTGATGAACCACTCTCTAACCTAGACGCCAAAGTAAGATTAAGCGTACGACATGAAATAAAAGCCTTACAAAAGCAACTTGGTTTTACCTCTCTGATCGTCACCCACGATCAAGAAGAAGCGTTAGTCATGGCAGATCGTATTGCCGTATTAAACCAAGGACGAATCGAACAAATAGGTACACCAGAAGAAATTTACCATCATCCGAGCACGCCTTTTGTGGCCGACTTCATGGGGGCAGATAATCACATCGAATGGCCAACATCCGATGAAGCATTTGTCTTAAACCTTGGTAGCCAAATCGATTTACCTTCCGAACGATCCAGTCTGTATTTTCGCAGCGAAAATGTTCGTATTTCAACTCAAGAACCCCAAAGTGGCGAACAAGGCTTACTCATCAAAGGCGTCGTCGAGCAAAGTGCTTTCTTTGGCAACAATTACCGAATTAGTGTGCGCTGCGGGAAGCACACCATACAGGCAGAACACGATAAAAATCTGCCTGAACAGACTCCCGTAACTTTACGTGTTCTACCCAATGCACTGCATATTTACGCACAAGACGTTGAAAATTCAGTGTTTCAGACAACCATGCCATTTCAGTCAAATCAATGAGGATAAATCATGTTCTATAAAACGAAGATAGCTGTACTTGCCGCCATTGGTCTTACCCAATTTTCAGGTTTTGCGCAGGCAGACACTACATTAAATGTGGTCACTGCAGGCAATCAAAACATGGTGGATTACGTAAAATCGTACCTAGCCCCAAAATTTGAGGCGACACACCCGGGTGTAAAAGTGAACGTCGTAGGCACAGGTCCTGGCGATGCAGGCTCCCATAAAATAAAAGAAAAACTGTCCGCTCAAAACAGCAGTAATTTGGACACTTGGGATATTGATGTTGCCGTGGTTCACCAAAAAATTGGCGGTGAAATGGTGGAAGGTGGTCTGCTTTCCAAATATCGCACAGATATTAACACTGGAAAAATGGCGACTCGCGATAGCGCGAAGAATGCTCTTGGCGTTAACGTCGAAGGCTATGTGATGCCTATGTTCCATAGCCAAACTGCGATTGCCTACAACAGTGATTTTGTCAGTAATCCACCAACCTCTTATGACGAACTTGTGACTTGGACTGAAAAACACCCAAAATCTTTTGGTTACAACGGCATTAAAAACGGTATGTCAGGTGTGAGTTTTGTCACTGGCTGGATTTATGCCTACGGCTCAAACGCAGATAAATTATCCTCTGCACCATACGATAAAAATCTTGCCACATCTTGGAACAAAGCTTTTTCTGAGCTGAAAGAATTCAACAAGAATATTACTTTTACACCGGGTAACGCAGGCACATTAGATATGTTAAACCGTGGCGAAATTTTCATGGGGCCAGTATGGGTAGACATGTTCTACAGCTGGAAAGCCCAAGGCAAAATCCCACCATCCATGAAACTGTCTTTGATCGCACCAGGCATGCCTGGACAACCTATGTATTACGTCACGCCAACGAAAGCAGCCAATCCAGAACTTGCTCGTGAATTCATCGAACTGGCAACCAGTCCAGCAATACAAGCGGAAGGCATTGTAGAACGCTTTAACTGGTATCCAGGCATCGATGCAGAACACGTAAAAAACAAGTTAGACCGCGCAACATGGGAAAAACTGTTTGCTGAAATTACGCCAAGCGATTTGGCCAAGTACGGCAAAGGCTTCCCAATCGGACCCTACTTTGATGACATCAAAGAAGGTTACGAGCGTAAAGTCTCTAACTAGCTTTTAAGTTTTACTCGACTAGCGCCCTGAGCAAGATTCCTGAGGAGAATTGTTCAGGGCGATTTTATCCTGCGTTCGTTATTGGAAAAAGAAACATGCGTCAAACGACATCACACAATCTTTGGTTGGTTGCACCTGCTGCGCTCATGGTCGGTATCTTTTTTTATACCCTTTGTGCTTCTCATTGTATTCAGCCGTTACCTTAGACGAAGGCGGCTTTACTCTGTCGCATCTACTGAAAGCGTTTGAGTTGTATTCTAAAGACATGCTTTTTACCGTTTTCATTGTACTGATTTCTGTATCAATTCTAGCGGTTTTATCGATCACAATTGCGGCGCTAATTACCTTGTCGCCATTTCGCTCACTCGTTAGATTACTGAGTTTTCTTTATCGTTTGCCTTTGTTTATTCCCTTTATTGTCACCGCCCAAATGATGCGAACTTTTTTGGCAAAGAACGGATTGATGAATAATGCCTTTATTGAAGCCGGTCTGTTAACACCTATGGAAACCGTGTCATTCCTTGGTTGGACTGGCATTATTATCACCTTTGTTTGGAAACAAATGGCGTTTTCGACACTGTTAATATCTGGTGCTATGGCCGCACTAGATGATTCACAAATACGCGCTGCACGTAACTTAGGCGCTTCACGTTTTCGTATTTTGGCTCAGATTATATTGCCTCAAATCACACCAAGTATTGGTGTCGCTATGGTGTTATCGACGGTCACTATTATGTCCGTACTTTCCGTTCCCTTGATGATAGGAACCGGCACACCAACCATGATGACAGCGGACATGGCATTTCGAATTAACTCCTATGGCGATTATCACGTGGCAAATGCACTTGGTTTGGTCTCCTATGCTATTTGCGCAGGTTTGGCTTGGTTCTATCTTCGCCAAAATCTAAAAGAAAAAGGAGCTATTTGATGATCTCTACACCAACATCTAGTCTATTGAGTCACATAAAAGTCCGCTCTTTGCGACTCAATTTTTGGCTACAAAGCCTGTTTATATTGCTGCTCGCACTGGTCTTGTTTGGTCCAATTGTAAACCTCTTAATTTGGACAGTAACAGAGAGTTGGTATTTTCCCCATTCTTTGCCAACACAATGGGGATTCAAATACTGGCACCAAGTCTTTAACCCCTACAGCGATGTTTCCAGCTCGTTACTGACCAGCTTATTAATTGCTGTGTTAACCGTCATCGTGTGTTTGTTGGTTTCAGTGCCTGCGGGTTATGCGCTTGCAAAACAAAGCATGCCCTTTCGTGCCTTCTGGATGTTACTGTTTTTGATTCCACAGGCGTTTCCAAACCTTACTGTGTACATGAACATTGCCCGTATTTTTTATGACTTTGGATTGAATGGCACTCTACTGGGCGTGATATTAGTGCACAGCGTACATGGCTTAATGTTTTCAATTTGGATTAGCGTGGCGGCGTTTAGCTCAACCGATCCTATGTTAGAGCGAGCGTCTCGCAATTTAGGCGCAGGACCAATTTATACCTTCTTCCATATCGTTCTTCCTCAAGCGGCTCCAGGCCTTATCGCCAGCTGTATTTTTGTCTTCCTAGAATCCTTGGATGAATTTACCGGGACTTTCTTTGTAGGAGCTCCAAATATCAGTACCTTGCCACTTTTGCTTTATACCGCCAGCATGGAAGGGAATTATCAGATTGCGTCCATTACCGCTTTAATATTGTTGATACCTTCTATTTTATTTATGGTGATCATTCATAAATTTATGCGACCTGAAATGCTATCTAAACTCGGAAAATAGTGGTTTAAGAAAATAAGAACAACTTAAAAGCCGCCAGCGTAGACATAATCCGAATCATCCATTTGAATTGAATTGGGTTTACTTTTTTCAAGAAGTAATAGCCAATGAACGAGCCAAGCGCTAGACCCGGCAGGGCGTAAAGGCTCGTTTCTGCGCTCTCTACAGATAGTAACCCAAGGCCAACGTATAAAGGGAATTTCAATAGATTAATAATGAAGAAGGCCCATGCTCGTGTGCTGACATAAGTACCTTTGTCGAGCTTTTGCTCTAGTAGGAACAAACTGAACAATGGTCCAGCAGCATTAGCAATAACGCTGATAACACCACCAAAGAACCCCATTAGATAAGCGGTAACTGGTTTGCGCATGAATGAAGCTGGACGAAAATCGAGATAAAGGCCTAATGCAATCATTGCGACAATAGTGATACCAAGAAACGTTAAGAATTGATCCGCATCTATGTTCGCCAGAAATTGACTTCCGATAAACACACCTAAAAAAGCTAAGGGTAAAAATCGTCCTAACACGCCCCAAGCAATTTTATTTCTATAACTGGCCACTGCCATTAAGTCTGTCACAATATAAAGCGGCAACAGTATCCCCAGTGCTTCAGGGCCAGGAAAAGCGATCATTACGATCGGTAACACCAGCAGGCCCATACCGCCAACTGAAAACTTTGAAAAGCCGGTAATCAAACCCGCCAAAAACAACACAACCAATGTGAGATCCACTAATTCCTCCTTTCATACCCTGATAACAATTTAATAACGGTCGTTTGAAAATGAGTAATTTCAAGTGCTCGTTCAATGGATAGAATCATAAGACATATAATGAAAAATAAATAATTTCGTTTTATTATTAAAACGATAATAAATACTAATCATTAAGCTGCATAATTTTATGAAACTAGATCAATTAAGAGCTTTTATTGCCGTTGTCGAAACGGGGAGTTTCCGCTCTGCTGCAGACGCCATACATAAAACCCAACCAGGTATCAGTGCCGCGGTAAAAACACTGGAAGCTCAGTATGGAATTTTATTGTTTGATCGCGATAGTTATCGTCCGACGTTAACGGCAGAAGGTCATGCTTTTTTCCAGCAAAGCAAAAAGCTCATTTCTCAAGCACAGCAATTGGAAAATCTTGGTCACGATCTTGCCAAAGGTATAGAAGCGCCATTACACCTTTGTCTCAGTCAGATGGGTGTAAACAAGAATTGTATGATGAGAATCAAAGCTTTTCAGACTCAATATCCAGAAACATCTTTAGACATCACAACTGATCATTTGTACGGCGTTCAGGAAGCCCTCACCAAGAACAAATGTGAAATTGCCATTGGTCCAAGATATGGGCTAGATGATCGCCACGCTTTTGTTGAGCTTTATAGGATTGATATGATTACGGTTGTCTGTCCTGATGTATTGGCTTCGCTCAATAGCCAAATTAGCGTTTCAAAAAATAATGCCTGCGGTGCAAAGATCAAACAACAGCAACTTTATTCATTGCCACAAATTCTAGTGAGCAATACTGCAGTAAACTCAGCAGAAAATGGACACAGATACACTTTACCAACAGGAAGGCGTTGGTACGTGAACGATTTTCAGACAAAAAAAACCATGCTTCTGCATGGTCTTGGGTGGGCTCGGATGCCCAAACACATTATTGGCTCAGAACTTGAAAATGGTCAATTGATTCCGATTGAAGTCGAAAATTTCACATCTCAAAGCCAAGTTCCTATTTTCATGATTCGTCTACGCCATCAGACTCAAAGTTCTCAATCCAACCTTTTTTGGGAAATGATGAAATGCTTTTCTAACTCATCTGATGACACGTAAGAATGAAACTTGATAAACCGCCTTTATGATTTTTTATTCAAAGCCCAATCGTAATCCAAGAACTTGATATCCACTTTTTTGTTATCAAGAGCAGTTTTTACACTTTCAGGTAACGACATAAAAGACGCATAATGACTGATAAAGGCTTCTAATGAGTTGTAGCCTTTCCAACCTTTTTCAAAGTCTTCACGGTACCATTTGAAGATAGAAGACAATTCTAATTTTTTACCATTCAAACGGTTACGGCTGCTGTCAGCTAAAAATAGTTCTGTCTGTGTCTCTAGCAAGCTATCTAGATTATCACCTTGAAAGGCTTGGTTTGATAACGCAGGACAACCAATACTGGCGCAGTTTACCGCAAAGTGGATACGTGGATCATTGTAGCGATCTGAACCACGAATCAATGTATGTTCTACATCATCCAAAGAACGCGTTTTTCCTAATAAAGGAATAAATTCTTTGCTCCAAGGTGAGCTAAAAAAGCTGCCTAGGTCTTTGATTGATTTTAAATCAGGCCATTTGGTAAGAATCAACCCCACTGTCCAAGCATTATAAGCATTGATCAAAAATGCCAGCTGGTCATCCTTCGGCCAAGCATCAAATTCAGACTGACTAATGTTTTCTAGGGCTTCTAAATAAGCATCCAGAGACATTTTATCATCAGCAAACCCTTGATAATCTACTTGGCTGGCTTTACCACCTTCAAGCAAATGAACATTCTGTTGTAATAACGCATTCCATGCGGAATGATCGAAGGTGTTAGCGGCATTTGCGCTAACACTCTGTAAACCCAATACAGCACATAAAACAATCAGCCAGTTCTTCATCTACTTAACCTCGACGCCATGTATGGTATTTTTCCAACCAGCTCAAAATACGTTCTGGTGTGTGCGCGCGTTTCCATTCGCCAGCGGCGTACTTGTTCGATTCTGCCCAAGTAGGATAGGTGTGAATCGTGCCTAAGATTTTGTTCAAACCTAAACCGTGTTTCATGGCTAGAACGAACTCGGCTAATAAGTCACCAGAGTGCTCACCAACAATGGTGACACCTAGAATCTTGTCTTTACCAGGAACAGTAAGTACTTTCACAAAGCCTTTAGTTGCACTGTCAGCAATGGCACGATCTAGTTCATCAAATTCGTAGCGAACCATTTCGTATTCGATGCCTTGTTCCTTCGCATCTTGCTCGCTTAAACCAACTCGTGCTACTTCAGGGTCAACAAAGGTTGCCCAAGGAATCACTCGATAGTCCGCACGGAATTTTTTAAATGTACCGAACAAGGCATTCACAGCGGCAAACCAAGCTTGGTGAGCAGCAACATGAGTGAACTGATAAGGCCCTGCAACATCACCCGCTGCATAGATATTCGGGAAAAGCGTTTCAAGGTAATCATTCGTGATGATGTTACGATCTGTTTCTATACCTAGATTTTCTAAACCGTAACCTTCAAGACGAGCCTGACGACCTACTGCACAAAGCAATGCATCAAATTCAATGACGCTTTCTACGCCATCTTTCTCAACGATCAAACGCTTCACATCACCATCTTTCTCGCAGCGCAGAGCGTTATGAGAAGTCAGAATGTTTACGCCATCGGCTCTCATGCTTTCTTGAACTAATTCTGATACTTCTTGGTCTTCACGAATCATGATTCGCTCAGCACGCTCTACCTGCGTCACATTCGATCCTAGACGAGCAAAGCTTTGTGCTAACTCAGAACCAATCGGACCACCACCTAATACAACAAGACGTTTTGGTGGCGCATCAAATTTTGCGAATTCTTCCCAAAGTGTGTCACTGGTGTAGTAACCCACGTCCTCCAAACCTGGTAGCGGTGGTACAAATGGACGTGCGCCCGTTGCCAACACAATACTGCGTGCTGTCATGCGCTTCGTGCCACCTTCGTTTAATTGGATTTCAACAGTCCAAGGATCTATTAGTTTTGCGTAACCTTGTACAACATCAACACCCAGATTTGTGTAACGCTCAATGCTGTCATGTGGCTCAACTTTGCTAATAACATCATGAACCCGAGCCATCACTTTCTTGAACGAGAAAGTGGGTTCACTGCTGTTCAAACCGTAGTTTTCAGCGTGACGCATTTGCTGTGCAACTTTCGCACTTTTGATCAAGGCTTTACTTGGAATACAACCATAGTTAAGGCAATCACCACCCATTTTATGAGCTTCAATCAGAGTCACCTTAGCTTTTACAGCGGCAGCAATGTAAGCACTTACTAAACCACCAGCACCACCACCAATAACGATAAGGTTACGGTCAAATGTTTTTGGCTTAGTAAAACCTGCATACACACGACGCGCTTTAATAATGTTAATCAATTTTTTAGCTATCAAAGGGAAAACACCTAATAAAACAAAAGAAAGTAATAAAGGAGGAGACAGAATGCCGGATAAGCTTTCTAGTTGACCAAGTTGCGTACCCGCATTTACGAACACAAACGTACCTGCCAACATACCTAGCTGGCTCGCCCAATAAAATGTCACGGCGCGAATCGTTGTCAGCCCCATCAACAAATTAATTAAAAAGAAAGGGAAAATGGGAACAAGACGAAGTGTGAATAAATAAAACGCGCCTTCTTTTTCAATCCCTTCGTTAAAGGCTTTTAAACGATCACCGAAGCGTTTTTGCACAGTATCTTGAAGCAAGTAACGAGAAACAAGAAAAGCCAAGGTTGCACCAATGCTGCTAGCAAACGAAACAATTAGCAAACCCCAGCCCAAACCAAACAAAGCTCCAGCTGCTAGTGTCATGATGGCTGCACCTGGTAAAGATAAGGCAGTCACAATTACATACAAGAGTAAAAACGCACCACCAATAAGTAGAGGGCTTTCAGCACGCCACGCTTCGAATGTCTCTAACCCTGACTTTAGACCTTCTAACGTTAACAATTGATGCAAGTCAAAGTAGAAAAAACCTACGATGACCGCCGCAATTAATATTAACAAAACGGTTTTCTTCATTACTAAGCTCCAAAAGCCACGACTAAATTAGTTGATTGAATTTGATACTATTAAAGTGCTTTGTTTACGGAGCATTATGCTCAAGTAGCACTATATATAAAGATTAGACGCAGTTTGGACAAACTTCTTACAACAAATATCCACTTTAAAGTGAAATTAATAAGGAAGGTATAAAGCAAAGAAGGGAAAAGTAGCATAAGAATAGCTTATGCTACTGAAAACAATTTAATTTCAAGACTCCTCTGAAGCTGCACCAATTCGAGCACATAGGAGACTGAACACAACACCAAAGCAACAAAAGACCAATACCAAACCGATCAAACCATTCATTCCAAATAACGTTATCATAGCCGCGAAACTTGGTGGCCCAATCGTTGCTCCAAGATTACCTAATTGGGCAACCAAGCCATAACCTTGGGCTTGTTCGTCTTGATTTCTAGCCAACACAGGAATCATGGCCAAGGTCGCACCTGGTAGCATACCGATACAAAAAATCATCGCACCGACGACAAAACAGAATAAAGTCGGTTCCGCTAAGAAATTCAACAATGTCAGTGCACTAATTGCCGCACCGATATAAGCGATCAAAGCCACCCGCTGAGGTCGAAAAAAGTATTGAGATAATGCACCCGCAATAAAAGACCCTGCTGTACTGGTTAAAGGTAAAAAGATCTGCATGGTCGTTCTTAACGATTCATCCTGAATAAATCGAGGGATATACGTCAGCATCGACACCAAAATACAGGTGTAAAATAGAAAAATGAAACTCGGAAAGACAATGCGAGGGTTACGGTAAATCTTGCCTAACAGCGTCAGAATTTTATCAGGCACCTCGACTTTAACAGTATTAAAAAGTGAGCTGTTTTTATGAAGAAATACGGTGAGGATCAACGCCATAGAACCAATCAAAATAGCATGACTCAAGTACAAAGCACTTAAACCAAAATTCACTAGAATCCATTTTCCAATAAAACCACTAATGGCAAACGCGACACCAAAAAAGGTGCCCCACAAGCCCATCGTTATCGAACGGTGACGGTTCGCACTCAAGCTGCAGCAATCATAGTTGGAGCGGCGACAACCACACCCAACTGAGAAAAACCTTCCAATAATCGAGTCACCAGAACCAATTCAAATGGCGGTAATAACGACTGAATAAAAGACAACATAGAACCAAGCAGCAATGCGCCAACCAGAACCTTTCGATAGCCAATTCGTCCAGCATAGACACCAGCCGACACACCAAAAATCAGCCCAACCACACCAACAATAGAAAGTGCCATGCCTGTTGCAGTTGGCCCTTCTTGATAATGTATTAATACAGCATCGTAAGAAATTGAAAATTTAGCGAACTGCATGGCAGCAGAAACACCAGCAATCCAGATTAAGACCACTTCAAACCAATAGGTTTTTGGCTCGACAAATTGTTTTTTAGATTCTGTAGATTGCGCCTTTGGAGAGAGACTTGGCATCGGTTGTCCTTGATAAAATAGAATAGCCACTCTCAATACAGACGACATGCACCAAAAACTAACCATTCAGACAGATTTTAGCCGCTATTCTAAATCAAAAAGCACCAAAATTGTGCAGGAATTTCAAATATATCCAAATCAAGTATAGAACTGACTATATAGAATCGTATTTAAACAAGAAAAACAGCCTGAATTTTCATCAGGCTGCTTTATGAGAAATTTAAGACTGATGAGTGACTGTTGTTAAGTCGTTGTTTCTTAGCTCTTTTAAACGCAAACCTATGTTGCCAAAAATTAGCATCAAACCACCAATGATTTGATACCCTGTTAATCCCATGTCTAAGAAGAACCAGTTGATCGCCGCGGCAAACACAGGAAAAGACAGCTCGGCTAAGGTCGCCATTTGAGCTGGTACAGTGCGTAACCCTCGGTAATAAAACCACATTCCAATAAAACCACTTAACAATGCCATTGAAACAGCCAAACCTAAATCTAACGATTTCATCGCCATTAAGTTATCTGTGTTTACTATTGCCAAAGGCAATAAAACCAATAAGCCGGTTACAAAACGACCTGACATAATGGCGTTCGCTGGCATATTCTGATGGGAAAGGTATTTACCGCAAACCGTCGCAGCCCCCCATGAAATAACCGCAATTAATGTGTAGCCATAACCTTTTAACAGACTCATGCTGTCACTTGAGTAATGCCATTGGGCGTTACTCAACAAACGCAAATCAGGCCACATCATCACGAAACTGCCGGATAGAATCACCAACGCCCAGCGGACAAACTGACTTTCGATCCGTTCTTTCAGGAACCAATACGCCAATAAAATCGCTACGATAGGCTGCAGTTTTTGCAGCAAAATCACCACAGTTGGGTTCAAGTATTGAAAGGCTTCCGTAAAGGCTAAGGTTCCTACGGCAGAACCAACACCGCCAATAAAGAACAGGCAGAGAAAACTATTCATCGACATATGACGATAAACGTGACGATAGCGCCACAGCATAGGACTAACAAATAACACTAAGGTAAGGTGTTCGATTAAAACAATTTGTAGCGTGGAATAACCCGCACCCAATAATGGATACCGAATTAAAGTATCAAGCGCCCACGTGAAGCACGCGATCATGATAAAGAATGTTCCTGCCATCTTTGGTTTCTCCAAAAAATAAGATGTACAGGGGTGATGAGGAATATACCAAGACACTTACATTATCAAAGTATGTAAGCTAAAACGCATAGGCAGCGCCAACAAAAATAACCATCACTCAATAAAGAGAAATGATTTTTTGCTGCTTGGTCGATCTTCTATCATCCGGACTCTAACCGTCGGCTCTGGAGTCTCACCAGATCTGCTGACCTTAATTCTATTAATTGCTAAAATAAATAAAATTAAGCGCTCGCGGGCTCTTTGATGGCATTACCCAGTCAAAATTACCGCCGGTGGGGAATTTCGCCCCGCCCCGAAGTTCGATTTATGTAAAATTCACCGGGCAACTTTAAACTTATCCTTTTGTTTAGGCAATATTTAGACTGAGTTTTAGAATGTTTTGTTTTATTCTGCCTGTTCATTACATATTCCTATAGACTCACCATCTAAAATAAATATTCATTGAATAGGACAGCTTCAATGCAAACATCATCTCGAAGTGGCTCTTTCTACGCTTTATCTGCATTTCTTTTATGGGCTATTACACCAATTTATTTCAAAGAAATGTCATTTGTACCTGCAACAGAAATTCTTTCTCACCGAGTCATTTGGTCTTTTCTGCTTGTTATCGCATTAATCTTCGTTTTACGTTATACCAAGGCATTAACAACGGTGCTTAGATCACCAAAAACACTACTAGTTATGCTTATTTCCACCATTCTCATCGCGCTGAATTGGGGAACTTTTATTTGGGCAGTACAAAACAATCAAATGTTAAGTGCAAGTTTGGGTTATTACATCAACCCACTAATTAGTATTTTATTAGGTATGATTTTTTTCAAAGACAAACTCGATAGAGTACGTAAAGCCGCTGTTGCTTTATGCTTTTGCGCCGTCGTTTTTGAAGTCATTCAATTTGGCTCTTTACCTTGGGTTGCGTTGGTTTTAGCCACTAGTTTTGGTTTCTACGGTTTAGCCCGTAAAAAAGTGGCTGTCGATAGCTTCACTGGAATGGCCATTGAAACAGCTATATTGTTACCTTTTGCACTTTTTTATCTTGTGCTCGCCACATCCCCAACATCCAACATGCTTGAGAACAGTACCTCTGTAAACTGGATGCTCATCGCTTCAGGGCCTATTACCATGGTGCCTTTAATGTGTTTTGCTGCGGCGACAAATCGTGTAAGTATGGTGACGATAGGATTTTTTCAATATATCGGCCCAACGGGAATGTTTCTCTTAGCTGTGTTTTTATATAACGAGCCATTGAGTTCAGAAAAGCTTATTACATTTGTGCTTATTTGGTCAGCGCTTGCTATGCTGATCGTTGATTCAATTCGTCGTTTGCGTAACAGCCGTACCAAGAGCGCATTCTCTTAAAAATCTTTCAAGTTCAATTAGTAACACTGACTTGGCCTCTTTCTTAAACACGCCCCAAGTGATGAATAATTGTCTATTAACAGACCCTTTTTAGTAATAAGAGAGCAGGCTATTTGCTCTCTTATTTTTTTATATCTATTGACGAAATTTATTTGTTTCCTTTTCCCTTTCTAAAGCACACAATCGCCACCTGTTTAGCCATTGATTATATTAGAATGAAGATCATCTCTTTCGATGCACTAAGAACACTCCATTTACCCCATGTTCGATACATAAAACCTGAATCTATGTATGATCATTTGGAAGAAATCAAACAAGCTGATTGGCTTCTCTTCCCACAATACTGGCAACTTACTGCATTGACCTGTGGTCTCAAGAAACGCATTTTCCCAAGTCTGGCTTCTTATCTAATTGGCCATGATAAAATCGAAATGACTCGAACCTTTCGCACTATCGTTCCACTACAGCACCCTTACACTGTTATATCTGCTAATACACAGTATGAAGCAGAAAAAATATGGGATGAAATGCCGTCGCCTTTTGTCGCAAAATTCCCTAAAAGCAGCATGGGAAATGGGGTGTTTTTAATCGAAACCCTAGGTCAATGGCGTGATTATATTGCTCAAACCGATGTGTTATATGTACAAGAATACTTGCCCATCGATCGAGACATGCGGATCATTTGGGTTGGTAATAAAATCGTCAGTGGTTATTGGCGTTTGCAGTCTGATAATGGCTTTCATAATAACGTCAGCCAAGGTGGACAAGTTGAGATTGCACTTATTCCAAAGGAAGCCCAAGACCTCGTTACCTTCATTGCGGAATCATTAGACATCAACCATGCGGGATTCGATATTGCCATGGTTGGCTCAGTGCCTTATGTGATCGAGATAAACCGTATTTTTGGTAACCAAGGTATTCAGAGCATTCAAAGTGATGTGAATACCGAACTGCTCAACTACCTGAACGAGCAACACCTTCTATCTACAGCCATGCAAATTGATCAGCCAAGCGGGTTTTAACTGTTACCGACTTGTGAAGTATGAATGTAGAAAAAGGCTTAGTGTTTAGCCATGGTGTCGATGGCTTGTTTGAGAGCAAGAGCAACGTCACCTTGAGAACGGGTTTTGATTGAACACTCTTTAATGGCGACAACGTAATCAGTGGGGATTTTATCTTCTGAATAACGATCACTGAGATATCGAATAAAGCTTGCCTGTTGACGACTAAACAGCTTTTTCATTAATTTAGCTTGAGACTCGTTACCACCATAAAATTGCAACAGTTTAGGGTCAATCACCTCGCGATCTAGATAATCACCGTAACGCCTAAGCCCTGTGTGGATCAGTACTATTTCTTCTTCAGAATAAGTATTACTTGCACTGCTGATTTTTGAGTCAACGAAATTCGTCAACGCCAAGCAAGAGTGGATTTCATTAATCGAAGTAGCCGCAGACAACACAGACGAGCCTGTTACTCCTGCAATCATTGCAATTCGTCCATAAATTTTCAAAGTCCCTTTCCTTCTTTTTTTGTAGTCAGCAAAATAAAACATGTAATAAAGCTCCTCGATTAAGTTTTTAGAACTCAATGAAGTTGTTACCCACGAAAAATCATTGCTAATCACTATCGCCAAAATTCTATAGTACTAAAGATAGAAGTACAAAAACTAAAATTGATCTACTTCTATTTGCAGTCCGAAGTAACGCGTTTATTTGAAGCAGGGTTATTGACTAATTTTTGCTCAGGTCTAATGGGGCGGGGGACAAAATTACCACCACAATTAGGGCACATGGAATCCTGCCTAATCTCAACGCAGTCTACACAAAATGTACACTCAAAACTGCATATCATGGCATCTTCAGCAAAAGGCGGTAGATCTTTATCACAACACTCACAGTTGGGTCTTAGCTCTAACATGTTTTACCTCAGCATCATTAGAATAACCCCATTGAATCTAGCAAAAATCCCATTGGAAAACATCATTAGGTAATTCATTGTAAAAACATTTTTTACCTAAAGTACTTTATACTGAACTATAAAGTCATCAGTGAGTTGAAGGTTACAAACATGCTATCTAATGTAATGTAAACTCTTCAAACAGTCTGAAAAGATGTTATTTAACAATTATTAGAGCAAAATAATAATGAACAAGCGTCATGCCACTTCTGCCGATGTCGCCACTTTAGCTGGCGTTTCGCAATCAACCGTATCACGAAGTTTTGACCCAAATAGTCGAATCTCGGAACCGACACGCCTGCGTGTTTTTGCGGCGGCTGAGCAGCTTGGCTATCAGGTCAATAAAGCTGCGCAGACCATGATTAAGAAACGTAGTGATCTAGTTGGTCTTGTTACCGCGGGGTTAGAAGATCCATTCCGCTCTGAGTTTCTACATAAGTTAATCATTGAAGTGCAAAACTGCGGACTTCGTCCCATGGTAATGGACGTATCGAATCGAGAAACCATAGATGAAGACCTGCATGGACTTATTCAATATCAGCTCAGCGGTGTCATTATCACTTCAGGCACACCAAGCGAAAATATTGGTAAAGCCTTTATCAAACACGGTACACCGGTGGTGTTAGTTAATCGAACTGAGCACTCTGACGAAGCTGATATTGTCAATTTAGACAATAAGAAAGCAGGCTCCATGGCTGCTGAAGCACTAATTCAATCAGGTAAAACACACCTTGCCGTTGTGCGAGCTAAACAACCGAGTTTTAGCAGTGTAATGCGTGCTAATGGTTTTTTAGCCTACCTACAGCCTTATATTCAAAAAGGTCTAATTCAAGCCAATGAGATCTTGTGTGAAGTTGGTGATTACGATGGTGGCTATCAGGTTGCAGAACACATATTAACCTCATCAGACGAGCACGTAGATGGCCTATTTTTCTGCATGGATCACCTGGCTTGTGGTTTTTTAGATGCCGCCAAACAACTTGTAAGCACGGAACATCTAGAGTCTATCGGTATTATTGGCTGTGATGATATAGCCTTAGCTCGGTTTAAAGCCTATGATTTGACAACCATTAGACAGCCTTCGACGGAGATAGCAAAAGCAGCGGTTCAAACTTTGCTAAATCGATTGAAATATCCGACTTCTATCCCGAATAAACAAACGATTTCAGCAGAACTAATCTATCGATCCACCTTAATCAAACCCAAAACAAACGAATAAAAGAAACAAGATTATTCATTACTAACTATTCAAGTATTGTTACCTATTGATAACAATAGAATTTTTATTTCGTTTTGATTTATTTTGAAATTTACCTTTCGTTATTGAAATTTGCCTAGTATGCTTATTTTGTTGTTCATACGTATGCACAACTATTAAAAAAACATCAGGAGGCAATATAAAAATGAAAAACTCTCCCTATATCCTTAGCCTTGCTTTAGCGACAATGGCGACATTCACTGCCACACCCGCTATGGCCAAAGGTAAGCTAAATGTTCTTTGTTCCACAGATACAGATTGGTGTAGCTTGATGGAAACAAGCTTTGAAGCAGAAACAGGTATTGATGTCTCGCTTATTCGTAAAAGTGCCGGCGAAGCCTATGCACAATTACGGGCTGAAGCGAAAAACCCAAAAATTGACATTTGGTGGGGTGGTACAGGTGATCCGCACCTTCAAGCTGCCGAAGAAAAACTAACTCAAGCGTACAAACCTAAAACATTGTCCGATCTGCGTGACTGGGCGCAAAATCAAGCCAAAGTCTCCGGCTACCGTACTGTTGGTATTTACGCTGGTGCATTAGGTTTTGGCTACAATGAAGATATTCTCAAATCCAAAGGTCTACCAGCACCACAATGTTGGAAAGATCTCGCTAAACCAATTTACAAAGGCGAAGTACAAGTTGCCAACCCAAACTCATCAGGAACGTCATACACAGCACTAGCGACTTTTGTACAAATGATGGGGGAAGAGCAAGCGTTCGACTTCCTTGCTCAGCTTCATAAAAATATAAATCAATACACAAAGTCCGGCTCAGCACCAATTAAAGCCGCCTCTAATGGTGAAACTGCCATTGGCATTACCTTCATTCACGATATCGTAAAGCAGGTTGAAAAAGGTTACCCAGTCAAAGCTGTGGCACCTTGTGAAGGTACAGGCTATGAAGTGGGCTCAATGAGTATAATAAAAGGTGCTCGCCATATGAAAGAAGCCAAAATCTGGGCAGAGTTTGCTTTACGCCCTGATATTCAAACCATGGCAGTAAAAGCCAATGCTTACCAAGTACCATCAAATAAATCGGCAACAACACCTCCCGGTGCGCCAGACTTTGATACGCTGAAACTGATCGATTATGACTTTGCCAAATATGGATCCGCAGACACGCGCCAACATTTGCTGCAACGTTGGGATGATGAGATCAAATCTCTACCACGTTAATCATTCAGACAAACCTTGTTTTTTACTGAGGTCTGTGGGGACTTAGTCCCCGCAGAGACTCAAGTTACTGTTTGGAGTATCAATCGTGAAACACTCTTTTATTCCGTGGCTTTTACTCGGCTGGATCGGCTTTTTGCTGATGCCTTGGTATCTGCTCGAAGATGGCTTCTGGTCATTTATTTGGTTAACCGATGGTTATCCTACCGATTTATATTACGCACCAGCCATTCTGCAAGGCTTGCTTGGTGATAAGTTATGGTTGCTGCCATTAGCCTTGCCATTAATTGTACCTTTACGCCTGATTTCATTAACGAAAAGTGACCCAAGATACAGTCGATATCTTATTTTTTCTGGTGCTTTTGGTCTGATTTATATGATGGGTCAAGGTTTCGCCATTGGCATCAGTGGCTGGCAATTTGCTGGGCTGGAGTTTTTATTTGGTGAACTAGAACAACAGCAATATGGTTTCGGTTACGGTGCCATGCTGTGCGGCTTATCTTTCTTGATTCTACTAACGACTGGACTTGCCGCTACGGGTTTTTTAAAAGGCGATGTATTTGTTACCGGAAGTATTGGTTTGATCGTCGCTTTGGTTGGCGTATTTGTTTTCTTTCCTGTCAGCCAAGTATTAATTAGTGCTTTTATGAACAACGATGGTGTTTTTGCACCATCGGCATTTTTCGGTAAATTCTTTAGCGATGACATTTGGTCATTAGCTTGCCTAAGTAGTGGTTATACCTGCGGTACTGCATGGAATTCACTTACTTTGGCTATTCTAACGGCTACAATCACCACCTTACTCGGTCTATCTTTTGCGCTGGTTGTCACTCGTACTGGTTTTCGCTGGAAAAGATCCTTACGCCTACTAACAGTTTTACCCATTATCACACCTCCTTTTGTTATTGGTTTGGCGTTAATTCTATTGTTTGGCCGTTCTGGTGTGGTTACTCAATTCTTCGCCGATGTATTTAATATTGAACCTGGTCGATGGCTCTATGGCATGCCTGGAGTACTACTTGCTCAAGTACTGTCATTTACTCCGATTTCGTTTTTGGTTTTGATTGGTGTTGTAGAAGGTGTCAGCCCTTCTATGGAAGAAGCGTCGCAAACTTTACGAGCAGATCGCTGGCACACCTTTGTTAATGTCTCCTTACCCTTGATGCGTCCCGGATTAGCCAATGCCTTTTTATTGGCCTTCATTGAAAGCCTCGCCGATTTTGGCAACCCAATGGTGCTTGGTGGCGATTTTGACGTGCTTTCCACTGAAATTTTCTTTGCCATCGTGGGGGCTCAAAACGATCAAGGTTATGCTGCAGTTTTAGCCATACTTTTACTATTTTTCACCTTAAGTGCGTTTTTCCTACAGCGCCATTGGATTGGTAAAAAATCCTACACTACGGTGACAGGGAAAGCAGATTCTGGTGCTTATATGGGCTTAAACCAAGGTATGAAATTAGCTTGCTACATGACCGCATTGCCTTGGGCCGTATTAACCATCGCCATTTACGGCATGATTATGTTTGGTGGTTTTGTTCAAAACTGGGGTTACGATAATAGCTTTACCTTGCAGCATTATCATGATGCTTTCTCTGTTAGTTGGGGTGAGTTTGGCATGATCTGGGAAGGAGCGGCGTGGGATTCATTGTGGACAACCTTGAGTATTTCCGCCATTGCCGCACCATTTACGGCCATGGTTGGTTTGCTTACTGCTTACTTACTAGTTCGTCAGCAGTTCAAGTGGAAAAATGCGTTTGAATTTGGCACCATGTTGAGCTTTGCTATTCCCGGTACTGTCATTGGTATCAGCTACATCCTTGCCTTTAATGTCCCGCCATTGGAGCTTACTGGTACTGGTGTGATTCTGATTATCTGTTTTGTTTTCCGTAATATGCCTGTTGGTGTGCGTGGTGGTATTGCTGCCATGAGTCAGCTAGACAAGAGCCTAGACGAAGCATCACTGACTTTAGGTGCAAACAGTCTACGTACTTTCCGACGGGTAATACTTCCACTATTACGCCCTGCGATTATCGCGTCCTTGGTATACAGCTTTGTACGCGCTATTACTTCAGTTAGCGCCGTGATCTTCTTAGTTAGTGCTGATCACAACATGGCGACATCTTACATCATTGGTCTAGTTGAAAATGGCGAATATGGTATAGCCATCGCCTACTGCAGTGTGCTGATCCTAGTCATGTTGGCTGCCATCATAGGAATCAATCTTGTTGTTGGAAAACGCCGTCTAAGACGTACTGATTCAATCTCTCATTCAAACAAGTCATCGGCTACTTCAAGCCCTTCTTTTAAGGAGAAACACGCATGAGTCTTCAATACAAACCAGGCTCAGTGAGCTTTGAAAATGTCATTAAAACTTTTGGTAATGTAACCGCCATTGATAACGTATCTTTTACAATAGAACCAGGAAATCTTGTCACCTTATTGGGACCAAGTGGCTGTGGCAAAACCACAACTTTGCGTATGTTGGCAGGTCTAGAGCACCCAACATCTGGTCGTATTATGATTGGAGATAAAGACGTCACCCATCTTCCTGCAACGGACAGAGACGTCAGCATGGTATTTCAGTCTTATGCTCTATTTCCTCATATGACAGTAGCCGAGAATGTTGCCTATGGCCTTAACGCCAGTGGAGCGAATAAAGTCGAAGCGAAAGAAAAAAGCGAAGAAGGGTTAGAGCTGGTTGGCTTAGCAGGCTACGGAGAGCGTTACCCTAGTGAGTTATCTGGTGGACAGCAGCAACGTGTCGCTGTTGCTCGGGCATTGGTTCTAGAACCTGAAGTACTGCTCTTAGATGAACCTTTGTCGAACCTAGACGCCAAATTACGTCGCCATGTGCGGGAAGAAATCCGTGAACTCCAACAAAAAATTGGTTTAACCGCCGTGTATGTCACCCATGATCAAGAAGAAGCACTAGCTGTATCTGATCGTATTATTGTGATGAACCGCTCAGTAATTGCTCAAGAAGGCAGTCCTCGTGAACTCTACGAAGCCCCTGCTTCAAGCTTTATTGCCGATTTTATTGGTGACGCTAACTTAGTTGATGCAGACATTATCGCTACCGATGGTCAAACGGCGGAAGTTGCCGTAGGCGCGCTACGTTGCTCTTTACCCCAGCGCGGCTTTGGCAAAGGCCGCGTGCAGTTGGCGGTACACCCGAGCTCAGTACGTCTATCTAAGCTTGATCCTCAGTCCACAGGGCTTGCCGGCAATGTGAGGCGAGCCACTTATTTAGGCAACCAAATGCAATACGATGTCGACTCCGAAGTAGGTACTTTATTCGTTGTCGATTATCGTGTTGAGCAAGCAATTCCCGTCGGTTCCGATGTGTCTATTGCGTTTTCAAATCGCGGTCTTGCGTTAGTTAAGACGGCTTAGAGTGGAGTCCAACTCATGTTTTTAGCTCATAACCTAATAGATCAAGCGGTTTTTAACCGATTCGAACAGGCCGAAAAAGTCATCAAGGTGGCTGGCGCTCAAGCACTGGACTATTTCCGTAATCGGGAAAAGCTTGTGGTAGAAACCAAAATGGAGCCACAGGATGTGGTCAGCATTGCCGACCGTAATGTAGAAATCACCATCATTGAAGGCTTACAAGAAAGCTTTCCTCAAGATGGTTTTCTCGGTGAAGAACAAGGCGTCACCAAGGGCAAAAACCAGTATTTGTGGGTAATTGATCCCATCGATGGTACAGCATGTTTTCTTAATGGCATGCATGCTTGGTGTATTTCCATCGCACTTATGGTGAACGACAAAATTGCTTGCGGCCTTATCTTTGATCCGAACAGTGGCGAACTTTTCAGCGCTGTGGCGGGAAAAGGTTGCTTTGTAAACAATCAAAAAGTCGAAACGCTTAAGGTGAACTCAGTACAAGAAGGCGTAATGGGTTTAGGCACTTCTCACCGAGTTCCAGCATCATTGTGCGTAAACTTCATCGATAAGTTGTTAAACCAAGGCGGCATGTTCATTCGTAATGGCTCTGGAGCACTCATGCTGGCCTATGTGGCGGCAGGTCGCTTAATTGGCTACTACGAACCGCACATTAACTCATGGGATTGCTTGGCCGGTCTCATCATGGTGGATGAAGCCGGTGGTGCAACCAATAACTTTTTAGCTGGAGAAGGGTTGCTCAAAGGTAACCCCTTACTCGTATCTGCCAATGGTATTAAAACATCGCTCAACGAGATGACTGGTATTCAGTAATCTAAATAGCTTTATTCCAACTTCACCGCCTGATTGTTTTCATCTACAAAAAGGCGGTTTTTTTAGCGGTTAATTCACTAGCACACCTGTTTATGAAATCTTCGGCGCGGTTTTATTTAAGCGCTTTGGGCTTTTTTCCCAACGCACTTTCACTTCAAACTGCTGGCTGTCTTCATCATCAGAAGCAGTCACTTTTAAACGTAATAAGCCTTTTGGATCAAGCGATAAGGCACCTTCTTTTTCATCAGAAAACTCTAACTTTCCTTTGCTTAACCCTTTCGACAAGGCTTTTAAAACGTCTTGGATATCATCAGGATCAAGCAAGGCTTCATATTTAAATTCTGTTTTCGATTTCATAATAGTTACTCGTAGATAGTCTGTAATTCTTCTGCGGAGATCACTTTTACAGTCGGATAATCACAACTTAACCCAACGATGCCAGTGGCTTTATCAATCAAGGTAGCTCCTATTCCGTAGCTTTTTAGACCTTCAGAATGACGCGAATGAGAGTCTAGAGTGATATCAGCTTCCACATGAACCAAGCCTTTTTTGATCGCTATACGTTGGCCTTGTTGTCGATTTACATGCCCTTGAACCACCACATGAATGCCGGCTTTATGAATGGCTTTCACGCCACGATCGGTCAATGGCAAATCCGCGTCGCGGTATTTTGTACGGAAGGTATTGGCAATTGAGCTGTAGTAGAAGCTAAATAAGTCTCGACGTTTTAAGTTACGATGAAAGGCTTTATTCGCATAACTCGTACCGCTTTTCAATAACATTTGTCCCATGCTGTCATCGAGTCCTGCGTGTAGAAATAAGAAAGAACCCCGTTTTGCGACCAACTCCATTTTGCGAAAGAACCAATTGAATTCGCCTTTTTTATGTAGGAATAACTGCTGGCATTTCAAAGAAGTGGCATACACTTGTCGTAAACTTAAACCCGCTGCACGACAGTGTTTTTCAAAACTGTGGTTTTTCGATTCCATCTTACGCACTTCACGATCGATCCCCTCAACCGTTAAAAAACCCGCCGCATGAAAAGGAAACTCTTTAAACCAATCTTCCCCAGGAAAAAGATGTTTACGACAGGTATCTTCATCTGGGATTTTTTTGTCCCAATGTGTGCCTGCCAAATATTCATCAAACACTTCGCGAAACAACGGCACAACCTTCTTTCCCATACGAACAAAAAAGTGCTGATTGCCCACATCTTTTTTACGAGCCAACGCCAACAAGCCCATCAAAAGTCGCAAGTCATGGTTGCCAGCCAACAAGGTAACACGAGCCTTTAAGGTATAAAGCTGTTTCACGCTGCGCAGTAAGGCAAGATTACTAGGCCCTTTATCCAAGCAATCACCGCCAATAATGATCTCGGATTTCTTACCTTTTTTCGTCAACGTTAAATGGCCTAAACCCGCTTTCTTTTTACGATCCACCACACCAGCCGCAATTAAAGACGCTTCAAATGCCGTCGCATCCGCATGAGGATCAGAGATAAATACCACAGAACGTTTTGGCCAACGGAGTTTGTTTTTCTCGAAACGAGCAGGTGTGTCGTTGGATTCCAGAACATGACTGTTCACCGAACTGTCGTCCCGCGGCCACGATGTCCACTCCCTCGGCAAACGCGCAATAATATTGGCGTGATGAGGGTAATCTGTAATAGCGGGAATCGGGTTCTGCATGGTGATTTACCTTTTAAATGAACGTTTGAACTAACTTAAAAAACGTCTTACTTATTAACTTTTCGTACTGCTGTTTCATTATGTTTAAACGGGTGAAAACTAGTCAGGAACGTCTGTAATTTGACGTACTTTCCACTCACCAAAAAGCGTTTGTGCTTGCTGATCTTCCGCAAACGCCAATACAACAGGGTGTCCGTAAAACATGCTTAACCGTTTAATATCAGAGAACTTTATGACGTTAAGATGAAAGGCACAGTGGCGTATTGACGCACCATGTCCAACAAACAATTTAATAAGAGACCTATTTTCTTCTGACGCTTTCCAAGACTGTAGATGATCAGCCACTCGTTGACCGGCTTGCATAAGCGATTCAGCGCCATCAAAAGGTAGACAATAATAGCTGTCTGATTTCCAGTTTTCTGGCGGTGTTTCAAAGCGCGGGTCCAAGGTCATAACTCGTTCTATTTCGTCGATTGACAAATTCGCCACAGCACCAACGCTGCGTTCACACAAAGCAGAATAAGAACGCACTTGTGGCTCGCCCTCAAAGTAATCCCCCAACTCTTCCATGTAGATAGACGCCGTTTGCCAAGCTCGAAGCAAGGTCGACGAATCAATCTCAGGGTTAAGCTTTGAACCCGTCTGCTTTAGCCATTCGCCAAAGGCGCGGGCTTGAAGACGCACTTCAAGTTCACCCTCTTTCGTTAAGGGAAAAGGCTGTAAGGCACTCGGCACATCCTTCAATTGTTCATAAGCACCGTGACGAATCAAAGCGATACGCATGTTGCTGCTCATATTTGTGGTCATAGCCATATTCATAGACTGTCCAGAGTTTCAATCAAATCGTAAGCTCGGTCGAAATCTATCTTGCCTGTTAGTCGATACACTTTTACATTCGCTAACTCATCACAATAATGCGCCACCGAATCAATGGCGTTTAAATCCGCAAATGAGCCTTTGCTGTCTTGATAAAAAGGTCCTGGACGTTTACGTAAACCTTCAATCACATCACCCTGTTTAGACAAATCAACAGGCTCTATTTGTGTCGGCTCTGAGCTATTTAGCGACCAGTCCAACATAATTAGGCGCGCTAAATTACCCGCTAACTGGACTCGGTTTGGACCGTAATCGTCTTCGATTTGTACGTCATATTTCTCTTCTAGTGACCAGAGTTCCCCTTGCGGCAATTCATGCAACGCCTGCTGGCGAGCTTCTGGCAAAATGTGACGCAATCGATCCGAGTGCAACAAGGTGCCAGGATTGACTCTCGGTAATTTTGCCAAGCCTATGGTTTGTGTTCCCTGCTCTGTTTTTTTCAACAAGATACGATCGTTGGTTAAAAAGTCCCGCTCTGAATTTTCCAAACAACGCAGCATCAAGGTAGATTTACCGCCGCCAGAACCAGCTGCAATGGCGGTAACCTCACCCTTTACACTAAAACCCGATGCGTGGCCCAAGGTAAAACCTTGGCGTAAATGATGATTAAGAAACTGGTTGTTGATGAAATTAATAATTTGCGCCAAATTGCTCGCACAAGGACCAACGGCAACCGTATTATCAGGTCGTTGTAAAAAGGCCATTCCGGTTTTGAATTTCTTAATCCAGCGACCGCCTTCAACGTCAAGAAAGCCTTCTTTTCGGCCTTGCTTACCGGCTTCTCTTGGCACTTCTAGCCAATCAAGTTCATTCCCAGCAATACTCTGTTCAATCACATATAAGTTCAGTGATGACGTCGCCACCGAGCCAATTTTTAAATAGCTTCGATAATAATCCGCTAAACCAGCGAGCAACATGGCTTCATTGGAATGAACGGTAATAGCCAAATCAGCAAACGTCAGTCGAACATCATGAATACAATGCTTTAACGCTTCATCAACATGGGGCAAATTTAATAATGTCTTAATCATGCTTTCGTGCCTTTCTTTGAATCAGATTCCTGTAAACCACTTTCTTTTAGTACACATTCCTTTAATACACATGCCTTCAAAACATAGTCCGCGTACACTTTAGCAGCATCGACGCCACAACCTTCTAATGCGCCTTTAAAACCGCCAAACGCCGAGACTTCAAACACCACTGGACCTTGATCTGTTAACGCGATGTCCACTGTGGTAAAGCTCAAGTCGTAGCAAGACTGTGCTCGACGACCTAATTCAATCAGTTCAGCATCTGGCTCAAACAATTCATAGCGCCCACCGCTGTTAATCGTTGTGTTCCAAGAATCGTCATTGCCGACTCGTGCATAGGTACAAAGGTATTCGCCGCCGACAAACACCATGCCCAAATCGCGACCATCTAATTTCACGGTTTGCTGAATATAATAAATAGACTGATTCTGACGATATTCTTCCAACGCATGACGAACAAATTCATCGCTGTCATCTTGAGTCAAAATGATCATGCCTCGCGCTTTGGTAGAATAAAGCGGCTTCAATATCGCAGAGCCAAACTCTCGAACAGTAAGAAACGCTTGTTCTAGATTTTCCGTAATGCGGGTTTTTGGCATCGGAATATTGCCTTGCTGCAAAGCTAAGGTACCGCTTAAACGGTTAATCAAATTACCGACACTTTGTGTCGGGCTGAACATTTTTACACCAGCACGTTCGGCATAGGACAACATGTGAATACGATCTTCTGTTGCTGGCGAATAAACCTCGCTGATTTTTTTGATAACCAGACCGTCTAAAGTCATTAGATCGAGATCTTGATACATCAGTTGTTGTGTATCTAAACGCAGCTCAACCTGATTCATATCGATCACAGCACGAAAACCTGTTTGCTCTTCTAAGCGATCGGCTAACACTTCTGTAGACCATTTCCCTGGGATGCCAATGACCCCAATTTTTGGCTTATTCAACATAAAGATCCTTGAGTGGTAAAGTAAATGTCTGAGTGTCTTCTGGCGATAATTTTGCTAAACGCTCTAATAAATACCGAGCGCGTAAATGCATTCGAGAAGCCAGTTTTTTATCAAAAATAAAACGTGTGGAAGTGGCAAAAGATCGCGCTAGACCAGCGGCTAAACGTACTTCAAAGGTAGTATCTTGCTGACGGTTCGCAAAGCGACGTCCAAATTGGTAAATCTCTTTCGCGCTTTCCATCATCTTCTGCCGAGTCACGCCACTTAATACCTGCAACCGATAAATCGACACCATGAGCACAGACAAATCCTGCACATAATCGAAGTAAGATGCGCGATGTAAATCGATGAAATAAACACGTTTTTCTATAGCATCATAAATCAGGTTATCAACATTAAAGTCGCCGTGAGTCAGCACAGAAAAGGGCGCTCGCCACTGGGTTTCTTGTTTCGATATTTTACGAATCAGTACATCAAAACTTGGGCTTACATAACCACAAATGCGCTCTTCGTCTTTGAAAAATTCAGGATGCACTTTGCGACTATCACCAATGCGCTTTTGCAATTGCTGCATGAAATTCGCGGCGCAAGACTCTTCCGTTAACGTGGTTTTCCAGGTTTGATTCAGGGTTTTAAAAAGCACTTTAAGTGCCGCTTTCACACCGTCTTGATCGCCATCTAACAGCAAGGCTTCTAAGGTTTTCCCTGGAATGTGTTCGATCAATAAAGAGGATTGTTCGTCTGCCATGCCGGTTTGCGATAACACACTCGGCGCAAGTCTTGGGTCAATGTCGCGCCAATGGTTTACGCCTGCCACTTCTTCTTCGATCTTGGCTCGGTCGCCTTCCTTGTAAACCGCCAAAATCTCTTTACCAGATTCGCTTTTATGGGAAATGGCAGCAATGGCGCTACCAGATCGAGTTAAAGCTAAACGCCTGACTTTTAAATCTCTTAAGTCATAATTCAGATTGGCAGCGCTGTCTAATAAGTGAGGGTAATTCTGCAAGGTCGCAACTTGGCCAAGATCCGCTTTGATTAAGGCTTCAGCCACCACACTTAGTTGTTCGATCAATCGCTTTAAACTGACGTTGCTGAGAATCGCCGCTCTGAGCTCGTCATCACTCAAGGTCTGTTTTGCTTGCAGGGTCAGTGTTTGCAAATCGTTGTATTGCGTAAGCAATTTATGCGTGCGACGTCCAAGTTTGATGCCTGTACGACGACGATTTTCACCCACACCGACTTTTACTAGATTCAAAGCACGAGCAATACGTTTTATCAGCTTGCGACAGTCTTGACTCGCTGGGTGCTTATAAGGCGTTTCTAACGTACCTTCTCGGATACAATCAAAGCAATTCTGAGTGAGCATTTCCAACGCGATAACAAGAGAATGCATACCTCGAACTTGAGCATGAAATTTGGTTCGAGATTTTCGGCTGTCTAATAAACGCGCCGTTTCAATATCCACTTTTTCACGCAGCGTTTGCACATAACCTCTACGACCACGAATCCGCGGCAGTAGCTCAGTTGAGTTCGATTTAAAAAACAACTCAACAAGGTGACAGTGCGTTTCAACTTCATTCAAGAGAAAATACACATGCTCTTGAAGCGTTGATAAAGAAAGAACTGAAGACATAACACCTTTCACATCAATAGGGTGCCTTTTACTATACCTAAGCAAAACAACATCTAAGTGACAGTTCTGTGACGGTTAGATGACAGTGAAAAGTCAGGCATTCTCTACTGACTGACAACAATCGATTAAACATGACTTTGTTATGGAAATATCGGTACTATCAATGAGTACACACGATTAGGGTTAAGGACGCTAAAAAATGACGATTGACTTTAAAAATAAAATTCGCCCACACCGTTCATTCAACAGACTAAATTTTGATGAGCACAACCAAGACCTTTCAATTTTTGAAAGTGATCGTGGTCGCATTATTAACTCTGCCGCCATTCGTCGTTTACAACAAAAAACCCAAGTATTTCCTCTGGAGCGCAACGCCGCGGTACGCAGCCGACTTACCCACTCCATGGAAGTACAGCAAGTGGGTCGTTTCATCAGCCAACAAATATTTAAGAATCTCAACCCAGAAAAACGAGCAATGTATGGTCTAACTGATTTAGATCGCCAGTTTGAATCCATCGTTGAAATGTCCTGTTTGATGCACGACGTTGGCAACCCATCCTTTGGTCATTTTGGTGAAGGCGCTATCAATCAATGGTTCAGTGATCACATTCCTTCTCTGTTAGAAGATAAAAGAAAAAAACAGACCTTTCAGACACAACACAAGCACTTCAACCTATCATCACCGATATCTGTAACTTTGAAGGCAATGCACAAGCGCTACGAATCGTACATACCTTGCAAACCTTAAATCTCACTTACACGCAAATGTCTGGCATCATCAAATACACGCGCCGAGCCGACCAAGCGAAACCAAAGAAAGAAGACGAGGATCCGAAAAGCTACCTTAAAAAGAAAGCCGGTTACTACCTCAGCGAAACACCTATTATCAATACCATCAACTCAACACTGAATATTCAAGAAGGTTGCCGCTCCCCTTTTACTTACGTCATGGAAGCCGCAGACGATATCTCTTACTGCATCGCCGACATCGAAGACGCCATAGAAAAGGGCATTTTAAAGTTTGACGAATTGCTCGACAAACTCAAAGAAACCTACAATGAAATTGTCGATAGCAGCGAGTTCGATATTAAAGAAAGTGAACAGAATTTAATGGGGAAACTAATAGAAGATAATATACGCCGCTATAAAGTGACCAACATAGAAGGCGATTTTTTTGTACCGTTTCGCGTAGCAATAAACACTCGTGCGGTGAGCCATGCCAGCAAGCAATTCATCGACAACATAGATGCGGTTTTCCATGGCCATTACAACCAAGCATTAGTGGAAGATTTTAGCGGCACTCATGCGCTCCTAGAAACGCTAAAATCTGTGGCCTTTAATCATGTGTTCTGTGCACCTGAAGTTCAAAAACAAGAGCTGCAAGGTTATCGAATCATTACTGGGCTATTAGATATCTACAAACCTCTCTTAGCGTTAGACAGTCAAACCTTCACAGCCATTATCAATGGAGAAGACAAAACGCACCTTTACCAAACACGCCTGAGTAACAAGTTATCGAGCAAATACGTCGCAGCGTACAAAACCGCCTTAAAAAACCTAATATCATTCAAACAACATTTTGAAGGTACCGAACTGCATAGCTTATCTGACAATGCGTGGGAGTTTTACTTCCGTTGCCGCCTAATTCAAGATTACATCAGCGGCATGACGGACCAATTCGCCTACGACGAATACCGCGCCTTACACGTCATCGAGAATTAGGAAAATAATGTGACTGACTCAAAGAAACGCTGCGCATGGGCGGATTCCGCTCCGGACTTTCCCCATTACCATGATCATGAATGGGGCTTTCCTGTTGCTGATGATCAGCGCTTGTTTGAAAAGCTCTGCTTGGAAACCTTCCAATCTGGCTTGAGCTGGCGAACCATACTCACCAAACGAGAAAACTTTCGTCTTGCCTTTCATCAATTTGATATCAATAAAGTTGCTCAGTTCAATGACAAAAATATAGAGATATTACTTAATGACGCGAGAATTGTCCGTAATATACGCAAAATTTACGCAGTAATAAACAATGCAAAACGGGCGCAAGAAATGATTGCCAAAGAAGGCTCTCTTGCGGCGTTTCTATGGCGCTACGAACCAGATGAAAACACCTTGCCACCACCAGAAACACAAACCACATGTAAAGAATCTATCGCCTTATCTAAAGACTTGAAGAAGCTCGGCTGGACTTTCGTTGGCCCAACGACACTTTACGCCTTCATGCAATCCATGGGGCTTATCAATGACCACGCCGAGCATTGTTTTATGCGAAAAAAAATAGACACAGCGAGAAAGGAATTTCAAAGACCTTAAAGCAAAAATAAGAGGAAGAAACCATGATTAAAAAAGTCGGCAATACAGATATTCAACTCAAGCACAAAGCGACTTGTCACTGTGGATCAGTGGAATTAGAACTAACTTTACCAGAAGGCATTGTCGACCCGAGACGTTGTGATTGTTCTCTTTGTCGCCGTAAAGGTGCGATCGTTGGTTCAATCGAATTAAAGAACCTACGTGTAGTCAAAGGTCATGATGTTTTAAAACTTTACCAATTTAACACCAAGATTGCGAAACACTACTTTTGCTCGAACTGCGGTATTTATACTCATCACCAACGCCGATCTTCACCAAATATATATGGTTACAATATTGGGTGTTTGGAAGGAGTCAATCCATTTGATCTTGGCGAGGTCGTCGTCAGCGATGGCGTTAATCACCCAGCAGATAGATAAACAAGATCCATGTTCTGTGCTTAAAACCCAGTAATTTAAGCACTTTTAATTAATGAAGGTATATCGCCCTATCACCACTAAACAATCTACTCGGACTGGAATTTCTTCAATATTAAAGTCATTGAAACAATGAACATTGATTACTGAAGTAAATATTAATCACTTAACAAAGCCGCCGCACTGCCGCATACCGTCATGATGAAGAGGAACCATTTAAGGTGATTCGGATTGGCTTTGATCGCCATTTTTACGGCAAGATATGAGCCTAACATGGTGCCAGACGCGAGGATCAATCCGGGAATCCACAGAATTTGATCGTTCCAAATAAAGACGCCAAGCGCTAATGCGGTAAAGCCGAGTGTACAGACCATTTTTAACGCGTTAGTACGCACTAAGTCATAACGCAATGTTCCTGCTAGCGCCGCAATCAAAATGAACCCAACGCCCGCTTGCACAAAACCACCGTAAACACCGGCGATAAATAAAGCGATCCATGCACTCGGTTTTTCTCTTACTTTAAATGGAATCGTACCTTCTGGCGGTGCAATCATGGCAGGACGAATAATCATGATGAGCGTCATACCTATCATCGCGCTCAGCAATAATGGTTTCAGCCAAGCTTCTGGTGCATAACTAGCAGCGAAAGCCCCAACAACGCCCCCCGCTAATGAAGGAATCATCACTGGCATGATGTCAACGGTATCCAGTTTTTTGGCTTTGCGGAAGCCAAAGGTTGCCGTGACGTTTTGCAGAAAGACACCAACACGGTTTGTGGCGTTAGCTATGTCTGCTGGCATTCCCATTACCATCAAAGCAGGCAAGGTTAAGTTAGAACCACCACCAGCTAAAGTGTTAATAATACCGGCAACAAACCCTGTGCCCATCAACAAAGCCACAGTAAATAAACTGTAATCCATAACATCGCCCTTAAACAGCTAAATACGAGTCAGAAGAAAATCCAAAGAGGGCGAATGATAAGTAAAAATCCACAGACAAACAAAAGATTATTTCTGCCGCCACGATACGCTTTTAATAAAATGCCTCATAAAAATACTCGTCCAGTTTTCGGTTGTCGTTTTTTAGCCTAATGGCTTAACCTTAGATTATTGGGTGTTGTATTCCATAACACAGAGAAAATGCTAACGAGTATGTCTATGTTAATCACTGATGAAAAATTAACTGATGATTATTATCAGGCGTTGATAAACCGTACATCGAGTTATGTTGGTGTGTTTTTTGTGGGCGTGACAACCACGTCGATTTTTTGTATCGCTACCTGTCGTGCCCGCAAACCCAAACGTGAAAATGTGTTGTTTTATACTCACTTTAAAGATGCGATGGACGCGGGTTTTCGTCCTTGCAAAGTTTGTCGACCTACCGAAAATGCCCATGAAGCACCCCATGAAGTACAAGTCGCGATGGATCTTGTGCGAGATTGCACCAAAGCAAAAATCACCGATGAGCAACTTGTTGAAGCAGGCATTCGTCCTATTTTTTTACGACGTTGGTTTAACCAGCATTACGGCATGACGTTTCAAACCTTCCAGCGTATGTACCGCATCAATTATGCTTTCCAAGAATTAAAAAATGGTAAAACAGCGACCAACACAGCGTTAGATTCAGGCTACGACTCTTTGAGTGGTTTCGGTTACACTTTTAAAAAGCTGTTGGGCCATTCGCCCACGCTAAATTTGGAGAACCCAGTGATTTTAATCGATAGACTCACCACGCCTATTGGCCCCATGTTTGTATGCGCCTCAGACGACGGAATTTGCCTTTTAGAGTTTGTAGATCGCCGTATGCTTGAAACAGAATTCGAAGACCTACAGCGTCGTCTAAAAGCGCCTATCGTGGCAGGCGAAAATATCCACACTAAGCAGCTGAAAAAAGAGCTAGACGAGTATTTCCTCGGCCAACGAAAAGACTTCACGGTGAAACTTCATACACCGGGAACAGACTTCCAAAACTCTGTTTGGAAAGCTTTATGTGATATTCCTTTTGCTACTACCGCAAGCTACCAAGAACAAGCCACTCGATTGAACAACCCGAAAGCCGTTCGCGCGGTGGCAAGAGCCAATGGCATGAACCGTATTGCCATCATTATTCCTTGTCATAGAGTCATTGGAAAAGACGGTAGTTTAACGGGATACGCTGGCGGATTAGAGCGCAAACGCTGGTTATTGGATCATGAAGCGGCTCACGCTTCGTGACCGAATTAAGAAGTACGATTTTGAGCAAAAAAAACGTCAGAAAAACAGGTTACAAAATGTATCCCTGAACAAGCAATCTATTGAATGTATAAAGGATGTGTCAGGGCTCTGTAATTTACTTATTGATTCGGCCTTATGGGCTTGAAATGACGCTTCAGCAAGGCCATCTTGTGCACTTTATTGAATGCATAAAGATGGAATTCACCCATGACTACTAACATTGTTGCTGTCTATGGAACCCTTCGCGAGGGTTTAAACAATCATAAGTTAATCGCTGGATGTAAACGTATTGGGTTAGGTTGGTTAACAGGATTTCGCATGTACAACTTAGGCGACTTCCCCGGCATTATTCCTACCCATGACGAAAGCGGACGAATCCGTGTGGAGTGGTACGATGTGTCCGACGAAATTTTGGAAGAACTCGATCGCCTTGAAGGCTTCAACCCAGAATCCATAAAAACCTCGTTATTTCTTCGCAAGCGTGTATTTTCACCCTATGGCCGAGGTTGGATTTATATATACAATCAACCATTAAGCAGTGCGCCTTATATGGAAGCTGGCGACTGGGAACGTTTCAGTCGTAATGCTATGTATTTTCAAGAAGCACAAGCGGTGTAGGCGAAACCTGAGGCGTTTGAGAGCTTTGTAAATTAGCAATCCTTGTCACACTGGACTTTACTTGTGCTTCACTTGTTAAAAAACCAAACCGTACAACAAAATGTTTTGATTCTCCCGCTGCTATCACAGGCACTAAGTTTAAACTCCTTTGATAAGAGCGATTGTAGGCGAAGCTCGTTCCTGGCTCGATTCCTACTACGTAACCTTGCTCCAGTGTGTCTGTATTTTTCCAAACACTAAGCACTGGCAAGGTCTCTGTCTGATAACTTACCTCAATACCTTTATTTGCCCTTTCATTATGTAACAAAGCATGTGAAAAACCTTCTGCATCAGTGATAGGGCGAACATTGAAAACCATTTCATCAAAGTCTTTAGTTGGCTCTGGCATTGAGTTCCAGTCATGCAAGCCACCAGCAGCATAATCATTAAAAGGAGACAACTCTGCCACAGGCACGTGCAATTTCGAACCACTTTCGAGAATCGGCTGAGCGAAATTATTGTGATAGATAGCTTGGTATTCTCGCGGATAACTGCCTTTATTCGTCAGAATATCTTCGATTGTGAGATAAGGGTTGTCTGGAGTCAGTGACAAGGTAGTTTGTAATTCAAAGTTTGTAGACTTGAAACGTTTTTCATCAACTCGACCACGTAATGTAACGCGGTAAGGCGGAGTTTGCTCTACTTCTAGAATGACTTCATCTGCTGGTGTATTTTGGATACGGCCATGTAAAGTTAGAAACTCATCGCCATCTTGTCCTGGGTGCCCAGTCCATTGATAACCACAACGAACAACCATTTCATTAAAGCCATCTAACCACCCTGTACCACTAGACGCTTCTTGGTTGATAAAATTCGGATGAACAATGTCTTTAACAGGGGAATCCCAACCAAAGTGAACATCATGCCGCACCACATCCAACACAGCCATTCCTCGCGTTGGTACAATACGTACAACAGAATCACCTACAACCAAGGTAATCAAACGAGAACCAGCTTGCTTACCGCCAATTAGACACGTTTGCTGGACACGAATTGGAATCTCTTTAGGTAAACCCATTAATTCAGCAGAAAGAGATAAATTAGCGACATCGACATGTTGTTGGCTACTAAGCAATACAAGTTGGAACATGGAGCTTCTCCAAATAAAAGTTGCTCCATGCTAACTTGAGATTAGGTTAATGGCTATATAGTAAAAACCATTCGGGTTAAAAATCCCCCGGTGCGCACTGCAAACATGTCAGTCCTAATTTACGCCATCCTGCAACCACTGCGTCTCGATCATCTAATACAAGCCAAGGTAAAAAGCCATCATCATGAATTTTCTGTAGAAGTTCTTTTTTCACCTCTTCATCTGGCACTTCATCCGCATTTTCAGGGCGTAGGTAAACGCCATCGAAAGGCACGTTATACTGTTGCATCCACTCTATAGAATGCTGTTTATGGGATTCAGGACGACCGCTACAAATCAAAATAGATTGGCCTTGCAGCTTTAAAATAGTGACTAAACGCAGTATGTTTTCGATCACAGGGGCATTTTTCATATGTTCGAAAAACGGATCCCAATGCTTCTCTGCACCTAGTACCCAATGGGCAACTTGAGTGTGGTCGAATTCTGCAAGTGTGCCATCTAAGTCAACAATAACGGCGTGTTTGGTCATATTGAATTTCCTTTAAGGGGAGTTATTTTCCAACCACCATCATCTTGGTTGGGTATGAAAGATATAGGTGAGACATTGCCAATTCTTGGGCAATAAGGGGTACCGTTAATCACATTATTCAACACTCGGTAAACGCCTGAATGAGCAATAATGAGCGGTTGCGGATATTGTTCTAAAATATCGTTTAGTGCACTGATGATTCGGGTCTCAAAATCGTCCCAAGACTCACCATTCGGTGGTGTCACCTCATAAGGCAACTGTTGCTCTATCGGGCAACCTTCTAAATCTCCCCAATCCCGCTCTTTAAGCTGTTCATAAGGGGTTATCATCTGATTAGGTACCGCATAGAAAGCGGTTCTCTGAGTTCGTTGCAAAGTGCTAGTCGCTACAACACTCCATTTATTGCGGTGTAAATCGTTATTTAAAACATCTCCTAGAATCGACTCTGCACTTTTTGCCTGTTCAATGCCCTGCTCACTCAGTGGGCTGTCTGTGAAACCACCAATAAGATGAGCTGCATTGAATGTGCTTTGGGCATGGCGGGCAAACACGAATGGTTTACGAATTAATGTCATACGTTTTCTCAATATAAGTTTGTGACGTGACACTTGGACCAAGCGCTGTTTGCCACTCTTGTAGGTCTTTCATGCCATGAAAAAGAGGAACGCACGTATCACAGCCCAAATGATTAATAAGGCGTTTTAAGTCTTGTTTACGTGGATGTACATTCCAACGTACAAAGTGCGCCTTATCTTCACTGACCGCTTGTCGAGCATGCTCAGGAAGGTGGCCTGTATAAACGGGCAAATAGGTTTCTGGTTGAAGTAGTAAATCTGCAGCTATACCACTAACACCATCAGGGTCACCACATAAGATAACTTTCGTATTGAGGTCAAACTGTCTGCCTTTAAGGCGCTCTAATACGGGTCTAGTGTCAGCACATATTCCTTCCATTGGTGACGCCAAGGCCGTTTCTGCTGACAAACAATCTTCACCCAAAGTCCAATCATGAAAGTCTAAAGACGTTAACCAACAAGCTATCTCTAACGCTCGCCCAGTTTGGGGAACTGGCATGACCAAGGATTTTTCTTCCTTTAAAAAACTCAGTAGTGACTGCTTACCTTCCTCTAAGCTGTTGTCATATAAGCCATAAGACGCATCAAGTAGAGCGATTTTTGCTTTCGGTGGCATTGTGAAAGGGTATAAGGTTGACTCCAAGCTAAAATCTCCACTGTAGTAAATACCTTCCCCAATATTTAAATGTAACCACACACCACCAAAAGAATGCCCTGCAGATCCTGTGGTCACTTCAATACCTTCAATTAAGGTCATGCCACCAACAGGTAACGTTTGAAGGTTAAGATGTGTTGGTAATAATTTTTGTACCTCTTGAGTGGCATAAACGGGGACGTTGCCATCAACATCAAGTAAACCTCCCATGTGATCTTGATGATCATGAGATATTAAAATTGCGTCTAGGTTTTTCGGCTGATTCCAGCCTTTGTCTTCACCCACTTCTAATGCGCCACCCGCATCTAATAAAAGACGTATTTCGCGTGACTCATGGGAAGCTTGATAAGTGACTAAAATTGCAGCCGCTGTTTTGCGACCTGCTCCGCTGAGAATATCAATGCTAACCTTCATGATTCACTCTCAAGCGACCAAGCTTGCTCAAGGCGAATATGATGTGGACTATTGATTGTCATAGGCACATCACTATAAGTAAGCAGTTTCTGTCCATCTTCCAGTGTTAACTCGATATCATATCTCTCTCCACGAAAGATGCAGTTATCTACTGTCACAACAATGGAGAAAGCATCAGCAGGTACAAAGCGAATATCTTGAGGACGAACAAGCACTGAACTAAAAACCTGTTCAGAAGAATATCTTTTGATCAGATCATGTAAGTCTGTGCTATTAACATATTGTTGTGGGGCAATTTCACTCACCTTCAATACAGAGCCGCGGCCTATAAAATTTGCTAACCAAGTATTTTTCGGCGTGGCATAAAGCGCCTGAGGCGTACCCCATTGCACTAATTCCCCCTTGTTCAATACGGCAATGCGATCGGCAAGTGACATGGCTTCGGACTGGTCATGGGTCACATACACGATAGTCGCACCAGTACGTTTATGGAAAGCACGGAAAGTTTCTTCCATTTTTGCACGTAAATGCCGGTCTAGATTGGCAAGTGGCTCATCAAACAACACCACATCAGGTTCAGTAACCAGACTACGGGCAAGTGCCACACGCTGTCGTTGTCCACCACTAAGCTGGGCTGGTAATCGATCAGCATATTCCTCAAGCTGGACAATTTCTAAAGCCTCTTGAATACGTTTGTTCCGCTCAACTAAATTGATCTTTTGTACCTTCAGCGGGTAACCTACATTGTCTTTTACACTCATATGTGGCCAAAGAGCATAGGATTGAAAGACCATGCCAAAGTTTCTGTCTTCCGTTGCCACATGATGCTTGTTACTCGAAAGGCAAATTTCTCCATGAGTAATTTGCCCATCAGAAACAGGTTCAAACCCAGCCAACATTCTTAGAATAGTGGACTTACCGCAACCGCTTGGACCAAGTAATGCAACAAATTCACCCGGTTCAATTGTAAGATTTAGATTATTTACAACAGCTTCACCGTTAAATGACTTATGAAGATTTTCTAATATTAATCGTGCCATGGGATAACTCCTTTTGGCAGTCGAGGGGCAAATAAGCTCAGTAAACTCATTAACCCAGCCACCAGCATGACAACCAGCACAGCAATGGCAGAAGCAAGCACACTGTCACCACTTTCATCTAGGTTAAAAATTAAAACCCCTAAAGTTTCGTTTCCTGCACTCCACAATAAAGCGGAAACCGTCAGCTCATTTATCGAGATAAGAAAAACCAATAAACCACCAGCAAAAAAGGCCGGCGCAGTAAGGGGCAGAATAATATCGATCAGTCGCTTAATTGGTCGTGCACCGGCGAGTTGAGCCGCTTCTTCTAAGGCAGGATCAAGTTGCGACATGGCGCTTAATACAGGCTTCAAGCAGACACTCAAAAAACAAGAAAGGTAGGCTAAGAAAATAATGCCTAAAGTGCCGTACAGGCTGACTTCGATAAACGGCAGAGGTTTGGCAAATAACAAAATAAAGGCGATCGCTAAAACAATCCCAGGAATGGCATAAGGCACTTCGATCAGACTAGCTATTACTGCTCTTGTACGCATTGGCAAGCGCATCAAGAGATAACCTAATGGCAAGGAAACAATCATCAAGACAAAAGCACTTGCAAAGGCAAGAAACACACTGTTTTCAAAAGCTCGTTTGGTTACTCCCTGACGACTAATCATTTCGTGAAAAGCGGAGAATGTCAGTGTATCTAGGGTTAAAGGCATACCTAAAGCAGGCACCAAAGAACTCACGATCAAAGCGAATAATGGCGCAACTAGAATGAAACACAGAATCACGGCAAGCAATAACTCAAGAGGTAAACGCCAACGCTTCAGATGGAAAGAAATAGACCGAGCCGTATGTCCTAGCAGGGCATAACGACTGCGCTGTTGTAACCATTGCTGTAATAACATACCCGCCAATACTAATAGGGCTATGATCATCGACAGACCCGCTACTTGGCTCAGCATGTCGTTACCAAAACCTGCCATTTGCTGATAAATCAAGGTTGGCAAAACAATGTAACCAGCAGGAATACCGAGCATGGCGGGAATACCAAAATTTCCCAACGAAGAAACAAACGCCAACGCGGCACCAGCCACAATAGCACTACGACAAAGGGGGACGATGATATCAACCCAAACACGAAACGGAGATGCTTTTGCTAATTGTGCTGCTTCCAATAAATCTTGTGGTAGCGCAATAAGCTGAGTTCGAAGAGCAAGATAAACTAATGGTGCACTTTGAATCCCTAACAACAAGGCAATGCCTTCTGCAGAGTACATTGGCTGAGGGCTACCTAATGCAGGCGCAATACCAAATGTATTTAAGATAGGACTTGCTGGCCCAAACAACTGCAACCAACTCAATGCCGTTACTTGGGGCGGAATCATCATAGGCAACATAAAGCAGAATACCCAAACTGCACGGCCTCGAATATTCGTTAACGTGGTAACAAAACCGAAACCACAGCCTAAAACAACAGCAATTAAGGTACCTAAACCTGAAGTGTAAAAACTATTTTTTAGCGCAATCCAAGTTCGTTCACTACGTAAGACTTCTGCCAAAGGTGACGACGCAGACAAGGTAACCTGACTTAGTGCCTCCACAAGCAAACGTAAACTCGGCACAACACTTAACGCTGCAATTAAGACGAACAATCCTATGGATAACCAGCGAAGCTGGCTATCCATAGAAGGTCTATCTATAAAACGCGCTTTAATCAAAGAAGGGGTCATATCGCTTAACCTTCAAAGATCTTGCTGAAACGGGCTTTATTTGCCTCATTATTCTCTAGGGTTTTCGCTGCATCAAAAGGCATTAAACGAATTGCCTCACGTTTAGGGAAACCTGTTGGTACACCAATATCACCACGAGCAGGCAAGTAGCCTTGCTCCAATACCAACTGCTGACCCTCTTTCGACAAGAGGAAATCAACAAAACGTTTTGCGGCAGCTTTATTTTTCGCGCCCTTCATAATGGCAACGGGCTCAGTCACCATACTTACACCGGTTTTAGGGAAAACAAATTCAATCGGTGAGCCTTTAGCCGCTTCTCGAATGGCTAAGAAATCAACAATGACGCCATAAGGCTTAGTACCTGAAGCTACCGCTTTTAGTACACCGCCGTTACCACCTTGAGCTTTCACTTGGTTCGTATGTAATTGCTCGTAGTAATTCCAACCTAGCGTTTTTTCATCTGTTAACGTCGCAAGATGGATTAGAGCGGCACCAGAATATAGAGGACTTGGCATTGCTACTTGATTTTTATAGGCCGGTTTTATGAAGTCAGACCAATCCGTTGGCGATTGCGGTGCATTTTTATGATGAACAATGCCAGTCGTAATCAGTTTGGTTCCATAATAATAGCCTTTGTCACTGTACAAGCTATCTTCATATTTTGTTCGATTGGGGCTTAAGTATGCTTCCAGATAACCATCTGACACCATAGATTCCATAGTAACACTGTCAGCAATTAGCAGAACATCAGGCTTCACAACACCAGAAGACAATTCTGCTCGTAGTTTGGTCATCAATTTAGTCGTGCCGTCACGAACCCACTCAACTTTAATATTAGGGTTAGCTGCCTCAAAAGCATCTACCGTCATTTGTGCGTCTTTGTTTGGTTGACTCGTGTACAGAGTCAATACATCTTGAGCTTGCACAGATAATGGGAAAGCAAGGGCTGCTGCGCATATCAATAAAGTCTTCTTCATGGTCATTGGGAAACTCTCTTTTTGATAAGTGAGCTGCAACAATACCGACACAATTTGACACTATAGTGACAAAATATTTTCGTTTGATGATTAGTTACTTTCGTTTCGAAAATCTATTTTAAAAAACATGATTAGAAAGGATTTAGCAATGAATCAACGCCATCACGAAATTGTTCAATGGATTAACGAGCAAGGGCGACAAACATTACAAGCCGTTGCTGACGAATTTGCAGTATCAGTACAGACAATTCGTTCAGATATCCGACTGTTGGCTGAAAAAGGCTTGTTATTACGCAGTCATGGGGAAGTCATCCCTTTTCCCCATAGAGAAAATATCAGCTTTGACCAAAGGCGAATTCGTAATGCGGAAGGGAAGAAGCGTATTGCAGATTTATGTATTAGCAAAATTGCAGATTATCAGTCTATTTTCCTTGGGAGTGGTTCAAGCGTGGCGGAAGTTGCCAGTCAACTAAACACCTTTCAAGGCCTACAAGTAATGACAACCAACCTACATGCGGCTCGAAATTTATGTGAACACCCAGATTGTGAACTGACTATTTCAGGCGGAAAAGTAAGAATGCGAGATCAAGATGTCATTGGTGGTGATGCCATGCGGTTTTTCCAACGATATCGAGCTGATATCGGTATTTTCTCTGTTGCTGCCATCAATAAGCAAGGACACCTATTCGACTTTACAGATGAAGAAGTCATGGCAAGAGAGGCCTTAGTGGATCACTGTCACTATCGAATATTGGTTATTGATAGTACAAAATTCGAAACGGAATCACGTTGCTTATGGGGAAAAATAAGTGACTATGATTGTGTTATTACAGACAGAGAACCTACCCAGTCACTATTAAGCAGCCTCAATTATCAGAACGTTGAAATTCTATACTAATCATACTTATTCAATCGACATTTACAAAAAAGGCCAGTATTTTTCAATGATTCGATGTATTCGGCGTTTATATGGAGGGCGAAATAAGCCAACAATGTTGAAGCCTCGTTGACGTAGCACAGACTTCCCGTGTGAAAATGTCCGGAAACCTTCTTCTGCATGATATGCACCAATACCCGATGCGCCGACACCACCGAAAGGCAGATCCGGTTGTGCCACTTGGATAATCGTTTGATTAACAACTAAACTACCGCTGGCAATATTTTCTTCGCTGCGTTTTTGATCTTCTTTATCTTGAGTAAAGAGATACATAGCCAATGGACGAGGTTGCTGTTGAATATAATCAAACGCTTCGTCTATGTCTGCATAGGTCAAGATAGGCAGCAAAGGTCCGAATATTTCATCCTGCATGATGGCCAATTTATCGTCTGGATGATGCAAAATATGAAACGCCAATTTGCCATCTTGCTCGGCTTCTCCCACCATGAGGTTTTCACATGTAATTCCAGCCGCAGAAGCTTCCTCAAGGTAACCTTTCAAACGACTCATCTGTCGGTTATTCGCTAAGCTTGTGTAATCAGGGCTGAGAATACCATTTGGATAATAAACTGCGAGCTCCGCTTTCATTTGTTCAATCAAACCGTGCTTTTGATCTTGATGGCAAAGCACGTAATCTGGCGCTACACAGGTTTGTCCTGCATTCAATATTTTACCAAAGATCAGTTTTTTAGCCGTATCGCTTAAATCCGCAGAAGGGGCAACAAGCAAAGGCGATTTACCACCTAACTCCAATGTCACGGGTGTCAAATGCTTAGCCGCATTACGCATCACAATACGACCAACAGATGTTGAACCAGTAAACAGTAAATGATCAAAGGCGATTTGACTGAATTCATCCGCAATATCTGCTTCGCCTTCCACCAACTCTACCCAATCATCTCCCATTGCTTCGTTCAATATATCTCGTAATACCTTATTAGTTTCTGGACAAAACTCCGACACTTTCAACATCACTCGGTTGCCTGCTGCTACAGCACCTACCAAAGGCCCCAAGCAAAGTAAAACAGGATAATTCCAAGGAGAGATAACACCGACAACACCTTTAGGCTGATACACCACTTTAGCGGCTGCGGGGAAACTACTGATATGTACATTGCGTTTAGATGATCTCATCCATTTAGCAAGGTGACGCTTGGCGTGCTTTATTTCACCTAATAAAGGAATAAATTCAAGCAGCCGAGATTCTTCATAAGCACGGCAGCCAAAATCTTTCTGCAAAGCATTTAACAAAGGGAGTTCATAATTCAACAAAGAAATTTTTAGATCAGTTAAACATTGTTGACGTTGTTCCACTGTTGGAAAGGGCGTTTGCTTAGCGACAGACTTCAGACGACCAAATGCTAAATGCATTTCATCTTTTGTATAAAAAGGTGTATCGCTCATAAAGGCCTCTTTGCGATTTATTATTATTTTATTTAACCCTGACAAACATTAATGAACCTGTCTTTTCGACGATAATTCTTGTTCAGATCAGCGTTATATTTACTACACTATTCAGTGACTCATAGGAAAATGCAAGGAGTAGGTTATGGCGACTATTTTATGTTACGGCGACTCTCTAACTTGGGGCAGAATTCCTAATGGTGGACGCTACCCTAAACACCTTCGTTGGCCATCCATATTAAATGGCTTATTAGGTCATCAACACGACGTCATTAATTTCGGATTACCGGGCCGAACCACCTTGTGGAATGATCCATTTTTAGAAGGCAGAAATGGCTTAGCTTATCTGCAAGCGGCTTTGGAAACCTTTGGGCCTGTTGATATTTTAATTTTGATGCTAGGCACGAATGATTTGAAGCGACATTTTAATGTTGGAGCCTATGAAGCAGCAAAAGGCATCGAGAAATTGATTGAAAGGTCAAGAATGCCGAATTCTCACGGTTTTCCTAGCCCAACCCTTGTTGTCGTGGCCCCGCCAAATATTTTATCCCCAATGGGCTCTTTGGCCGCGAACTTCGACGGAGCCATTGAAAAATCTCAACATTTTCACCAACACTACCAAGATATGGCTATTCACAACAAATGCCTTTTCCTTAACTCTGCTGGTATTTTACAGCCAAGTGAAGTCGATGGTGTGCATCTAGACTCCCATGCTAATGAACAACTGGCTCATGCTTTATTTAATTTAATAAAGGAGGAAATAAACACATAACATCATGTTTTAAATAGATTTTATCTATATTTCTGTGTTTTTAAATTTACTATTCGATTAATAATCAATATCAACTATGTCAATTTGAGAAATCTTTTTTATAAAATAAAATCACGTTTCACTATTGACAATAGGAGGAAGAAATTGCAGCGCAAAAATAAAAGAGAAAAATCGTATGAAATATGCACGATTCTAGACAAATAACCCTATATCAACGAAATAATCTCTCGTCTGATTTTTCTTGCACAGAGTTATCCACAGGGATGTCAGGCGAGGCCTCCACCTCTAGGAATTACGTAAAACATATCAAAACCACCTTTAATTCGCTTCTGTATGCTCAATTTTCGTATTTTTTGTATCTCGTAATTATTTAACAACCACGTATTATCTATTCATCAAATTACAGCATAAATAGCGCCATCTTGAATAATAGAGGAAGGAGAATGCAATGAAAGTCAGCTTCATCGGATTAGGAACTATGGGGTATCCAATGGCGGGTCATGTGAGTAAAGCAGGACACGATGTCATCGTATACAACCGTTCAATTCAAAAAGCCCAAACCTGGTGCGAAGAGTACACTGGCTCTTCTGTCGCTACACCAGCATTAGCGGCTCAAAATGCGGAAATAGTTTTAACCTGCGTAGGTAATGATGACGATTTACGTGCAGTGTATTTAGGCCCTGATGGTGCCTTTCGAAACGCTCAAAAAGGTACTTTATTTATTGATCACACAACCGCTTCTGCAGAAGTAGCCAAAGAACTACATCAAGCAGCACAAGAGCATGGCTTCTTCTTTATGGATGCACCTGTTTCTGGCGGGCAAGCAGGTGCAGTCAATGGTGTATTAACAATTATGATCGGCGGTGAGCAAAGTGACTTAGATAAAGCTCAATCTGTCTTGGACTCTTATGCAAAAGCAACTACGTTGATGGGCCCAGTAGGTAATGGTCAACTCACTAAAATGGTAAATCAAATTTTAATCGGTGGCGTTTTATCCGGTTTATCCGAAGGTATCCGCTTTGCTCAGAAAGCTAATTTAGATGTCGCAACCTTGGTTGATACTCTCAAGCATGGCGCAGCAGGCTCTTGGCAATTAGAAAACCGTGGTGAAACCATGGCAAAAGACGAATTCGATTTTGGCTTCGCTATTGAGTGGATGCATAAAGATTTGGGGCTTTGTTTGGCTCAGGCAGAAAAAATGGGCTTCTCTTTACCATTGACCCAAGCAATCGACCAAGATTACCAGGATTTAATAAAAGAAGGTCGAGGCCGCCAAGATACTTCAGCATTGGTAAAAGCATTCGATAAAAAAGCTTAGTTTTTACCGCTCCCCTCTATTTTTTCTGTTTTGATAAATCCCCAAAGCCCAATATTTTGATAAGTGTTGGGCTTTGTTCTTTTTAACCTCCTTTTTACTTTCTGCCTATATTGAATCCATCTTCTCGACACTCTCCTCAAGCTCTTTTCTTATCTATAACACGATAAAAGTCGTTACATCTGTGCGATCAGATTCTTTTCTGATAAGAAATATCACACATTTTTTCCACATTACTTACGTTATTCATCAAAGCTAAAACCTTATGTAACAAGGCTCTACAGCCATCATTCCTATTTCATATTCATTACATGCATAGGACATATCGTTATTTCGATTGGTCATTTAATGGCGCTTAAGTAATCTTCAATAATGCTATTTTTAAATAACTGTGTTTATTCAGGGTTATTTAAGTGGCTAAAGGGGGCTCAAGGATGAGGCAGAACAACCCCATTTGAACAGTAGTTTGAATGGGGTTTGTTTCTAAAAGGCGCTCTACAAAAGATGTTCGCCCCTCTAGTAAGAAATCACAAAAGTAACGAATACCTTGATTCGACTTCCCACGTGTTCGCACGATATATAATTACGTTAATTGGAGAGTTACAATGAAAAAAGGGTTAGGAAAACTGACACTTGCACTTATGGCCGCTGGAGCAATCAGTACATCTGCTCACGCTGCAACTACATTGGTTTACTGTTCAGAAGGCAGTCCTGAAGGCTTTAACGCTTCACTTTACACTTCTGGTACCACATTTGATGCTTCATCAAAAAACATGTTCAACCGTCTCCTAGAGTTCAAATTAGGCACGACGGAAACTGAAGCTGGACTTGCTGAAAGCTACGATGTATCAAGCGATGGTCTTGAATACACTTTCCATTTGCGTAAAGGCGTTAAGTTCCATTCAACTAAAGATTTCAAACCAACACGTGATTTTAACGCAGACGATGTAATTTTCTCGTTTGATCGTCAAGGCAATAAAAACAATCCTTACCACATGGTCTCTGGTGGCTCTTATGAGTACTACACAGCTATGGGCATGGACACCTTGATCAAAGACATCGTAAAAATCGATGACTACACAGTGAAATTTGTTCTTAACCAACCAGAAGCACCTTTTGTTGCCAACATGGCAATGGATTTCGCGTCTATCTTCTCTAAAGAACAAGCGGATAAATTAATGGCTGCTGGTACACCAGAGAAACTAGACAGCGATCCAGTAGGCACAGGTCCTTTCCAAAAAGTTCAGTACCGTAAAGATTCCTTGATCCGCTACACAGCCTTTGAAGATTACTGGAAAGGCAAAGCAAAAGTAGATCGTCTTGTTTTCTCTATCACACCAGACGCTTCTGTTCGCTATGCAAAACTAAAAGCAGGCGAATGTGATGTTATGCCTTACCCGAACCCAGCTGATCTTAAGCAAATGGAGTCGGATCCAAATATCAACCTACTTAGCCAAGAAGGTTTAAACGTTGGTTACTTAGCGTTTAACACTCAGAAAAAACCATTTGATGATGTTCGAGTTCGCCAAGCATTAAGCCTAGCAACGGATAAGAGCGCAATCATTGATACGGTTTTCCAAGGTGCAGGTAAAGCAGCTAAGAACCCAATTCCGCCAACAATGTGGTCTTACAACAACAAAGTTGTTGATTACCAATATGATCCAGTGAAAGCGAAAAAACTTTTAGCTGAAGCTGGTTACCCAAATGGTTTTACAACCAACATCTGGGCAATGCCTGTGCAACGCCCATACAATCCAAATGCACGCCGTATGGCAGAAGTTATGCAGGAAGATTGGTCAAAAATTGGTGTGAAAGCAGAAATCGTTTCTTACGAGTGGGGTGAATACCTAGACCGCTCTAAGAAAGGTGAACACGATACCGTTCTATTAGGTTGGACTGGTGATAATGGTGACCCAGATAACTTCCTATACGTGCTACTTGGCTGTGAAGGTGTTGGTGGTTCTAACCGCGCACAATGGTGTAACGAAGAGTTCAATAACTTGTTGCTAGGCGCAAAACGTACTGCGGATAAAGCAGAACGTACTAAGTTGTATGAAGAATCTCAGGTTGTCTTCAAACGTGAAGCACCTTGGATCACCATTGCTCACTCTGTCGTTTACGAACCAATTCGTAAAGAAGTAAAAGGCTATAAAGTAGATCCACTTGGTGGTCACTTCTTCTACAACGTTAGTAAATAAACAGCGTTTAAAAGATCGTCCTTAATTGGACAACTTATAAAATGCCTGCTCGCTGGGACGTGAGTAGGCATTTTGTTCATAGAGCGGATCTGATTAAACCAATGCTTAATCAAATCGAATGACTATTCGAGTCGAGCAGCCATTCAAATCGTACGGCTATTCAAATCGAAGTGATGTGCTCCTATAACATGGTAAGAGAATCAGTCCTTTATGTTTCAATTTATTTTTCGTCGTTTAAGCCTCGTTATTCCGACCTTCATCGGGATCACCTTATTGACCTTTACCCTTATTCGCTTAATTCCTGGTGACCCTATTGATGTCATGGCAGGCGAACGTGGTGTAAGCCCTGAACGTCATGCTGAACTAAGCGCTCAATTGGGTTTCGACCAACCAATGTATATTCAATACTTCCGTTATGTAGCAGGTGTTTTACAAGGCGACTTAGGCAACTCTCTTGTTACTAAAGAGCCAGTAATGAGTGAGTTCTTAACCTTATTCCCAGCAACCATAGAATTGGCCACATGTGCCGCTATATTTGCCATTCTTATCGGTTTACCCGCAGGCATTTTCGCAGCAGTAAAGCGCGGTACCGTTATTGATCATTCCGTCATGACATTTTCCCTAACGGGTTATTCCATGCCTGTTTTTTGGTGGGCTTTACTGCTCATGCTGGTATTTTCTGTCAACCTTGGTTGGACGCCTGTTTCTGGGCGGATAGATGTGACTTATTGGATTGACGATGTCACCGGCTTTATGTTGATTGACACATTCTTATCTGATGAAGAGGGAGCATTTACCTCTGCTGTTTCCCATCTTATTTTACCAAGTATCGTACTCGGAACGATTCCTATGGCTGTAATTGCCCGTATGACCCGTTCTTTTATGTTGGAAGTATTGAGCGAAGATTACATTCGTACAGCCCGCGCTAAAGGTATCGCGCCTTGGCGAGTTATCGTTATTCACGCTCTTCGTAATGCATTAATCCCTGTGGTTACAGTTATCGGTTTGCAAGTAGGTATATTGCTATCTGGTGCGATTTTGACGGAAACCGTGTTTGCTTGGCCAGGTGTTGGTAAATGGTTAATCGAATCGATTGGCCGTCGTGATTACCCTGTAGTACAAGGCGGCATTTTAATTGTGGCTTGTATCATCATTTTCGTGAATCTTTTGGTAGATATCACTTACGGCATCATTAACCCACGCATTCGACATAGCCGATAAGGAGACGTTTATGACTACTTCTACAAAAGCGTCAACGGACAATAGCCAATTATCGGCACCTGTCCCTATGACGCCGTTTCAAGAGTTTTGGCACTATTTCAGCAGTAACAGAGGCGCTCTCGGTGGCCTTATTGTTATTGCGTTGATTTTCTTTATGGCGATATTTGCCAATTTTGTTGCTCCACATTCACCATCTGATCAATACCGTGATGCCTTGCTATTGCCACCAGCATGGTTGGAAGGCGGTAACTGGTCCTTTGTGTTGGGTACTGATGACGTTGGCCGCGATATTCTGTCACGTTTAATTTATGGCTCTCGTCTCTCTATTGCCGTTGGCATTGTAGCGGTGACGGCTTCTTTGGTTATGGGGATTTTACTTGGCCTTGTAGCTGGATATTTCAAAGGCCTTATTGATACTGCGATCATGCGTATCGTCGATATTATGCTGGCAATGCCAAGCTTGTTGTTAGCGATTGCGATTGTCGCAATTTTAGGGCCAAGCATTGTGAATGCGGCATTAGCCATTTCTATTGTGTCATTACCCCATTATGTGCGATTAACCCGTGCTGCAACCATGGCCGAAATGTCTCGTGACTATGTGACGTCTTCACGAGTCATTGGTGCTAGCCCATTACGTTTAATGTTTGTTTGTATTTTACCAAACTGCTTGGCACCTCTGATCGTGCAAGCAACACTTGGTTTTTCAAGTGCGATTCTTGATATGGCAGCACTTGGTTTCCTTGGGTTAGGTGCTCAGCCACCAACACCAGAATGGGGATCTATGCTGGCTAACGCTTTGCAATTCGTACAACGCGCATGGTGGGTTGTTACCTTCCCAGGTTTGATCATACTGATCACGGTATTGGCGTTTAACCTCATGGGCGATGGCTTACGCGACGCTCTTGACCCTAAATTGAAACAGTAGGAGAGGTTCAGATGTCACTGTTACAGTTGAAAAATTTAAGTGTTACCTTCGGTAATTTTCGTGCCGTAGATAACATCAGTTACAAAGTAGAAGAAGGGGAAGTCCTTGGTATTGTAGGGGAATCAGGTTCAGGAAAAAGTGTGAGCTCTTTGTCTATCATGGGATTAATTGATTTCCCTGGTAAAGTCAGTGCAGAGCAACTAAGTTTTGATGACCAAGACCTACAAGCCATGCCAGAAAAGCAACGTCGTAAGCTAACAGGCTCCGATATTGCAATGATCTTCCAAGACCCGATGACCAGTTTGAATCCATGTTTTACCGTGGGCTATCAAATCATTGAAGCATTAAAGACACATCAAGGCGGCAGTAAAAAAGAACTGAAAGCCCGCGCTATTGAGCTACTCACTCAAGTAGGGATTCCTGCACCGGAATCTCGTTTGGATAATTATCCTCATCAGCTTTCTGGTGGTATGAGCCAGCGAATAATGATTGCTATGTCCATTGCTTGTAATCCGCGTTTATTGATCGCTGATGAGCCGACAACCGCTTTAGACGTAACAATACAGGCTCAGATCATTGATCTACTAATTGATCTGCAACGTAAAAAACAAATGGGATTGGTGTTAATTACTCACGATTTGGCTCTTGTGGCTGAAGTCGCACATCGTGTGATTGTAATGTATGCGGGACAGATTGTTGAATCCGGCCCTGCATCAGAAGTATTTAACACACCAAGACATCCATACACACAAGCTTTGCTTGCTTCCTTACCAGAATCGGCCGCAGGGAAAGCTCGACTTGAAGCACTTCCGGGCGTAGTTCCTGGCCAATATGATCGCCCTCTTGGTTGCTTGTTAAGTCCTCGCTGCCCTTATGCCACAGATCATTGCCGTAAGGTGGAGCCTGAGAACCAAGGCGATCTAGACCGTCAAGTAAAATGCCATACGCCATTGGACAGCGAAGGGAGACCAACCGCATGAGTCAATTTGACAAGTCATTCGATAGCCGCTTAATTTTAAAAGCTGAGAACCTCAAGCAGCATTACCATGTTAAACAAGGTTTGTTTAAACCCGATGCCGTTGTCAAAGCGGTAGACGGCATTAGCTTCAACCTTGAAAAAGGCAAAACCCTTGCTGTCGTTGGGGAGTCAGGTTGTGGTAAATCGACCCTAGGTCGTATGCTCACTATGATCGAAACACCAACAGGTGGAAGCTTGGCTCATCTAGGTGAAGACTTACTAACTTTAACCAAGGATGCTCAAGCTAAGTTACGTCAGAAGATCCAAATCATCTTTCAAAACCCTTATGGTTCATTAAATCCACGTAAGAAAATTGGGGCAATTTTAGAAGAGCCTCTGATCATTAATACCAAATTTTCAAAAACAGAACGAAAAGAAAAAGCGCTGGCAATTATGGCAAAGGTAGGCTTGAAGGCCGAACACTATGACCGCTATCCGCACATGTTCTCTGGTGGTCAACGTCAACGTATTGCCATTGCTCGAGGCCTGATGCTGGATCCAAATGTCATTGTTGCCGACGAGCCTGTCTCAGCTCTCGACGTATCAGTTCAGGCGCAGGTCTTGAACTTGATGATGGATTTACAGGAAGAGTTTGGCTTGAGTTATGTATTCATTTCCCATGATTTATCTGTGGTAGAACACATCGCAGACGATGTCATGGTTATGTATCTCGGCAAAGTGGTAGAACAAGGTACTCGTGAGCAATTGTTCGAGAACCCCAAACATCCTTACACTTTGGCTTTGTTATCTAGTACACCTCAGCTGTCACCAGAGAAACGCCGTACGCGTATTAAATTAGAAGGTGAACTACCATCCCCACTTAATCCACCGTCTGGTTGTGCTTTCCACGGTCGTTGTAGTTATGCGAATGATCGCTGTAAAACAGAAACACCCACATTGAGATTAGATAGTGATGAGAACCTAGAACAAAGCCATTTAATTGCTTGTCACGGGGTGGAAGAAAACCGTATAAAGATCGCTACTCAGGGTGCTGCATAAACTCTCTGTAAATCAACGAACAATCACCTCACAGTGATTTTTAACGCCCGAAAGGGCGTTTTTTTATGCTTTCAATTAGTTCACTTAAATATTTAAAACCAATATTTTTCCATTACTTCATAGTGACGAAAAAATTATCAGACTCTAATATGTATTCAAACATTTTTTATGTGCCTAGTTGTCTCAATACCTTGACCAAGAAAATAAGAATTCACTCCAAAGTAGCCCAATAATTAATAAAATCTTCTATTTTAATATAAATTAGAGGGTTTATATTATCTTACAATCATAATTATTTTATTTGAATACTAATATCATACGTTAGTTGAATTTAAATAAAAAAGGTGAAAAAAGAAAACCATCAAAAAATAGTCTATCTTATTTCACCTTTAGAAAATTAAGTTTTAATTTTCGATTTATTAATTTTTAACTTAAGATTTTTTCTTCATATTAAAACGCACTGCGGTATAAACAGAAAACAATGTCAGCACAACAAAGAATAAAGCAATTGGCCTATCATATAAGAAGGACCATGATCCTTCATATAAAAGAAGTGATTTTCTTAAATTTGTTTCCGCCATTGGTCCAAGAATCATTGCAATTAATATAGGAGACAAGGGTACACGGAATTTTATTAAAATAAATCCTAATAATCCGAAGAAGATCGCGACGCCAATATCAAACATTGAATTATTAATTGCGTAAGCACCAATGATTGATAAAAACATGATGACTGGAATCATTAACAATCTAGGAATCTCAATAATCTTGCAGAAAAAACGAATCCCAACTAACCCAACGATAAGCATAATTATGTTACCAACTAACATTGAGCTAAATATTCCATACACAATATCAGGGCTGTAGGTAAATAATAGAGGTCCTGGATTTAAGCCTTGAATAACTAATGCGCCTAAAAGAACGGCAGCAACAGCGTCACCAGGAACACCTAAAGTAAGAAGAGGGACCAAGGCTCCGCCTGTTACTCCATTATTACCAGACTCCGCCGCGCTCAAACCTTTAATTGAACCTTTACCAAATTCTTCAGGATTTTTTGATGCGCGCTTTGCTTCGTTATAACAAACAAAAGAAGAGATATCCGCACCAGCTCCTGGGATACTTCCTATCATGGTCCCTATTACACCACTTTTAACTGCAGTAGGAGTAATTTCTTTTAAATCTTTTCGGCTTAGCATTTTTAAACTAAAACTACGTAGCACTTGTTTTTTATCACTGATCACTGTCTCTAATTGAGTCAGTGCTTCAGATAGTGCGAAAAGGCCGATCAATACAGGGATTATATTAATACCGCTATATAAATCTAATACACCAAAAGTAAATCTTGGTACACTATTAATAGGATCTAGCCCAACAGTTGATATTAAAAGACCAATAGTACCCGCAAGTAAACCTTTCAAAAGATTGCTACCAGAAATACTTGAAATAATAGTTAGACCAAAAAGAGCTAATGCGAAATATTCTGGAGCATTAAACCTTAATGCAAAGTTAGCTAGAATGGGAGCAAATGCAATTAATAAAATAGTACTAATTATCCCTCCGGTGAATGAAGAGATTGCAGAGATACTTAATGCTCTTGCGGCTTGACCATTCTTGGTTAATGTATAACCGTCTAAAACACTTGCTGCTGAAGCTGGTGTTCCAGGAGTGTTTAATAATATAGCAGCAATAGAGCCACCGTATATGCCACCAATATACACGCCAATTAGCATTACAAGTGCAGGAGTCGAATCCATTCCGAATGTAAATGGAAGTAGTATAGCCACACCCATCGTCGCAGTTAATCCTGGCATGGCACCTAATATAATACCGCCAACAACACCAAATAATAAAACGGGAAAAACGTCAAAGCTTAACGCTGTTAACAATCCATTAAATAAATGTTCAATCATGAATTAAACCCCGTAATAAGACCTTCAGGTAATGCAACGTAAAATACATTAGCAAATACATAATAAACAACTGAAGTGAAAATCAATGCAGTAATGTAATACCAAATATTTTTACTTTTAAAGAAGAGTAAATAAACAATAAAAGCTAATAACGTCGATATAAAATAGCCAAAAACATAAATTAAAACAGCATAGCCTATAAGAAATAGAGCGCCAAATAATGAATACTTATTAAATAAAGCATAATTCTCTGCCTTATCTTTTCTATTAATGTATTCTCCCAGAATGATAATGGAACATATTATTATTTGTATAATAGCAATCGCGCTAGGAAAAAATTTCGAGCTAACACTAGAATCTTCATAACTTGGGGAAGGAAACTGACCGATAAAGAACAAAGCCACAATACTTATAAGAATAATGATTATCGGAAAAGCAAGGTTTTTACTATTCATATCTATAACCTAATTTAAAAAATCACCCCTAATTTATTAGAGGTGATTTTGATCACTACTTTTACTGTTAGTTAAGAAGAACACCTAATTTTTTAGTATCTTCAGCAACAAATTCAGTAAACTCTTTCGCGTTTAAGTTATGAATAGTCATAGCTCCTTTTTCCATGAATTGTTTAAATTCAGGAGAAGCCATTGCAGTGTCAAACGCTTTACCTAGTGTTTCAATCACATCATCAGGTGTGTTTTTTGGAGCGCCAATACCGCGCCAAGTACCTGTTGATACATCGATACCCTGTTCTTTCAAAGTTGGTACGTTCGGTAGGAAAGCAATTCGTTCTTCAGACATGATACCAAGCGCTTTCAATTGACCCGCTTTAAGTTGAGAAATTGCTTCACCAGGTGTCACCATAGTTACCGCGGTGTGATTACCTAGAACGGAAGGAATCGCTTCGGATGCACCATTATAAGGAATCGCATTAAGCTTGATATTTTGACTTTTTTCTAACGCCATCAAATAAAAATTAGGTTTCGCAGTAGAAGCGAATTTAAGACCGCCTTCTCTTTTACGAGCCTCAGCAATTAGATCATTAATATTTTCAAAAGGACTGTCTTTGCTAACAAGAACAACTGCAGGGTCTAAGTTAACCATACGAATAAGTTTGAAGTCATCTGCATCGTGTTGCATCAAGCCAAGTTGAGGCAAAGAAGCGATTTCACGCGTAACAACAGTCAATGTATAACCGTCTGCACGTTGTTGCGCACCAAAGCTCATACCAACGGCACCAGAACCGCCAGTTCTGTTCATCACAATGATATTTTGATCCAGAACATCTTTAGTTGAATTAGCTAGAGCACGACCTACGGAATCGGTTCCACCACCAGGACTAAAAGGAACAACTAGTCGGATTGTCTTAGAAGGATAGTCAGCAGCAGAAACACCAGCAACAAAAGCGAATGCAGCAACCATTAGCGTACTTTTTATGATTTTTTTCATACGATTTACCTTTTATTTTATTGTAATTTTATTTGTCTGATATGACTTAAAACATTGAATTTAATAGTAATTAATAGCCTTCAAATAGGTTATAAATGCCAATATCTCAATATTTCAGCTACCAAACATTTGTCATACAGTAATATATAAATTTAACAATGCAATAGGAAAAAGCAAAATTCATAATTCAATCGCAACATCGATAAGCATTAACCCCATAAATGCATTCATATTTTTACTCGTTAATAATTATTTTGAATATAAAAAAACGCCACCTAGCTGTGCTAGGTGGCGTTATGATTTCAAATCACTATATTTTAAGCACGATAATGTTTCTGTAAACCCATCAAAAAATTACGTAAGATTTGGTCTTTGCATTCACAATAATGGCGATTATCTGGCTTACGGAAAAAAGAGCTAAGCTCATGTTTACTAAGATTAAACTCTGCCAATGACATGATATCTAAAATTTCTTCCGCTTGTAGGTTTAATGCGATACGCAACTTCATAAAAATGGCGTTATTAGTTAGGCGTTTTTCAGGCTCAGGTTGTGGACCTTCACGCTTGCCACGTTTAGTGTTAATAAAACCATTTAGAAAGATTGCCATATCCACGTCTGCCATTTCTTCGTAACCAGCATCATCTTCTTTCTTCAACCAGGCTGTAACTTGTTCTTGCGCGACAGTTTCTTCTGCAGAAGCGAACATATCGACTATAGCTAATTCTTTTAGATCGAAAGTGTAGCGAAGACGGCGTAAAACATCGTTGTTATTCAAAACGGATTCCTAGTGTTAGGGTATCAGCGCCATCAACATAATGGGCTGCGAGATTCATAAGTTGCTATTTTATCAGAGTTAAGTATTTATTACCGCACTCTTCTATAGAGCTGATCTATCCTATTTTCAATACTACCCTTGGATAATGCAGCACAATCCATAAGCTAAAAAAGCCCTACTTTACGAAGAGACATTGCCATTTTCATAGAAAATACGCTGATTATTGGTTTTTCCCTTCAATTAAACACGCTTCTTTGAATTATTTTTTAGATCATTTTGAAATATAAAAAAGGAAATATGACTATTTAATGACTATGAAAGGCTATCCCCACTTGCTTATATTGTTTCCTCACCTTTTGCCTAAGGTTTTAATGCGTCAAATCAGTGCGAAAGCCCCATGATTCAATTAAGAACAATAAAGGCATAACAACCCCTCCATCCTTATTTGGTGCATAAATGCACTTATAAAGAGCTTTAAAATATACCTTTTACATAACTTTTATAATGTTCAATTAAGCCTAACAATCTGATTGTTGCCTCTATCGCAACAGTGACAAAATTATAAAGCAACACCAAAAAGCGTTTTATAAAAAGCCCACTCACCAAAACTGGAGCCTTGAATGAATAACCAATCTAGCCCAATAATGAGCTTACTGCTTAATTGGCGATTACACGCAATCGTCATTGTTATGTCTGTTATATCCGAATGGATTGGCGTTCAGAGCATCCCAATTGCTAATGCCAAATTACTTTTCCTTCCTTTATTTTATGCTTTTGTTCTTTGTTTGTTTGTGAACCCAAACATAACGAAGTTTTCACAAAAAATTATCACTAAGAAGAATGCATCTATTGCTGCTCCACTTATCGTCATTGGTATCCTGCCTTTTATTGCCAAATTCGGTAGTTTGATCGGGCCAGCATTACCAAAAATTGCGGAAGCGGGTTACGCAATGGTATTACAAGAATTAGGTAACTTAGGCACCATGTTGATTGCAATGCCAATCGCTGTATTGGTTTTCAAAATGGGACGTGAAGCCATTGGCGCAACTTACTCTATTGCCCGTGAGCCGAACATTGCTCTGATCTCTGATCGTTACGGCCTAAAAAGTAACGAAGGCATCGGTGTTATGGGGGTTTACGTTATGGGTACCATGTTCGGTACAATTTACTTTGCTTTACTAGCAGGGTTTTTCGCAACCACTGGTTGGTTCGATCCTAGAGCGCTGGCTATGGCCTGTGGTGTTGGTAGTGGCAGCATGACCGCAGCGTGTTCAGGTACATTGGCTACCGCATTTCCAGCAATGAAAGATGAAATCCTCGCCTTTGCAGGTGCAAGTAACTTACTTACCAACGCAACTGGTTTATACGTTGCAATTTTTATTGCCTTGCCTTTCTCGGAGTGGTTTTACAAAAAACTATCCGGTGAAAACGCCAACGATGTAACAACAAAAGAGGCACAATAATATGAACTCTACGATTAAAAATACTGTTGAACCAAAAGCAGAAGAAATGCGCTTGACCTTCAAAGAGAATCTCGTCGCGTTAGCTGTGATTTCGTTTGTAAGCCTTGTCAGTAACTGGGCAGGAACGGGGCTGAACCCAATTGAAACCTTACCCGCGATGTTGATCATCTACGCTATGGTTGTTGTTGGTTTAGTGTTGGCGAAATTCGTACCTATTGGTTTCCCTGCTGTTGCTTGGGTGTCACTTGTTAGTGTTCTTTTAACAATTCCTGTGTCTCCTGTATCTGCCGTTCTTTTAGCTGAACTTAAAAACATCAGTTTCCTTGCAATGGTAACGCCTGTATTAGCTTACGCAGCTTTGGCCATTACTAAAATGGAAGTAGATTTGTTCAAGCGATCTGGTTTTAAAATTGCTGCTATTTCTATCTTAGTTTTCACAGGAACTTACGTTGGCTCTGTTTTTGTCGCAGATGCTTTACTTAACTTCTAAGTTAAATTGAATACCAAAGCATTAGGGTGATCTCTCTCTGAGCGGATCACCTTAATGCTTTTTATTTTTTAAAGTCACAATAAACAAATCACAGTTCTAAGAATACAGCGAAGTCAAAAGTGTCTGGATTAACAGCATCCATATGCTCGCTGCTAATTTTGACTAGAGAATACACTTGGAGATAATGATGACAGATATAAAACAACTCGTCGCCGACGCTACACAATGGCGAAAAAACTTCCACCAGCATCCAGAATTAGGTTTTGCTGAACATCAAACATCTCAACAAGTTGCAGACTTACTTCGCAGCTTTGGTCTAGAGGTTCACACAGGTATCGGCATTACAGGTGTCGTTGGTGTGCTAACAAATGGTTCAGGACCAGCCATTGGTTTACGTGCAGATATGGATGCTCTGCCAATCCAAGAATTAGGTACACCAGGCCATAAATCTCAACACAAAGGCTGTATGCACGCCTGTGGTCATGATGGACATACTGCAATGCTACTGGGTGCCGCTCGTTATCTTGCGGAACAAAAACCTTTTAGTGGCACCGTGTATTTTGTTTTCCAGCCCGCCGAAGAGAATCTCGGTGGTGCTCAAAAAATGATTGAAGACGGTTTGTTCGAACGTTTTCCAATGGATGCAATTTACGGTTTACATAATTGGCCGGGGCTACCTGCAGGTGATATCGCCGTGAATGATGGCGCTATGATGGCGTCTCTTGATACTTTCGATATCACAGTCACTGGTAAAGGCTCTCATGCTGCCATGCCTCACATGGGCATAGACCCGATCGTCGCAGCGTCTGATCTCGTTTTACGTTTGCAAACCATAGTATCACGTCATATTTCACCATTAGAATCTGCTGTAGTTAGTGTCACTATGTTTAATAGTGGCGAAGCAATCAATGTTCTACCTGAATCTGCAACCCTAAGAGGCACCGTACGCTGTTTAAACCCTCTAGTCAGGGATCAGGTCGAAAAAATATTAACAGCCTATATCGCTAGTCATAACGAGTCTCCGGGATTAACTGTTTCACTGGCTTATCATCGAGGTTACCCAGTGACAAAAAATCATGCTGAGCATGCAGCTATTATTCACAATGTTGCTCAAACGCAATGTGCTGAAGGTCATGCTCATTACAATATTCAGCCGTCTATGGCGTCAGAGGATTTTGCTTTTATGTTAGAGCAATGTCCTGGTGCATATTTTTGGCTGGGTGTGGATGAAGAGGATTCTGTAGCGCTCCACAATCCTTATTACGATTTCAATGATCGAGTTATTGAAGTCGCCATTCAATTTTGGTGTGCACTTGTAAAACAGCGTCTCCCTAGTCGTTAGTTTTACATCACCAAAGCCTCCCAAGGCGCTTTATTTGGCAGTGAGTTTTGCTCACTGCCTTTTTTTATTTTATGGTGGTGGGAAGGCTTAAAGGTAAACAGAAATGAAAGAAATTAACGCAAAACGATTAACGTATTTTTATGAAGCCGTTTCATTAGGCACAATTCGGGGCGCAGCGGATAAACTCGATGTGGCCCCTTCGGCAATCAGCCGCCAAATCACCCAACTGGAAGAAGAGCTCACGTGCATTCTTATTGAGCGGCATCGTAAAGGTGTACGCCCAACCGAAGCGGGCCAACTCTTACTGAAATACTACCGTGAAGCCACGTCAAATGAAGAAACCTGCCTATCAGAGTTGCAGGCTCTAAAAGGCTTAAAGTCAGGTCACATCACCTTAGCCATCGGTGAAGGTTTCATTGGAGACATAATGTCAAAAGCCTTACCTCAGTTTCAAGCTTTGTATCCAGATTTAACCTTATCAGTACATGTAGCGGGTTCTAATGATTTGATTCGGAAACTTGAAGAGGACGAAGCTCACATAGGTGTTTTGTTCCATCCGCCTAGCCATCAAAAACTACGCTCTCATGAGATTTCACTACACCCTCTCTGCGCTATTGTTCCAATTGAACACCCATTAATAGCATTGAACCGCCCAGTTCAATTAGAGGAATTGATGCTTTACCCAATGGTTCTACAAGAAGCCGAGTTCGGCGTTAGACAACTTATTGCCGTGGCTGAATTTAAAAACAGAATCCGACTCGCGCCAACCATGACCGTGAACTCATTTTCACTTCTAAAAGAATTTGTACGGTCGAATATGGGCGTTACCATTTTGCCTGAATTTGTTGTCAGAAGAGAATTAGAAGACAAGCTTGTTGTGTCACTTCCTATTGCAGATCCTATTTTATCTTCTGGTGAAGTGCATATTGTCACTCGTCTTGGTCGACAACTAACAGAAGCGCCACTGGCCTTACTGAAACACTTACAGCTCTGGATGAGAGATTTTCACTCTTAATCTCTTTTATTCTTTCTGCATTCCTAAGAGAATAAAAAAACGCGCATTTCATAAAGAACTGCGCGTTTCGAGTATCGTCATTTGACGCCATTAACAACTAGCGTTTTTTCGGCTGGCGACCATGGTAAATAGAATAGCCTTTGTCTCTGAATAGTCGTGTGTGTGAACCAAGCGCTGCATCAAGGATTGGTGGATATCGTAAGAAGTCATTCGCTACAACAAACAACTCGCCATTCAAAGTTAAATGCTGTTTCACTGTCATAAAGAAGCTTTCAACAATGCTGTAATCCGTAGTGATACCCGTGTGAAATGGCGGGTTTGTTACAACGTAATTAAATCGGCCTTTTACTTCGTTCAATCCGTTTGATGCAATCGTCGTCACAGCGTCATTGGCCTGATTTGCAGCAAAGGTTAACTCAGTGGCTTTTAAAGCCAATACACTGTCATCTAATGCTGTGATTCGAGCGCCCGTTTTGTTATACATCCAAAGCGCAATAATGCCGTCACCACAACCAAAATCAAGAATTCGGGCACTGGCAACATCACTCATGAAGCGATGTTCGTTTAACTGATTCAAAAACAGTTCTGTGCCCTTATCTAATTTTCCGTGACCAAATACACCCGGCAGACTACACAAGGTGAAACTTTGCCCTGCAACTTCTTGTTGCCAAGTAACAATCCAATCCTCAAACACAAAAGGCTTCACAGGACGGCGTTTATAGCCAGCATAGAGTAAACAGTGTTTCGCACCATCAACCTTACCGACATCATCCAATCCCACCTCTAAACGCTTCGCAGAGGATTTAACGCCGCTTTTGTTATCACCCACTAGCCAAATTTGTCCACCATCTTTTAAAAGAGGTAAAACTGCCGCCAATAAATAATCTAATAACTCTTTTGCTTTAGGCTGATAAACAACGATGTAATCAAAATCACTGCCGTTTTCAGGTGCCCATTGCTCTGATAGAAACAATTTCTCATCTGCAAAGCCAACGCGCGATAACGCATCGTAAAACGTTTTAGATTGACACCAAGCGTACACATCCGCTTTTCTACTAATATCCAAAGGATAAGTGTCTTCTGGGTTAGCAAATAAAATTTTGCCAGATAATTCGTCTTCGTTGCGTGCCAACAATTGGCTCGTCGAGTTAAGGTTCATAAGTTGCAGATAGCTCTTTTATAGAAAGGGTGGTTACAGGCGCCAATAACGCATTTAAACGCTCTGTCTCAATATCAGGTTGCACTCTTGGATAGCGCGGTGTCTGTCGGTCATTAAGTAAAGGCGATGCCCAGCCTTTGGTCAACATCAAGAAGTCCTCTGTAAAAGCATCACCATGCTCTAAGCAGCCAGATAAAATTACATCCAGATAACTTAGAGTAATCGGACTATCCTGATGTGGCTCAACAACCTCGTCCGTGTGATACACCCAGTAGGTTCCTTCAGGCAACGATATGGTGTCATAAGTACTTAACTGATCCAATTGAATCTGTGCTCGACGATAGCCTCGTTCACGCTCATCAAACAAAGGAAATTGATCAAAAGGCACTTCTACCAATACACCATTACACGCTTTTTGTGGTGCTTGAATCACCGCGACAGAACTCATTCCAAATTCATCACTCATCACCGACCAATGTCGTTCGAAGCCATACAATTTAACAGGCCAAACATTACCTGTTTCACCGGTTTTTGCACGACTTTCACCATTGATAAGACTACCGTAGCCTAAGATAAAGTGTCGACCTGATGAGCTCACATTAGCCTCCAAGCAAAACGTAATTCGTTGGACAATTAGAATGACACGCATGATAGCCTGTGCCATTGGACAGTACTAGCCTAGTTTCCATCTGGATCTCCATAAAAAAACTCAGTATGGTAAAAAAGCAATCACAAAACAGAATTAGGAGTCGCCTATGAAAAAACCTATTTTATTGATTACAGGTGGTGGACGAGGTATTGGCGCGGCAACTGCAAAACTTGCTGCACAACAAGGCTATGAAATAGTTTTGAACTACAGACAAGATGAAGCTTCCGCTCAAAAGGTTATCAGAGAAATCCGTAAGCTTAGCGGCCAAGCTCACTGTATACAAGCCGATGTCAGTGACGCAGAGCAGGTTTCATTTATGTTTGAGCATATTCTTAAAAGCTGGGGGCCAGTGAGTGCTTTGGTGAATAACGCAGGAATCTTAGAAGCACAAACAACCTTTGTCAAAACCGATTTGAGCCGCTGGCAGCGAATATTCAACACCAACGTCTTTGGCACACTTTTATGTTGTCAGTCGGCGTTTAAACATATGGCACTCAGTCAAGGAGGCAAAGGCGGGGCGATCGTTAATGTATCTTCCCTTGCGTCTGTTTATGGCTCCCCAAATGAATATGTAGATTATGCGGCGAGTAAAGGTGCAGTGGATTCTTTTTCCAAAGGCTTTGCTTTGGAAGTCGCTGGCGATGGGATTCGTGTTAACGTGGTCCGACCCGGTTTGATTTATACGGACATGCACGCCGATGGCGGTGAAGCTGGGCGAGTGGATCGTATTGCACCCAATTTGCCATTACAACGCGGAGGAAAGCCAGAAGAAGTAGCCGAAGCAATATTATGGCTACTCAGCGATAAATCAAGCTATAGCACAGGGAGCTTTATCGACGTTGGTGGCGGTCGATAGCGCTATGACTATTTAGCAACAACACAACGAAAAGAGCTCGCACTCAAATAATTACCACTTCGATAGTGCGCATAAGCAGGGTAAGGACAAAGGGGACGAGTTAATCCTACCATACGAGGTGTGATTTCTGGATTATCCAGTCTTGTCGAAGCAATAATCTCTCGGGGTTCTTTACCTCTTTCTACCCAATCAACTAAAGGTTGTAGCATATTAAACTGATCAGCTGAGGCGCCACCTTGCCCATGAGGCATACCGGGAATTCGATAGAATTTAACAAACTCTTTTGCGCTGCCTCCTAAACCAAAGTCTAAAAAGTCATACCAGCGAACTGTATCCTTTACTGAAAAAACCGGATCACTGTTTCCATGGAAGATCATCATCTTGCCACCGTATTGCTTAAACTCGGTTAACTTAGGTTTCACAACATCTGGTGGTGTCATTAAAGTCATTGCCGACTCGTTGAAATCTTTATTCGTTGCGTAAATTTTAGGAGCGTCTTTATCAAAGTTAAATGATAGCAAATACTTTTCCAAAGAATATAAATCACCTGCGATATTTGAAAAAGGTGTTGTGTAGATATGCGCTAGTGAAGACGCTCCCATAACAAGGCCTGCAGGCTTATTATTCCATACAGAAATATTGCTTTCGACTTTCCACATACGCCAATTGTTAGAACGAATACCTGAGTCATAAACCCAACTATTGTAAAGAGCCCGGTTTTTTGAATTATGTGGCCCTTTATGCATTTGTATCAACGCTGCGATCTTAGTCAAAGGAAGGCAGTCTCGATCAAACTTCCCCTTACATACTAAGGCTTTAGGTTCAAAAACTGCCTGACAAGCATCAGACGCGAATATCATATCGTCATGAATACCATCTAATGCATCGCATTGATTCAACATTCGTAATGCAAAAAAGTCGAGATCTCTCTGTGTTAGAGATTGGCTAATATCATCGTTCACACGATGTAAGGCTTGAACATCCCAGGGATGCTGTAAGGCAGCTCTAGGTGCATTAAACCCAGGAGAACCAATAAGAAGACCGTCAAACATGGTTGGAAAACGAGTGGCAACAACCATAGCCAGACGCCCACCATTTGATTGGCCGATGCCATAAGAATACTTGATTGGAGATTGGTAATAGCTTTCTACAAGTGCGCGCGCCACAGGGTTGAGTTTTTGCACAGCAGCATAAGCATAATCCCGACGTGCTTGAGCGTCATGAGCAAATACAGCCCCACTTGAAAGTCCAGCCTCTGGATAGGCCTGCGCGTCATGACCACTGTCGCTAGAAACAACTGCAAAGCCTTGGTTAATCGCATGTTGTGAAGATCTAAGCCCTGTTGTTGCACCTAACGCAGGTTTTACTTCTCCACCGTTACCTTCATTAAATTGATAGGCAAAACGTCCTTGCCAAGAATTTGGCAAACGCAATTCGAATTTGATTGAGTAAAACTTCCCATCTGCTCCTAAACGCTGCGCCATAACACCAGACACTAAGCAAAAAGGGCTTCTAACTTCTTTGTTTGAAGCTTGCATAGAAACTTTGATATCTACGCTTTCTGGAACTTTTGTTAACAACGCTTGGCAATTGAGAGTGTCAGCATAAGCTGGATTAGAGCCTAAGATAAAGACGAAACAAGCTGTCACTATCGAGGTTAAAAGCGTTTTCATTAACATCATCCTTTTTGATTTATTGCGTCAAATAAAATCTCACTGACAGATACTCAAAATAACGAATAATGAGCAAAATAGAAAGTTATCAAGAAAAGGATAAGTTGAAATAAAATAAACATTCAATCTTATGATGGAGCTACATGCTAATTCTTTGCTTGTTCTTAACCTTGCTCAGCACAGTACCTATGGTTATCATTATTAAATTATTTATATCCTAACGCTTCTAATTTCAGAGTTCTCGTCTTTTAATTTACTCGTTTGAGCCTTTATTATGTTTATTAAAAATAAACCTTTCGCCATTAAACTTCTTGGATGTGCTCTTATTCCAATATTAACACTTGTTATCGTTATAAATTTACACAGCACACCAACACCTTCTTTTGAGGCGGTTTCAGGACAGTCATATAGCTGGAAAAGTGAGAAATGGACGCTCGTTAATTATTTCGCAGAATGGTGCAAACCTTGTTTAGAAGAACTTCCAGAATTAAATGAGCTTGCACAATTAGGTGACTTACGTGTGTTTGGGATCAGTTACGACAGTTTATCTGATCAAGAAATTATGGATTTGAAAAAGCGCTATCAAATCCAATTTCCTGTCTTAAAAACATCATCTCTTGAAGTGTTGCCAATGTCATTACCAGCGGTATTACCAACAACTTACATCCTCTCTCCTGATGGAGAAATTGTTGATGTTTTACATGGAAAAGTAACTATTGAAGGAATAGAAAACTTACTAGAAAAACATCAACACGGAAAAAGCTAAATAGGCTTTTAAAGACATTACTTGCAGAGCCGTTTTCTAGAGCAATTACTCTGCTGCTTTTCTTGGATCAATAACGTCAAACTTAAAAGCTTGTGAGGTACCATCATCATATTTCAGTGTGATGGTTGCTTGCTCACCATGTTTCACACGTTTTTTCAGACCGATCAACATAACGTGGTAGCCATTTGGTGCAAAACGTACTGATTCGCCAGCATCAACATCAATGTACTTTTCATGGCGCATGATCATTCGATCACCGTCCATCTTGTGACTATGAAGTTCTGTAAACTCTGACACATCAGACTCAGCACCAACAATACGCACATCCTCTTTTGTTAAATTATCAACAACCATGTATGCCGCAGTATTATCACTTCCAGGTGTGTTTGCTCTTAGGTTTGTTCTACTAATTTCTAATTGAGCAGACAGAGCCAACGGGCTAATAGCCATTAATAGTAATGCTATTGTCTTTTTCATAAGATTACCTCTCAAATACCACTGTGACGTCGAGTTACCAAACATTCAGAGCCAGATTTTATACTTGTTAGCGTCGCATTTTTGGTCAAACGCTCTTTATGTCGTAAAAAAAAGCTATCTTTACTTAATCGACCTACGTATTCCCACTTCTTAAAAACTTGCTCTCGAACTTCTAAACAATTTTCAGGCAAAGCGAACACTTCTTGATATGAGACTTCACATTCACCATTAACCATAGGAGATGCATTAAATTGGACCTGTGCATCTTCATCGTTATAGGAAATGACACCGACGACAGTAAATGGGTATTTGTCAGCATGCTGTTTAGGTTGATCGACATGTAATCTATGAACCTTGTTACCAATCAGCTCATCAGCAATAGCCAGTAGAGGTATTTTACATTGTTGAATTCCATGTTCTTCTACTATCACAGACATTGAAGTCTCTGCATAAGTCATTTGAGTAAGAAAAGTCGCCGGTAAAATGGCACATACGAAAAACAAGTTACGAGCAGTTTGCATAACACGTCCTTACATTTGGATAGACGAAACAATGAATAGATAATTTAAGAAGAGCTATTTTCTAAGTTTTGAAGCTGTTTTATTCGCGCAGCAAGTTCGCTTGGTGTCGTACTATGGCTCATTGTAGTAAACAATTTACCGTTTTTATCAATCATGTAAAAACGAGATGAATGATCAACTGTGTACCCAAGTGCGGAACCTTCTAAGTCTGTTAACTCAAAAAATACGCCATAATCTGATGTGACTTTATCAATTTCTTCCTGAGTACCAGTAAGAGCAAGCAGGTCATTGTCGTAATAATCACCAAAGTCATAAAGGTCTTCCAAGGAGTCCCTTTCAGGGTCAACACTAATGAATAGAAACTGAACACCATTTCTTTCATCATCAGTAAGCTGTTTATATGCAGCCTGAACGACGCCAATAGATGCAGGGCAAGCTTCGGTACAACTCAAGAAACCAAAATAAACAACACCTACCTTACCTTCAATATCAGAAAGTGAAAATGGCCCTTCCTTTGTTTCCAAAGTAAATGGACCACCTAACTCACTTAATGGCTTGTATTTTTCGCCAATTGGACGGGTAGATGTTGTTACATAGAAGACAATAATAAAAATAGAAAGAAACACTGCGACAAATGCAGATACTTTTAAAACTCTAGTTTCATTCATGATGGTATAGCCATTTTTAAATGCTGAAGAGAAGTGACCTCTACCTGTCCATGGTTAACGTAATCAACCGAGATTAAAACACTAAAAACAGTTACCACAAGGATGGAAAACACAAACAATTTCCTTCCCCATGCCTGTTCATTTTCTACTTTATAGCCAATTTTAACCAAATAAATCCAATAGATACTCATTAAACTTACAACTAGAGCATATATGACCCCAACAAAGCCCCTTTCAAAAAGCATCAAAGCGGCAACAGCGAAGCCAACAATATAAACATACATATGATATCTTGCCGTCTGTACACCATATTTCACTGGTAATACAGGGATATTCGCAGCTTTATAATCATCGAATCGACAGATGGCAATGGCATAGGAATGAGGAATTTGCCAAAAGCAAAAGGTCAATAAAAGAATAGCAGCGCCAACATCAAACCCGTTACTAACACTGACATAGCCCATAACAGGAGGGCAGGCGCCAGATAAGCTACCGACAAGCGTTCCATATACAGAGTTACGTTTGTATTTCAGTGTATAAAGGCCAACATAAACAAGGATTCCGATGACACCAAAAAGGACTGCATAAGCAGTTGTATAGATATGCAATAGCGTAAAACCAATGGCACCAAGAACCAAAGCCATAATAAGTGCAGAACTCACACTAATACGCCCTTGAGCTAATGCGCGGTTTTTTGTACGGCTCATTTTTAAATCAATATCACGATCAACATAATTGTTAACCACGCATCCAGCCGCAACAATACACGCTGTTCCAATCAATACAATCAGTAATAAAAACCAATCTATATTGCCCTTAGCAGCAAGGAAAAAGCCGCTTGCAGCGGCTATGAGATTCCCGAAGATAATGCCTGGCTTGGTCAGCGAAACATAGTCTTTAAACATAATTTTCTCGACTAGGTTAGTGACCCATTAGCATATTGTGATTCAAATGCTCAAATATCCACATTGAACCAATGATAACGAATAGCAAAATAAACAGTGCATACACGGCAGAAACGGTTAGCCAAGTTTGACTAGAAGATCCATTCATATGAAGGAAGAAAACCATTTGAACCAACACTTGAGCTATTGCAGCAACCACTATAGCAATAACAGTAAAGGTATCACTACCAGTACCTGACATCACCAAGTAGAACGGGATAATAGTCAGTATAATAGAAAGAATAAGACCTGTTACGTATTCTTTAACGTTACCGTGAGCTTGTCCACCAGGACCAGTTTCAGATGATGACATTACATAGCTCCTCTTAAATATACAAAGCTAAAGACACAAATCCAGATAATATCTAGGAAATGCCAGAACAAACTTAAACAAGACAAACGAATTTTATTTTCGTTAGAAAAGCCATCGCGATTAAAGTGAATGAATAAGAAAAACATCCAAATCAAACCCGCTGTTACGTGAAGACCGTGAGTCGCAACTAGACTGTAGAACGAAGTCCAGTAGCCACTTGTCTGTGGAGTTGCACCTTCATGGCTGAAATGAACGAATTCGTAGATTTCCATGCCAAGGAAGCTTAATCCCAATAAAGCAGTAATGATCAACCAGAACTTAGTTTTGGCCATGTTTTCAACATTAGCACCCAGCATCGCCATACCGAATGTAAAACTACTCAACAACAACAATGCCGTTTCAACAGCAACAAAGTTTAAATTAAACAGTTCATTAGGTGTAACGCCATTTGCAAAGTTTTGACCCATTACAGCATAAGTCGCAAACAGAGTACTAAAAAGCAGACAGTCACTGATTATGTATAACCAAAAGCCAAACAAATAGCGATCAGCGGCTTCAGCCTCATGGTGGTGGTGATCATCATGTTCATGAAGATCATGATCGTTAGTTAATGCAGTCATAAATATCTTCCAAAATTTAAATTCTGGTTATAGCGCTACCAAGTAATAGCGCTATAACCACGGTTTATTGGTTACTTAGCAACAACCGTGCTGTCATTTTGATCTGATGGTTTCCACTTTTTGTAGTATTTAGCATTCTTTTCAAAGTAATAATTACGACCTTCATTACTCTTCAAGAATTTACCTTCAATAGCTTCAACTTCAGGGACTTCGACATAATAATCTTTATCACGTTCGAAGTTGAGTTTGATCCAGCAAGCGAAAATAGCAACTACTGATGCAATAACCATCCACCAAATATGCCATACAAAACCAAATCCCATAGGTAATGTCAGTAAACCTAACACAGGACCTGCCCAAGTGTTTTTCGGCATATGAATGCGTTCGTATTTTTCAGGACGCTTGTAGGCAGTACCGTTTTGCTTCATATCAAGCAACTGATCACGATCGTTAATATATGGAACATGCCCAAAATTATAGAATTGTGGTGGTGACGTGGTGTACCACTCTAAAGTATGAGCATCCCACGGATCACCGGTCTCATCTTTGTATTCTGGCTTATTGCGGTTATACAAGCTCCAAGCAATATTAAACACTTGAGTACCAATGCCTGCAGCAATAAGAGCAACACCAATAAGAGCGATGTACATAGGTAATTGCCACTCTGGGTTATCAATATACTGCAGACGACGCGTCATACCGTCAAAGCCTGTGTAATAAAGAGGGAACCAAGCGAAGAAATAACCAAAGAACCAAAGTGCGACAGACCATTTACCTAAGGTCTCGTTTAACTTCACTCCAGTCGCTTTAGGGAACCAATATGTGAAACCAGCAAAGTAACCGTATACCGCACCACCAATGATTACGTTATGGAAGTGAGCTGGTACGAACATACTATTGTGCAACATGAAGTCATTTGCAGGGATAGACAACATAACACCTGTCATACCACCTATAGTGAAGGTAATTAGCATTGCAATCACCCACCACATAGAAGCTGTTAGCTCTACACGACCTTTATACATAGTAAAGATCCAGTTATAGAGTTTCACACCAGTTGGTATACCGATAATCATTGTCATGATGCCAAAGAAAGCATTAACACTAGCGCCGGAGCCCATAGTAAAGAAATGGTGTAACCATACTAGGAAAGACAATATCGTGATGGCAATAGTCGCCCATATAAGAGAGACATAGCCAAATAGCCGTTTTCTAGAGAAAGTCGATGTTACTTCTGAAATCATACCGAAAGCAGGCAATACCAAGAAATACACTTCGGGATGACCCCAAGCCCAAATCAAGTTAACCCACATCATCTGATTACCGCCATCATCATTCGTAAAGAAGTTGAAATCTAAATAGCGATCAAGTGTTAATTGAGCAATAGCGACCGTTAAAATTGGGAAAATAACTAAAGCAATTATGTTGGCACAAAATGTTGTCCACGTGAACACAGGCATTTTCATCATTGTCATGCCAGGAGCACGCATTTTCAGAATTGTCGCTACAAAGTTCACTGCTGTTAAGGTTGTACCAATACCGGATATCTGTAGAGCCCATATCCAATAATCTACACCAACCCCGGGACTGTATTCGATACCAGAAAGAGGTGTGTAAGCTAACCAACCTACTGCCGCAAATTCACCAACAAAAAGCGATATGTTAATTAGCAACACACCGACTAAGAATAAGTAAAAGCTTAATGAGTTAAGGAAAGGAAACGCAACGTCTCTCGCACCGATCTGTAACGGCATGATCACATTCATGATACCAATCATAAGAGGGGTAGCCACGAAGAAGATCATGATTACACCGTGAGCGGTGAAAATCTGATCATAATGTTCGGGAGGTAAGAACCCTTCACCAAACTTATCTGACGTCGATAAAGCCTGATGTGCCCGCATCATGATGGCATCTGAGAAACCACGTACAAGCATCACTAATGCAACGATACAGTACATTATGCCTATTTTTTTATGGTCGACAGAAGTAAACCATTCGTCCCATAAATACCCCCACAATTTTTTGTAGGTAATAAAGGCAATCAGTAACAAACCACCAAGAACGACCGCAGCCATTACTGGTGCAACGACAGGATCAGTATAAGGGATTACGCCCCAGTGCAACTTACCAGTCAACACATGGGGATCTTTGATTAGATCAGTTTGAACCATTTTGGGCTCCAATAAAAGACTCAATAATATTCTTAAATTGTAGAGGATCTATCGATGAGAAATACTCCACTTCATGATCACGTGTCTTTTCAATTAAGCGATCATATTCAGCACCGGTTAGTACCTGGCCAGAAGCTTTAACACCTTCTACCCATTTTTCAAAATCTTCTTCTGAGGTTACTTTTGCCTTGAAACGCATTCCCGCAAAACCAAAACCACTGTAGTTTGCTGATATACCTCGATACTCACCGATTTCATTAGCCATTAGGTTTAGACGGTTTTCCATTCCAGCCATTGCATAAATTTGCGCACCTAGCTTGGGAATAAAGAATGAGTTCATAGTAGATTGAGAGGTAACCAAAAATTCAACTGGTCTATTAACAGGGAAGGCAACTTCGTTCACTACCGCAATTTTTTCTTCTGGGAACAAGAAAAGCCATTTCCAATCCATTGCCACCACTTGAACAGTGAGAGGCTTCTTATCAGAAACAATCTCTTTTCTAGGGTCGAGTGAATAAGATGTAATGTAAGTGATCGTTGCTAGCACGATAATAATTACAATAGGTACACCCCAAGCAAAAAACTCTATCTTACTAGAGTGCTCCCACTCTGGATCGTAAGATTCATCTTTCTTACTTGCGTGGTATCTAAATGGAATCCAGATAGTCATTAAAATAGTTGGTATAACTACAATAAGCATCAATCCCATAGTAAGTAGAATAGTGTCACCCATTTGTTTGCCCGTGACACCGCTAGAATCGAACAAAGCTAGCTCACAACCACTTAGAAGTAGTGCAAGCGAAAGCAGCATAGTTGACTGGAACAGTTTTTTCTTCATCTGTAACCTCAGAATGTCCTAGAGCAGCTTTTACAAGCAAGCTAGGCGCTTAACTTAAACTCATTAGAATTCATAAACATAATGCATCTAGTTATGAAAACTAAATTGAATGCTTAATAAATACAATAATGAGCATCTCCATAGATATCATCAAAAAACCACATCACATATTGCATGTAGTGTAAATTAAGCCTGACGATTATATTTTTGCGCTAGGGCTTTTACAATAGTCGAAGGCTGTAAATCACACTCCGTAATCAATTGTTTGAACAATTAATACTTGGTTACGCATAGTTTAATGATTTAGATCAATCTTTCACGGCGCACACTATACTACAAGGGCAAAATAAATCCATCTAAAGCCCAATTCCTAACATCATGAATAGTGCAATACTCATTACTATTATTTATGAAGTTTATTTGGTGATATCACACCAAAAATAAAACTCAGATATAGTTCAGTTAGCACTAAAAATCGTCGAAATGAACTAATGAATTATCAATAACTATAGGCCCAAAATGATTATTTTACGTACTTTCATTTTTTAGAGTACATTCTAGCCAAGCCTGTAATGCTTCCACTATTTGAAGCATAGTAGACTCAGTTGGTCCACTAAACCCCAGCACGAAACCTTGCCTAGTTATCATCTGATCAAGGTAATGAGAAGACAACGTAGAAAGGCATACGTTTTGTAATGACAGCTCGGAGGCAATACGCCGATCCAAACATTCATCAGAGAAAATGCTAAGAACATCGGCTTTAAACTCAATCAGAATATGCATACCACCACGAGGCTTTTTCCAATCAAACCATGGAGTTAGTCTTTCATTGAGTAAAGCCAATAGGAAGTCTCGTTTGATTCGATAATGCCGACGCATTCGGTTGATATGACGATCAAAGCTACCATGAATCATAAAATCTGCCACAGCAGGCTGTACTGGTAAAGATGACGATGACCCCAGTATTACTTGGCTTTGCTTGATTAAGTCTATTTGTTTTATCGGTGAGACAATAAAACCCAATCGTAAACCACGAAATAATACCTTCGAAAAACTTCCCACGAAAAACACACGATCTCGCGCCTTTTCATGAATACTTGCTGTTTGCATAAAAGGCACATCACTTCGGCCTTGATACACAAATTCATTGTCATAATCGTCTTCCACCAGCCACCAATCAGAAGACACCTGCTGAAGTTTCTGTAGCCATTGCTGCCGGCGTTGCGAGCTGATACTTGTTCCTAAAGGATATTGACGATTAGGCGTTATAATCCCCACACTCGCAGAGCTCTGTTCCAATAAACAAGAGTCACCTTCCGGTAAACAAGGACCTTCATCATCGATATGAATAGTGCCTATCTTTCCTTTTTGAGAAAGTACTTCGCGCATCGGTGGATAAGTAGGGGATTCAAGCCACCATGAAATTGGTGTTTTTTTAGATATGGATTGCTGAGATTCTAATAACGAAGTAAGTGCATGTTGCAATAAAATCAACGAGTCCCTATTTCCCGCCGTGACAATAATTTGCTCAGCCACGCATTCAAGACCACGCACGCGATACAAATAATCCACTATTGCGTCTTTTAAATCTGGATAGCCTGTTGGATAACCTCCTTGAAGCAAAGCCAAATCAGGATTTAACCAACTGCGGCGCATGCTCGTCGCCCATTCTTTCGTTGGAAAAACAGAAACATCCACACCGGCATCGAAACTAAATTTCTTTGTATCCTGATCCTTGGTGATTTTATGGTGCGTTTTTCTTCCATTCGATGAAGGAGACAGCCAATGACCAATCATTGGTAAAGCCGAAACAAACACGCCACGCTTTTCCTTACTTATTAAAATACCTTCAGCAAGAAGCTGATCGTAAGCTCGGGATGTTGTACTTCTCGACACACCTAAAGATTCAGCCAAAAAACGCGTCGAAGGCAATTTATCTCCAACCGATAATTCACCCGACACAATGCCTTGCTGAATCTGGGTGATCAACTGCTGATAATAAGGCGCGCCGTCTTCATCTAAAGAAAAACGCAAACTGCCAATGGCATACTTCATAACTGGCCTGTTTTTTTATATCTATTCTGGCCATTTTTATAGAAGCCAGATTCTTTTAACCTTGTTATATCGCCACTTAAATACAATGACAAGGATTTGAACCAATGAGTGATTCACTAGAAACACCGCTAAGTAAAGTTAAAAGAGGGCCAAACAGAGCCAGCTACGACAAGGCAACCGCTTTAGACATCATTGATGCGGCTCTTATGTGTCATGTTGGCCAAACCAAAGAAGGCCAAGTCTTTGTCACACCAACCTGCCATTGGCGTGAAGGAGATTACTTTTATTGGCACGCACACTCGAAAGCTCGGAATGTAAAAGGTCCAATCGACACACCAGAAAAAGTGTGCATTAACGTCAGTTTGTTAGACGGTTTAGTGATGGCGCGCTCTGCCATGCATCACTCGGTAAACTACCGTTCTGTAACGCTATTTGGTGTGCCTGAATTGATTGATAACAAAGAAGAAAAAGTGCGTCAGTTTAAGATTTTTTTAGACAAGGTAAGCCCTGGCCGTTGGGAACAATTAAGACCTGTTAACGACAATGAAATTAAAGCCACTGGCTTAGTAAGGATCAAGATCGAAGAAGCTTCTGTGAAATTTCGCGGCGAACCGCCAATTGATGACCCAGAAGATTACAGCTGGCCTGTTTGGGCTGGCGTGATTCCAATGGATCGCACGTGGGGAAAATACCAACAAGATCCAAAACAACTGACGGAACACTCTTTACCTGTATCCCCAAAAGCGTTTTAAATAAAGTTTTTTTGTTGATTAAATAAACCGCAATATAAAAGTTACGGTTTATTTTTTCGCTTTGGCAGATCTAAAATACTAAATTTTATTCGCGATTTTTTGTGCCAGACTGTGCAAAAAAGGCCCAACAACAAACGAAATAATACCTGCAGCTGGCCATGCCAATGCCCATGCATTCATCCAATATGAAACGAAATCTGAGGGTAATCCAATATTCATATAAGTAATCCACGCGGACATAAACAATGACAGAGTGAACGACATTAGTACGGCAAAAATAATTCGATGCTTCATTCAATAATTCCTTGTTGCAATGCTTTAATACTAATTTCAATAAATACAATATTAGCAATTACTGATATAAATAATACAGCCCTAATTAACATTTCTATTTACCCCAAGAAAGCAAAGCCCTCATTTGTGGAGTCGAATCTTAAGGTCTTTCATCTTTGCATTAATAAAAATCGCCGTGTGATAAAAGCAAAGTTTGGTTACACTCGTTGCTCCCTTTTTACCAACTGATTATTTTTTATTCCAAAGGACACTCATGGAACATTTATTATGGTGGCAATATGCCTTAATTGGCATTATTTTTATCTGGAGCGGTTTTGTTCGTAGTGGATTAGGCTTCGGCGGCGCTGTACTAGCATTACCTTTTTTATTATTAGTAGAAAATTCTCCACTGATATTTTTACCTATTATTTCCGTTCATTTATTGGTGTTTTCAAGCTGGATTGCATGGCAAGGATCAAAAGACACAAAGACAAAAGCGAAACTGGCCACAGAACAGGGTAAAGCAGTAGAAACTCGCAGCAACATTGATTGGCGGTACCTTAAAAAAGCTCTCGGCATCATGATTGTGCCCAAGCTCATCGGTGTATTTGGTTTACTAACATTACCAGGCGACATAGTCACTGGCGTAATTTTTGTGATTGTCGCGGTTTTTGCGGTGTCATATATTTTGAACAAACCGTTTTACAGTAACAACAAGTACCTCGATACCTTATTCCTTATGCTTGGCGGTTATGTGAGTGGCACCTCACTCATTGGCGCACCGCTCATCGTCTCTGTCTTCGCCACTAAAGTGTCACGTTATCAACTGCGCGATACCTTATTCGTCCTTTGGTTTATATTGGTCTTAATCAAAATGACCTCATTCCTTATCGCTGGCGTCGACTTACAACTTATCCATCAACTTTGGTTACTGCCTTGCGCTTTAATTGGTCACGTTTTTGGACAAAGGTTCTACAACCGCATTCAACAAGCCGAAACCGCCGTCTTCTTCCGATTTATCGGCGTCGCGTTACTCATCGTCTGCGTGTTTGGGATTTACACTAGTTTGATGCTGTAGCTTTAGACAAAAGCAAATAGAACAAGAGTTGAACGCTTAACAAGATCAATGCCTCGCTTTAGGCATTGATCTTTGTTCGCTGCTTACTAAGATCTTTGTTGTGAGTTAACCGATAATACGCAACTAAGAAACCAAAGGCTGAGCCAACTGATCCACTAAATAAACGATAGATTGATACTCAATACCGCTGTGCTCAGACAAACCAATTTCACAGGTTCGACTGTTAGAGTAGCCGACATCACAACCTTCTACTGCTTTGGCGAGCGTTTTCAGAGCGCTGGCGTTTAACTCAGGGGTTGAGAAACCTTTATCACCAGCGAAACCACAACAAGTAATGTCTGGTGGAATAACGACTTCGTTTGCTAACTGTTTTGCCAAGGCAACAAAATCGTCAGCCAATCCCATTCGGGTGGTACTGCAAGTGACATGAAGAGCGATTTTTTCGACTTTCTCTTTTAAGGTTAAATGAGACATAACATGAGTCGATAAGAAGCCGACTTGTTCATGTAACTCCAAACGAGGATCTAAACTTTCCTTCATGCGTAATGAACAAGGACTCACATCACACACGACAGGGATTCGTCCATTGTCACTCGCTGCGAGCAATAACGTATTGAGGTCATTGGCTTTTTGGTGAGCAGCCTCAAATTGACCTTTCGATTCAAACGCCATACCACAACATTGGCTTTCTACACCTTCAGGTACAGTTATTTTAAAACCTGCTTTTTCAAGCACAGAAAACATTACCGCCATTACTGAGCGTTTGTCTTCCGCATTGGGTCCTGCCCCCATGACTCGCGTTGCACAGCTAGGGAAGTAAACTACTTCTTTCAGTGTTTCAGTCGACTCTAAATCACTGCAATCAAACGTAGGAATCAAGCCAGCTGGTTTCGGCATTTGATTGTGCCATTTAGGCACGACACCGCCAGACACCTTATTCAAAGCGCCCGTAGCCATGCCCATACCTTTATTACCCAAAATATGACATGCACCATTCGCTACCGTTAATCCAAGCTTAGCGGTTTTGGTGACACCTTCAAAATGATCCGCGATCCAATAACCCACTTTACTGTCTGGATTTCGATCGTGTCGTAGCTCTCGTGTTAAATCACCCGTGTTGATGCCAACAGGGCATTGAGTCGAACACAAACCACAGGCTGCACAGGTGTCTATCGATTGATAATCATAGTCTTTTTGCAATCTTGCCAAGCGTTCTGGATCTTTCTCAGAAGCTCGTAAAGCCTGAATCTCACGCCAGATAACAATACGTTGGCGAGGGCTTAAAGTTAGTGATTTAGAGGGGCAGACCGGTTCACAAAATCCACATTCGATACACGTATCTACTTTGTCATTTGCCTTCGGCATAGGTTTCAAGTTTTCGATATGCAGATTCGCATTATGGGACAAGATAACATCAGGATTGAGCAGAGTCATTGGGTCAAACGCTTGCTTGATTTCCCACATAATCTGATAAGCTTCTTTGCCCCATTCCAGCTCGACGAACGGAGCCATGTTGCGGCCAGTGCCGTGTTCGGCTTTCAACGAGCCTTTGTACTTCACGGCCACTAATTGAGCCACTTCCGCCATGAGTTTGTCATAGCGAGTGACTTCTTCAGGGTTTTCAAACCCTTGGGTAAAGACAAAGTGCAAATTGCCTTCTAACGCATGACCAAACAAAATGGCTTCATTGTAGCCGTACTTCTGAAAAACGCCTTGTAACTCCAAAACGCCTTCCGCCAGTTGCTCTATCGGAAACGCCACGTCTTCAATAATTACGGTTGTTCCTACAGGACGAACTGCGCCAACCGCTGGAAATAAGCCTTTACGGATTTTCCAATAAGAATCGTAAATGTCTTTGTCTTGCGTAAACTCGATGTCATTGATGGTATTGAGTCCATTTAAAGATGCAGACACGGCAATAATATTGGCGGCAAGCTCGTCTTTATCAGATGCGCGTACATCCACCAATAAGCCAGCAGCGTTTGCGCCAAGGGTTTTTAATATGTCTGGCATGCCTGGCTTATCTTCCACCGCTTTTAAACCAGCGCGATCAATCAACTCTACGGCAGACACTGGCGCACTTTTTAAGGCAGTTACAGCGCGACAAGTGGCTTCCATATCATCAAAGAAGATCATTGCTGCCGCTTTGATTGGGTGATCCAAAACGGTTTCGTACGTCACTTCACTGATAAAGCCTAGCGTGCCTTCAGAACCAATCATCAAATGCAGCAAGATATCGAAAGGGTCTTCGTAATCCACCAAGCTGTTTAAGCTGTAACCTGTAGTGTTCTTTAAACGATATTTGTGTCTTATTTTATCCGCTAATTCAGGGTTGCTCTGAACCTGTCGAGACAAACGAGTTAAGGTATCAAGCAAATCTGCATGCTGGTTTCCAAAAGCCAAACGACTGTCTTCGTTGGCTGTATCTAATAAGCTACCATCGGCAAAAATAAGGCGTGCACTTTTAATCGTGTTGTAACTGTTTTGCGCCGTACCACAACACATACCACTGGCATTGTTTGCCGCAATACCGCCAATCATACAGGCATTGATTGATGCTGGATCAGGGCCAATTTTACGTTGGAAAGGCAGTAATAACTGGTTCGCACGAGCACCAATAATGCCCGGTTGAAGGGAAATGCTGTGACCATGTTCATGTATTCGATGGCCTTTCCAGTTGTCTGAAAGTTGAACCAAGATGGAATCTGATACAGCCTGACCCGACAAACTCGTTCCGGCGGCTCGAAAGGTCACAGGTAGCTTCCGCTCTCTTGCTGCGTTTATTACCAACTTCACTTCCGCTTCGTTATCAACACGAACAACGATCTGAGGAATCAAACGGTAAAAACTAGCATCAGTACCGTACGCTAATGTTCTGAGTGGGTCTCGAATCAGCCGAGAGTCGTCAATTGAATTTTTTAGTGTCTGATATAAGTCATCGTATTGTGCTTTTTTATTGTTAACCACGAGAGAATCAGTCATACGGAAATTCCATAATAGAACGCGACATTGCTTCATCTACAAAAAAACATAGACAAGCCGTCAATGAATGCTTTAAATTGGTAAGACCAATTTACCTATTGATATTGCTGCACAATAAGAATCGACTGATAATTTGTCAACCTATACTTTAGTCAATATTTATCGAATTTTAGCGACATTTTAATTGGTTTTACCAATTTTTAAGTTATTAACAAGTAAACCAATGTAGATGGAAAAGTCATGCCTACCAACCTTTTTGGTCAAGTCAAACACCGTAAAATTTCCGATGTTATTATTGAACAGTTAGAAAACATGATATTAGAAGGTAGCTTTACGGCTGGACAAAAACTACCGCCAGAACGAGAGCTTGCGGCGCAATTCGCGGTATCACGCCCATCGTTGAGAGAAGCCATTCAGAATCTTGTAGCTCGTGGAGTTTTATTCAGTCGGCATGGTGGCGGAACCTACGTATCAGATCAACTTGGCACCGCCTTTGCCGATCCGTTACAAGATCTACTCAGCACCCATAACGAGTTTTTATACGATCAATTGGAGTTTCGCGATGCATTAGAAGGCCTTGCTGCTTATTACGCGGCCTTGCGAAGTACAGAAGCCGATAAGACAAAATTAACGGACTGCTTCCATCAGTTAGTAACAGCGAATCAAGACCAGAACTTTGCCTTAGAAGCCAAACTAGATATGGAATTTCACATGATCATTGCAGAAGCCGCCCATAACGTCGTGCTAATGCACACATTACGTAGTTTGCATTCGGTCTTGGAAAAAAGTATTTCAAGCAACCTCAAAAGCTTATTTTCAAAGAAGGCTGCTCGTCGTTTGGTAATGGTACAACATTCAGACCTTTACCAAGCTATTATGGATGGCAACGCAGAACAAGCCCGTGATGCATCCCATAAACACTTGATTTTTGTTGAAGATAACTTACTCAGAATGCGCCAAGAAGAAACACGTTTAGAGCGCTCTTTACGTCGCTCGGGAAACCAAAATAATGATCTTTAACTAAGTATTCTTAAACCAAACTCCTTGCTTCATGTTTCTCAAGTAGCACCAATACAAGGTGACACCTCTAGCAAGAAAAAGTACCGCTTGGCTAAGCCATAAACCATGATTTCCCAAATTTTGAGTAATAAACCAAACAGGGAAGAAAACACCTAAAACACAGATAATCATGGTGTTCTGCATTTGCTTCACGCTGGTTGTTCCAATGAAGACACCATCCAGCATAAAAGACCAAATACCCAACAGAGGAAAGAAAATCAGCCAAGGTAGATACAGTTTTGCATCATCTTGAACGCTTTGAACATTGGTTAATAAACTGATGATTTGATTACCGAAGAGCCAAAATATTAGCATTAAAATAATCGCGGCAACTAATGCCCAATAAGTCGAAAGACGAACCACTTTTCGGAAGTTATCTTTGTCCTTTCGTCCATAATATTCGCCACACAAGGCTTCTACAGAAAAGGCGAAACCATCAAGCGCATTGGAAATGATCATCAAGAAAATCAGTAATACTGCGTTTGCGGCAAGAATAGAATCACCTTGGCGTGCCCCTTGAGCGGTAAAAAACAGCATTACTAATAACAACAAAATCGTACGTACAAACAGATAACGGTTTACCTGTACTAAGGCTATATATTCTCGCCATTTTACCAAGGCTTTCATCGGCACATGACCGGAGAAACCTTTTAGTTTATGCCACGCCAGTAAACCCGCCACAACAACGCCAATATAGTGTGCAAAAACCGTCGCCCACGCCACGCCATCACTGGCCATACCTAAACCATAAACAGCAAAATAATCGAGCGCCATGTTGGCAATATTAATCACCAATAGCATCCACAAAGCACCTTTGGAGTATTGCACTCCAAAAAACCATCCCATTAAAGCGTAACCAGCCAACACCGCTGGCGCACTAAAAATCCGAGCCTCACAATAAATTCGTGCCCAAGGCTCTACATCTTCACTGGGTTGCATCAAATCGATGGCGAGATCAATTAAAGGTGCACGAAATAAAATCAGCATCAAGCCAATGAAAATCCCCATCAATATAGACTGCAACAAAAGCTCTCGTACTCGCCTTTCATCACCTTGTCCTAACGCTTGTGCCGTCAATCCGGTCGATCCCATACGTAAGAAGCCAAATGCCCAAAACAGAAAGCTAAAAATGCTCGCGCCAATCGCCACAGCACCAAGATGTGTTGCTGTTCCTAAGTGCCCAACCACAGCCGTATCAACCAAACCCAGTAACGGCGTGGTAATGTTCGAAACCATTGGTGGCCAAGCCATGCGCCAAATCTTAGTGTTAAGCACAACATTCGCTCGATAGGCGCTGAAAACAGAATGTATAGATAATTTGGACACTGACGTCTCGCTTGTGGGTATGTTGTTCCCTGTGGATAAAAAACAGCCAAGGTAGTAAATTGAATTTATTCAAACAAGTGGAAAATCATAGCAGTTATTCACATTTAGCGGCAGTTTTTCATATTTATGTGTAAATTTAAGGCCAATGTCGGTTATGGATGATCATTTCTTTCACTTTTGGACACTTTGTACACACAGTAGAACATTCCGAAACAATAAAAACACCACTACTAAATATTGGATAAGTCGTACTTTTTTCCACAATTTAGCTAACATCATCGAGGAAATTTGCTAAACTCGCGCTTATTTTTTATATATTAGAGAGTTGTATGTCTAAATTTATCACTAAGAAAGCAAAGCCTTTTATTGAGGGTTTGGCGGTAGGTTGTGTCTTCATCAGTATCACTATGTTGTTCGATATTCCCCTCTATATGAGCTTCATCATTGGTGCGCTAGCTGCTTTAGGTGGTTACAGAAACTCGATAAAAATGGACAAAGAAAAAACAGAAAAACAAAATCAAAACGGTCCTCGAGATTCAGAATAATATGACAAACTCCAGCACTCCAACTAACCCTTTAATACAGTACGGTGAAGGCGATGGTACATTACAAGCTGTTGGTGGTCTGACGGGATTACGAACCTTGGTTGAAACCTTCTATCGACTCATGGAAAACACTCCAGAGTTTCGACCTTTATTTGAGATGCACCCAAGTAATATTGAACTCACCATAGATAAGTTGACGGCTTTTTTATCAGGTTGGATGGGAGGGGAGCGTTTGTTCGCCAAAACATACGGGGAAATTAACCTTCCTAAAGCTCACGCCCATTTAGTCGTAACAGAAAAAGAAAAAGCTATGTGGCTAAATTGCATGGCTGCAGCTTTAGATGAGCTAGGTTATTCAGACGAACTAAAAAACTACTTATTACCTAAATTAGAGTTTCCTGCCGAACGTATTCGCCAAGTCAGCGCCGCACGACACGGTCTTTAACATATGCCGATTTTTAAAAGAATCGTCATGCCCTTATAGCAAAAAATGCTACCATTCGAATCCGAATAAATCGCTCTCCTAAAGGATCTTTTCATGGGCTTAAAAAGCGCGTATTACCTTATTTCATTGGCTGCAATTTGGGGAGCATCTTTTCTATTTATGCGTATTGGCGCGCCTTCATTGGGTGGTGTTTGGCTTATTGAAGGTCGTGTTGGTTTCGCAGCTCTATTTCTTTTTTTGTTGCACTGGCCTTAAAGAAGAAAATTAATTTTAAAGAGCATGGCAAACATTATGCAGTGATGGGAATTTTAAGTGCCGCTATTCCTTTCCTTTGTTATGGCTACGCAGCGCAATATTTAACCGCATCATTAATGTCTGTAGTAAACGCCTTAACGCCTATTTTTGGTACCGCAATAAGCGCACTCTATTTTCGAACAAAACTGGAATCGGGGAAAGTCTTTGGATTATGTCTCGGTTTATTAGGTGTCGCTGTGATTGTTGGACTTGACCCTGAGTTATTCGAAGGTAACAATCTGTTCGCAGTATTCGTTGTGCTGTGTGCGCCAATTTGCTATGGCATAGTGGGCACTTACACTCAAACAGCGAAAAAGGTAGACCCAATAGCAAACGCCTACGGATCAATGTTTATGGCGACCTTGTTTATTACGCCGCTTTTATTCTTTATCCCGCCTAACACTGTCACCGATATTGATTGGGTTGTGGTTGCTTCTGTTTTAGCACTAGGCGTTATTTGTACAGGCGTCGCGTTTCTGATTTTCTTTAAGTTATTAAACGATATCGGAATGCCATCGACCTTAACTGTGACCTTTTTAATCCCTATTTTCGGGGTATTATGGGGTGTGATTTTCTTAGATGAAATGGTCGGATGGCATACACTAATCGGCGCTGTTTTAGTTATAGCGGGTACAATTAAAACAACAGGCTTCACTTTAAAAACAGTCATAAAACCGACTCTCTGATTTAGTCGGTTTTAGTAAAATGATTACTTCGCAACAACCTCTTTAATAACCCTAATGCCAAGTCGCTTAGCCAGCCGTGCTAAATTGGCTCTATCCATTGACAAATGTTCGGCGGCTTTGGTCCAATTCCCGTTCGTTTTATCTAATGCAGATCGAATCAAATTACGCTGATAAGTTTCTGTTTCTAAACGAAAATCTATTTTTCCTTTCGCTTCACTGGTGTTTTTTGGCATATTGTTTGTTTTATTTTGTATCCTTTCTTTTATTTCTTGGCTTAATTGTAACCCTGTTAAATGAGCAGGTGATATCACAGTAATACCTGTTGGAGTGTCAGCCTTAGCAAACAAAGCCGCACGAGAGATAACATGTTCAAGTTCGCGTACATTACCAGGCCAGCGATAGGCTTCTAATAGCTCTATTGCTGAACTGGATAAGTTTAACTGCTGCAAACCTAACTTACGACGAAAGCGCTCAGCAAAAAAGCCAGCTAATAATGGAATGTCCCCTTGTCGATGGCGTAAAGCAGGAACTTGAATAGGGAACACACTGAGGCGATGGAATAGATCAGCACGAAAACGATGTTCCCTGACTTCAGTTTCCAAATGGCGATTGGTGGCTGCGATGATTCTCACGTCGATTTTACGAACTTGATCTTTACCAACTGCTTGAATTTCTTGGTTTTGAATGGCTCTTAGTAAAGTTCCTTGAACTTCTAATGGTAATTCACCGATTTCATCGAGGAACAAGGTTCCGCCATCTGCAAGTAAAAACTTTCCTTGTCGGTCACGGTCAGCGCCAGTAAAAGCCCCTTTCACATGACCAAACAATTCACTTTCAATTAAATGATGAGGAATCGCTGCGCAATTCACATACACCATAGGCGATGCGGAACGTAATGAAGTTTGATGGAGCATACGTGCTACGAGTTCCTTCCCGACACCCGTTTCCCCTTCAATCAAAATCGCAAAATCAGAAGGTGCTACCAATTTAATCGCTTGATCTAGCGCCTTCATAACATCACTTTGGCCAATCATCTCGCCGCCATCTTTTACTTGGGCTTGTTCATTCATGGCTTGGAGTACGTGTTGTGCTCGCTGTGTTTTATCTTCCAGTTGTTCCATCAAAATGGCTGTATTTAGGGTCATCGCAGACATAGCGCCAATGATTTCTAATGCTCTTGAATCGATATTGTCAAATACGCCCGGTGTAATGCTGTCTAAGGTCACCACACCAATAAGCTTGCCTTCCAAATGCAAAGGTACACCCATGCACGAGTGCACTCTTAAATCATCATCATGGCCAATCACCATTCCGTCATAAGGATCTGGCAATTCTGAGTCAGCAGGAAATCGCACAGGATAATGACCACTACAGATTTCTTTGAGTCGAGGGTGTTCTCCAATAGCAAAGCGCCTTCCCATAAGGTCATCAGACAAACCACGTTGAGCAATCGGTATCAGCACATAGTTGTTGTTCACTAGTAAAACAACCGCATCACAATTGATGGTGGCGCGCACGGCGTACACCAATTGTTCAAAACGATTAGGTTGGGTAACTGCACTAGCAAGGTCGAGCGCAAAGCTAAGTAGGGCGTTGTTTGAAATCTGATTCATAGTGGTCAACTCATCAAGTATATTATGTCTGTGTCATATTGACTCAAAGATAACATATAGACTTTATTTTATATGAGTCTTATTGACTCTTTAAATAACAAATAAAACTTAAGTATATGTTTTTATTGTTTATTTTAAATTGGCACAAAGCTCGCAATAGAAGGGATAAGACATGAACAACAAACGGTTTATTTATCTCATTAATTAAGGAAGCGCTATGTTATCTCAACAACATATAGACACTGTAAAAGCCACTATTCCACTATTAGCCTCTGCAGGTCCAGCGATTACAGAACATTTCTATAAGCGTATGTTTTCTCATAACCCTGAGCTGCAAGACGTATTTAACATGACCCATCAAAAAACAGGACGCCAGCCAGCCGCCTTGTTTAATGCCATTGCCGCCTATGCAACACACATTGATAACTTGGAAGTACTGACAACTGCCGTGATGCGTATTGCTCACAAACACACTAGCTTTAACATCAAGCCAGATCAGTACGATATTGTTGGTCATCACTTGATTGAAACTCTACGAGAATTAGCCCCTGACGCTTTTACCAAAGATGTAGAAGACGCTTGGGTAGCTGCTTACGGACAACTGGCGGAGATCTTCATCAAGATAGAAGGTGATCTTTATGAAGAACGCGCTGCACAGTCTGGTGGCTGGAAAGATTTCCGTCGCTTCAAAGTCATTTCTAAAACACCAGAGTCAGAATTGGTCACCAGCTTTGTTTTCGCACCTGTTGATGGAGGCGCTGTCATTGATTATCTTCCAGGCCAATACTTAGGGGTAAAACTGCATCCTAAAGGCAACCAATACGAAGAAATTCGTCAATATTCTTTGTCTACAGCACCAAATGGTGAAACTTACCGCATTAGTGTGAAACGTGAAGGCAGTGGCGACCTTGCCGGTGTCATGTCTAACTATCTTCATGATCACCTTAATGTAGGTGATGAAGTTGAATTGATGCCACCTGCGGGTGATTTTTACTTCCAAGACAAGCAAAAACCTGTCGTTCTAATTTCTGGCGGTGTGGGTTTAACGCCAATGCAAGCCATGCTGGATACCTTCGCAAAACAAGGTTACGCACAACCAATCAGCTACTTACATGCTTGCGCAGTACCAAGCCAACATTCATTTAAAGATCATGTGAAAGGTCTAAAAACGTCTTTACCGTTGAGCGTACATACTTGGTATGAAAAGACAGATAAAACAGAAGAAGGCGTTTACGAAGGCAACATGATGCTAGAATCCATCAAAAATGATCTACCTATTACAGATGGTGAATTTTACTTATGTGGACCATTGGGCTTCATGATGTTTGTCAAACAACAGCTACTAACTCTAGGCGTGCAAGCGGATCGTATTCATTACGAATTGTTCGGTCCACACCAAGATCTTTAATCACTCTGTTTAAACGGCAACAACGCGTGGGTATCTTGATGGTACTCACGCACTGCAATAGCTTCTTCCTCACAGAAATTACCAATCGCCTCACGAAAACCCTCGTGAGCAATATGATGAATGCTGTGGCTAAACACAGGTTCGAAACCTCGCGCTATTTTGTGTTCCCCTTGAGTGCCTGGATCAAAATGTTGTAACCCTTTTTCTAAGCAGAACTCGATGCCTTGGTAATAACAGGCTTCAAAGTGCAAGCAATCTACTTCTTCCATACATCCCCAATAGCGGCCAAACAGTGAATGGTCATCAAAGAAACACCAAGACGCCGCAATCGGCTCGCCGTCGTTATAAGCCTGTACCAACAATATTTGCTCGCCCATGGTTGCTGCCAACAAACCAAAGAAGTCTCGCGTCAAATAGCCACGCTGACCTCGTTTGGCGTAGGTCGATTGATAACACATGTAGAAAAAATCAATCTCTTCAGATGTTAGTTCGCTGCCTAATTTACGATCTAAAGTAACGCCTTGAGCAATGACTTTCTCTCGCTCTTTCCGCGCCGCCTTACGCTTACGACTAGAGAAGTGAGAAAAGTAATGGTCCATGCTCTGATAATCACGGTTGAACCAATGAAACTGACAGGAAATTCGATGCAGGAGGTTTTGGTTTGCAGCAAGCAAATTGGCATGCTCTTCCTTGGCGAATAACAAATGCCAGCCTGAAAAGCCACGCTCTTGGTTCGCCTGTGTCATGAGTTCCGTTAAAGCCGAATACAAATGGGCAAAAGAAGCATCGTCGCCATTTGGATCAAGGTGAGAAAAAACTCGCGGACCAGTAGCAGGGGAGAAAGGAATCGCCCAAATGCGTTTTGGATAATACTGCAAACCATGTTGCTGATAAGCGTCGGCCCATGACCAATCAAACACAAACTCCCCCTGAGAGTGCGTTTTCAGATAGGTTGGGGCAATCGCCAATGGTTCATCATCATCGTCTATGACTAACAAGTATTCAGGATACCAACCCGTTCCATCACCGATACTGTGGCTTTGCTCAAGCGCCTTATGAAAGGAAAATTGCGCAAAAGGATAACGAGTTTCACCAATAGCCGCTTGCCATTTAGCTTCGCCTATTTGATCAACTGAATTAAACCACTGCGCTTTCATCGCTTTCAACCTTAGTTTTTAGCTGACTTTCAATTAAAAAATTAGCCTTCCAGCTGCGTGCGCATAGTGTTTAACAAACTCGTCATGTTAGGTCGAACTTGTCGCCAAATGTAAAAAGACTCTGCCGCTTGGCCAACCAACATACCTAAACCATCAGCACCAGTTGCACCATGATCAATAGCCCATTGCAAAAAGACGGTTGTACCTTTTCCATAGGTCATGTCATAGCACCAGGTATTCTCGTTCGCTAATTCATCTTTTAGAGGAGGTAGACTACTTGAGCGACTCGCGGATGTACCATTGATAATCAAATCAAACGCACCTTCCAAGTCTTCAAACGAAGACCCAAAGCAGTCAAACTTTTCGGCTAAAGCTTTCGCTTTTTCAACTGTTCGATTCGCAATGGTTACAGATTTTGGATTCTCTGCCAGCACATTATCTAAAATGCCTTGGACGGCACCACCAGCGCCAATGATTAGAATACGTTTGTCTTTTAAATTTTGTTTATGGTTATCAATAATATCTCGTACCATGCCAACACCATCTGTTGTGTCGCCAAATAAATCACCATTTTTGCCCATTAGTAAGGTATTTACAGCTCCGGCTTTCTTAGCTCGTTGACTCAAAATCTCACACATGGCAAAAGCACGATCTTTAAAGGGTGCTGTGACATTCAAACCTTTTCCACCGTTTGCAAAAAAATCTCGAACTTGGTTCTCAAATTCAATATCGTCGCCCAAAATTCGCGTGTAGTTAATATCTTGCTGAGTTTCTTTTGCAAAATGCATGTGTATGTCAGGCGATTTACTGTGAGCAATAGGGTTTCCAAATACGGCGTATTGATCCAAAACATATCCTCTTTTTTTATTGTCTATAGGATTACAACCAATCTCTTGAGGTTAGGTAATAATCCGTCAATTTGGCTTCATCACTGGCCGGTTTAATTTGGTATTCGTATGTCCAACGAACCTCTGGTGGCAATGACATTAAAATCGATTCTGTGCGACCTAAACCACTCTGTAAACCAAAGTGCGTTCCACGGTCAAAGACCAAATTAAATTCCACATAACGACCACGACGATGTAATTGAAAATCCCGTTGTTGCTCTGTGAAAGGTAAATCTTTTCGACGCTCTAAAATCGGCATGTAGGCTTTTGTATAACTGTCGCCTACAGATTGCATCATAGCGAAGCAATCTTCAAAACTACCTTCGTTAAAATCATCAAAGAATAAACCACCGATACCTCGCGGTTCACCACGGTGTTTTAAGTAAAAATACTCATCACACCATTTTTTGAAGCGTGAATAATAACCTTCCCCAAATGGCTCAACCGCATCTCGCGATACTTGATGCCAATGGATACAGTCTTCTTCAAAACCATAATAAGGCGTCAGATCAAAACCGCCGCCAAACCACCAAACAGGTTCCATACCGTCTTTATAAACAACAAACAAACGCACGTTAGCATGAGACGTCGGCGCAAAAGGGTTATTAGGATGAATAACGAGTGAAACACCCATGGCTTCAAAACGGCCACCGGCTAATTCTGGACGATCTACCGTAGCAGAAGGAGGGAGGTTATCGCCCATAACGTGAGAAAAATTTACACCACCTTTTTCAATAACTTTACCGCTAGCAATGACACGAGTTCGACCACCGCCACCGTTTTCTCTATCCCAAGCGTCTTCTTTGAAACGCATGTTTGGTTCAAAACTTTCTAAAGAAGCGCAGATATGATCTTGCAGCGATAGAAGATAATGTTTAACTGCTTGAATATCTGGCAATGTTGAAGAATTAGACATATAAAAAGCCCTATTTAAAATAGCGAGTAGAGATTAACGAACATCTTCACGGTATATCTTGCTGCCGTCTGGGCGACTGCGTAACAAACTTAATATCCACATATATTGTTCAGTGTGTGGCTCTATCATAGCTTCTAATGCTTTATTCATTAAAATCGCATCTTCTCTATCATCACCAGTGGGGAAGTTTTCTAATTCTGGGAAAATATGTAGCTCGTACTTGCCAGACTTAGCGTTGTAGGCTTGGAACATAGGGATAATATGTGCTTTGGACAGTTTTGCTAATTTGCCCAATCCTTTAATAGTCGCTTTTTCAGTGCCGAAAAAAGGGACGAACTCTGAATGCTTCAACCCCAAATCTTCATCTGGTAGATAATAGCCAACGCAACCTTTTCTCACAGATTGTAAAAACGGCTTCACACCAGCACTTCTTGGATACATTACCGTTTTCGCCCTACCGTATTGAACACGCTGAATATGCATCAACCAGTCCATCAATGGGTTAGCATGAGGTTTCATAATATTTGTAACAGTGTAACCTAAAGAAACCATCATTGGACCTGTGTAATCAACCGTCCAAGAGTGCGGAACGAGAGTAATGACGTTCTCACCCTTGTCTAATAAGGGAAAAAGATGCTCACCTCCAATAATGTCATTGCGGCTTTTTTTGTACTTTTCACTGCGAACAAACAACTCACCGTATGCGAAACAAAACTGAGTGGCGGTTTCCAAACTACGCCGTAATATGATTTCTCGTTCTGCTAATGACTTTTCAGGGAAACAATATTGGAGATTAATACGGGCGCGTTTTAGTGCGCCTGTCTTTTTCTTCATAATAAAAGGAACAAGTTTCTTCGCCAAATTGTCTCTTATACGATAAGGCACATAAGCTAAAGCCAGCACCAAAAGTATTAGCAACCAAGTACCCCAAAATCGCGGGGCTAAAAAAGACCATTTGAAAGTAGGGTTATGTAATTTTTTATCTTTTGAAGTCATCTATTTTGTTTCATTTAATAAGTGAATCTGGGTATCGAGAGTAATCATGGTACCTTATTGAAGCAATCCCAATGAAGTAATAATCTTATATAGCGAGCTTATTTTTAAGATAAACAACTTAGCGATAAGTTGTTCGCCAATCAGATAGAGCACGATCAAAAAAACTTAGGTCATTGGTGCCTTGAACTAATATGGATGCACCATGTAAACAAGCAAGTAGTTGGCTTGCTTTAACTAAGGCCTCATCGTCGGTGACTTGTTCTAAACGCACCAGTACTTGCGTTAACCAATCTAACTTTAATTTATAAAAAATAGCCAGCTCATAGCAGACCGATTCAGGCAAGATCGGCTTATCCGATGTCAACATGGTACATAAACTCATATTGCCTTGAGTCACAACCTTGGCTTTAAATCCATCGATGAAACCATGAAGTAAATGCTTAGCATCCAATTCTTCATTATTTGGATCTGGTAACATCTGAGAAAAATCATAAGTATAACGAGCCATCACTGCCGCGACCAAATCCCCTTTAGTTGGATAGTGATAGTGAACACTCGCACTCTTTATACCGACTGCTTCTGCTATATCTCGAAAGCTAAAAGCTCCATAGCCTCCTTGAATAATAAAATGCTCAGCCACGTCTTGTATCTTAGATTTAGTATCGACTTTTATTTTGCTCATGAAACCCTTTTCTCTCTTCACATATTTCATCTATCTAGTGATAGATATTTTATTGACCTGATACAAATCTACAAGTTATATTCTACCTATCATGTGATAGATAGAATATAATTTCATCACGAAACCTTATTAAAGGAGAGCAAAAATGACATACGATCTTGTGGTATTAGGAAGTGGTCCTGGTGGTTATGCAGCCGCCTTTCGTGCAGCAGATTTAGGCTTAAGTGTTGCCATGATAGAACGCCACAATACTATCGGTGGTGTATGTCTAAATGTTGGCTGCATTCCTTCAAAGGCGCTTTTACATGTTGCCGGAAAAATCATTATGGCGGACGAGCCGGCCCATGGAGTGCAATACGCAAAACCAACAATTGACCTCGATGCTATTCGTCATCATCGCCAATCCACAGTAGATACATTAACCAGCAATCTTGCTCTTATGGCGAAAGGACGCAAAGTCGACATCTTCTATGGTGAGGGGAAATTTGACTCAACAACTTCTATTACTGTAACCACCAACAAAGAAGGTAAAGAGCAAGGTATCTCGTTTAAACATGCCATTATCGGAGTCGGTTCACGTGCGATTCGGTTACCTTTCGTGCCTTATGAAGACTCACGTATTCTCGACGCCACCAGCGCCCTTCAACTTGAACGCATTCCAGAACATATGTTGATTCTTGGTGGCGGCATTATTGGTTTAGAAATGGCGACAGTTTATCAATCATTAGGCGCGAAAATCACGGTTGCAGAATTAGGCGACCAAATCATGACCGGTGCAGATAAAGATCTCGTGCGAGTTTTCGAGCAGGCCAACAAAGATCGCATGACCTTCCTGACTCAAACCCAAGTAACAGATATCAAAGCAACACCAGAAGCATTAAACATAACATTGAAAGACAAAGACGGTGAGCGGAACCTTGCTGTTGATGCTGTACTAGTCGCCGTTGGTCGTTCTCCAAATGGCCGAACTGCAGGTATTTCAGAAATAAGTGTCAATATAGACGACAGAGGCTTTGTGCTAACCGATAATCAAGGCAGAACATCTGTACCCAATATTTTTGCCATTGGTGATGTGACTCATGGCCCTATGTTGGCACATAAAGCGTCGCACCAAGGTCATATAGCCGCCGAAGTGATTGCAGGTCATAAAGTCGATTTCCAGCCGCTTGCGATTCCTTCTATTGCTTACACCTTTCCAGAAGTAGCTTGGGTTGGCTTAACCGAAACCGAAGCGAAGAAACAAAAGCTTTCAGTCAAAACAGCTGTTTTTCCATGGAGTGCAAGTGGTCGAGCGATTGCTTCAGGCGTAACTCAAGGCAAAACCAAACTCATCTACGATGAAGCTACAGAACGCGTATTAGGTGCTGGCGTTGTTGGCTCTCACGCAGGTGAATTACTAGGTGAACTGACTCTCGCTATTGAATTTGGCGCGACATTAGAAGACATCGCATTAACCATTCATGCTCACCCAAGCTTACATGAAACAGTAGGGCTCGCAGCGGAACTGGGCGCTGGAACCATTACGGATTTACCGAATAAGAAAGCAAAGAAAGCTAAATAGACCTGTTTGATATGTGCTGATCTTACTGCTCACCTTAACTCAAAAGTGAGATCAGCTTACATAGACAATATGTTGCTCATCATCGTAGCTGAAATTGAGAATGATCTGAATTTGCCTTTCATCAAAATGCATCCTAGAAACTAAGTTAAAGCTGCCTTTTTCAGCTTTCTTTGCGAGCTCTCTTAATTGCCTTTCTAGCATCGTCCAAGCGACATCGTCTCTTGATTCATCCATCTTGATTGTCGATTGAAACTTCCTGCGCAACCAACCAAAATAAAGCAGCGAATTCCTTTTAATATCAAAATTCTTGCTGCTATCGGTTTCATTATAATCAAGCCCATAAACCGCAAGCTCGCTTAACAAATACGCTTTCCACTGCTGCATAAACTGTTCTAAATACGGCAAGACCTTTCTCCAGACTAGGTTAGATCAGATTAATCCTTTCTATTTTATCGTGATAGTAATATTGGCGACATGAACCAAAGCTTACGAAGAAAAGCATCATGCTATTTCACCACCAGATCCAATTGAAGCCATTGCAGCCTATGTACAAGGCTTACTAGATCACAAATTAAACTCTACACAACTTAATGTTTGAAGCACATCAAACATTAAATTGATCTGTTGTCATTTTTCATGCACTAAACTTTCTCTACTATCCGTTAGTATTAAAGGACAGCCAAATGAAAAAGTCATTTACTGGTTTTCTTCCTTCCTTCAGTCTGGAGTTTTTATGCAAACACTATTGTCTCAACCTAGTTTACTGAAAAACCATTCTTACATTAATGGTGAATGGGTTACTGCTCTATCCGGTAAAACCTTCCCAATTACGAATCCATCCAATGGCGAGCACATTATTGATGTGGCCGATTTGGGTGCTGACGAAACAACACAAGCGGTTGAAGCAGCAGAAAAAGCTCAGAAAGAGTGGCAAGGCCGAACTGCAAAAGAGCGTGCGACTTTACTGCGCCGTTGGAATCAGTTGATTCTGGACAACCAAGACGATTTGGCGAAGCTGATGACATTGGAGCAAGGCAAACCACTTGCAGAGTCGAAAGGCGAAGTGCTTTACGGTGCGTCTTTTATTGATTGGTTCGCTGATGAAGCACGCCGTTTAAATGGTGATGTGATTCCAACATTTGCGAAAGACAAACGTGTTTTAACCATCAAACAAGCCATTGGTGTTGTTGCCGCGATTACGCCTTGGAACTTCCCCATTGCGATGATCACTCGTAAAGCAGGTCCTGCGTTAGCAGCCGGTTGTGCAATTGTGATCAAACCTTCTGACGAAACGCCTTTGTGTGCATTGGCACTGGCAGAACTGGCTCACCAGGCAGGCATTCCAGCCGGTGTATTAAATGTCGTGGTGGGTAAAGACGCCAAAGCCATTGGCGGTGTTTTAACAGGTAACTCAATTGTTCGTAAATTGTCTTTCACGGGCTCAACGCCGGTGGGCAAACTTTTATTGTCTCAGTGTGCGCAAACCGTGAAACGTACGTCGATGGAATTAGGTGGCAATGCCCCTTTCATTGTCTTTGACGATGCAGATCTAGACGCCGCAGTTGAAGGCGCTATTGCTTCTAAATATCGTAATGCAGGCCAAACCTGTGTGTGTGCTAATCGTATATTGGTTCAAGACGGCGTTTATGATGCTTTCGCGACAAAACTGGCTGCTCGTGTAGCGACATTCAAAACAGGTGATGGTTTTGTTGAAGGCGTTAATATTGGTCCACTGATTAACCAAGCCGCGATCAACAAAGTAGAAGAGTTAGTTCAAGGTGCGATTAGCCAAGGTGCTAAAGTCTTGATTGGCGGCTCTGCCGCTAAAGATGTCGGTTCTCAGTTCTTTGAGCCAACTATATTGACCAATATTACTGACGAGATGGCTATTTTCTCTAATGAAATTTTTGGCCCTGTCGCGCCGTTGTTCCGTTTCAAAACAGAAGACGAAGCGGTTGCCATGGCAAACAATACCCCGTTTGGCTTGGCTTCTTATTTCTATTCTCAAAATATCGCTCGAATCTGGCGTGTGTCCGAAGCATTAGAGTACGGCATGGTGGGGATTAACGAAGGCATTATTTCGACTGAAGTCGCACCGTTTGGTGGTGTGAAAGAATCTGGCAGTGGTCGTGAAGGGTCTCAATACGGTATCGATGAATACGTCGAAATCAAATACATGTGCATAGGTGGATTAGTGTAGAACATTCACACAAGACGATCTTACTCAATCCCATTTAGATAATTATGCAAAGCTTTTAAAAGGCTGAATAAAAAGGGTCTCTATTTAAAGTGACCCTTTTTATTACGTTCGCCTAATCCCTTAGATTTAACTGTAATTTTAGCTATAACGTTTCAAGACAATTGCAGCATTCACACCACCAAACCCAAAGCCATTACACAAAACGTATTCAACAATTTTTTCACGTGAAACCAGCGGAACAAGATCTAAATCAGCCATACTTTCTTCTGGTTGCTCCAAATTAATCGTTGGAGGTAGTATGCTTGTTCGTATAGCTTGAGCACTGAAAATCGTCTCGACACCACCAGCTGCACCTAGCAAATGTCCAGTTGCTGATTTTGTCGATGAGATGGCGACTTGTTGGATCTTATCTTCAAATATTTGTCTTAACGCACCTATCTCACCACGGTCACCAACTGGTGTCGACGTCGCGTGTGCATTCACATAGTCAATTTTATCCGCGGTAATATTCGCCATGGTTAATGCTGTTTTTATTGCGCGTGCTGCGCCTTCTCCACTTTCTGGTCCAGAAGTAAGATGATAAGCATCAGCACTGGTACCATAACCAACAATCTCAACTAAGGGTGTCGCTCCTCGACTTAATGCATGTTCCAGAGTTTCTAATACAACTAGTCCTGCGCCTTCTCCCATGACAAACCCTTCTCTGTCTTTATCAAAAGGGCGCGATGCTTTTTCTGGATCCGAATTTCTTGTCGAAAGCGCTTTTAATGCACCAAAGCCAGCAAGCGCTAAAGGATCAACACAGGCTTCCGTTCCGCCAGCTAAGGCAATTTTTGCTTCACCTGTACGTAGCAAACGCATTGCATCACCAATAGCTTGTACACCTGCCGCACAGGCTGTCACTGGCGTACCGATTGGGCCTTTGAAACCATACTTGATAGATACGTTACCTGCAGCAAGATTGGCAAGGAAAGCCGGAACAGTAAAAGGCGACAAACGACGTGCACCTTGATTGCTTAGAACCGATTGCGCATGAGTAATCGTCGGTAGTCCACCGATACCAGTAGCAATAATGGTTGCTGTCGCTTCTTGGTCTGCTGCTGTAGTTGGTTGCCACTTGGCTTGCGTTAATGCCTCTTCTGCAGCGGCCAATGCAAAAAGAGTAAACAGATCTACACGTTTACGCTCTTTTGGTGACAGATAGTCAGATTCATTCAATCCGTTCACCTGTTCCGTATGACTTGGGACCTGTCCCGCAATATGTGTATTCAGTCCTTCCGAAAGAGTGGTTGGTAATGTGCGAATGCCAGACTCACCTCGAATCAATCTTTCCCAAACGGCATCGACACCTAATCCTAATGGTGAAACTAATCCCATTCCGGTAATTACAATTCTTTGTTCTAGTGACATGATAAAAAACCCCTTTTTGGTTGTCGAAACTGCGTTGTCATAATCGCACCCATGATTCTGCTATTTGCAATTCGACTAAAAGAAAGTCCTCATGTTAGAGTGAGTCTTTATATGATCAAGATAATATTTAGGAGACTAAATATGCCTTATACATATACACCAAAGCATAAAGAACAAACCCGTCAGCGAATATTACAAGCCGCCGCGAAACTATTTTGCTCGAACGGTTTTGATCGCGTCACTCTCACACAAATCATGAAAAAGGCGAACATGACTCATGGTGCGTTTTATGCGCATTTTTCGGGGAAGAGCAGCTTGTATGAAGCTGCGATGCAATTCGCTACGTCTCATGGTTTTTGGGCACGAGATGACAAGCAAACAGAAAGTAAAGAAACTCACCTCAGGGCGCTCGTTATTCGCTATTTAAGCTGGAGTAAAAGCGACAAAGAACATCCGTCTCCATTGGAATTTCTTGTCACTGATGCGGCCCATAAAGAAGAAAAAGTTCGTCAGGCTTATCAAGCATGCTTTGACAGTTTAGTCGAACGTCTAACTGAGATTTTGCAAAAACGTGGTGTAAAAGAAGCCAAGGCATTGGCAGAGGAGACAGTTGTATCTTTGGTTGGAACCGTAGCTATTGCACGGTCTTTTGCTCAGCCACTACAAAGAGACTTTTTGAAACGAGCTCAAGAACGCATTGTTTCTCGACTTAATAATGATCAGCAGATAACAAACTGACAGGAACTCTCAATCACAATATCCCTATCTATTTGATTGTTTTGTAAGAAAAAATGATAAAAGCATGTTTCACGTGAAACGATACATACATTTTATATTTTTTTGATTGGTTACAGATAAAAAAGACTAAATCCATTACTTTAATCTTTTTTATACCAGTCAATGACGCTTGGAGCGATCTCTGGTCCAGACACAAAAAAGTGTCCATTAAGGAGAGTTTCACGTTGATTATAGCGAAATGGCTTTCCTGTCGGAGTCACTAGCATTCCTCCAGCGGCTTCGATAATAGCTTGTTGTGCAGCCGTATCCCATTCACTTGTCGGCCCTCGACGTAAGTGTAAGTCAGCAATACCTTCCGCGATACGACACCCCTTTATTGAGCTTCCTTTTGGTAACTCTCGAACTTGTTCGTAAGTTAATTTCAATGTCTCTTTCAAATCTTTTGGTAATGCAGGGCCGTGACTTCGACTAGTCATCACAACAATTGGATCTCGAGGAACGCGCAATTTGATGCTTTCGTATTCGTCACCTTGCCACTTCATAGCCCCAACAGGCAGATCTTTCCATGGTCGTGTAACACCAAAATAACCTTCTGTTGTGGTTGGTAAGTACACCATACCAACGATTGGCTCTCCATTTTCCACAAGTGCAATGTTAATACTGAACTCGCCATTTCGTTTAATAAACTCCTTTGTGCCATCTAATGGATCAACAACCCATAACATTGGCCATTGAGAGCGTTCCTCAAACGCCACAACGCCTTCTTCGGACAAAACTGGAATATCAGGTGTAAGTAACTGCAAGCCTGCTAATATAACGTTATGCGCAGCAAGATCCGCAGCAGTGACAGGACTGTCATCAGATTTTTGTTCGATGCCTAAATCTGAACGTTGATAAATATCCATGATCACATCGGCAGCATCGTGTATTATTTTTTGAAGAGCTTGGAAAATAGGGTGTGTATTAACGTCCTTCATGACAGCCTCAAATATGACAATAAAATAGGGTCAACGTATTTTTGATGAGTAAAACAGACTTATGAGTAAAGCAGAAAAGCAGTCTACACCACAAGCCGTTCGTTTAGATAAGTGGCTTTGGGCAGCACGATTTTACAAAACACGCTCTCTTTGCAAGGATGCAATTGATGGTGGCAAGGTGTCTTACAATGGTAGCAAAGGCAAATCTAGTCGTAATGTGGAAATCGGAGCCTTAATTGGTATAAGAGCAGGTTGGGATGAAAAGGTCGTCCAAATCAAAGCCATCAGTGCTCAACGCCGTGGCGCTCCAGAAGCTCAACTACTATACGAAGAAACGCCAGAGTCTGTCGAAAAACGTGAGCGCCGAGCCCTAGAAAACAAATCTTACGGTGGTCGTATTATGGCAGACCATAAACCAAACAAAAAAGAGCGTCGGGATATTAAACAACTCAAAAAAGACATCTTTAGCGATGTAGATTAGCTACTATTTTATATCCGGTGTTAATTTTAACACCGGATATAAAGGCCTTCACGATTTTCAATACAGTTCGATAATTCCAATTCCATTAACACCTGCATCATAATACCTGCGGTCATTTTTGTATGGCGAATCAACGCGTCAAAATCCATAGCAACAGATTCCCTTTCTAATAATTGAGCGACTGTTTTAGCTTCCTCAGAAACTGAGTAAGGAACTTGATTAATTGAAGACGGATTTAGAGTAGAAGAAGACTTCAAAAGAGGAGAGTCTTCTACGTCTTTTACCACAACCTTTTTCTTCTCTTTTTTAGCACCAGACTTTTGTTTAGATATTTTAACTATGTGAGACAAGGGCGCAGCATTCAGACAAAATGTCATCTACATGACGGACTAAAGTCGCACCTTGTCGAAGTAATTGATGACAACCTTCCGATTGTGAATCAGATATACGACCTGGTAGTGCAAATACTTCTCGATTTTGTTGCACTGCATAACTCGCACTGATCAGAGAACCACTTTTAACAGATGCTTCTGAAACAAGTATTCCCATACTTAAACCACTGATGATTCGATTGCGAGGTGGGAATAGATGAGGCTTAGGACTTGTTGATAGTGGGTATTCACTTATTAAGGCCCCATCTTGTTCTAAAACTTGCTCGAAAAGAGAGCGATTATGATTGGGGTAACGGTGTAATAAGCCAGTTCCCATAACAACAAGAGTTGGTGTCATTTGGCTTTCTAATGCCCCTTGGTGAGCTGCGGTGTCAATTCCCATAGCTCCACCGCTCACGACACAAACACCACGATCTGATAGCTGTTTAGCAAACTGAAAAGTTATATCCCGTCCATAGCGAGTACATTTCCTTGCACCAACTATACCGATTTTAGGAAATATTAGGGCTTCTCTATCACCTTCAAGATATAGAAACGCAGGCGCAACATTGATCTCTTTCAAATCATTTGGATATTCTTCATCTTCTTGAAGCACTAAGTGGTGATGATTTTCTTCCAGCCAAGCTAAAGTGTCATCTCGCTTCATCACTTGCTCGTCTGTCAGTACCGAATTGGATAAGTAATCCATAGCCTGTCGAGCCGTTATTTCAGGCCATTTAAGTGCTCTTAATAATTCATAAGATAAACAACTATCAATATTTTCATTTTCTTGAAAAGGTAACAAAGTCTCTGACTCGTTATTTGATGCATGATTTAAATACGTATAGAGGCGGGAAAGGCGTGCTGGACCAATCCCATCTAAAAAACTAAGACACAACCAATCTGATTTTGTTAAACCAGCTAAGTAAGATTTATCCATAATGAAGCAGCTTCCTTGCAATTCTTCTGACTAACCAAACACAAATAGGCTTTGCCTATTAAGCTATTCAATCATATTGCACAAAAAACCGCCATGAGAGGACTGCTCAATAGGCTGAGTTGCGTTACAATAGTCAGAATGAAAAGAGTAGGAGAGATCGTCTCCACTCATGAACAAAGACACATTGTTGGAAAAGATCATGGCTGTTTTAACTGTACTTGAATACCCGGACAAACGCTTACGTAAGGTCGCGAAGCCAATCACCGAATTTACTGATGCACTACAAACTCAAATCGATGACATGTTAGATACCATGTATGACGAAAATGGATTGGGATTAGCAGCAACTCAAGTAGATTATCATTACCGGCTAGTGGTAATGGATTTTTCTGAAGAACGTAACGAGCCCATTGTTTTCATCAATCCAGAGTTTGAAGTTTTAGACGATGAAGCCAATGAGTTCCAAGAAGGCTGCTTGTCTGTACCTGGTTTTTATGAGCATATATATCGTGCTGCTAAGGTAAGGGTAAGAGCTCTTGATCGCCATGGAAAACCATTCGAATTAGAGGTTGATGAACTGATGGCTGTTTGCGTTCAGCATGAAGTAGATCACCTTGATGGTAAATTGATGGTGGATTACTTATCACCATTAAAGCGTAATCGAATTAAAAGCAAGTTAGAGAAAGCTCATAAGTTGGCGCTCAAACAAGCTTAAAATTTTTTAAATCGCTACTTTATAGATCACTATTTTTAGATTGTTATTATTAAACCAACAATATATGTATTTTAAAATCAGGCCAAGGCCTGATTTTTTGTTAAGGAAACCCTATGCCGACATCACCATCATCACCACTTCGTATCGTTTTTGCGGGGACACCTGAGTTTGCTGCAGCCAGTTTACAGGCTATTCTTGAAAATAAATCGGCTAATAATTATGACATCGTTGGTGTTTATACTCAGCCAGACCGTCCTGCTGGGCGCGGCCAAAAGCTTGTACAAAGCCCGGTAAAGCAACTTGCTATAGCTAACCAAATTCCTGTTTTTCAACCATTAAATTTCAAGCAACAAGAAGACAAAGCACAGCTTGCTGAACTCAATGCAGATCTAATGATTGTGGCAGCGTACGGAATTATTTTACCAAAGGTTGTATTGGACACTCCAAAACTTGGTTGCATTAACGTTCATGCTTCTTTGTTACCACGTTGGCGAGGTGCGGCGCCGATCAACAGGGCGTTAATCGCTGGAGATTTAGAAACAGGCATTACCATCATGCAAATGGATGTGGGCTTAGACACTGGTGATATGTTGTTAAAAAGTCATTGTGACATCACACCTCTAGATACTTTCTCGACACTTCATGATCGCTTGGCTGTCATTGGTGGCGAAGCATTAATCGAGGCATTAGAGTTATTAAAACAAGGAGCACTGATACCAGAACAGCAAGATGAAAGCCAAACTTGTTATGCGGTAAAACTGACTAAGCAAGAAGGAGATATTGATTGGTCAGCCTCTGCGAAATTAATTGAACGACAAATCCGAGGTTTATCACCTTGGCCATCAGCTTTCACAAGAAGCAATCAAGGTATTATGAAAATTCATGCAGCCCAAATCGCAACAGTTAGTGACGATGACACCACACCTGGTGATATTTTAGTTGTCAGTAAGGAAGGTGTTATTGTTGCAACCGGTAATGGCTCCATACTTATTACGGATATTCAATTTGCTGGAGGTAAGCGTATGAAAGTACAGGATGCACTAAATGGTAAACATAAGGAGGCTTTGGAAATCGGTCAGCGTCTTGGCGTTAATGAAAACAAGAATGAGCAAACATCATAATGAAACCATCTGATACAACCTCAATACAGCACAGTGCTCGCCAGGTAGCCATTGAAATCATTACTAACATTCTGCTTCAGCAGGGGTCTTTGAGTACACTACTTGCCCGCCACCAAACTGATGTTACAAGCGAACACATTCCCTTGCTTAAGGAGTTGTGCTTTGGGGTATGTCGTCAATATCCGAAATTAAACAGTGTTGCCTTAAGTCTGTTGTCACACCCTTTCGAAGAAAAAGACACAGACTTGTACGCGACTTTGCTTTTGGGTCTTTACCAGCTGAGTTATATGAACACACCAGATCACGCTGCTGTAAATGAATCTGTTGAAGCCTGTCGATTACTCAAGAAGGATTGGGCAACAAAATTAATGAATGCTGTTTTACGCAGATATCAACGAGAAGGGGATGAGATCATAGCTAATTTAGAATCCATGCCATCAGTTGAATATAATCAACCTAAATGGCTGGTGAAACGCTTCAATAAGCATTGGCCTGATCAACTTGAACAAATTGTAGAAGCCAGCAATACCCATCCTCCTATGTGTATTCGCGTAAATGAAAGTGTAGTTTCACGTGAAACATATCAAACCCAACTGTCAGAATTAGGCATAAAGTCAGTTGTTGGTGAGTTCTCGTCATCCGCTCTGTACCTTAAAAATGCGGTTCGAGTTAGTGAGTTACCAAACTTCGAAGAGGGTCATTCAAGCGTCCAAGATGAAGCTGCTCAGCTAGCGGCCCATATTCTTACACCTAAATCAGGAGAGACAGTTCTTGATGCTTGCGCTGCCCCTGGTGGTAAAACAGGTCACCTTTTAGAAATAGCGAAAGATATTGATCTAACCGCCGTTGAACTAGAGCCTTGGCGTATGGAAAAAATAGAATCCAACCTAGAACGTTTAGGTTATTCAGCCCATCTGATTTGTGCTGACGCAGGCGATTTAGACGCGTGGTGGGGAGGTGAACTGTTCGACAAGATTCTATTAGATGTGCCTTGTTCTGCGACAGGGGTTGTTCGTAGAAATCCAGATATTAAGATCAACCGTAAACCTGCGGATATTAAAGAGCTGGTTGAAATACAGCAGGAAATTATTAATCAGGTTTGGAAAACGCTCAAACCAAATGGCTTTATGCTTTATGCAACCTGCTCTCTGATGCCAGAAGAAAACGAACAGCAAGTGAATCAGTTTTTAGAAAGCCAGCCGGATGCTAAAGAGGTTCCTTTGGATACGCTTAATTCAGACTTGGAATTAGAGTGGGGAATTCCTGTCAGTCATGGTCGCCAGCTTTTCCCAAGCTTAGAAGGTCATGATGGTTTCTACTATTGCTTACTACAAAAAGTAAGCACTTAAAGAAACTATAAATAGATACAGACAAATCACTGAAAAATAAGTCATTATCTAAAAATACCCAGTCAATTGTTTCACATGAAACACAGTTGATTGGGTATTTTTTTGTCTATAACTCATAATCAAAACCTTTACTTAGAAAGTAACAAGAACAAATAGTTAAATGACAATAAATGCTAAGACAGAAAGCCAATACGAAATGAGTAAAAAAATTACGAGTATTTTTCAAGATCAAGTTAAATAATTGCGCTTATGTGGTTACACTTAACTTACTGAATGAAAAGTCTTGTGATGCTCTTTCATTACTCACAATGACCTAGATAAAAAATAAACTAGAACACCAAACGCAGAGCCTAAAAACACATTAGGCTCAAAGGCAGAATATGAAAATCATTATTATAGGTGCGGGCCAAGTTGGTGCCACACTTGCAGAAAACCTAGCAAGTGAAGATAACGACATAACAGTCATCGATAAAGATTTAGACCGCCTTAGAGAGTTGCAAGATAGGCTCGATATCCAAACTGTTCAAGGTAGTGGTTCTCACCCCGATGTCTTAGACCAAGCTGGCTGCAATGATGCCGACATGTTGATTGCAGTAAGTAATCAAGATGAAACAAATATGGTCGCTTGTCAGGTTGCCCATACTTTATTTAAAACGCCTACTAAGATTGGTCGAATCCGTTCTAGTGCATATTCAAAGTACCCTGAATTATTTTGCGATCAAGCAATGCCAATGGACGTACGAATCAGTCCAGAAAAAGAAGTAACAAAACACTTAAGTCGATTGATTCGTTATCCTGGTGCACTACAGGTTATGGAGTTCGCTGAGGGCAAGGTTCAACTGGTTGTCGTTAAAGCTGAAAAGGGTGGTCCATTAATCGATCAGCAAATTAGCTTTTTGAAAGAACACATGCCCTCTATTCAAACTCGTATCGCTGCCATTTATCGAGACGGTAAATCCATTTCCCCTGATGGTAATACTTATATTCGTGCCAACGATGAAGTTTTCTTTCTAACGGCGCAACGAGACGTATTGGATGTAATGAGTGAACTGCGTCCACTGGATACACCTTATCGTCGAATAATTATTGCAGGTGGCGGTAACATTGGTGAACGCCTTGCACAAAGCCTAGAAAAAGAATATCGCGTTAAAATCATTGAACGAGATCCTGAGCGCTGTCGATATTTATCAGAAACATTAGATAACACCATTGTTTTGCATGGAGATGCTTCTAAGCAAGAATTGTTACTTGAAGAAAATATAGAATCGACTGACGTATTCTGTGCACTAACCAACAATGATGAAGCGAATATTATGTCATCTATGTTGGCAAAGGTTTTAGGTGTTAGAACGGTCATGACCATTATCAATAACCCTGCTTATGTGGACATTGTTCAAGAAGGTATGATCGATATTGCCATTTCACCTCAACAAACCACCATTAGCTCACTTCTAAGCTACATTCGTCGCGGTGACGTTGTGAATGTTCACTCCATGCGTAAAGGTGCAGCAGAAGCACTAGAGGCTGTAGCACATGGTGATTACCGCTCTTCTAAAGTGGTTGGTCGAAGTATCGCGAATTTGAACCTACCAGAAGGGGCAACAATTGGTGCGATTGTTCGAGAAGACGATCTTATTATTGCCACCAGCGAATTGGTTATTCAAGCAGAAGATCACGTCATTCTTTTCGTGACAAACAAAAAACAAATACCGGCCGTTGAACAACTATTTCAGGTAGGGCTGACGTTCTTTTAATAAAGCCATGTTTAAACACGCTTTGAAATTTTAACGGACGCTCGATAAGCCATCCTTATGGAGCTCTAGGAAGAAAGTATGCATTTTAGTGTCATTACTCGCGTCATTGGTTTATTGGTAATGGTCTTCAGTATCTCGCTGATTCCACCCATTATTGTCTCTCTAATTTACAATGACGGGGCGCTCGATGCATTTCTCTATGCATTATTAGTAAATTTATTAGGCGGCTTTCTCCTTTGGTTTCCTGTTAGAAACGCACGTGGAGAACTGAAAATTCGTGACGGATTCTTAGTAACCGTTCTCTTCTGGACGGTACTTGGCCTTTTTGGTTCAGTGCCTTTTTTCCTATCTGAAAACCCAGACCTTTCTTTTACTGACTCTTTGTTTGAATCCATGTCAGGATTCACAACAACAGGGGCGACCATTCTTACTGGGATTGATGACTTACCGAAATCCATCTTATTTTATCGCCAGTGGATTACCTGGTTAGGCGGTATGGGTATTATCGTTTTAGCCGTGGCTATCATGCCGATGTTAGGTATCGGTGGAATGCAGCTTTATCGAGCAGAAACACCCGGGCCAGTAAAAGACACCAAACTCACACCCCGTATTGCCGAAACAGCAAAAGCCCTTTGGTACATTTATGCGACATTAACCAGTGTGTGTGCTTTAGGTTATTGGATAGCAGGAATGAGTTTGTTCGATGCGATTTGTCATAGCTTTTCGACGGTTGCAATTGGTGGTTTTTCAACCCACGATGAAAGTATTGGTTACTTCAATAGCGTAGCAATTGAATTGATATGTGTCTTCTTTATGATTGTTTCCGCTTTCAACTTTGCCTTGCATTTCTTTGCTTGGAGACATAAAAGCATTTGGCATTATTTTAAAGATCCAGAAGCCCGTTTCTTTCTATTGATCTTATCTAGCACGGTTATTTTATCTACTTTAGTTTTAGCGATGACGTCAACTTTCGATTGGAGTACTTCTCTACGTTATGCCGTATTCGAAGGTGTTTCGATTGCGACGACATCTGGTTTTAGTACATCAGACTTTTCAAACTGGCCACACTTTTTACCTTTCCTATTGATTGTTACATCCTTTGTTGGCGGTTGCGCAAGCTCAACCGGCGGCGGTATGAAGGTCATTCGTATTCTATTGATTCTCAAGCAAGGCATACGAGAAATTCAACGTTTAATTCATCCTAATGCCGTTATTCCTGTAAAAGTGGGCGGCAAAGCTATTCAAGAAAGAGTGGTCTCTGCTGTGTGGGGGTTCTTCTCAGCTTACTTGTTGGTCTATATAACACTAATGATTGGTTTAATGGCTACAGGATTAGATCAGGTTACAGCTTGGTCTGCTGTTGCTGCAACACTAAACAACCTTGGTCCAGGCTTGGGTGACGTTTCTTCAAGTTTTGCTAGTGTTGGTGACTCTGCCAAATGGATGCTGTGTTTCTCTATGTTGTTAGGTCGTCTAGAGGTATTTACACTTTTAGTTCTATTTACACCAATGTTCTGGCAAAGATAACCCCAGAAAAGTACTGGAGAAAGGAAGCTGGTAAATGACGCCCGCAATCAATCAATTAAAAAAGCAAAAAATTTCATTCAGCATTCATGAATACGAACACGACCGTCACTGCATCAATTTTGGTGAAGAGGCGGCACAAAAACTCGGCTTAGACCCAGCAAGTGTTTTTAAAACCTTATTAGTCAGTGACGATAAACAATTCTTTGTGGCTATCGTTCCCGTCACAGGCACTTTAAATTTAAAGCGCGCAGCCAATGCTTTCAATGTTAAAAAGCTGCGTATGGCTGATGTTAAAGAAGCGGAGCGCTTAACAGGCTATTTGGTAGGAGGTATCAGTCCTATAGGACAAAAGAAAAGGCTTATCACTTGCATAGACCAAAGCGCGAAAGACATCAAAAAAATCTATGTTAGTGGTGGGCAACGAGGTTTAGATATTGGTTTATCTCCGCATGATCTTAGCCTTGTTTGTCGTGACTCGACCTTCTCTGACATTGGTGAGTATTAATATCTAAAGAAACTCACTTTATCCATTGATTTATCTGCTAAGGCAATTTCAAATGGCACAAATAAAACCCATTATTCTGTTAGACCGAGACGGCGTTATCAACCAAGATTCAGATCAATACGTTAAGTCAGTCGAGGAATGGCTACCATTGCCCGGCAGCATAAAATCAATTGCAGCCTTATCAAAAGCGGGCTTTAGAGTATTTGTTGTTACCAATCAATCAGGTATTGCCCGTGGTTATTATGACGAAATAACACTACAAGCAATGCACGATAAAATGGTCAGCTTAGTTGAAGCAGAGGGTGGTAGTATTTCAGGAATACAATATTGCCCCCATGGCCCAGACGACAATTGCGCTTGCCGTAAACCAAAGAGTGGGATGATTGAAGCGATTGAAACTCAACTTGGTTTATCTTTTCAAGAACACCCAGCCATTATGGTTGGAGACTCTATGAGAGACCTTCAGGCTGGCGAAGCCCGAGGATGTGCGCCAGTATTAGTATTAACGGGGAAAGGCCGTGAGACTCAATATAAGAAAATAGATTTCCCGTTTACCGTTTATACAGATTTATCAGCATTTTGTATTGCGACCTTATTCAAATACTCATAAATCGAGACTTATAAGTATTTGCATAAGAACATAAAAAGTTTGTAAGTATTTACTACCTATGTATCTACTTAAAAGCCATTCAAATTTACAGATGACCTTATTGCACAAGCATCAAAAGTTAATCTTTATTGGAATGATAAAAGTTCGCTGCTTTTGCTCGGTTTCCACAGCGCTCCATGCTGCACCATCTGCGTTTTCTCGAACGGGATGTGTCCAAAAATAGCAGGATGCATTTCTCGTTCGAGCAAGATTTGATTTGTTGGCTTTGTGGCGACGTTAATAATTCAGCCGCTTCTTTGGCTATTTTCCCAAGCAATTGCTCAAGCGTCAGCGTCTGATATAAAGGCTGTAAAGTAACTTCTTCACCAATCGTCAGTAATTGCTGCTGAGTGGGTGCATGACACAAATGCTTATTCACAACGTCTATCGCTTCCTTAGAAAGCGCTTGTTGATCAATCCGATTTGTCATCAGCGTTTTTATCGCATCTCTTAGTAACCAAACAGCGTCCATTCCTGAATCGTCATTACTGGTTTCTAATTCAATTCCCATTTCTGTGGCCCATTGGCACAGGTCATCATAACAAGAGAGCAGATTAACGGCTTCTCCATGGTATTCAAACTGAGTATTTATCAGGTCCATAGCGAGATGGTTGCCCACATGGATAAAGGATCTTTTATGATTTTTCATGATAACCATTATAAAACACCTTTACAGGTTATAAAAGGGAACATAATATAACCTCTAAAATGTAACTATAACGGTTATATTTTACTCTAATGAATAAGGAACAAACAATGACTCATACTCAAGGTATACACCATCTAGGTCTTACGGTTTCTGATGTAAAAGCAGCAAGTACATTTTTCATAGAAGCATTAGGCTTTAAACAAGTAAAAGAAGTGCCCGCTTATCCCGCTATTTTTGTGAGCGATGGCACCATCATGCTGACACTTTGGCAAGCAGAAGACCCTACAACAGCAACTCCATTCGATCGTAAAGCCAATCTTGGTTTACACCATTTTGCATTGCGTGTTGCAGAGACAACAGTATTAGCAGAACTCCACGAAAAGCTGGTAGCACGCGATGATGTAACCATTGAATTCACACCAGAAGCATTAGGTGACAGTGGAATAGAGCACATGATGTGTCGTATTCCTGGCAACATCCGCCTTGAGTTAATTAAGCTTTAAAGGAAGGTTTTATGACACTCCCCAATACTAATATCAATACCAATCTTAATACTACGCCTTCAGCTTTCCACAAAGGCGAAATTCAGGCACAGAAACATGTCGGTATGCATAAAGAGATGGCCCATTGGGGAGCCAAAGCGATTCGTCCTTTTTTCATAGAACAACATCGACTTTTTTTCAGTGAATTGCCTTTTGCTGTAATTTCAGCCACAGATTCACAAGGCAAACCTTGGGTGACGTTATTAACGGGTAAACAAGGTTTTATGCATTTCCCAGATGATAAAACACTGCACTTTACCACTCAGCCAATACAAGGTGACGCGCTTGAAGAAGCTTTTATTGAAGGTGCCAATGTCGGGCTAATCGGCATTGAACTAAGTAACCGACGCCGCAACAGAGCAACAGGTTCGATAGCGAGTAAAAACGAACAAGGCATCACTTTCAAAGTGTCCCAATCCTTTGGAAATTGCCCTCAATATATTTCGGAACGTGTCTGGGAATATACCGAAACCAACACGAAGGATATGAGCTCAACACGTCACGCTTCACTAACACCCTCTATGCAAGAATGGATTTCAAACGCAGATACTTTGTTTATTGGCAGTGGTTACAAGGAAGAAGGAGAGCATAGGTCAAACGGTATGGATGCTTCTCATCGAGGTGGTTCGCCCGGTTTTATGAAGGTTATAAATGAACGACAACTGGTACTTCCCGATTATTCTGGCAATAATTTTTTCAACACCATAGGCAATTTAATACTCAACCCTTTGGTGGGTTTGCTGTTTCTGGACTTTGAAAAAGGCAATATGCTGCAAATAACGGGGCGGGTAGACATTGATTGGGACTCAGACAAGATTCAAGAACACCCAGGCGCACATCGACTGTTAAACATTGAGATAGATGAAATCGTTGAGTTAAAGGCTGTATTGCCTTTGCGTTGGAGTTCGCCCAATAGCATCAAAGGTGGATTGCGAGTTACCAAAAAAACAATCGAGAGTAGTTCTGTTACTTCATTCGAGTTAGCTTTAGCAGAACCAATGAGTGCAGAAACGCTTCCTCGCTTCTATGCTGGCCAACATTTGCCAATACAATTGCCTCTATTAGAAGACAAGCCACCTATTGAACGTACTTACTCACTTTCAAACTCACCCATGGATGATTATTATCGAATCAGTGTGAAGCGAGAAGACAAAGGTGTAGGTTCACAGCATCTACATGACGAGATTCAAGTAGGCGATGTACTTCAAGCCAAAAAACCAAGTGGCGATTTCACCCTAAAATACGCAACAAGACCCATCGTTTTGATCAGCGGCGGCATTGGTGTCACACCATTAGTCAGCATGCTGCACTCCCTTACTAAAACGCAAAAATCATTACCCGTGCATTTTATTTATGGCGCTCGTAATAGCGACCACGCGCCGTTATTGAACGAAATCAAAACACTTCAGAAACAACATGAAGCGCTTCACCTTGACGTTGTTTTTAGCCAGCCAAACGCACATGACGTCATTGGAGAAGATTACAACAGGAAAGGGCGCATAAATGGCGGACTTATCCAACAACATGTACCAGACCTGAATGCGGACTTTTACCTTTGTGGACCAACAAGCTTTCTCAATAGTTTAACCTCTGAACTTGAAGCTCTGGGTGTAAAACGCGCTGTCATCTACTATGAAAGCTTCTAGAAAGGTTGTTTTATACACTATGAAGAAAAGAACTCGGCTACCAACCGAAAACACCTCACGACACCTTGGCTGAAACCTTTAAATACTTAGAGAGTCGTTGAGTTCTGAGTACATGGAAAACCAAAGGCAGCACATCATTTCGACACTGGCGCGAACCCTCCATGATGCACAGTCTCTAGATTTCTATTATTTCAAGCACAAAAAAAGCAGTTAGAGCATACACTCTAACCGCTTTTTTATTAACTCAACTTAAGCGATCAAACGTCTAGGTTGGCTACGTTCAAGGCGTTGTCTTGAATGAAGTTACGACGAGGTTCTACTTCGTCACCCATCAAGGTTGTGAACATTTGGTCTGCAGCTACAGCATCATCGATGGTGACGCGCAACATACGACGTGCTTCAGGGTCCATTGTGGTTTCCCAAAGCTGCTCAGGATTCATCTCACCCAGTCCTTTGTAGCGCTGTGTTGTCATACCACGGTTGGCTTCTTTCATCAGCCAAGTTTTCATCTCACTGATTGTTGTAACTTCTTCACGACGCTCGCCACGTTGAATGTAAGATTCTTCACCGAATAATTCAGCTACGATTTCTGCCATAGCAACAATGCGTTTGTACTCAGGAGAATTAAAGAAAGTACCTTCAAAACGGTAACGGTTCATTACGCCGTGAGACATAATTTCAACAACTGGTAAGAAGATATTACGCTCTTCATCTTTTTCAACAGAAAAGTCAAAACGGAAGCCAGTACGAGCATCTTGTGGCATTTGACTGCGGATCGCTTCAATCCATTCAGTAACAATGGCTTCGTTTGCTAAATCTTCTTGTGTCAGAGCTTTACAGTACAGAAGTTTACTCATGACATCTTTTGGATACACACGAGACAAACGATTAATATCTTCTTCAATGCGAATATAATCTCGCATTAATTCAGCTAGAGGCTCACCTTGAATACCTGGAGCATCTGAGTTTACGTGCATGTGAGCACCATCTAGAGCAACTTCGATTAGATGTTGATCCAATGCAGCTTCATCTTTAATGTACTGTTCTTGCTTACCACGTTTAATTTTAAATAAAGGAGGTTGTGCAATGAAGATGTGACCACGTTCGATGATTTCTGGCATTTGACGGAAGAAGAAAGTCAAAAGCAAAGTACGAATGTGCGATCCATCCACGTCGGCATCGGTCATGATGACAATGCTGTGGTAGCGAAGTTTATCTGCGTTGAATTCATCACGGCCAATACCGCAACCTAATGCAGTAATCAGAGTGCCAACTTCAACAGACGCCAACATTTTATCAAAACGGGCTTTTTCGACGTTTAGGATTTTACCTTTAAGTGGCAAGATCGCTTGAGTACGACGATCTCGACCTTGTTTTGCAGAACCACCCGCAGAGTCACCCTCCACTAGGTATATTTCAGAAAGCGCTGGGTCTTTCTCCTGACAGTCTGCCAATTTTCCTGGCAAGCCTGCAATATCTAATGCACCTTTACGACGAGTCATATCACGAGCACGACGGGCGGCTTCACGCGCTCGAGCAGCATCAATCATTTTATTAACGATAATTTTTGCTTCGCCTGGTTTCTCAAGTAAGTACTCAGAGAAGCGTTTTGCCATTTCTTGTTCTACGGCAGTTTTCACCTCAGAAGAAACAAGTTTATCTTTTGTTTGAGAAGAGAACTTAGGATCAGGAACCTTAACAGAAACAATCGCGGTTAGACCTTCGCGGCTGTCATCACCTGTTGTTGCGACTTTTTGCTTTTTCGCTAGACCTTCTTTTTCTATAAAGTTATTTAGCGTACGAGTCAAAGCACCACGGAAACCTGCTAGGTGAGTACCACCATCACGTTGTGGGATGTTGTTAGTATAACAGTAAATGTTTTCTTGGAAGCCTTCGTTCCACTGCAATGCAACTTCAACGGCAATACCGTCTTCTAGATCGTCACGTTGGCAAATAAAGTGAAAGATATCATTGATAGGCGTTTTGTTGGTGTTCAAATGTTCTACGAATGAACGTAGACCGCCATCGTAGTTAAAGAAGTCTTCTTTGCCTGTTCGTTCGTCTTTCAGTTTAATCGCAACACCAGAGTTCAAGAAGGACAATTCACGTAGGCGTTTTGCCAAAATATCATAAACAAATAAGATGTTATTAAAGGTATCGGCTGACGGTTTGAAATGAACTGTTGTGCCTGCGCCATCAGAATCACCAACAATAGCCAAAGGTGCTTGTGGTACGCCATGGGCATAATGCTGTTCGTAGACTTTACCGTTTTTACGGATTGTCAGTGTTAGGCTTTCAGATAGAGCGTTTACAACCGAAACACCCACACCGTGAAGACCACCAGACACTTTATATGAGTTATCGTCAAACTTACCACCAGCATGCAATACCGTCATGATAACTTCTGCAGCTGAAACACCTTCTTCTTCATGAATATCAACCGGAATACCACGGCCGTTATCAGAAACAGAAATAGATTCATCTGGATGGATCAGTACTGTAATGGTGTCACAGTGACCAGCCAATGCTTCATCAATGGAATTATCCACGACTTCGAATACCATGTGGTGTAAACCAGTGCCGTCGTCCGTGTCCCCAATGTACATGCCGGGACGCTTACGTACAGCATCTAGCCCTTTGAGCACCTTGATACTGGACGAATCGTAATTATTTTCACTCATTTAACTCTCCTGCAAACCATTGCTCAATAAAGACATTTCGCCGTTGTTCATAGAAAACTGGCGAACGTCTGTTGTGTCAGCCCAAGTAAAATCTGTCGTGTCAGGCTCAACACTGGTAATAAAAATTTGACTATTTAGAGACTCCAACAATCGACACAATTTCTGTCGATGGTTAGCGTCTAATTCAGCGGGCAAATCATCCACCAAAAAAACCAGCGGGCGACCCATATCAATCAGTAGTTTTCCTTGGGCAATTTTAAGCGCCGAAACCACCAGCTTGAGTTGCCCACGAGAAAGCGTATCTAGCGCATCTCCTGTGACCGTTTTTACTCGCAAATCGGCCCGTTGCGGGCCTGTATGCGTATAACCCAGCTCAATATCTCGATCACGTCCTGATTCCACTGCCATTTGTAAGCTTTTCTGTGAATCCCAACCTTGGAAAAACTGTAAATCGACCGAAAGCTCCGTTGTCAGTAACGATAATACTTCAACGAAATGCGGTATTAGCTTTTCAACATAGGCTTTTCGGGACACATTAACTTGCTCACCAAGCCGGATCAATTCCTGATCAAATGCCGCCAATAAACTGTTAGAGATTTTACCACGTCTGAGCAAGGTATTCCGCTGTTTTAATGCTTTTTGCCACCCTCGCCACGCTTGAATGAAGTCTTTATCGAAATGGAAGGCTCCCCAGTCGATAAATTGCCTCCGAATACTCGGTGAACCCTCTAATAAACGAAACGCATCAGGATTAATAAGCTGCACAGGAAGGCGTTCAGCAAGTTCAATGACGGATTGCGCTCGTTGCCCTTGAATACGTACATCAATCTGGCCATCACGATGGCGTTGTAGACCAACAGGAATTGGACTGCCTTGATCTTGATGTAGTTGAGCAAACACCAAACAATGTTCTATTTCATGTTGAATATAGGTTTTGTGTTTGTGACTACGGAAGGAGCGACCAAAAGACAAAAGATGAATGGCTTCTAATACAGAGGTTTTTCCACTGCCATTTTTCCCAACGATCACATTGACTTGAGGTGAAGGTTCAAAGCGCACACTAGAAAGGTTGCGAACATGAGAGATGTCCAAACGCACCAGTGGCATAACTATTAAACCTTAATCAGGGTAGGGAAGACCCGCTTGACCATTTCAGTTTCTAAAATATCAAGCGGGTAATATCACTATCATCTCATTAGAGACGCATCGGCATAACAACGTATTGTGCCGCATGGCTTTGCGCCTCTTCGATCAAAGCGCTGCTATTGGAGTCATTTAATGACAAACGCACTTCTTGAGAGTCAACAACACCCAATACATCCAGCAAATAGCCAACATTAAAACCAACTTCGATATTATCGCCTTGGTATTGAACCAATACAGATTCTTCAGCTTCTTCTTGTTCTGGGTTGTTGGCAAACACTTGCAACATACCATTAGAAAGAATTAAACGAACACCACGATATTTTTCATTTGATAGGATAGAAGCACGTAAGAAAACTTGGCGTAGCTCTAGGCGATCAGCAATGACAATTTTTTCGTTATTACGCGGAATAACACGGTGATAATCAGGGAACTTGCCTTCAACAAGTTTAGAAGTGAAGACATAATCCGCAACTGTCGCACGAATATGGTTTGTACCAATTGTTAGTTCAACCACTTCATCTGTGTCACTTAATAAACGGTTCAGTTCCAAGACCCCTTTACGAGGCATGATAACTTGAGTTAAATCGCCGCTTACTTGTGCATCTTCAACAGCCGTTGCTAAACGGTGTCCGTCAGTGGCAACTACACGTAGTTGACCATCAGCCACTTCTAATAACATACCATTTAGATAGTAACGGACGTCTTGGTTCGCCATGGCAAAACCAGTACGGTCGATTAAGCGACGTACACTATTTTGTGCAATCGCAACCGTTAGGTCACCTTGCATATCTTGGATGTTTGGAAACTCATCAGCAGGCAAAGTAGACAAACTGAAACGCGAACGTCCAGAACGGATAACCGCTTTTTGATCATCCAATGTGAATTCAATCACAGCACTGTCTGGTAAGCTTTTGCAAATATCCATTAGCTTACGAGCAGGCACGGTAATACGGCCTTCTTCACATTCATCTAATGGAACATGACCAATCAACTCAACTTCTAGATCAGACCCAGTCAGAGTTAATAGTTGGTCTTTAACTTCTACCAAAACATTGGCCAAGACCGGCATTGTTTGTTTGCGCTCTACAACGCCTGCCACTAGCTGAAGTGGCTTAAGAAGTGTCTCGCGGACGACTGAAAATTTCATTACTTTCCTCGTAAGCTCAAAGTCTTAGACCATCAGGTGGTCAGAATTCGCATCAATTGTTTGTAGTCTTCACGGATATCCGAATCCGTGTCTTGCAGTTCTTTAATCTTACGAATCGCATGTAAGGCTGTCGTATGGTCACGACCGCCAAATGCATCACCAATTTCTGGCAAGCTGTGATTCGTCAATTCTTTTGCTAACGACATCGCCACTTGGCGAGGACGGGCAACGGATCTGCTGCGGCGTTTAGAAAGAAGATCACTGATCTTAATTTTGTAATATTCCGCCACAATTCGTTGGATATTATCAATGTTCACTAACTTATCTTGCAAGGCCAAAAGGTCTTTTAATGATTCTCGCACAAAATCAGGCGTAATCGCTCGACCTGTGAAATGAGAGTTAGCAATCACTCGTTTTAACGCACCTTCTAATTCACGCACATTAGAACGAATTTTTTGTGCAATAAAGAATGCTGAATCATAAGACAACTTCATACCAATTTCATCTGCTTTACGCATTAAAATGGCGACTCGCGTTTCGAGCTCAGGTGGTTCAATAGCAACTGTAAGCCCCCAACCAAAACGAGATTTAAGTCGGTCTTCCAAACCTTGGATTTCTTTTGGATAACGGTCGCAAGTCAGTATCATTTGCTGACCACCTTCTAACAAGGCGTTAAAGGTATGGAAAAATTCTTCTTGGGTTCTATCTTTACCAGCAAAAAACTGAATATCGTCAATCAATAAAGCATCAACAGAACGATAATAACGTTTAAAGTCGTTGATGGCATTCAATTGCAAGGCTTTAACCATATCCGCAACAAAACGCTCAGAGTGTAAATACACCACTTTGGCATTTGGATTATGGCGCATTAACTCTGTACCAACGGCTTGCATTAAGTGAGTTTTACCCAAACCAACACCACCATATATAAAGAGTGGGTTGTAGGCGCCTCCTGGATTTTCAGCAACTTGTAAAGCCGCTGCATGAGCAAGTTGGTTCGATTTACCTTCGACAAAGTTATCAAACGTAAAAGAGTTATTTAGATTAGCACCATGATTAATACCGCCTTCTACCTGTACCTTACGTTTAGGTGCAGCTAAAGGTAGCTGCCCCTGCTCATAAGGTTCCAATTCTCCACTTAAACCTTTGCCAGTAGGGGAAAGCGTTAACGGTGCTTCAAATTCAAGCCCTGCTGGTGGTGTGCCTTCTTCATCATCCATTAAACCAAATCCTGGACGATAACCAGATTCTCTTGCCGCTTCATTATTTAAAGGGCTAGCAACTGATGCACTAGGAATAGGTGGCGGAGGCGGTGCTGATGTTGTTTGGTTCGCTTGTGCAAAATTTTGGTTATTCACCACAAGTTTTAAAGTAGGGGCAAGATCATCGCCTGCAAATTCAGACAACAGTTCTTTTATGCGCGTTTGATATTTGTTACTCACCCAATCCAACACAAATCGGTTTGGTGCACTTAGGCACAATTCTCCATTAGGCATCATTTCAGCCTGTAACGGACGAATCCAAGTGTTGAACTGAGATGTGGAAAACTCCCCCTGCAAACGCTGCAGACAAAGATCCCAATGCTCCAAAGACACTGTAGGCGTACTCCCTGGTTGAGTGACAGACAAGAAGCGGATTTTACCTTGGGTAACTGAAGTTATCCACATATAAATAGAATAAAAACGAAAGTGGCTACAATCACAAAAATGTTAATAACACGAAATGTTATACACAGCAGTAGATAAAATTATTCTTGTGTGTATAAAACAACAGGTTATACACAGCATAATTAAGAATTATTTTTACCTTACCCACAAAAAATAGAATTTATAACATTTTGATTTTTATACAGATAAATTAATAAAACAGTGACTTTGTGGATAAGACATTTTTACCTTAATTTTTTTATCCACGTTTAAGGTAGAAGTCTGTGTGTAAGTGTTTAATTGATTGTGTGGTTATTTTTTTAACAATTAAGCAATGTTAGCCATTGAATTTACTAAGGAAAGGCTCTAAAATCCGCGCCCTGATTTAACGATCAAATGTAGAGGCTTGGCGATCGCTAACCCTCAAAACTGAAACACTGCTTCAGTGAGAGAAGAACGATGAAAAGAACTTTCCAACCTAGCGTTTTAAAACGCAAACGTAACCACGGATTCCGTGCTCGTATGGCTACTAAAAGCGGACGTCAAATCGTCGCTCGTCGTCGTGCCCGCGGCCGCAAGGTATTAAGCGCATAAACACGCTTATGACCGATGATTATTGTTTTCCCCGGCATGTCAGACTTCTGAATGCCGGGGATTATCAATCAGTCTTTAACGACACCTCTTCTAAAGTCTTCGCAGGCGAATTCCTTTTATTGGCACGAAAAAGAGATGATGACCAAACTCGGTTAGGTCTTATTGTGTCCAAAAAAACGGATAAACGGGCTGTAGGACGAAATCGTATCAAACGATTGGTACGCGATTCCTTTCGCCATCATAAAATTCCGCTTTCTGGTTTAGATATTGTCTTCTTGGCTCGCCAAGGCATTAAAGAATTAGATAATGCTAATTTGCATAATCGACTCGATAAAGCATGGGACCAATTGGCGAAAAAGGCATTAAAACCCTCTCAAAATAAAAAACGCGTCACTTCTAAGTAAAAATAGGCTGAAAAAACTGCCAAAGGCTGGTTTAATAGCCCGTGATTTTTATAAGGGTTCTCTGAACCTATTGTCCAACCAAACAAATTAGTTGAATACCATGGATTTCAGACGTTACTTTTTATGGGGTGCGCTTTTTATCAGTGGCTACCTGCTGTTTTTACAGTGGAACCAAGATTATGGTTCTCAGTCCACTCAAAGTGTAGCTCAAAGCTCTCAGGAACAACCTGAGACAAACACTCAACTCAGCAATGATTTGCCTTCGGCAACTCAAAGCGTAAACGACGCCAATGCTTTAGTTCCTCAAAATGCGACTTCAATCGCACCAGGGAAACTAATTGAAGTAACCACAGATACTTTGCGTGTTGCTATCAACCCAGTTGGCGGTGACCTTGTTGAAGCGGCTCTTCTTCAATACAAGAAAGAATTAGGTAAGCCTGATTCATTTGTAATCTTGGAAGATGGCGCAGAACGCACTTATGTCACTCAAAGTGGTTTGATTGGTCAAAACGGTCCTGATGCTTCTGTTGAAGGTCGTCCTGTTTATCAATCAGAGCAAGCGTCATATACCTTAATGGATGGCGAAGACTCGCTTGATGTAAACCTTTATTACACAGATGCGAAAGGGGTGAAATACACCAAAACTTTCCGCTTCACTAAAGGTAAATATCGTATCCGTCAATTGATTACGGTAGACAATACATCATCGTCAATTTGGCGTGGTAACTTGTTTGCTCAAATCAAACGCGATAATTCAGATGATCCAAGCCAAGCAACAAGCATGGGATTGCAGCCTTATTTAGGTGGTGCTATCTCTGATGAAGAAAACAAGTACAACAAGGTTTCTTTTTCTGATATGGAAGAAGAGCCTGTTAAAAAATCGACAACTCAAGGTTGGGTAGCGGTTTTGCAACATTACTTTGTTTCTGCTTGGATTCCTGAGCAAGGTCAAAAAGTTACCTTACAAGCTCGTACTAACAACGGTTTTAATATCATTGGTTTTACAGGCTCTCCGGTTGAAATTGCACCAGGTAAACAAGGCACATTAGCATCGACTTTCTATGTTGGTCCAAAACTACAAGATCATCTTGAAGAAACTGCTGAAAATCTAGCACTTACTGTAGATTACGGCTGGTTATGGTGGTTGGCTAAACCTTTATTCTGGTTACTAACAATCATTCAATCTGTGGTTATTAACTGGGGTGTCGCTATTATCCTGATCGTAGTATGTGTGAAAGCTATCTTCTTTAAGCTTTCTGCAGCAAGCTACCGTTCTATGGCTAAAATGCGTAAATTTGGACCTGAAATTGCCAAGCTGAAAGAACAGTACGGCGATGATCGTCAGAAGATGTCACAAGAAATGATGTCTTTATATAAGAAAGAAAAAATTAACCCATTGGGTGGCTGTTTACCTATCTTGGTACAAATGCCAGTTTTCCTTTCTTTGTACTGGGTATTAATGGAATCTGTTGAATTACGTCATGCTCCATTCTTCTTATGGATTCATGATCTAGCGTCTATGGACCCTTACTTCGTACTGCCTATTTTGATGGGTGTAAGTATGTTTGGGCAACAGATGCTTAATCCAACACCTCCAGATCCAATGCAAGCTCGAATCATGAAGATCATGCCTATCGCATTTACTTTCTTCTTCTTATGGTTCCCTGCTGGTTTGGTTCTATACTGGGTATGTAACAACACCTTGTCGATTATACAGCAGTACATCATTACCAAACGTATCGAAAGAGAAGCTTAACGCTCTAAGTGTGACCTTTAATTTCGATAGAAAAAGGCTTCCCATTGGGAGGCCTTTTTTATGTTTAGATTGCCATGACTTCCTTGCTAACGGACAATGGTTAATATTCTTGTTTCATCGTACAGAGCTTAATTATGACTGATTTTCAATACGCCACAGACCAAGACACAATTGCCGCGCAAGCCACTGCTCCTGGCCGAGGTGGCGTAGGGATAATTCGTTTATCAGGGCCGAAAAGCCTCACAATTGCAAAACAAATTGTTGGTTTTGAACCAACTCCTCGTTATGCCCATTATGTGCCATTTAAAGACGCCGCGAGTGAACAGCTTGATATGGGGCTAGCCTTATATTTCCCTGGGCCAAATTCATTTACCGGTGAAGATGTCTTTGAACTTCAAGGTCATGGCGGTCCAGTTATTATGGATATGCTGTTAAGCCATTGTGTTGCACTTGGTGCACGTTTGGCTCGCCCGGGTGAATTCTCAGAGCGAGCTTTCATGAACGATAAAATGGATTTAACACAAGCGGAAGCCATTGCGGATTTGATTGATAGTACGTCAGAGCAAGCAGCAAAATGTGCGTTACGTTCTTTGCAAGGTGCGTTTTCAAAGCGTGTTGATGAATTGGTTGAAGCCTTAATTCATCTGCGTATTTATGTGGAAGCAGCAATAGATTTTCCTGAAGAAGAAATCGACTTTATTGGTGATGGGAAAGTTGCCAATGAACTTGCAGGCATTCAGGCCAAACTTCAATTAGTTCTGAAAGAAGCCAATCAAGGTGCTTTGATTCGTGAAGGTATGAATGTCGTTATAGCTGGCCGCCCAAATGCAGGTAAATCCAGCTTATTGAATGCTTTATCGGGTAAAGAATCAGCCATTGTGACTAATATTGAAGGGACAACCCGCGATGTATTACGTGAGCACATTCATCTCGATGGCATGCCCCTGCACATAATAGATACCGCCGGTTTACGCGATAGTCCAGACGAAGTAGAGCGCATTGGTATTCAGCGCGCATGGGATGAAATTAGCAAAGCAGATCGTATTTTAATGATGGTCGACAGCCAATCGATTGATTCAAAAAACCCAAGTGAAATTTGGCCTGAGTTTATGGAGAAACTCGGTAATACCAGTCATTTAACACTGGTGCGAAATAAAGTAGATTTGACCAAAGAAAGTACTGGTATAGAAACCGTTCAAGGCGTCTCTGTGGTCTCTCTGTCAGCGAAGACAGGAGAGGGTGTTTCTGATCTGACTGAGCACTTAAAAGCCGTTATGGGATTCGACAGCACCACAGAAGGTGGTTTTATTGCACGTCGTCGACACATAGAAGCGCTTAATAAAGCGAAGCGATTCTTAGATGCGGGTGATGAACAATTACATGGCTACGGTGCGGGGGAGTTGCTCGCGGAAGATTTAAAAGAAGCGCAACAAGCTCTCAGTGAAATCACCGGTGCATTCACCAGTGACGACTTGCTTGGCCGTATCTTTGGTTCATTCTGTATCGGGAAATAATTTGGAAAACCTCAGTTAATACGCATTAACTGAGGTTTTGCCCTAGTTTAAGCATGGATGCAATATTTCGTGATGAGTTAATCAAGTTCTCTTCAGCATGGGCCAACACATTATCTAGACTGTCTAAAGCTGGAATAATGGGGAAAATAGCTAACATTCCATGGCTTAAAATCACATCAGCGTCTTCACCTAAACTACCAGCGATACCAATAGTCGCCACGTTTTTCAGGTTGGCTTGTTTTAGAACGCCCATTGGAGTTTTGCCAAAGACAGTTTGACCATCGATTCGTCCTTCACCTGTAATAACTAAGTCTGCGCTCTCTAATTTATCTGCAAGACCAACGGTTTCCATAACAATCTCGATACCAGGCTTAAGCTGCGCATTAAGAAAAGCTTTTACACCCAACCCCATTCCGCCAGCCGCACCAGCACCAGGCTCTAAACGATGGTCTTCAAAGCCAGATTCCGCGATAACATCAGCAAAATATTCCAAAGTATTATCTAACAAAGCAACTATTTCTGGCGTAGCGCCTTTTTGAGGGCCAAAAATAGCAGACGCGCCACGCTCGCCACACAATGGATTATCTACATCACAAGCCACATCAATCTGACATTGTGAAAGCAGTGGGTGAACTTGAGAAGCATCAATCGTTTTTAATTGCGCTAACACCTCTCCACCAAAAGCGAGCTCTTGCCCTTTATCATCTTTAAATTGAATACCAAGAGCTTGCGCGAGTCCTGCACCAGCATCATTCGTTGCACTACCACCGAGCCCCAAAACAATGTGTTTTATACCTCGATCTAAGGCGTCTTTGATCAGTTCACCCGTACCAAAACTGGTGGTGTAAAGAGGGTTTCTTTGTTCTCTTGGCACCAAGTGTAGACCTGATGCGGAAGCCATTTCTATCACTGCCGTTGCTTCTAATTTACCTTCTTTAGCACCCAAAATACCGTATTGCGCCATAACTTTGTTACCCAATGGCCCAGTAACTTCAAGATCAACAAAATGACCCTGAGTCGCATCAACCATAGATTGAACGGTTCCTTCACCGCCGTCAGCCATAGGAACTTTAATATATTCTCCATCCGGGAAAATATGGCGAAAACCGATTTCAATTGCCTTAGCAACTTCTAAAGCGGTTAGGCTTTCTTTAAAAGAGTCTGGCGCAATAATAATTTTCATATTCATCCTTTTCTCGGTAATTAAAGAGAAGAAGCCAAGCGTTTTATTGACTCTTAACCTTTACTAAAACTCGGCCACGTATTTTACCATCAAGCAATTTATAGGCCGTTTCTACGACACCATCCAATCCTATCTCTGTACTAATAGCATCATAATCTTGTGGGGTCAGTAACTCGCTTAATCTTTGCCATGCTTCGATGCGGTCAGCTTTTGGACGCATAACACTGTCTATACCGATTAAACGCACGCCTCGAAGAATAAAAGGTGCAACAGAAGCAGGGAAATCCATTCCCTGTGCAAGTCCGCAAGAGGTGACAACACCACCATATTTCGTGCTAGCACAAGCATTAGCAAGGGTATGACTACCAACACAATCAATAACCCCAGCCCAACGCTCTTTTTGCAGCGGTTTACCCGGTTCAGATAAAGTCACTCGGTTGATGATTTCATTGGCTCCTAAAGACGTCAGATAGTCCGTTTGCTCCATTCGCCCAGTTGAAGCGACAACGCGATAGCCTAATTTATGTAGTAAGCGAATAGCAAAACTACCCACACCACCATTAGCACCTGTTACTAATATTTCGCCTGAATCAGATGTAACACCTTGTTTTTCAAGTGCTAAGACAGAAAGCATAGCAGTATAACCCGCTGTACCTATTGTCATAGCTTGCTTTGGATTTATACCTTTAGGTAAAGGAATCAACCAATCACTTTTTAGTTTGGCTTTTTCAGCCAATCCGCCCCAATGAGCTTCACCGACACCAAATCCATTTAACAAAACCCAATCGCCTTGATTAAAAGCAGTAGAATCACAACGATCAACCTGACCAACTAAATCAATACCAGGAACCATAGGAAAAGAGCGTACAACAGGCGCTTTACCTGTGATTGCCAAACCATCTTTATAATTTAATGTGCTGTAATGCACATCGACTAATACATCCCCTTCAGGTAGTTGATCTTCATTTATATCAACGATTTGAGCTGATTGTTGTTTGTCTTTTTGAGTTATCAATAAGCCTTTAAACATAAAAGTCTCCAATTTTAGACCGATCGTCTATTTAATTAACTAAAAAAGCTAAGTGATAACTTAGCTTCTGAAAAGAGTTACTTACCTTGCTCTTGCTTTACTGTTTGTATGAAAAAACCTAAGAAAGCAGATAACGGCTGGGTACTTTTAACTAATCGAGCACGATGAACAGCACCTTCCCAGCCAATCCAAAAAATTTGTGACATGACTTCTACAGTCTGTTCTCTGGTTACTTCTTTTTGTTTTTGACCTTCAGTTAGGCAGCTCGCTACACGGTTCTGCCAGCTGACATAAATTTCCTGTAAACGCTGACTAAAAGAATCCGACAATAAAATAGACTCTTGCTCTAAATTACCGACTAAGCACCCTCGCTTAAAATCATGGCGAATAATCCCATTTTCAGCGTCTTGAGCAAAATTTCGTAGGCGCTCCAAAGGCGTAAAAGCATCATCCAATAAAAATTTATCTAACTTGTTTTCAAAGTAGCGGCTGTATCGTTCAAGAACGGCAAGACCGAAAGCTTCTTTACTAGAAAAGTAGTGGTAAAAAGAGCCTTTAGGAACACCAACCGATCTGAGTATCGGGTCAATACTGCTACTCACAAAACCGGTTTCTGTGAGTACTTGCATGCCTGCACGCAATAAAGACTCACGAGTATCAAGTGTATCCATTGGCTGTTTTTTAGGTCGGCCACGACGAGGCTTATGGGATAAAGCGCTTATTAAATGCTTTTCATCAACGAAACTAGACAAGCTTAATGACCTATTAAAATAAAGTATGAAAAATAATTTAGACCAATCGTCTAATAAAATCAAATTTAGATTTATTTTTTATAAAACTGTGTAGGAAAAATTGAATTTTTTCTTTTTAGAACAAAGGCTAAGCTAATCATAAGAATACCAACAACAAAGTGATCTTTTTTGATCTAAACTGCGTTACACGTATTACATACTCAATCATTGGAGTGAACATTATGAGTCAAGCAAAAGCTTATGCTGCAAAATCAGCAACAACACCTTTAGAACCATTTTCATTTGAACGTCGTGCACTTCGTGAAAACGACGTTAGTATCGATATCCTTTATTGTGGCGTTTGTCATTCTGATATTCATGTTGCAGAGAGTGATTGGGGACCGAGTGAATATCCAGTCGTACCTGGCCATGAAATTGTTGGTCGAATCACCGCTATTGGTAACAAGGTAAGTAAGTATAAAGTCGGTGATTTGGTTGGCGTTGGCTGCATGGTTGATTCTTGTCAAACCTGTTCATCATGCCAGCAAGACTTAGAACAGTATTGTGAAAGCGGTATGTTAGGCACCTATGGTGCTCGTGACTTAATTGATGGCTCTTTAAATTATGGTGGTTATTCTGATCATATTATTGTCCGTGAAGAGTTCGTATTGTCTATTCCAGAAACATTGGATGCTAGTAAAGCGGCGCCATTATTATGTGCAGGTATAACCACATATTCACCTCTTCGTCATCACGGCGTTAAAGCAGGTGATAAAGTCGGCGTTTTAGGTATGGGCGGTTTAGGCCATATGGGGGTGAAATTCGCTAAAGCATTGGGCGCTGAAGTAACTATTTTTACGCGTTCTGAAAGTAAAATAGCAGAGGCCAAAAAACAAGGTGCAGATCATGTCATTGTTTCAACTGATGCTGATCAAATGAAAGCCGCAGCTATGACCTTTGATTATTTATTAGATACGATACCTGTTCAACATGATTTAAACCCATATTTGAACACCTTAAAAGTTGATGGAACTCACATTTTAGTCGGGTTAATTGAGCCAATAGAACCTGCACTTCATTCTGCAAGCTTAGTATTGAAGCGTCGTGTTCTAACTGGATCTTTAATTGGTGGTATTGCAGAGACACAAGAGGTTTTGAACTTCTGTGCAGAACACAATATAGAATGTGATGCTGAAATGATTAATATCCAAGATATAAACCAAGCTTACCAACGCATGAAACAAGGTGATGTAAAATATCGCTTCATCATTGACATGAAAAGCCTAAAAAATAGTTAAACCTGTTTTTTAAAGCCGTCTATAAAGACTCTAATCTTCTGTTCAGTCAGCAAAAGATTAGAGTCTTTTTTATTAGACAAGATATCCATTTTATGATTTTTCTCGCTAATTTATAAAAATAAATCAGACGAGCTCAAAGTTACTCACAATTTTTTTTATAGGAAATCATCTTTCTTTTTTCACAATATTAAAAAACTTATATAAATCAACCATTCCACAATTTAGACCACTGTCTTAAAGTCGATTATATTTACTTAAATATTTTTTTTCATTTTTTTACTTGTGGATTAAAAGTTCATACAAGCCCTCCTGAAAGCCAATAAAAAACAAAAAAAATACTTTTAAAACAATAAGTTAATATTTTTTTAAAATCAAAAACCACCTGTTGATAAGTACGGTGATAGATTGATAGGAAGTTTTGCACAGTTTTTAACAACTTAGAGGTAAAGTTCAGACAGTGTATAAGTGGTAGTTTTATACACAGGTTTAGGTTATCCACAACACAGGAAGAAAGGGGGTAATTAACATGATGTTATCGATGTAATCACCTGATATATATGAATAAATTTAACTTATATACAGATTTTCTCTTGCTATATAAACATAACAAACATAAAAGATCTTATATACTTACTTATATATATTAATATTGATGACCGGGTAAGCTGAATCCGATCGCTTTCTTTTTCGAAATTTGCCTATATACTAAGCGGCCTAATCAAGCGTTGATCGTTTTTTATTCATTTTTCCTGTTTATTAAGTAATACCGAGGTTCCTGTGGATTTCCCAAGTCGTTTTGATGTAATTGTGGTTGGTGGCGGACATGCTGGTACAGAAGCGGCTTTAGCTGCAGCTCGCATGGGTGTCAAAACATTATTACTTTCTCACAACATTGAAACTTTAGGACAAATGTCCTGTAACCCAGCCATTGGTGGTATAGGAAAATCCCATCTTGTAAAAGAAATTGATGCTTTGGATGGTGCTATGGGTTTAGCAACAGATCAGGCAGGAATTCAATTTCGAACCTTAAACTCTAGAAAAGGGCCTGCTGTTAGAGCAACTCGTGCTCAAGCTGACCGTATTTTATATAAAGCAGCTATTCGTCATAAACTAGAAAACCAAGAAAATTTATGGCTTTTTCAACAATCTGCTGAAGATCTTATTGTTGAAGAGGGTACTGCTCGAGGTGTTATTACACAAACAGGTATACGTTTTAACAGTAAAACGGTTGTATTGACGGCCGGTACTTTTTTAGGTGGAGTTATACACATTGGCTTGCAAAATCATTCTGGCGGCCGAGCTGGTGACCCTCCATCCATTGGTTTAGCTGAAAAGCTTCGAGCATTGCCATTTCGAGTTGATCGTTTAAAAACCGGAACACCACCTCGAATTGATGCACGTTCGGTTGATTTTTCTCAGATGCAAGCACAGCCTGGAGATGATGTAACACCTGTTATGTCGTACATGGGAAATCGCGCTATGCATCCTCGTCAAATCGAGTGCTTTATTACCCACACAAATGAACGTACTCACGATATTATTCGTGCCGGTATGGATCGATCGCCTATGTATACTGGTGTGATCGAAGGCGTTGGACCTCGTTATTGTCCTTCGATTGAAGATAAAATAGTCCGTTTTGCCGATAAAAACTCACATCAGATTTTCATCGAACCTGAAGGTTTAACGACGCACGAGCTTTATCCAAACGGGATTTCGACATCTTTGCCATTTGATGTACAAATTGAATTAGTTCGTTCAATGAAAGGAATGGAAAATGCGCATATTATTCGTCCTGGTTATGCCATTGAATACGATTACTTTAACCCTCAAGATCTAAAATATTCGTTAGAAACCAAACATATGCCGGGTTTGTTCTTTGCTGGACAAATTAACGGCACCACAGGATATGAAGAAGCTGGTGCTCAAGGGTTACTTGCTGGTTTAAACGCCGCATTACTTGCTCAAGACAAAGAAGCTTGGACTCCTCGACGAGATGAAGCTTATCTTGGTGTGCTAGTTGACGATTTAATTACCATGGGAACCAAAGAACCTTATCGCATGTTTACTAGTCGTGCGGAATATAGGTTGATTCTTCGTGAAGACAATGCCGATATGCGCTTGACAGAGAAAGGCAGAGAGCTTGGATTGGTGTCCGATGAACGTTGGGCTGCTTTTTGTAAAAAACGTGAAGCTATAGAAGTTGAAACACAACGTCTTAAATCTACTTGGATTGTTCCAAATTCACCCGAGTCAGAGCTTCTTAATCCAAAATTAGAAACACCAATTACACATGAATACAGTTTATTAGATCTGCTTAAACGTCCTAATGTTGTTTATTCTGATATTGCAAACTTAAAAAATATGCCCGACGAAGCGGTTGATGAGCAAGTTTCAGAACAAGTTCAAATTGCTGTAAAGTATTCCGGTTATATTACTCGCCAAGCGGAAGATATTGAACGTTTACGTCGACAAGAAAGTACGCCATTACCTGATGATTTGGATTACAGTAATATGGAAGGTTTATCGAATGAGGTGAAACAAAAGTTGACTCAAATTCGTCCAGCCACACTTGCTGCAGCATCTAGAATTCAAGGAGTGACACCTGCTGCTGTATCCTTATTACTTATTCATTTGAAAAAACGTGCCATTGCACGAAAAAGTGCCTAATATCATCGACCGATAATTCTTTATTACTTTTTATTTATTGAAATGGATCGACTGTGACACATTTTGAAACCATTCAAAGAGGCGCCCAAAAAATGGGCGCCTCTTTATCTGATGAAACTATTCAGACACTTGTTAACTATTTGAGCATGCTTGAAAAGTGGAATAAGGCTTATAACCTGACTGCGATTCGTGATGTGGATCAGATGATCTCCTTACATTTACTTGATAGTTTGGCTACGTTGCCTTATATAACTGGTGAAAATATTATTGATGTTGGTACTGGTCCTGGATTACCTGGTATGGTGCTTGCTATATGTTATCCAGAAAAACGTTTTACTCTATTAGATAGTAATGGTAAAAAAACACGTTTTTTAACTCAGGTTAAGATGGATTTACATATAAATAATGTAATCGTCGCAAACGAAAGAGTGGAGAAACACAGTTATCAAGGTAATTATGATCATGTTATTTCACGGGCCTTTGCTTCTTTGCAAGATATGATTAATTGGACTTTACCTTTACCCAAAAAAACTGGTAATTTTTTAGCCATGAAAGGTGTGTACCCTCATGACGAAATAGCAGTACTACCAAAAGAGGTAAATGTCGTTTCAGTAGAACCTCTTAATGTGCCAAATATTCAAGCGGAGCGTCACATGGTAGTGATGACGCGTAAAGGATAAATAATGGCTAGAATCATCGCAGTTACCAATCAAAAAGGTGGTGTTGGAAAAACCACTACCTGTGTCAATTTGGCCGCATCACTTGCGGCAATGAAACGTCGAGTTTTGCTTATTGACCTCGATCCTCAAGGTAACGCTACGACAGGGAGTGGACTAATTAAAGAAGAGCTAGACACCAGTGTCTATGATGTTCTTATTGGGTCTCATGGTGTTAAAGAAGTGATGAAAAAAAGCATGCCTGGTGAATACTGGGTATTACCTGCTAATGGTGACTTAACCGGTGCAGAGGTGGCTTTATTAGATTTACCAAGTAAAGAAACACGACTTCGAGCAGGTCTTTATGAAGTAGATAATGACTTCGATTATATCCTGTTAGATTGTCCTCCATCATTAAATATGCTCACGGTAAATGCATTAGCAGCCTCCCAAGGCGTGCTTATTCCAGTGCAATGTGAATATTATGCTTTGGAAGGTTTAACAGCTTTACTGCAAACAATAGAACGTATTACTCAAGCGTTGAATCCATCACTTGAAGTCGAAGGTATTCTACGAACCATGTATGATCCTCGTCCTAGTTTGACCCACGATGTTTCTAGTCAACTTCATAAGTACTTTGGTGATAAAGTGTATGACACAGTTATACCGAGGAATATTCGTTTAGCTGAATCTCCAAGCTATGGATTACCTGTTTTACATTATGAAAAACAATCTCGTGGTGCGATTGCTTACCTTGCGTTAGCTGGCGAGTTTATCCGTAAATGTGTAGTGTAATGACTGCTTAATAAAAAATGCTTTAATACCAATTAGGGTTGATGAAATGACGATGAAAAAAAGAGGTCTAGGTCGTGGCTTAGATGCATTATTAGCACCGCAAGCTGCTGCCACAAAAGAGCAAGCTGATTCTAATAATGATCAGATAAAAGGCCTAACTTATCTACCTGTTGAATGGCTTTCCAAAGGAAAGTTTCAACCTCGTCGTGACATGAATCCTGCGCAACTAGAAGATTTAGCATCTTCTATTCGAACACAAGGTATTATGCAACCTATCGTTGTTCGCCCTAATGGTCATAATCAATATGAAATCATTGCTGGTGAGCGTCGTTGGCGTGCTGCTAAGCTTGCTGATTTAACACAAGTACCTGTTATTGTTCGCCATGTTGAAGATGCTGATGCTGTTGTATTGGCTTTAATTGAAAATATTCAACGTGAAGATCTAAACCCTGTAGAGGAGGCGCTTGCATTACAGCGTTTAATTGAAGACTTTCATCTGACTCAACAAGAGGTTGCAGATACTGTCGGTAAGTCTCGATCGACGGTTGCTAATTTATTGCGTCTATTAGGGTTAACACCAGAAGTTCGTCGTTTATTAGAACATGGTGATATTGAAATGGGTCATGCGAGAGCCCTTATACCCTTAGAGCATGACAAACAAATACAAGCCGCTTCACTAGTGGTGACTAAATCTTTATCTGTTCGTGAAACAGAAAGGCTTGTGAAAAACTTTCAAGTCGTTGACAAAGTTGAAGATAATAAACCTGCCCTGCCTGATTTAAGTGCAGAAGCTGAGCGTATCAGTCAAAAGATTAACGCAGCAGTAAAAATTCAGCCTTCTGCAAAAGGAAAAGGCAAACTCGTCATTGAGTATCGTAACCCTGAACACTTAGAACTCTTGATTAGTGAGCTTCTCGAAGGTAAATAAATAACATCGATAAGTTATTTATTTGTATTCAAGTTAGATAGCTAGAAAGTCATCTTGCTATTCACTTTAAGTTGAATAGCGCTGCCATTACCCATATAATGCCTCGAATTTTATAAATCATCACATTGATTGCACTTTTACAGTGCGAAATAGAGAGTAGGTAATGGGAGTAAATAAGCCGCTAAGTGCAAGCGCAATCATAAGCGCAAAGAAGCAGGCTGTATTTCGTTTCATCTTATTACAATTTTTACTTACTATTTTTATATCTTTGGGAATTTTTTACATTGCTGGTGGTCTTAGTGGATATTCTTTTTTATTAGGAGCTTGGACCAGTATATTGCCTAGTGTGTATATGGCATGGCGGATCTTTGGTTACAAAGGTACTCGTCCAGCAAAAGATGTTGTTAGATCATTCTATCGAGGGGAAGCCGGAAAGTTGGTTATGACAGCGGTTTTATTGTCGCTGGTTTTTCTTCTGATAAAACCCTTATCTGCAGAAGCTTTTTTTGCGGGTTTTGGGGTCGCTATTTTGAGTCACTGGCTCAGCCCTATTGTGCTAAAGCAATAATTAGCATGATAGGAATAAGGTTTTAATCATTGAAAGAGCGTGGATATAAATATGGCAAGTGAAAATCCAACAGCTTCTGAATATATACAGCATCACCTTCAGAATTTGACCTTTGGTCAACATCCTGATGGTAGTTGGGGCATGGCTCACGATGCTAAAGAAGCAGCTGATATGGGGTTCTGGGCAATTCATGTAGACACTATGGCAATCTCAATTGCTTTGGGTTTATTGTTTTTGTGGTTGTTCCGTAAAGCAGCGAAAAAAATATCAACAGATACACCAACTGGTTTACAAAATTTTGTAGAGCTTATGGTTGAGTTTGTTGATGGCAGTGTTAAAGAAACCTTTCATGGTAAGAGTAAAGTCATTGCGCCTTTAGCCCTTACTATTTTTGTTTGGGTTTTCTTGATGAACTTCATGGATTTAATTCCAGTTGACTTTCTGCCAACAGTAGCCCAATGGATAGGTGTTTCCGTCTTTGGTGCTGATCCTCATCATGTCTATTTTAAATTTGTTCCAACAACAGACATTAATGCCACATTAGGTATGTCTCTTTCTGTTTTTGCTTTGATTATCTTTTACAGTATCAAAGTAAAAGGATTGAGTGGTTTTGTTGGTGAATTAACATTACAGCCTTTTGGTAAATGGATGATTCCTTTCAATTTATTACTTGAAGGTGTTGGTCTATTAGCTAAACCTGTTTCATTAGCATTACGTTTGTTTGGTAACCTTTATGCTGGTGAATTGATCTTTATCTTGATTGCCATTTTACCATGGGGACTACAATGGGCTCTGTCTGTTCCATGGGCAATCTTCCATATTTTGATCATCGTGCTTCAAGCCTTCATCTTTATGATGTTGACTATCGTCTACTTGAGTATGGCGCACGAAGATCACTAAAAGTGTGTTCTTTAAAGTAATATTGTTTAAATCTAATCTAAAACTGTGAAAATCTAGGAGTTAAAATGGAAACTGTAGTTGGTCTTACTGCTATCGCTGTAGCCCTTCTAATCGGTCTAGGTGCCTTAGGTACTGCGATTGGTTTTGGTATTTTGGGTGGAAAATTCTTGGAAGGCGCTGCGCGTCAACCTGAGATGGTTCCTATGTTGCAAGTTAAAATGTTCATCGTAGCGGGTCTTCTTGATGCCGTAACTATGATCGGTGTAGGTATCGCATTGTTCTTCACTTTTGCGAACCCTTTCATTGCTCAGGTCGCTGGTTAATATTCTTGCAAATTATGCAGGAACTATCTTTTAAACGACTTAGAGCGAGGGTATTAGCGTGAACTTGAATCTCACACTTATAGGCCAAGCTATCTCGTTTGCGATTTTTGTCTGGTTCTGCATGAAATATGTATGGCCACCAGTAATTGCTGCGCTCGAAGAGCGTAGCAAGAAAATTGCAGACGGTTTGGAAGCAGCGAATCGTGCTTCACGTGATCTTGAATTGGCACAAGAACAAGCCACTCAACTTCTACGTGAAAGCAAAGATAACGCGGCCGATATAATTGAACAAGCCAATAAACGTGCGAACCAAATGATCGACGAGGCAAAAGAGCAGGTGATTGCTGATGGCAAGCGTCTGCGCGAAGCAGCTCAAGCAGAAATTGAACAAGATGTATTGCGTGCTAAAGAAGCATTGCGTGCTCAAGTTTCGGTTCTTGCATTTGCTGGTGCTGAGAAGATTTTGGGTGCCACAATTGACGAAAAAGCACATAGCGAGATCGTTGAAAAACTCGCTAAAGAGCTTTAAGCGAGGGTCTAATGGCTGAATTAAAAACAGTCGCGCGACCGTACGCTAGAGCAGCTTTCGAAGTTGCCCGTGAGCAAGGGCACATTACAGAATGGGCTGATATGTTAAACATATTAGCTGCTGTAACTGTGGATCCTAAGCTCAAGGTAGCACTTGGAAATCCAGCTTTTAGTGCGGAAGAGAAGGCAAACGCTCTAGCGGACGTTTGTGCTGAAGTAACAACAGAACAGGGGAAAGCATTCTTGCTTACTCTTGCTGAAAATAAGCGTTTAACTCTTATTCCAGCAATATCTATGTTATTTCAACAGTTCAAACTGAATTTTGAGAAAGCCGTAAATGTTAATTTTACGTCAGCATTTGAATTATCAGCTGAGCAAGCACAAGCATTAGCCGCTTCATTGAGTAAAAAGTTAGACCGTACTGTTAACTTAATCAATGAAACTGACGCGAGCCTAATTGGTGGCGTGGTTATACGTACAGGTGACTTAATCATCGACGGTTCGGTACGCGGTAAATTAGCGAAACTGTCCGAGGCGATAAACTCCTAGAGTTTCGTTAAATCGAAACCAGGGTTGAGGAATTTAGCATGCAGCAACTGAATCCATCTGAGATCAGCGAGATTATTAAGAAGCGCATCGACAACCTCGATGTTACTTCTGATGCCCAAAATGAGGGCACAATTGTCAGTGTGGCAGACGGTATCGTTCTGATCCACGGCTTGGCAGATGTTATGTACGGGGAAATGATTGAATTCCCTGGTGGTATTTACGGTATGGCCTTAAACCTAGAGCGTGACTCTGTTGGTGCGGTTGTATTGGGTCAATACCAAGACCTTGTAGAAGGCCAAAAAGTTAAATGTACAGGTCGTATATTGGAAGTTCCAATTGGTCCTGAATTGCTTGGTCGAGTTGTTGACGCATTGGGTAACCCAATTGATGGCAAAGGCGAGATCGGTGCAAAATTAACTGATAAAGTTGAAAAAGTGGCTCCAGGCGTTATCGAACGTCAGTCAGTAGATCAACCTATTCAAACTGGTTATAAAGCCATTGATGCAATGGTGCCAATTGGTCGTGGTCAGCGTGAGTTGATCATCGGTGACCGTCAAATTGGTAAAACGGCATTAGCTATCGATACAATTATTGCTCAGAAAAATAGTGGCATTAAATGTGTTTACGTAGCGATTGGTCAGAAACAATCTACTATTGCAAACGTAGTACGTAAGCTTGAAGAAGCTGGCGCGATGGAATACACCACTGTTGTTGCAGCCGGTGCATCTGATCCAGCGTCAATGCTTTTCTTAGCGCCATATACTGGCTGTACTATGGGTGAGTATTTCCGTGACCGCGGTGAAGACGCTTTGATCATTTATGATGATTTGACAAAACAAGCTTGGGCTTACCGTCAAATATCTTTGCTTCTTCGTCGTCCACCAGGTCGTGAAGCGTATCCTGGTGACGTTTTCTATCTTCACTCTCGCCTTCTTGAGCGTGCGTCTCGTGTAAACGTTGACTATGTAGAAAAATTCACCAACGGTGAAGTGAAAGGTAAAACAGGTTCTTTGACTGCTTTGCCAATCATCGAAACCCAAGGTGGTGACGTATCTGCTTTCGTACCAACCAACGTTATCTCCATCACAGATGGTCAGATATTCTTGGAAACGAGCTCGTTTAATGCGGGTATTCGTCCAGCAATGAACGCCGGTATTTCGGTATCTCGTGTTGGTGGTGCTGCGCAAACTAAGATTGTCAAAAAACTTGGCGGTGGTATTCGTCTTGCTTTGGCTCAGTATCGTGAATTGGCGGCTTTCGCTCAGTTCGCATCTGACCTAGACGAAGCGACTCGTAAGCAGCTAGAACATGGTAAACAGGTTACTGAACTGATGAAACAAAAGCAGTTCTCTCCTATGCCTGTAGCTGATATGGGCGTAGTTCTTTACGCTGCTAATGATGGCTTCCTTGAAGATGTTGAAACAAGCAAAATTGGTAGTTTTGAAACAGCATTGTTAGGTTATATGAACAGCGAGCACGCTGATCTTATGGCTGACATCAACAAAACTGGTAATTTTAACGGCGAGATTGAAGCGACACTTAAAGCGGCAATCGAGAAGTTTAAAGCGACGCAAACTTGGTAATGATTTTGGTGACAAGCTAATTATTTTAGTTTGTCACCACTTTCTTGCAGTTTGTGAAATAACATTCTCACAAGGGCAGTTCTATTATGGCAGTCGGAAAAGAGATACGTACTCAGATTTCGAGCATTAACAATACGCGTAAAATTACTCGTGCTATGGAAAAAGTAGCAGCAAGTAAAACGCGTAAAGCTCAGGATCGTATGGCCGCTTCTCGTCCGTATGCGGAACGAATTCGCCAAGTAGTTGGTCATTTGGCTAACGCGAATCCTGAGTATAAACACCGTTACCTTACCGAGCGTGAGGCGAATCGTGTTGGTTATATCGTAATCTCTTCTGATCGTGGTTTATGTGGTGGCTTAAACATTAACGTGTTTAAAAAAGCCATTAAAGATATGAAACAGTTCGCTGACTCAGGTGTTGAAATAGACATTTGTGCTATCGGTGGTAAAGCCGTTTCATTCTTTCGTAACTACGGCGGAAATGTAACAGCAGCTTTTACTGGCTTAGGTGATGCACCTAAAGCTGACGACTTAGTTGGTAGTGTAAAGGTGATGCTAGACGCGTTTGATGAAGGTCGTATTGATCGTCTTTACGTGGTGTCAAATGAGTTTGTTAATACTATGACTCAGACCCCGACGGTTGAACAACTTTTGCCATTAAAAGCGGAAGAGAATACAGAGTTACAGCACCACTGGGATTATATTTATGAGCCAGAAGCCGTTGAAATTTTGAACGAGTTATTGGTTCGCTATATTGAATCTCAAGTATATCAATCAGTCGTTGAAAATATTGCGTGTGAACAAGCATCTCGTATGCTTGCAATGAAAAACGCAACGGACAACGCCGGTGATATCATTGATGAATTACAGTTGGTGTACAACAAGGCTCGTCAAGCAGCGATTACTCAGGAAATTTCTGAGATAGTCAGCGGCGCGGCAGCGGTTTAAGGTATTTAGGTATTTAAGAGGATCCGAACATGAGTAGCGGACAAATCGTACAAATTATCGGTGCTGTTATCGATGTGGAATTTCCACGTGATAATGTGCCAAAAGTATATGATGCCCTGACCATCGAGGGTAAAGAGTTGGTGTTGGAAGTTCAACAACAACTAGGCGACGGCATTGTTCGTACCATCGCTATGGGTTCAACTGATGGTATGAAGCGTGGTTTGACTGTTGAAAACACAAACAAGCCAGTTTCTGTACCTGTTGGTACAAAAACGCTAGGACGTATTATGGACGTTCTAGGTAACCCTATTGATGAGAAAGGCCCAATCGGTGAAGAAGAGCGTTGGTCAATTCACCGTCCAGCACCTTCATACTCTGAACAGTCTTCTAGTAACGAGTTGCTAGAAACTGGTATCAAAGTAATCGACCTTGTTTGTCCTTTCGCGAAAGGTGGTAAAGTTGGTCTGTTTGGTGGTGCCGGTGTAGGTAAAACCGTAAACATGATGGAGCTTATCCGTAACATCGCAATCGAGCACAGTGGTTATTCTGTATTTGCTGGTGTTGGTGAGCGTACCCGTGAGGGTAACGATTTTTACCATGAGATGACTGATTCGAACGTAATCGATAAAGTATCTCTTGTATACGGTCAAATGAACGAGCCACCAGGTAACCGTCTACGTGTTGCATTGACTGGTTTGACTATGGCAGAAAAATTCCGTGACGAAGGTCGTGACGTACTTTTCTTTGTAGATAACATCTACCGTTACACGCTTGCTGGTACAGAAGTATCTGCATTGCTAGGTCGTATGCCATCTGCAGTAGGTTACCAGCCTACACTTGCTGAAGAGATGGGTGTTCTTCAAGAACGTATCACCTCTACTAAGACTGGTTCTATCACGTCAGTTCAAGCGGTATACGTACCAGCTGATGACTTGACTGACCCGTCTCCAGCAACAACTTTCTCTCACTTGGACGCAACTGTTGTATTGTCTCGTGATATTGCATCTTTGGGTATTTATCCAGCGATCGATCCTCTAGACTCTACTTCACGTCAACTTGATCCTCTTGTAATTGGTCAAGAGCATTATGACGTAGCACGTGGCGTTCAAATGGTATTGCAACGTTATAAAGAGCTTAAAGACATTATCGCAATCTTGGGTATGGACGAGTTATCTGAAGAAGATAAGCAAACGGTTAACCGTTCTCGTAAAATCCAGCGTTTCTTGTCTCAGCCTTTCTTCGTAGCAGAAGTGTTTACTGGTTCACCAGGTAAGTATGTTTCTTTGAAAGACACTATTCGTGGCTTTAAAGGCATCTTGGATGGGGAATTTGATGACCTTCCAGAGCAAGCGTTCTACATGATTGGTAGTATCGACGAAGCTGTCGAGAAAGCTAAGAAACTTTAACCATCACGCGTAGTAAAAGCGTTGTAAGACGCTTTTACTAAGTATGACTTAAGAGAGGCAACTTATGGCTATCACAGTACACTGCGATATCGTAAGCGCTGAACAAGAGATTTTTTCCGGTACGGTTCAATCTCTTGTGGCTGCAGGCAGCTATGGCGATTTGGGTATTATGCCTGGTCACGCGCCATTGTTGACGACTCTGCAACCAGGTCCTGTTCGTGTGGTTAAAGAAAATGGTGACGAAGAGTTTATTTTCGTGTCCGGTGGCTTCCTAGAAGTTCAACCGCACCGTGTCACCGTCTTGGCTAACACAGCCACTCGTGCAAGAGATCTGGACGAAGAGGCGGCACTGAAAGCTCAGGCACATGCTCAAGAGCTTTTAGCTGATCAAAAACCTGACGTCGACTACACTCGTGCGACAGCGGAATTAGTGGAAGCTATGGCCCGTTTGCGTACAATTCAGCAGTTCCGTAGTAATAACTAAGCGGTAATGTTGAGTTTGGATAGTCAAAAAAGCAGCCTAAGGGCTGCTTTTTTATTACCTGTTATTTAGTTTTTGAAGCTCTAAAGCATTTTCCAAAGCGTATCAAAGATAATCTGTTGCGCTTTGGCAATGTCTTTTGATTCTAAAACAACAGCAGAAGGGAAGTTGTTGCTTGCCAATGAAATAATGGCACATTTAGGCGGATAAATAGCGATATAGCTGGCATCCACCGAGCCTTCGGTTTTTATCCATTTACGTTCTGATAGTTCTGCTTCTTCACCACCATCTCCTAAGGCAATAACTTTTACGTTAATCCCTAGCTTTACTCGTTGCTTGGTGTAGTTTGGAAACGGACGATACAAAAATGGTCGAATGGGTTTAGAAGAAAATACACAGTATTCTTTATGGTCTTGTTGGGAAACCACGTTTAAAATGTCGCGCAAAACCCATTCAATACCATCATCACCCTCGTAATATCGTACGTTGGTTTGATGATAATCAGGCTGTTGCTGATGCAGATTGGGAATAATCGAGGTTTTTAAGTTTTCAATTGTTTTATCTAACCGATTACGCTTTTCTTCTGCAAGGTTAAGTAAAATATCTGGGTTCTCAGCAGTAAAAAATCGACGCTTTCCTTTGGGAAAATAACTAACAACACCTTTGCTTTGTAATTGTTTAAGTGATTCATAAGCTGTTCCTCGATTAATGCCGCTGTGCTCAGCAATATCTCGAATAGAAGAAGGACCAAGCTTTAGCAAGGTTTGATAAAGTTGAGCTTCTCTTGGTGTTAAACCGAGTTGTTCGAAAGCTTGTTGAATCATAGGGCTCACAGTTTGCAGTCGTAATTTATAGAAATTAGTTAGTATTCATTGCTTTAAAGAATACACGTATTGAAAGAAAAAATCGCAAGACGATACGCTCGAGAGGAGATAAAAGTGACAGATGAACAGCGGTTTGGTGGCATTCGCCGTTTATACGGAGATGCAGCTTATGAGGTATTTTCTCAAGCTCATGTGTGTGTTATTGGCATTGGCGGTGTAGGCTCTTGGGCAGCAGAAGCTTTGGCTCGCTCAGGTATTGGAAAAATCACACTAATCGACATGGATGATGTTTGTATTACTAACACAAATCGTCAAATTCATGCATTGGAAGGGACAATCGGCCAGTCTAAAGTCGATGTGATGGCGGAACGATTAGCGCTCATTAATCCAAATTGCCAAATAACCATCGTTGAGGATTTTATTACGCCAGATAACCTATCTGAACTTCTTTCTGAGTCATTTGAATACATTATTGATTGCATCGATAGTATTAAACCTAAAGCCGCTCTTGTGGCTTGGTGTAAGAGAAATAAGCGTAAGTTAATCACAGTCGGTGGAGCCGGAGGTCAAACTGACCCAACTAAAATACAAACGGGTGACTTATCTCTAACTGTAGGTGATCCATTAGCGGCGAAACTGCGTAATTTTTTACGTCGCTATTATAACTTTAGCCGTAATACTAAACGTCGATTTAATATAGAGTGCGTCTATTCTGTAGAAGAATTGAAATACCCTCAAGGAGACGGAACAGTATCGAAAGATAGAGTAAAAGGAGATACAGAAACCAAAATGAATTGTGATACAGGCTTTGGTGCCAGTACTGTAGTCACTGCCACATTTGGTTTTGTTGCTGTTTCTAGAGTACTAGAGAAATTAGCTAAGCTTTCTGAATCCGAGCTAAAATAGCTAATACACCATTGGTTCTGGAGCTGGTTAGGTAGCTACTTAGATTGAGTTCTTTTAGCTCGGCTTTTAGGTTCATTTTTTGGATTTCTGCTGAATTTTTCCCTTCTACCAAACTTAGGATAGCGACTAATACGCCACGCATCAGTTTGGCGTCGCTGTCGGCGTGAAAGTGGCGAATGCCGTCCACTTCTTTCATGATGAGCCAAACCGCGCTTTCACAACCTTTTACCTTATATTGTTCTGTTTTCTCTTCGACTGAAAGCCTAGATAAGGTCTTGCTTAAGGTGACGAGCGCTTTAAAGGTTTCTTCTTTACTACGACAAGCTTGTAGCTGCTCTTTTATAGTGAGTATTTGGTTTAAGTTGGTCATTACGTGTTACTCATCGTCTAATAAGTTTATGGCTTCAAGTAAAACGTCGCAGAAACGGTCGGCCTCTTCCATTGTATTGTAACAAGCAAAGGATGCTCTTAATGTTCCCGCTACACCGAGTTGTGCCATAAGTGGTTGGGCACAGTGACTTCCTGCCCTTACAGCTATACCTTGGCTGTCTAGGTAAGCATTTAAATCGATTAAATGAACATTGGGTACACTTAAAGAAACCAGTGTGGTGTTTTTTTCGGGAGAATAAATCTCGACTCCGCTTTCTTTTTTAAGACGAGAATAAACATGAGAAGCAAGAGTCTGTTCCCAAGCGAGTAAAGCGGGTCTGTCTTGTTCGGTTAAGAAATTACATGCAGCAGCTAAGCCTATAACACCTTCAATATTCGGTGTTCCCGCTTCTAATCGATAAGGTAAAACATTAAATTCAGTGGCTTGATGAGAAACATGCAGCACCATTTCTCCACCCGTTTGATAAGGCATGAGTATTTCAAGGGCATGACTTTTACCATATAAAACCCCAATACCAGTCGGGCCATACATCTTATGGCCAGAAAAAACGTAGAAGTCACAGTCGAGTGCTTGCACATCCACTTCATAGTGGGCAACCGCTTGAGCACCATCAACCAGAGTAAATGCGCCGTGTTGTTTCGCATGGTGAAGCATGGTTTGTAGCGGTGTACTGGTGCCAATAGCGTTGGATACTTGTGTTGCAGCAAAAATGCGAGTGCGATCAGTAAAGTAGTGACTGAATTCATCTTCCCAAGCACCACTCGAAGTTAGCGGTAAAATACGTAATCGAGCGCCAGTTCGAAACGCTAATTGTTGCCAAGGAACAAGGTTGGCGTGATGCTCTAAACTGGTTATTAGAATTTCATCGTCTTTTTCGAGAATATGCTCTAGGCCAAAAGCGACCATGTTAATGGCTTCCGTTGCGCCTTTTGTCCAAATGATATGGCTTTGTATTGGTGCATTGATAAAGCGAGCAAGCGTTTCTCTAGATTGTTCAAAACTATTTGTTGCTCTGTCACTTAAAAAATGAGCACCGCGGTGAACGTTTGCATTGTGCGTGCAGTAATAATCTTGAATGGCATCAAGCACTTGATATGGTTTTTGAGTCGTTGCAGCGTTATCCAAATAAGTTAAAGGATGATCATGAGCCTGTAATGACAAAATAGGAAAAAAGGGGCGAAGCGATGAAGGGTCAAAAGCCATGGATACTCTACTTTGATATTAGGGTTGTTGTTTTGAGGGTTGGTTTTATTTAAGAGAGGCCATTAAAGCGGCACAGAATTGACGAAATTGTACCTTAACTTCTATCAAAATCGGGAAATATTGGTCTTTTACTTGCGTTTTTTTTATACAGATATAATGATTGATAACAGATACTAGATGACAAACAAGAAAAGGTACAAAGTAGTGGCTGAATTTTTATATAAGGGTGTTGTGGATTGGTTTTTAGATCAGATGTCACAAGAGTCAATTGTGCCCGGTGATCGTATGCCATCTCTACGTATCTTATCAAAAGAGCTAGGCTTGAGTTTAAATACCGTCATACATGGTTATGATTTACTAAGTAGTGACGGTTGGATTGAGTCTCGCCCCAAATCTGGTTACTTTGTTTGTCATCGTAGTGATACTAAACCGGCCTTATTATTGGCGGGTGAAACACTGCAAAAGCTTACAAACGAAGGTGTGAAGCCTGCTTGGTCTTGCCTTGCTCATCGCGGAGCATTAGTCGATCAAAGTGATATTTTTTTGAATCCCGTTAGTCGTCAAGATGAAGTGCATTTACCGGTATTAGGAAAAGGGCATTTAACTGCTCGCGAGTCAGTTAGTGATTATTTAAAGGGATTAGGAATCAAAGCCCATGCATCACAACTCTGGCTTGGTTATTCACCTTTAGCCATCTTTACACAAAGTGTTCAAAGTTTAACGAAACGAGATGATAAGGTTTTAGTGCTAGAGCCTTGTGACCCTAGAATCACGACAACATTGCAAAGTATTGGGCGACAAGTCATTACTTTAAGCGCTGGTGAGCGTGGTGTAGATTTGGACCTAGCAATCCATTGTCTACGAGATGAATCGATAAGTTTGATTATATTGCCTGGTCAATTTTCATTTCCCGCAGGACAACTAATTAGTAATTTAAGTTTACGTCGTTGGCTCGCTATTATTGAAGAAACCAAATTGCCTGCGATCGAATGGGATTTGTGTTCACATCTTTCGTATCGTCCTGGTCCTATTCTGACTTATAAATCTTTAGATCAATCGGATCATATTGTTTATATCGGCGGGGTGGAGTCCAAAGGGGTGGGGTGTTCAGCTAGCTGGTGTTTACCGGGACGACATCAAGCCTTATTAGAAGGTGCTTTACTTGGTGCTGATATGGCACTTAGTGATGCACAACAAACGGCGTTGAGTGATGTCTTACAACCAAACAGTAAACGATCATTAACTCGGCGAGCGAGAGATGTTTGGGCGAACTCTGAGCGAGTCAAAGCACATTTAGAAACTCGTTTAGGTCATCATGTTAGTTTCGCCACAAGTAAAGGTGGTATGTCGCTCTGGATGCATTTATCAGAACCTTTAGACGTCGCCAGTATAACTTCTTTATTAGCGAGCTTCAGACACGCCATTGTTCCGGGAACTTTAGTCAGTCATGAGTCGGATGCGAATCATTGGTTAGCTGTGAATGTGACTTTAGATGATGTAGAACCATTAGCAAAAGCCCTAGCAGACCATTTATCTATTGAGAATAAATTAGATGTTGGAGGAATATTATTTGAAGAGTCTCTGTCTGAGGGTAAAAGTGAAATAACTGAAGAAGCAGAAAGTGCCGATGTTAGTCATCAAGAAGAAATGAAACAAATAATAAATCAAGACGTAATTGAAAATGAATCTGCTAAAGAACCTAAATTGGAAGAGTCTTTAGAAAAAGTAGATAAAAAGTCACGCAACTCGACCAGTGAGCCGCTTTATAACCCAATGCTTGATTTAATAAATCATGATTTTGGCTAGAAGTTGTTTGTATCTAGTAGAATAGAGCTTCTTAGCCCTATTCTACTAAAGCAATCTTTATTCAGCTGCTGTGTTAAACATATCTAAATCTTTATTATAAATTTCACTTCCCATATCAAATGCCCCCATCACACTATGGAACACATTCGCTTGAGTGGTTTCTTCTCGTGCCTTTAATTTATCGATAGATATATGCTTTTGATCAATAAAGGTTTGGGACATCCAAACAAGAAAAGGTACTTTCAATTGTTGTTCTGGTGCAATGGAGTAAGGGGTTCCGTGTAGGTAAATACCACCTTCTCCTAAAGACTCACCATGATCGGAAACATACAAATAGGCACTTGAAGTATTCTCAAGTGTTTTCAGTGACAATCTTAGTTGGTCTAAAAAGTAATCGTTGTACAAAATGGTATTATCGTAAGCGTTTACCAGCTCTTCCTGAGTACAGTTATTTAGTTCTACAGAGCGACAAACAGGTTTAAATACTTCAAAGTTACTCGGATACTTACTGTGATAAGAAGGACCATGACTGCCAGTTTGATGCAACACAACAAAGACTTTCTGTTTATCTGATGCTTTGATTTGTTCTGTTAGATTTGTTAATAAAACACCATCGTAATTACACTCTGTTCCTTTACATTCTTTCTTTAAATCTCTGGACTTTAAGTAACTTGAAACCTTAATTGGTGCTTCTCCCCAGTTTTTAGTACGCCAAATAACGTCAACACCTTGTCGTTGTAAATAGCTAGGTAATGGTTCGAAGTTTTTAGAAAAAGGACCACTTGGATTAACGTGTGACAAAATACATTTTACAGATGCTGTTGTGTAACTGGAACAAGATGTTGCATTTTTCAATGTAATTACATCAGAAGCTGAGAGTAGTGGATTTGTTTGTTTTTTATAGCCATAAAGTGAGAAATTCTCTGCTCTTGCTGATTCTCCAATAACTAACACAACGACTGTTTTTTCGTTTGAATTGAAAATCGCATCAGGTAATAGTGTTTGTACAATATTCTGTTTGGATTGCTCATTATGAAAGCGAATGACATTGCCTACATATGACCAAGGCATGATCATCCCACCAAGTTTCTTTGCATGTTTATCTATCCAAAGCCAATTGTTTGCAGATACCCAAGCCCATGAAAAAGTGATGACTACAGAAATAAGCAAATGTACGAATAATCTAAAACGATGTGTTTTTGTGATAGAGGTTCGAATGATTAACCAAGCAGGAATCAAGCCTAAGATAATGAAATAGATGACTAGTTTAGGACTTAAAAATTGTTCCGATTCAGAAAGTTGTGTATTAAGAATATTCCCCATCATAGACTTATCTAGAATCACGTTATAAGTCACTACGAAATAAACGGCTAAAGAGTTACTTAAAGCCAACACCACACAAACTGCTTTTCCTAGACGCCTAGATATAATAAATAAGCTATAAAAAACAAGAGACGTTACTAGATATACAATGGCAAAAACTGTAATCAATGTCTGAATACCATTCCAACTTCGAGCGTCTAGGTTATCCAACATAAATGATAGTAAAGGCCAGTTATATAGCGCTGTATTAAGCAATATAGCTAAAACAACAAAAGTTGATGTGCTGAGTTTGGTACGAGAAAAATATTTTAAAGTGGAGCGTAAATTCATCATAATTTTAGTAAAGGAAGGTGAATTACTTTTCATTAGAGAGTGTATTCCTATTGATCTTAATTCGAGGGTTATTTTGTGAGGGACAGTTGCCATTCAGCAGTGAGTATAAATAAAGCATTAAGTAGCGCCCTCTACTATTGAACTATTTTTTATCTATCGTGATGAAAGATGAATCTTGTGTAAAATCTATTGCTTACACATATTAATATAAAAACACAAAAAAATCTGATATTTCCTTTTTTTATATCTTTTATGAATATTTCATTTATTTTTCATCTTATATGTATAAAATGTGTCCTTTAGTGCAACTTTAATGCACATTTATTACGTTAAACCATCTTGGTTTATTAGAAATAGGACTTTCTTATATGCGTTGCCATCTCACTAAAATATCCACGAACTACAAATCTTTGTTAGATCAAGCGAAAGCAACTGAAATAACCATTTGCCAGCCAAGTGTTCAAATATTGCTGCTTATTGCTATTGCTTTATCTGTGGTGGCGATTGCTGGATATTCTATTAGTGGGTATCAATATGCTTTTATTGAGATTAATAGTCTTACTCCCTATGTTCCTGTGATTTTATTAGAGAATATAACCGTTTTCGGTGATGGCATTTTTTATTAACTTTGGTTTTATTGTTTTCCTGTCGCAATATTCGCTTTCATTGGACCGTATTATTTACCAGTTTATTAGGAGCTATTATTGTTAATTTACTGAAAGATTATTTTGCTATGCCTCGTCCGCCAGCGATACTTGACCCGGAAACCTTTAATTTATTAGGGAAGGCTTATAAAACTCGTAGTTTTCCTTCTGGTCACAGCTTAACGGCTTTTCTATTGGCAAGTATTTGTTTTTGTTATATTAAAAATTGGTATTTAAAAGCGACTATAATTGTTATTGCCGTGATGGTGGCTTTAAGTCGAGTATTGATTGGTGTGCATTGGCCAATGGATGTTTTGGTTGGTGGTTCTTTAGGTATTGTAATAGGCGTAGCTGGCATGATTATTACAAGTAAATGGAAAGCTGGTGTATGTGCTTATGTGCATTTATTTACACTGAGTTTGTTTGTTATTGCATGTATTATGGTGTTCATAGAAGGTAATGACTATGAATTAGCTTTACCTTTACTCTACGTTGTTGCTGCAGCTGCGCTATTTCGAGCTATAAAAGGTTATATTTTGATTAAATGATTTATTGAGTAAGCTTTATTAAAAACGAAAAAGGCGCTAAGAAAGCGCCTTTTTTATTGCCTCCAACATACTAGTGTGATTTTTATAATCTAATTGAATAGGAGTGAGCCTGTCTCCGATAAGTAAGGCTAAGGAAGGGAAAGAGTTTAAACCAAGGTGCCTTGCTTGCTCTATTTCGTCTTCGAGGAGCTTTTTGTTTTTAACGTGTGACATGGCTTTCTGAAAGCTTTCTGCCTTTAGACCTATGTGCTCTGCACATCCTGTTAATGTATCTATATCCGATGGGTTTTTCGCTTCAAGGTAATAGGCCTTTTGAATTTCGTGGTACATTTCTTCTTCTAAACCAACATCTCTCGCAACAAAACAAGCCCTACAAGCGGGGTAAGTAGAACGACGAGGTGATGCAGTACGCCAGAAGTCAAAATTGAACTCTGTACCTAGCGTTGTTTGAATATTTTTCCAAGTGCTTTCAAGATTGGCTTTCATACCCTCGGGCATTGGTACATCGGAGTCAATCGCTAAACCTCCTAACATTGGCTGGATAGTCAATTGGTCTGAATCAATTAATCCTTGCAGGGATTGTTGTAGCTTTGTCCAAGTAGGGCTAAATCCCCAACACCAGCTGCACATTGGGTCATAGCAATAAATCAGTGTGGCAGTCATTGACGGCTCCATTATTGAATTCATATAAAAATAGTCCCATAAGGTAACAGTGTCTTTGACCATAAAACAATAAGCTAAAGGCTACAGGTATAAAAAAACGGCTAACTCTGTTTCTGGAAAAGCAGAGAGTTAACCGTTTTTATAAACAACTTTAGATTGTTACGTTTTAGCTTTTTAGTATCGCTGCAATCGCATTACAAAGTGGTTCCATATTATTGTGTGTCATACCAGCAACACTGATACGACCCGAACCGACAATATAAATACCGTAGTCTTTACGTAGTTGAGCGACTTGATCTGGCGTTAACCCAGAAAAAGAGAACATACCTTGTTGTTGAGAAATAAACGAGAAGTCTTGGCTCACTCCTTTTGCTCGTAGTGTATTTACAAACAAACTGCGCATTTCATGAATACGTAGGCGCATGTCTTTTAGTTCGCTTTCCCATAAAGCATATAATTCTGGATCGTTAAGAATTTCTGCGACAACAGCAGAACCATGAGAAGGTGGATTTGAGTAATTTGTACGGATACAACGTTTTACTTGAGTAAAAGCTGTTTCAGCTTGCTCTGCTGTCTCACATACTATTGTTAGTGCGCCAACACGTTCGTTATATAAGCCAAAATTCTTTGAGAATGAACTGGCAATAAGCATTTCAGGAACATGTTCTAAAAAGGTACGTAATCCTTGCGCATCGTCCGTTAAGTTTTGGCCAAAACCTTGATAAGCAAAATCAAACAAAGGTAAGAAACCTTGTTTACTACAAAGCTTAGCGAGTTGGTACCACTGCTCTGGTGTCGGGTCGACCCCAGTTGGGTTGTGGCAGCAACCATGGAATAAAACTACATCACCTTCTGGGATTTGAGACAAACTTGCGAGTAACGCTTCGAAGTCCAAAGACTTGTTGTTAGCATCGTAATATGCATAGCTACCAACTTCCAAACCGACAGATTGAAAAACAGACTGGTGATTTGCCCAAGTTGGGTTACTGACCCAAATAGTGGCTTCTGGTAAGTGCTTTTTAATGAATTCTGCTGCAACGCGCAATGCACCTGTTCCGCCTGGTGTATGGGCTGTTTGAGCCAGCTGTTTAGTAATGATGTTGTGACCATTACCAAATAAAAGCTTTTGTACAGCGGTTCGATAAGCTGGCGCACCTTCCATACTAAGGTAACTTTTCGTTACTTCTTGAGCCAACAAACGCTCTTCAGCTTGTTTAACAGCCTTTAGAATAGGTGTATTACCTTGCTCATCTTTATAAACACCAACACCCAAATTAATTTTATTTGGGTTGGTGTCATTTTTATAAGCGTCGTTTAGACCAAGTATTGGGTCTGCAGGAGCAGCTTGGATATGTTCAAACATGGTAACTCCATGAAGGTTATTTGTTTTTTTATTATGGATTAAGATACGTAAAAATCTGAGCAGTATGGTACTCCAAGACGCCAGTAACCGCTATAAGCTATAGGAAAAGGGCGTTTAATCGGTGTATAAAATGGCGTTTTTTTTCATTCAGTGGGTTTTTGTAAGGTAAAAAAAAGACATAGCCCACAATACGGATAGAGTGAGATGTACTTTTTTGAGTAATAAATAGTACAGATTTAATCAATTGGTCAAATCTGTACTTTTATATTAATCGTAACTTTTAGGTTAAATGAATTTAATCATCCCAACCATTCGATATATTATGATGTAGACGTTTTTCTTCTAAATGCTGTTCTATGGCACGTCGTGCTCTGAGCATGCGAGAAGCATCATCCTTTTGATTTTGTTCTTTTTTTTCATTATCCAAGCTGATAGATGCATGAATAATATCAGTTTTTACTTCGGTTAAAGTTTCGTAAAAATCACTCATCGTAATACCCTTTTGGCTTTGCAATAACAGATGAAATGCATAGATCACTGTCATCGGCAGTTGAAAAAAGTCAAAATAGACAGACAACTCATTTTCAAGTTAATAAAAAACGGAAATCGATCAAAAATCAATCTCTTTTTACGTGTTTTTTATGACAAAAAAATTAATTAACCATGGCGGAATGTAATGGACGTTTCTTTTATCCTCGACTCATTGAATGACAAGCAACGAGAAGCCGTAGCGGCGCCGTTGCAAAATAGCCTTGTTTTGGCGGGTGCTGGGTCAGGGAAAACCCGCGTATTAGTACATAGAATTGCATGGCTAATGCACGCATACGAATTATCACCTTACAGTTTAATGGCCGTAACCTTTACCAACAAAGCGGCTCGTGAAATGCAGGGTCGTATAGAAGAATTGGTTGGTGTACCGCCACAAGGTATGTGGGTAGGGACTTTCCACGGTTTGGCGCATCGGCTATTGCGTGCTCATTGGCGTGATGCTGGATTGAAAGAAAACTTCCAGATCATGGACAGTGATGACCAACTTCGCTTAATAAAACGAATCATGCGACAACTTAATATTGATGATACCCGCTGGCCGCCAAAACAAGTGTCTTGGTTTATCAATGCTCAAAAAGATGAAGGTCGTCGTGCTGCACATGTACCAGACAGCCATGATCCTTTCTCAAAAGGCATGCGCGAACTTTACTACCATTATGAAGAAGCCTGTGAGCGTGGCGGTTTATTAGACTTTGGTGAGCTGCTACTGCGTGCTCATGAGTTAATGCTAAGTACTCCAGCATTGTTGCGTCATTATCAAGATCGTTTCCGTCACGTGCTGGTGGACGAGTTTCAAGATACCAACACAATTCAATACGCTTGGTTGCGTATCATGGTTGGTGATCAAGGTACTATTACTGCCGTAGGTGATGACGATCAGTCTATTTATGGTTGGCGTGGTGCGAAGATTGAGAATATCCAAAGCTTCACCAAAGATTTTAAAGATGTTGGTACTATTCGATTGGAGCAAAACTACCGCTCCACAGGACACATTCTTAATGCGGCCAACGGTTTGATCAAACACAATGATGATCGTCTTGGTAAAGAACTTTGGACTGATAGTGGTGAAGGTGATCCGATTTCCCTTTACGCAGGTTTTAATGAACAAGATGAAGCTCGCTTTATCCTTGGCATCATTAAGCAATGGCGCGACAAAGGCACATCTTTAACGGACATGGCGATTTTATATCGCTCAAATGCTCAGTCACGAGTGATAGAGGAATGCCTTGTTAGGGAACAGATTGCTTATCGTATTTATGGTGGACACAGATTCTATGATCGTTTAGAAATTAAAAACGCCTTGGCGTATGCGCGTTTGGCGTTGGACCCTAATGATGACGGCGCGATGGAACGAGTGGTAAACGTGCCGCCTCGTGGTATTGGCGAACGTAGCATTGGCACCTTACGGGAATTTGCTCGTGATCATGGTTGTTCTATGTGGAAAGCAGCTCAAGAAGTTGTTAGTCAGTCATTAATGCCTGCGAGAGCAACCAATGCCATTAAGTTGTTTTTACATCTTATCGAAGGCTTAAGCACCACGGTACAGCAGCCAGATTTGAACTTGAATGATATTTTTGAGCAGATCATTGAAGAAGCGGGTTTGATTCCTTTCCACGAAAAAGAAAAGGGTGAAAAAGGCGAAGCGCGTATCGAAAACTTAAAAGAGTTGGTCGGCGCAGCGGGTGGTTTTAGTTGGAATGATGAAGACGAAGAATTCAGTTCACCGCTAATGGCGTTCCTTGATAAGGCGGTGTTAGACGCAGGTGATGCTCAGGCAGACGAATACCAAGATGCGGTTCAGTTGATGACGCTTCACTCGGCAAAAGGTCTAGAATTCCCATTGGTGTTTTTAACAGGGGTAGAAGAAAACCTCTTCCCAAGCAAAATGTCTTTCGAAGAACCGGGTCGACTCGAAGAAGAGCGTCGCCTTTGTTATGTAGGCATTACTCGCGCGATGGAAAAACTCTACATCACCTATGCGGAGTCACGTCGTTTGTTTGGCAGTGAATCTTTTAACAGTCCTTCTCGCTTTATCAAAGAGATTCCACCTGAGTGTTTGGAAGAAGTTCGCCTGCGATCTCAAGTCAGTCGTCCAGTTTCTATGCAACGTCCAGATTATCAACTTGAAAAGAATAAGCTGCAAAACAGCAATGTATTGAACGCTTATAAAGCGCCAGAGGTTACCGTTAACATGGGTGATCGTGTTAATCACCCAGTGTTTGGCGAAGGCTTGGTTATCAACTACGAAGGCCAAGGCCCACAGGCTCGAGTGCAGGTTAACTTTGATGATGAAGGCAGTAAATGGCTGGTATTGTCTTTCGCTAAGCTAGAAGTGATTTAAGCTTTGGTTGTAATGAGATGAAAGAGAGTATTTATTTGCGCCTGTTTCGCAAGCTCAACGCGTCTGCATAAATGCTCCCTTTCATCTTGTTTGTTATGAATCCAGTGATAATTATTGATTGCGTTTAAGTAGAAAAATTTTATAAGGACATATGATGACTGAAACATGGGACTTTTCAGGGCTAGTGGACAGATTACGTCGTCAGTTTGATGAAGAATACTTGAAAAAATCAATACAACCGTTGACCTCAATTTCTCAGAATCAAGCTTATTGTCGGTATCACTATCAAGAATTTAAACGTCTCCATCAAGAACATTTGATTAAACTAAAAAAAGAGGGAGCAATAGACGAAGGTTTGGTTTTTAGAGCTTTGGGAGGGGGAGATGGTGATGGTCACACATCAAAAGAATATGAATTCAAAATTGGGTGTGAGGCTCATATTAATGCACTGTTAAGAAATTTGCATAGTAATTCTGATTTGCTAGCTCATGTAGTCTATTTCTGCCTCAATTTGGAAAATATACAGAGAACTCTTATACCAGAGAATTTAATTAGCCTATATAGACTAAAAGAAAATCTTAAAAATAAACTTGAGTATGAAAACCTCCATAGCTTACTCATAGAATATACTAAAGGTGACGATTATAAATACTTCATGGCTTGGGGGAACCATACTAAGCATTGGTCAAATATCAGTGCTCAATTAACATATAACTTAAAAGGGCCAGATGAAAATATTTATAGTTGGAATTTTGAAGAATTCACCTACAGAAAGGGTGTTTATCCAAAGCAAAGTGTACTTTTATTTATTGAACGAGAATACGACCGTCAATCTAAGCTACTTCCTCAGATAATTCGAGAAATTGACTTACTGAGTGCTGAGTTACTTGAAAATTAGTTTTTCATCTACCTCTCGTTTTCTAGTCCATGCCAGACCCGCAAAATGATTACGGTATTTCTATGAATTGAGTAACGAACGATATAACTTCCAAATATCATGTCTCTAACTGAGTCTGGTAAAGGTGCTTGCTTAACAGGTAGGCCAATATGAGGAAAGTCAGGAAGCAGTGTTATTTTTTCTACAAGTTCTTTAGCGACTTTCGCTGACGCTATCGGATTATGAAGGGTGATGAATTCTCGTAGACGTTTTAAGTCTGCAATGGCTTCTTCCGTGTAAACCAATTTCATTATTTAACCCTCGGTGCGTCCTGTTCGTTTTCAGTTCCCCAGCTGTTTAGCCATTCATGAACTTCACTTGCGTCTACAACCTTCCCTTGTGTGGCTGATTCCATTGCTTCTAGTGTTTGTTTCCAACGGTCTTGTTCTAGTTGTTGTTTTTCTATGTATTCGTTTAGTGCTTGGTTGATAACCCAACCTTTACTGCGTTGAAGCTTATTCGCTAGCGCTTCTAAATGTTGTTCGGTTTCTGCTTGCAACCTTACTGTTGTTACACTCATCGTTTAGGTACCTCTTTATGAAAAATACATTGTAATACAGTATAGTTTACTTTTTCAGTTTTGCTTGAAGCAAATTCTATTTTTAGTCTGTAGACTGTTTTTAAATACAAAAATAATAGGAGTGGGCATGGCGGCGGTTCGAGTAGGTTTGATTGGTTTTGGTTTGTCTGGGCGTATTTTTCATGCGCCTTTTGTGGTGAATGATGCCCATATGGAAATGGCGTATGTTTGCAGTTCCAAGCCAGAGGAAGTGAAGGCTACTTTATCTGATTGGAGTGCATCTGATTGGAGTGCGCCAGATGTCGTTGTGGTGTCATCTGCGGAAGCGATTTTTCTAGCGAATGATGTAGATTTGGTGGTGATCACGACACCTAATAAGGTGCATTTTGATCAAGCAAAACAAGCGCTTGAAAATGGTAAGCATGTTTTATTAGAAAAACCATCTGTAACCAGTGTTGAAGAAATAGAAGCGCTTTGTATCCTAGCCAAGCAAAAAGGCCTGGTGTTTTGTGTGTATCAAAATCGTCGTTTTGATGGCGACTTTCAGCGTTTGAAGGCGTTAATTGCTGGTGGCGAGTTAGGTGAGTTTAAACAGTTAGAGTCTCGCTTTGATCGTTTTCGTCCTGTTCCTCAGGTGAGGTGGCGGGAAGAGCCAGGCGTTGGTGCTGGGATTTTTTGGGATCTTGGTCCGCATTTATTGGATCAAATGTTGAACTTGTTAGGAAAGCCAGATTGGATTCAAGCAAGCATTGATGCGTTGCGAGAAGGTGGACAGACAGCGGATACCTTTGAAATAGAGTTAGGTTATGGCGATAAACGTATTCGCCTTGGTCACAGTTCGTTTGAAGCCGGTGACATGCGTCGATTCAATGCTCGATTTACCAAAGGCAGTTGGCAATGTGTTGGTTTAGATCCACAGGAAGACGCACTGCGAGCTGGGCAAATGCCTTGGGAAGACGCGTTTCCTTCTAAAGCGGTTGAGCAGTCTAATAAACGATTTGTTGCGTCAACATCTGATTTGATTGAAATGATTGAAGAGGAACCGACACATGGCAGTTACGCTGCGTTTTACGCACAGTTGCGTGATGCTATTTTGTGTAAGGGAGAAGCGCCTGTTTCGATGGAGGATGCTTGCCAGTTGGTTTATGGATTGTGCCTAGCTGAAGAGTCTGCAAAAAGCGGACAGCGTTTGCCTTGGAATTATGTTGCTAATATTTAGTTACTTTACTTCTAATGTCATTAAAAAGGCGATTATTAACTAAATAAGAACTTTTTTCATTGAAAAGGGTTGAGCTAAATTACCGCAATTCTTATCATCTCTTGCCCTTTACATGTTTTATACATTGAAGGGCAATTATCTAAGGATAACTGTCTGTCTGATTCCATAATAAAAATACAATAATAGGTTGTGTTTAGGGCGCGCCTTTTATTGATCATATCAGGGCATTTTTGATGCAAGCATCATTTTTACATGCCATAGAAGCAGGTCCATTTTTTATATTTAGTAACTGTCTTCCTGAGGGAAAAAATGCGTAATGTAATGGTATTAGGTAAGTTGGCGGTCGCCAGTTTATTAGCTTTGTCGTTGGTCGCTTGTGGTGGATCAGAGAAAGCAGAAGAAACAGCTAAAGTGGAACAAAAAGCTGAGACGATTCATTGGAAAATGGTAACGACTTGGCCGAAAAACTACCCAGGCTTGGGTACCGGTGCAGAAGCACTGGCTAAAAACATCAAAGAAATGTCTAACGGTCGTTTAGATATTAAAGTTTATGCATCTGGTGAATTGGTTCCAGCGTTAGAAGTGTTTGATGCTGTGTCTCGTGGTACTGCAGAAATGGGCCATTCGGCATCTTATTACTGGAAAGGTAAAGTCCCTGCTGCTCAGTTTTTCACGACTGTGCCTTTTGGTTTGACTGCTCAAGAGCTTAACGCTTGGATTTATTTCGGCGGCGGTGCTGAATTATGGGAAGAAGTTTACGAACCATTCAATTTGATCCCTATGCTTGCTGGTAACCCAGGTTCGCAAATGGGTGGTTGGTTTAACAGAGAAATTAATTCTCTTGCTGACTTCCAAGGTTTGAAAATGCGTATGCCAGGTCTTGGCGGTGAAGTACTTAAGAAAGTAGGTGCGACGCCAGTGAACCTTCCAGGCAGTGAAATTTTTACCGCTTTGCAAACTGGTACGATTGATGCCACTGAATGGGTTGGCCCATACAATGATCTAGCGTTTGGTTTGTATAAAACAGCGAAATACTATTATTACCCTGGTTGGCATGAGCCTGGTTCAGCGGTTGAAGCCATTTTTAATAAAGATGCTTTCAATGCACTACCTAATGATTTACAAGCGATTGTACGTACAGCGGTTAAGCAAGGTAATCTTGACATGATTAGTGAGTTTACTGCACGTAACAATGCTGCTTTGCAAACATTATTAGAAGAACACAATGTCACATTGAAAGCTTACCCAACAGATCTTTTAGAAGCTTTGAAGAAAGCATCTTATGAAACACTGGAAGAGGTCGCAGCCAATGATCCACAGAGCCAAAAAGTATATGATTCATTCAAAAGCTTCTTAGGGTCTGTGTCTAAATGGCATGATGTTTCTGAACGTGCCTTTATTAATGCACGAGCAGACGATTAAGTTAAAACCTTCTTTAAGGTTGGCTTAATTAGGTGGACCATTGATCTGTAGAAACCCTTTTATCCTAGATAATAGGGCTTCTTTACGTTCAGACAAATGCATTGAGATAGTGGAAATTCGTTTCCTGAGGAATCAATAATGATAACAATAAAAGCGTGGAGTAAATTGGTATTAACTGGTTTGACTGCTATTGCTCTGGTGGCCTGTGGTGGATCTGAAAAATCAGAAGACACTGCCAGCGTTGAGAAAAAAGCCGATGTTATTCATTGGAAAATGGTGACAACTTGGCCAAAAAACTATCCTGTTTTGGGTACAGGCGCAGAAGCACTAGCTAAAAACATTACAGAAATGACGAATGGCCGATTAAACATCAAAGTTTATGCTGCTGGGGAATTAGTTCCTGCGTTAGAAGTATTTGATGCCGTTTCTCGTGGTACTGCAGAAATTGGCCACGGCGCGTCTTATTATTGGAAAGGTAAAGTGCCTGCAGCCCAATTCTTTACAGCAGTACCTTTCGGCTTAACGGCACAGGAAATGAATTCTTGGATTCACCATGGTGGGGGGTTGGCATTATGGGAAGAGATCTATGAGCCTTTTAACTTACTTCCTATGGTTGCTGGTAACGCAGGTGTGCAAATGGGTGGTTGGTTCAATAAAGAGATTAATTCTCTGGAAGATTTCCAAGGCTTGAAAATGCGTATGCCAGGTTTAGGTGGTGAAGTGCTTAAGAAAGTTGGCGCGACCCCTATTAACTTGCCGGGTGGGGAGATTTTCAATGCTCTACAAACTGGGACTATTGATGCGACTGAATGGGTTGGTCCATATAACGATCTAGCGTTTGGCTTGTATAAAGCGGCGAAATACTATTATTACCCAGGTTGGCACGAGCCAGGTTCCGCAATGGAAGTCTTATTTAACAAAGACGCTTTCAATGCTTTGCCAAAAGACATGCAGTTGATTGTGCGTTCTGCTATTCGCCAAGCGAACGCTGAGATGTTGGATGAGTTCACGGCATTGAATAATGAAGCATTACAAACGCTAGTGAATGAGCACAATGTTATCTTGAAGCCTTTCCCTGCCGATGTCTTATTTGCATTGAAAAAAGCAGCAGAAGAAACAGTGGCAGAAGTCGCAGCAGAAGACCCAATGAGCCAGAAAGTGTATGACTCATTTAAAGATTTTGGCAATAAAGTAAATGCATGGCATGAAGTGTCTGAACGAGCTTATATTAATGCTCGAGCAATTGATTAAGTGTTATATGCCGCTTATAGTTTACTAACATAAGTAAATTATTAAGCTTTTCAAAAGCCGCGTTATTTTAGATGACGCGGCTTTTTTGTTTTTGGTGTCATAGGGGGAATTGTCATAGATGACAAAAAAAACAAAAAATCGCTTGAGAGCTGAAGCATCAATCCATACTATCTCATTAACTTAGTGCATAAAATGTGTCTAAAAAACCGATATCTGTCCTTATTTGGAGGATTCGATTTGTACGATTAGGGTCGTATTAAAAGGCATCGTAGAGCGTTAAGTGCTGAACAATAAAAATAATGAAAACTAGTCTCCCGAGGGATAAGTAATGAAGAAAATTAAAACATGGAGCAAGCTGGCGTTAGTCGGTTTAGCGACAGCTACTTTGGTGGCATGTGGTGGTTCTGATAAAGCAGAAGACACTGCTAAAGTAGATAAAAAAACGGACGTCATTAATTGGAAAATGGTGACAACTTGGCCAAAGAACTTTCCCGGTTTAGGGACGGGTGCTGAGAGTCTTGCAAAGAACATTAGTGAAATGTCGAATGGTCGTTTAAATATTAAAGTTTATGCGGCTGGTGAGTTAGTTCCACCTCTTGAAGTTTTTGATGCCGTTTCTCGTGGTACTGCAGAAATGGGCCATGGCGCAGCATATTACTGGAAAGGTAAAGCTCCTGCAGCGCAGTTCTTTACAGCAGTTCCTTTTGGCTTCACTGCACAAGAAATTAACTCTTGGATTCACCATGGTGGCGGTTTAAAACTATGGGAAGAAATCTATGCGCCATTTAACTTGATTCCTATGGCTGCTGGTAATACAGGCGTTCAAATGGGTGGGTGGTTTAACAAAGAGATTAACTCTCTTGCTGACTTCCAAGGTCTGAAAATGCGTATTCCAGGTCTTGGTGGTGAAGTACTTAAAAAAGTAGGTGGTACACCAATTAACTTGCCAGGTGGTGAAATCTTTACTTCTTTGCAAACTGGTGCAATTGATGCGACGGAATGGGTTGGCCCTTATAATGACCTAGCGTTTGGTTTGTACAAGGCTGCTAAGTTTTACTACTACCCAGGTTGGCATGAGCCGGGTTCCACAATGGAAGCTATTTTCAACAAAGAAGCATTTGAAGCTTTACCAAAAGACTTACAAATGATCGTTCGTTCAGCGACACGTCAAGCTAATGCAGAAATGTTAGATGAGTTCACCGCACTCAATAACTCTGCACTACAAACACTTGTGAATGAACATAATGTTGTTTTGAAGCCTTTCCCTGCTGACGTTTTATCAGCATTGAAGAAAGCATCAGAAGAAACATTAGAAGAAGTTGCTGCAGAAGACCCAATGAGTCAGAAAGTCTATGACTCATTTAAAGACTTTGGTAGTAAAGTTCGCGCATGGCATGAAGTGTCAGAGCGTGCTTATATCAATGCTCGAGAAGTTGATTAAGTATTATTCATGATTATGGTTTTATAACAAACCATTGATTTAATAGCTAAAAAGCTCCGTTATTTTTGATAACGGAGCTTTTTTATTTGATAAAAGTGCCAAGGCCTATTCATAATACGGAGCCGAATTGTGCTGTTAGGGCAGTGTGATCGACTTTGCTGGAAAGCGTAGCATTAAATAACAATAAATCTAACTCGTCTTCTAAGGGATTAAAAAAACATGAATAAAATAAAATTGTGGGAAAAGCTGACCTTAGTTGGTTTAGCGACGGCTACATTGGTAGCGTGTGGTGGCTCTGATAAAGCAGAAGATACAGCTAAGGTAAATGCTCAAGCGGAAGTCATTAATTGGAAGATGGTGACAACTTGGCCTAAAAACTTTCCTGGCCTAGGTACGGGGGCTGAGGGTTTAGCGAACAGTATTACAGAAATGTCCGGTGGTCGTTTGAATGTTAAAGTGTATGCGGCTGGTGAGCTGGTTCCTGCGCTTGAAGTCTTTGATGCTGTTTCTCGCGGTACTGCTCAAATGGGGCATGGTGGTGCCTTTTATTGGAAAGGCAAAGCACCTGCTGCACAATTTTTCTCAGCAGTTCCTTTTGGCTTTACTGCTCAAGAGATGAATTCTTGGCTTCATAATGGTGGTGGTCTTGAATTGTGGGAAGAGCTTTATGAACCATTCAACTTGATTCCTATGGCAGCTGGTAACACTGGTGTGCAAATGGGTGGTTGGTTCAATAAAGAGATAAATTCCCTAGAAGATTTTCAAGGCCTAAAAATGCGTCTTCCGGGTCTTGGCGGTGAAGTACTTAAAAAAGTAGGTGGTACACCAGTTAACTTACCTGGCGGTGAAATCTTTACTGCTTTGCAAACAGGTACGATTGATGCGACAGAATGGGTTGGTCCTTACAATGACCTAGCATTTGGTTTGCATAAAGCTGCGAAGTATTACTACTTCCCAGGTTGGCATGAGCCAGGTTCAACTATGGAAGCGCTTTTTAATAAAGACGCATTTGAAGCGTTACCTAAAGACCTTCAGTCGATCGTTCGTGCGGCAACTCGCCAAGCTAATGCCGTGATGTTGGACGAGTTTACGGCACGTAACAATGCCGCACTAGAAAGCTTATTGAATGAACACAATGTTGTTTTGAAACCTTTTCCAAGAGAAGTTCTGGTCGCTTTAAAAGCGGCAGCAGCAGAAACATTGGATGAAGTAGCTGCAGCGGATCCAATGAGCCAAAAGGTCTACAACTCATTCAAAGATTTCAACAGTAAGGTGCTAGCGCGTGGCATGAAGTATCTGAACGTGCTTACATCAATGCTCGAGAAGTTGAGTAAGTAAAACGCAATGTCAGTTTATAAAAAAGCCCCCTGAATGACTCTGAATTGAAGTGAGGCGTTCAAGGGGCTTTTTTGTATCTATCTTTTTTAAAAATACAGTTAATTAAGTCTGATTTTTAATCGTTCATGCTACCCAGTTCAAGTAAGGTTGCGTTACCACCAATGGCTGTGGTGTTGTTCGATACAGTACGTTCCGTCACAAATCGCAATAAATAGTGCGGCTTCGTAATGGCGCTCAGGTGCTCGCTGTCGGTTTCTTCGATCAATTGACAGATTAATCCGCCTTTTGCTGCAAGTCGTTGACTTAACTGTTGTGCTTGCGTGTCATCACACAATGTAGCAACACCAGCAAGGTGATCTGCTTCAATCAAAGAATCCAGTGCTGAATCAGCGATATTCTGGATTACGCCTTCTGCAACATACGGGCTGATTTTATCCATGATGTCTTGGCCCGCTTGACCAACAGTGATCACTGGATTGCCCGCAATAAGTGCCGTAAAAATCTGACCTACTAAGCCAATATTTTCTTTTTCAGAATCAACTTCTTCGCTCTTAAGAAGAGATGTACAAAGAAATGGCCCACGGCCTTGGCTAGAAAGCTCGTTACGTTCGCCTGTTGGCCCTGGCATAACGCGAGTTTCAGCAATTTCTTGCTTGGCGTTATCGATTTGCCATTGTGCCATTTTGCCTTGATTATCAGAAAAAGCAGCAAGGGCTTTTTCTAGCTTTTCAGCACGACCGGTGACGCCAATTTTGTCCCATGCTTCGAAGACATTTTGAGCGACCTGAATTTGGATAGGTTGTACGATTGTCATAATGTTGTCTCCCCTTAAAGGTCTTGCTCAATGGCGAAGCGTTGTAAGTAATGTGGGCCGCCTGCTTTTGGCCCAGTGCCAGACAAACCTTGGCCACCAAATGGTTGCACACCAACAACGGCACCGACTTGGTCGCGGTTAATGTACAGGTTGCCAACGCGAGCTCGGCTTGCAATGTTGGCACAAGTTGTTTCGTTACGACTATGCACACCAAGCGTCAGACCAAAACCTGAATTGTTAATCGTGTCGATGATCTTATTTAGATCGCGAGCCTTGTAGCGAATTACATGAAGGATTGGGCCGAATTTCTCGTCCGTTAATTGATCAATGCTAGCGATTTCAAAAGCAGTTGGCGCAACATAAGTGCCTTTGTCTGCAAATTCAGGCAAAGTCGTTTGTGCAATCAATTTACCTGCTGTTTTCATGTATTCAATATGATCAAGCAACATGGTTTGTGCTTTCTTATCGATAACAGGGCCAACATCCGTGCTGTGCAAATAAGGTAAACCAACGGCTTGTTCTTGCATTGCGCCCTTAATCATTGGAATGACTCGGTCGGCAATATCTTCTTGTACAAACAAAACACGCAAAGCAGAACAGCGCTGACCAGCTGACGCAAACGCGGAGCGAACGGCATCACGTACGACTTGTTCTGGTAAAGAGGTTGAATCAACCAACATGGCATTTTGACCACCGGTTTCAGCAATCACAGGAACCGGAGCCACACCACGTGCAGCTAAAGTGCGGTTGATCAATTGTGCTGTTCCGGTTGAACCAGTAAACGCCAAGCCAGCAATACGCTTATCGCTGGTTAACGGTGCACCGACAGTCGCGCCATCACCAGGAAGAAGGTGAAGCACATCTGTCGGGATACCTGCTTGATGAAGCAATTCAATGGCACGAAAGGCAATTAAGCTGGTTTGTTCAGCGGGTTTTGCAACAACAGTATTACCGACGACAAGCGCGGCAACTACTTGGCCGGTAAAAATAGCTAATGGGAAGTTCCAAGGGCTAATACAAGTGAAAACACCACGGCCTTTAAGTTGTGCTTGTTTCGCCTGACCTAAGAAATCGATGTAAGCGGTTGGCGTTGCAAAATGGCTACGTGCTTGCTGTGCATAATAACGACAGAAATCCACTGCTTCTCGTACTTCGTCAATGCTGTCTTGAATAGTTTTACCCGCTTCACGATGGCAAAGAGCCATGAGCTCCGCGTAGTTTTCTTCCATCAAGTCCGCTGCGCGATCCAAACAATCCGCTCGTTCTGTTGCTGGGCGTGCTGACCAAACAGGAAATGCAGCTTCAGCAAGGTCAATGGCTTTGCTAACAGTCGCTGCATCAGCCCAGTCAATTTGTCCTGCCGCTTGGCTGTGATCGTAAGGGCTTAAAATGGAATGAGTGTGTCCCGTTTCAATTTTTTCACCACCCACAATCGGGAAGGCGCGCCATTGCGTGTCTTGCTCCATGAAAGCGTCTATTTTTGCTTTGAACGGAGTCCACTCAGAAGCGATTTCGATGTTTGGACCGAATGAATTTTTACGATCATCAAACAAATTTGCAGGTAAATTAATGTGCGGGTTCGCTAATGATTTACGGCTTTCCAATGTCGTCACAGGGTGATCTACCAAATCAGAGATTGGGTAACTGGCATCAATTAAGCGATGTACAAAAGAACTGTTAGCACCATTTTCTAGAAGACGACGTACCAAGTAAGGAAGTAAATCTTTATGGCTGCCTACAGGCGCATAAATACGGACACAGATATCGTTTTCTTTTATTAAATGGTTATAGAGTGCATCCCCCATACCGTGTAAACGCTGGAATTCAAACTCTTTTGACGTAGCGCCAAGCTGATTCGCTAAACAATGTATTGTCGCGATTGTGTGGGCGTTATGGCTGGCAAACTGTGGAAAAATGTTCGCGCGAGTATGTTCGCTCAAAAGGAAATGTGCGCAGGCAAGGTAAGAAACGTCAGTCGCTTCTTTACGAGTATAAACAGGATAGCCATTGATGCCACGTTGCTGGCAAAGCTTGATTTCAGAATCCCAATAAGCACCTTTTACAAGGCGAACGGGAATGAGATCGCCTTGTTCTTTCGCCAATGCTGCAAGCCATGCTAAAACCGGTAGAGCACGTTTAGAGTACGCCTGAACAACAAGACCGAATAATCCCCAGCCACGAGTGGTTTCATCACGATAAAGCTTTTCAAATAAGTTTAGAGAAAGCTCTAGACGGTCTGCTTCTTCTGCATCTATGGTGATGCCGACATTCAATTCACGAGCTTTGGTGATTAAGCCTTTTACGCTATCGAAAAGCTCTGTCATGACGCGTTCTTCACAACCAATTTCATAGCGTGGGTGAAGTGCAGAAAGCTTAATGGAAATAGTTGGGCGATAGCCTTTTGAGTAGGTGTCTTTACCGACAGACTCAACAGCCTGCTCGTAAGAGCGCAAATATTTATCTGCGTCTGCCGCGGTTAGAGCCGCTTCACCTAACATGTCAAAGGAATAGGTGTAACCCTTGTCTCGGTAACCTTTACCGCGAGACAAAGCTTCTTTGATATCACGACCCAGTACAAATTGATGACCCATGATCTTCATAGCTTGGTTCATCGCTTTACGAATTACAGGCTCAGAAACACGGTTTACCATGCGATTTACAAGGTTGGCTGGTGTGCCATCTTGGTTTTCGTCCATGGAGACGATCTTGCCTGTTAATAATAATCCCCAGGTTGAGGCATTAACGAAGAAAGAGTCTGAGTTTTTCGCGTGGGAAGCCCAATCGGCAACGCTTAAGCGATCCTTGATAAAAGCATCGGCAGTTTCTTTGTCTGGCACGCGCATCAAGGCTTCAGCAAGGCACATTAATAAAATGCCTTCTTTAGTGTCCAAACTGTATTCCAACAAAAGCGCATCAATCATCGACATACTGTCGTCGTCTTTACGAACTTCTGCTATCAATTGAGACGCTGCGTTAGTGTGGTCAGCGAGTTCTTGCTCAGTAGGCTTTGCTAAAGGCAAAAGCTCTTTTAACCAGCTTTCTTCATCCGCTTTATATAGGGGGAAATGAGCGTCCATAATTCATTTAGTGGTTTTTGAATAAATTCTGGCTGTAACACATCAATCGCTTTAAACATGATTGGGTTCTCCCGAGCTGCATAAAAAGCGGATTAGCTTTTTACCAAGGTCGCATATTGTTATAGAGCATTAAGCATTTTTATGACCACTTTTTAACCAGCGAAAGTGGAAAAATGCATATCCGGATAATGCTGACACTTTAGTGACAGAGGGGATTCATTGTCTTTCGAAAAAATCGTGTATTTTTATAAGAAAGTCCGGCTGAGGAAGAATAAAATCAGGCGTGTTTTGTTGTTGTGCAAAAAACAGTAGAGAAAGTGGGAAATGCTTATAAATAGGGCGTTTTACTCTATTATAAAAAGACTAACGGTTACCGAATTGTTTTTGGTATTTAAGTGGTGTGATGTTTAAGGTTTGGGAGAAAACATTGGTCATGGCACTTTGGCTTGAGAAACCACACATCTCTGCGACTTGAATGGGTGGGAAACCATCTCGAAGTAAATCTTGAGCGCGCTCTAAGCGTTTGCGCATCAAATATTGGTGAGGTGTCATTCCTGTTCGATCTTTAAAGCGTTCGTGAAATTGGCTAACGCTTAAAAAGCAGAAATTAGCTAGTTGATCAATGTGAACTTTGCGGGATAAGTTGAGCTCTATAAATTGATCGAGTTTGTCTATATCCAGATGATTACCACGAGTACGAACGTCTTTATTGTTCATCTGATGACGAATTGCACTGAGTAAGGTATTACCACAGGCACGAGCGAGAATAGAATCATTTGGGTATTGCTGGAGTTCACCAGATAAAGCTGATGCCAATATCTGTAAACGAGGGTTCAGCTGAAAATAGGCGGCTTGATCGAATAAGCGTGAGACTACCTCGTATTCTTCGTCTGTAATACTTTTTTGTGGTGGAATCGGCAAATTTACCACCATGATCTGATTGTCTCCCAGTCCTGCGAAGGCGTGGCTGTTTGCTGAAGGAAGAATACAACCTTCGCCAGTATGGAGCTGCTTGCCTTTACCTTGGATATCGAAGTCCGTATTGCCATCAAGCACAACCACCAATTGATGGTAATCGTGATCATGTGCATGAGCTTCAGTTGGCAAACTGAAAACGTCAGAATCAGGCTGAGTCAAAAAGAAACCTTTTGTACAGATTAAATGGAAAGTATAGCGCGTTATAACATTAGCAATAAAAATAAACACGACGTTTCGAGTGAAAGCGTCGTGTTTACTGTGTTATTGCTTGTAATCAGTATTCTTTTATACCGTATCAGCCGACACGAACCACAAGATTACCTAAAGCACCTGATTTCAAAACGTCTTCATGAGCTTGTGCTAGCTCTGTTAAGTCGTAGCAATGACGGATCACTGGCTTTAATACACCTTTTTCAAAAAGAGGTCGTAATGCTTTTGCGATCAGGGCTAACTCGTTTGGTTTAATGTTCGCAAGCGCAACACCAATCACAGACGCATCACGTGCCATTAGGTCGCGAGGATTAATCTCAACTGTGCCTCGGTTACCAATTACGGCTACGCAGCCACCAAAAGCCAAGGCTTTTAAATCTTGGTCTAAGTTATGGTTCGCCAACATTTCGATAATCACATCAAAACCGTTTTCCAAAGATTGGAATGGCGCAAGATGATTATCGTCGTTATGCATGATGACAGTTTCAACACCCTGCTCACGGAGTAAGTTTGCTCCGGCTTGTGTCCCTGCACTGGCAACCACATCCATTCCAGCAGATAGAGCTAACTGAATAGTGGCAATACCAACTGCCCCCGTTGCTCCATGAACCAAAACTTTATCGCCTGCTTTTGCATTCGCACGACCAAACAAAGCACGATGTGCTGTAGTATAAGGAATACCTAAACAAGCACCTTCTTCAAAAGATAAAGCATCAGCTAGCGGGTAAGTATGAGTGGTTGCACAAACCGCAAACTCAGCCGATGAGCCTGTTAGGTTACGGCTAAAGTAAACCCGTTGACCTACTTTAAAGTCTGTCACTTGATCACCTAATTCAACAATGGTTCCTGCACCATCCAAACCTGGAGTATGAGGAAAAGTGGTTGAATAGTTATTTGTGCCTGAACGGATATAAGTATCCACAGGGTTCACGCCAGCAGCGCCAACTTGAACCAGAATTTGATCCGCATTAAATTTCGGCTTACTTGTTTCTGTCAGCGTCAATGCGCTAGCAGGTCCGTAGTCTTTCATTTGCATTGCTTTCATCTTCTGATCCTCACTGTAGACATTTATATTTTTTGTATCATGAGTCGTTCAATTTATTAGTCTGCGTAAACTTGTTCTGGTAACCAAGTTGCCAACTCAGGCCATACAGCCAACATGACCAATACACATAGTTGGATGATAATAAAAGGTAATACGCCTTTGTAAATAGACTGAGTTTTCACTTCTGGAGGTGCTACGCCTCGAAGGTAGAACAAAGCAAAACCAAATGGTGGTGTTAAGAATGACGTTTGTAAGTTAATGGCCATCATGATGCCGAGCCATACCGGATCTAATCCCATTGCCAATAGAACAGGAGCGACAATCGGTACGACAACAAAAGTAATTTCAATAAAGTCTAAGATGAAGCCAAGGAAAAACATTAGCAACATCACTACAATCATCGCACCGACAACACCGCCAGGAAGTTGAGAGAAGAAGTCATGAATTAACTCTTCTCCACCAAAACCACGGAATACCAAAGAGAACAAAGAGGCACCGATCAAGATCATAAACACCATACAGGTGACCTTGGTCGTTGAGTACACAGCGTCTTTTAATGTCGGAAAGTTCAATTTACCACTTGCCCAAGCCAACAGAGCTGCACCTAAAGCGCCAACTCCCGCTGCTTCAGTTGGTGTTGCGATACCGCTCAAGATAGAACCAAGAACCGCAAAAATAAGTACAAGAGGTGGAATCAAACCTTTCAGCAATAAGATGATTAAAGGTTCTGTTGAGCCATTACGTAATTCCTCTCGAGGAACTGCAGGTGCTTTATGAGGTTGTAACCAAGCAACAAGAATGACATAAAGAATATAAAGACTCACAAGGATTAATCCTGGAATCAAGGCACCAACAAACAAGTCACCAACAGAGATGGTTTTAGGTGAAAAAATACCCATATCCAGTTGAGCTTTTTGAAAAGCATTGGACATAACATCGCCCAATAGAACCAAAGCAATTGATGGTGGAATGATTTGTCCTAGTGTACCAGTGGCACAAATTGTCCCCGTCGCTAATGCAGGGTCATAGCCACGACGTAACATGGTTGGCAATGAAATCATGCCCATTGTAACAACCGTTGCGCCGACAATACCGGTACTTGCAGCCAGTAGCATGCCAACCAAAATAACCGAAATACCTAAACCACCACGTAAAGTGCCGAATAGCATTGCCATGGATTCAAGCAATTTTTCAGCGAGCTTGGATTTTTCTAAGAGCACGCCCATGAGGACAAATAATGGAACAGCAATCAGTGTTTCATTACGGACAATACCGAATAAGCGGTTAGGTAGAGCTTCCAAGAAAACACTATCAAATGTACCAAAAAGAGAGCCAACACCCGCGAAAATCAATGCGGTGCCACCTAATGAAAATGCAACAGGGTAACCAAATAACAAGCAAGCGCACACGCCAGCAAAAAGCCATAAGGGGATAAATTCAACCATTAGTTCATTCCTTTCGCGGTTCGAGCTGCATTCACTACGCCAATATTTTTTATGATATCTGCTAAGCCTTGAAGAATAAGACTTATCATCATGAGAGGAATAAGGGTTTTAAGCAGATAGATAAAAGGTAAGCCACCTGGTTCTTGAGAGGTTTCTAACACTCTCCAAGATGCACCTACGTATTCTAAACTGAGATAAGCGGTATAGAGTGTAAAAGGCAATAAAAAGAAAATACCGCCAATAATATTTACCCATGCTTTTTTAGTCACTGAAAAGTCTCGGTAAAAAACATCAACGCGCACATGCTCATCATCTTTAAAAGTATAAGCGGCACCAAGCATGAATACTAAAGCATGAAGATAGAGAACGGATTCTTGTAACGCGATAGAGCCAAAATCAAAGCCATAACGCAATAATACGACAAGACAAGTTAGTATCATCATTATTAACGTAAGCCAAGCAACGCATCTTCCCGTGTAATGAGAGATCGCCTCAGCCGCACAGACCAATTTGTTAAACATTAAAAATACCCACAGTTTTTTAATCATTATTATCGAAAATTTTCTAGACAGTACTTTCTAGTGAGTAATGGAGTAGAAAAATTCCGGATGGCTAGTCTATTGGATAACGCAATGCTTGTGAATATTTCAAAGGGATACAATTGGTTGTTTGTGGCATTTTGGGAGTAATTACCTCTTTTCATTAATAGAATTTCCCTCTTTATTCTAAAAAACGGTTATTAGTGTGTTTAAACTTTTCTAAGGCATTCCTTTTACAAAGAGTTCTTTAACGATTCTGCACTATTGTTAATGTACGAAATTTAATTTTTTTGAAATATTTCATTATTTAACATTTCTGTCACATAAGGCTTTTATAGTGAATGTCATTGAACGAGCTATGAGCATTTGCTCATAAACATTTGACGATAACCACTGAGGTTTATGAAATGAAAAAACTAGTTGCAGGTTTAGCGATGACAGCAGCAGTAGGCGTTTCTGTTAACGCTTTTGCAGATGTTGATTCAGGTTTGATTTCTTACGGTAAAGCAAGCGGTGTTTCTGGCAATATTTCAAGTGTGGGTTCTGACACTTTAGCGAATTTGATGACATTGTGGGCTGAAGACTTTAAACGTCTATACCCAAATGTGAATATTCAAATTCAAGCAGCAGGTTCTTCTACTGCGCCACCAGCATTGACAGAAGGTACGTCTAACTTCGGTCCTATGTCTCGTACAATGAAAGACAAAGAAATTGCAGCATTCGAGAAAAAATACGGTTATAAGCCAACGGCTATTCCAGTGGCTATCGATGCTCTAGCGGTTTTTATTCATAAAGATAATCCAATCAAAGGTTTGTCTCTTCCAGAAGTTGATGCCATTTTCTCTTCTACTCGTAAGGGTGGCCATAGCGAAGATATCACTAACTGGGGCAAAGCTGGTTTGACGGGTGCTTGGGCTAACCGCGATGTGCAATTATTTGGTCGTAACTCAGTATCTGGTACTTATGGCTACTTCAAATCAAACGCACTTTTCAAAGGTGACTTCAAAAACAGCGTAAACGAGCAACCAGGTTCTGCTTCTGTTGTTCAGTCTGTTTCTACATCACTTAACGGTATTGGTTATTCTGGTATCGGTTACAAGACTTCTTCTGTACGTGCTCTGCCTTTGGCTAAGAAAGAAGGTGGCGCTTTCATTGAAGCAACACCAGAGAATGCAGCGACAGGTAAATACCCACTGTCTCGCTTCTTATACGTTTATGTAAACAAAGCGCCTAACAAGCCGCTTGCACCATTACAGCGTGAATTCGTTAAAATGGTTCTTTCAAAAATGGGTCAAGAGGTTGTTGTAAAAGACGGTTATGTTCCTCTACCAGCTAAAGTTGCTAACAAATACCTTAAAGATCTTGGTATTAACTAAGTAAGCTTAGCGATTCGGATGAAATGCTTAAAGCAGGGTGGCGTGATGCTATCCTGCTTTTTGCTCGCTCCTCCTTGTCATAAAATTGTCACACTAAAAAGATGAATGCGGATGACTAAATCAACTGACCATCAGATGCCTGAGTTGGATTTCAATACGCCTGCTTTAAAGCGTCATCGTAAAATTCGCGCCCTGAAAGACCGTATGGCTGGAATGGGTATTGCGATCGGAGGCAGTAGCGTAATACTTGCGGTGCTTCTGATTTGTTTTTATCTCCTTTATGAGGTGGCACCTTTGTTCTCTGGTGCCTCTATAGACCCTAAGGCAAGCTACTCTTTGCCTGCACAAGAGCAGGGAGAAAGTCTCTATCTAACAACGGAAGAGCAATCTGAAGTTGGGATGCGAGTCACGGCTAATGGCAGTATTGTATTCTTCTCTGTTGCTGACGGAAGTGTAATCAATACGGTTTCAAACTTGCGAACAGAAGAGGTTACGGCTTTTGCTGTTGAGTCCGATACTAGTCACTTGATGGCATTTGGTTACAGTGATGGTAAAGCACTTATTGTGAAGCATCATTATCGTATTTCTTATCCAGATGGCACTCGTAAAATTACGCCAGTGGTTGAGTACCCTTATGGTGAAGAAGCAATCGATGTGGCGAATTTTCCAATCAAGCAACTGACGCTTCGTGATGGTGATGACAGTCTAACGCTTGCTGCGATCGGTGATACGAATAGCGCGATTACGAAAGTCACCAAAGACGTAAATTTCATTACCGAAGAAGTTGAGCTAAGCGAACAAAGCGAGCCATTACCTTTCGTAGAGAATGTGGCAAGCATGCTATTGAGCGGCGATCAGCGCTATTTATATGTTGCAACACGCTCTGGTGAATTGAGTGAATTTGATTTGCGTGATTTTGACAGCATCGCCTTGAAAGACAATTTTGCTTTATTCAATGATGATGCTTCGCTGGTTTCCATGAGTTACTTGCTCGGTCAATCCTCTATTATGGTAGCGGATTCATCTGGTCGTGTGAGTCAGTGGTTCAATGTTCGCGATGATGCAACCAATGAAGAAAAGCTAACTTTCATTCGTGACGTGAAGCAGCCTGTGGCCTTGATTGATTTAGCTATGGAGCAGCGTCGTAAAGGTTTTGCTACGTTGGATGAACGTGGTCTGGTTGCTATTTATAATGCGACTTCTACTCGCCAAGTATTGAATGAGAAGTTGAGCGATAGCACAGCGCGTATGATTAGCTTTTCTCCTCGTGCAAACGGCTTGCTATTGGAAGATAGTAAAGGTTTGCATTTTTTCTACGTTGATAACGAACATCCAGAAGTGTCTTGGTCTTCATTGTGGGGACAAGTTTGGTATGAAGGGTATCAAGAGTCGACCTATACTTGGCAGTCTTCTGCTGCGAATAATGACTTCGAGCCTAAATATAGCTTGATGCCTTTGGCGTTTGGAACTTTAAAAGCCGCGTTTTACGCCATGTTGATGGCGGTACCATTGGCGATTTGTGGTGCAATTTACACTGCGTATTTCATGGCGCCTGCGTTACGACGTAAAATTAAACCTGTTATTGAATTAATGGAAGCCTTGCCAACGGTTATCTTAGGTTTCTTGGCAGGTTTGTTCTTTGCCCCTTTCTTAGAAGAGAACTTAGCAGCAACCTTTAGCATCTTGGTTGTCTTGCCAGTTGGTATTCTTCTTTTTGCTTACCTTTGGTCACGTCTTCCGCAAAATATTCGTTGGTTAGTGCCTGACGGTTGGCAGCCATTGTTGCTTATTCCGGTTATCGTCTTCCTTGCTTGGTTTTGTTTGGCATTGAGTCCGATTATTGAGTTGAGCTTTTTTGGTGGCAATATCCGTGGCTTTATCACCAATGATTTGGGCATCACGTTTGACCAACGTAACGCACTGGTGGTTGGTTTTGCTATGGGCTTTGCGGTTATTCCGACTATCTTCTCGATTACCGAGGATGCGATCTTCAGCGTGCCAAAGGCGTTAACGCAAGGCTCTTTAGCGTTAGGAGCGACGTACTGGCAAACTATGACTCGTGTGGTATTGCCAACGGCGAGTCCAGGTATTTTCTCTGCGATCATGATTGGTATGGGGCGAGCAGTAGGTGAAACCATGATTGTCTTAATGGCTACGGGTAATACACCGATTATGGACTTCAATATATTCGAAGGCATGCGTACCTTAGCGGCTAATTTAGCAGTGGAAGTACCTGAATCTGAAGTAGGAAGTTCACATTATCGAATTTTATTCTTGGCAGCGTTTGTGCTCTTCATTTTCACTTTCATAGTGAATACGATCGCTGAAACCGTGCGTCAGCACCTACGCAAAAAATACGGATCGCTATAATGAGTAATCAGATGAAAATGCAAAAAAAGACCGTATCTGAATGGGTTAAATCAGGTGATCCATGGGTGTGGCTAAATGCTGGCGCCGTGGCAATTTCTGTTATCATGGTTATTGGTTTGCTGTTACTGATCGCCGTCCGTGGTTTGGGCCATTTTTGGCCAGCGGATGTGGTGGAAGCAAATTACGCATTGCCAGGTCAATCTGCATACAACATTGTGGCAGAGCGAGTTGAAAGCGTTGAAGTACCAGCGACTCAATTACGTGAAGCTGGCATAGCGATTCCAGATAATCATCTACTGATGCAGCGTACGTTAATGAAAACCGGTAACCGTGATGTTTATGGTGCGGATTTTCGTTGGGTTATTGATGAATACCTTACGGGTACGAAACGACCAGAAATGCTGTTCACGGCAGAGCGTCGTGAATGGGGTAACTTGTATGGTTACTTAAAAGCTGTTAAAGAAAACGGTCAAATAGTATCTCAGACAGAAGACCTAACGCCAACGGATTCCGCCTTGGCGACTTGGGCAAAGTTTGAAGCCAGTATTGAACGAGCTGCGGGCATTTTTGACGAAATTCATGACATTGAGAAAGCTGATATTGGAAAGATTAACTACGCACTGGAACGCATTCGCCTCAAGCAACGTCGTCTTGAATTAGAAGACAAATTAACGCCAGCAGCACAAGCGGATTTAGCTGCGGAACGTGTTCAATACGATGAAGAATATAAGCAACTGCAACAGAGTTTGATTGACCTCTACGCTAAAATTAACCGTGATACTTTCATAGTGCAGGTTATGGATGGCAGTGAGCACGAAGTTCAGGTCGCTAAGATTGTTCACGCATATCGTGCGAATTCGATGGGTATTGTTCAGAAAATGGGATTTTACTTCACGAAATTGTGGGAATTCTTATCTGACGAACCCCGTGAAGCCAATACAGAAGGTGGTGTGTTCCCCGCTATTTTCGGTACTGTGATGATGGTGTTGTTGATGACTGTCTTGGTGACGCCTTTTGGTGTGGTCGCGGCGGTTTATCTACGTGAATACGCATCACAGGGTTGGGTGACGCGCATCATTCGTATCGCAGTAAACAACTTAGCAGGTGTACCATCGATTGTTTATGGTGTGTTTGGTTTGGGTTTCTTTATCTACTTCTTGGGATCTGGTATTGATCAGGCATTTTTCCCAGAAGCATTGCCATCGCCTACGTTCGGTACTGGTGGTTTGATGTGGGCATCTATTACGCTTGCCTTGCTGACGGTTCCGGTTGTTATTGTGGCGACAGAAGAAGGTTTGTCACGGATTCCTCGAAACGTTCGTGAAGGTAGCTTGGCGTTGGGTGCAACAAAAGCTGAAACCTTATGGCGTGTTGTTTTACCGATGGCAAGCCCGGCGATTATGACGGGAGTGATTCTTGCGGTCGCCCGGGCTGCAGGTGAAGTCGCACCTCTGATGCTGGTTGGTGTGGTAAAACTTGCTCCATCATTGCCTTTGGATGGTAATTATCCTTTCATCCATTTAGATCAGAAATTCATGCACTTAGGTTTCCATATCTATGATGTTGGCTTCCAGAGTCCAAATGTAGAAGCGGCACGACCTCTTGTGTACGCAACCGCCTTATTGCTTGTGATAGTGATTGCTTTATTGAATCTATCTGCTGTCACTATTCGAAATCACCTACGTGAAAAATACAAATCGCTGGAAATGTAAGCGGCTAGGAAGAGATTATTATGAGCGACGCAAAAACACATTCTATTGATATTTCTGCAATGCAGCGCGGCCAAGAGGCGTTACGTATTGAAGATGAAAAAGTTTGCCTTTCAGTAAACGACTTGCACCTTTATTACGGTGAAAAAGAAGCCTTGAAGGGAATAAATATGGTTATTCCTGAGAAAAAAGTGACTGCATTTATCGGGCCTTCTGGTTGTGGTAAATCAACCTTGCTACGTTGTTTTAATCGTATGAATGATTTGGTTGATAGTTGCCGTATTACTGGTGAGATCAATCTTCATGACGAAAATATTTACGCGAAAGGAACTGATGTGGCTGAGCTACGTCGCCGTGTTGGTATGGTATTTCAGAAGCCCAACCCATTTCCAAAAAGTATTTATGAAAACGTGGCTTACGGCCTTCGTATTCAAGGTATTAACAAAAAGCGCGTGCTTGATGAAACGGTTGAGTGGGCGTTACGTTCAGCGGCACTGTGGGACGAAGTAAAAGATCGTCTGCATGAAAGTGCGCTTGGCATGTCTGGTGGTCAGCAGCAGCGATTGGTTATTGCTCGTACTGTCGCAGTTAAGCCTGAAGTCTTGCTATTGGATGAACCTGCATCTGCGTTGGATCCTATTTCAACGCTTAAAATTGAAGAATTGATTCACGAGCTGAAGAAAGATTTTACTATCGCTATTGTGACGCACAACATGCAGCAAGCGGCACGTGTATCGGATTACACCGCGTTCATGTACATAGGTGATTTGATTGAGTTCGGTGATACAAATACCTTGTTCACGAACCCAAGCAAACAACAAACTGAAGACTACATCACAGGCCGCTACGGCTAAGGCGGAGGACGCATTATGAAAGAATTAACAACGGATCATATTTCTCAGCAGTTTAATAACGAGCTGGAGATGCTACGCCAACACTTTCTAACCATGGGTGGTGTGGTTGAAACGCAAGTACAAGACGCGGTGCAGGCCTTGCTAGACAGCAATGGTTCTTTGGCTGAAGAAGTCAAAGACAAAGACGCAACCGTAAATCAACTAGATGGTCTTATTGACGAAGAATGTACGCGTATTTTGGCGAAACGCCAGCCTGCCGCTTCTGATCTTCGAATGATTTTATCTATCAGTAAAGCTGTTAGTGAGCTTGAACGTATTGGTGATGAAGCGAAAAAAATCGCCAGTCTTACGTTGAATTTGATTCATGAAGGTGAATCACCACGTGGTTACGTTGAGATAAATCGCATTGGGCAAATGGTTTCACGCATGATTCATGATGCGCTAGATGCTTATGCTCGATTAGATATCGATGCGGCGATTAAAGTGGCGAAGCAAGATCGAGAAGTGGATCGTGAATACGAAGCGGCTTTGCGCTCTTTAGTGACTTATATGATGGAAGATCCACGTAGCATTTCAAGCGTGATTAATGTGATTTGGGTGCTGCGTTCACTTGAGCGTATTGGTGATCATGCCCGTCATACGTGTCAACATTTGATCTTTATGGTAAAAGGCGTCGACGTTCGTCATGTCCATGTGAACGATCTTGCTGGTGAAGTAAAAGATATATAAAAACGCTTAAATATGAGTGTTCTGAAGTGACTCCATAAAATTGGCCGCTTTGTCATCGAACAAAGAGGCCAATTTTGTTTTTAAGCTATTTTACTTTCCTCTTTTATAGACTTTGCTATCATCGTTTTTTTGTTTGATCCGGTGTGATGCATCATGTTTACGATAGAAATTGACCCTACAGCCTCTCTTGAAGACAGCTACCAAGAATTGAATGCTCAACTGGCCGCTTTGTTAAGTGGAGAGCGTGACTTCATTTGCAATGCTGCTCAGTTTTCCGCTTTTATTATGCAGACGATTCCGGATTTGAATTGGTCTGGTTTTTACTTCGCTCGTAATGAAGAATTAGTACTTGGGCCTTATATGGGAAAAGTCGCCTGTACGCGCATTCCCTTTGATCGAGGAGTATGTGGTGAAGCGGCTAAAACACAACAAACTCAACGTATCAAAGATGTTCATACTTTTGCGGGTCACATTGCATGCGATGCCGATTCTGCGTCAGAGTTGGTTATGCCTGTTATGTCTGAAGGTAAACTAATAGGTGTGTTTGATATTGATAGCCCAAAAATCGGACGATTTTCTAAAGCGGATCAAGAAGGCTTAGAAGCGTTTGTCGAGACCTTTATTAAGGCTACTGACTTTACCTGGTCGCTTTGATCCTACTTTAAGAAGTAGGTTTCAAGGGCTGCTAATGATTCTGAATGAATAGTAGATAAGCTATCTAAAATGTCTTGTATTCCATTGTCACTTTGTTGTGAGGCGGATTGCTCGATTTTCTCACATTGCTGTGCAAAAGCTCGCATTGCCATGTTCAAGCTCGATGACTTAAGTGAATGGCTTATTTCTTGAAGTGTTTGATAATCTTCTTCGTCCCAAGCTGATTTTAATTTCGCAATTTTTTGCGTACTGTCTTCCACATATTGTAGTCGAATGTCGTTAATCGTGTCTTTGCCGAGTAGGTCAATCAATGCGTTTATCTGACTTTTTTCAATCATACTCGTTTATCTTCGATGTTATGGGTGGTATTAAACAGTTTAGAGAGAATAAGTTCTAGCTGATTTTGCAGCAAAGGAAAATACAATGGAATAGTTGGGTAATCCGCATTGTTTATGGCTTGAGGGTGGTAGCTTAAAATAGGTACTTTCTTCATTGTCCATTGAATAATGGTTTCATTATCATCGTATTCAAACTGACTGGCGTTTCCTAAAATCACAAGATCATAATGGAGATCATCTTGAAAGTGGCCATCTTTCGAGGTGATTGTATCAATATTAAATAAGCCGAGCTGAAGGCCAATAATAGCTGCAAGGTGAGTATCCATTTCGATTAACAAGGCTTGCCTTTTGACTTCCTTTTGAAGCTTAGAGTGTCTCAATGGAGCTTTTTTATTTGGGACATAGAAAGGAATATCTATCCAAAATTCACTGCCTTGTTGCGGTGTGGATGAAAAATACATTTCCCCTTTCATTAAATACACTAACTTATGGCATAAGGTTAAGCTCAAGCCAACCATATTAGGGATTGGCTCTTTTTGTTTCATGGGTAAAGACGGATTTATTCTTAAGTGTTGCTGCAATTTTTTGGGCATGCCAATACCAGTGTCTCGAACCGCAATTTGCAATACTCTGGCTTCTTGTGTGCCGGTTGGCAGTGTGGTTAATGGTGCTGGTAGGGCAGATGATCTGACCTGCAGACTGATGCTTCCAGACGGTGTATATGTAATGGCATTCTGTAATAGTGCAATGACTATTTCTTTTACCCGTAGGAAGTCGACGCTAATATATTCCGGTAGGGTCGGGTCAATATAAACAACACACTTTAAGTCTTTTCTCGATAATTGAGGAGTGACTACTGCCAAAGTACTTTCAATAGAATCTTGGAGGTTTTCTATTGTAGGTGTTAGCGTCATTTTATGTGTGTCAATTAAAGTTAAATCGGATAGCATTTCCATAGTTTGAAGCAGCTGCTGTCCTGACTCTTCAATGTGCTTTGATAAATCTTGTGATGACTCAACGGTTTGTTTGGTTTTTAGGGTATTGGCGATACTGAGAATAGCGTTAACAGGAGAGCGTATTTCTTGGCTAATAAAACCTACCAAATTAGCTTTTTCTTGATACATTGCCTGTATGTTTGATTGAAGCTTCTTATTGGATTTAACTATTTTCTTAAGCTCAGATAAACCTTTTATTGTGGTAAAACAAAAAATAGATAAACATCCCAAAAGAATGACAGATAGGAATTGGATATAGTTTAAATTCTTTTGTAATTCATGATGTTGATTGGTTATAAACTCATTACTGCCTTTATTCACTAAGAAGATGAATTCATTAATCTGTCCTTCAATTTTCTTAATTCTGTCAATAAAGTCAGGGAGATAGGAAGGATCACCTGCTTCGATTTTCGACAAATTGAAGCTCAATAACTCCAATTCGCCGTTAATGATATTGAGTAATCTTATTGTACGGCCGCCTTCAAAATTTCGAATCAATAAGCCAACATCGCTTTCTCTTAGTAAGTCGATTCGACTCATTAATAAGTCGTATTCAAAAAAAGCGCCACCATTAAGAGGGTAGTCACTGTTGTCTAATGCTACGAGGTAGTTTTGAAAGCGATAGGCTTGAATTTGTAACTGTAAAGCATTCCATAAGGCACTTTCGAAAACTCGGCGACTGTGATTCTTTGCACTGTCACTTGTATGAGTGATGATGCCAAACACAGCGATAGAAACTGATATGATGATCAAGATTAAAATATAAAGCGTCCATTGCTTTAGTTTCAGTAACCATAGTTTTCCTTTGAATAAACGCACAGTATTACTCCGTTAAACTGATGAACTTAATTTTGGCTACCTGCCAAATAGAGCGCCCATAATATATTTCGGATTTTAACTCTTCTAATTCATCAAAGGGGTAAATTACCATGATAGGACCGAGACTTCTTATTTCCATTTTTTGCCCGTCTTGAAGGAATGCAAAAATGGCTCCATTATCTACGAAGTCGCTCAAAGGTATTTCTGTCATATAGTCATTGAGTGCGAAAACCTGTAATCGTTCACTCTTGCTATCTAGAAGCTTGGCTAAGTCTGCCGCTGAGAAACCTTGATATGTATGAGAGCCGCGGGTCCAAGGATTATGTGTTGTGACAGAATATTGGGGTAAGGATTGCAACATTGTCAGGTCAAATTTGGCGTCTTGATCTGAATTCGTAGCACTGATGGCACCTGATACAGTAAGAATAATGTTACCTTCAGGCTTATCTAATGCGTAAGAAAAAGAAGAAGTAAAACCAATCCATAGTAATACTAACACTGTTGTTAAACGCATAACCTACTCTCTCCATAGTTACATTAAGACGTTTCTTAATGAGGTAGAATCTTATTACTTTGACCCTATAAAATAACATTATTCCCAATACGCAAATAGACTGATTGAATGATATTTAAAGGATTCATTTGGGGTCAATAATTGTTTCAGTGGAATAAGATATTACAAATGGGATTGTGGAGGCCTGAAAGTCTCCGTGATATCCTGTATTTTTACCTATGAAAGGCTGTATTTACTTTGATCACACAACCCTTTAAAGCGGCTGGTGCTTTTTTAAGAGCCATGCCTTTGGTGCTTTCGAAAGAATTAAGACTGTTTATATTGGTTCCATTATTAGCCAATTTTCTCCTAATGGGCTTAATTTACATGGTGGCTTTTAGTTATTTTCAGAGTCTACTCGACTCTGCTATGGGTTATGTACCGGAATGGGTTGCTTTTCTAAATTGGCTGTTTTATCTGATTTTTGGCGCCATTATTAGCGTACTTTTATTTTACAGTTTTTCAGTTGGCATCAACATATTGGCTGCACCATTTATGGCGTTTTTGGCGGAAAAAGTAGAAGAAAAACAAACGGGTAAGACGTTTGATGAAGAATTAACGACAAAAGTTATTTTAGTTATTGTTGGAAGGTCTTTACAAAGAGAGTTGCAAAAGATTCTTTATTTTTTACCACGTTTTATCTTGCTGCTTTTATTGTCTTTTATACCAATAGTGAACGTTATTGCTCCTGTTTTGTTATTATTGTTTTCATGTTGGATGCTATCTATTCAATATATGGATTATGCATTTGATAATAATAAAGTGAAATTTCATGATATGAGAATGGCGTTACGTACTAAACCTTTGTTATGTTGGACATTTGGTGGAATTGTCATGGTTGGGTTAACCATACCTTTCTTTAATTTATTCGTTATGCCTATTGCTGTTGTTGCGGCGACTTTATTATGGGTGTCGGTTTTTAGATCACAACATGGGGATTTTTCAGCCCTGTTAGATCGCACTAATGGAATATAGTGATGTCATTAAAAATTTTAGTGGTTGATGATGCGTCTTTTACGCGAGACTTGATTCGACGAACATTGCGAAAGCAATTTCCTGCTGTTGAAATTGAAGATGCAGTAAATGGACGTAAAGCACAGATATTAATGACCAAAACACAGTTCGATATGGTGCTGTGTGATTGGGAAATGCCAGAGATGACTGGCGTCGAGCTATTACAATGGTGTCGAGAGCAGCCTAAGTATAAAAAAGAAGACATCCCCTTTGTCATGATTACCAGTCGTGGAGATAAAGACCATGTCATCGAGGCTGTTAAGTCTGGGGTGACCGACTATCTTGGCAAACCATTTTCTAGTGAACAGTTGATTAATAAAGTTTTCTCAGCTGCAAAGAAACATAATATGGACCGGCAATTGGCGGCGCAAAAACCGCGTAGTAACTCATCTGCTAGCGGAGTCAGCTCCGCATCTTTGGATGTACTAATGGGTTCTACTGGGTCATCGAAACCTGTACAAGCAACTAAATTTAACAACCCTACTATTACTGTGAAAGACGTAAAAGTACCAACAATTGTGCGTTTTGAAGGCAAACAGTTCCGCTGTATGGTGATTCAGTTTAGTAAACAATCTGCGACTATGTTGATTAAGAGTGATGATGTTGTGCCACAAGTACTAGGACAATCTGTGCTAGATTTGGAATTTGATGGTATTGTAAATCGCTTGAATTATTACGTTCAGGCGGTAGCAACGACTGAGAAGAAACACGACTCGACATTTTTGACTGTAACATTAAGCTTAATTGACCAAGATAAGGAAAAAGAAGACTTTATTGGTCAACTTTTTGATAGCTTATAATCTTGTTTTATAGTGTTGAAGAAAATGATTTTTTAAAAAGGGAAGCAAGTATATTTGGCTTCCCTTTTTTATTTATAGAGTTGGCTCGTTATCACTGGTGGATGATACAGCTGGAATACTGTCTGTTCTGGTTCGGTTTGCTGGAAAGTAGCAAGAGAAGGTACTGCCTTTTCCTGGTTGGCTGCGGATTTGTAGTTTTGCATCATGATGTAATAGAACATGTTTTACTATGGCTAATCCAAGGCCTGTCCCACCTGTTTTTGATCCTCTACCTTTATCTACTCTAAAGAAGCGCTCAGTGAGTCGTGGTATATACCTTGGGTCTATACCGAGCCCTGCATCTTTGACTGATAACACACCGCTTAAATCATTGGATTCCCACTTTACATCGATGCTACCGCCATCCGGTGAGTATTTGATGGCATTAACAATAAGATTAGAAAATGCGCTGTAGAGCTCCTTGTAAGAACCATAAATGCGAGCTTCTTCTGGAATGTCCACAGAAAGACAATGTTGATCATCTAATATTGGTATTGTCACTTTCTGGATAGAGGTAACGATGTCAGAGACTTTGTGCCATTGGTTCTCTTCCCGTTTGTCATCACTTTCTAATCGAGATAAAAGTAAAAGGTCTTCAATAAGTTGTTCCATGCGCTCAGATTGTTCGGACATATTTACTATGCCTTTCTGCATGCTTTTAGGCAGGCTATCTTTGAACATTTCTAAGGTTTCTAAATAACCTTTGATGACTGTTAAGGGCGTTTTTAATTCATGGGAAGCGTTAGCGACAAAATCTTTTCGCATTTGTTCTAACAGGTGTAAACGAGTAACGTCACGTACAAAAACAAGATGGTCATTTTTGTCATACAGAGTGGTTTGTATTTCTAAATATACGCCGTCTTTGGCTGGTGATTTGATAATTAAAGGCTCGCCAAAGCGCTTTTGAGTGAAGTATCTAAAAATTCTGGACTGCGAACAATGTTAGTAATGGCTTGACCACGATCAACCGGGCGCATCAGCCCAAGAAAATGAGCCGCAGAATTATTCCACCATTCTAAATTGCCTTGGTTATCAGCCATGATTACGCCTTCTTTCAAGGCTGTGGTAGAGCTTTCTACTCGGGTGAGGGCTTGGCGCATTCGTCGCTTGGATTTACGTTGTTTCTTCTGTAAGCGATATACAGCATCAAAAACTTCCCCCCAAATACCGCTGCTTTCTGGTGGAGCAGCACGGCCAGAGTGACGTAGCCAATTATGAAATTGGTATAGTTGATACAGTTGCCAGTATAAAGACCCAAGGACATAAAGCAGTAAAACACCCAGCAATTGTCCAATGACAATACCGATTACAATGCAGGCTGCTAAACCTAAAAGCCAACTAAGGATGGCGTTTCGCCAAATACTTTTCATGCGGACCTTTTTGCTGAAAATCGGTAGCCTGTTCCTCGTACCGTTTGTATTAAGGAATCGTGTGAGCTGCCAATTGCTTTACGTAAGCGACGAATGTGAACATCCACGGTTCGTTCTTCCACATAAACGTTCCCACCCCATACTTGATCTAATAACTGAGCTCTTGAATAAGCTCGTTCTTGGTGAGTCATCAGGAACTTCAGTAGTCGATACTCGGTTGGCCCCATATCTAAAGGGCGGCTGCCGATGGTGACTCGCTGACTGATTGGGTCGAGAACTAAACCTTCGACTTCAATTGGTTCATCAACACCTTGAGGTGTCGCTCGACGTAATACCGCTTTGAGTCTCGCGACTAATTCGCGTGGCGAAAAAGGTTTGGTGATGTAATCGTCCGCGCCGACTTCCAATCCTTGTATTTTGTTGTCTTCTTCACTTTTCGCAGTCAACATAATTACAGGGATTTCAGCGGTTGTATTGTCTTTTTTCAAGCGACGAGTTAACTCAATGCCACTACCACCAGGCATCATCCAGTCGACAAGAATAAGATCAGGTCTATGATCCACGATAATTTCGTGGCCTTGTTGAATGTTTTCTGCTTCCAAATACTCATAACCAGCCATTTCAAGAGCGATGGCAATCATTTCACGTATGGAAGATTCGTCGTCAATAATTAATACTTTTTTACCGGTCACAGGATTTATCCTCATCTCAGGAACGGTCTATTAAAACGGCTATATATGACAGTTTGGTTAAAATGTCATAACTTTGCCATATATATTACATAAAATAACTTGTCGCTAAGCCTATGAATACGCAATAACCGATACGATTATTATCTAGAAAAGAACGGAAACAAGCGTCTCGGTCACGATATTTAGCTTGTTTAAACTGATGATAAAAAAGTCCGATACAGATAATTAATGAAGCAAAGTAAGGCCAATTTAATTCTGCAAGCAACCCTACCCAAGTCAAAAGAGATAGGGTTAATCCCTGTAAGCAAATAATCACGAATAAGTCTTGCTCACCGAATAAAATGGCGGTCGATTTAATGCCTATTTTTAAATCATCAGGGCGATCTGTGATCGCGTAATAAGTGTCATAGGCAATCGTCCAGAAGCAATTTGCGACAAATAACATCCATAGTATGGGATCACTTAAGTCGCCTCCTTGAGCGCTGTAAGCCATTGGAATGGCCCAAGAGAAAGCCAAACCAAGAAAAAGTTGTGGTAAATGAGTATATCGCTTCATGAATGGATAAAGTGCTGCAAGGCCCAATCCGACAAAAGACAATAAAATGGTTCTCATATCCGTGAAGAGGACTAATACAAAACTGAGCACACAAAGACCTGCGAAAAGAATTAAAGCTTCTTTTTCTGAAACACGACCTGATGGTAAAGGGCGGTTCTTTGTACGTTCTACACTGCCATCTACTTTTCTATCTGCGTAATCATTAATGACACAGCCAGCTGAACGCATACTGAATACACCTAATATAAAGATGATAATTAAATGCCATTCAGGCATGCCTCCTGAAGCAAGCCATAGAGCCCATAATGTTGGCCACATTAGAAGAAATGAGCCAATAGGGCGATTAAATCGTGTAAGTTCTAAATAATTTTGAAGTTTTTTCATAATAATCCAAACGGTGATTTTAAATGGTTTATTTCGTCAAAAAACACTTCATTGACCAATATGCCTGGGCCAAATTGATGGAAAACAGAGCGTCTTGCCCACAGACCTGTTTGTTGATTCGGAAACAGGTGTTTTGGTAACTGTGTTACTTCAATACTGCTTCTAATAAGTGCTCTATGTTGGAATAAATAGCCACCTAATGGTTTATTTTTCAGGTGCTTCACTTGTCGCCAATGACCTCGTAATGCTTTTGCAGGGATAATGGAGCGCCCATAAATAACGCTAACACCATCAACCTTTAGTAAAACAGTACGAATTCTTGCTGCTTCACGAGGGCGTAACTTTAGACGACTTCTTTCTCGTGCTGTTGGTGTCCCCCAAGCGTCTTCTATGACTTCGACGGTCAATGAGCCAAGTTCTTGTAGTTTTGCGGTTAGAGACACATCAGAGGTTAACCAAGGCCATAAGTTTTTAGGCACTCTTGTTTTATTTATTCGATGTGCCGGCATCCAGCTATAGTCGAATTGTTGTGTAGCAGATTGATTTATTAACGTCATGATTAATTAGTTATTCATCTTGTTAATTAAATCGACCATTTTGTGTATTTCGGCCGACTTCTTATAAATATGGGTACGACACGCTTCTGCTTCTTCCCGAGTTAAACCAACTTCTAATAATACGGATGGCTCAATATCTCCGTCATCACGTAGTTGAGTAGATATATAGAGTAGCTTCGCTAAGGTATCGTGTTCACCATAGTAGTGTGGTTTTTTACTGTAGCGGATTGCTGTCCAAATGTTATCTGGCAAGCTCCAATAACGTAACAACCATGAACCTAACTGTTCTTTTGTAAAACGCAATGTTTGCATTTCAATGATTTCGGAAGGCAAATGAGCATTCGCTTCTTGATATCGAGATAAAATCGAAAAATGTGGAGGCAAGATAGTACTAATCGCTAAGTAGCCAAAGTTATACAGTAAACCTGCAAGGTAAGCGTGACCAATTTTCGGTCGATTGTTCACAGGCATAGCTTTCACCAAGGCTTCCATAAGAGCAGCGTTTGCAACAGAATCTAGCCAGAAGTCTTCATAATGTCGAGGGCCTTCTTCTGGTGTTTGAAAAGCGTTTCGCATGGAAAGGCCAAGAGCCAAGTTCATTACCATGTCAAAGCCTAATACTCGAATAATTGCATCCTCCACAGACTCAATAGAGCCAGGTGCACCGTAGTAAGCTGAAGAGGCCCAACTAATAACTTGGGCGGCTAAGCTAGGATCTAAGGCGATAACTTGACACAGCTCATCTGTATTTGCGGTTTTATCAGAAGAGAGGCGAATAATTCGATGAGACGATGCTGGCAGTGGCGGTATTTCTAGTGTCTCTTCTAGGCGTTGCTTAAGTCGAATAGACTGAAATTTTCCTAATGCTTGAAGGATCTGTTCTTCATCATTTTCATGGTTTTCGACCGGCGTTAGGATTAAAGATGTTTCGATGGATATACGCTCAAAGCGATTTAATGGGCCTGAAAACATGTCTTGTAATTCATCCACTGAAATTTCGCGATATCTACTGTTGGCTTTTGTTCGAATAGAAAAAGAAGAACCTTCCAAAATGCTTGATTCTAATATTGTAGTAACACTATTTGGTTTAATGAGAGGGTCGCCAGAAGTATTAAAATTAGTAATGGGTTCAAAGCGACGTTTAGTTATGCGAGATACAGCCGAGATGTCCAGCATATTACTCTCGGGAAAAATAACCTGTAAACGACCAGTATGATCAGCTAAATGAACAACTCTTAGTTTTTTGCTGGGTTGGAAGTTAAGTGATTGTTCCATAAAACTCTCTGTTAAAACACATACTAACGATAGATGTAAAAAAGCCCCTAGTAGGGGCTTTTGTCAATATAACAGATTTTAGAACTAAATTACGGATTAGTGATTTAGAATTTGGCTCAAAAACATTTGCGTACGGTCATGTTGAGGGTTGTCGAAGAATGAATGTGGCTCATTTGCTTCAACAATTTCTCCGGCATCCATAAATACAACGCGGTCTGCAACGGTTTTTGCAAAGCCCATTTCATGTGTTACACACACCATGGTCATACCTTCTTCTGCTAATTGAACCATTACGTCCAATACTTCTTTGATCATTTCCGGATCAAGTGCAGAGGTTGGCTCATCAAAAAGCATGATACGAGGTTGCATACATAGGCCGCGAGCAATCGCTACACGTTGTTGCTGACCACCAGAAAGCTGACCTGGGAATTTCAATGCTTGGTTGGCGATTTTTACACGCTCCAAATAATGCATTGCCATTTCTTCCGCTTCTTTCTTAGGCATTTTACGTACCCAGATTGGAGCTAAAGTTAGGTTTTCTAAAATGGTTAGGTGAGGAAATAAGTTGAAGTGCTGGAAAACCATACCCACATCCTTACGGATTGCTTCGATGTTTTTCAAGTTATCGTTCATTTCAATACCATCAACAATGATAGAACCTTTTTGGTGCTCCTCAAGGCGGTTAATGCATCGTGTCATTGTGGACTTACCTGAACCGGAAGGACCACAAACAACAATACGTTCGCCTTTTTTAATGCTGAAATTGATGTTCTTTAATACGTGAAAGTCACCGTACCATTTGTTTACATCGTTAAATTCGATGATTGCTTCTTCACCCGGCGCAAGTTGGGCACGAGCCATATTTGTATCTGACATTATAAATACCTCAAATTCTTAACTAATTTCGCTTGTGCCCAGTTTCTAATTTACGCTCGATTCTCATACTGTAGCGTGACATACCAAAACATGCAGCCCAATAAACAAAACCTGCAAAGGCATAACCTTCAATAGTGGTTCCTAACCAGTCTGCATCATGGGTTGCCGCTTGGATTCGACCAAGTAAATCAAACATACCTACAATGTACACTAGGGTTGTGTCTTTAAATAGACCAATGAAAGTGTTTACGATACCAGGAATAACCAGTTTCAATGCCTGTGGCAAGATGACCAAAATCATCGACTGCCAGTAAGTTAACCCCATAGCATCTGAAGCTTCATATTGACCTTTCGGAATAGCTTGTAAGCCACCACGAATAACTTCGGCCATATAAGCTGCTGAAAATAGAGTGATACCGATCAGAACACGTAATAGCTTGTTGAAGTTCATGCCTTCAGGCAAGAATAGAGGAATCATTACTGACGCCATAAACAAGATAGTGATCAAAGGAACAGCACGAACAGTTTCGATAAAAACGATACAAATAGATTTCGCAATTGGCATATTAGATTGACGACCAAGCGCCAACAAAACACCTAAAGGAAACGAAGCAACAATACCAACGACACCCAAAAGAGTCGTTAAGAACAAGCCACCCCACAAAGACGTTTCAACGATTTCTAACCCAAATACACCGCCAGCGAATAGGAAGTAGGCGATAACAGGGTAAACAACGATAATCCCAATGGATAAATATAGTTTGTTGACTGTTTTTACAGCAAAAGTACCGATTAGAACCACGAGTAAAATCAAGGCTAAATTAATACGCCAAGTTTCTTCAGATGGATATAACCCATACATAAACTGATCAAAATAAACGCCAATAAAAGCCCAGCATGCACCACCGCCAGTACAAGCTGCTTTAGATGCACCGTCAAATGTTGCAGTAATAATGCCCCATTCTACAACGGGTGGAACAAGCAGATATAAAACATAAAAGCTGAACAGTGTTAAAAAGATGTTTAAAGGGGACGACAATAAATTTTGGCGAACCCATGCCACAGCACCAACAGAATTCACTGGTGGTGGAAGGCTTGGTGATGGTTTAAATTCAATAGCCATGTTTTCCTCCTAGCGTTCCATTAATGACATTTTTTTGTTGTACCAGTTCATGAATACTGAAATCGTAAGACTCAATGTTCCGTAAACCAACATACAAAGACCGATGTTTTCTATCGCTTGACCTGTTTGGTTTAGCGTCGTACCCATAACAACAGCAACTAACTCTGGATACGCAATGGCGGCACCAAGTGATGAGTTTTTCGCTAAGTTTAGGAATTGGCTAGTAAGCGGTGGGATGATAACTCGTAACGCTTGAGGTAAAACGATCAAACGTTGAGTCAAACTATCTTTTAGACCCAGAGAACGAGCAGCTTCAGTTTGTCCCCAATTTACAGACAAGATACCAGCACGAACGATTTCGGCAATGAAGGCTCCTGTATAAGTAGAAAGGGCAACAAGTACAGCAACAAATTCTGGAGGAAGAACCATTCCGCCAGTGACGTTAAAACGACTTTTTTGCGGTAGGTCAAACTCAATAGGGAAACCAGACACTACCAATGCTAGAAAGGTGATAGCAATGATTGCGCCGAAAGAAGCCCAATAAGCAGGAAACCAAAGACCTGTTCTGGTTTGACGTTTTTTCGCCCAAACAATTAAAGCAATGGAGGCAGCAATTGATAGGATAAATCCTGCGACAACAATACCAAAACCTTCTTGAAAAATAGGGTTTGGAGAATAAATGCCGCGTTTATTTAAGAAAAAGTCTGCAAATATGATGCTGTTTCTAGGGTGCGGTAAGGTTGCTAATACAGCGAAGTACCAGAAGAACATTTGTAACAAAAGAGGAATGTTACGTAAGGTTTCAACATATACAGTCGCTAGGCGTGCAACTAACCAATTATTGGAAAGGCGAGCTAAGCCCATTACAACACCAATAATAGTGGCTAAAACAATACCCATTAAAGAGATAACAATAGTATTAATTAAGGCAACAACAAACGCTCGTCCGTATGTGTCTGCCTCTGTGTACTCAATTAGGTGAATAAGAACGGGAAATCCAGCTGGTTGGTTTAAAAACTCAAAACCAGTAGAAATACCTTGGTCTGCTAGGTTGGCTTGTAAGTTACTAAATAAATAATAGCCTACGAATACAACCACTGCTAGAAGCACAATTTGAAAGATTAGGGCGCGAGTGCCGGCGTCATGCAAAAGGCTTTTATTACTTGAAATAGTTTTATCGCTCATCTTAGTTCAGGCAAATGGAATGCTCGTCAGATGTGGTAAGGAAGGGGGAGAAACTCAGCGGCGATTTGCCGCTGAGTAAATTACCCTAAGCAGGTGTGCTTTTAGGTATTAAATATTAACGTACTGGTGGCGCGTACATTACACCACCTTCAGTCCATAGATTGTTAATACCACGTGGAAGGCCTACTGGAGTAGATGGACCAACGTTACGTTCAAACACTTCACCGTAGTTACCTACTTGAGATATTACGTTGTAAGCCCAATCAGCAGGAAGACCTAGCTGAGCACCCATATCGCCTTCTTTACCTAACAGACGAGCAATACCTGGATCATTTGTTTCTTTTTTGATTTTAGAAACGTTTTTAGAAGTAATGCCCATTTCTTCAGCATTAACCTGAACGAACATAGCCCAAGTTACAATGTCTTTCCACTGGTTGTCGCCGTGACGAACTACAGGGCCTAGAGGCTCTTTAGAAATTGTTTCTGGAAGGATCATATGATCACTTGGATTAGCTAGTTTAGAACGGTGAGCAGCAAGACCTGATTTATCTGTAGTGAATACATCACAACGACCAGAAGCGTATGCAGCTAGTGCTTCATCAGCTTTCTGAACGACAACAGGAACGTAAGACAATTTGTGCTTACGGAAGAAGTCAGCCATGTTCAATTCAGTTGTTGTGCCTTGCTCAGTACAAACTGTTGCACCGTCAAGATCCAATGCAGACTCAACACCTAGGTCTTTACGAGCCATGAAGCCCTGACCGTCATAGAAGTTAACCGCTGTGAAATCTAAGCCTAGAGACGAATCACGAGTATAAGTCCAAGTAGTGTTACGAGCTAGAACATCGATTTCACCAGATTGTAGAGCGGTGAAACGCTCTTTAGCAGAAAGAGGAGTGAATTTTACCTTTTGAGCATCACCGAAAACGGCAGCGGCAGCAGCACGACAAGCATCAACGTCAATACCAGACCAGTTACCTTGAGAGTCAGCGTTTGAAAACCCTGGAACACCTTGGCTAACACCACATTGGATAAAGCCTTTTGACTTAACGTCATCTAGAGTAGCGGCAGTAGCGGCAGTGCTTAGAGTAGCGGCGATTGCTGCAGTAGACAGTAGTTTACCAACATTCGATTTCATTATATTGAGCCTCCCGGGCATTTTTATATATGTTGTTATTTCACTTAACCTTTCAATATTAGACCTGAAGATCTATGTATTGATACTTAGCAAGGTTGGTGCCAACATTTAATTCTTCTTGTTGTTGAATATATGCAGATGATTCATCTAAAAAGACCATCACATACCTCTATAGAATTACTCTTTTGAGGCGTAGTCAAGAATAAAATATTTAAAACGATGTGCTACATGCTTTTTTTACACCTTTTTGGCAAAAATCACACTAAGCGCTAATGTTATACATTATTGTTCTTTAATTCTTCAAGTCACGGTATGTGAGGCTTGTAGCTTATATAAGAAGTTATTTTGCACAATATAGGGGCATTTTTGATGGATGAATGTACTGTTTTGTATCAAATGTGTATTTTGCGTTGTTTTGGTGCTTTTTTGTACAGGGTAATTGCGTCTATACGTAATATATTGAATAAAGCACTTTCCACAGCTTGTAATCTACATGGTAGACTTAAACTTCAGTAGAAGTCATGTAAGGAGATCCACGTCAGATGGATAACTCAGCAAAGCCACTTGATCGTTTAGACAAAAAGATTCTTCGTGAACTACAGATAAATGGTCGTTTATCTAATGTTGAATTGGCTAGTCGTGTCGGATTGAGCGCTACACCCTGTTTAGAGCGAGTGCGTCGCTTAGAGCGTAATGGTTACATTACTGGCTATTGTGCATTGGTAAACCCTAAGAAAGTTGATGCAGGCTTATTGGTGTTTGTCGAAATTCGTCTTAAGACAACATCACCAGAAGGTTTTAACGAATTTAAAACTGCCGTTTCTGAAATTCCAGAAATTTTGGAATGTCATCTAATTGCAGGTGATTTTGAATACCTTCTTAAAGCTGCGCGTATCGAATATGGATACATATCGATTACTACTTGGTGAAACCTTGTTAACGCTTCCCCATGTTCGTGAGTCACGCACTTATGTTGCAATGGAAGAGGTTAAAAGCACGACAGTGGTTAATATACCTTAGTCCTTCCTATTAGAGGCGAGAGCACTGGATCTTGTCTCCTTCATCCGTTCAAGAACTGCATCATGAGTCAGCCAATTTTGTCAGTAATTTTTTTAGCATTACTGGCCCCATCCCTTTTACGCTGAGGATGGCTTTTTCCGATTGAAATGGACGCTCCGCAATAAGTCTTTCAAGTACCTTTATGGGAATTCCGGAGATACTCAGTAATTTCTTTGTTTTTAATTTATTTATAATGGGGGATGAGTCTGTCATATCTATGGACACTTTTGGTGCCTTATCTTGCTTTATCGCCTCAGAATGATTCGTTGATTGAGTTAATAAAGGTGTTACTGTGTCAATTTTAGTTGCTGCTATGTTGTCAGGTCCTGCAAGAGTCTGATAAAGCGCTTCAAAATATACTGTGTCACGTAATGCGTAATTGACGCCATCCCATTCATTTAGCTGTAGAGCAAGTTGCCATGATCCCGTTGATGGTGGTTGGAACACTAAATCATAGTGACAATTTGGAATAAAGTGTTGGCCTTTGATTTCACCAATAGATGTCGAGGCTAATACATTACAATCAAAGATATTAGAGTTTGAGGAAAAAGCGCAGAGTTGAAGGCGTAAAGTGCCACTAATATTATCTTCTGTTCTATTGTTTCCAATACGTTCAATGGAAATCATGACACGATCATTTTCGATTCGATAACCACAACCTTGTATGAATAACTCAGCACCTTGATTTAGAGAGGACATGTCTACTCCTTCAAATGAATCGATAAAATAAGAATACACCGAAAACTATTAGTTAGAAGTCTTATTGATCATATTGTGTTCAATTAGATTTCTAAGCTTGATATGAAGCAAATATGAAGCCAAGGAGTATGAGAGGCTCAGCTAGACGTTTAAGTATTGGTCATGGTTAGGAAGCCATCTAGATAAAAGAGGCGATACATGTTCGGGGTGATTGGCATGTAATAGTGCAGCCGCTTTTTGTACGTCATCTAGTAAACCCTTATCACGTTGTAAATCTGCGACTTTAAATTCCCAGAGTCCGGTTTGGCGAGTGCCTAACAGTTCACCAGGGCCACGTAGCTCTAAATCTTTTTCTGCGATTTTGAAACCATCACTGGTTTCACGCATAGTTGATAGCCGCTCTTTTCCGTTCTGCCCTAAAGGTGACTTGTAAAGTAATACACAATGGCTTGCTGCCTGACCTCGACCAACACGGCCTCTAAGCTGGTGAAGTTGCGCAAGACCCAGTCGCTCAGGATTTTCTATTACCATGAGACTTGCATTCGGCACATCAACGCCAACTTCAATTACCGTTGTCGCGACCAATAGTTGAATCTCACCAGCTTTGAACTTTGCCATGATATCGGCTTTTTCTTGGGCTTTTAATCGACCATGAATCAAGCCGATTGTTAATCCATTAAGTTGTTCTTGTAATAGTACTGTTGTGTCTTCTGCTGCTTGGCATTGCAGTGCTTCAGACTCTTCGATTAGCGTACACACCCAATAAGCTTGCTTGCCTTCTTCACAAGCACTCTTAACGCGATCAATGACTTCTTGGCGACGTTGATCAGATACTACAATAGTATTTACTGGCGTACGGCCAGGTGGAAGCTCATCAATGATCGAACAATCCAAATCCGCATATGCGGACATGGCAAGTGTGCGAGGAATAGGCGTCGCTGTCATAATTAACTGATGAGGTTGAAAGCCATGCTTCATGCCTTTTTCCCGTAAGGCCATACGTTGATGAACGCCAAAACGATGTTGTTCATCAATAATAGCCAAAGCTAAGCGATCGAAATCAACCGTGTCTTGAAAGAGAGCATGGGTTCCAACCACAATCTGCGCGACACCTGAAGCTATATCGGCTAGTTCCTTTTCACGTACCTTGCTTTTCAATTTGCCTGTCATCCAAGCAATCTGAAGTCCTAGCGGTTTAAACCATTGGGTGAAGTTTATGTAATGTTGTTCCGCGAGAATTTCCGTAGGTGCCATAATTGCGACCTGATACCCAGCCTGAACAACTGACGCTGCTGCGAGTGCAGCAACCAATGTTTTTCCTGAACCAACATCCCCTTGCACCAAACGAAGCATTGGATGGCCTGTGTTCAAATCTGTCAGAATTTCTTGGAAAACACGTTGTTGTGCATTGGTTGGTGAAAATGGTAGCTGATTCAAGAGTGCTTGGCTCAGTTCACCAGCAGTTGGGACCTTTATGGAAACATCTTGTTTCGCTTTAATACGCTTACCAATTAACGAAAGTTGGTGCGCCATCAGTTCTTCAAAAGACAAACGGTATTGAGCAGGGTGACAACCAGATCTAAGTTGTTCTAGGTCTGCTTCACGAGAAGGGTGATGTAGAAAGAGAATAGCGTCGCTCAATGGAGGCAAACTGAATTGTGAGCGTATTTCCTCTGGTAGCCACTCTTGCAAGTTATAAGGGGTTAAACGCTCTAAGGCTTGCTCACAAAGTTGACGTATTTTGGTTTGAGTCAAACCTTCAGTAAGAGGATATATAGGTGTAAGTTGAGCCGTTTCTTCTTGTGTCTCATCGTCGCCTATTACCTTGTACTCAGGGTGATAGATTTCAAATCCTGTACTGCCTCGACGAATCTCACCAAAACAGCGAACACGTTTACCTGACTCTAATTGTTTCTTCTGTGCTGCAGAGAAGTGAAAGAAACGTAGACACAATGTGCCTGTATTATCTTTGATACGGCAAAGCAAACTGCGACGTTTGCCCATTTTTATCTCACATCCCGTGATTTGGCCTTCAATAACAGCTTCATCGCCAAAACGGAGCTGTCCAATAGGAACAACTCGTGTTCTGTCTTGATAGCGAATAGGGAGGTGAAATAGCAAATCTTGTACTGTATTCAAATGCAGTTTGGCCAACTTTTCGGCCATTGCATTACCTACCCCTTTTAATTCGCGCACATCCTGTGTGTCTAATCCGTCGATCATCTTGTGTCTCTACAAATCTAGTTGCTTACAAGCATCACGAATCGATTGGCTAACAGCTTCAATCGCTTTTGGGCGAGGAAAGCTAGCGCGCCAAGCCAATGCCACAGTACGTTTTGGGACAGGTTCAGAGAAAGGGCGTACTTCTAGCATATCGTGATTGATATTAGTTACCGCTGATTTAGGTAATACAGTGACGCCCAAACCAGATGCAACCATATAACGGATGGTTTCTAGAGAGCTGCCATTCACAACGGTTCGACCATCGTCAAATTCGCTTTCTGTAACCAAAGGACAGGCTTCTAACACTTGCTCGCTAAAACAATGACCTTTACCAAGGAGTAATAGATTATCAGTCGAGAGTTGGTCTGTTTCTATGGTCTCTAATTTTGTCCATGGATGGTCTTTAGGCATAAGGACGACAAACTCTTCTTCGTAAATCGGTTGTGTCACCACATCAGGTTCACGGAAAGGAAGCGCCACTATGATTGCATCTAATTCTCCATTGCGAAGCTTAGGGCGTAGGTTTTCAGTTAAGTCTTCTTCAATGATTAGCGGCATACCAGAAACAATTTTATGCAAAGCCGGAATCATAAAAGGAAATAGATAAGGTGCGATCGTAAAAATGGCCCCAATTTTTAGTGGGCCTTTTAGTTGATTTTTCCCTGATGCTGCAAGCTCTTTGATCATGCCAGCTTGATCTAAAACACGTTTGGCTTGAGTAATGATTTGCTCGCCAAGTGGGGTGATATACACGGAGCTCTTACTGCGTTCAAAAATAGCGGTACCGAGCTCTTCCTCAAGTTTTTTTACCGCGACACTTAGCGTTGGTTGCGAAACATAACAGCGCTCGGCCGCTCGGCCAAAATGTTTTTCGTCTGCAAGCATTACAATGTATTTCAATTCCGTTAATGTCATAACGCACCTTATATAGCTTGATGTATCGCTGAATGGATATATTGGCTGATTGATTGTTAATAGCTATGATAATACATCATTTGATAAAGTATACTCGTTCATTTGTTGTTACAGATTATTTCTTTATTGTTTCTCCTTCTTAAGAAATGAAATAGATAAGGTTATTACAAAACCCTGTATGGAGGCGTTTGATGGCACATGTATTAATTGCGGGCTGTGGCGATTTAGGTTCAGGACTGGCTACAGAGCTTATTACACAAGGTCATCAAGTCACGGGAGTACGCCGCACAAAATTAGACTTTCCCCATGGTGTACAGGGGATAACAGGTGATCTTGTTGAAATGAGCGATGATGTTTTACCTGATGTCGATGCCATCTTTATAATTATGACGCCAAGTGGAAGAAACGAATCTGCTTATCGAGCAGCTTATTTTGATACGACTCAAGTGATTATTCGCCGATATAAAGCAATGGCAAAACCACCGCGAGTATTCTTTGTCTCAAGTACCAGTGTTTATGGACAAAGCCAAGGTGAGTGGATAGATGAAAGTACGCCTGCGCAACCTCAATCAGTAACAGCCAGTATTTTATTGGAAACTGAATCGGCATTGGCTGCTGTGTTTCAAAGTGTAGCAGTGCGTTGCTCCGGTATTTATGGTGCAGGGCGGTTTAGATTATTGGAAAAAGTAGAAAGTGAAGAGGATTGGGGACCGAACAGCTGGACAAACCGTGTTCACCGAGACGATGTTGTATCAGCGTTGCTTATGTTAGCTAAGCACGCACTAGAAGGAAGGCTTTTGCCTAAGCACGTTATCGTTACAGATCAAACACCTGTTTCAATGTGGGAAGTGAAGCTTTGGCTCGCAACCTGTCTTGGTGTGAAAACTGCGGTGAGTAGTATTGGTGATTTTACTCCGAATTCAGGCAAGCGAATACAGGGGCAATATCTTTTATCCCAAGGCTGGAAGCCTCGTTATCCGAGCTATGTTTCGGGGTATCAGACGCTATTGGGCGAGTATAAAAGTTAAGAATCTCAGCATAAAAAACGGACAATAAAGAAGAGACCGAAGTCTCTTTTTTATTGTCCGTTTTTTATAGTACTAATTTTAAGTAATTAGTCTTCTAGAACCATGATACCTTCTATTTCCACTTGCACACCTTTCGGCAAAGCACGAACGCCCATTGCTGCGCGAGCTGGGTAAGGTTGTTTAACGAATTCTGCCATGACTTCATTTACAGTGGCAAAGTTACCTAGATCTGTCATAAAAATGTTGAATTTAACAACCTTGTCTAAAGAGCCGCCAGCTGCTGCACAAACTGCTTGCAGGTTTTTAAATACTTGAGTGGTTTGTTCTTTTACGTCTTCGCTGATGACTTCCATTGTTTCAGGAACTAGAGGGATCTGACCAGAAAGATAAACTGTATTACCAGCGCGAATGGCTTGAGAGTATGGACCGATTGCCGCTGGAGCATTTTCTGTATGAATCACTTGTTTTGACATGATGAATATCCTATTTAAAAAGGTGTTTAATGGAGACGATCATTTACTTCTTTATAAAGTATTAGCGTCCAACAATAGTTTCCCGTGATACTTTCTCGACGCAACGAACCGCTTTAATGCGACGCATTACATCAGCCAAGCCAACTCGGCTGGAAATAGTAATGCTCAAGCGTAAACGGCTTACACGGCCGCGCTCAATAATATCTAGGTTCGACACTTGGAAATCAGTATCGCTAATAGAGCTTGCAATTTTAGCGACTGCACCACGCTCATTTATATAAGAGACGATCAAACTGATATGTAATTCTTCTTCAATTTCTTTGCCCCACGCCATATGAATAAAGCGTTCTGGGCTGGCTAAATGATCTTGGACATTTGGGCAATTGAGATGATGGATCACTATGCCTTTATCTACTTGTACATAACCAACAATCGGGTCACCTGGGATTGGTGCGCAACATTTCGCATAGGAAATGAGCATGCCCTCAGAACCGTTAACTTTGAATGATTTCGGTGTAACAAGAGTGTCTTCATCAAAATTCGGAAATAACTCACGAGCTACCAAATAGCCTACATGACGGCCTTTGCCTATGGATTCTAATAAATCATCCATAGAAGATAGCTGGTGGTTGTCTAATACTTGGGAGATCTGTTTTTCTGTTAATTCGTCTGTATTGGTCTTAAAGGCATTTAAAGAACGTGTTAGCAGACGATGGCCAATAGAAATGGCATTTTCACGCTGTTTATCTTTTAAGTAATGACGAATGTTTGTACGTGCTTTACCTGTAATAGCAAAGCTTAACCAAGCTACATTAGGCTGGGCATTTTTGGCGGTAATGATTTCTACCGTTTGCCCACTTTCAAGTTGAGTACTGAGCGGAGCAAGGCGACGATTGATGCGACAAGAAATACAGGTGTTGCCTATTTCTGTATGAACCCCGTATGCAAAATCAACTGGCGTCGCACCTGAAGGTAATTCAATGATTTGGCCATTTGGAGTGAAAACATACACTTCATCAGGGAACAAATCGCTTTTCACGTTATCAACAAATTCGACAGGATTGCGTGCTTTTTGCTGAATTTCTAACAGGCTTTTTACCCATTTTGTCGCGCGGTCATGGTTACTTGGTGTGTTGGCAGTTCCGTTGGCTTTATAAGCCCAATGAGCAGCAATACCGTTATTGGCAACAAGATCCATTTCTTCTGTGCGTATTTGCACTTCCATTGGAATACCGTTTGTTCCCAATACGGTTGTATGAAGAGATTGATAACCATTGGATTTTGGTACAGCGATATAATCTTTGAAACGACCTTCAATTGGTTTGAAAAGCGAGTGAATAACTCCCAAGATCCGGTAACAGCTGTCGTGGCGATCGGTGACAATTCGCACCCCCGTCACGTCCATAATTTCATCTAATGAACGGCGTTTTTTATCCATCTTCTGATAAATACTGAAGATGTGTTTTTCTCGAACACTGATGCTGGCTTCAATGTAGTCAGCCGCTAATTCTGAGCGAATAGTGTCTTCTAATTTTTGTGTGTCTTGTATGCGCTGTTGGCCATATTTTTTATGGATAGCTCGTTGCAGCATACGTGCACGCATTGGGTAATAGGCTTGAAAAGCAAGTGACTCTAATTCAACGCGAACATTGTACATGCCTAGACGATTCGCAATGGGGGCGTAAATGTCTAGCGTCTCGCGAGCAATTCGACGTTTTTTATTGGCTGGCATAGCATCCAATGTACGCATGTTATGCAAACGGTCTGCTAATTTAACCAGAATGACGCGAATATCATCCGCCATGGCCATGGCCATTTTCTGGAAGTTGTGAGCTTGTTTCTCGACTTGGCTGTTGAATTCAAGGTGGGTTAATTTACTAACACCATCAACAAGACCTGCGACACCTTCTCCGAATTGTTCCGTGAGAGCTTCGCGGCTTATACCAGTGTCTTCAATTACGTCGTGCAGGAGTGCCGCAGTCAGTCCATCACAATCCATCCGAAGTTCAGAAAGAATTTCGGCGACAGCGAGAGGATGAGTGACATAGGGCTCGCCACTTTTACGTCGTTGCCCATCGTGAGCTTGTTCGGCGTAATAGTAAGCGCGTTTTACCTTGGCGACTTGGTCGTAAGGTAAATATTGACTTAACGTCAGTGCTAAATCTTCAACGGTGTACATCGCTCACCTCACAAAGGCAAAACAGAGATGCGGCAGCTGTGCAATGAGCGACACCATAGAAATTAAAACTCGTGAATTGGGCGTTTTTGTAGATCAACATTACTTGCGTTGATCAAGTTTTCCGCTATTTCACGTAGTGCAATAACTGTTACTTTGTCACCTTCTAGAGGGACTTTAGCTTCTTCACCACCTGTTGCCAGTTGGCGTGCACGTTTTGATGACACCATCACTAATTCAAAGCGGTTATCAACATTTTCTAAACAATCTTCTACGGTAACTCGAGCCATTTTGACCTCTGTATTCAGTTATCTATTTTTCCAAGGGTAATTCTACTTAACGCGTTCTCACAATGACAAGAGATCATTTATAAGATTGCTATTTTTTTGCTCTATAACGGACGTTTTTGCACGCATTGACATAAAAATTGAAGACATTTGAGAAAGCGCAGCGTCAAAGTCGTCATTTATAATGACAAAATCGTACTCATGGTAATGTGACATCTCATCAACTGCCTTCGCCATGCGTCGCTGAATGACCTCTTCTGTGTCTGTTGCTCTTTTCTTTAAACGCTCTTCTAAAGAGGAAAGTGATGGTGGCAAAATAAAAATACCGATGGCTTCAGGGTAAAGTTGGCGTACTTGACGAGCACCTTGCCAGTCGATTTCTAGAATGACATCTAAACCTTGCTCAAGCATCTCAAAAATAGAGGCCTTTGACGTACCATAATAATTATCAAAGACTTGAGCGTGCTCGAAAAAAGCGTCTTCTGCAATCATGTCTAAGAAAGATTCTACGTCAGTGAAGTAGTACTCACGACCATCTTCTTCACCTTCTCTTATCTGTCTTGTTGTGTGTGAAATAGAAATCCGCACATTGTCGTCTTGTTTCAGTAATGCTTTGTATAAGGTCGACTTACCCGCACCAGATGGTGCCGATAAAATGAATAAGTTGCCTTTATGTTTGTCCATGAGATTTTTTAATCCGCCAGTCAGAATCTTTATTACAGGCTATACACTATAGCACAAAGAAAGTACTCAGATAGGCAGCAATATAATTTCCAGTTCCTTGAGATAAGCCAGATGAAAAAAGTAAATTTAAATACTTGTTTAGTTTGTAAAAAATAGGTTTTGCTTCTATTTTTTATATTGTTCTTGAGAGGCTGAATAATCTTTATTTTTTTACGAAAAAAGAGCGAGATTTAACTAAGCTTTAATAAGGTTCTTATGAAACATCAAAGGTGATTTTGAAAAAAGGGAATGCAATGGGTTTACCTGACGATATTGAGCAACTTAAATCATTTTCTATGCAACGTCGGCATTGTAAGATTTTATCTGTAGAGGATGATCCAGATTATCAGGCAGCCTTGATGAACGGATTAAGCTCTTTAAATTACGATGGGAAAGAAGTCGAATTCTTAACCGCCTCTTCTGCCAGTGATGCTGCAACCGTTATTGCAGCGAATTCTGATATCTCGGTTATTTTTCTTGATGTTGTCATGGAAACCGATAAAGCTGGATTACGTTTAATTCGGACGATTCGGGAGATGATAGGTAACGATTTAGTTCGTATTGTCTTATTAACTGGTCAGCCAGGTATAGCGCCAATTAATGATGTAATTAGTCATTACGATATTGATGACTATTGGTGTAAATCAGATTTAACTCAAGGACATCTACAAACCATTGTACTGAGTAATTTACGAACATGGGAACACCTTTCAGATATGAAAGAAGCACGGCATGGACTGCAGCTGTTGCTTGCTTCTAGCCAGCGAATTTCATCGAAAAGTAATGTTTCAGAGTACACGCACTCTATCCTAGAAGAAATTGGTTCTATTTTGAAAATGCAGAAAGGCGGTATTGTTTGTTTTTTCCATCCCGCCGAAGAAAGTATTGATCAAGCCTTAATCGTTGCAGCTTGTGGTGAATTTACTCCTTTTATCAACCATAATGCCACCTCAGTTATTCAAGAAAATATACTTAATGAAGCCATTCAACTGGCAAATACAGATAAGCATCATGTGTTTCTCGACGGCTTTTCCATATTGTATTTTTCGAACCAAGAACTGGATGGCAGAGAATATTTAATTGTTGTGAAACTTGATCGTCAGCTTGAGTCGAGTGAAATTAATTTACTTCAAGTTTTTTGTGAAAATATCAGTGCGGGTTTTCGCAATGTTGCGTTGCATAATAAGCTGACAGAGCTTGCCTACATTGAGCCCGTATCGGGGATCCATAACAAAAACTGGCTTGTTCGAGAGATACGAGACATGTCATTAATTGAGCGTAAACAAGCCAAGTTGCTTATGCTCTATGTAGAAGATTTGGCTTACACCGAGTCTGTTCTTGGATCTAAGTATTGCGATCAGCTCACTTTGGTTTTACATGATCATTTGTGCTCGTTTTTTGAGAATACCGTAGATATAGCCCTACTAGAACGAGATACTTTAGTTTTGCTTGTTTATGATGATGTGGATTATAACGAAGCGACACTTGAGCGTATTATTCACTCCAGCATTGAAGTTGAAAATTCATTACATTCTCTTGATCTTACTATTAGCCTGGTAAAATTTTCTGAATTCCCTACTTATGAAGCAGAGCAATTGGTAAGCGTAGGGAAAAGCACATTAGAACGAGCGAAATACGCCGGAGTTTCTTATTTGGCGTTTTCTGATGAATTGGCTAAAGCCATGTTCGGTCGATACGAGTTACTTAAAGACCTGCGAGAAGCCATTTTGAACGATGATATTGTTATCTATCTTCAGCCTAAAATGAAGTTGAAAGATAATATTTTGATCGGCTTTGAGGCATTGGCTCGCTGGAAGCATAAAAATGGCAGTTTGATCCCACCAGATCAATTTATTTCATTAGCAGAAAGTAGTGGTTTGATTGATAAACTAGATCAACAGATGCTTCGACAATCCTGTAAAGCGGTCAATAGGTTAAAAACAATAGGGGTTAATGTACCAATCTCTGTCAATGTTACAGGTAATGAAATTATACGCCCTGATTATTTTGATAGCTTTAAGGCATTACTGAAAGAAGAAAATGTACCCTATAATATGATTGAGCTGGAAATCACAGAATCTCAGTTAATTGAAGAAAAAGGCTCGATTAACAAACATCTCACCATATTAAAAACCTTAGGTGTTAAAATAAACATCGATGACTTCGGTACAGGTTATTCATCACTTGCTTATTTATCCACACTTTCAGTATCCACTCTTAAAATAGACCATAGTTTTGTCTGGCGAATGGAAGAGTCTGAAAAAGACTGGCAGATTCTTAAAATGATTGTTGAGTTAGGAAATTCTTTGGGGTTGAGTGTTATTGCCGAAGGCATAGAAACCCAACAACAAAAGGAACACCTTGGTACATTAGGGTGTGAAAATGGACAAGGTTATTTGTTTGCAAAGCCTATGCCTTTAGATGAAACCATTAATTGGATTAAAACGTGCCTGTAAATTCTGAGTTTCTAAGGCCATACTTTGTTAAGAAAAAACCTTTGTTGCTGGTTTGTATATCCAGCATTTTAGTGTTTGTTTTTTTACTAAGTTGGGGGAGTTACCGTTTTTTTGTTGAAAACAAAATTAACCAACTAGCGTGGAATGAATCTGAAATTTTATCGCAGAGTGGCAGTGTTTTTAGTAGAGAGGTGGGGTATATAAAACGAGTCACGTTGCTTTTGAAAAACACTGTCAATGCACGCTTAGCATCACAAACAGAAGCTGAAAAGTTCACGAACAATTGGAAAAATCAAGTCACAGAAGAATTTGAATTATTTGCCCAAACATCTGATCTTATTTCGCAAGTACGTTGGATCATGCCAAACGGAAAAGAACTTATTCGAGTCAACTCCCAATCTGGTGTGATTACCAGAGTTCCTGATGGGCAACTGCAAGATAAATCAGATCGTGATTATGTAATAAATGCCCCTGATGATACTGATCATGAAGTTTATATTTCCTCTCTTGATTTGAATATCGAGAACCATGAAATTGTACGACCTTTTCAGCCGACAATTCGAGGTGTCGTTAGGGTGAGTACTTTTGTATCCGGCTTTTTAGTTGTGAACTATGACTTAAGCAAATTGTTTGAGCAGATGCGTACTTTTAGCAACGAGAGTGTGCATTTAGAAGTATTGGATAGCCATGGCAATTGGGTGTTATCGACAGATAGAACGCTTGAGTGGGGAGGGATCCTAAATTACCAAGATCCATATTTTAATATCGAAGCTCACTTTCCTAATATTTGGGAGTCGATTCATACATCAAAAACACTAGAGAGACGTTTTGATGACGGTCGTCTATGGAGTTTTCTTACATTACATATAGATGAAGAAAGACAAGGTGAAGATGCCCCTCTCTTGCACTTTGTTGCAAAGTCAGATGCTGATAACTTTGCTAAATGGCATATGACCCTGTTACTCAGTATTGTGGGCATTGCCAGTGCGAGCTTTATCATTCTTGCTTGGTTAGTGTGGAGACAAATTACGGCACGATTTGAAACCTATCGATTACTAGAATTAGTGCAGCAAGAAAAAGCCTTAGCAGAACAAGCAAACCGTAAGTTGAGTTTCACTAATAAACGATTAGTGGACTTACAAAATGAGTTGGTTGAAGCAAGTAAATTGTCTTCGCTGGGGCTTATGGTTGCAGGTCTGGCTCATGAAATGTATACGCCACTTGGTGGCGTAAAAATGGCGTTATCGTCTTCGAAGGTATGGCTGGAGAAAGGAAAAGATCAGCTTCTAGAAAATAGTTTTACTAGAATAAATGACTCCATTACTATTGCTGAAAAAAATCTAGCCAGAGCATTGGATGTAGTTGTTGGTTTTAAAAGAATTGCGTCTGATAGGACATCGCAAGATATTCAAGCTTTCGCTTTCCATAATGTCTTGAATGACATTGTTTTCACCTATAAGCCTGTTTTAAAAAATCATCCTGGTATAAGCATCAAGACAGAATGCGCTGAAGATATTTATATGATGGGTTATCCAGGAGCGACATCTCAAATCATTCAAAACCTTATCGACAATGCTTTGGAGTATGCTTTTCAACAACCAGCCCAAGGCGTGATTTCAATCGTTGCAAGCAAAAAAGGTGATGATTTGATTTGTTCTGTAGGAGATAACGGAAATGGCATTTCACCTCTTATTATCGATAGTATTTTTGAACCATTTATAACTACAGGTAGAGAAAAACAACATACAGGTTTGGGTTTATATCTAGTGAACCAGTGGGTGTATAAACTGATGAAAGGCAAGATTGAGGTTGTATCCGAGTTGGGTGTGGGTACTAAATTTACTTTTATTATTCCGTTGACCCAAACTCCTGACGTGAGTAATGAATCAAGTTAATTTGAAAAAAATAAAAACGTTATTTTTATTTTTTTTCAAAAAAAACCTATATTTGTTTCGGTTTTTTCTCAATATAGTGATACTTTTTCTATTGTTAAGCGTATGTATATTGTTCTTCGATGCTCAATTACTATTACAAATCAGTAGGAGATTTATTGCTATGAAACTAAAAACATTAGTTATGTCATTTGGCTTGGCTGCTATCAGCACTGGTGTCTTAGCTCTTGACGTTAAGTTGTCAGACTCATCATGGAATGGCAATAAAATTCCAGCAGGGCAACAATGTCAGAAATTTGGAGGGATGAACCCTTCAACACCTGCATTATCTTTGAGTAGTATTCCGAAAGGAACTTATGCAATTATTATGGAATACAGTGATCGTGATTCAGAAAATATGAACAACGGCGGTCATGGACAACTGATTTACGCGCTTAAGTCATCTGCTAAGTCAGTAGATATTCCTTCAATTCACGGTCATACATTTGATGTGCCTGCGCCATTTGAAATTGTTGCGCCACACCGTGGACCAGGTTGGGATAAGGCCGGTGCTTATATGCCGCCTTGCTCTGGTGGTAAAGATCACGCTTATTATGTAACCGTTAAAGCCGTAGATGGTGATAAAGTATTAGCAACAACTGTACTTGAGCTAGGTAAATACTAAGTTAGAAATGATTTAATTAGACTTTAGAATAAATAAAGTAGATTAGCTTAACGCTGATCTGCTTTATTTTTAATCACATATTAGCAATTGCTGCCTAAACGCCAGATTAGCCCCACTCAACTTTATTTCTTCCTGATGCTTTTGCTTTATACAGGGCTTTATCCGCTCTTTGGAACCATTCTTTAAAAGGTTCATTTGGTCGTGCTGTTGCTATGCCTGCACTGAATGTTAATTGTCCAACAGGATCGAATCTTATGTTTGATATTTTTTCACGTAATGTTTCGATATAAGTTGAGGCGATATTCGGTGCTATATTAGATAATAAAATAACAAACTCCTCACCGCCCCAGCGACAAATAAGGCTTTCGTCATTATGAATAGACAGCTCGTGAGCCAAACGACATAGGACGTCATCGCCAACATCGTGACCAAATTGATCATTTATTTTTTTGAAATGGTCTATATCTAAAACAATGAGTGTTGCCGGGAAGTCATGCTGTTCAGAGCTTAACATCTCTTCATCAATTAAGGCGCTGAAGGCACGGCGATTATACAATTTTGTTAGAGAGTCAGTAGACGCAATTTTTTCTAGCTGATTATTTTTTTCCCTTAGTATTAAGTTCTTAGCTGAAATTTCTTTCGTGCGGTCACTCACCATCTCTTCTAAATAATGTGTGTGTTGGTGGATCTTCTGGATAGTTTCACAAAAAGCTTTATACAGTTGTCCTATCTCATCATTTGAATGTACGACTTCAAAATGAGCGTGCTTATTATTAACCGATGATTTTACATCTTTAGTTAGCTGTATCAGAGGTTTTGTTATTTTCCCAGATAGCTTAATTATGATGAGTAAGAAGATGATTATTAGGCAAAAAGAGGTGATCAATACATTGTATAGCACTTCATAAATGTCATGAAAAACTTCAGATTCCTGAGTTGTTACAAACAAGTTCCAGCCGGGGAGATTCTGTATTTTAGAAAAAGTGACTATTTTTGACTCATTCATTCTCTTGTCAAAATACTGCCCATAACCATCTTCTTGAGATTTTGTTTTTCTAATAATAGAGGACAAACCAATAAAATTATTGTCAGTGGTAGCACTGATTTTCGTCATGAGGAAGCTTTTATTTGGATGCGACACGACAACATTATTTGAGTTCGCAATCCATGCATAACTACCTTTAGCTACTTTAATAGCGGACAGTTTTTCATTAATAACTTCAACGGGTACGGCTACTGCGATGGTTCCAGACCATGTTTCTGCTGAATTTAGAATCGGGACAGCAACAAGAATAACGGGTTTTTCTTCGAACTTACTAAATAAGGGTGTTGTTATATTATGTTCTTTTCCAACCCATTGATTTCCCTTAAGGAAAAAAGGGTGAGTGATCTTACTTTTGTTTCCATTCGAATCCATTAGGTTCAAATTCTCATCGACATAAACGGCATTAATGAAATTGCCATCACCGACTTCTACTAGTCTTTTCAATTGAGGTTGAATTTGTTTGAGGTTGTTAGATTTTATTTGTGGACTGTTGCTTAACACCTTTAGCATCGCAATATATTGACTAAATTCCTGATTAAGCAGCTCTGCGTGCATCTTGGATATTTCTGTTGATTTTTCTAACGCCAACTCAAGGACACGGCCACGTTCATTAAAAAATGTTGATAGTAAAAGCGTCGATATGAAGGCAATCATAACCAAAGAGTATGTGGTTATGATTTTGGTTCTTATGGTTTTTAACATGCCATCTCTCAGGGATTGCCGTATTCGATGTGTATAAAGTATAGCTGACGAATGAAGATAAAGTTGAAGTCATACATCGCAGTCGATTATAAAGCAGAAGCGTTACTTTCTGATTTCCTAATCCGACTATGTCACATCAACCGAACCTTATCGACCGAAAATTTCACGATTGGTTTACTGCAGAAGCTAAAAACTAAGTTTATTTAACCTGTGGATCATATCGTTGAGACTGATCTCGGCCGTTATTTTTTGCCTGATAGAGTGCCTTATCGGCTTTGTTTATTGTTTCTTGTAAGTCTGGTTGTTCAGAATTTACTTCAGCTATCCCGAAGCTAACAGTAACACTCAAGGTCTCTTGGTCATTGACTGGGATTTGTATTTGCTTCAGTTTTTCTCGAAGACGCTCTACTAGTGTATAAGCTTCGTTTAATGGTGTATTCGACATGAGAATGATGAATTCTTCTCCACCATATCGTGCTAAAACATCCTGATGGCGACACCGTGTTTTTAGCTCATCAGCAACTCTTATAATGACCTGATCACCTAAATTGTGGCCATAGGTATCATTGATGTTCTTGAAATGGTCAATATCAAGAATAGCGATAGTAGTAGGCTGTTGGAGCTGCTTGGTTTGTTCTAATAGCAAGCTTGCTTCATTACTGAAATGACGACGGTTAAACAGCTGAGTTAGTGGGTCTGTTGAAGCAAGAAATTTCAGCTCCGTTTGGGCTGCCTTTAAGTTTTCTAATGTACGAATTCGATAAGCCATGATGAGCGACAATACGAGCGCTTCTAACATGATACCTATGCCAACCCCGTGACTGTTGATGTAATTAAATTCAGCTTTACCTTTATAAAAGAAGACTGCCATGGTGCTAAAAATGACAAACAATCCATGACCTAACAAAAAGAAAGGAGCAATGGGGTGTTTACGAATCAACATGGAGACGGTGACAGATAGGCTCACCGCCATCATGATAGCTGCGAGAGTACTGGCATATTTTAGTGCTAAGACAATATCAAACAGACCATAAACAAAATCACAGGCTAATAAAATCAGGATTGATAATAAGGTCCAGTGTTCAATGGGATATTTTTTCTTAGTTTCGAAGATATTGATCATAAATAGTAGCAAGAAAATCGGCATTGCAACCAAGGACAAATGCCATTTCAAAGTGATAGAGCCAAAAACATTAAAAAGGTCGGCAAGTAGTCCGTAAGAAAGGGCGATCCAGAAACCACCAGTTACGAGATAACAGGCATAAAAGAAGTGTTCCTTTAAACGGGATGAAAAGAAGAGTAGAAAATTATAGATAATAAGCGCCAACAACATACCGACAAGCAAGGCGACATCAGTATATAAACCAAGTACCGCTCTTTTGGATTGGTTTTCATCGTAAAGGTTGAGAGTCAGCCATTGGTGTGAGAAAGCTTGGCTTTTTACAAACAGAGTCTTATGTTGATTGGGAAGCAAAGTAATATCGAAGATAGCGCTGCCACGGTACATCCACTGCTGCGTTTCTTCACGGTCCATATCTAGTATACGTTTTTGGATGAGCTCATCGTCTACAACTTCATAAAGGTCAACTCTATGGTTGTGGTATGCATAAGGATAATGAAGGTAAGCAGTAATAGGCGCTTGGCTTATATTTTCAAGTTCAATTTTTGCCCAAGTTGTTTGTGAGGTTGAACCTAACGACACACCATTTTTAGACAGTTGAAAAGTTTGTTTCTGAATATCTGAAAAAGGCATATTTTCGGTATTATCAACAAAATACCCCATTTCAAACTGTTCGAGTTTTATGGAAGAATTACTAATAGTTTGTGTGGGGATTTCTGCTACAGCGGTATGAGGTAATACATAACACAACAAAGCAATGATCGTTTGAATTAAACGTGAATACACCATGAGTTATCTTCCATAATAAGAGTAGCTACCCTAGATTGCCATAATCCTTTGATATTCCAACCATTTGAATAGTTTTTTTTGTGAATTATTGTTTCTCATCACGTTTGTTGAGATGGCTTTAAACTCCAATTAGATAGCAGAGGATGACTTTTTATTTTTCATCCGTTTTGAACCCGCTCGCTTTTCTGAGAACGATTTGACAAGGTATCTAACCAATGTCCTGCCATATAAATAATGGCTAACGCAATAAACAGTTCTACTGCACGTAGTGAAATAGAATTGAGACCGAAGTTATTTCCATATTGGGCAATATAGAGCTGATATGGAATTAAGAACCCCATTAGGGCGTCAGCATGAATGGCACGATCCTCTATAGCAGAATGGTGGGTCCAAAAAATCAACATGAAAATTAAGAAAAATGAGATGACAAAATAAGTGAAGAGATTCACTTCCGTACCTGAATAAAACAAAGCCATAACAATAGCTAAACTGCAGCCACCAATTTGAGTCAGCATTTTCTCCCTAGAGTGGTTTTTCATTTGATCATGGGAAGGCTGCATAGCTGATGTTACTAAAGGAACAAGACAAAAGACCGCACTGGTGACTTGGTTAATCATGATAAAAGCCAAACCACCGCCAACTAAAACAAGAAGTTTTAGCCGATCTACTCCAGTTACTTCTTGAAACACCACAGTAGGCATCATAGGTGTCGCTTTTACAGGCATTAGATGATTAATAAAACTGGTCACTAAAACAGCGACGCCCGCGCTGATCAACATGTCCCAAAAAAAGCCAATAATGGCGGAACTATATGCCGTGCTGTTTTGGTATGTAGTGATGAAGATAATCATAAACAAAGGCAGAGTCGCCATTGTGATACGAATATTATTGTTTGCTCGACGACGTACAGAATCGAAAAAAACGATGCAACAGGTCCAAATAATAAATGGATGCCCAGCGAAAAGCTGATTGATCACAACGGCAGCAAAAGTGACAAACAAAGAGGGTAATAAAGGCTTAATCAAATCTATGATGTGTTTAGAGAAACAAAAATTTGCCAATACGATAGCAAACAACACCATATAGACACTGACTGTCATGTGAAGCACTTTACTCAGCATCAGGCAAACCACAATGATCAAGGTCTTACGTATTATTTCGTACATTAGTAAAGGTATCTCATCCAACTTAAGAGTGTCATCCAGACATCAGAAACATGGCTGTTATCATCCATCATGACACTGGCACGGCTCCCTGCGATGATGTGGACAGGAGCATCATTTAGCTGGATTCGAACACGAATTTTTTGTTGTGCTCGAATCCAGCGGCTTTCATCCGTCACCTGTGCTAATTGGTTTGGATTAGTAATGCCAGATAGGATGGCGGAGTCTATTGAAAAAATACGCCCAGAATAAACTTCGTTCGGATAAGCATCTAATACAACATTAACCTTTTTATTTTCCTTTAACGCCGGCAAGCCTTTTTCCGTAAAGTCAGCAGCAACCCAGAGGTTATCTTTATCGATCAGATGTAGAACAGGAGTTGAAGAGTTGATATGCATGCCAACTCGATAAGCTAAGTTCGTTACTATGCCGGACTGTTTAGCGATGATTAAAGTGTGATCCAAGTTTCTTTGCGCCGTTTCTAAATCGGATTGGGCTGAAAGTAATGCCGCCCTCGAACTTTGGTTATTAGATTCCGCTTCATCTAAAGATTCTTTACTGATTGATTTAGATTGATACAAAGATTGGATACGGCTAAGGTGATTTTGTGTTTGTTTGAATTGACTTTGAGCTTGCATCACATTGGCTTTAATTTTTCTTTGAGCAATCTCATAATCTGTTGGATCAACCTTTAATAAGGGAGTTCCTATTGTGACTAGCTGGCCTTCTTCAACCATGATTTCGCTAATGTAGCCTTGAATTTCTGGCACAACTTCAATCGCAGATGTTTTCACTGTCGCCTGTGTCGTAAAGGGGACTGTGTTGTCACTGATGATTAAAAAAACACTAAATGCGATGGCAAAGAACAGCACAATAGTGGTGAATAGGGCGTATATATCTCGTTTCATTCTCGTTCTTCAATATGGGTGGTAGCAGTCTAGATACCATTTATCAGCATCATTAGTCTGAATAGGCCTATGGGCCTTTGAGGTGTCCCATAATAAAGAGAATTGCTAGTGAATAGGTAACAATGCTATTTTCTATAGGGTATAAATTAATTTATGGCTCTTATGTCTTTATCTAGAATACGCACTTTTATTGAAGTCTATCGTCAACGCTCCATTAGTGGTGCGGCGCGTTCGTTAAACTTAACTCAGCCTGCGGTTTCACAGCATATTTCTGGTCTTGAAGCCGTTATAGGCCGACCACTTTTTGTACGCTCACCGAGTGGCGTAAAGCCAACGTCTGCTGCTGATGAATTAGCAATGGATGTTGGTGATAAGTTAGATGCGACAGAACGTGCATTAGCTTCTGCTAGGGCGCGTTCAATGGATATAGAGGGCGTACTTCAAGTGGTTGGTTACAGTGGTTTTCTGGAAGAGGTCTTGAGCGAGCAACTTCTACCTTTGCTAGAAAGCGGTGTGAAAATCCGCATGCACTCAGGTAATAATGATCTGGTAATGAGTTTACTATTGGAAGGCCATTGTGACCTAGGAGTATCTCCTTTACCCGTGCTAGATAGTCGTTTGAAAAGCGAAAAGATTTTTACTAGTAGAGTGTTACCTGTAGCTTCTCCAGGTGTAGCAGGAAGGCTTGCTAAAGCAGAGCATTTTGATCAAGCCATCAGGAAAGAGCCTCTACTTGCTTACAATCTGGAATTGTCTCTCGTTGATCAATGGCTCATTAAAAACCGCATCAGTGTTGAGGGTTTTGTTCCTGCTATGGTGAGTCAAGATTTACGATCACAACGTAAGTTGTTAGTTCGGGGGTTTGGTTGGTCAGTGATGCCTGAGTTTCTCTGTCAGGAATATATTGCCAAAGGTGAATTAGTGGAACTGCCTTCTCCTGTTGGGACTAAAGAAATAAATTACTATTTAATTTGGTTACCTAGTGCATTACGTCAGGTTCGAGTTGCCCATGCGCATCAAACCTTACTAAATCAACTGCGTGATTTTACGGATGAATAGAAGGTGTTATAGATCCAACAACCATAATTGTCTGCTAATAAACTAGCTTGCAGATAATTTCACTCGTTCTAGTTTTTCTATATTTGAATGGGATACTTTTAAACGATATCGCTCTATCTTGTGGTTGTTCAGACGAACAATGATGTTGATATCATGCAACCTGGAGAATTTGCGTTTCACGAGAGCACCCTTTTCAAAACTAGAGTACCTTAGCGTCGTGTCTGGCAGCAGTTCCAGTAAGGTACTAAGGTTAATATTCATTGTGTCTCTGATTTGGGAAAAACCGTTCAGGAACTTATCATTTACATCGTATTTTTTCTTGTAATAGATAACCACTTCACCTTCTTCTTTTTTAGTAAATTTCCCTTTCCCTCTAATGGTTAATATGTCTTCATCCGGTGTCGTAAATTCAGCAAGATCATAACAATGCCCAATGATATGTTGCTCACTATCAATCAAGGTACTTTTAATACTGTACTTTCCTTTTCCCATTTTTTTGGCGACATAATTACGGAACAACTCTTTGAACCTGTCCTTAAAAATGTAACTGACACAAAGGGCCATAAAAACCGCAAAAGACACGGTGCCATAGCCTCTTTGAAAGTAAAATACGATCAATGTCGTTAATGACATAGATAAGAAAGCACTGATGCTAAAGGCAATTTGCTCTCTCATTAGTCCTAACGCCCGATTCTGTTGAGAGATATTAATGGACTTACAGAAGAGGTCTTCTTTTTTGCGCATGTATTGAGCTTCTTTGGATTTTAAACCGTATTTTTGCTTTCTGTATTCTCTCTCTTCACTAACGAAATGAATAAGCTCGTCAAAGTTCACACCACTGACTTTTCTTTTTTGGCATTTATCGTAATAGGTAAGCGTCATTTGTTCCGCGTAATAAGAACAAAGCTCGTCGGCAGAGCAGAAATCTTTTAGATTAACATCCGTAGTCGGAGTGCTTCTGAGGTCGTTCAATAATGACTCGGCGACTTCCAAAAACTCTCCACTTTTAGTTTTCGCATTGCTGGCGGTAATTTCCTGAATCATCTTAGAGAGCTTTAATTTGAATGCTTTCAAAAAAACAGGGAAATCACTTTTACTTTCAGGTTTTTCTGCTTTTAACTTAAGCAAGGGGAATTTAGATTTAGAAACTGAGTAATGGTAGCGAGAAGCTTTAGAGTCTAACAATACACTGGCATTGATATCACGCTCTCGTATCGCCATGTCCGTAGGTAAGAACACGAACATCTCAAGCAATGATTCTTTATTTTTAGTGACAGTCGTCCTTACTTCAATAGAAGTGTCTAATACTTCAACGTCTAACTTCACGCAGTGATTCACTCCTAACGTGTATCTTTTAATGGGATTGTCTAATTGAGAATAACACCTTATTGATCTAGAAGGATTATTCTCCACTACCTAAACATTGCCTAAAAACGTCAGTCTTGCAAGTAACTTATATTACTCAGTATTTTCTTAGGAGGGAAAGAAGTTGTTGAGTGGTAGATAACTTCTTGCATAGAAGGCTTGGAATAGGATTTTAAATAGAAGGGGGAAGTAATACGTCAGGCAAGCGTTTCGTTTTTTACTGTGAGTTTTATCCCAATAACGATGTACTTAGTCACTTTGCTGACACAGCCAAAGATCACAATGTGAAAACTGATAGGAAACAACTAGAAAACACCCACCAAGAGAATAAAGAGCTGGTTTAGGGGGTAAGTAATTGAAAAATAGTTTCAGATTGAGCATGTGCTCTTGTATTTTTATTTCAAAAAGTAGGACTGTATTCCCTGAATCGACTGTTTATTGGGAATACAGCCCTTCTTTTACCTTGAATCAAAATGGGGCTAACTTGCTTTCAGGTTGCAGAAGGTAATTTTTAATGCTCATCAACAAAGAAAGCGGTTCTCATTTTATCTATCCTTAGATGTGAAAAAACCGACATGGAGTCGGTTTTTTCGCCTTAACGGCCAGCGTAACTTAATCGCTGCGTACAAGGCTGAGTTGTGAGATAAATACTAGCATTCATTTTCTTTGATGCAATATTGCTACTTTACTTCGAATTATTACTCAATATTCTGAATTTGTTCTCTGATAAATCGTGTTAGAACTCAAATCACCCAAGCGCTTTCATTTCCTCTATAAACCCTGTGAACTCAGCAAGCTTATTTTTCACAACGTGTTTAACAATGTCTAAATTAAGTGTTTGATAATCATGTACGGCGATGTTTCTGAGTCCAACCATTTTCTGTAGATTTTCAGTCAACTGTGGTGAAAGCAGTCCGGCCTTTTTTAATAACTCGAAACTATCTCGACCACTTTGAGGAACGCCTGTTCTGTGTTGTTTGTTAATGATATTGGCAACATCAATGCAGGCCTCGCAAGCTCGTTGTAAATTAAGGATGATGGAGTCTTGGCTTGTGTAGTCGTTATCAAAATTCTCTTGCGATTCTTCGTATACTTCTTTAATGCGTTTTATACAGCGCTCTATCGTGGCGAATTTATTAATAATCGCATCATTCATTTTATGTAATCCTGCAAAATCTCAGCTCTTTCATGATTAAGGTGCTGGTACATAGAGAGTACTTGCATCTCAAATTGACAGCATATGGTTTCGTCACCATAGATAAGTTCACCATGTTGTATAACTTGATTCTGCATAACAGTTGAAGCTGATAAAAGGTCAACCAAATCAATGTCTTTATCTAGCTTAATCGCGAGAGATTCTTGTATGTCGAAGCGTTTTACAGAGGCGATTTTTTTGTCTAGAAGAATTGCGATATCAATATCACTATTCTGATGAGCGCTACCGTTTGCTTGTGAACCAAATAGGTAAATCAGTTTAACGTCAGGCAGGAGCAAGAGCGTTTCTTGTACAAGCTTTTCTTTTAACGTCATGTTTGATTTACCTTGGCTTTAATGTATTTACTTTGAGTTTGCCTCAAGTTGAGAAAATTTAAAACACATCACTCAATATTCTGTATCTGAATATTGATATTCAATCTAAGTGTTTAAATGATATAGATTATTTTTATTCTTTTAATTATCTGTCATTATTTATGTCACCGATTTTAAGTGGGTGATATATTTAGTTGCATGTCGATAACTTCACTTATCATCTTGACTGTTTTTAAAAACTTAGTGATTACGGTAGCTGCTAAGTTAACTCATTGGCGCAGTGAAAATGATGTATCACTTCCTACTCATACCGCTTGTTACAGTATGAGATAACTTATTTCTGGGCAGAAGCATGTTAGGATATCGCTTTTATCAGGTGAATTGCGGATAAAAATTCTATGAATTAATGGCCAATTAAGAAGTGAGAAACACCGTCACCTTACCTAAAAATTGTGCTAATGAGTCTTAAATTTCGTTCTGACTGGATAAGCCAATATACTAGCCTTCATAAGGGCTGAATCAGTAAATATAATTCTTTTAATCTAGCCCGATTCATCCATTCACATGATTTAAGCTACATAGTTAACTTTTAGTATAGATACTTCAGGCTTTTAAATTTCAATGTCGCGATAAAATATGTGAAGCTGATATCTGTTTAAGATCAATTCTCTTTTTCGACGACATGTCGATGGGCAGCAAGCTCCATTTTCTTTAGTTTTCTCGCTAATTTGGAGTGCTGTGCCTTGCTATACACTATTTTTCTCGGGCAACCGCCTTTGGTAGCTTAAGGATTACATCACCAGCTCCTTTATAAAGGGGCAACCCTAATAGGTTCTTTGTTTCGCAATATGTTGGTTGTGGGTACTGAAAATAGTGTAAGTTTTTGGCAGCCACAAAAAACAGCCTACGTCTTTTTTGTGGTACACCATAGTCGGCAGCCATTAATTCTCTATGTGTTACATCGTAGCCAATATCTTTAAATGATTTATATATTTCCTCAATCATATTTGCACTCTTCACTTGTGCTAATCCATAAACATTTTCCATGACAACAATTTCTGGCTGTAGTGCATCAACGTGACGAATATAGTCTCTATAAAGAACGCCTAGAGGGTCTTTTGTTGCTTTTTGCTTACCCGCTACACTGAATGGTTGGCAAGGAGGTCCACCAATAATGATGTCAGGCTTTTCTCCTATTGAATTTTTAACGGTAAGGGGGTCAAGTTGAGTTATATCTTCTCTGTGAAAATTCCATTCTGGACGGTTGTGCCTAACGGTTGCTTCTGCCCATTTTTCTATATCTGTTGAAAAGCATGTTTCAAATTGAATAAGATTATTTGAGGCTTGTTCAAAGCCTAAATCCAGTCCTCCTGCACCAGTAAAATAGGATGCAATTCGTTTCTTACCCCCTTTGTTCAATCGTTCAAAGTATTTAGCAACCTCTTTGGCTAATTCTCTTGCAAGGCCAACTGGAACGGCGTTCCCTATTTGCTTTTGAACTTGCCCAAGGGGCCCCTTAAATTCATAGTCAAGTGGGAAGTCTTGCAATGCCGCAGCTTCTCTTGGCGTTATATATCTATTTTCTTTAGGATGAACGAATTTGTTAAAAATGTAGGCTGTCACAGTGAGTGATGGCTTGTTCTTTTCTAATCGCAATAACCGCATGTTTGGGCCACCAGTTTTTTTCTCACCTTTTCTCACAAAGCTTTCATGTTGAAGGTGCTCTGGCAAATCCCCCATCTTTCCCCCAGGAGGAAGATGTTTCATTCTTTCAAGAACTATTCCTGTATATTCTCGAGTCTCATGATTAGGTAATGTCATAGTTTAATGTCACGTAAAATTGGTTCTTCTAATGTAATGATAAAGTCAAAAGTCCTTCGAAGTTTGTCAGCGAGGATTGCTTTTTGGCCGTTCAGACAATCGATATCTTCTTCTACCCCCCATAACATATTGACAAAAGGAGTGACGTACTCTTCTCCGTGTCTGTAGGCAGGAAGATTCGATATTATAGCTGTTTTGATGCTAGAATCATCTTTTACATGAGTTCCTATTTTTAGAGACTGGTATATTCCTTTCTTTATGTCGTCGGTACGATCCATTCCAGCACTAGTTTTACTATCGCTGATCGACTCTTTCTTAGGCCAACCGTCTCTATCTTTAGCTATTTTTGGAGGGCTTCCGCTAGCATTAGCAAGATAGTACATTTTATTTTTACGATCTTTCCTAGAATAAGCATCTCTAGCTGCAAGCCACTCATCGATACATGCTTGAATGAACTTGTAGTTACTAGAATTGGTTAAAAAATTAACCAATGGCTTGAAAGGCCAAAGATCATCCCCCGCTTTTCCTAGGTCCACTGCTCCAAGGCTATGAAGGTAGATAGCAGATTCACAGGCCCTTAACTGTGAGTTTGTAATGACTAGTTTTTCATGATCACCTTTCAAGCAGCTATCTGGGGCCTTGAACAAAAAGGGGTAAGTTAACAACGGTGCCGACTTCACTTCAGCAAGAATGATCATTCCTGATTCATGCTTTAGTACGGCATCAGCCGTCTCTGTGCCACCTACAGCGATAACCTCTGTTAGCTGAGGGTAGAGCTTTTCAATGAATCGGAGTATTACTTCACTGCTTAACTTGCCTAATGCTCCTGATTGCGGTTTTACAGCTTTTTGATAAGACCATTTTTCACTATTTATGTAGCATGGTGAACAAAGGTTTATAAACCCTAAGTGGGAATTATATTTTTCATTCAATTCGCCGCATTGTTCGATAGACCTTTCAATACCAGCTGTTGCATCTATATACGCAGAAGACATCATTAGATCAAAGCAGAATGCTTGTATATGAGAGTCTTTATCTATGAGCCAATCTAATAACCTATCAACTTCACCCCGCCATGGATAATCTGCTAGCGGCTCCCTTCCTGAGATATTTTCAACTTGAAATGTCATTTATTCCTCGATGTAACTTTAATGCTTGGTGCATAACATTTATTAGCGTATGCACGTTAGACTAGTGGAAACGTACATAGTTAACCGTTTGTATGTTAGGAACTTATCAGTTTTCTGTTCCATGCACCATCAGGAAAAAGCTGAAACTCTTTTCACTATCTCTCTTGATATCTTAGATAGTCTAGTGCCATATAAAAATAAAGCTCTTGGGAATAGGGAATTAACATAAGTCTAAATGCCTATTTCTAAGTATCCTCTCAGAAGAAGTGTGCATAATTAGAGCGGAAAAAACTATTTGTATTAGAGTACGGCATGTGGGAGGCGCCTTTTGTTGTCATCTGTCTAAGTTATTTCTTTGATGATGGATCCTATTGCTTTACCTATCAGTCTAGTCGCCCCCTTAAACTCATCTCGCTTTAATGTCTCATCATCAAATTTGTCTGAATCACAGCACACTTTTACCTCTGTTCCTGCAAGGTTTGGCTTTAGCCTTTTTATGGTGATGCCCATATTTGTTTCAATAACAAACACACCTGTTGATATGTCTGCCTTGTTAATCACTTTGGAAACTAGAACCACTTCACCTATGTCTATTGTAGGTTGCATTGTACTGTCAGGTGCTTCTAACGCGAAAAGGTGGCTAAGCTCTTGATCAGATAACGATTTCGGTAAATAACGTTTAGGCAGCATCATGTGAGCTTCTGGCTTAGCCTTATTCCACGTTTTTGCTTTTGCTGAGTAGATTTGAATAGTAACCATATCTGAATTGTTATTTTCAGCTGGTATAGGTTTTTTAACACCTTCTAACCCAAGCGCCTCTTGTGTTTCCTCAGGTAGGCAGCTGGCGTGATATTCAAAATTTACACCTCGTAATCCCGTAATCTGCCTGTATTCCCAATTTTGACTTTTAGCCTTACGCGTCACGTTTGTGGCGTGTGCTGGCATGCCTTTTTGTCCTGCCAGTTCGGCAGCTGTAAACCATTCTTTTGTCATTATTACACCGTTTATATAGGGGTAAAAAATGATTTTGAATAATTTGTTAAATCTTTTTGTGAGATCTTTATTGATCTGAAAGGATTTCACATATATGATTTCACAACACTGGCCAAGTGATATTCAAAATCTTAATTTATTAACTCTATAAGGTAACTAGAATGCTCTCTTTGTATAACCCTGCCGAGGCTAGATGGGGCGGATTTTTGCGCCTAAAATTTAGTAAAAATAGAAAAAACACTCATTTTTTTAATTTTAAGAGAGCATTTCAGATTACCATGACTGTTTTCTGTATATCTTATCTTAGTGTAGTTCATGCTAATGACAGCGTAGTTCGTGCTGGCGATAATTTACAGATAGGGATTCCACTGGTTGCTGGAATGATTTCAATAATCAAAGGTGACAATGAAGGAACCGCTCAATGGGCTGAGGGTGCTTTATGGACAGGTGTTGCAACACATAGCCTTAAATTTGCTGTTGATGCAGAGCGGCCGAATGGAAATGATAATAACTCTTTTCCATCTGGGCATACTTCTGCGGCTTTCCAAGGCGCGGCCTTTTTACAAATGCGTTATGGCTGGGAGTATGGTTTACCTGCTTATGCTGCTGCTTCTTATGTGGGTTATTCTCGAGTTCATGGTGACTACCATTATTGGCATGATGTCGCGGCTGGTGCTGCATTGGCAGTTGGGATTCAATACGCGATTACAGAAATGGGGATGACGGCTAGAAACTTTTTTATTACGCCTGTTGTTACTGATAATCAAGTTAGTTTACATGCTTCAATGAGTTACTAACCTTAAGCCCCCTGAAAGAGTTCATTGCTTGCTATGAATTCTTTCAGGGGGAATATTTAAGCTTCTAATTCTTCTACATGAGAGGGCTGTAACTCCTTCTCTCGTTGCTCTTCTCGCTCAGCCAGATGCTCTATTGCTAGTGAATTATAATTATCTCGTCTGGTAAGCTCAGCTAGCTGCTTTTCTCGCATCTCCTGAGTTGGTTCAACGCTTATATCTTTTGCTCTGCATCGCTCGTTTATTTCAGCGTTGTTTATATACAGATGTGACTCGTCTTTGTGTCTGCTGAGCGCTACATAAGTATTAGCTCTGTCCATGCTGCCGTTATAGAGTGTGAAAGTGTTGCCGTCTATCGTTGTGCCTTGGGAGCTGAACACAGTGAGAGCGTAGGCATGGCATAGATGAGCGCCTAGCTCATCGCTATACTCTGATGCTAAAAACGAAATGACTCTTTTATCATCTACTTCTATTGTGAATTGGACATCATTCTCTAATTGTTGAATTTCTTTTATTGTGCCAAGAGTGCCGTTCGAAACCCTTAATGATCGATATTCGTTTCTACAGAACTTGACTCTATCGCCAACTGAATACTTATATTCAAATAGCTTTTCTGCAATGCTGCACTTTAGAGGAATATGCTCTGTTCCCACTCGGCCTTCTTCAATATGAATGTTTCTAATGGCTTCACTGAGTGCTTTCACATCTTTCCATTGCTGAGCAAGAACGAGAGATTTTTTATTCGGGTACTCTCGTTGATAACGGTGCCAATCGCGTATTAGTGCTTCTTTTGTCTTGTCGTTGTTCTCAGACCAGTGAAGACATTTCTTTTCTTTCAGCGAATTCAATGCTCTTGTTGAGCACCCATCTCGAAGATCCGCTACAACTTGCTTTGCCCAATCTTGTCTTTGACGTCGAATAGTTTCAATACGTTGTGAGCCTAGAACTTCTGGTTGAGATAGGTAGCGTAGAACTCCACCTCTATTGATCGCATCTAATTGTTTATCTTCACCAGTCAGTATAATTTTACAGTTTGATGCTCTTGCCTCGAAAAGTAATACCTGTAAATCTGTACTAGGAAGTAACCCTGCCTCATCTATAACAAGGGCATCTACGTTTCTTAAAGGGTGTTTGTTGTCATTAATAGAATGAACTAGAGATGCAACCGTATGAGAGTGAATTCCTGTTTCTTGCATCAAGTTATTGGCTGCTTTTTTGGCTATGCAAGCACCTTGGATTCTTTTTCCCTGCTGCTCAAATGCAATCTTGGCAGCAAGCATGAGAGTCGTTTTACCTGCGCCTGCGCTACCTTGTGTAATAGATAAGTCACCAGAGCATAATGTGTATTGAACGGCGCTTTTTTGTTCTTCATCGAAAGAGAAGCCTAGTTGCTCTTCAGCTAGCGAAATTGCTTCATTCACTTGTTGTTCATTCATTGTTTTTGTATAGCTGTTAGCCAAAAACTTTGCGTCTTTTACCATTAAACGTTCACCTGTGATGACGTCTTCAGTGGTAAATTGCTGTACAAAACTATTCTCGGAATTCAGAGAAATGACCTCTTCATTTTGCAGTGTTTGAAGTACGAATTCTTCAGCTTGTATAGCGCTCATTCCACAATGTGACGCTCTAATTGCAGTCTCTTTGAATAAGTCTTGCTTAGTGAAAATAGCTTTTTTCTCTGTTAGTTCACTCAATATTACCGATTGGTCTAGCTCTTGTGGTTGAGTGGTTTTCTCAGATAGAGTTAGAGAGTCGATAAAGGATTCAGTTAAACCATATTTTTCTAATTCAAATTTCCATCTTTGAAAAAGAACGTCTTTATCTACTGTTTTTTTTGCTTTTCTAGTTATGGTTTTAATGCGAGCCCCTTCCTTACTTGAGCTGCTTTTTATGCCTGCTTTTTTTAGTTCCTTATCAATTTCTTTTGCTCGACTTGAATAAGCATCGCACGCCTTTTTTGACACACCTTTAAGGTGAAAAGAATCACCATCGGGCTCAATTTCGAACCCCAATTTTTGCATTTGAAATGCAAGTTCAGCGCGATAAATTGCCCCCGTGGCCATTTTCCAGCGGTATATGGAGTTCGACTCGACAGCCCCCCAGGTTCCATCTTCACGGGGGGACGTGTTTAGAATTAATACGTGATTATGGAGCTGCATTTGTTCGTTTCTATTTGTGCAATGGGAGAAGGCTGCAATTACAAAACCAGAGGCTTTTTCATGTTTTAAAGAGTTTTTGCCGCGTCGTGTCTTAGCAACTTGGCGCTCCATAAATCTAATAGTTTTGTTAACCGCTTGGCTCTTCGCGACCTCAATTTTCTTTTTTAGTTGAGGGGAGGCGCTAGCCCACACGATACTGACGCTTTTTGGCGCACTGAGAGTGCAGTCCCATGCAGCTCGTCTGTTATCTTTTCCTGCATTTTGTACGAGCGGTTCTCCAGAAGGAGAGAACCCCGTCATTAGCTGTTGATAGTCTGTGTCGTCAATGGTTTGACCGTGCAGCCCCAGAATTCTAGCTCCAATACCGAGCCAGTTACCTTTTGGCTCTCCATGACCTGAGTAGTAATCTTCCTTTTCGAGGTCCATATAGTAAGCAACATTGTTTACTGGGCTAATTGACATCATTGTTTATTCTCCTTTTGTTTAATCTGTTTGCTGGTTGCTTAACTTTTGGTTGTATATTGGATTTTGAGGTAGATTTGGTGAGCCATTTTGCTGGCACCTTTTTTTCCGCATCGCCTGAACCCTTAAATAGAGGCCATCGCAGCTTGTAAACAGCGTTCCAGCTTGGGATTTGCATAAAGCCCTCAACTCCATGTTTTGTAGGTTGGCCTAGCTGAATGAGCTCTGATGGTTTTACTAGTAGTTCATATGATCGTGTTCCTATGCGATCTGGGTGGTCGTAATTTGGTACTTCAGCTTCGTACTCCCCAAAAATACTTGCAGTGTTTTTTGCATCGCTTCCAACCGCTCCGACCCTAAATGCGATAACGTTAGATAAAAGATTGAGGATTGTGTTTGCTTCGTCCTCACTATAAATACTATGGAGCTGTGAAATAGATTGAGTACAAAGAACTGACCTAGCACCATTAGAGCGCCCGAGTTCTAACCACGCTGATATATTTGGATTACGTGGGAGGTTTGCGAATTCATCAACAAATAACCACGTTTTCCGATAAGATGAATTACTAAGCCCTAAAAAATGTTTAGTCATAAACGAGATGATGGCGTTACATAGAGGCTCACCTAGGTTTTTAAACTGGCTATCTGCTTGTACTATCACAATACGTTTCTTAGTGCTTTCTGTGACCCACTCTTTTAGGCTAAATGCTTTGTTATCTTGTTTTGGCCATGCTGTTGCTAGGGTTTCTATCCAGCTCAATTTACTCATGATGTGAGCATAAAAGCTGGTCGTGGTTTTGGAATTTGGTGTTAGTAATGGCTCCACGATAGGGTTGTGCTTAACCAATGTTGAGCGAGCCAGATCAAGAGGAGTTGTCAGCTGTTTATAGATGTCCTCCCAACCCCATGCTTGCCTCTTGGTGTTTATTAGCATCATGATCATACTTACTAGAATGATTCGAGCCCCTGAATCCCATAGAGGGTCTTTGCTGTTGGAATCAGGAATAAGGCATTGAGCTAGCAACTCAGCATCTTGCTTATTCTGGATATCACTAGAAATATCCCAAGAAGCACTCCTTGCGTCCCATGGTGCCAATAAAATCGTTGTATTTTTATTGAAAAACGATTGTGTATATTCCCCTTTCTCATCATAAATCAATGCGTAATCGCCGCGTTCAATAGCTTGCTTAACTAGAGGCTTGAATGCAGTAGATTTACCCGCACCAGTAGTGCCTAAGATCAGAAAGTTGTTTTGCTCTCTAAGCTCTGTAATCTTAATTTTCGGGTGTATCTGGATGCCTGATGTCGTTGACTTATTATCGTTTAAGTCTTTTTTATGCATGCTCTTGGCATGCCTGATAGCAGCTTCATCTTTGTATAATTTAGAGTCGCTAATGTAAGTTAACTCTTTGGTTTTTTCTCTAGATTTAACGCAAAATGTGACGAAAAATATAGAGAATAAAAAAGATATAAAAACAATAATTTGAATGTCTTTTTTCTGAATTAATTGATTAAATAAAGCCTCAAAACCAAAATTTCTTAATATATAGATATAATTAGAAAACGTTTCTATTGGCTTTAATTCATAGTAATGAGGTGAAATGTTAAAATATAAACTCATTAAGGCAAGAGTTACTGGAAGTAGTAGCAGTATGCAGGCCAAAATAAAAAATATAGATTTAAATATTTTATTAGATAAAATCATTATCAATTTCCTTTTTTAATTTTTAACTTTTGATAAATATGTTTTTTTAGCTTTTAAATGTTCTTGCTCATCTAGCCCTGCTATTACTGAAAGCATTTCAAAGATTCGTCTTTCTAATCTTTTCTCCAGTCGATCTATTTTTATATTCATATCTTCTAGGGCTAAGTGGTTTTCTGATAAATAGCGAATAAAAGCTGAAAGAGTCATATTATTATCTTCCGCAGCTTGTATAAATCGGTTATAGTGATGATTACTCGTGCGAAAAGTAATGCTTCTATCTTTTTCTGATCGTGTTTTTGAATTAGACATATTTATTTCTCTTAATGTATTTAATGTAAACACTATGAATTTATTATATTTTTTTGTAGAAAATTTAATATTTGTATTCATAGCTGATATCACGATAAACCATTGTTTTTAATAGGTTTATCGTGATGTTTTGACTTGATCTAATGCTTAAATGGAAGCGTTAAGGTCTGAATCACTTATAGCTTCTATTTCTCTTTGGACTGCTTTTTTAATTTCTTTTATGCATTTATGGTTTGATGGTGAAAAGTCACCTTTTTCGTTGAATACTTCATAGGCATCCATAACAATGCAATCTAGGTCTAGACCTTGACCTTGATATTTCTCGAAAAGTGGGGCATCCAAGTAATCGAGGGTAAGTGTTTGCAACCTATCCCATAGATTGGAATTGGCAAACACTATTTGACCTGTTCTGAGTGGATTTTCTTTTTCCTTCTTGGTTGGGCTTTTAGCGAAGGTACCGCGTAGTTTTTGATAAAGTTTTTTCATTTTATTCCCCTTATTTTTCTTCAAGCCAGTTGTTAATGTCTTTCAATTTCCACCCAATTACTCTTGGGCCGAGAGATAATGGCTCTGGTAGTAACCCAGCCTTTCTCCATCGATAAATTGTTGAGGGGCTAATTCCTAAAGCTCCTGATAATTCGTTAGCTCTTATAAAGAGCTTTGTTCCTGTTTTTATTGAAGTCTGCAACATGGCTCATTCTCCTGTTCCGCCCTAACAGTTATTGCTAGGTTCACTTGTCATTACCGATGTTTTTCCAAAAAAGTGGGTAAGATCTTTAAAATTTCTCAATCCATTTTTCATCGTGAGGATGAGACATTTCTCGCCCTCACTAACCGTTACCGATGGTTTTTCAAAATGTGGGAAAAATAACTAAAATTTCTCAATCCATTTTTCATCGTGAGGATGAGACATTTCTCGCCCTCACTAACCGTTACCGATGGTTTTTCAAAATGTGGGAAAAATAACTAAAATTTCTCAATCCATTTTTTATCGTGAGGATGAGACATTTCTCGCCCTCACTAACCGTTACCGATGGTTTTTCAAAATGTGGGAAAAATAACTAAAATTTCTCAATCCATTTTTCATCGTGAGGATGAGACATTTCTCGCCCTCACTAACCGTTACCGATGGTTTTTCAAAATGTGGGAAAAATAACTAAAATTTCTCAATCCATTTTTTATCGTGAGGATGAGACATTTCTCGCCCTCACTAACCGTTACCGATGGTTTTTCAAAATGTGGGAAAAATAATTAAAATTTCTCAATCCATTTTTGATCGTGAAGTTGAGTCATTTTTCGTCCTCACTGACCATTACCGATGGGTTTTCAAAAAGTGGGGAAGGAAATGAAAAAATGAAGTGATGTTTGGTATAGCGTTTTTAATATTGATTATTAATGAGTAACTGGTACTTTAAGTTGAAGGTTTTAGATGTATGTAAGAGGAAGAATGAATAGTTTTTTCTCTAAAAATGATGCAGAGGATTCCGTACTTCGAATGGGGTGGGTAGGTTATTAGACTCTCTATTTAACTTATTTCTTATAATAAATTACTTCGCAGATTGCATAGAGGAAATATGGAAGAACATACAGGCAAGCAGTTACTTGAAACTGTTGGAGAACATACAGACAAGCAGTTACTTGAAGCTATGGATAAGGGTTGCACCAAATCACTTGATGAATTTCAAAGGCGTTATAGGCCTCGTATAAAGTCTTTGTATGAAAAAGCCTTCCCTCAAACTCAAGGGTTTCTACGTTATAGTCGTGAAGACTTATATGAAGATATCGAAATGGAAGTGTGGGCTAAATTTTACAAGTCTCGACTCGATAAGGAATGGTACTTTGATGAGAATGATTCTATTGGTGGCCTTGTTCATCGCTGCGCTAGTAATTTGATTTCGGATAAGATTACCGTAGCTTTAAACCATCGCTCTCACCTAAGTAAAGAAAAAAGAATGGCTAGCTCTGACGAAGCCAAGAAAGTTGTTTCAATGCATCATGATGGTTTTGATGATAATGACGTTATAGGTAATACCGAATTCAATATCTTTGATGATATGGAATTACCGCCAGAGTTTACAAATAAGCTTCAAAGCCAGTTAGATCAGGAAGAGCAGGCTATCTATAGCTTATTATCTAAAGGTTTTAAACGCGCACAAATTTTAGATGAACTTGAGTTATCCATAGATAAATATATTGGTCGTCGTGAGAAGATAACAAAAAAGGCCATGGCATTACTTGCAGAGAGCTCTTCATAGAAGAGCTTTTTTCAAGGAAATTTTATCTATGCTTCTGAAGGGTGCATATGGATAATACTAATGTGAGCTCATAACCATAAATAAGAAGGAGTTAGAAATGTTAAATAGGGAAGCAGATACTCAATATAATGACTGGACTGGTGGGGCTGCATTTGATGATGATGATTTTAAAGCATTATCTGATTACGCGCTGAGTGCTGGTTACATTCAATCTAATGATGTGATTTATTCATTTGAAGCAAGCTACTTTCATTTGTCAGGAGAGATGTCAGTAACCATAAGTTATACAAATATGAGCTATGATGATTTTAAAGGATCAGGGGCTAACCTATCTACGAAAGATTTTGATTTGTCTGTGGCTGATTTTTATAAATTATTCAAAAGAGCGCATATTGCTGTGGCGAAAAAAGGTTTATAAGTGAAGTAATGAAGGGGCGGCATTTAGCCCCTTTAGCTATCTATCCTATATGCATATACAGTCTTTGTTCAAATATAGATGACGTAATATTTATCTCTGCCACAATAGTATTTGCAAGCTGTGAAATCGCGTCTTTTCTTTCATCGAAATAATCATATCTATCATAAATTCCTTCGACCCCTCTAATTTTATGATTTAAGCAGCGCTCCGCTACATGGCTAGGAACACTATTCTGAGCTAACAGGCTTCGGCAGGTTCTTCTTAAATCATGTACAACAAAGTGCTCAATACCATGTTCACCTAAGATATTTGGTAGTGGCTGTTTTTTGGAGTCTACTTTTTGTCCAAACAGCTTTGCTAGGGCGTGGTTTAATGTGTCGTCGCTAATATACTTTCGTCTTTTGCTAGCTCTTCTTGAAGGGAATACATACTCTGATCCATTCGCTCTTACCATTAATTCTTGAAAGATAGGCTTCAGTTGATCAGGTAATGGTATTTTGATCTGAGCTACTGTTTTTGTCTTATTCGCATCTAGGATCCATACCATTTTTTTAAAGTCGAATTCACTCCATTTTGCAGAAATAAGTTCGCCTTTACGGACTCCTAAGACAAGGAGGAGGGCTAGAGCTAAGTAGTTTTCTCTCGTCATGATGTCTGTATGACGTTCAAAAACTTTAAATACAGTTTTTATTTCATCTAAAGATAACGCTCTATCTCTTGATTTCTCAGCCCCTCCAGCGTCTTTTTCAGTAAATGGGGCTGCTGGGTTATTGGCTAGAAGGTCTAATTTAAGAGCGTGGTTGAATAGCTGTTTACAATAATTAAGTGCATCATTTGCAATCGAAGGGCGGCCACTTTTGTTGATCGTTCGAATGATTTGTAAGATATCTCTTGAATTAACCTTATCTACTGCCAGTTCACCAATATAAGGCGATATATCTTTGCGATATACACGGGCTGGGATTTGAGGGTTTTTCAAATGACGTTCACATTCAGAGAGCCAATCTTTAGCGACATCATTGACGGTGTTAAAGTGAGGGAGTTTATTTCTTTTTTCTCTGCAATAGGATCAACGCCTTCTTTGATAGAGGCTCTTGTCTGTATTGCTTTTAGTTTGGCTTCACTGAGAGGTAGCCCTTCAGGAGGTTTTCCATAACGTCCTAAACTAATTTCTCTACGTTTACCGTTAATGGTATATCTAAGCACCCAAAATGCACTTTTCTGCTCTGTGACTCGAAAGTATAGCCCTGTATCGACTTTGAACTTTCCGACCTTTCCTGCTTTTAGTGTGGCTTTTAATTGAGCATCATTCATAGTGATAAAATAATTGGTGACAGATGGTTTGATTCTAGAATATTAGAATTTATTTGTCACCAATTATGCCACCAGTTTAATGCGGTTTTATGAATTAATATGAATGCTAATAAAAACTATAATTCATATAAGTTGTTGCTTTTTATGGGATTTAGTTTGTTATGGCATTCTATGAAATGCTATTCAATATTCTGTATCTGTTCTCTCATTTGTTCGATTAATACCTTCAATTCCACGGCGCTTTGTGTGGTTTCAACAACGATGGATTTGGATGACAAGGTGTTGGCTTCGCGGTTGAGTTCTTGCATGAGGAAGTCGAGGCGGCGGCCGATTGGGCCTTTTTGCTGTAGTTGGCGACGAACTTCTTTGGTGTGTGTGGCGAGGCGATCCAGTTCCTCTGCGACGTCGGCTTTTTGAGCCAGTAGAACGATTTCTGTTTCTACGCGCATTGGATCAAGGTCGGCTTTTGCTGCTTCGAGTTTGTCTATAAGGTTCTGTTTCTGTGCGGCGATGATTTCAGGCAATTTAGCTTGTACTTCGACGACGATGGCGTCGATAGCGTCTAGTCGTTGTTCGATAATTTCTTTTAGCTGAGTGCCTTCGCGTAGTCGCACTTGAATCAATTCATCCACGCTTTGGTTAAATAGTTCAACAACGGCTTTCTTCATCATTTCAGCGTCTGTGCCTTCGTCGCTCAAGATGCCTGGCCATTTTAGTATATCAAGTGGGTTTGCTGGATCTAGGTCTTTAAACCAAGTACCAAGGGTGTCAATCGCAGTCGCTAATGCTTGAGCATTGGTTGGGTTGATTTTTAGACTGGTTGCGGCTTTGTCTACTCCTTGAAAACGCAGTTGGCATTCTAATTTTCCGCGGTTGAGTTTTTTGCGCAGTACATCTCTAAAAGAGAATTCAAGCTCGCGGAAGTTTTCTGGTAGACGAAAGTTAGGCTCTAGATAACGTTGATTTACGGAGCGAACTTCCCAGCTAATTGTGCCCCAATCGTATACGGCTTCTTGGCGTGAGAAGGCTGTCATGCTTGCAGTCATGTTGAGTACCTAGGTAAAAGAATAAATAGAGAAAACAAAGGTGATATTGTAGCTTAACCGGGAGGGGTTCGACAGTTTAGCTTATTGTGGATTTTTCCACTTATTGTAATGCTTTCTGTTTGCTGAGCGCGCAATTTTGTGTGGGTTCGTTATAATTGCGCCTTTATCGTGTTAATTAATAGAGAGAGCCAATATGCGTCCTAGCGGAAGAGCAGTAGATCAGTTACGTCCCCTTAAAATTACCCGTCACTTTACCAAGCACGCGGAAGGTTCTGTGTTAATTGAATGTGGTGATACCAAGGTTATTTGTACTGCTACTGTCGTTTCTGGTGTGCCGCGTTTTTTGAGAGGCAAAGGGCAAGGTTGGATCACTGCTGAATACGGCATGTTGCCTCGTTCTACTGGCAATCGTATGGATCGTGAAGCTGCTCGTGGTAAGCAAAATGGACGTACGGTTGAGATTCAACGTTTGATAGGCCGTTCTTTACGTGCCGCCGTAGATCTTAAAAAGTTAGGTGAAAACACCATCACGATTGACTGTGATGTGATTCAAGCTGATGGCGGAACTCGTACTGCGTCTATTACGGGTGGTTTTGTTGCCTTAGCTGATGCGATGAACAATCTAGTTGAAAGTAAAAAAGTAAAAACAAATCCTATTGTTTCGCAAATCGCGGCTATCTCTGTTGGTGTTTATAAAGGGGTTCCCGTTTTAGATTTGGATTACCCAGAAGATTCCAATGCAGAAACCGATATGAACGTCATTATGAATGACAAAGGCGGTTTCATTGAGATTCAAGGTACGGCTGAAGGCGAAGCATTCAGTGATGAACACATGATGGGAATGCTGGCTGTAGCTCGCAAAGGTATTGCAGAAATCATTGCCGCACAGACCGCTGCGTTAGCTGAAAAATAAGTCACCATTATTTCTCGTTCTACTAAAATCTCGCTTCGGCGAGATTTTTTGTTTTATTACTTGGTTCTTACCATTCCGTTTGAGTACGTAGTGAAGGAAATATCTATGAATAGTGTGTTAGATTTGAGTATGACGATCTCTTCCCTTTCCACTGATTGAATGGAGTACTATGTCAACACTTCGAAAAAGTCTTTTTTATAGCCAAATAAAAAAATCTTTGTGGTTTTTATGCTTTTTACTGTTGATTATTAGTGTGTGTTTTATTCGAGAGGATTGGCAAAATCAAAAAGTTGCTCTTCAGAAACAAATTTTATCTTCCTTACGTAGCGTAGAGTATTTTGCATCAGAAGCTGTGGCAGGTTCAAACCGATCACAAGCGGAAAATGTACTGCAGGGGCTGATGAATCACCTAGCCTATTACGAAACTAGACTCGAAGATGCTCAAGGTAGAGTATTGGCAAGTACCTACCGACCTTTAGCAGATGTATCTACCCGTTGGTTTTCCGATCTCTTTTTTAGAGGGCTTCCTAAACAGTTTTCCTTGGATCTTATGGTAAATGGTCATCATGTTGGTAAGTTAATTACTAATGTGGATACCGCAGAGTTGATAAAAGCTTTTGTGATACGAAATCTTCGTGGCACCTTGCTTGTCTTTGGGTCAGCGGTATTGCTGGGAGGGATGATTTTCTTTTTAGTCTATGTGCAGTTGTCTCGTCCGTTATTTCGTTTAACTAACCAACTTAGTGTACTTGATGAAGCCGAAGTTGACCCGGAGCAAGTTGAGTTCAAAGAAACGGCGCGGGATGATGAGCTTGGTATATTAGCTCGAACGATTGCGGCGCTTTGGCACAAACGCAGGAAGGTCGAAACAGAGCTGGCGAAAAGTGAAGCCTACTTTAAAGCTGTTTTACACCAATCTAGCGAATCTATGTTGTTAACTGACTTAAACGGAAAAATCTTAGATACGAATGATCAAACCAGTCGGTTATTGGGCTATGACACAGAAACATTACTTACTTTAAATATCCAAGAAATTGATCCGGAGCAAACACCGAGTCTTCTTAAACAATGGTCTGTTGCATCTATGCAGGATGCAAAAACCTATGAAGCGGATTATGTGAGAAAGGATGGTAGTTACTTTCCTGTAGAAGTATGCGGCAATATTATTACCTTGGATAAAGACGACTTTTTCCTCGCTTCTTTTAGAGACATTACTCAGCGGAGAAAAGATGAAGAGCAAGTTAAGTTTCTTGCTTATTACGACGCTTTGACCAGCTTACCGAATCGTCGATTTTTGAATCAAAACTTAGCAAAGGTGATCGCTGAGGCTCGTGAAAATAATCATATTGGTGGGTTAATTTTTCTCGATCTTGATCGTTTTAAAAGTATTAATGATTCTATGGGACACCATGTTGGTGATGCACTTTTAGAAGAGGTTGCACAACGTATTGTTTCTTCTTTGTCTGAACCAGAAATTGCAGTTCGGATTGGTGGTGATGAATTTGTTTTATTACTTCCTGTGCTTGGTAGAAGCCTTGAAGAAGCACAATATAAGGTGTCGCAACTGGCGGAATCCTTGTTGTTTAAGCTTTCTCAAATGTTCCGCTTGGATGAAACCGATGTATTTATTTCAGCCAGTATTGGTATCAGCTTGTTTCCGTTGGAAAACGAGAATGACATCCAAATACTTCGTCAGGCAGATACGGCTATGTATGATGCTAAGGTGAAAGGGCGCAACCAATATTGTTTTTATCGTCAGGAAATGCAGCAAGAAGTGACGGAAAAACTCGCTTTAGAAAAAGCCTTACATGGAGCAATAAATAAAAACGAATTTTCTTTGGTTTATCAGCCCCAAGTCAATATCGACGGTCAACTAGTTGGATTCGAGACATTACTACGTTGGTTTAATGATGAGCTTGGACAAGTGTCGCCAAGTCGTTTTATTCCTGTTGCTGAAGAAGCTGGTTTGATTGAAGAAATCGGTTTTTGGGTGTTAGACAATGCTTGCCGACAACTAAAGGTCTGGCAGGAAAAAGGTTTGCCTGATTTGTTTGAAAGTATTGCGATCAACATTAGCCCTTATCAGTTTGCTAAAGGCGACTTTGTTGACACTATTAAAAGAGTAATAGAAAAGCATCAGATTAATCCTAGCTTGTTGGACCTCGAAATTACTGAGGGCATGCTGGTGGAAGAAATGTCTTCAGTGACTGATAAAATGTTACAGCTCAAGGAGTTAAATATACGATTCTCAATTGATGATTTTGGGACGGGTTATTCATCATTGCGTTATATACAGCACTTTCCACTCACTCAGTTAAAAATTGACCAATCGTTTGTCAGAGATCTATCTGGTGATAACAGCAACAGTTCGATTATCAATACAATCGTCTCTATGGCTTCTCATATGAATTTATCTGTCTTGGCCGAAGGTGTGGAAAGTCTTGAAGAGAAATTAATTTTAGAAAAAATAGGTTGTGATCGATATCAGGGTTATTACTTTTCCGTACCTCTTGCAGAAGAAGTCGCTGGCCAATATTTACATCAAGATGTTCGGTTTCCTTTGAACTCCTAATTATAATCTGTCATAGGCTGGCGATAAATGTCAGTTATTGTGCGCGTTTTTGAGCCTCACAAGGTGATGGTTCTTTGCGATGATCTGTTCACAATAAAAATAAGGAGATATAAGGTGAACAAGTTTATCAGTGTTGGCGTAATCGCCATGATGCTAGGTTCAGGTGTGCAAGCATCTAATCTAGATGGAAAATGGGTACTACAAGACGCAGACAATACACAAACCAAATTAGATGAAGCGGTTGAAAACGTTGCCCAAGAAATGAACTTCTTTATACGTGCTTTGGCACGTCCCGTTTTAAAAAAACAAACACAAGTTTGTCAGCAGTGGTTATTGAGCCAAACTGCAAATCAATTCCAATGGCAATGTGACAGTGAAGAAGTCGATACCATTTCGCTTTCAGCCAGTGGCGAAGTCATTAAAAAAGACGAAGAAGGCGTTGAAATTTCTGGCACATATCAAGAAACAGAGACTTCTGTTGTCGTTGTTCTCGAGTCCGAAAGGGGAATACGAACCAATACATGGCAAAGTGTGAGTGATAATGAACTGATCTATACCGTCAAGCTGGAATCAGAGAAATTGCCAACTCCGCTAACTTGGACTTTGACCTATAAGAAGTAACAGTCCAATAGGGTGTTATTTTTAAATGCTTGGTTGAAAACAAAGAAATCCCCAGTAGATATTGTCTGCTGGGGATTTCTTATTGCTCTTCTTTAGAGCTTGAAAGCACTAAAGAATGGATATTAACGCTTAACTGCACCAGATGGAGCGAATTTAGCGGCATCAACTGGAGAGTTGTTCTGGATGTATTCAACCAAAAGGTCTGCATCAACATAACCAGAGTTTACATAGTTAGGGTGATCAGTCACTTTAGGGTAGCCATCACCACCTGTTGCTACATAGCTATTTATTGCAACACGGTAAGTTTTGCTAGGATCTAATGGACTTCCATTCACAACAATATTAGTTGCTTTGCCATCTTTCAGTGTTAGAGCCACACCATCGAATTGACCGAATGCGCCAGTACCCGCTTGTTTTGATGCAATAGCAGAAAGGTAATCTGTTAGCTCAGTTGCATTAAAATCAACATAAGACACCATGTTTCCGAAAGGTTGTACTTGAAGTACGCTTTTATAAGTCACAATGCCTTTTGCTAAGTTATCGCGAATACCACCAGAGTTCATGATGCCGATGTCTGCATTCACTTTCTCTTTCATTGCTTTAGCAATTAGGTTACCCAAGTTTGTTTCTTGGTTACGAACAACACTACGATCACCAATAAAGTCATCTGTAGAGAAGCCAATTTCTACATTAAGCTCTTTCTGACCATTTGCTTGGAAAGGCGTTAACATATCAAGCATATCTGGATCTTGTGCGATTTCGTCTTGGATGAAAACGCGAACCGATTTGCCATCAGCGTCTTTTACTTTTTTCTTAAGGTTAACTGGGATTAGCTCATATTCAGACCATACAATAGCGCCATTTTTATAAACGAAATCCAAACGACCTACATACTTGCCCCATTCGTGAGCTTGTAAAATCAAAGTGCCATTTTGCTCATCAGGTTGGAACAATGGATTTTGAGAGTGACCACCAACAACAACATCAATACCTGGAACAGCACGAGCCAAAGCTACGTCACCAGGTGCATTGCCGCCGTGGTTACCATTTGCATAGTGACCCATGTGAGTAACTGCAATCACTATGTCTGCTTTTTTACGCAGCTCAGGAACCAATTTTGAAGCAACTTCAATAGGAGACTCTATTTTGATGCCTTCTAGATATTCTGGATTACCAAGTTTCACAGTATCGTCTGTCGTCAGACCCATTACTGCAATTTTAAGATCATTTACTTGAAATATTTTGTACGCTTCAAACAGTGGTTTGCCTGTTTTTTCATCAAGAATGTTAGCGGATAGGAAAGGAAAACCTGCCCATTCTTGTTGCTTTTTCAATACAGAAAGTGGGTTGTCAAATTCGTGATTACCCAATGCCATTGCATCGTACTTGATCATGTTCATGCCACGGAAATCTGGCTCAGCATCTTGAAGGTCTGATTCTGGAACACCTGTATTGATGTCGCCGCCAGAAAGTAACAAAGAGCTACCGTCATCTAATGCCACTTCTTCACGGATGTTATCGATCAATGTTTTACGAGCAGCCATGCCGTATTCGCCATTTCTGTTTTGCCAAAAACGACCGTGATGGTCATTGGTGTGCAAGATAGTCACTCGATATTCTTTGTCTTCTTGCCAATTTGGTTGCTGAGGCCCCATCATAGAACAGGCTGTCACAGATAGAGCGACACCTGTAATCGCAAGATTTGCGACAAAACGTTTAGTTAATTTCATTTTTTGGTTCCCTTGGTGATATTAAATCGACAGATTTTGGGTTCTTTGATAATCAAATAGCCATTAGTAAGTCAGAGTAGTGAATTACTGTTCTACAAAATGTATCGCATATTTGTGACAAGTTCGAGGGACTGTGCAGTAATTTTGACCATTTGTGCAACAACAAGCGCTTTTTAAGCAAAAAAATGCCTGTTTACGAAGCGGATGTCGTAAACAGGCATTTTTTTGCAATCTGATAAAGATGTTTTATCAAATGTTTTTTTAAGCAGTCGACCTTTGATTACTTATCGAGGCGCTGTCCTGTCTCTTGATCAAAAACAACCGCTTTGGATGTGTCGAACATCATCTGGATAATGGAACCGGCTTCTGCTGGATACATTGGATTAGAGCGACAGTTAATTTCAGCATCGTTAACACGAGTTAAAATCATGGTATCGGCACCCATTGGCTCAGTGACTTCTACTTCAATTTCCGTTGTAGTCACAAAAGGTTGACCTTCTTTGTGTGGCTGTGGTTCTGTGATCATTTCAGGGCGTAGGCCAAGTAAGATGGTTTTTCCTACGTAGGCTTCTAAAGCTTCTGATTTTGGGAAGGGTAGAGCAGCACTGGATGTGGTCGCCAATTCCAACATAGGTTTGCCATCTTGAGAGATAACCTTAGCAGGAATAAAATTCATCGCAGGGGATCCCATGAACCCAGCAACAAAAAGGTTAGCTGGATTATCATAAATCTCTTGAGGTGAACCAAGCTGCTGAACTTCACCGTCTTTCATTACCGCAATACGATCTGCTAAGGTCATAGCCTCTATTTGATCATGGGTTACATAAACGATGGTCGTACCCAGCTTCTTATGTAGCTTCTTGATCTCTGTACGCATCTCTACACGTAATTTTGCATCAAGGTTTGAAAGTGGCTCATCAAACAAGTAAAGCTGAGGGCGACGGGCTAAGGCGCGTCCCATAGCAACACGCTGACGTTGTCCACCAGACAATTGTGCCGGTTTACGATTCAGTAGATGACTGATTTGCAACATATCTGCTACACGTTGTACTTCAATCTGACGCTCTTCTTTTGGTACTTTACGCATTTCTAGACCAAACGAAATATTTTGCTCAACCGTCATGTTTGGATACAAGGCGTATGACTGAAACACCATGGCGATATCACGATCTTTTGGGCTTGTGTAAGTAACATCTTTGTCCGCGATTAAAATACGACCTTCTGTAACGTCTTCAAGTCCTGCGATCGAGTTCATCAAGGTGGATTTGCCACAGCCGGATGGACCGACCAGAATTAAAAACTCACCCGCTTTAATAGAGATATTGATGCCTTTTAATATCTCAGTATTACCGTAGCTTTTTTTAACATTTTCAATGACTAGGTTTGCCATGTTATTACTCCAAATTTTGTCTTATCACTCATGCTGTGAAACGTAAAAGGCACGAATGTGAGAGGTTCTCTAAAATCGTCTTTAAGGTGCTTGCTATTATTTTTGACTAGAAAGTCATTAACCTTTTACTGCTCCAGCGGTTAAGCCACGGACGAAGTATTTTCCTGCGAAGATATAAACGAGTAGGGTTGGTAATGCCGCAATAATCGCCGCCGCCATGTCTACGTTATATTCTTTGCCGCCAAAACTGGTGTTAACCAAGTTATTCAGTGCGACGGTAACGGGTTGCGTTTCAAATCCAGAGAAAGCCACGCCAAATAGGAAGTCGTTCCAAATTTGTGTGAACTGCCAAATTACGGTAACCACTATGATTGGCGTCGATACAGGAAGAATAATTCGGTAAAAAATAGTGAAGAAGCCTGCACCATCAAGGCGAGCTGCTTTAACTAGTTCTCCTGGAATAGACTGATAGAAATTACGGAAAAACAGAGTGGTAAAGGCCACACCGTAAACCACATGAACAAATACTAACCCAGTAGTTGTGTTTGCAATGCCCAACCAACCTAATGTGCGTGCCATTGGTAACAAAATAACTTGGAACGGAATGAAACAACCGATAAGCAAGGCTGCAAAAAACAGATCACTGCCACGAAATTTCCAAAGAGAAATAACATAGCCATTAATCGCTCCTAATAGGGTTGAAATCAGCACGGCTGGTATCACTATCTGAAATGAGTTCAAGAAATAAGGTGAAATACCGCCACAGCTATTACCTGTACAAGCGCTAGACCAGGCTTTTACCCAAGAGTCAAAATGCAATGAAGCTGGCAAAGAAAGTAATGTGCCCGTGCGAATTTCTTCGACGTCTTTTAAAGACGTTATTAACATGACAACAAAAGGTACTAAATAGAACGCAGCAACTGTGATTAATACTGTGTACAAGGCAACTCGTAATACTTTGTCTAGAACCGAAGTTTTGCGACCAAGTGCTCTTTTATTTATAGCATTATGGTTACTCATGGCGTTCACCTCGCAATTCTGAATACAAATAAGGAACCAATATTGCTAATACGCATCCGAGCATCACCATTGCCGATGCTGAACCTAGGCCAACTTGGCTACGGGTAAAGGTGTGTGCGTACATGAAGTTGGCTGGTAAGTCGGAAGAGTAACCAGGGCCACCATTGGTGAGAGCCGCCACCAAATCGAAACTCTTAATAGCAATGTGGGAGAGAATCACTAAAGCACTGAAGAAGACAGGTTTCAGTGATGGCAAAATAATACGGCGATAAGTGGTAAAGGTGTTTGCGCCATCAAGATGAGCCGCTTTAATCAGGTCGCCATCAACACCACGAAGACCCGCTAAAAACAACGCCATGACAAAACCAGAGGCTTGCCAAACAGCAGCAATGACTAAACAGTAAATGACCATATCTGGATCTGAGAGCCAATTAAACTTGAAATCTTCGAAGCCCAAATCAACCATCATCTTTTCGATGCCATTAGTTGGGTTCAATAGCCACTTCCATGCGGTACCTGTGACGATGAAAGAGATCGCCATTGGATAAAGATAGATGGTACGGATTGCACCTTCAGCACGAATCTTTTGATCCAAGAAAATGGCTAATACAACGCCAAGGAACAAACAGATAGCAATAAATAAACCACCGAAGACACCTAAATTAGTCAGTGCCACTATCCAGCGGTCATTGTTGAATAGACGCTCGTATTGATCAAAGCCGACAAAATTGTAAGACGGCAACATACGAGAGTTGGTGAAAGAAAGAATGGCGGTCCAAATCATATAACCGTACATGCAGACCAAGGTGATGATCATTGTTGGTGCCATGACGATTTTCGGCATCCAGTCAGCCAAGCTTAGGCGTGCAGGACGTCCTGACCTAGTCTGAGCTGACTCAGAATTGGTGGCTTTAGTGTTCATAATTGATGCTTCACTATAGAAGAGATTGTAACAAAACGACTGTGCTCGATGATGCTGTGTTAAAACTTCACTCATCTTGCCTGTGACTTTTTGTGACATTCTCTAAGAAATCTTAAGAAGAGGCTGGCAAGAGGGGCCAGCCTCGTATGCTTTTATTTACAGGCATTGGCTGTCATTTTCATGGCAGCCAATGTTGTAAATGGATCTTACATACTTGCTTTAACAGCGCGAGCTAGCTTATCTACTGCTTCTTTAGATGTCATAGATTCATCGTTAAAGAAGTTAGTCACAACATCAAAGATAGCGCCTTGAACCATAGAGTTCACAGCCATGCCGTGAGCCATACTTGGTACCAAGTTGCCAGTTGTTGAGCTTGCTAGGAAAGAATCCATTGCTGAATGAGCGCAAGAATCGAACTTATCGCGAGGCATGTTCAAGCGAGTTGGGATAGAACCCTTGTTCAAGTTAAATGTTTCTTGGAATTTAGGTTCAAGAATCAAACGAGCAAGATCTTTTTGAGCCGCTTGTTTTTCTTTACCATCTACTTTAAACATGGCTAGAGAGTCGATATTGAAAGTGAATGCGTTGCTTGTACCCGGAGCTGGGAAACAAACATAATCAACGCCTGCTTTTTTGCCTGCAGCAGTAAATTCACCTTTCGCCCAATCTCCCATGATTTGCATTGCTGCATCACCATTGATAACCATAGAGGTTGCAATGTTCCAGTCGCGACCAGAGAAACCTGGGTCAACGAATTCACGCATTTGCTTGAAAGTATCAAAAACGTCGATCATGTCTTGGCTGCGCAATGTTTTGTCAGTCAAACCAATGAAAGCGCTGCTGTAGAACTGGGAACCTTTAGAAAGCGCAATGGCTTCAAAAAGCGTCGCGTCTTGCCAAGCTTGACCACCGTGAGCAAGAGGAGTGAAACCTGCTGCTTTGATTTTCTTCGCTTCAACAATAAACTGATCCCATGTTGTTGGGATAGATGCGCCTGATTTACGGAATACTTCAGGGTTTGCCCACATCCAGTTTACGCGGTGAACGTTAACTGGTGCCGCAACATAGTGACCATCGTATTTCATTGTGTCGCTAACAACGCGAGGTAAAACCACGTCCCAATCACTGGCATCTGCAACATCATCAAGATTAGTAAGGAAGCCTAGATCGCCCCATTCTTGAATAGTTGGGCCTTTGATTTGAGCAGCAGAAGGAGGGTTGCCAGCAATGGCACGGGATTTAAGAACAGTCATTGCTGACTCACCGCCACCACCTGCGACTGCGAAGTCTTTCCAAGTGTGGCCGGCATCAACCATTTCTTGTTTAAGTACATTGATCGCAGCGGCTTCGCCACCAGATGTCCACCAATGTAGAACTTCTACGTCGCCTGCGTGACTAGTTGACGCGGCAAGAGAAAGAGCAACAGCACTTAAACCGAAAGCAATTTTTTTCATGATAGTGACCTTTTTTATTGTTATATCGTCTAGTCAATGACATAGGGTACATTGACATTGCGTTAATCATTTCGACGCAGCTTGTTGAAGTTCAACATAAGCTCGCGACCGAGTTACAGAATTTAGCAAAGGATTGGTCTGTGTGGGGTAAAGTAGAGCAACCTATTGTAACGAAGTCTTGCATTGGTGATGCGAATACAACATTCCTTGATGAAACACTCTTAATGGCGAGGTAGTTTAGTTGTCGCTTCTAATCCTTGTTGAGGGTGATTGCTTAGGGTGACTTCGCCGCCATGAGCACGAGCAATATTCCGTGCAATACTGAGGCCCAAGCCCATGCCGCCAGGGTGACCCGAATGATCCGGTGTTAGTCGTGTATAAGGTTGAAAGACTTTATCAATCTTGTCGATTGGAATGCCTGGGCCTTGATCGCAAATTCGAATACAAACTTCGTCTTCATTATCTTCAATAAAAACCGTGGCTGTTTTTCCGTAGTACAAAGCATTGTCGACGAGATTACCTAGGCAGCGTTTGATTGCCAGAGGTTTGCCAATAAAGGCATGTTTTAATTCACCAATAACAGTGAGTCTTTCGCCATTGCTATTCACTGCGGATTGCATGTCTTTGAGCATTCGAGAAATATTGACGTCGATGCGATTTTCATGAATATCCGTTTCTTTTACGCTTTGCAGAGCGCCTTTTACCAACATATCCAGATCTTCAAGATCACGAATCATAGCTTCTCGAACGTCATCGTCATCTAGCATTTCTGCCCGCAGATGCAAGCGTGTAATAGGAGTTTTCAAATCGTGTGAAATAGATGCGAATAACCTTTCTCTGTCGTTTAAATAACGTTGTATACGTCTCTGCATATCGTTAAAGGCTTTTGCAGTATTACGAACTTCAACACTGCCGACTTCTTTGATGGGGTGCCAATCACCTTGTCCAAAGCGCTCTGCTGCACGAGCCAATGAAGCAAGTGGGCGAGTTACTCGCCTTAAAATTAGAATGCTGAGCAATAATACAGTGATAACAGACATGGCCATGGAAAAGAGGCGATCGCCACTCAATGCTGATGTACCATCAAGAAAATAAGGATCGGGCATCAAGCTCGCCAAATATAACCAATCTGTATCATTGATTGGGATTTGGATGACGATAATGGGTGGCGTAAGCGGTTTAACTAATAAACTGTGATGTCCCCATCGTTCAGGTAAGTCTGCAAGACGTGTGTGATTATTAATAACGTGTAAATCACTCGGGCTTGAGAAAGCTATTTGAGCATTATGAATGCCTAATTGCTTGACCAATGTGGATTGTACTTGGTTTTTCACAATGTCTTTAAGTGGCGAATCTGGAATGTGGTTAATCAAGATTTCTTCTTTGTTTAAAGTAACAAAGAAGCGAGTTCCACCCATGTCTTGTAATTGATCGATAACGATATGACGATAGTTTGTTGGCAAAGACTTGAAGTAACTGACGGTGGCTGCGATCCGAAAGGCCATGTGTTTCGAAACTTCACGTACGTTCTCTTCGGTGTCTGATTCTAATTGACGTAACCAGATGGTGGAGCTGATAAACTGCGCGCTTGCCACTCCTAACGCCATGATGATGAGGAGTTGCCCTGTCAAAGACTGCGACCAGCGTTTGATGCGGGAGCTTTGGCTTTCTGGCAAGTTAGCTGACATGGCTAATGGCTTCAACATCAGAAGTTAAAATATAACCTTGGCCTCGAACGGTTTTGATTAATTGTGGATGACGGGCATCTTCACGTAAACGTTGACGTAAGCGGCTAACGTGAACATCAATAAAGCGATCAAGGGGAGCGCTGTCTCTTCCTCTGGTATTTTCCGCAATGTGCTCTCGCGTCAGTACTTCTCCTGGGTGATTCAAAAACAACATAAGTAAGTTGTAATCCGCCCCTGATAAAGACTCTTTTTCTTCGTTTACCTGCAACTCTCTCGACATGGTGTCTAGAGTAAATTGAGCGAAGCGATAAAAGCGATGGGTCACTGTCGGTGTTTTAATGACTTCGGTATGTTCCATTCGTCTAAGAATAGCCTTAATCCTAGCGAGTAACTCACGAGGGTTAAAAGGTTTAGCAAGATAGTCGTCTGCACCAATTTCTAAGCCAATAATACGATCCGTTTCGTCTGAGTTTGCTGTAAGCATTATTACGGGTACTTGAGATTGTGTTCTAAGTGAACGGCACACAGCAAAGCCATCTTGACCTGGAAGCATGATATCTAAGATCACCAAATCAACCTGTTGAGAGGGTTTAAAGTCCTCTAAAAAAGTCTCACCTGATTCAGCTGTTAATACAGTGAATTGGTGTTTTTCCAAATAAGTTTTGAGCAGAGAGCGGATCTCGTTGTCATCGTCTACAACATAGATGCATTTGGATTGGGTCATTTTTTTGCTCGAAAGGTTATTTTTTTAATTGTCATATATCTTCGAGTCTAGCAAGAAAGAAAGAGAGGGTGAACTAATTGCATTTATTAGTTTGAACCGTTCCAGTTCAATCTATAGGATTAAAAACCTAAGTTATTTAAATAAATTAAATTGATTTAATGTTCCTTGCCCTGCATAATTTTTCGCCTAACCTTATTTATATCTGCACAGCATCTAGTTGTGTATTAAAAAGAGAGCAAAACAATGACAACAAAAGTGATGGCATTTGGCGAAGCCTTAATTGATTTTTTATCTAATGGTGCAACTCAGGCCGGAGAACTGGAATCTTTTACTAAGTTTCCAGGTGGCGCGCCAGCTAATGTAGCCGTTGCTGTAGCGCGTTTAGGTGGTAATAGTCACTTTGTTGGGCAAGTTGGCGATGATGCCTTTGGTCACTTTTTGAAAGAATCATTAGACAGTTATGGCGTGAACACTGACAACATGTTGATGACAACCGAAGCCAAAACTGCTTTGGCGTTTGTTAGCTTGGATCAAACTGGCGAACGTAGTTTTGAATTCTACCGCAGCCCTTCTGCAGACATTTTATTCGGTGAAGACGACTTTAAGGGCGCTTGGTTCTCTCAAAGCCAAGGTGTTTTTCATACCTGCTCTAATACATTAACAGATGCAGATATTACAAAAGCGACATTAGCTGGTGTAAGTATGGCGCGTGCTGCCAATTGGGTTGTGAGCATCGACGTAAATTTGCGTACAAACCTGTGGCCCAATGGACAAGTAGATAAACAACGAGTCATTGATTGGATGCAAAGTGGTGATGTAGTGAAAGCCAGCTTGGAAGAGCTTGCTGTATTGGCTGATGACCCATTTGTATTGATTGAGCAAACATTAGCGGCAGGTGTGACATTATTTGTGTTAACGGATGGAGCTAATGCTATTCGCTTCTACACAGCAGCTCATGGTGAGAGTGAGGTTGTGACACCTAAAGTGGAAGTAAAAGACACAACGGCTGCGGGTGATGCCTTTGTGGGCGGCTTACTTTATAAATTGGCTGAGCAAGGTGGTAGTCAGGCATCTTTGGCCACATTATCAAAGCAAGCCTTGATTGATATCGTGCGTTTTGCTGCGGCGTGCGGTGCTGATTCTGTAACAAAATTAGGAGCGTATCCATCTTTGCCATCTTTGGCAGAAGCTGAGGCACAGTTAGAACGTTTTTGATTAAGTATCAGAAAGCTGCTCTAAATCAACTACCCACGTTACTCTCACTATTAGAATAGCGTGTGGCTCATTTTTTGAATTTAAAAAGCGTGGCCTTGCCACGCTTTTTTTATGTCTGGGAAATAAGTTATCAAGGGCAAATAAACCGTATAAAAAATGATATGTTTTTGACGGTTTTTATTTGATAACTTGCTGAATTTATAATGGAATCTTTATTTTGATGGTTTTTTAATCAACAAGAGTGAATAAAATGAGATTCACTTTTTAAGAACTCATTACTAAATTTAAAAAACAATTAAGACAATATTAAGGAAGGAGAGTGCTTGAAGCTCTGGTTTTGATTGTTAATAATCAAACTTCTTCTTAATCCTTATAGAAGACATGTTTTACCTTATTTCGACCTGCGATAATAACAATAAAGGCGTACTAGGGAGTTCCCAAGTAAGCCTGTAAGGAGCACCTATGAAAAAATCACTATTGTCAGCGGCGATTGCTCTGACACTTTCCGTAAACGTTGCTAGTGCAGCGGACCTATTTGTTAAACCCGGTGAAGATTCACGCTTTAATTGGAAAAGTTATGAGGCTTTGAAGTCTGTTGACCTGTCTGGCGAAACTGTTTCTGTTTTCGGTCCTTGGATGGGTGATGAAAAAGCAAACTTTGAACGCGTGGTTGCTTATTTTGAAAAAGCCACAGGCGCAAAAGTTAATTACGCGGGTTCCGATTCCTTTGAACAACAAATTGTTATTGATACTCAAGCAGGTAGTGCTCCAAATGTATCGATTTTTCCTCAGCCTGGTTTGGCTGCCGATCTAGCTGCAAAAGGTTTGCTGACGCCATTAAGTGATGATGTAAAAAATGCTGTTATAAAAGATTATGCCGCTGGTCAATCTTGGGCCGATCTTGCAACCTTTAAAAATGCCAAGGGTAAAAAAGAGTTTTATGGTGTTTTCTATCGTGCCGATTTGAAGTCTTTAGTTTGGTACTCTCCTGATAATTTTGCTGATGCTGGATATGATGTTCCTGAAACAATGGAAGAACTCAAAGCTCTGACAGAAGAAATCGTTGCAGATGGCGGCACTCCTTGGTGTATCGGTCTAGGTTCCGGAGCAGCAACAGGCTGGCCTGCAACGGATTGGGTTGAAGATTTACTACTTCGTACACAACCCGCATCTGTTTATGACAAATGGGTAAGCAATGAAATTAAATTCGATGATCCGCGCATTGTTGGCGCTATCAATGAGTTCGGTTGGTTCGCACGTAATGATGCTTTTGTTGATGGTGGTGCAGGCGCAGTAGCGTCAACGGATTTCCGTGACAGCCCAAAAGGTATGTTCCAGTCTCCTCCAAAGTGTTATTTACATCGCCAAGCATCGTTTATTCCAGCATTCTTCCCAGAAGGTGTTGAGCTTGGTCTAGATGCTGATTTCTTTTATTTCCCTTCTTATGAATCGAAGAACTTAGGTAACCCTGTCTTAGGTGCAGGTACTTTGACCAGTATCACCAGCGATTCCAAAGGCGCACGTGCTTTTGTGGATTTCATTCGCTCACCAATCGCTCATGAATTATGGATGGCGCAAACTGGTTTTATTTCTGCGCATTTGGGTGCCAATCCAGATCTTTACTCAAGTGAAGCAGCTAAAAAACAAGGTGAAATTTTACGTTATGCAACCACCTTCCGTTTTGATGGATCAGATTTGATGCCAGGTAAAATCGGTGCAGGTTCTTTCTGGACTGGTATGGTTGATTACACTGGCGGTAAAGACGCCAAAGACGTGGCTCATGATATCCAGAAAACATGGGATGCATTGAAGTAACACTTTTTAAAGCCCCTAAAACTCATGTGAGTTTAGGGGCTTTTTATGTTGCAGTATTTAATAGGTAAGGCTGCTTTTAAAAGTGGCCTTTGTGTTACATGTATTTGGAGTTTCTATGGCCCAGCTCGCTTCTGCGTTGATGACCATGATTGTGGGTATCTTGGGATGTGTTGTTTATTTCTACGGTTCTAATATTCTCTTAGATAAAATCTTTCCTACAAAAACCGGTTCTGCACAACGTGTGTCTCGTAACTTGCGTATCGCTAATGGTGTTCGTCCTTGGTTGTTTTTAGGACCTGCGGTTTTGTTGCTGACGTTCTACCTTTTTTATCCTGTTGTTGACTCTATTCGATTGTCATTCTTTGATCGAACCGGCGATGAGTTTGTCGGTATTTCGAATTATGTGTGGTTGTTTGGTAGTGATGAATTTTTCGAATCGTTTCGTAATAACATGCTGTGGTTAATTGTTGTTCCCACGGCATCGACCTTTTTAGGTTTAGTTATTGCAACCATGACGGATCGTATCTGGTGGGGCAATATTGCGAAAAGCCTTATCTTTATGCCGATGGCGATTTCTTTTATTGGCGCATCTGTTATTTGGAAATTTATTTATGATTTTCGCAGCGGCGGCGATGCCCAAATCGGTTTATTAAATGCAGTTGTGGTGTTTTTCGGTGGCGAGCCGCAAAACTGGATCACGATTCCTTTCTGGAACAATTTCTTCTTAATGGTCATCTTGGTATGGGTTCAAACCGGTTTTGCCATGGTGATTTTGTCTGCGGCGCTACGAGGTATTCCTGACGAAACCATCGAAGCCGCCGTATTAGATGGCGCGAATGGTTTACAGATTTTTTTCAAAATTATGGTGCCGCAAATTTGGGGAACCATAGCTGTGGTATGGACGACCATTACCATTCTGGTGCTGAAGGTTTTCGACATTGTTTTGGCAATGACAAATGGACAATGGGATACGCAAGTCTTGGCGAATCAAATGTTCGATTGGATGTTCCGAGGTGGTGGTGATTTCGGTCGTGGTGCCGTTGTAGCAATCGTTATTATGGTATTGGTTATTCCTATTATGGTTTGGAATATTAAGCGTGCGAACGCAGAAATGGAGGGCCGTTAATATGATTACTTCATCGAAGCGTTCTCCGTTAACCTATTTGGTTCATGCCACCGTTTTATTTTTGGTAATTATCTGGACAATTCCTACAGCAGGTTTGTTTATCTCTTCTATTCGAGATAAAGACCAATTGTCTGTGTCTGGCTGGTGGACGGCATTATCGACTTCTGAACAGCGTATTGTTGCCCGAGCACATGAACCAAAAGCACAGGTGCAAGAAGGTGATCTATATGTTATTCGCGGTAATTTATTAGAAGGTTCCGCAGGGGAGATCACCAAGTTTGGTTCCAGTTCATTACAACCTGAAGCTTTCGCTGTTGGTACGGTTGCTGAGCTTAAAAAAGGCAAAACATTACAAGTCATGGAAAATGGCGATTATGTGCTTTCTTCTCCGGATGAATGGAAAGGTTCCCGTGGACAGCGTATTTTTTATACGGCTGAAGTGCCTCCTCGTTTTACGTTAGATAATTACCGTGAAGTGTTAGGAACCGAAGGCTTAGGCCAGTCTTTCCTTAACTCTCTGACTGTGACGATTCCAGCTACCGTGATTCCAATCTTAGTCGCTGCGTTTGCCGCGTATGCGTTGGCTTGGATGCGATTTCCTGGACGTGCGTTACTTGTTGCTGCTGTAGTAGGTTTATTGGTTGTACCTTTACAGATGTCATTGATCCCACTATTGAAAAGCTACAATTTGATAGGTGAATTCTTTGGCGTAGGCTCGAAAACATATATCGGTATCTGGCTTGCTCATACGGGTTTTGGGTTGCCCTTGGCGATCTATTTATTACGTAACTATATTGCGGGTTTGCCTGCTGAGATTATTGAGTCCGCTCGTGTTGATGGTGCATCCGATTTTGATATTTTCCGCAAAATCATATTGCCCTTGTCGTTTCCTGCGTTGGCATCCTTTGCCATTTTCCAGTTCCTTTGGGTTTGGAATGATTTATTGATAGCGATGGTTTTCTTGGGTAATAACGAAGAGCATTTGGTTCTCACTGGTCAGCTTCGTGAGCTTTTAGGATCACGTGGTGGCAACTGGGAAATTCTCACAGCGTCTGCGTTTATCACTATTATTATCCCTTTGTGTGTCTTCTTCAGTCTGCAGCGTTATCTTGTGCGTGGTCTGTTGGCAGGCTCTGTTAAATAACTTAAATATGTAACGTAAACCTAAGTAGTGAGTTGAGCTTTGCTCCTCACTCAAGGTAAGCATTTAGATTGAGGCAATTGAACCATGGCTGATGTAAAGCTAACGCATGTTAAAAAGATTTATTCGAATAAAGTCGAAGTACTGAAAGATATTAATTTGGATATCAAACAAGGTGAATTCATCGTGTTTGTTGGGCCATCTGGCTGTGGTAAATCTACTTTGTTACGTATGATTTCGGGTCTTGAAGAGATCACGTCAGGTACATTAGAAATTGATGGCCAGGTTGTAAATGACGTTCCGCCAGCATTACGCGGCATTGCTATGGTGTTCCAAAGTTATGCTTTGTACCCGCATATGTCTGTCTATGACAATATGGCATTCAGTTTACAGATTGCAAAACAGAGTAAAGCTGAAGTCGATTTACAAGTTCGAAAAGCGGCGGATTTGTTGCAGCTAACCGAATATTTAGACCGCTTACCGAAAGCGCTTTCTGGTGGGCAACGCCAACGTGTGGCTATTGGTCGTGCGATTGTTCGTCGCCCTAAAGTGTTCTTATTTGATGAGCCATTGTCGAACTTGGATGCGGCTTTACGTGTGGCAACGCGTATGGAAATTGCGAACTTGAAAGACAGCATGCCGGATTCAACTATGATTTATGTCACTCATGACCAGGTCGAGGCGATGACGCTAGCGGATCGTATTGTTCTGTTGTCTGCGGGTAATATTGAACAAGTCGGTGCGCCGCTGGATTTATATGAACACCCAGCTAATGTCTTCGTGGCTAAGTTTATTGGTTCACCAGCAATGAATGTTGTGCCTTGTAAAATTGAAAAAGCGGGAGAACAAACCAGCGTATCTTTGTCCTCTTCGACAATTGTGAATACTCCGATTGTCACCGATGCAGGCGAGCAATCTAAGAAGGCATTTTTTGGTATTCGTCCTGAAGATTTGGTTGTGGTTGATACGGAAGAAAAAAGCCTTCTGTCCGGCAAGGTGTCATTTGTTGAAGCGCTTGGTGAAGCCACCTTACTTTATGTGACCGTTTCTGGGTGTGATGAAGCCATCATTGCTAAGCAAGCCGGTACATTGAATATTCAACGTGGTGACACGGTTCATTTATCTGCCTTGCCTGAAAAAATGCATTTGTTTGATGATAAAGAGTTGTCATACCTGCGTTAATTTTTTACTGATACGGCGAACGTCGCTGTATCAGGCTTTATCTGTTTTGGAGAGTCTTTATGACAACCAACTTGAATTGGTGGAAAGGTGGGGTTATTTATCAAATTTACCCACGTAGTTTTATGGATGCGAATGGCGACGGCATTGGTGATTTGGCTGGTATTACGAGCAAATTAGATTACGTCGCTTCCTTAGGTGTGGATGCCATTTGGCTTTCACCTATTTTTACTTCGCCAATGAAAGATTTTGGGTATGACGTTTCTGATTATTGCGATATCGATCCAATGTTTGGCTCATTAGATGACTTTAAAACCTTAATTAATCGTTCACACGAATTGGGTCTTAAAGTCATGATTGACCAAGTTATCAGTCATTCTGCTGATGCGCATCCTTGGTTTGAAGAGAGCCGTCAAGATAAAACCAATGCAAAAGCCGATTGGTATGTTTGGGCAGACCCTAAGCCGGATGGTTCACCGCCGAATAACTGGTTGTCTATTTTTGGTGGCAGTGCATGGAAATGGGACAGTCGTCGCTTGCAGTATTATTTGCATAACTTCTTAGAGTCTCAGCCAGATTTTAATTTTCATAATCCAGACGTACGTAAAGCGCATTTGGATAATATGCGTTTCTGGTTGAAGCTGGGTGTGGATGGTTTTCGCTTAGACACAGTGAACTTTTACTTTCACAGTGAAGGCTTGGAAGACAATCCACCAGTACCGGCTGGCGAGCCTAAAACAATGGGTGCGCCACACGATAACCCGTACACGTATCAGCGTCATGTCTATGATTTAAGCCGCCCTGAGAATTTAGATTTTCTGAAAGAGCTACGTGCCATGATGGATGAATTTCCGGGTAGTACAACGGTTGGTGAAATTGGTGATGACTTCCCACTTAAGCGTATGGCGGAATACACGTCAGGCGGTGATAAGCTCCACATGGCGTATACTTTTGATTTTCTAAACAAACCGCACTCACCAGAATACATTCGTGATGTATTGAAAAATATGCAAGACATCGTGGGGGATGGTTGGCCTTGTTGGGCACTGTCTAATCACGATGTGGTAAGATCGCGATCCCGTTGGGGTGAAAACGAAGATGGTGACTCTTATCCATTAATTGCATTAGCACTGATTTTGTCTTTACGTGGTAGTGTATGTTTATACCAAGGTGAAGAGCTTGGCTTACCAGAAGCAGAAGTGCCTTTTGAGCGAATCCAAGATCCTTATGGCATTCCATTATGGCCTGTATTTAAAGGGCGGGATGGCTGCCGTACTCCTATGGTATGGAGTAATTCATCACAAGGTGGATTCTCAACAATTGAACCATGGTTGCCAGTTTACGAAAAACATTTATCATTGAGTGTCGAGGAACAAGAAGCGAACCCTGATGCTTTATTGCATAAGGTTCGTAAATTGATCCATTGGCGTCAACAGCAGCCGGCATTAATAAATGGAGACTTGTCTCAACTTGATGTTGGTAATGAGCAGTTGATTGCCTTGGTGCGCGAATACCAAGGCGAGCGCCTATTAGTTGTGTTGAACATGACAAATGGAACACAGCAAGCAGTACTGAAAAACGAAGGGATTGAGATATTGCAGGGTCATGGTTTTGACTCTGCGTGGGACGGCCAGACATTAACTTTACCAGCTTATCAAGCATGTTACGTTAGATTGCCTTAGCGCTTCTAGCGCACTGTTTCGCTGGGGTTTCTGTGGCCAAGCCGGTTTATGTTGTACATGAATCGGCTTATTTGTAACTGCTTTATATTGTTGTGAGTGCTTGTATGAAAAAAGGCATAAAGAAACTGACTTTAAAAGATGTTGCAGAACGCTTGGAAGTGTCGACTGCAACAATATCGAACGCTTTTAACAGACCTGATCAACTGTCAGCGAATCTGCGTGAAAACATTCTGAATGAGTGTGAAAAAATGGGCTATTTCGGCCCGAATGCAGCAGCACGTAGTTTACGTACTGGCCGTACTGGTATTGTTGGCATTGTTTTGTCTGATGATCTTAGTTATAGCTTAACGGACCCCGTTGCAAATCAATTTTTGAAAGGTATAGCCGAAGTGCTAGAGGCCAATGCATACAATATGCTGTTGTTGTCTTCTGATGAAATTGAACAAGACGCGCAAAGCCGTATGCAATCTTCCATGGTAGATGGTTTTATTGTTTACGGTCATAAACCTCAACAATGCCATAACGCTCCTTGGTTGATGCCAAATAAAAATATCATCACAGTAGATAGTTTTATTCCTGGAACAACCTCGGTTAATGTGGAAAACCACGGCGGTGCATATATTATTGCACGCCATGCTTTGACTCATAAGCCGGAGCATGTGGCTATTTTAGGCTTGTCTTTAGTAGACACGGATCGAGTCTGTCGAATTCGTGAGGATGAGCTGTTTGAGCGTGCAGCATCCATTTCTATTCAACGACTTCATGGTTACTTTGAAGCTTTAAAAGAGCAGAATATAAGCGTTCCACCAGAGTGTATTTGGAATATCCCTGAAAACAGTCATAAGCTCGCTTATCAAGCGGCTCGTGAAGCTCTAACTATGTTTAATCGTCCTCAGCTTTTGCTATGTATGAGCGATTGTATTGCCATTGCGGCCGTACAAGCAGCCTTACAAATGGGATTACGTGTTCCAGAAGATCTACAAGTTGTTGGCTTCGATGGCATTACTGAAAGTGAAAATTTCCATCCTTCTATTACAACCATGCATCAACAAACCGTTGAAAAAGGGCGCATTGCTGCAGAAGTATTTTTGGGATTACGTGAAGCCAAAGATGTGATTTTAGAAACTGAACTAATGGTTCGGGAAAGCTGCCCTTTGGTTGAAAATCAAGAAATTAAAAACTAGAACTATGACGAAATTCTCATACCCAATAGTCTGAAATGTCAGCGGCAGGGTCCAAGTGATAAGCAATTTGAGCTTGCAGTAACTCTGCCGATGACAAGGCATCGGTCAATGCATGATGAGCTTTGTAACGAGGTAAACGATAACGCTGTCGACAAGCATCTAAACGCAATGACGGCTGTTTACCAAAGCGCTTCCACCAAGGCTTGTGAATCGCTTGGTATTCAATCCCCATCGTATCAAGTACTGGAAAATACAGCGGATAGCCGTATATTTTCATAGCGGCTTGCAGTAAAAACTGACGCTCAATTGAAACACAATGGACAACAATCACTTGTCTGGTTAAGGCTGACAATATTTCATCCAGTATGGCTTCTAAAGGTGGGGCTTGTTCCAGTTCTGCATCGGTAATTTCATGAATCGTAACAGATTCTGCATGCAATGAATGCTCAGGCTTTGCCATCCAATATTGCGCTCCCTTACAGCGAATCGTTTTGCTGCTTAGGGGGATTAATCCTAGACTGATGATTTCGTCTTGGTTTGAATCCAGACCCGTTGTTTCCAAGTCTAATGCCAACAAAGGCGTATCTTCAAGCTTGGTGTCTGGGCTGATCATGCCTGCTTGATAATAGCGTTTTAAAGGGCCTTCAGGAGCCTCTTTTGCCCACTCTGCAAACATACTTTGCCAATCTTGAACTTCTACTGCAGGTTTCTTTTTAAAGAATGACATTTAACTACGCTTCCCTGCATAACGGAATTTAATGAATTCCTGCTGACGTGTGACAATATTGAACGCGTCTCTTAAATGCCGCTTTTCAAAGGAAGACAAATTTTCTGGGTTGACGTGATTGGTAGGTGGTTCACCTGCTTCTATTTGGTCTTTCTGGTTTTTAATTCGAACCATACCTATCATTTCTAATGCTAACGTTAAGTCTTTAGCTCGGCCGTCGGGAAGTAAACCTGCTGCTTCGATATCTTCTATGCGCTCTAACGTATTAAGTTTATCACTACCACAGGCGAGGGCGTGCACACGAACGATATCGATAATGGGCGCGATACCTCTTTCTTTTAAATTAAAGGTTCGGGATTGTTTGCCTTCGCCATCTAGAACAAATTGCCTAAAGAAGCCCAAAGGTGGCTTTCTTTGATTGGCATTACGGGCCATAAAGGTTAAAAAGCCTGAGTGTTCTTTAGCCTCTTTGCGAATATGTTGATTAAGTTGTTTTGCTAATGTTTTATCGCCATAAACCCCACGTAAATCAAAGAAAATAGATAGGCGTAGCAAAGCTTCTGCTTTTGGTTTTTGTATCCAGTCACTGAAGTTTTCTTTCCAAACGGATAAAGGCTGACGCCAACGAGGGTTTGAAGCCATAATATCGCCAGTACAGAGTGTGTAGCCACATTGATCTAGATTCTGACAAACCCAATGACTTAATGCTTCGAAGTATTCGCCATGAATTTCTTCCTTGTATTTGTCACTAATGATCAGCGCGTTGTCTTGATCTGTGCTAATGGTTTGTTCTTCTCTTGCTTGTGAACCCAAAGCAATAAAACAATAAGGAACAGGAGCTGGGCCGAATTTTTCCTCCCCAAGTTGCAAGAGGCGCTTCACAAAGGCTGTTCCAATGTGAGACATGGCATTGCCAATCATTTGTGTGTTGGCGTCTGCTACGACAAGCTGAGTAAAGGTGTGGGTCATTTTTTGACTGATGGCCCGTAAGCTTTCAATATTATTTTGTTTAAAAATATCACTGATTAGGTAAACGCTACCGTGGCTTTCCTTTTGAACTATATCTCCTGTGCTAACCACACCAATAGGGCGGCCGCTTTTCATAATGGGAATATGGTGAACATTTCGTTCCATCATCTTCAAGACGGCTTCTGAAGCATAATCGTGACTGTCCATGACAATAGGGTCATGTGTCATTATGGTCGAAACTGGCGTGTCGTAATCTAGCCCTTGAGCAACAGCTCTGGTGCGTAAGTCTCGATCTGTGAGAATACCGATTAGCTCACCATTGTCTGTAATTAATAAACTAGATACGCGATGTTCCGACATAGTTTGTGCCGCCATACGAATATCCGCATCCATTTGAATACTAATAGGTGGACGTCTGAGTAAGCTGACAACAGGACAAGTCATTAATGAGACGTCTGAATTTTGTGAATCCATGGCCGCTCGTAAACGGACTTCTCGTGCTAGCTCAAAAAAATCAGAAAAATTGTCGTTCTCTTCGTAAAGCTTGAGAAACCAACGAGCAGGAATTCTATACAGTAAACTATCTTCCATGGTTCGCATGGACTGTGATGATTTACCGCCCCGCAACAAAGACGCATAACCAAATAGCTCGCCTTCATTCATACGTCGAATTAACTTACCTTCTTTACTGAGCACTTCAATGGCACCGCTACGGATAAAGAATAAAGTATTGTTCAGCGCACCGGGGGCGATTGTCCACTCTCCCGCACGCAGGTATTGGATCTCTATATCTTTGACCATATCGTTTAGTTGCGGGTCTTCTGCAATCTCATTAAAAGGTGCATGTAGACAAAGTGCTTCGAGTATTTCTGTTAATTCGACGTCCATTGTACTGTTCCCATTTATTAGAACGAATGTTTATTCAAGCAAAGGTGATGCTAACGTCACTATGCCCATAATAAGAAAGAGTAAACAAGCAAGTAATCTTGTTTTATCTGCATTTATTTTATCTATGAGCCAGCGGCCAGCTAATACCACAGGAACATTTGCTAGCATCATACCTAATGTCGAGCCTAATAATACCATCCAGACACCACCATAATGGGCTCCAAGTAATACGGTTGCGATTTGTGTTTTGTCACCTATTTCAGCAAGAAAAAATAAGATAAAGGTTGCACTGAAAGCTCCATATTTAAGTATATTACTTTCTTCATTTTCGTCCTTGTCTGGGATTAATAGCCACAAACCGACAGCAATAAAACTTAATCCTATGATCCAACTTATAGCGCTTTCAGGAATCCAGTGTGCTACTTCCACACCAAGCCAAGCGGATAGCGCATGGTTTAATAATGTCGCAATAAAAATGCCGGAAATAATAGAGAATTTAGACGTAAAACGAGTTGCGAGGAACAGCGCCAAGAGTTGAGTTTTGTCGCCCATTTCAGCGAGAGCAACCGTAGATATTGAGGTTAGTAGAGCTTCCATTTATTAGTGGGTCCTAGGTGGGCAATACAACAAAAGACAATACACCTGTGCCCACCTGAGCCAAGTTATTGTCTTAAGTCTCACCAATTCTGTCGATTGATATCGAACTAGAACTTCTTTGCCACGAGCTTGAGGCCCAATTATGTTGACAAAGAATTTTTGCAATATACAAAGTGTTAAACACAATATTTGTACGTGCAAAGAAGATTACTCCCCTAAGAGAGAGTGATAATAAAATATTAGCCTATAAAAAACAATACGAGTGGCAGTCTGACTGCCACTCGCATTTCATTTTCTATAAACACTTATGACAAGTGCTTTATCTTATAAGTGCTGAATTACTTATAAAGGTGCATATCGCTGCGTAATCCTTTCCATAGACTGATACACATGATCAGCATTAGGAAAGTGAAAGGTAAGCCAATTGTGATTGCAGCTGCTTGGATCGCGCCAAGAGCTTCAGAGCCACCACCGATCAACAATGCAATCGCAATAATACCTTCAAGAACTGCCCAGAAAACACGCTGAATCATTGGCGCGTCAGTTTTACCACCAGCTGTAATGCCGTCGATAACCAAAGAGCCAGAGTCAGAAGATGTTACGAAGAATACCAATACAAGAACGATACCTACGAAAGAAGTCAAAGACGTTAGGGGCAGACTAGCAAACATTTGGAACATAGCCAGTGAAGAATCACTGATGCCATTAGCCAATGCGCCAACACCATTTTCTACTTGCTCAAGTGCAGAACCACCGAAGATAGACATCCAAACCAGTGATACAGCTGTTGGAACTAATAGAACAGCAACAACGAACTCACGTACCGTACGACCGCGAGAAACACGTGCGATAAACATACCTACGAATGGTGACCAGGAAATCCACCAAGCCCAGTAGAACACAGTCCAGCCATGGTAAAAGGTTTCGTCTTCACGACCAATCCAGTTACTTAGTGGAATGATGTTTTCAATGTAGCTTAGGAAGAAAGTTCCGATTGCAGCGAAGATCGCGCCAGTGTTACCAACAACAACGATAAATAAAGCCAACACTGCAGCAATGATCATGTTTACGTTAGACAGTAGTTTGACACCGCCTTCTAGACCACGAGCAACCGATATGATCGCAACTGCCGTCACGGCACAAATAACAATAATTTGTGTAGTGAGTGTATTTGGAATACCGAATAAAAAGTTAAGACCGCTTGTTGCTTGTTGCGCACCAAAACCAAGTGAAGTAGCCAAACCAAAGATGGTTGCAATAACCGAAATAACGTCGATAACGTGACCGGTTGTGCCCCATACTTTTTCGCCAAGTAAAGGATAAAACGCAGAACGAATCGTTAGTGGTAAGCCTTTGTTGTAAGCGAAGAAAGCCAGTGAAAGACCAACAACCGCATAAATAGCCCAAGGATGAAGACCCCAATGGAACATGGTGCCGCCCATTGCTAATTCTTTCGCTTCAGGTGTATTGGCTGCAACATCAAATGGTGTTCCGTACCAACCTGTGTAATAAGCAACCGGTTCTGCAACACTCCAGAACATTAAGCCAATACCCATACCTGCAGCAAACAACATTGAGAACCAAGTGATGGTTGAATGTTCTGCTTTTGCCTCTGTACCACCAAGACGGATTTTACCAAGAGGAAGAGCAATGAGAGCCAAACAGAAAAGTACAAAGATGTTACCTGAAACCATAAAAAACCAGTCAAAATTATTAATAGACCAGCTTTTTGCTCCTGATAATAATGCGCTTGCATCCGTTGGAAATAAAATACTTCCAAGAATGAAAGCAAAGATGATAATCGCACTGGTACTAAATACTGGATTTAGTACGTCTAGACCAAGAAACTGTACGTTGTCTTGTCCTACTTTATAAGATGTATTGTATTCAGCCCGACCATCGTCAGGAACTTTATTACTCATAAACATTCTCCCCTAATTAGTAAAATCATTTTCTGATCTACTTTCCAATCTGTTTAAACGAAAACCTACATGAGTACTTTTTATGTAACTTCGTTACTTAACCCTAAAAGAAATTTCATTATTAGATTGTTCTTAATACGACCTATATTGTTCTATTCCGGCTATTTTTTGATCACCGAGAACTGACCCGTTTGCTTCGTCTTATTCATTCTTGATGAATACTGAAAAGCGTATGGATACTCACGTTAGGTAATTATTAGAACAACGTAATTAATCGTTTTTTTTTAAGATTAATACCACACCGGAAAAATCATCTAGATTTATGTATTTGTAACAGAACGAAAAAAAGGCCATCTACGAGGGCCTTTTTTTATTCTTAACGTGGCAAAGGGTACATCAATTTAGTTAGATGTCAAATTATAGTAAACAAAGTGACGTGCTAGGGGAGGAATAATTCTAGCAACTCATTGAGAAAAAGTTTGCCCTTTTCTGTTGTTTTAATATGACCCCGTTTCCACTCATTAGCGTCTAACAAACCTTGTTTAATTGCTGTTTCGCAAGCCACTATCAAAGGGGTTGGGACTGATTGATAGGTGAATCGTTGGTAATCCTTTAAATCAAAGGTTTCGAATAAGCGTAAGCGATTCATCATGAATTCTAATGGTAGATCTTCCTGTTCAATGGCTTCTTTGATCACGAGCGCTTCAGGAAGGTTTTTTAGATAGTGATTTGGGTGTCTAGTCTTTCGTGTACGAAATATTTGACCATTAACTAATGTGATTTTTCCGTGCGCACCAGCGCCAATTCCTATGTAGTCACCAAAGCGCCAATAGTTCAGATTATGTGCGGCGCGACGATCGGTTTTCGCATTTGCGGATACTTCATATTGAGCATAGCCATACTGAGTGAGTAGTGCTTGTCCTGCGTCTTGGATTTCCCATAAAGTATTGTCCTCTGGAAGCGTTGGCGGACGACGATAAAACTCCGTGTTTGGCTCTATGGTTAATTGATACCAAGAAAGGTGATCAGGGTTTAAATCAATAGCGATGGCAAGATCTTCCATGGCCATGACTTGGCTTTGATCTGGCAAACCATGCATTAAATCTATATTGATATTATCGAACCCTGCTGCTCTAGACTTATCCACAGCATGGATGGCTTCTTCTCGGTTGTGGATTCTTCCTAGAGTTTTCAACAGGTTTGGTTGGAAACTTTGAATCCCAATGGACAATCGATTGATGCCAGCTTTGCGGAAATGACTAAATTTTTCTTGCTCAAAGGTGCCAGGGTTGGCTTCCATGGTAATTTCAGCATTGTTTACCCAAGTTAGTTTTTCTCGTAGCGCGTTCATGAGCTTGTAGTAAAAATCTTCGCTCATTAGGCTTGGCGTGCCGCCACCAATGAAAGCCGTTTGAATTGGGCGGCCAGCAACATAAGGTAAATCGGCGTCTAGATCCGCAAGCAATTGCGATAAATAAGCATCTTCTGGTAGCTGACCATTGGTTTCAAAACGGTCGGCTTGATGTGAGTTGAAATCACAATAAGGGCATTTTCGTACACACCAAGGTAAATGTATGTATAAACTCAGTGGTGGTAACGAGTGGTTCACAATCTATTACTCAATTTGAAAGCGTCTTTTTGAAACGTCGCTAATAGTTGTTGCAATGCTTTGCCACGATGACTGATTTGATTTTTTACTTCTTTTGGTAAGCTTGCCGCACTGCAACCGCATTCTGGAACATAGAATATTGGGTCGTAACCAAATCCTTCTTCGCCTTCGTCAGAAGTGAGAATTCGGCCTTCCCAAATGCCATGGAATACTTGAGGTGTTGGGTCGTCTTTATGGCGCATATAAGCTAAAACACAGTGAAAACGAGCAGTACGTTCTAACACAGGAACGCCATCTAGTTTTTCTAACAAAAGTGCATTGTTAGCTTCATTGTTGCCATGTTCGCCAGCAAAACGAGCAGAGTAAATACCTGGCGCACCATCTAAATAATCGACTTCAATACCAGAATCATCGGCAAGAGCCGGTAAACCGGTTTGAGCACAAGCATTACGTGCTTTTAATATGGCATTTTCAATGAAGCTCAATCCATTTTCTTCTGCTTCTTGTACGTTGAATTCGCTTTGTGGTTTTACATCGATACCGACATCACTCAATAGAGCATTAAACTCTTTTATTTTACCTGCATTGTTACTGGCTAATACGATGGTTTTATTCATCGGAAACTCCCGTGAGTTTTAAAATATGAATCTAAGAAGTAGGCAACAACATACTTGCCTACTTTATTTTGAAGCTTGTGGTTTAGCGGCTGATATGAAAAATTGCAGTTTCACTGAATAAATTAGGCATAGAACGAATCCACCAGTGGTCTTTTAAATGACCATCTACTGCTGCCCAACGTAGAATTTTAATGTTTTTTTCGCGGCACAAGAGTTCGAAGTCTTGAAAGGTAAAAAAGTGAATGTTTGGCGTATCATACCAGTTGTATGGCAAAAATTCGGATACCGGCATACGGCCCTTTAGAGCAAGGTGAAGGCGACTTCTCCAATGACCAAAGTTTGGAAAGGTAATGATGCATTCTTTGCCAATACGAAGCATTTCATCGATCAACAAGTCTGGGCGACGAAACTGTTGCAAAGCGTGTGTCATAAGCACCAAATCAAAGCTGTGATCTTCAAAATTCTGTAAGCCTTCATCTATGTTTTGTTCTAAAACAGGAATGCCCTTTTCGATACAGGTATTTAAATCATCAGGATCAATTTCCAATCCATAGCCACGGACTTTTTTGTTATCCAACAAGTGTTTAAGTAATTCACCCGGACCACAGGCTAAATCGAGTACGCGGATATTTGGCTTAACCCATTCATCGATGATTTCTAAATCAGAACGCATTAGTTAGCCCCTGTTATTAAGTGATTGGCAACGCGAGTTAAGAAAGTATTCAATACGGTCATATATCTTGGAATTGGGAAAAGGAATGCATCGTGACCTTCTGCCGCTTCTATTTTCGCATAAGAAACTTGTTTGCCTGCCTTAACTAACGCATCAACGATTTCTTCACTTCGTTCAGGAGAGAAACGCCAATCGGTTGTAAACGATACTAATAAAAATTCACATTGCGCTCTACCTAATGCTGCCGCTAAGTCACCATTGGTTTGTGCTGCAGGATCAAAGTAATCAAGAGCTTTAGTCATTAACATATAGGTATTAGCATCAAATCGTTTGGTGAATGCCTCACCTTGATAGCGCAAATAGCTTTCTACTTCGAACTCAATACCATAGTTGTACTGGTATGTGTCATGACGCATCTGACGGCCAAATTTGGCGCCCATAGCATCGTCTGATAAATAGGTAATGTGCCCTAACATGCGAGCCAAACCTAACCCGTTGGTTGGTACAGAGTTATTGTCCAGATAGTTGCCATCATAGAAGTCAGGGTCACGTCGGATAGATTGTCTAGCGACTTCGTTAAAAGCGATATTTTGTGTAGACAGTTTTGGGGCAGAAGCAATAATAACCGCCGCTTTGATACGGTCAGGATAACGAATGCTCCACTCTAAAACCTGCATGCCACCAAGACTACCGCCAACAATAGCTGCAAAAGTCTTAATACCAAGTCGATCCGCTAAACGTGCTTGGCTTTCCACCCAGTCTTCAACGGTAACGATAGGGAAATCTGCTCCCCATCGTGCTTTTGTTGCTGGGTTAATGGATGTTGGCCCCGTCGTTCCGCAGCAACCACCGAGATTGTTTAATGAAATAACAAAAAAGTGATTTGTATCGATGGCTTTGCCTGGCCCGATGGCAGAATCCCACCAGCCCGGTTTGGTATCAGACATAGCATGATATCCCGCAGCATGATGGTCGCCACTTAGAGCATGGCAAACTAAAATTGCGTTGGAAGCGTCTGAATTTAACGTTCCATAAGTCTCATAAACGAGTTGATATGATGACAATGTTTGTCCGCAGGAAAGTGCCAACGGTGTTTCGAATTGCGCAATCTGTGGCGTAACAATACCAACAGAGTCAGCTGGGATGACGTCCGGCATAGGTTTTGATTATCCTGATGAAAGTGCTCGATTTCCCGGGAAAAGAAGAGGGAATGCATCGATTAATAATGGCACACAGTCTAGCGCTTGCGTTGAGTGTCATCAAGGGCTTGATGGATTCAGTCATAGAGGATTGGAAGATTAAGTTGGAGCTGACAATAAAAGACTTCTTGTTGTTTATGAATTAGACAATAATAAGTCTTTTATTAATCAGGTAGGGAAAAGATTATACGAGTGTAAATACTTTAGTTTTACTTGCTAACTCTTCTGAAAGTTGCTGAATTTGTTTGGTTTTATCCACCAATATATCAATAGACTGGGTGTCTTGATTGAGTTGCTGAGCAATTTCCTCCATCTCAGTGCTCATTTGAACGGCAGTGCTAGCAACGTCTTGAATGGCATTGGCCATGGCGTCGGTGGATTTCGATCCAGTCATAGCATTGGCTTCTATATCTCGCATAGCCTCTTCAGCATGGCTACCATTTTCGCTGATGATTTTAAGGTTAGCTTGACCACTTTCCATAGTCGTAATAGCCGTTTGCGTTGAATTTTGGATTGTACCGACTATGTCTGTAATCTTTGATGTGGCATCAACGGTTTTTTCAGCTAAAGCTCGCACTTCATCGGCAACAACAGAAAAACCTCGTCCTGCTTCGCCTGCTCGTGCAGCTTCAATTGCAGCGTTCAAAGCAAGTAAGTTAGTTTGATTAGCTAGATCATTGATCATGGCAATGACGTTATCGATGTCTTTAGATAATCGGCCTAATTCATTTAGTTGTCCGCTGGTCATATTAACCACATTAACAGTGTCACTGATGCTAGTGAGTACGGTTTTTATCGTATCTGCACCCGATTTTGCTGATTGGTAAGTGTCGTTGGATTGAGTTCGAAGAGAATCTGTTGTGTTGGACAGTACGGAAAGCCGATTTGATATATCGTCGGTACCTGTAGCTAATGAGAGTGTTCGCTGATTCACAAGAGAATTACTGTTGGCGATATTGCTAATGGTGTTATTTAAGTCGATAGACATGGTACTGATGTGGTCTGTGGTTGAAACCACGTCTTTTAATACACCACCTAAGCCATCCGTCATTTCGTTTAAAGATTGACCCAGTTGATCAAATTCATCATGGCGTTTTGTATTGATTCGAGCCTTAGCAGACATGTCGCCTTGCTTTACTTTGTTCAAGTCTGTGATGATGTTTTGTAGTGTGCTATTTACGCTACGACCTATGGTAATCATTAGCAGAGTTGCAACAAGAACAACTATAGCACTCACAATAAGTAAGGTGGCATTGGCTTGGGTTGAACTGGCTTCGGCACTAGCTTCGGCCTTTAATACTTCTGTCTCAATGAGTTGGTTCGTTTTCTGTAAACTGTTGTCGAATTGATTTTTTTGCGTGCTAAAAACAGACTCAATCTCATTCAAAGATAGGTATTCTTCACCATATTGCAAAATTGCATCACGATAGGCATAGGCTTTAACACCATGAGTGTCTTCGAAACCAAAGTTAAGTACTCGGCTTTCAAAACGTGCAAAGCTGTTAGAGAATTCTTCTAAAATTTCATTTGATGGTCCTGATAAATAACCTGCCTCAGCCTTACGAACATTTGTGAACTCTCGTTTTAATAAACTAAGTCGTTTTATGTCCTCACTGATTTCAGATCCCATGCTGTTTATACGACCACGTAATCCAGATGTGGAATCAAAACCAATAATGTAGCGTTTGTCGATCAGAGCCATGAGTGACTGACTATAGTTGTTTATTTCTATTAAGTTTTCTTCAAGAGCTTGTTTTAGATCTAAACTGTTTGCCCGCTCAATATTAACTCCAATCACATCTGCGTTTTTTGCGATTTGATTATTCGCGCTAGCAACATAATCTGTGTAATTTTCCATGGATATGGAGCGTAAACCGTCCGCTATTTCTAACATCTTGATACTAAGTTGATCACTAGATGCTTGAATCTTTGAAAGTTTTCTTAATTCATTATTTGCATTTTGTTGGGATGAGAGACCGTCCATCGCAACAAAAGTAACAATAACAAACCCCATAATTGCTGTAATAAGTAGAAATAATAATTTTGCTTTGAAGGATAGGTTTGCCAACATAGAGGACTCCCTGTTTATTAATAGTATCGACTGATGTGCCAATAAAATAGCACCTGATAGAAGAGCCTATGCAATCATCGTGCTAAAAATTTATGGCTTTAGGGTATTGAGTTTAAAGGGGGGATTCGAGGTAAAAAAGGATACGTGTGCAATATTAAAGTGCATGGATATAGAGGCAAGATATTAAGGGCCCTATTTTGGTCAGGGCCCTTAATATTAGCCTAATTTGTTTCTTCAGAAGAATTGGTTACTTCAAATAAACGATAGACTAGCTGTCCCGCAGTTTTTTCTTTTTTTAGCGACCAATGGCGTGGTAAAGGGGGAAGGGTTGCTTCTTTTTCCATTTCTATATAAACAAGAGCGCGATTCGCGAGCCAACCTTTTTCCAGCAAAGGAATCATTTGTGCCAACCAGCCTTTTCGAAAAGGGGGATCTAGGAAGACAATGTCTAGTGGTCTAGGTATTGCGGATTCTAGAAACGTTGCTGCATTTTGAGCCACAACATCAGCATTGGTGGCACCTAGGATTGCTAGGTTGTCAGTCATCTGTTGAGAAACAATTCGTGAGTTATCAACAAAAAGTAGATGTTTTGCACCACGTGATAAAGCTTCTAAACCTAATGCGCCAGATCCACAAAAAAGGTCGCCACAGGCTGCACCCGGAACATAAGGGTTTATCCAATTAAAGAGGGTTTCTCTTACTCTATCTGGTGTTGGACGTAAGCCTTGGATATCTGGAATAGGTAACTGACGAGAGCGCCATTCACCCGCAATAATACGCAGTTTCGATGCTTTTGTTTTACTGTTATTCGATGCATGTTTCAGAACATTTTTTCTCATTGGTAAACCTGAATCTCTTGGTAGGATGACGGCTTTAATAACTGTTGTAGCGTCACTTGGTAATCATTTATTGTAAAAGTATCGATCGCTTCTTTATAGTTGTTAACAAATTCTTCAATGGTGAACTGGCCGTTCTCATGAGTAACTTGTGTGGCGATATAGCTCCACCAAGTCGGTGACTGCACTTGATGCTCAAGTTGTGATTTGAAAGAGTCAAATAACAGCGTAAAAGCCTTTTCATCATTTGCTGAAGGGACTTTTTCAATAGATGTGAAACTTATGGCATCCATTATCTTATTGGAAATATCGCCTTGAGCTTTATCTTTGAGATGATTGGCATATTGAATATTCCACCAAGTCCTTGGTTGATATTGGGAAAGAGTCAGTGATAGTTGAACAAAATCAATATGCTCTTGTTGATTAAGTGTTGAAACAAGATCCGCTCCCCAAATTTGTAAGCTAAGCCAGTCTTGTATGGAAGATATTGGCGTTAGTGCTATGGCGCTTTTCGTTTGCCATAAATACTGACCTTTAGTTGCTCGTATAATTGAGCTGTTTTTTGTACTTTGATCGAGCTCTATCATAGGTTGCGATACCTGATAGTTTTGACTGATAGTATTCAGTGTTGTTTTAAGCGTTTGCTTAGCTTCTGTAGATAAATCACCCACAACAAAGATGGTTCCAGCAAAACTTTGGAGGCCGTGATAGAAGTCTGATATTTGCGTTAATGAGAGATCCGCTACTGTTTGGCTATTTTGTCTCCTTGTCGTATTAGAGTAGACAGTCAGCTCCTGGTCTGATTGTGCTGATATGTTCGTCTTTTGCTGGCGTTGCCATGTATCAAGTGTTCGTTGTTTAAATGTTGGGTGTGTTAGCCAATTACTGATTAAAGACAAAGTTGGTTGTAAGTATTGAGGTTCGTTACTAAGTGTTAAGCCAATGATTTGGTTTTCGTGATCATAATAGCTGCTTGCTCTTGCCGCTAAAGGCTCTAATCTTTGATTAATAGTTGCGGTGCTCAGAGGCAAAGAATCACTCATTAACATGGCAAAAGTGGCTTGAACTAATGTGGTATTTTTTATGTCTGAATGAAATGAAAAGCGAATTTCTAATTTATTGCTATTTTCCCATTCTGATTGTTTTAGCCAAATAACAGGAATGCCTGACTCTGTTGCCCATGTTTCTATGTTTGGTGAAGGTAGTTTGCTGTTTGACGATGCCAAATTTAAGACCCAAATTGCCAAGATACAAAAAAACATGACAAGGGTTAAAACAGGTCGACTGAAGAGCGGTTTGTTATTATCAGGCATAATGAACCTTGAGTCATAGTAAATTGGGTGTATGTTGCGCGAAACTAGGCCTGTTTGCTAATCAGAATGATGATAAAATAATCATTTTTGAGTATCCATGTGTGTGGCGCTGGGTTCAATCATAGCATTTCACTGATGTTTACTGCATCAGTCAAAATTAAGAGACCGATTTAATGGAAGTTGTTAATCAGATTATTGCTTTTTTTACACCTTATCTTGGTGAATATGCTCGCTATATTCCTATTGCCATAGGAACAATTTTGGCGATTATTGCCTTTGTGATTCGCCGTCGTTTTGTTAATAGAATGAACGCTGATATCAAAGCGGCTAAACGAAAAGATGCAGCCGCCTTGAACACTAATCAAGAATCAACGGATTCTGCTGATCCTGAAATGGAATTGATTGCTGACACCGCAGATCTTGTAACTACTCAGACTTCAGAGTCGGTTGCTGTAGATTCAGAACCTACCTTATCTTGGTCTCAACGTATTAAATCAGGCTTGTCTCGTACTCGAAGTGGATTAGGAAGTGGTTTATCGACAGTTCTTGGCGGTAGTAAAAAAGTAGACGACGAGCTATTAGAAGAGTTGGAAACGCAACTATTGATGGCTGACGTTGGTATTGATGCAACACAAACATTAATCAGCAGTCTAACTGAAAAGCTGACTCGTAAAGAACTGAAAGATTCTTCCGCATTGTTGGCCAGTTTGAAAACTGACATGACGGATATATTGAGTCAGTCACAGCAAGAACTTGATCCGATAAATAGTGACGGACCTTTTGTGATATTGATGGTAGGCGTTAATGGCGTAGGTAAAACCACCACCATTGGTAAGCTTGCTAAAAAATATCAGGCTGAAGGCAAAAGTGTTATGTTGGCTGCAGGTGATACATTCCGAGCAGCGGCTGTGGAGCAGCTACAAGTTTGGGGTGAGCGTAATAATGTTCCAGTCGTTGCACAGCATACGGGAGCGGATTCTGCGTCTGTTATTTATGATGCGATTGAGTCTGCTAAAGCCAAAGGTGTCGACATTGTGATTGCAGATACAGCTGGTCGTTTACAAAACAAAGCGAATCTAATGAACGAGTTATCAAAAGTCGTTCGAGTAATGAAAAAACTTGATGTGCATGCGCCACATGAGGTGATGTTGGTGCTTGATGCTGGGACTGGTCAAAATGCCATCAGTCAGGCTAAGCTATTCTCTGAAGCAGTTGGTGTGAGTGGTATAACCTTAACTAAGCTGGATGGCACGGCGAAAGGCGGAATCATTTTTGCTATCGCCAAGCAGTTCGGATTACCAATACGTTACATTGGTGTCGGTGAACAAGCAGATGACTTGCGTCCTTTTGTTGCTCAAGAATTTGTTGATGCTTTGTTTGATAGTGAGTAAAAATAACTTAGGCACTTCTTTTTTAAATTTAATGTCAGTGGGTCAACGTGGAAATCGAATTTCAGCGAGTTGGTAAAAAGTACGAGAGCGGACAAGAAGCATTGTCGCAGGTGAGCTTTCACTTGCAACAAGGCGAAATGGCGTTTTTGACTGGTCATTCTGGTGCAGGTAAAAGTACCTTAATGAAACTTATGATGATGATTGAGCGTCAGACGACTGGGCAGATTTTGGTTGATGGTGTGGATCTACGTACGTTAAGTCGCCGTGCTATTCCGCAACATCGACGTCGTGTTGGTGTAGTGTTTCAAAATCACCAATTATTGTTTGATCGAAGTGTTTTTCATAATGTTGCGCTGCCTTTACAGGTGAGTGGTGCAGATTCTGAACAAATTGCAAAACGTGTTCGTGCTGCACTGGATAAAGTGGGTTTATTGGATAAAGAAAAATACAACCCAATGGCTTTGTCTGGTGGTGAACAGCAGCGAGTAGGTATTGCTCGAGCGGTTGTGAATAAACCTCAGCTGTTATTGGCCGATGAGCCAACAGGTAACTTAGACCCTAAATTGTCAGCTGAAATTATGAATTTATTTCAGGAATTTAATCGAGTTGGTGTGACTGTTTTAGTAGCAAGTCATGACTTGGCACTGGTTGCTCGTATGCGTCATCGAGTATTAACTTTGAATCAAGGCCGAATGGTGAATGATGGAGGGTTTGGCTAAATGGCACAGAAGCCGAATCAACGAGGTGCAACCAGGCAATCAATTAAAGCAACTAAACACAACTGGCCAACACGCTCTTCGTTCAATCTAGGTAAATACTTTCGTCAGCATCAAACTACTTTCATTGAAAGTTTTATGCGCTTGGTAAGCTACCCTTTGGCGAGTGTGATGACTGTTATGGTGCTGGCGATCGCGCTGTCTCTACCCGGTGGACTGTATGTTTTATTAAAAAACGTACAGTCAGTGACGGATCAATGGGAGCAACAGTCGGTCATTACGCTCTATCTTTTTGCTGACTTAGAAGATACGCAAGCACTTGCTTTGTCGCATCGTATCTCGGCGCAAGCAGATGTAGCGTCAGTGGAATATATTTCGAAAGAAGAAGGCCTGCGATATTTTGAGAGTTCAAGCGGCTACGAACAAATTCTTTCTTCGTTACCGGAAAACCCTTTACCTATTGTATTACGGGTTATTCCAAGAGAAATTGTTGATATTGCTACTTTATCGAATCTACAAGCATTGCGAGATCAGTTGGCAGCACAAAAGGAAGTGGAATACGCTGAATTAGATGCACAATGGTTACAGCGTCTTGCAAATATACTGAGCTTTGGGCAGCGTTTTGTATATGCCTTGTCGGTTTTACTGATTGTCGCTGTACTTTTAATTGTGGGTAATACCATCCGGATGTCAGTGGAAAGCCGTCGTGATGAAGTCTTGGTGATGAAGTTGGTTGGCGCGACAGATGGCTATATTCGTCGACCATTTTTATACATGGGATTTTGGTTCGGCGTGTTAGGTGGTTTTTTTGCCAGCCTTTGTATTCTCTTACTTAGCTGGTGGGTAAGTGCTCCCGCAGAGCGATTGATTGAGTCGTATCAAAGTGGTTTTCAATTGCAGACTTTTAATGCAGATGAAATCGTTTTGTGTTTAACTATTAGTGCGCTTATTGGTGTGCTTGGGGCTTGGATTGCCGTCAACCGCCATATAACAAATATTGAACTGCAGTGATCCATAAAAGGCTAAAATCAGTATTAAGATAATAGCCATGGTTTATTCACATTTACGGCACATATTTGTAGCGTTTACTTGGTAATATTTAGTCATATTCAATATGAACAACTAAGAAGGTGAAACAGAGATGGGTAAAACTCTTCAGCCTACAGACATTATGATTCCTGGTCAGAACCTAGAATCTTATATGCAAGCCGTTGGTCGTATTCCGATTTTATCGGCTGACGAAGAAAAAGTATTGGCGGAACGTCTTTATTACAACGAAGACCTAGAAGCAGCTAGAACATTGGTTATGTCGCATTTGAGATTTGTTGCTCATATTGCGAAAAGCTACTCAGGATATGGATTGGCACAAGGTGACTTAATCCAAGAAGGCAATGTTGGCTTAATGAAAGCTGTGAAACGTTTTAACCCTGAAGTGGGTGTGCGTCTTGTTTCTTTTGCCGTACATTGGATTAAAGCAGAGATTCACGAATTTATTCTGAAAAATTGGCGCATCGTAAAAGTTGCTACAACAAAGGCACAACGTAAAATGTTTTTTAATTTACGCAGTGCGAAGAAAACTTTATCTTGGTTCAGTAATTCAGAAGTTGAATCTGTCGCTAGTGATTTAGGTGTGACACCTGAAGTCGTTCGCCAAATGGAAGGGCGTTTAAGTTCATCTGATATGGCGTTTGATGCTTCTGCCGATGACGATGATGAAAGTGCATTCCAAGCGCCATCACAATATCTTGAAGATCACCGTTCAGATCCAGCAACTTTGCTTGAGAATGGTAATTGGACGGAAGATTCGAACCAGCGTCTTGAAATTGCTATGGCTGATCTTGATGAGCGTAGTCGTAACATCTTAGTTCAGCGTTGGTTATCTGATGCAAAATCTACTCTGCATGAGTTAGCCGATGAATATGGTGTTTCTGCAGAGCGTATTCGTCAACTTGAAAAGAACGCAATGAAAAAAATACGTCTTGCTATGGGTGATGGTCAATTCGATTGATGATCGGCTTATATCGATAATAATCGATTTGCTTAAGACAAAAAAACCCTCTAGATGAGGGTTTTTTTATACCTATGAATTGGTAATAGACTCAATGTTATACTACTGACTTTGTAGCTGATTGCCTGGAATAAAGCGCCATGTACGTATGATCTCCAGTTTATCTATATCTTTCTTTAGCTCGCTGGGGAAACTCTGAAATGGTTCGGCCAAACGTACAATTCGCATGGCGGCATCATCGAGAATGCGAGTGCCGGAAGAATGTAACACCTCAATGTCATCCACGTAGCCGTTCGGCAATAAAATTACGGCTAAACGTAGCTCGCCATATAAATGGTTACGCTTAGCTTCTTCTGGGTAATGGATATTGCCGATACGTTCGATTTTCCGGCGCCAATCATCCAAATACTGGGCATCAATAGCCGCTTTGGCAGACACTGAGGTTAAACGACGAATTCTTGGGCGTTTTGCATAGGACTGTCGTTGCTGATCGAGAAGGGCTTCTAATGTCGCGATATCATTAGAAAGATGGCTTGGGATTTGTGTTTCACCAAGAAACTTCTCTTCAAGTGTTTTAGCTTCTTGCTCTGGTTCGTTAGCGACTTCGAAAACCGCTTCTTGGTCTTTTGTCGCAAGTAGGCTAGGCTCATCGACGGGTTCTGCAGAAGCCAGTTGAGGTTGAACAGGGGGCGATATTTCTTGTATTTTATCGGATAAAAAGCGTGAATTTTCTGTGGTCGTAAGCTTTTGTTTCCGCAGTTCTGTGCCGCTGGCCTGCTGGTTAGCTTGGGCGATAAAGTCTGCATCAACGGGAGCTTTTGTTGTGTGTTGAACTAGGGTTATTTCGAGCGTTTTAGGCTTTGGTGATGGAAGTACAAAGTCAAAACCAATAGCCATCACCATTAGCACATGAAAGCTAATGGCGATGAAAAGCGCTACTGAAAATTTATCTATTGTTCGCATGCTGATGTTACTGAAGACGTTTTTCGATAGCTTCTATCAGAATCATAGCGATGTTGAGGTCAAACTGGTTGTCCAGCTCACGCACGCAGGTTGGGCTAGTTACATTAATTTCTGTAAGGTAATCTCCGATTACATCTAAGCCAACAAACATCAATCCTTTTTCTTTTAGCGATGGAATGACTTGATCACAAATCCAGCGATCACGATCAGTCAGAGGACGGCCTTCACCTCGACCACCTGCTGCCAAGTTGCCACGGGTTTCTCCAGATGCAGGAATGCGTGCAAGTGCAAAAGGTACGGGTTCACCATTTACGACTAAGATACGCTTATCACCCTCTTTAATTTCTGGGATAAACTTCTGTGCCATTGTTTGCTCGACGCCCATTTTGGTTAGGGTTTCAATAATCACACTAACGTTCGAGTCATCAGGCTTTAGGCGAAAAATAGACGTGCCGCCCATTCCATCAAGGGGTTTGAAAATGACGTCCCCATGTTCTTTGTGGAACTCTTTTAATAAGTCGGCTCTTCGTGTCACCAATACTGGCGGACAACATTGAGGAAATTGAGTCGCAAAAAGCTTTTCATTGCAGTCGCGTAAGCTTTTAGGATCATTTACAACAAGTGCACCGTCTCTTTCTGCTTGCTCTAGAATCATTGTGCTGTAGACGAATTCGCTGTCAAACGGTGGGTCTTTTCGCATTAAGATAACGTCTAAATCACCTAAAGGCGTTTTATTTTCTTCACCAAGATCGTAAAAATGAGTTGGATCTTTATAAACATTTAATGGGCGTGACATGGCGTATGCTTTGCCATTGTCTAAAAATAGGTCCTTCTGCTCCATGTAAAATAATTGCCAGCCTTTTTCGGCAGCAGCCCATAACATAGCCAAGGAAGTATCTTTTTTGTAGTTTATGGATGAAATTGGATCCATAACAATGCCGAGTTTGATAGTCATATGTCAGTTCCTAAAACGAAGCAGCGTTTTGTGCTTTGAGACAATCTATTTAATAGATACTGATGCTATAGAAATATAAGGGCGCTGAGAAGGGAAAATCCCTATCTTATGCAGATACTTGCGTCAGGAAATGTGGATTATACCTTGTGAAGGACGAAAACGAAGTACAGGGTTGCCAATGTTGTTTGAGATAAAAGGTTAATTAATCGTTTTCATGGCAGTTGTACGATTAATTAACCTATGAGAGAGGGCATTGAAATAGTTACTTACCAGTTACCAGAATTTTCATCGGCTTCTAGGAAAAGTTCACTCTCTAAATCATTTTCTGTATTTTCAGGTGCTGTAGATTGAATATCTGCATTTGCTTGAGATGCTTCTTCGATCTCTTTCAATTCATTAATGGCACTTTGGTTTTCTGTTGAAGGTGCGCTTTTTTCATCAAATGAGTCGTTGAATCCTAGTAGCTGAGGGCGATAAATGCGGAATGCTCGCATCAATTCACCTTTGGCGTTAAATAAGCGAAATTCAGAAAAAAGCTCATCGTAGTCTGCGTTCACGTAATCTTGGCGGGCTTGAAATAGTTCATTTTCACTATCAAGTACATCTAATAAGGTTCGACGACCTAAACGAAATTGTTTTTCGTAAGCAATTTGTGATTCTTTTGTCGCAATAACATATTGCTGAATATGTTCTTTTTGACCAGTTGTTGCTTCATAAGCGGCCCATGCCAAGCGAACAGTAAGTTCAGTGTCTCTGATTGTATTACGGCGAATTTCGCTTGCTTGAATGTTTTGCTGAACGGCGACTTCTCTCTTGCGTTTATAAGAACCACCACTGTAGATATTGTAGTTTAGTCGTACCATGGCAAGTAGGTCTTCACTAGGGCCTACACTACCGTCGATATTATTGTCCCAAGTACGTTCTAATACAAAGTTGATTGTTGGGTATTTTTCAGAATCCGTGATTTTCGCGCTGCTTTCTGTGGCAATAATATCCCAGTAGGCACCTTCAATTGCAGGGTTTTTCTTTAATGCTTCATGAATTGCTGAATCTAGATCTTGTGGTAATAGGGCACGGTCTGGAACTGGATAAATAAGGTCTTCAGGAGGAAGCTCACCGACAATGTTTTTATAATTACTCTCAGCATCGATTAAGTTATTAATGGCAGCTAAATGATTCGCATGAGCTTTAGCTAGGCGAGCCGTAATTTGGCTTAAATCTGATTGACGGCCAATGCCAGAGTCACTTTTTAGTTTTATTTGTTCATAAATGCGCTGATGGGTTTTTAAGTTAAGATCTGCAAGTGTAACGAGTTCTCTGTAGCGTAAAATATTAGCATAAACCTGAGCGACCTCGAGGGCTGTATTTTCTACTGAAATTAGTGCGTCCCAGCGATCTGCTTCTGCTTCACTTAGTAATCTTTTCACTTCGTTTTCTGTTGAAAAACCACCGAAGATGGGCTGATTTAATGCCAAAGTGAGTTCACGACGAGTGAGGTCAACATCTTCTGATGTCGAGTCATCCGCATAAGTTGTTTCGTGACCTATACCTGCTGATAGATCGATACTTGGGTAATACCCAGAGCGACGCGCTATGTCAGCGCTTTCTTTGATTTCTCGGTATAGTGCAATAGCTTGTCTGACTTCAGGGCTATTTTCTATTGCTGTATAAGTCGCTTCTTCAAGCGTAATAGCTTGTACAGCGGTAGAAAGAAAAACTGCGCTTACGTAGCTTATACAGACTAAAATGATTCGATGAAGCATGTGATTATTTATCCTTAATTTTTTGCTGATAAAATACTAAAGCTATTTGTACGCTGGATATGTTGTGATTTTGTTAGTGCTTCGTCAGGTATATTGTATCAACTTTCATGAAATATCACCCCATAGAGTGTTAATTACACTGAGTGCTACAACTGGGGCTGTCTCTGTTCTGAGAACTCGTGGGCCAAGAGCAATAGAATTAAATCCTTTGCTTTCAGATACTTGTACTTCTTTTTCACTTAGGCCTCCTTCTGGGCCTATTAATAAAAAAATTTGATTGTTTTTTTGTGGCTCTAATTGGCTGATAGGTTTTATGCAATGATGGTGTAATGTGAGTTTTAACACTTCGTTACATTTGGTTTTTTCTAGCCAATCAATGAGTTCGATCGGGGAATGGACAATGGGAACTATGCCTCTACCACATTGTTCTGCGGCACTAATCGCCACTTGTTGCCAGTGTTGTTGGCGTTTTTCTGCTCGATTGTCTTGCAGTTTTACTTCACATCGTTCGCTAAATAAAGGTTGAATAGCATAAACACCAGCTTCTACCGCTTTCTGGATGGCATAATCCATGCGTTCGCCACGGGACAAGGATTGGCCTATGGTGATTTGTAGAGGAGATTCATTATTAAGTGGCTCAAACTGTGTAATGGAAATGCTTGCGGAACGTTTTTCTACGTCATGTAACGTTGCATGAAATTGACCGCCTTTGCCGTTAAATACACGAAGAGGGTGGTTAGATTTTAGACGCAGCACTTTACATAGGTGTTGGAACGTAGAATCAGGCAAGGCAACGACAGTATTTTCATTGAGTTCAGTGTCGATAAAAATTCTTGGGATACGCATACCTTGTCCTGTATTTAAAAAATAGAAATGAAAAAGCCTTCTTTAGCACTTACATTCTATTAAAAAAGTAAGGCAAAAGAAGGCTTTATAACTGAAAACTAGGAAATTATAAACCAGCGGCTTTACGCAATGCGTCTGCTTTGTCTGTTTTTTCCCAAGTAAAGTTCTCACCTTCACGGCCAAAGTGACCATATGCCGCAGTTGGTAAATAAATTGGGCGTTTCAGATCCAACATTTTAATCAATCCAGCGGGGCGTAATTCAAAATGCTCACGAACAAGTTGGCTGATGATCGCATCACTAACTTTACCAGTTCCAAATGTATTGATACTGATCGATGTTGGTTCAGCCACACCAATAGCATAAGAAATTTGAATCTCACACTTATCTGCTAGACCTGCTGCAACTATGTTTTTCGCTACATAGCGGCCGGCATAAGCGGCAGAGCGGTCAACTTTTGATGGATCTTTACCAGAAAATGCACCACCACCATGGCGAGCCATGCCACCGTAGGTATCAACAATAATCTTACGACCTGTTAGACCGCAATCACCAACAGGGCCACCAATGATGAACTGACCTGTTGGGTTGATGAAGTATTTGGTTTCTTTTGATAACCATTCTGCAGGAAGAACAGGTTTAATGATTTCTTCCAATACTGCTTCGCGCAGATCCGCTTGTTTTACCGTCGCACTGTGTTGTGTTGATAAAACGACTGCATCAATTGCGCATGGTTTGCCACTTTCGTCATAACGGAAGGTAACTTGGCTTTTTGCATCCGGACGAAGGAAATCAAGTGTGCCATTTTTACGAACTTCCGCTTGGCGTTGTACAAGACGGTGGGCATAAGTGATTGGTGCTGGCATTAATACATCGGTTTCGTTTGTTGCAAAACCAAACATTAAACCTTGGTCACCGGCACCAAGCTCTTTTTCGCTGGCCTCATCTACACCAACTGCAATGTCAGCTGATTGCTTACCTATGGCATTCATGACGGCGCATGATTCCCAGTCGAAGCCCATATCTGAACTATTGTAGCCAATTTCACGAATGACACCGCGGGCGATTTCTTCAATATCGACCCAAGCGTTAGTACGTACTTCACCAGCAACTAAAACCATACCTGTTTTGACTAATGTTTCACAGGCAACACGAGCTTCAGGGTCTTCAGCAAGGATCGCATCAAGAATGGCGTCAGATACTTGGTCTGCAATTTTATCAGGGTGACCTTCTGAAACGGATTCAGAAGTAAATAAAGAATATTCGGACATAAGGAGTGTTCCTCTTTAGCTGAGTTAGTCGCTAAACAGGCATAAAAAAACCTGTTTTGCATAAAAATGCTAAACAGGTTCTTGCGCATCTGTTTAGCTGAGTTTATATAGCGCCCGCAAGCCGAGACAAATCGACGCTGTTAAGTGGCGAATGATGAACTAGAGCGGGTTAAATATCAACCAGAGATGTGGATTTTAATGAGGCAAAAGGCGGTTTTTTTGTTACGATGGTGCAGATTTTATGTCATTTCATTTTCTTTGCTCATTTTGTGGGCGTAATGATGGTGCCAGCATTGCATGGTGGCTCTATCCTGTAGAGAATGTTCTTTCTATTTGTTCGTTAAGCTATCAGGAGTGGAATAACCATGCCGTCTCGTAAACAACTTGCTAACGCCATACGCGCATTGAGTATGGATGCAGTACAAAAAGCCAATTCAGGACATCCAGGCGCACCAATGGGTATGGCAGATATTGCTGAAGTGCTATGGAACGATTTCCTTAAGCACAACCCAAATAATTCAAAATGGGTAGATCGCGACCGCTTTGTTTTGTCTAATGGCCACGGCTCTATGCTTATCTATTCTTTATTGCATCTGTCTGGTTATAAATTACCAATTGAAGAATTAAAGCAATTCCGTCAGCTGCACTCTAAAACGCCAGGTCATCCTGAATATGGTTATACCGATGGTGTTGAAACGACAACAGGCCCTCTAGGTGCAGGTATTAGTAATGCTGTAGGTATGGCGATTGCTGAAAAAACTTTGGCGGCACAGTTTAACCGTGAAGGTCATGAAGTTGTTGACCACAATACTTATTGTTTCCTTGGCGATGGCTGTTTGATGGAAGGTATTTCCCATGAAGCTTGTTCGTTAGCTGGAACATTAGGTCTTGGTAAATTAGTGGCGTTTTGGGATGACAACGGTATTTCTATTGATGGTCATGTTGAAGGTTGGTTTACAGACAACACTCCACAGCGCTTTGAAGCTTACGGTTGGCATGTTATTGCTGATGTAGATGGTCATGATCCAGTAGCGATTAAAGCAGCAATTGAAGCTGCAAAAGCGGAAACACACAAGCCAACATTAATTTGTTGTAAAACTATTATTGGTTTTGGTTCACCAAATAAATCTGGCAGTCATGATTGTCATGGTGCACCACTAGGTGATGCTGAAATTGCAGCGGCTCGTGAATTCCTTGAGTGGCCATATGCTCCTTTTGAAATTCCTGCTGATATTTATGCTGGTTGGGATGCAAAAGATGACGGTGCAGCTCGCGAAGTAGAATGGGACTCAAAATTTAAAGCTTATCAAGTAGCTTTTCCTGAATTAGCTGCAGAATTTGAACGCCGTGTTATAACGGGTGAACTCCCTGCTGACTTTGAAGCAAAAGCTCAAGCTTTCATTCAAGAAAGCCAAGATAAAGGCGAAAATATCGCCAGCCGTAAAGCATCTCAAAATGCAATCGGAACCTTTGGTGCTATCTTGCCAGAATTATTGGGTGGCTCTGCTGACTTAGCCGGTTCTAACCTGACGTTATGGTCTGGCTCAAAAGGTATTCAAGAAGACCCTGCTGGTAACTACATTTACTACGGTGTTCGTGAATTTGGCATGAGTGGTATTATGAATGGCGTGTCTTTGCATGGTGGTTTCATCAACTACGGTGCGACTTTTATGATGTTTATGGAATACGCGCGTAATGCGGTTCGTATGTCTGCTCTAATGGGAATACAGAACATTTTCGTATATACCCATGACTCTATTGGTCAAGGTGAAGACGGCCCAACTCACCAACCTGTTGAGCAATTAGCGAATCTTCGTATGACGCCGAATATGGTTGTATGGCGCCCATGTGATGCAGCGGAAAGTGCCGTTGCTTGGAAAGCGGCAATTGAACGTCGTGATGGACCAACATCATTGATTTTTTCCCGTCAAGGTTTGCCTGCGCAAGCACGTAATGCAGAACAATTAGCAAATGTTACAAAGGGTGGTTATGTACTTCAGGATTGCAGCGGTACACCAGATCTAATTTTGCTAGCCACAGGGTCTGAAGTGGGCTTAGCTATGGCATCAGCAGAAGCGTTAACAGCGAAAGGTAAACAAGTTCGTGTGGTTTCCATGCCATCAACGAATGTCTTTGATGCTCAAGATGCAGCTTATAAAGAATCTGTATTGCCAAGTTCAGTAACTAAGCGCATTGCTATAGAAGCTGCCCATGCTGATTACTGGTACAAATATGTTGGCTTTAGTGGTGCTATGGTTGCAATGACGACCTTTGGTGAGTCAGCTCCTGGCGGTGATTTATTGAAACATTTTGGCTTTACTGTTGATAATGTTGTGGCAACAGCTGAGAAAGTGTTAGCAGCGTAATTTTGCTGTTTAGCTGTTGTTGTTTGATAACTGGGGCTTGATAATGAAAGAGGTGTGCGTTCGTGCACCTCTTTTTCTTTTATAAAATGTGAAATGATAAAATTGTTTTACGTTGCGATGAAGTAGTAGGAATATGTTGCGAGTCGCTATTAATGGTTATGGCCGTATAGGGCGTTCGGTATTAAGAGCACTCTATGAAAATGGCTATCGTGATCACATTCAAGTGGTGGCAATAAATGAATTGTCTGACATTGAGACAATCAGTTATCTGACACGCTATGACACGACTCATGGTCGCTTCCCTAAACCTGTATCTACAAAAGACAATACATTGTTTATTGGTGATGACGCCATTGCTTGTTTTTCTTGTGCTAAACCAGAAGAGCTAGAGTGGTCATCCTTAGGTTTAGATATGGTGTTTGAGTGTTCTGGTAGCTTCTCTGATCGTGAAGGTGCTCAGGCATACCTAAATGCCGGTGTGCCAAGAATTTTACTTTCTCAACCTGCGGCATCGGATGTGGATGCGACGATTGTTTATGGTTTTAACCATGAAGAAATACAATCGAGTCATGATATTGTTTCTGCTGCCTCTTGCACGACAAATTGTCTGATTCCTGTATTAGATGTCATTAAGCAATTCGCAGGTGTGGCGCATGGGGCAACACAAACCATCCACTCTGCAATGAATGATCAACCTGTAATTGATGGTTATCATACTAAAGATTTGCGTTTGACCCGTGCTGCGTTGAGTTCAATCATTCCTGTGGATACTGGTTTGGCAAGGGGCATCACACGTATGATGCCTGAGCTTGCAGGGAAAATGGGGTGTAATGCCGTTCGTGTTCCTACTCTAAACGTCTCTGTTATCGATTTGGTTTTACGTACAGAGCAAGATGTAACAGCTGAGCAAATTAATGCTCAGTTAGAGCATGCAGCTAGTACGAAATATATTGGACTAATGGGGTTTACTAAAGAGGCTCATGCTTCAGTGGATTTCAATCATGATCCGCGTTCTGTCATTGTTGACAGTACGCAAACACAAGTCATTGATCAACGCATGGTTAAGTTGTTGTGTTGGTTTGATAATGAATGGGGCTACGCTAATCGTATGTTAGATGTGGCTAAGTATTGGGCTGGTGTGATTAAGTCGTAATCTTCATATTGATGCACCGCTATGTTTAATTTAAGGACTTTGTAAATGACCGTAATAAAAATGAACGATGTAGATTTGAAGAACAAACGAGTGTTGATTCGTGAAGATCTTAATGTGCCAGTGAAGAATGGGGAAATAACCAGCGATGTTCGTATTCGTGCTGCATTGCCAACAATCAAACTTGCTTTAGCGGCTGGTGCGAAAGTGATGGTTATGTCTCATCTTGGTCGTCCAACAGAAGGTCAATATGAAGAAGAGTTTTCACTTCAACCTGTAGCGACACATTTAGCAAGTTTGTTGGGTCAAGACGTTCCTCTGATAAAAGATTGGTTAGATGGTGTTGATGTTGAAGCCGGTCAGCTTGTCTTAGTTGAAAACGTGCGTTTCAATGTCGGTGAAAAGAAAGACGATGAAGTTTTGTCCCAAAAAATGGCGGCTTTATGTGATGTTTTTGTGATGGATGCCTTTGGTACAGCACATCGTGCGCACGCATCAACTCATGGTGTTGCTAAGTTTGCTCCTGTAGCTTGTGCTGGACCTTTACTTGCAGCGGAATTAGAAGCATTAGGTAAAGCACTTGATAACCCAGCTCGTCCTTTAGTTGCCGTTGTTGGAGGTTCAAAAGTATCGACTAAACTAACTGTTCTAGAATCTTTATCTAAGCTTTGCGATCAACTGATTGTTGGTGGCGGTATTTCAAATACGTTTGTTGCTGCTCGAGGTTACAATGTAGGTAAGTCATTGTATGAAAAAGACTTAATCCCTCAAGCACAAAAACTAATGGCTGACTTGGATATTCCAGAAGTAACTGATGTTCGTATTGGAACGGAGTTTTCTGAGACAGCTGTTGCAACAATCAAACCTGTTGATCAAGTGGCTGATAATGAAGAGATTATGGATTTGGGTCCAGATTCTGCTCAAGCCCTTGCTGAGATTTTAAAGAACGCAAAAACCATTCTATGGAATGGTCCATGCGGTGTTTTTGAGTTTGATAATTTTTCTAAAGGTACGGAAGTGGTCGCGCAAGCTATTGCTGATAGCGATGCTTTCTCTGTTGCTGGCGGCGGCGATACCTTGGCAGCAATCGATAAGTACGGTTTAGCAGATAGAATTTCTTATATTTCGACTGGTGGCGGAGCTTTTTTAGAATTTGTTGAAGGAAAAGTACTTCCAGCTGTTGCGATGTTAGAGTCGCGCAGCGCAAAATTAGTATCAAAGAATGACAAAAGATCATTTAAAATTATAAAGGCGTAAAGCCTATTTCGCTGGCATTGTTTAATATAGATACAGGTATTAAGTAGTGTCGGCGATTATCACACTAGAGAGTGACCTATTCGGCGTTAAGATCGAATATGACAATAACGATAGGGCTGAAAAGCCTTATGATGCTGTGAAGTATCATGAATAAATATTCGGAGAGTTAGCTAAACATCTTAACTTCATCCGTATAAATACAATATAAGACCAATTGTCAGAGGAAACCTTGTATGCCTTTAATTAGTATGCGTCAACTGCTAGATCATGCTGCCGAGCACAGCTATGGTTTACCAGCCTTCAATGTGAATAACATGGAACAGGTTAAGGCCATTATGGAGGCCGCTCATGAAGTGAATTCACCTGTTATCATGCAAGCATCAGCGGGAGCGCGTCAGTATGCAGGCTCCCATTTCTTGCGTCACTTGATTGCTGCAGCTATTGAAGATTACCCTCATATCCCTGTTGTAATGCATCAGGATCACGGTACATCACCTGCGATTTGCCAGCGTTCTATTCAATTAGGCTTTTCATCTGTCATGATGGATGGTTCTTTGATGGCTGATGGTAAAACACCTGCCAGTTACGACTACAATGTTGATGTTACTCGCCGTACGGTTGAGTTTGCACATGCTTGTGGCGTATCGGTAGAAGGTGAGTTGGGTGTTTTGGGGTCGCTAGAGACAGGTGAAGCTGGTGAAGAAGATGGTGTGGGCGCTGAAGGTATTTTGACGATGGATCAAATGCTTACAGATCCTCAGGAAGCAGTAGACTTCGTTAATGCGACAGGTATTGATGCTTTGGCTGTTGCCATAGGAACAAGTCATGGAGCGTACAAGTTTACTCGACCACCTACAGGAGACATTCTTGATATCGAGCGTATTGCGAAGATTGTTGAATTGTTACCTAATACGCATATCGTATTGCATGGCTCTTCTTCTGTGCCACAAGACTGGTTAGAAATCATCAATGAGTTTGGCGGTGAAATTCCAGAAACTTACGGTGTTCCTGTCGACGAAATTGTGAAAGCAATTCGTTATGGTGTTCGTAAGGTAAATATTGATACAGATTTACGTTTGGCAGCGACAGGCGCTATTCGCCGTAGTCTTGCAGAGCACAAAGGTAACTTTGATCCACGTAAGTATTTAACCGAAAGTATTAAAGCGATGAAAGCGGTTTGTATTGATCGTTATGAAGCGTTTGGGTCTGCAGGTCAGGCTTCTCGAATTCATACTATGGATTTGGAAGAAATGGCTGTGCGTTATGAGCGTGGTGAGTATAACAATGGGCGTGCTTTTTAAAACCTATCCTTGTGCTTGATAAAGCATTTGTGTTGGTTAGGCGAGTCAAACGGGTGAATGGTAGTGTTTTTTAAGTTTTTTTGATAAATATTCAAAAAAACTATTGACCGTAAAATTCATTTACCTATAATGCTCGCCATTCCTTGCGGGAGTGGTGGAATTGGTAGACACGCTGGATTTAGGTTCCAGTGCTTCACGGCGTGAGAGTTCGAGTCTCTCCTTCCGCACCAAATTTTAAAAAAAGCTGACTTTATGTCGGCTTTTTTTATGTCTGAATTTTGTTTAAACGCTTTGTTTTCTTTTTCTATTTACCCTTCATTTTTGTGCTTGTTTGCATTTTCTTATTTCTGTTGTCACGAAAGTTCGTTAATTTGGTTAGAATAACAATTCTAATGATTTTCATCGGGTCCAATGAATGCGAAGACTGCATGTTTTTATCTTGTTGATTGCTTTGGGAGGATTTGTTTCTTCTGGACAGTCTGCGGGCATAATGCTGGATGTGATGGAGAGTCACGAATTTTATCAGGCGATACCGAAGCAAGGCCCTTTGGCTGAACAATTTACTTCGGTAGTAAATTCTCTTCCTAATCCCATTAATATCGCCCAGAAAGAGCCTGTGCGAATCGCGATGCTATTGTTTGGTGATGAAAACTCACTGGAAAATAAATCTCTTTTACAGTCGTTCAAAAGGCGTATGCGAGAGCTGGCAATTAATTATCGGTTAGACACTTATGTTGATGGATCTGAATATCGGCCTAATCTAGAGCCTTATCTCAAAATGGAAAATGCTCAACCTGACTACATTGTCATGACCAGAATTGGTGCAATACAGCGTCGGTTCTTGGAACGTTTTTTACGTTCAGATAAAACTAAGGTGATTTTGTATAATTTTGCTTCGCCATTTATTCATTGGATGAATCATCCTCCATTGATGTATATCGGCTTTGATCAAAAAAGAGCGACTAAGATGCTCGCTAGTTATCTTAATCGACAATTGCCGCTAGATATAAGTATATCCGCTTTAGTTTTACCTATTGGGTACCTTGGATATGCTCGTTGTGATTTATTCTTAGATGAAATGATGCGTTATGGACGTCATGTTAGTGACATCTGGGAAGTCGCAGATAATAAACAGGACGCATTTAATCTTGCTCGTGCTGTAATTAAGGAGAGTCCAACCGATTTTATTTTTAGTTGTTCTCAGAATATTTCTGCTGGAGTTGTGGATGCGTTAAAAGAAAGCAATATTACCAGTATTCAAACTAATGCCTGGGGACTGCTTGCCGGAGGGGTGGCGGAGTCAGAAAATTCACAAATCAAAGCTAGCGTGTTGTTTATGATGGATGATTTGTCTATTGCTGTAGCTGAAGCCATTAAACTGGATATTGAAGGGAAAAATATGCCAAACCTATATGTCGCTCACGCAAACCTCATACCTGCAGAGTTGGGTTTAGAAAGTTTACTTTTAATGGTGCAAGAGGCATATCATTATTCGGCGGATTTATGGCAAGAGTAACCGTTAGTTTACGTCGTCGTTTACGACAGAGAATGTTGCTTTTAATTAGTGTGGTTTTTTTAATTATTGGGTTAGCGACATTATATTTTATTGAGTCTTTAAATCGTTCTGCTGCTGAGAGAAACTTAGCATTAAAGCATCAAGTTGCAGAGCAAGCGTTTAATAGTTACTTAGCTCGTGCGGAAGATGAAATTAATTTTATTGGGCAAGGCTTGTCTTTTAGTCGTTATGAAACAGGACGCGAATTAGATTTGTTGTTTAGTCACCATGAAGTGTTATTTTTTGGTGGATTAGATTTTTTCTATATTGAATGGGGTGATGGGGAGCGATCTATGGATCCTCGCGCTCGTTTGTTTACTAAGATTGACTTTGATTCTGTACTACAAAAAGGGCTTATCAATAGATGGATGTCTATTGTGACACAAGATAATTCTATTTTGTTGATGTATAAGAAAAAATTACTTTCTGAGAACCGGAAAAATATCGGTTTTTTATATGGCTTTATTTCACTAAACGATAATCTGACATTGGCGAGTGAATTGCTTGAAAGTCCGCAAGTAAGTGGTGTCCGTATTTATGGTAATGGGCCTAATAATGTGTTGCTCGAAGAATATAAAATAGGCTCCGAACCAACTAAGCAGGCATTAAGTACCCGTTTGCCCTTAAAGTCGCCAGTACAAACGGATCTAGAACTAGAAATCATTCAAGAAAATACCTTATCTTCGACAACATTAAAGAGTGCAATTCCTTTGCTTATAGCAATAGGAATGGTTTTGATAGTTTTCTATTTCTTACTGATCTACATCATTAATAAATTGGTGTTTTCTCCTCTTAAAGCGATTGTTCATCATAATGAAAAGCAATTTTTACCTTTCGATGAACTGCAGCCGATACAGCAACAAAATGGTCAATATAGAGCGTTGATTAAAGCGAAAGATCATAGGTTTAAACTTCTAACAGAGTCCATACACAGCGCGATTATTTTCTGTAGTGAAGTGACTGAAGTGGAGATGATTAATGCGGAAGCAAAGATACTCTTTCCAGAGGCTGAAAAAGCTCGGACAGTGTTTGATTTCATGCCAATATCTTGTCATCAAGCCATTAAAGAAGCTCTAAAAGGTGAGGTTGGTATTACATTTGAGCTAACAATGACGAGTTTAGGGCGTATCTATAAATGGCAGGTTTATTCATTCAAAAATGAAAGCTCATATCGCGGTCTGCTTTTGGTTGGTAGAAATATGACTCAAGAAACTAGCTTGTTATGGCAGCTGGAGCAATTACAACCATTGGCCTCTGCAGTGCAAAGGCAGGTGGATACAAAGGCTATGTTGAGCGAGCTTTCTTATTTGTCTTCTTTACCATCGCATATTACGACACGGCAGCTTAAAGGTTGGATCTCTTTATTAATATCAGCTTTGAATGATATTAGCCAGGCTGAGAGTGACGTGACTTATATACCACTTGGAGAAGTGCTTTGTGAAGAGAGTGCTCGCGTCATGTCGGCAATGGGAATTGAAGCAAATAGGGCACTGTTGGACTGTTCACTTATCGACGGAGAAACAGAAATTGAAGTCGATGCTAGTTTTAAAAGTCTAATACGTATTTTATTTATGATGGTAATGTCGAATGATATGGCTGAGCGTCGCTTAACTATTCGCTTTAAGCAAAATGAAATTGAATTAATTGCTATGCATGACATGACGTCAAGACCATTGTTTTTCTGGATGATTAAAATGCTCATGACGCATTTTGATGGTGAACAAAAAATATTACGAAATAATGCATTACAGCTTAATTTTCTAACGCAGAAAAAAGAATCGGAATTTGAATCATTGTCGCCTGATCGTGTTGTTGCATGGGTGGCTAACGATTACCCTAATTCAAATGCGATTAAGGCGTCATTAACTAGATTGGGATTAAGTGTTGAGGAGTATGTGTCGACGGACAGCTTTTTTACTCAGTTTAGTGATGTGGTCAAATTCGATGCAATATTAATTGGGTGTGACAAAGAGATTGATGTTCAATCTGAAATGACTAGAGCGCTCAGATTAAAGTACAACCGTGATTCACTTCCTATTGTATGGCTCAATAGTGCGCTGCTTGAAGATATTGATCCTTATGTTTTTACATTGAATGGATGCCCATTCGATTACAATTTATATCAATCATTGAAAAAGGCTTTTGAGCTGGAAGGAATTGATCCGATACGCTCTACAGATAAAGGACGTTCGTGGGTGATGGTTGGAGGAAGTCGAGTAACTAAAGCAATTTGGTATACAGAGTTAAGTCACTATGGATTGGCTACACAGTGGTTAACGGATTTATCCAATTATCATGTTGTGTTGTCTTATCATTCAGATGCGATTGTTGTGTTATTAACACCACAATCATCAGAACTCTTGAAAACAATCCATTCTGAGTTTCCTGAAATACAGTTTTATTCAGTACAAAGCTGGCCTGAAATGCCGGATAATGTGGCACTTTTTGAAATGGGACAACCGTATTCAGATGATCAAATAAGTTTATTTACTCAATATGTCATACAACAAAGTTAATGATTAAGTGCGACGAATGAATAGGAGCAGTACATGAGTGTTATTGGATTGATTGGGGCTATGGATGAAGAAGTAGCTGTTATAACGGCATGGATGAAAGATGTTTGTGAAGAAAGCATTGCTGGCTGTGATTTTTTTATAGGGCAATTTGAAGGTAAAGATGTTGTACTGCTGAAATCAGGAATTGGTAAAGTAAATGCAGCCGTTTCTACCACTTTACTGCTTTCTCAATTTAAACCTGAGTATGTTATTAATATTGGCTCAGCTGGTGGCTTTGACCCTGATCTGCAGGTTGGGGATGTCGTGATTTCAGATCAAGTTATCCATCATGATGTGGATGTTACAGCGTTCGGTTATGTTATGGGGCAGGTGCCAAGTATGCCCGCAACTTATGAAGCAGATAAGAAACTGGTGAATCAAGCTCTGCAAGCGATGCAAACGGTGACAGATGTTAAGGCTAAAGTAGGTCTAATTGGCACTGGCGACAGCTTTATGAATGACCCAGTTCGAGTTGACTCTGTGCGTGCTCTATTTCCAGCTTTGGTTGCGGTTGAAATGGAAGCCGCTGCGGTGGCACAGGTTTGTTTTAAATTCGAAACACCTTTTGTTGTTGTTCGTTCATTGTCAGATATCGCAGGTAAAGAATCACCTCAAAGCTTTGAAGAATACCTTAAAGTTGCAGCTGAAAACTCTTCTCGTATGATTCAGCAAATGATTAAAGGTCAATAAAAGGTGTTATGGAGAAAGGGCTATTTTATTGTGGCTTATGTGGTGGTTTCTATATGGCCCTTATACTCTTATTCTGTTGAAAGTGTTGAAAGTGTTGAAAGTGTTGAAAGTGTTGAAAGTGTTGAAAGTGTTGAAAGTGTTGAAAGTGTTGAAAGTGTTGAAAGTGTTGAAAGTGTTGAAAGTGTTGAAAGTGTTGAAAGTGTTGAAAGTGTTGAAAGTGTTGAAAGTGTTGAAAGTGTTGAAAGTGTTGAAAGTGTTGAAAGTGTTGAAAGTGTTGAAAGTGTTGAAAGTGTTGAAAGTGTTGAAAGTGTTGAAAGTGAGACTCAAATAGAGAGAGATGATCTTTCTTGGTGGAAAGGCACTCACGAAACGGTTTCTAAAACTATTGGTAATTGGTCAGGTAATATTGATACTTTTTTATCTGGGCAGCCCAGTAGCGCGGCTTCTGAAAGTCAAGTTAAGATCCGTTTTGGGCCTATTTTAAAAGAAGCTTCTAGTTCAGGCTTCTTTGATTTAAAGGGGCAGTTGAAACTGCCGAATACACAAGATCGTTTAAGGCTGGTTATTGAGTCTAATGGTGATTCTCTCGTGCCTGAAAACGAATTAGATGAATCCTCACAGCAAGACAATATTGTTAACTCTGCTCTAAGTTCGAGCTTTTCCGCTGCTATACGTTTTGTTCGAGTTGACATGGGGGCCGATTTTGATATGGGGATTCGTTTAGCTTTCCCTCTAGATCCTTTTTTACGTTTGCATTTTCAACAAGGAAACGATGAAAATGCATTTGCATGGTGGCAAAAGCAAGAAATGTTTGCCTACTACTCTGATGGTGTTGGGGCTAGATACGGCATAGGGCTTAGCTATAAACAAAGCCCGTCATTACAGTATAGTACTGATTTTGGTGTAACATGGTTAGATAAAGACGGGTTGTTTTATGTACGGGAAAACTTTTATATTCGTCATGTTATCAATGAAAAAAATAGAATGAGTTATCAATTAAGTTTTCTACAATCTGGAGAACATAATATTCAACCCGATAGTTTTTTGTATAATTTTTTATATGAACATTTACTCTACAAAGATTGGTTAATTGGTCAGGTAAAACCACAGTTTACCCATGAAGCGGACAATGGTTATGATGCTGAGGCTTCGCTTACTTTATCTCTTGCTATTCTATTAGGTCCAGAGTATCTACATTAAATCCGTCTGCTTCATAGATTAGTGCGATTAGATTTGTGAGGAGGGAACTCGTATAATGCCGCGCTCTAAGATTATTAGTTCCTATCGCTTCCAAGAGAATGAGTCATGAGACCGGATCAAATTCAACCCGAAATGTACGAAGAGCAATTGCAAAAAAAACAGGCTAGTTTGGCAGAGTTAATGGCAGCCTTGTCATTGCCTGAGATGGAAGTGTTTGCAAGTGAGCCATCCTATTATCGTATGCGAGCTGAATTTCGAATTTGGCATGATGGTGATGACTTGTACTATGCAATGTTTGACTCTGCTGACCCTCGTACCCCAATTAGAACAGATCAATTTCTTGCTGCCTCACGTCTTATTAATGAACTAATGCCGAAACTGATTGCAGCTGTTCGTGATGTTCCTGTGCTACGTAATAAGCTTTTCCAAGTAGATTTTTTAACGACTACCACAGGTGAAGCTCTCATTAGTTTGCTTTACCACAAACCAATTGATGAAGAATGGAATGCTGCTGCACAACTATTAAATACTGCTTTTCCTGCCTGCCATTTTATTGGTCGAAGTCGTAAGAAAAAACAAATACTGACCCGTGATTTTGTTATGGAAACTTTGACGGTTCATGGTCAAAAATTTCATTATCAACAAGTGGAAAATAGTTTTACCCAACCGAATGCAGGTATTAGCGAGAAGATGCTTGAGTGGGCTCTTGATGTAACAAAAAATGCATCAGGAGATTTACTAGAAATGTACTGTGGTAATGGTAATTTTTCTATTCCATTGGCTCGACGTTTTGATCGAGTGGTGGCGACTGAAATCTCTAAAGTCTCTGTTAATTCTGCGCAACTTAATATTGCGATTAATGGTATGCAAAATGTTCAAGTGGTCAAAATGGCCAGTGAAGATGTATCTGCTGCACTAAATGGAGATGTTGAATTACCAAAAACATTAATTCAAGCCGGAGTCAATGAGCTTTCACCGTCAGTTGTACTAGTTGATCCTCCGCGCGCAGGGTTGGATGACGCAACCGTTGAGCTTGTGCGTAAAATCGATTCTATCCTTTATATTTCTTGTAACCCAGAAACACTGAAATCGAATTTAGAAGCTTTATCAAGTACGCATGACGTTGTTCGTTATGCCATGTTTGATCAGTTTCCTTACACTCATCATGTGGAAACTGCTGTGTACTTGACTAGAAAATCACAAGATCAATAACCTTTAAACTTAAAGAGTGGAAAGTTCATTAAATTACGTAAAGGTGTATGAGTTTTGTTCTCTTTATAATGAATGACATTCCTGTACTGATGATTAGGTTACGGATTGTTCTGTGTTAATATAACTGAATTATTTCCCCCACCACCATAGAGAAGTCGAACGAGCCATGAGTAACAACTCACTAGACAAAGACAAAATCAAAATCTTGCTATTAGAAGGCGTTCATCAATCTGCATTGGATGCGTTGCATGAGGCAGGCTATACCAACATCGAATATCATAAAACCGCTTTAGCGGAAGATGAGCTGATCGAGAAAATTTCGGAAGCGCATTTTGTTGGTATTCGGTCTCGTACTCAGCTGACCGCTAAAGTATTAGAGCATGCCAATAAACTGGTTAGCATTGGGTGTTTTTGTATTGGTACAAACCAAGTTGACCTTGATGCGGCAAGCGCGAAAGGTATTGTTGTATTTAATGCCCCTTTCTCAAATACGCGTAGTGTGGCTGAACTTGTACTTGGTCAGTTGATTTTATTGCTTCGTGGCATTCCTGCTAAAAATGCGGCTTGTCATCGCGGTGGTTGGATTAAGTCAGCCGTTGGTTCTTATGAAACTCGTGGCAAGCGTTTAGGTATCATTGGTTACGGTAGCATAGGAACACAATTAAGTGTTTTGGCTGAATCCTTAGGTATGGAAGTCTGCTTTTACGATATCGTCACGAAGTTGCCACTGGGTAATGCCCGTCAGATTAAAAGCTTGAAAGAACTTTTGTCTACTTGTGACATTATTAGTTTGCATGTACCTGAAACCAATTCAACGAAGTTGATGATTGGTGCGAAAGAAGTTTCTCAAATGAAGAAGGGTTCTATTTTTATTAATGCTTCTCGTGGAACAGTTGCGGATTTGGACGCTGTTGCAGAAGCTATTAAATCAGGTGATTTGAGCGGTGCTGCAGTAGATGTGTTCCCGGTTGAACCAAAAGGTAATGACGAAGAATTTATATCGCCATTGCGTGGTCTAGATAATGTAATTCTAACGCCTCATGTCGGCGGTAGTACAATGGAAGCACAAGAAAACATTGGTGTTGAAGTGGCTGAGAAGCTAATTAAATACTCTGATGTCGGTACAACCATTGCTGCGGTTAATTTCCCTGAAGTGGCCTTACCAGCACAAGCTGATAACCACCGAATTTTGCATATTCATGAAAATCGTCCAGGTGTACTTTCTAAAATTAATGCAATTTTCTCTGAACACAACATTAACATCACTGGTCAGTATCTTCGAACTACGGAGAAATTGGGCTATATGGTAATGGATGTGGATGCTAAAACTGGTGAACTTGCACTTGAGAAAGTAAAAGAAGTAGATGGCACAGTAAAAGCGCGCGTCTTGTTCTAAACTTTATATAGATACGTTAGTGAATAAAACAATCCAGCTACGGCTGGATTTTTTATGTTTATTTCTTGATGCCTAATGTTGACGTAATGTCTTGGATTTTTTGTTTAATGTTGTTGGTAACGTTTACCATAAAAGTTTCTGATTCATTGGCTTGTTCTCTTACTTTTACAACTGCTGCATTTAGGTTATTCATACCTACCTTTTGTTCCGCCGCATAGCCTGTTGCTTTTTTCGCAAGATAACTTGATCGCTCAGATGTTTCAAGAATGTCTTGAGCCGATTGTCCAAGTGCAGTTGTTAAACTGATTTGTTCTGAGGATGCATTCTCAATAAGATTTAAGTTTGTTTTTAGTTTGCTGGTGGCAGAGGTAAGGCGTGAGAAAATTTCGGTAATTTCTTCAAGAGATTGCTGGGTACGGCTGGAAAGAGTCCGTACTTCGGAGGCAACAACAGCAAAACCGCGACCGTGCTCACCCGCTCTAGCGGCTTCTATGGCTGCGTTAAGTGCTAACAGATTGGTTTGCTCGGAGATGTCTTTAATACCGCTCACAATGGATGAAGCGCTCAATACAGAAGACTCTAAGTTATCTAAGGCGCTTTTGCTGCTATTGAGGCGCTCAACTGTAATTTGGTTAGCAGACGCTAAAGATTTTGCTTGTTCTACGCTGTACGTCATTGCTGTGTTTGTTTCCGCCGCGTAGCTGGCTACTTCCTGAGCTCTTACTTCTGCTTTATTAGCGAGTGTTTCTACTTGGTTTGACAGTTTTAAAGTGTCATCAAGATCTTGTTTTGATGTTACACCTAGTTCATGCACTTGGCTAAAAGCATTCAGCATATCATTGAGAGAAACTGAAATATTATTTAGTTCTGTGTCTCGTTGTTGGCGTTGAGCTGCTATTTGCTCTAGATATCGATTAAGATAATGAGCAACATCAGACAACTCATTTTTGTTTTTGCTAATAGTTAATCTATTGATATTTTGATGTTCCACTAAACTCTTAACAGCGAAGTATAAATCCTTGGCACTTTTTACAACGACCTGATTTTGAAAAATGTGCACTAAAATGGTGGTTAATACCATTAGAATGACGAAGCCGGAGAAGGCGAAAAGAGTTTGCTGCTGAGTTGCTTTGGCACTGTCTTGAATATTTTTGGTACCTAGTTTGAGAGTCGCTTCTAGTTGGCTTATCTGCGAACGTATTTTTTCTTGTGCGGCTAAAGCATGTTGTATGTTAATAAGGCTAGAGTCGACGTCTTTCAAATAGCGGTTGGACCAAGTGTGCAGCTCACTTTTGGTTTCTTCTAGTGGATCAATTTCTTCTGGAGTCTCTTCTTCAGTACTCCACCCCATCAATGATGATAAATCGTTAGCATCATCTATCGTCTCTCCTTCGTTTAATACCAATGTAGGAAGGTGGCTCAGATCTTTTATGTGAGATTGGAAAAGTTCGATGCTTTGTTTTAGGCGTTGATAGTTTTCTTGTGTGTTATTCGTTAGATAGTCATTTTTAGCACTATTTACGTGTGCTAGATCTGCATATAAGTTCGCTTGATTAGCGAGATAAGGTGCGGCTGAAAATAGATCATTTCTAGCTTGGAATAATTGAATTTTGTCTGCGAGTGTATTGAGAGATAAGAGCGTTTGTCGTTCATTATTTTCGATTAGCGCTAAGGGGTTGCCTGATAACTTTCCTGCAGCTCTGACGTCTGATTGCAGACTTTCTTCAATTAAAGCTAACTGAGCATCAATCGGTTCTTGAATATCTCTAGGCAGGGCTCTTAATGCTGGACGAATATTTTCTTGTATAAAATTTTTTGTTGTTTGCAAAGCGGATGCATCACCAGAGGATAGGTAGCCTTCAATTTGTTGTTTTAAATTGATTGACGAATATTCCCATACAAGAGTGTAAGTATCGCTTTGCTCAAAAGCATTGCGAAATTTCATAAGACTCCATAGAAGTAGGGCAATTAACATAACGGCAATGATGAGGTAACTCAATGTGGTAGTGCGAGTGACTTGGGAAATTTTCAATTAAAAACCAACCTTTTTTAGGGTATTTGTTTACAGCATCTATTAAAGAGGATTACCTTAATACGATAGTGTGACAAAAATGTGACATGAGTTAGGTGGTTTTAAATAAGGTATATTTGATGAAACGGATGCATCTGTTGTCTAATAACGACACCACTCGACTTTAATTGTCGTTATCGGTGTTTGTTGTTTATAAAAAATGAAAAAAACTGTCATAGTCACTTTTTTGTCATTATTTTGTAATAGATTAAAAAACATATTAAGCATGTGCTTAGTTGGAAGGTTTTTAGGCGTATAGCCATTTATCTAAAAAATCGCAAATAACCATATAAATTAAAGGAGTTAAGAAATGACCCTTTCAAGACGTCAATTTGTTAAAGGCGCTTCTGCAGCAGGAGCTGTTGCCGCAACGCCATTCGCAATGAATAAAGCCATTGCAGCTAATAAAGAATTACGTATTTATGCGTGGGCTGGTTACATTACAGATGAAATGTTGTCAGACTTTAAGGCGAAAACAGGTATTAATGCGACCTTCACGCCATACGGCACAAATGATGAGTTGCTAAACTCTTTACGTGCAACAGATGGGACCGGTTTTGACATCATTATGCCAACCGTTGACCGTGTGCCTGGTTATGTTGATTACGATCTAATCCAACCGCTTGATGTAAAACGTGTTAATTGGAGTGGCTGTTTAGACAGCGCTCTAGCTGGTTCAGATGTTGGTGGTATAGTAAACGGAAAACGTTATTTTGCACCATCAGACTGGGGTACAGAAGCTATTGCTTACCATAAGCAAGATGCAAGCGTTGATCCGCGCAACTTGAGTTATGGAGACCTTTGGAAGCCAGAGCATGTCGGTGGTGTTACGGTTCGTGGTCATTCTGCGTTAGTTGGTATTGGCTTGTGGTTAGAAAAAGCAGGCAAACTACCTTACCCACTACTTGATTCATATAAAAATGAAAAAGCAATGCGCGCTAACTTTGATGTGATTTTGAAAGTTGCATCGGAGCATAAAAGTTCACTAGCTCAATTTTGGTCAACAGAAAATGAAGCTCAAGGTGCATTTCGTGCAAATGGTGCTGTTATTGGTCAAACATGGGATAGCACGGCATTTAAACTTCAATCTGAAGGTGAACCTATTGCTTATGGCGCACCAAAAGAAGGCGCATTGGCTTGGATGGAAGGTTTTGTTATTCCTAAAAATGCCAATAACATTGATTCAGTTTATGAGTTTATCAACTGGTATTACACTCCAGAAGCTGGTGCTATGTTCGTAAAAGCGACTGGTTATAACTCAACTGCAAAAGGTGCTGATGTACTATTACCAGAAGCAACTAAACAGTTCTTCCAAGACTCTTATAGTAAAGAAGATCTTGCCAACCTTTGGTGGTGGCCAATTCAAGAACCTTGGTATGTTGCATTACGTAATGAATATCAAGACCGTTACTTGTCGGCATAAAGAAAGCCTAGAGAAGGTGCTTGTATCTTTTAGAATAGTACCTTCTTTAGTAAAGCTCCTTGCGACGTTTGCTTGCAAGGAGCTTTCTTGTTTATAGAAAAATAATCAGCGAGAGAGATATGGATAGTAGTGTTCATTTAGACAACACAATAATGCAATTTGGCGATTTTACAGCAATACAGAAAACAGATTTGAAAATTGAGTCTGGTGAGTTCTTTAGTTTTCTAGGGCCTTCTGGTTGTGGAAAAACTACGATTCTGAACATGATTAGTGGTTTTTTGGATCCAACTCAGGGTGATGTGAAAATTGGTGGTCAAAGCATGAAAGGTGTTCCAGCCAATAAACGCCCTACGTCGATGATTTTTCAAAACCTCGCGCTTTTTCCTCTTATGACGGTAGCTGAAAATATTGAATTTGGTCTAGAGGTTCGCGGTGTTTCGAAAAGTGAGCGTAAAAAAGCATCAGATAGATTGCTTGAACTCGTAGCGCTAGAAGATAGTGGCACAAAGAAAATTTCGGAATTATCTGGTGGTCAGAAGCAGCGTATTGCCATTGCTCGAGCATTGGCAGTTGAGCCGCAAGTGTTATTACTTGATGAGCCATTGTCTGCGCTAGATTTGAAATTACGCCAACATATGCGAACTGAGTTAAAAGAGATTCAGCGTAAAACTGGCATTACTTTTATCTATATTACCCATGATCAGGGTGAAGCCTTAACCATGTCTGATCGAGTTGCTGTTATGTCGGCAGGCCGAATTCAGCAGGTTGCAGACCCAATTACGCTATATCGCGATCCCCATACGCCTTTCGTGGCTTCATTTGTTGGCGAAAATAATGGCGTTCGTGGAAAAGTGGTAGCTGCAGAGTCTAATCTTGTTGTATTAGATTGTGGTCCTTTAGGTAATTTGGCTGGACGTTCTCAAGGTGATCTGACGGTTGGAAGTGATGCTACGCTGTTTATTCGGCCAGAGCATTTTAGGCTTCAGTCTGAAGATGGTATGCACACCCTGAAAGCAACGATCGACGAAGTTAATTTCGAAGGTGCTTATTTAACCTTGAATGCAAACACTCCGGCGAATCAGACTTTGTCAATTCAGCTTGGAACGCACCAATTTTCAGAGTCGTTGAAAAAAGGTGCACCTGTTAGTCTTTCTTATAATGAACAAGATGCAATTGTTATTGCTGGAGAGGGTCATGTTTAATCAACTTAAATCTCGCTTTGGTAGTGGGCTAGCTGTTGGTATTGTAGGCATGGTTGCTGTTTGGTTGATTGCGTTAGTAATCTTGCCGCAGATCTTGATGATCGATTACTCACTTCGCCCAAATTTGTTACCTGTAGACATAGGTGGGCCAAAAGATACCTTTTCTTTAGTTAACTATGAGACGTTATTTAATAACAAGATACATTTATCCATCTTCTTTAAAACCCTTTGGTCGAGTGTTCTTGTGACTGCATTGACCCTATTGGTTAGTTATCCTATAGCGTTTTATTTGGCGAAAGTGGCAACACCACAAAAAGCAGCTTTGTGCTTGTTGTTATTGATTATTCCTTTTTGGATTAATGAGATTTTACGCACATTCTCTTGGTACATTATTTTGGCTTATAAAGGACCATTGAATGCTTTGTTGTTAGGTTTAGGTTTTATTGATCGTCCAATCCGCTTTTTATCGGGTGATGGTGGTGTGTTAGTTGGTATGGTTTACGCCTATATTCTTTTTATGATTTTTCCGATTTATAACGCCATTGAAAGTTTGGATGCGAATCAGATCAAAGCAGCTCGTAATCTTGGGGCTGGCTGGATTCGAACCCATTGGCGAGTGGTTATACCTCATGCTAAACCGGGTATTGCAACAGGTTGTATTATGACTTTCATGTTGGCTGCCGGTAGTTATGCGGTTCCTGCATTGTTAGGTTCTCCGGGAAGTCGATGGTTCACACAAATTATTTACAACTGGTTTTTTGAGGGCGGTAATTGGAACCAAGGTGCGGCTTACGCGTTCTTGCTTTTGATTATGTGTATTGGTTTTATTGCTTTGGTGATGCATGTCTTTAAAGTTGGGTTGGGGGATATTGCAAAATGAAGTCTGAAACCATTATGCGATTCGGTGTGCGTTTTTATATCGGCATATTCTTCTTATATCTATTTACGCCACTTATTATCATGGGGTTGGCGACGTTTAATGACAGCCGCTTTCCTACTGTATCACCGTGGAAAGGTGCAACACTCAAGTGGTTTGAGGCGCTCGCTCA
>NZ_CM147879.1:1302500-1585000 GCF_055808695.1 Marinomonas sp. GJ51-14
CCCGTGAACCTTTACTATAGCTTCACAGTGAACTTTGAACCTATTTGTGTAGGATAGGTGGGAGGCTTTGAAGATAGGACGCCAGTTCTATTGGAGCCAATCTTGAAATACCACCCTGGTATGTTTGAGGTTCTAACTCAGGTCCATTATCTGGATCGAGGACACTGTGTGGTGGGTAGTTTGACTGGGGCGGTCTCCTCCCAAAGAGTAACGGAGGAGCACGAAGGTGTGCTCAGCATGGTCGGAAATCATGCATAGAGTGTAAAGGCAAAAGCACGCTTAACTGCGAGACAGACACGTCGAGCAGGTACGAAAGTAGGTCTTAGTGATCCGGTGGTTCTGTATGGAAGGGCCATCGCTCAACGGATAAAAGGTACTCCGGGGATAACAGGCTGATACCGCCCAAGAGTTCACATCGACGGCGGTGTTTGGCACCTCGATGTCGGCTCATCACATCCTGGGGCTGAAGCCGGTCCCAAGGGTATGGCTGTTCGCCATTTAAAGTGGTACGCGAGCTGGGTTTAGAACGTCGTGAGACAGTTCGGTCCCTATCTGCCGTGGACGTTTGAGATTTGAGAGGAGCTGCTCCTAGTACGAGAGGACCGGAGTGGACGAACCTCTGGTGTTCCGGTTGTCACGCCAGTGGCATTGCCGGGTAGCTACGTTCGGACGGGATAACCGCTGAAAGCATCTAAGCGGGAAGCCTCCCTCAAGATAAGATCTCACTGGGACATAAGTCCCCTAAAGAGCCGTTCGAGACTAGGACGTTGATAGGTTGGGTGTGTAAGTGCTGTGAGGCATTGAGCTAACCAATACTAATTGCTCGTGAGGCTTGACCATATAACACCAAAGTGGTTTTGGATGGATATGAAGAGAGAATGAAAAAGACTCTAATAGATCATCAGAAAGAGACACATATTACGATAAAGCATCAGCAATGATGAGCATCGGTTTAATACTTGATTGACGTTATTTCAAAACGAATTGTTAAAGATCCAAGCATGTCTTCGCGTGTTTTGGTAAGGCCAACGAAAGAAAGCCACCAGAACGAACGCAACCGAATTGCTTGACGATCATAGAGACGTTGAACCACCTGATCCCATCCCGAACTCAGAAGTGAAAAGCGTCATCGCCGATGGTAGTGTGGGAGATCCCATGTGAGAGTAGGTCGTCGTCAAGCTTATAATACTAAGAGCCTCACATAGCCAACGCTGTGTGGGGCTTTTTATTGCAAACACGCATGTGAGAGTAGGTCGTCGTCAAGCTTATAATACTAAGAGCCCCACATAGCGAACGCTGTGTGGGGTTTTTTATTGCAGATAAGCATGTGAGAACACTAAGTCGTCAAGCTTATAATACTAAGAGCCCCACATAGCCAACGCTGTGTGGGTTTTTTTCGTTCTGGCCTATTTGGAAACGAGAGCGTCTTGGTTGTCATTTACTTGCGCCTGTCTCGTGCCTCGACGCGTCTGCGTCAATGAAAGACAACACCACATCGTTTAAGGTATTAGTGTGATCGAAAGGCAAGGAAGTGATCTCATTAGATTCCGTGATATTAGGTTAAGAATAGAAAAAGCCCTAATAGGAGAACCTATCAGGGCTTTTAGTTATACAGAATGCAGAAATCTAATAACGCTTGAGTTGTTAATAACTTAAGCACTTATCCACTTCGTTTGCGGCTCCGAGTATAACGGCTACGCGTTGGTGGATAGCTTCAGGTTGAATGTCTAGAATACGTTGAGTGTGTGTATGAGCTTTTCCGCCAGCCTGTTCTTTTGGGTTTTCTTCATACAAAGAATGCTTAATCTTCCATTTGAGCGTTGTCGACAATATGGTTATCACCAATGTCTTTTGGCAAGATAAGGTTTAAGGTTATAGCAACGATTCCGCATAAGCTGATGCCTTGTAAGCTAAACTCACCAATACCAAATGCCATACCGCCAATACCAAACACTAGCGTTACGCCAACAATAATGAGATTACGTGATTTATGCAGATCGACTTGGTTTTTAATTAACGTATTTAAGCCGACAGCAGCGATGGATCCAAATAATAGAATCATAATGCCGCCCATAACTGGCAAAGGGATAGTTTGTAATACAGCGCCAAGTTTACCGACCCAAGCAAGAATAATGGCTGCAATGGCTGCCCATGTCATTATGATTGGGTTAAACGCTTTCGTTAACATAACTGCACCAGTTACTTCACTGTAGGTTGTATTTGGCGGTGCGCCAACCATAGTGGCTGCAATTGTTGCAATTCCATCGCCAGTAATAGTGCGGTGTAGCCCAGGTTTCTTAAGGTAGTTTTTACCTGTCACATTAGAAATAGATAGAATATCACCAACATGTTCAACTGCTGGAGCGATCGCAACAGGGAGCATGAATAGAATGGCGTTTATGTTGAATTCTGGTGCGGTAAAGTTAGGTACTGCAAACCATGTTGCATTATGCACAGAGTCGAAGCTAACAATTCCGCAGAATAGGCTTAATATATATCCCACTGCAATACCACCAAACACTGGTAATAATTTAAATAACCCTTTGGCATAAACGCTAATAAGAACGGTCGTTAATAATGAGGCAATGGCGATCCAAATAGCAATATCAGCATTTATGATTTGTATTGATCCATCACCGGTTTTACCTAAAGCCATATTTACTGCGACAGGTGCTAAACCAAGACCGATGACCATGATGATTGGGCCAATAACAACTGGAGGTAATAACGTATGGATGAACCCAGCGCCTCTAAGGCGAATCAGTGCTCCTATAAACACATAAACAACACCAGCAGCCATTAGGCCACCCATAGTTGCTGGAATTCCCCATGTTTGTACTCCATACATAATCGGAGCAATAAAGGCGAATGATGATGCAAGAAATATTGGAACTGAGCGGCGGGTAGTAAATTGGAATAAAAGTGTGCCGATACCAGCACCAAAAAGAGCAACATTTGGATCAAGTCCTGTAAGGAGCGGTACAAGGACCAAGGCTCCAAATGCAACAAATAGCATTTGTATACCTAAAAGGGCATTTTTCATCTGTTCTTCCTGTGTTGTTTACTGAGTGCGTGGAATTTTATCGGCTTATATTCAATGACGCTAGAAATCTAAGGAAATTAAAGGTTGATGATTTTAGATGTGTTTGAATAGAGGTCATAAAAAAGGATAGAAGAATGACTCTTCTATCCCTAGGTTATTTAATTAGTGTCGAATTAATTACGAGGTCTGCTATTTAATAATACACGATAGTCATGACCACTTTGTTTTACAGTACGTTCTTGTGTTTTATAATCCACATAACACAGTCCGAAACGTTTACTATAGCCTTCTGCCCATTCAAAATTATCCATTAGGCTCCATGCAAAATACCCTCGGATGTCGACACCGGATTCAATTGCATCGTTTACTGCGTTGATATGACCGTTTAGATAGCGGACACGTTGTTCATCGTTAATGTTTCCATCAATGATTTCATCAGCACAGGCGGCGCCGTTCTCTGTAATAAACATAGGAGGTAAGTCGTATTGCTTATTTAAGTTCACAAGGAGCTCAGTAAAAGCTTGAGGTGCTATTTCCCAGCCAATATCTGAGTATTCGACAGTTTTGCTGTTTTTAACATCTTTAAATAGTTCGTCTGTATCGTAGGCGTTGTGGTTGCAGGTGTAGAAGTTCATACCAAGAAAATCAATTTTCCTTGAAATGATTTCCATATCTCCTGGCAATACAGCCGGTAAATAATGAGGCGCCACTGTCTTCAGTATTTGTGGGTATTGTCCTTTCATTAATGGCTCAATAAAGAACTGATTGTCTAATGTTTCACGCATTAAACCGGCAAATTGATCTTCTGCTTTTTCGCTCGCTGGGTAAGATTTATTCATATTTAGAACAATGCCAACCGGTGTTTGAGGGGCATTCTTGCGAATAGTCGGTAATGCTAGTCCATGTGCGAGTAGGATGTGATGAGCGGCTTGTCTGCCATATTGAGGCTTCTTTAATCCTGGAGCATGAATACCTAGTTCATAACTTACAATTGCCGCGCAAAATGGTTCATTAAATGTTGCCCAGCTATCGACCCATTCTGCGAACTCGGAAGTGACTAGGTCGGCATATTTTTCAAATTGATATGCAGTTTCTCTGTTTAGCCAGCCGCCTTTGTCCTCTAAGTACTGAGGTAGATCCCAATGATAAAGAGTTACAAAGACTTTCAAACCTTCGGATTTAAGTTTCTTTAGGAGGTTGCGGTAGAAGTTAAGGCCTGCTTGATTAGCTTTGCCTTTTTCATTCATGACGCGAGGCCAAGCTATAGATAGACGATAAGCATCTACGCCTAGGCTTTTTATGAGATCTACGTCTTGTTCCCATAAATGGTAGTGATCACAAGCGACTTCGCCGTTGTCTTGATTTTTTACCTTACCTGGTATTGCACAAAATGTATCCCAAATAGACGGTAGACGATTATCGGCACTTGTTGCGCCTTCTATTTGGAAGGCTGCAGTAGCGACACCAAAAATAAAATCTGACGTCAGCATTTTAGAGTTAGATGGTAAGGTAATAGACATAATGTCCTCAGTCTTTTTATTTATTTTAATGGAAAGGTTATCGTGGTGGTCAAAGGTACTGGAGGATATCGAAAAGGGTCAATAAAGAGTTATCTGTTTTAGTGATTTAAGAATATTTAAGTACTTTTTAAGTGGGTAAATAGCGCATAGGCGTGATTTTTCGCCCCTGCAAGTAATAAGAGGTAAAACGCTTCTTAAGCTCTTCAGATAGCAAGTCTGGTGATATGGCTGAGAAATGATTTGCAGTATAAAAGGAAACTAGATGTGTTAATGCAAAGCAATAGCTTGGTGTTTGATTAAGTGCCGGTTGGATGTCGTTAATTAGATGGCTTCCGAGTCCTGTATTTCGATAGGCGGGATCTGTCACCATGGCTGTGAGAAGTTGTTCATTACCTATTTTTTTTAATCGTACAGCGCAGATGACTTTCCCATTGTGACGTATTGCCCAAATTGGATCCGCTTTGTTGGGTTTTCCGCTAGGGTAATATTCCTTATAAAATTTTTTTACAAGTGGAAACCAAAGAGAGGGAACTAGTTCTGCGTTAGGATAAGGTGGTTTCATTGTCTATTGTATGTAGTGATTGAATACTCGATGATAGCATAATGAAATGAAGGTTTTAGGCATAATAAATTAGTGGTGATGAGAGGTTATCATGCAGCAAATAATAATGTTTCTATGTCTATCTATTTTAGCATTGCCAGCGTTTGCCAATGAAAAACGGTCAGAGTTTGTTTTTGAGCAAGATGAAACTTTTTTTCATTACATGGCGAGGGCTGAAAAGTACTTAAACGAAAGAAAGTTATGGGTTAATGAAATAAACAAGGCTCGAGAGCTTGATGCGGTTATGCCGTTTGAGTTGTTGCCTGACACTGATGTCTGTAAAGAAGGTAAGCGAGTGGGGATATTGTTATCTCATGGCTTGTCAGATTCGCCTTTCTCTATGAGGGATCCTGCCTATGCTCTTCAGGCCGCCTGTTATCATGTGCGCGTTATCTTGTTGCCGGGTCACGGCACAAAAATGGAAGATTTATTAAGTGTGTCTAGGGATGATTGGCGAGATGCGTTTCGGAATGCTGCAGATCAATTTAGCAAAGAGGTTGATGTGCTCTATGTTGGTGGTTTTTCTACTGGAGGCACATTGGCGGCAGAGTACGCTTGGAAAAATTCTTCAGAGGTAGCTGGCGCAATACTTTTCTCACCTTCCTTTAAAATTAATAGCGGTATAGATTGGCTTTCTCCTTGGTTGGCGCTGGTAAAAGATTGGCTGGATTTTTATGCAACAGATGATTTCGCTAAATATGCGTCTATTCCTGTTCCTGCTATCGCAGAAGTCTATAAATTATCGAAAGAAGTACGAGGTTTAATTTTAGATAACTCTAAGGAGTTGCCTGTTTATATTGCAATGTCACAAGATGACCAGACGGTAGACTCCTCGGTAACGGAAAAAGTATTTGAAAGTGGCATGATTGGTTCAAGCAGTAGGATGACGATTTATAGTAAAGAGCAGAAAAGTGAAAGCCGAGAGCGAGTCAAGGTTTATAATACTGATTGGCCTCAGTTCAGAATATTAGGGCTGTCTCATATGGCTGTTCATGGTAGTCCGGCTAATACGTATTATGGTGAGATGGGGGAATATCGGATTTGTGCTTGGCATCTTGAGGACGAATCTTTATATCGGACTTGTTTTGCTGATAAAGATAATTGGTTTGGCGAGTATTCTGATGGTTTGCTTGCAAAAAGCCCTCACGCGGCAAGAATATCTTGGAACCCAAATTTCGATTTGCTTATGCAGGATATTGTTTCTTTCACAAAAACTAATGCGCAATAACAATCTATCATTAGGGGGATTTTATGATAAGTAGGACGCCGTTTAGTTTAATTAAAGTGGTGCTCACTCAACAGCAAATAGATCAGTATCATCAAGATGGTTATCTTGTATTAGAGTCTTTGGTTGCTGCGAACGTATGTGATGCATTAAAAACGAGAATGGCTGCTTTAATGGAGACGTTTGATCCTGAATCTGTACGTTCTGTTTTTACGACAAATGAACAGTCTCGCCATACGGATCGTTATTTTATGGAATCGGCGGAAGACGTGTCTTTCTTTTTTGAAGAAGAAGCCTTTGATGAAGATGGTAATTTGAAGCAATCACTGGATGCGTCTATCAATAAAGTAGGACATGGGCTTCATGTTAAGGACGATGTGTTTCGAGAGTTTTCTTTATCATCGGTTTGGGGCGAATTGCTTCACCAATTAGGTATGGCAGAACCACGAGCGGCGCAGTCTATGTATATTTTCAAACAACCTGAAATTGGCGGCGAAGTGACTTGTCATCAAGACAGTACGTTTCTTTATACGACACCTATGAGTGTCATTGGTCTTTGGTTTGCCATTGAAGACGCCACTCTTGAAAACGGCTGTCTTTGGGGGATTCCAAAGGGGCACAATGTTGGTCTTCTAAAGCAGTTTGAGCGTGTTACACCAGACTCTATAGAAACTAAAATGGTGACGTTAAAAGAGCATCAATGGCGTCAAGACGAATTGGTTGCTTTACCAGTTCCTAAAGGGTCTTTGGTTATTCTTAATGGTGAGTTCCCGCATCTTAGTTATGCCAACCGCTCAACAAAGTCTCGTCACGCTTATGCCTTACATGCTGTCGATAAAACCTGTGAGTACCCAGAGTTGAATTGGCTTCAGCCGAGTACTGGTCGAGAATTTCCATCGTTTCAAGATGCATCTTGAAGCCTTTAACCGAATGAGAGGGTTGTAATGCAGACCGTTTTAGCTTTGCTTACTGATAATGAGTTTCACTCAGGTGAAGAGTTAGGTGCTGCATTGGGTGTAACTCGTGCAGCGGTATGGAAAAAGTTGAAAAAACTTGAAGCCATTGGAGTGACGGTGCATTCAGTGAAAGGTCGAGGTTATCGACTGCCTTCACCTATTGAGCTTTTATCTGAGGTTTCTTTGCGAGAGTATGGTTTACCCAATACTGTAAACACAGAATTGACTTTTGAGACGGCGTCTACCAACCAAGACGCCAAGCGTTATATAAATGAAGGAAAGCCTTTGCCTGTATTGATTTCTGTGGAGCGTCAGACTAACGGTAAAGGTCGTCGAGGGCGTCAATGGGAATCTGGCGTAGCTAAAAATCTTACATTTTCATTCGCTTGGCGTTTTGATAATGGGCCTGGTGTTGTTGAAGGTCTAAGTCTGGCGGCAGGTGTTGCTGTTGCTAGAGTACTTAAGAAAATAGGAATTCCTAATCCAGGGTTGAAATGGCCAAACGATATTCAGATTGATGGTCAGAAAGTGTGTGGTATTTTATTGGAGATGGTTGCTGATCAAGATGTATGTCATGTCATCATAGGTATTGGTTTAAATGTTGAGATGGATGATGCTGTTATGACGGATGTTGATCAACCTTGGACTGATCTTGTTTCTAGGGTTAAGCCTAGGCCAAGTCGGAATTATATTTTAGCCGAACTATCTAAAGAGTTAATTGAGGTATGTAAGCTGTTTGAGGATGGTCATGGGATGAAGCATTTTCAGCATCATTGGCAAGCTTACGATGTGTTATTTAATCAATTAGTTACTGTCAGTTCTATTGCTCAGCAACGGCAAGGTATTGCTAGAGGAATTGATCACAAGGGTGCTTTATTGCTAGAGGAAGATGGTGAATTGATCGCTTTGCATGGAGGGGAAATAAGTGTTCGCCGAGGATAGGGGGAGGGTTCTAGTTGTTGATGCTGGTAATACAAGTATCAAGTTTACATTATTTGAAAATAATGAAATTTTGTGGACTAAACGTGACGAGAGCGACTTAGATGCTATCGGTTTTGTTCCCGATGCGGTTTATTTTGCCAGTGTACGCTCTAGTGAGGATACAGCTTTGCTGTATTCGGACATCCAGATGCAGTTTCCCGGAAGCCGATGCTTTATATTGAATAGCCAATCCTCTGCCTGTGGGGTTAATAATGCTTATGTTGAGCCTGAGCGATTGGGGGTTGATCGTTGGCTTGGAGTGGTTGCTGCGCATCATGTTATGAAGTGTGATGTTGTTGTGGTGGATGCTGGTACAGCAATTAAAGTGGATGTAGTTGATGAAAAAGGTCTTCATTTAGGTGGGTATATTGCTCCAGGGTTAGTTATGATGGAGGATTCGCTGTTATCAAAGACGGCACGAATTCGATATAGCCCTAAAGAAGTCGTTGAAGGGCAGGGGTTGCCAAACTCAACAGCTAGAGCCGTGTCTGAAGGTTGTTCAGAGATGGCGCTAGGTTTTTTGGAGCGTATTTATCAGCGTTATCCCGATTACAAGTGGATTGCCACTGGAGGTGATGCGCAGGTGTTGCTGAGTTTGCTTGGTGTATCAATAGAGTGTCAGCCGGATCTTGTCGCATTGGGCGCGAAGTTAGTGGGTGATGAACAAAGAAGAGGCAATAAATGAAGTGGCTGTTCCTTTTTGTGGTGTTGTTAAATGCTACTTTTTTTAGTTGGCATAGTTTTATTCAAGATAAGCCTGAACAAGTTAAAGAATCAGTATATGGGCCGCCTATTAGTGAAAGAATTCATTTGCTTTCAGAGGCTCCGGCCGTCACCGAGCAAGATTATGTGGCTGGAATTGAGTCTAATGATAATTTAGAGGAAGCGCTCAATAGTGCTATTGGTCAAGCAAGTATTGATGCTCCTGAGCTATTCTGCCCTCGTATCGAAGTTGAGCGTGAGAATGATAAAAAACAGATTGTACAAGTTTTAAAGGATTTTGATTGGGGTTATCAGGTAAAAGAGGTGACAGGTAAAAGACCAAAATTTTGGTTGTATATTGCAGCGCCTGAAACGCCAGCTATTGCTAGTCGGATAGTGAAAGAGTTAGCAGATAAGTCAATTGAAAGTTTTGTCATTCATCGTGATGAGATGAAAAATCGAATTTCATTGGGTTTATACTCTTCAATGGATAGGGCTCAACAAGCAAAATTGAGGATTCAGAAATTGTCAGGTTACAGTGTTGATGTGTATGAGCATATGCGAAATGTACCGCTTCAACAGATTGATATAGCACAGCCTGTTGATGAAAAAGACTGGGAGCAATTTCTTTCCAGCTTTGATCTTGCCAAGATGATGATAAAATTAGAAAAAAATCCTTGCTAGTGCTTGCAATTAAGAAGGCGATTCATATAATGGCTCCCACCTTTTGGGGTGTTGCGTTGCAGCGTTGAGTACGTGGAGGGGTTCCCGAGTGGCCAAAGGGAGCAGATTGTAAATCTGCCACGAAAGTTTCGGTGGTTCGAATCCACCTCCCTCCACCATTTGCGGGTATAGTTCAGTGGTAGAACGTCAGCCTTCCAAGCTGAATATGCGGGTTCGATTCCCGCTACCCGCTCCAATGCTCATGTAGCTCAGTTGGTAGAGCACACCCTTGGTAAGGGTGAGGTCGGCAGTTCAAATCTGCTCATGAGCTCCAGCTTATCAAAGCAAAAGATGGGTGGTTTTAGCCGCCTTTTTTATTGTCTGTTTTTTGGGCAGGTACCCTTGCTAAACTTGGCTTGTTTAGGTATCATCCTCCGCCCATACGAATGTAGGCCAATAGTTCAATTGGTAGAGCACTGGTTTCCAAAACCAGCTGTTGGGGGTTCGAGTCCCTCTTGGCCTGCCATCTTTCGTAACCTATTTTTTAGTTAGGGATCACCTGAAGTATGAGTTCTAATGCTGAAGCTCAAGCATCTCGCGGAGATGTGTTTAAGTGGGCGATTGTTATTTTACTGGTTGCGTTAGGCGTAATTGGTAATAACTATTATTCTGCTGAGTCACTATTGTATCGCTTAATTGCTATCTTGGTGTTGGCTGGTGTTGCTGGTTTTGTTGCGTTACAAACTGTGAAGGGTAAGGCTTTTTTTACTTTGGCAAAAGAAGCTAAAACAGAAATTCGCAGGGTTGTGTGGCCGACTAGACAGGAAACTATGCAAACAACTTTGATTGTATTGGCGGTTGTTGTTTTTATGTCTCTCGTACTGTGGGGAGTGGATTCGTTCCTTGGTTGGGTCGTTTCCTCGGTAATTAGTTAGGAGTTGCTCGTGACCAAACGATGGTATGTAGTACAGGCGTACTCAGGGTACGAAAAGCACGTAATGCGTTCGCTTATTGAGCGGGTGCAGGTTATGGGGCAGGAAGAAAATTTTGGCGATATCTTGGTGCCAACCGAAGAAGTGGTTGAAATCCGAGATGGCAAAAAGCGCAAGAGCGAACGAAAATTCTATCCGGGCTATGTATTGGTTCAAATGGAGATGAATGACGCTTCTTGGCATCTAGTTAAGGCGACGTCTCGTGTGTTGGGTTTTATTGGTGGTACGAAAGATAAACCATCACCAATAACGACACGTGAAGCTGATGCTATTTTGCAGCGCGTTAGTGATGGGGTTGATAAGCCGCGTCCTAAAACGTTGTTTGAGGTGGGTGAGGTTGTTCGTGTTAACGAAGGTCCATTCGCTGATTTCAACGGTGTTGTTGAAGAAGTCGATTACGATAAAAGCCGAATCAAAGTGGCGGTGCTTATTTTTGGGCGCTCGACACCTGTTGATTTGGAGTTTAGTCAGGTTGAAAAAGCCTGATTTTGTTGAACGGGTAGCCTTCGGGCGGTGACCCAATTGGAGTTATAAAATGGCTAAGAAAGTCCAAGCTTATATCAAGCTACAAGTTAAAGCGGGTCAAGCGAACCCAAGTCCACCAGTTGGTCCAGCACTTGGTCAACATGGTGTGAATATCATGGAATTCTGTAAAGCGTTTAATGCCAAAACACAAGGTGTTGAGCCAGGTCTTCCTACGCCAGTTATTATTACTGTATACAGTGATCGTAGTTTCACTTTTGAAACTAAATCTACTCCTGCTTCTGTTCTTCTTAAGAAGGCTGCTGGTTTGAAGAGTGGTTCTCCACGTCCAAACACTCAGAAAGTTGGTACGATTACTCGTGCTCAGCTAGAAGAGATTGTTGTTGCTAAGCAGACTGATTTGACTGCTTCAGATATGGATGCGGCAGTTCGTACTATCGCTGGTAGTGCGCGCTCTATGGGTCTAGATGTTGAGGGTGTGAACTAATGGCTAAATTAACTAAGCGCGCTCGTTTGATCGCAGAAAAAGTAGATGCAGCTAAGTTGTATTCTGTAGAAGAAGCTGTTGCTCTTTTGTCTGAGTTTTCTACTGTTAAGTTTAAAGAATCTATTGATGTATCTGTTAATTTAGGCGTTGATCCTCGTAAGTCTGATCAGGCTGTACGTGGTTCTACAGTTTTGCCTAATGGTGCTGGTAAAGATGTTCGTGTTGCTGTGTTTGCGCAAGGTGCAAATGCTGAAGCTGCGAAAGAAGCTGGTGCAGATGTTGTAGGTTTTGAAGATTTAGCTGAACAAGTTAAAGCTGGTAACCTTGATTTTGACGTTGTGATTGCATCTCCAGATGCAATGCGCATTGTTGGTCAACTTGGTCAGATTTTAGGTCCGCGTGGTCTAATGCCTAACCCTAAAGTTGGCACTGTGACTCCTGATGTTGCTACTGCAGTTAAAAATGCAAAAGCAGGTCAAGCTCGTTACCGTACAGATAAAAATGGTATTATTCATGCTGCAATCGGTTCTGTTGAGTTTGCAGCTGAATCTATCAAAGGCAACCTTGAAGCACTTTTGGCCGACTTGCGTCGAGCTAAACCAGCGTCTTCTAAAGGTGTCTACATGAAGAAAGTGACCATGTCCTCTACAATGGGTCCTGGTCTACAAATTGATTTAAGTACACTTAGCTCGGTTAAGTAAGTATTTAGATCATGCGCTTTGGGGTCTGCCTGCATTAGTTTGTTGAGCAGGTCGTCAAAGACCGCAGGAACCTCTAGAAGGTTTAATGAAACGTTGAAAAATGTTTGTCCTGCGCAGATGGTGTGGCCCGATTCAGATTTACTGGATCTAACTCACCAGCAAGTACTTCGAGTAATCGAAGAGTTGGTAAAAAAATAGGGGAATTTATTCCCTGCTAATCCAGGAGAAAACCAATGGCATTAGGTCTAGAAGACAAAAAAGCCATTGTCGCCGAAGTTAGCGAAGTTGCTAAAACTGCATTGTCTGCAGTCGTAGCTGATTCTCGCGGAGTTACCGTGAGCAGCATGACTGCGCTTCGTAAAGAAGCTCGTGAAGCGGGTGTTTATGTACGTGTTGTACGTAATACATTGGCTCGCCGTGCAGTTGAAGGCACTGACTTCGAATGTCTAGCTGAAAGCTTTGTTGGTCCTACGTTGATCGCTTTCTCTAACGAGCACCCAGGTGCGGCCGCTCGTTTGTTGAAAACTTTCGCAAAGGAAAACAGCAAGTTTGAAGTGAAGGCGTTGGCGTTCAACGGTGAGTTGATCCCAGCTGGCGACATTGATCGTTTGGCAACACTGCCTACATACGAAGAAGCTATTGCGAAACTGATGAGTGTTATTCAGGGCGCAACAAGCAAGTTTGTACGTACTCTTGCAGCGGTTCGCGATCAAAAAGAGCAAGAAGCGGCATAATACGGATTACCGTAGTCCTTCTTGATAAATATTTTGTTTTATTACCTTTGGGTAATTATAAAAATGCTAGGAATCTGAGTCATGGCTCTAACTAAAGAAGATATCATCAATGCAGTAGCAGAAATGTCTGTGATGGACGTTGTTGAACTAATTTCAGCAATGGAAGAGAAATTTGGCGTATCTGCAGCAGCGGCTGTAGCTGCAGGCCCAGCAGCTGACGCTGCAGGTTCTGCTGAAGAGCAGTCTGAATTTGACGTTATTCTTACTGCCGCTGGCGATAAGAAAGTAAACGTAATCAAGGCTGTTCGTGCAGCGACTGGTCTAGGCTTGAAAGAAGCTAAAGCTATCGTTGACGGCGCTCCAATGGCTGTTAAAGAAGCTGTTTCTAAAGAAGATGCTGCAGCTCTTAAAGCAGCTCTTGAAGAAGCTGGTGCATCTGTCGAAGTCAAGTAATGATACTTGTATTTCCAGATTTCGACCAATAAGTCGAAATGGCTGGTGACTTTTGTCACCGGCCTTTTTGGGTTTCTAAAACTCAAATAAAACTTAAAAGAATTTTCAAGTGGGAGATTATGCTCCCATATATGGTAAGGCCTGATTTGGGCCTTTTGCGTCAATGTGCACAAGCTGGGGAATGCTGATGGCTTACTCATACACTGAGAAAAAACGTATCCGTAAGGATTTCGGTAAACTGCCGCCCGTTTTGGATGTGCCATACTTGCTGGCAATTCAGCTTGAATCCTACCGTAATTTTCTGCAAGAAGGTAAAAGCCTTGCAGAGCGTGGGGAATTAGGTCTGCATGGGGCTTTTAAATCTGTCTTTCCAATGGTTAGCTTTTCTGGTAGCGCGGCGCTTGAATACGTCGATTACCGTTTAGGCAAGCCTGTATTTGATGTTAAAGAATGTCAGTTACGTGGCGTTACTTACGCGGCACCTTTGCGTGTTCGTGTGCGACTTATCATTTATGATAAAGAGTCATCTAACAAGGCAATCAAAGACATTCGCGAGCAAGAAGTCTACATGGGTGAGATACCGCTCATGACAGATAATGGTACGTTTGTAATTAACGGTACTGAGCGTGTAATTGTTTCTCAATTGCATCGTTCTCCTGGTGTGTTCTTCGATCATGATCGTGGGAAAACGCACTCTTCAGGTAAGTTACTACATTCTGCCCGAATTATTCCTTATCGTGGTTCTTGGTTGGACTTCGAGTTTGATCCGAAAGATTGCGTGTTTGTTCGTATTGACCGTCGTCGTAAGCTGCCTGCAACAATCCTGTTGCGCTGCACTAGGTTACGGAACAGAACAAATTCTAGATACTTTCTTCGACTCTACGCGTTTCTATTTGAAGCGTGATGGTTTTGAAATGGATCTTGTTGCTAACCGTCTTCGCGGTGAAACTGCGCTGTTTAATATTGCTGATGCAAATGGCGAGCTTATTGTTGAAGAAGGTCGTCGTATCACGGCTAAGCATATTCGCGTTATGGAGAAAGCAGGCCTTGAGCGCTTATCTGTACCGCTTGAGTACATGCTTGGTAAAGTGACGGCGAAAAATCTAGTTCATCCTTCTACGGGTGAACTGATTGCTGAAGCAAACACAGAATTATCTGTTGATCTGCTAGAAGCTTTAGTTTCTGCGGGTGTTACAGAGTTGGAAACGCTTTATACAAATGATTTGGATAACGGTCCATTCATCTCTGATACGCTTCGCATCGATCCGACGAGTAATCAATTGGAAGCATTGGTAGAAATCTATCGTATGATGCGTCCTGGCGAGCCGCCAACCAAAGAATCGGCTGAAGGCTTATTCCAAGGTTTGTTCTTCTCTGAAGATCGTTACGATTTGTCAGGCGTTGGTCGAATGAAATTCAACCGTCGTTTAGGTCGTGAAGAAGATACTGGTGCTGGCGTTCTAGATAATGACGATATCGTTTCTGTACTGAAAACTTTGCTAGATATCCGTAATGGTAATGGCATGGTTGATGATATCGATCACTTGGGTAACCGTCGAGTTCGTTCTGTTGGTGAAATGGCCGAGAACCAATTCCGTGTTGGCCTAGTTCGTGTTGAGCGTGCTGTTAAAGAGCGTTTGTCGATGGCAGAAGCTGATGGTCTGATGCCTCAAGATCTTCTGAATGCGAAGCCAGTTGCTGCTGCGATCAAAGAATTCTTTGGTTCAAGCCAATTGTCTCAATTCATGGACCAAAACAACCCGCTTTCTGAAGTAACGCACAAGCGTCGTGTTTCTGCATTAGGGCCCGGTGGTCTTACTCGTGAGCGTGCAGGCTTTGAAGTGCGTGACGTACATGCCACTCATTATGGCCGTGTGTGTCCTATCGAAACGCCGGAAGGTCCAAACATCGGTTTGATTAACTCTCTGTCAACTTATGCTCGTACGAATAGCTATGGTTTCTTAGAAACGCCATACCGTAAGATCATTGACGGCAAGATGACGGATGAGACTGTTTATATCTCAGCAATTGATGAAGCTAAGTACGTTATCGCACAGGCTTCTGCGAATGTTGATGAAGAAGGTCGCTTGGTAGATGAGTTGGTTCAGGTGCGTCATATGCACGAAACCACTTTGATTCCAAAAGAAAAAGTAAACCTAATGGACGTGTCACCTCGTCAGGTTGTTTCGGTTGCGGCATCTTTGATTCCGTTCCTTGAGCACGATGATGCTAACCGTGCCTTGATGGGATCTAACATGCAGCGTCAGGCTGTACCGACACTTAAGGCTGATAAGCCTGTTGTTGGTACGGGTATGGAGCGAAATGTAGCTAAAGACTCTGGTGTATGTATCGTTGCTAATCGCGGTGGTGTTATTGAGTCTGTTGATGCAAGTCGTATCGTTGTGCGTGTTAACTCTGAAGAAACGATAGCGGGTGAAGCGGGTGTAGATATCTATAACCTGACTAAATACGTTCGTTCGAACCAAAATACCTGTATTAATCAGCGTACCTTGGTTATGAAAGGTGAGAAGGTTGCTTCTGGCGATATTATGGCAGATGGCCCTTCTGTAGATATGGGTGATTTGGCACTTGGCCAAAACATGCGTATTGCTTTCATGCCTTGGAATGGTTTTAACTTCGAAGACTCGATCTTAGTATCTGAGCGCGTTGTTGAAGAAGATCGTTTTACTTCTATCCACATTCAAGAATTAACTTGTGTGGCTCGTGATACTAAGCTTGGGCCTGAAGAGATTACATCAGATATCCCTAACGTGGGTGAAGGTGCACTTTCTAAGCTTGATCAATCCGGTATCGTTTATATCGGTGCAGAAGTTGAACCTGGTGATATTCTGGTCGGTAAAGTAACGCCTAAAGGTGAAACTCAGCTGACGCCTGAAGAGAAGCTTTTGCGAGCTATCTTCGGTGAAAAAGCGTCTGATGTGAAAGATACGTCACAACGCGTTAAGACTGGTACTCGTGGTACCGTTATTGATGTTCAGGTGTTTACCCGTGATGGTATTGAGAAAGACGAACGTGCGAAGTTCATTGAAAAATCGCAACTTGATCAAGTCCGCAAAGATTTGAATGAAGAGTTCCGTATCGTTGAAAAAGCGACATTCGAACGTTTAGCTGATGCGCTAGTTGGTCAGCAAGCTGAGGGTGGCCCTGGTTTAGCTCGTAACGCAATAATTACTGAAGAATACTTAGCAAACTTAGATCACCCAGAGTGGTTTAAAATTCGTGTTGCTAATGAGGAAACGAGCGATCAGCTTGAAAAAGCGCAGGCTGCATTGGTTGAGCGTCGCAAAGAGCTTGATGCGAAATTCGAAGATAAAAAGCGTAAATTACAAACGGGTGATGATCTTGCGCCTGGCGTATTGAAAATCGTTAAAGTTTACGTGGCAATCAAACGTCGCATACAGCCTGGTGATAAAATGGCCGGTCGTCATGGTAACAAGGGTGTAATTTCTAAGATTATGCCTGTGGAAGATATGCCGTATGACGAAAACGGTGACCCAGTTGATATCGTGTTGAACCCGCTTGGTGTTCCTTCACGTATGAACGTTGGTCAGGTACTGGAAACTCACTTAGGTGCAGCCTCTAAAGGGTTGGGTCGTAAGATTAATGAGATGCTAGCCGTTGAACGTGAAAAAGCAGAAGCAGTTGCTGAACTACGTGTTTTCTTAGATGAAATCTACAATGGTTATGAAGGTGACTTGCGCTGTGCACGTACAGAGGATTTAGACAGCTTTACAGATGCAGAAATTCTAACATTGGCTCATAACCTGAAAGGTGGTGTTCCTATGGCGTCTGGTGCCTTTGATGGCGCTAAAGAGTCTGAGATCAAACGTATGTTGCGCCTAGCTGGTATCAACGAAAGCGGTCAAGTTAAATTGTTTAACGGCCGTACTGGTGATGCTTTTGAGCGTCCTGTAACGGTCGGTTACATGTACATGCTTAAGTTGAACCATTTGGTTGATGACAAGATGCATGCACGTTCTACTGGTTCTTACAGCTTGGTAACTCAGCAACCATTGGGCGGTAAAGCTCAATTTGGTGGTCAGCGTTTCGGTGAGATGGAAGTATGGGCGCTAGAGGCATACGGTGCCGCTTACACTCTCCAAGAAATGTTGACAGTGAAATCCGATGACGTAAATGGCCGTACGAAGATGTATAAAAACATCGTCGATGGTGATCATCGTATGGAACCTGGCATGCCTGAGTCCTTCAACGTATTGGTTAAAGAGATCCGTTCTCTTGGTATCGATATCGAGTTGGAAACCGAATAAGCACGAATCACATTTGACCTGCTGGGGAGCAAGACTCCCCGGCCTTACGAGTGGGGCGAATACACATGAAAGACTTATTAGGTCTTCTAAAATCACAAGGACAATCTGACGAGTTTGATGCGATCCGTATCGGCTTGGCATCACCAGATATGATTCGTTCATGGTCTTACGGTGAAGTTAAGAAACCGGAAACCATCAACTATCGTACGTTCAAACCTGAACGTGACGGCTTGTTCTGTGCAAAAATCTTTGGTCCTATTAAGGACTATGAATGCTTATGTGGTAAATATAAGCGTTTGAAACACCGTGGAGTTATCTGTGAGAAGTGTGGCGTTGAAGTGGCTCTGTCTAAGGTGCGTCGTGAACGCATGGGACACATTGAGCTTGCATCGCCTGTTGCACACATTTGGTTCCTAAAATCTCTTCCGTCTCGTATTGGTCTTATCATGGATATGACTTTACGTGACATTGAGCGAGTGTTGTATTTTGAATCTTTCATTGTGATTGATCCAGGTATGACTACGCTTGATAAAGGGCAGTTGTTGAATGATGAGCAATATTTTGAAGCGCTAGAAGAGTTCGGTGACGAATTCGATGCCCGCATGGGTGCTGAAGCTGTTCAAATGTTGTTGCGTGATTTAGATATGCCTGAAGAAATCAATCGCATGCGCGAAGAACTAAACAGCACGAATTCTGAAACTCGTATTAAGAAGTTGTCTAAACGTCTTAAATTGGTTGAAGCATTCTTTCACTCTGGCAACAATCCTGAATGGATGGTGTTGGATGTATTGCCTGTTCTTCCACCAGATCTTCGTCCGTTGGTACCTCTTGAAGGTGGCCGTTTTGCGACGTCTGATTTGAACGATTTGTATCGTCGAGTTATTAACCGTAATAATCGTCTAAAGCGCCTACTTGAGCTTTCGGCTCCAGATATTATCGTACGTAACGAAAAACGTATGTTGCAAGAGTCTGTAGATGCCTTGCTTGATAATGGTCGTCGCGGTCGCGCTATTACTGGTTCTAACAAGCGTCCTCTTAAATCTTTGGCAGACATGATCAAAGGTAAGCAAGGTCGTTTCCGTCAGAACTTGCTAGGTAAGCGTGTTGATTACTCGGGTCGTTCTGTAATTACTGTAGGTCCATCTTTGCGCCTGCATCAGTGTGGTCTACCGAAGAAAATGGCGCTTGAGTTATTCAAGCCATTCATTTTCTCTAAGCTTGAGCTTCGTGGCATGGCGACGACAATTAAAGCTGCTAAGAAAATGGTTGAGCGTGAAACACCTGAAGTGTGGGATATCCTTGATGAGGTTATCCGTGAACATCCAGTGATGTTGAACCGTGCACCAACACTTCACCGTTTGGGTATCCAAGCGTTTGAGCCTATGTTGATCGAAGGTAAAGCGATTCAGTTGCACCCACTTGTGTGTGCGGCCTATAACGCCGATTTCGATGGAGACCAAATGGCGGTTCACGTTCCGTTGACAATTGAAGCTCAGCTAGAAGCGCGTGCTTTGATGATGTCTACGAACAACATCTTATCTCCAGCAAACGGCGAGCCTATCATTGTTCCTTCTCAGGACGTTGTATTGGGTCTGTACTACATGACTCGTGAGAGAATCAATGCCAAGGGTGAAGGCATGGCGTTTTCTGACATCAAAGAAGTACATCGTGCGTATGGTGCGAAACAAGTTGATTTACAAGCCAAAGTAAAAGTGCGCATTAGTCAGGTTGATACAACACTTGATGGTGATAAAGTGCCGTCTACTTTTATTGCTGATACAACCGTTGGTCGAGCTTTATTGTTTGATATTGTTCCTGATGGCCTACCGTTCTCTGTGGTTAACCAAACCATGAAGAAAAAAGCAATCTCTAATTTAATCAACGAATGTTACCGTAAGGTTGGCTTGAAAGAGAGTTGTATTTTTGCTGATCAGTTGATGTATACAGGTTTTGCCTATGCGACTGCGTCGGGTTCTTCTGTAGGTGTTGATGACTTTGTTATCCCTCCAGAAAAAGCTGAAATCATTGCGAAAGCAGAAGCGGAAGTAAAAGAAATCGAATACCAATATGCGGATGGTCTTGTAACGCAAGGCGAGAAGTACAACAAGGTAATCGATTTGTGGTCTCGTACAAACGAAACTGTTACCGAAGCTATGATGAAAAACTTGGCAAAAGAGACAACTGTCAATAAAGCAGGTGAAACGGTTGAGCAGCAATCTTTCAACTCTGTATATATGATGGCTGACTCTGGAGCCCGTGGTAGTGTTGCGCAGATGCGTCAGTTGGGTGGTATGCGTGGTTTGATGGCAAAACCAGATGGTTCCATCATTGAAACACCGATCACTGCAAACTTCCGTGAAGGTTTATCAGTACTTCAGTACTTTACCTCTACACACGGTGCGCGTAAGGGTCTTGCCGATACAGCATTGAAAACAGCTAACTCTGGTTACTTGACTCGTCGTCTAGTTGACGTGGCACAAGATTTGGTAATTACTGAAGTCGATTGTGGCTCTTCAAATGGTATCGTTGTTAACGCAATGATCGAAGGTGGTGATGTAGTTGTTCCTTTAGGTCATCGTGTTTTGGGTCGTGTAGTGGCTCAAGATGTGATTGATACTAAAGGTAATTTAGTGCTTCCAGCTGGTGTTCTGATTGATGAGCATAATGTTCGTACAATCGAAGCGGCAGGTGTTGACGAGATGTTGATCCGTTCTGTTATCACTTGTGATACGCGTCATGGTGTGTGTGCTAAGTGTTACGGGCGTGATTTGGCTCGTGGTCATCAGGTTAACATTGGTGAAGCAATCGGTGTTGTTGCTGCCCAATCTATCGGTGAGCCTGGTACTCAGTTAACGATGCGTACATTCCACATCGGTGGTGCTGCATCTCGTGCATCTGCTGTTGATAGCGTTCAAGTTAAGAGTGCTGGTACTGTACGTTTCCATAAAATGAAGAGTATCGAGCGTGATACGGGTCATTTGGTTGTGGCTTCTCGTTCATCTGAATTGGCTATAGCTGATGAAGCTGGCCGTGAGAAAGAGCGTTATAAGCTTCCTTACGGTGCAGTATTGAGTGTGCGTGAAGGTGATTCTGTTGTAGCGGGTCAAATCGTTGCAAACTGGGATCCGCATACACATCCAATCGTTTCAGAGATGCAGGGTCGTCTAGAATTTAGTGGCATGGAAGAAAACGTTACTATTCGCCGTCAATCGGACGAAATGACGGGTCTTACTACCATTGAAGTATTAGAAGTTCGAGATCGTCCGGCAGCAGGTAAAGATTTACGTCCTATGATTGCTGTTGTGGATGCAGAAGGTAATCCTGTGTTGATCCCTGGTACTGATTCTCCTGTACAGTATATGCTTCCTGAAAAAGCATTGTTGAGCCTAGATCATGGTGCGACAGTTAAGTCAGGTGAGGTTCTTGCTCGTATTCCACAAGAATCTATTGGTAACAAAGATATTACCGGTGGTTTGCCACGAGTGGCCGATTTATTCGAAGCTCGTCGTCCGAAAGATCCAGCTGTTATGGCGGAAACAACGGGTGTAGTGAGTTTTGGTAAAGAAACAAAAGGTAAGATTCGTTTGGTTATTACGCCGCAAGACGGCAGTGACCCTGTTGAAACATTGATTCCAAAATGGCGTCAAATCAACATATTTGATGGTGAAGAAGTGGCGAAAGGTGAAATCATTGCCGATGGTCCTTTAAGCCCTCATGATATTTTGCGTCTTCAAGGTGTAGAGGCTTTGGCTGATTATATCGGTAATGAAGTTCAAGAGGTTTACCGTTTACAAGGTGTTGTGATTAACGATAAGCACATTGAAGTTATCGTTCGTCAGATGTTACGTAAAGTAGAAGTTGGTGAATCTGGTGATACGGATCTAATCCAAGGTGACCAAGTTGAATTGACTAAACTTCTAGATGCAAACGAAAAAGCGGAAGCAGAGGGTAAATTCCCTGCCAAGTATGAACGTGTGCTTCTAGGTATTACAAAAGCATCATTGGCTACTGAGTCCTTTATATCAGCAGCATCTTTCCAAGAGACTACTCGAGTTCTTACGGAAGGTGCCGTTACTGGTAAGAAAGATCACTTACGTGGCTTGAAAGAAAACGTTGTAGTAGGTCGCTTGATACCAGCTGGTACAGGTTTGGCTTACCATAATGAGCGCAAGAGGAAGAAAGAGCTTGCGCTAGCAGCAAATGAAGTAAGTGCGACAGTGAGTGCATCAGATGTGGAAGAAGCATTGAGTGCAGCACTGAAAGACTAGTTATTTGTTGTTAAATCGCGAGGGAGGTGATTTTTTAGTCGCCTCCCTATTGACTGTTTTATAGGCGCAAATTAAACTTGCGCCTCCTTAATTTTGGCGATTTCCGTCATAAGAATTGGATTTGTGGAGCTTGTCTAATGGCAACCGTTAACCAGTTGGTTCGTAAACCACGTAAACGTAAAGTGGCAAAGAGTGACGTTCCTGCGTTACAAGCTTGTCCGCAACGCCGCGGTGTCTGCACTCGCGTATATACTACTACACCTAAAAAGCCTAACTCGGCTTTGCGTAAAGTATGTCGTGTTCGCTTGACTAACGGCTTTGAAGTAACTTCCTACATTGGTGGTGAAGGTCATAACCTACAAGAACATAGTGTCGTATTGATCCGTGGCGGTCGTGTAAAAGATTTGCCAGGTGTTCGTTATCACACAGTTCGCGGTAGTTTAGATACTTCAGGCGTACAAAATCGTAAGCAAGGTCGTTCTAAATACGGTACTAAACGTCCTAAGTAAGCTAATGCTACTTAGTTCATCGTTTAGACATAATTTTGTAATACAGTAAGGCCGAGCAATCATTTAATTGTCTCGGGCGAACCTGAAGAGGGTATAGATATGCCAAGAAGACGCGTCGTCGCTAAGCGTGATGTCCTTCCGGATCCTAAACACGGAAGCCAGCTACTCGCTAAATTCATTAACCACGTAATGGTTAGTGGTAAAAAATCTGTTGCAGAGAGCATTGTTTATAATGCGCTTCAAACTGTTTCAGAGCGTGCTAAAACAGATGAGCCTATGGCTGTATTCGAAAAAGCACTAGAATCTATCCAGCCAATGGTAGAGGTTAAGTCTCGCCGTGTTGGTGGTGCTACTTATCAAGTTCCTGTTGAAGTTCGTCCAGCTCGTCGCGCAGCATTGTCTATGCGTTGGTTGGTTGATGCTTCTCGTAAGCGTGGTGAAAAATCTATGGCTTTGCGTTTAGCGGGCGAGATTTTAGATGCTGCTGAAAATAAAGGTTCTGCTGTTAAGAAACGTGAAGACGTTCATCGCATGGCAGAAGCTAACAAAGCATTCTCTCACTACCGTTTCTAATCATCCGGAGAAGTATACCCAGTGGCACGTAAAACACCTATCAACCGCTACCGTAATATCGGTATCTGTGCGCATGTTGATGCAGGTAAAACGACGACAACTGAACGCGTTCTTTTCTATACTGGTTTGTCCCATAAAATTGGTGAAGTGCACGATGGTGCAGCAACAATGGATTGGATGGAGCAAGAGCAAGAGCGCGGTATTACTATAACTTCAGCAGCAACAACTTGTTTCTGGAGTGGTATGAGTAAACAGTTTGAACAGCATCGTATCAATATTATAGATACACCAGGGCATGTAGATTTTACTATTGAAGTAGAACGTTCTTTGCGGGTCTTGGATGGTGCAGTTGTTGTGCTTTGTGGTTCTTCTGGCGTTCAACCTCAAACTGAGACAGTTTGGCGGCAGGCTAATAAGTATGAAGTTCCTCGTATGGTGTTCGTTAATAAAATGGACCGTACAGGTGCTGATTATTTTTCAGTAGTTCGTCAGTTAAAAGAGCGTCTTGGCGCGAATGCTGTTCCGATTCAAATTAATATCGGCACCGAAGAAGATTTCAGAGGTGTTGTTGATCTAGTTTTGATGAAGACGATAATGTGGAATGAAGAAGATCATGGAATGACGTTCTCTTTAGAGGATGTTCCTGCTGAGCTTCTTGATACTGCGTTAGAGTGGCGAGAGCAGATGGTTGAAGCTGCTGCGGAAGCAAATGATGAGTTAATGGATAAATACCTTGAAGAGGGTGAGTTGTCTGTTGAGGAAATTAAGAGCGGTTTGCGGGCTCGTACTTTAGCTAATGACATAGTCTTAGTTACATGTGGCTCTGCCTTTAAGAATAAAGGTGTGCAAGCTGTTCTGGATGCTGTTGTTGAATATATGCCTTCTCCGCTTGAAGTCAAAGCGATAGAGGGGACGCTTGAAGATGGTGAAACTGTCGTTACTCGAATTGCTGATGATGAGGCTCCGTTCTCTGCATTGGCTTTCAAAATAGCGACGGACCCATTTGTCGGTACACTGACATTTATTCGTGTGTATTCTGGGATGTTGCGTTCTGGTGATGCGGTTTATAATTCTGTTAAGCAGAAGCGTGAACGTATTGGTCGAATGGTTCAGATGCATGCAAATAATCGTGAAGAGATCAAAGAAGTTTTGGCAGGAGATATTGCTGCTGCTGTAGGTATGAAGTATGTAACTACAGGTGATACACTTTGTGATATGAATGATGTTGTTGTGCTGGAGCGTATGGAGTTTCCAGAGCCTGTTATTTCTGTGGCGGTTGAGCCTAAGTCTCAAGCTGATCAGGAAAAAATGGGTGTTGCGTTAGGTAAACTGGCGCAAGAAGACCCGTCTTTTCGTGTGGAAACACATGAGGAAACAGGGCAAACAATTATTTCCGGTATGGGTGAGCTGCATCTTGATATACTTGTTGACCGTATGCGTCGCGAGTTTAAGGTGGAGGCTAACATTGGTAAGCCTCAAGTTTCCTACCGCGAAAAAATTCGCAAAGAAGTGGTGATTAATCACAAATTTGTGCGTCAATCTGGTGGTCGTGGTCAATACGGTCACGTCGTGATGAAGTTAATCCCAACTGATAAAGATGGGCTTGAGTTTGTTAACGAGATTGTTGGTGGTGCTATTCCTAAAGAATACATCCCTGCAATAGAGAAGGGTGTTTCAGAGCAAATGAAGAATGGCGTTATTGCTGGGTATCCTTTGTTGGGTATCAAGGTAGTGCTGTTCGATGGTTCATTCCATGATGTTGACTCTAATGAAATGGCCTTTAAAATTGCAGCTTCTCAGGGATTAAGAAAAGGAGCGGCTGATGCTGATCCTTGTGTTCTTGAGCCTGTAATTAAAGTGGAAGTTGTAACCCCAGAAGAATACATGGGTGATGTGATGGGTGACCTGAATCGTCGTCGTGGTATTGTTCAGGGGATGGACGATTCCCCATCGGGAAAAATTATTCGAGCAGAAGTTCCTTTAGGGGAGATGTTTGGGTATGCAACTGATGTGCGTAGCTTGTCGCAAGGGCGTGCAAGTTATGCGATGGAGTTTGAGAAATACGCTGAAGCACCGGCTAGTGTGGCAGACGCGATCATCAAAAATGAAGATTAATCATCATACTTACTAATTCTTAAGGTGTATGTATCATGGCAAAGAGTAAATTCGAACGTAATAAACCACACGTTAACGTTGGTACTATCGGTCACGTTGACCACGGTAAAACAACTCTAACTGCAGCATTGACTCGTGTATGTGCAGAAGTATTCGGCGGAACCGCTGTTGCTTTTGACGGTATCGATAATGCTCCTGAAGAGCGCGAGCGTGGTATCACTATCTCAACTTCTCACGTTGAGTATGATTCTCCTGTTCGTCACTATGCACACGTAGACTGTCCTGGTCACGCCGATTATGTTAAAAACATGATCACTGGTGCGGCTCAAATGGATGGCGCTATCCTTGTTTGTGGTGCGACTGACGGTCCTATGCCTCAGACTCGTGAGCACATCTTGCTTTCTCGTCAAGTAGGTGTTCCTTACATCGTAGTTTTCCTAAACAAAGCTGACTTGTTGGCTGAAGACTGTGGTGGTGCGGATTCTGAAGAATACGCTGAAATGCTAGAGTTGGTTGAAATGGAATTGCGTGACCTTCTTTCTGAATACGACTTCCCAGGTGATGATACTCCAATTATCCCAGGTTCTGCGCTTATGGCGTTGAATGGCGAAGATGCTAACGAAATGGGTACTACAGCTGTTAAGAAACTTGTTGAAACTCTTGACGAATATATTCCTGAGCCAGAGCGTGCTATCGATGGTGCATTCCTAATGCCGATCGAGGACGTATTCTCTATCCAGGGTCGTGGTACTGTTGTTACTGGTCGTGTTGAGCGTGGTATCATCCGCATCCAAGAAGAAGTTGAAATTGTTGGTATCGTTGATACTACTAAAACAACTTGTACTGGTGTTGAGATGTTCCGTAAGCTTCTTGACGAAGGTCGTGCTGGTGAGAACTGTGGTATCTTGCTACGTGGTACTAAGCGTGAAGATGTTCAGCGTGGTCAAGTATTGGCTAAGCCTGGTTCTATCACACCTCACACAGAATTCGAAGCAGAAGTTTATGTGTTGGGTAAAGATGAAGGTGGTCGTCATACACCATTCTTTAAAGGTTACCGTCCACAGTTCTACTTCCGTACAACTGACGTAACTGGTGCATGTTCTCTTCCTGAAGGCGTAGAAATGGTTATGCCTGGTGATAACATTCAAATGTCTGTTGAGCTAATTCACCCAATCGCGATGGACGAAGGTCTACGTTTCGCGATTCGTGAAGGTGGTCGTACAGTTGGTGCTGGTGTTGTAGCTAAAATCATTAAATAATTAGATATTCATATTTAATTGTTTGAGATTTGGAAAAGGCTGCCCGTATTGGGTGGCCTTTTTATTTTGTTGTTTATTTTTATCCTTCATAAATTGGTTACTTGACAACCAGTTTTCGAATGGCTAATATTCGCCGTCCTTAAAAAAGGATTGTGGTTTAATAAATGTACAGTTAAGCCATATAAAACATTGTATTTGGAGTTGGAAATGCAAAGCCAAAAAATCCGTATTCGTTTGAAAGCGTTTGATCATCGTCTGATCGATGCTTCAACACAAGAAATTGTGGAAACAGCGAAACGCACAGGTGCGCAAGTACGTGGACCGATTCCACTTCCTACTCGCAAAGAGCGTTATACAGTATTGATTTCACCACACGTAAACAAAGATGCGCGTGATCAGTATGAAATCCGTACACACAAACGCGTACTAGACATCGTTGAGCCAACTGAAAAAACAGTTGATGCTCTAATGAAACTAGATCTTGCGGCAGGCGTGGAAGTACAAATTTCTTTAGGTTAATAGCTTAAAGTTTGGGGTGCGAGAACCGACTGGATATCAGTCGGCTTATGCACATTAGTGGAATGATCTGGAATGGTCAGCCGTAGCGGGTGATAGCCCCATACACAACTGGCAAATGAGGTAAAAAATGACTATTCAATTAGTCGGACGCAAAGCCGGAATGACACGTATCTTCACTGAAGATGGTGTATCCGTGCCAGTAACCGTCATCGAGGTTGAACCGAACCGCGTTACTCAGGTGAAAACAGCAGAAACTGATGGCTATCAAGCTATTCAAGTAACTGTTGGTGCTCGCCGTTCGAGCCGCGTTAACAAAGCTGCTGCGGGTCATTATGCAAAAGCGAATGTTGAAGCAGGTCGTGGTTTGTGGGAGTTCCGCCTGGCAGGTGACGAAAAAGAAATCAATGTTGGTGATGAGCTAACTGTTGCTGATTTCGAATCTATCCAAATGGTTGATGTAACTGGTCAATCAAAGGGTAAAGGGTTTCAAGGTGCCATTAAGCGTCACAATTTCAGTATGCAAGACGCTACACATGGTAACTCGTTGTCTCACCGTGCTCCTGGCTCTATCGGTCAATGTCAAACACCTGGTCGTGTTTGGAAAGGCAAGAAGATGGCTGGCCATATGGGCGCTGCACAAGTAACTACTCAATCACTAGAAGTGGTTCGTGTAGACACAGAACGTAACCTTATCCTAGTGAAAGGTGCCGTACCTGGTGCAGTGAATGGTGACGTTATTCTTCAATCAGCTGTTAAAGCTCGCTAAGAGGGGTAGACAATGAACTTGAATCTAACAGGCACTGAAGGAACTGTAGAAGTTTCTGATGTAGCCTTTGCTCGTGAATATAACGAAGCGTTGGTTCACCAAGTAGTTACATCTTACTTGGCTGGCGCTCGTCAAGGCTCACGTGCTCAAAAAACACGCTCTGAAGTAGCTGGCGGTGGACGCAAACCTTGGAAACAAAAAGGTTCTGGTCGTGCTCGTGCAGGGACTATCCGTAGCCCTTTATGGCGCTCTGGTGGTGTTACCTTCGCTGCAAAACCGCAAGATCACTCTCAGAAAGTGAACAAGAAGATGTACCGTGCAGCAATGCGCACCATCTGGTCTGAGCTTGTACGCCAAGACCGTCTTGTTGTAGTTGAAGAGCTTACATTGGAAGCTCCGAAGACTAAGCTATTCATAGCGAAAATGGCAGAATTGAATATTGAGAACGCTTTGATTGTTTCCAATGATTTGGATGACAATTTATTTTTAGCGGCTCGCAACATTCCTAACGTAGATGTGCGTGATGCAGCGTCTATCGACCCTGTTAGCTTGATTGCTTACGACAAAGTGTTGGTGACAGTTGGTGCTCTGAAACAAGTTGAGGAGGCACTAGCATGATCGGCGAACGCATTTATAAAGTTCTGTTGGGTCCACACATTTCCGAAAAAGCAACGATCGTAGCCGATGGCAATGGTCAGTATGTTTTTCGTGTAACTGGTGATGCAACGAAACCTGAAATCAAACAAGCTATCGAAGCGCTTTTTGAAGTCAAAGTTGAGTCTGTCCGCACGTTGAACCAAAAAGGTAAAACAAAGCGTACAGTTCGTGGTCTAGGTAAACGTAGTGACGTGAAAAAAGCGTACGTACGTTTGGCTGAAGGCCAAGACATTGATTTCATGGTCGCTGAATAAGGGGAGATAGGTCAATGGCTGTTGTAAAAAGTAAGCCAACGTCTGCAGGCCGTCGTCACGTTGTTAAAGTTACCAACAACGATTTGCACAAAGGCGCACCATATGCACCTTTGCTTGAAAAGAAAAGCAAATCTGGTGGACGTAACAATAACGGACGCATCACTACGCGTCACGTAGGTGGTGGTCATAAGCAGCATTATCGTATGGTTGATTTTCGTCGTAACAAAGACGGAATTCCTGCGGTAATTGAGCGTTTGGAGTATGATCCAAACCGTTCTGCAAATATTGCATTGATTAAATATGCTGATGGTGAGCGTCGTTACATTATCGCTTCCAAAGGTATGGTGGCTGGTGCTGTTGTTTTTAGTGGTGCAGATGCGCCTATCAAAGCTGGTAATACTTTGCCTCTGCAAAATATTCCTGTTGGTAGTACGGTTCACTGTATCGAGCTTAAGCCTGGTAAGGGTGCACAGATTGCACGTTCTGCCGGAACTTCTGCTCAGCTAGTTGCTCGTGAGGGTCGTTACGTTACTCTTCGCCTGCGTTCAGGTGAAATGCGTAAAGTATTGACTGAATGTCGTGCTACTTTGGGTGAAGTATCAAACTCTGAGCATAGCTTACGAGTTCTTGGTAAAGCTGGTGCTACGCGTTGGCGTGGTGTTCGTCCTACCGTTCGCGGTTCGGCGATGAACCCAGTTGATCACCCACATGGTGGTGGTGAAGGTCGTAGCAAAGGTGGTCGTCACCCAGTTACACCATGGGGTGTGCCTACTAAAGGGTACAAAACACGCAGCAACAAGCGTACTGATAAACTTATTGTACGTCGCCGTACTAAGTAATAAGAGGAAACGACTGTGCCACGTTCACTAAAAAAAGGTCCTTTTATCGACCTTCATTTGTTGAAAAAGGTAGAGGCTGCGGTAGAGAAAAAAGATCGTCGTCCAATTAAAACTTGGTCGCGCCGTTCTACTATCTTCCCTGATTTTGTAGGGTTGACTATCGCTGTCCATAATGGTCGCCAGCATGTTCCAGTTCTAGTAACTGAAGATATGGTCGGTCATAAATTGGGTGAGTTCGCTCCGACCCGTACATATCGTGGTCATGCTGCGGACAAGAAAGCCAAACGGTAATAAGGGGTATTAACATGAGTGAAGTAAAAGCTTCATTGAAGGGTGCTCGCCTCTCAGCGCAGAAGGCCCGTTTGGTTGTAGATCAAATCCGCGGCAAATCTGTTAGCGAAGCACTGAACATTTTAACGTTCAGTCCTAAGAAGGCGGCAGTAATTGTCAAGAAAGTACTAGAGTCTGCTATAGCTAACGCTGAGCATAACGAAGGTGCTGATGTAGATGACTTGCGTGTTTCTACGGCGTATGTTGATGAGGCTATGACTCTGAAGCGTATAATGCCACGTGCCAAAGGCCGTGCTGACCGTATTTTAAAACGCGGTTGCCATATAACAGTTAAAGTCGCTGACTAATTAGGAGAAACCCAATGGGTCAGAAGGTTCATCCAACTGGTATACGCCTAGGGATAGTTAAAGATCATACTTCTACTTGGTATGCTAATAATCAAAACTACTCTAAGCTACTATTAAATGATCTTCAGGTTCGTGAGTACTTGGAGAAAAAATTGGTCCAGGCTTCTGTGTCTCGTATCGAGATTCAACGTCCTGCTCAAAGCGCCCGTATTACAATTCATACTGCCCGTCCGGGTATTGTGATTGGTAAGAAAGGCGAAGATGTTGAGAAACTACGTAATGCAGTTTCTGAAATGATGGGCGTACCTGTCCACATCAACATTGAAGAGATTCGTAAACCTGAAATGGATGCTAAATTGGTTGCGGCAAATATCGCAAGCCAACTTGAGCGTCGAGTTATGTTTCGTCGAGCTATGAAGCGTGCAGTACAAAACGCTATGCGTGCTGGAGCGAAAGGTATCAAGGTTCAGGTTAGTGGTCGTCTAGGCGGTGCAGAAATTGCACGTGCTGAGTGGTACCGTGAAGGTCGTGTGCCTTTGCATACACTTCGTGCTGACATCGACTACGCTCCTTATGAAGCAAACACAACTTACGGCATTATTGGCGTGAAAGTGTGGATCTTTAAAGGCGAAATCTTGGGCGGTATTGAACAAGTGCGTGCTGATAAAGGCGCACAAAAGAAGAAGTCTAAGTAGGGGGTAAGTCATGTTACAACCGAAACGTACTAAATTCCGCAAAATGATGAAGGGCCGTAATCGTGGTCTTGCATTACGCGGAAACCAAGTTAGCTTTGGTGAATTCGGATTAAAGTCCACAGAGCGTGGTCGTCTTACTGCTCGTCAAATTGAAGCGGCGCGTCGTGCAATGACTCGTCACATCAAACGTGGTGGTAAAATTTGGATTCGTGTGTTCCCTGATAAGCCGATTACTCAGAAACCTCTTGAGGTTCGTCAGGGTAAAGGTAAGGGTAATGTAGAATACTGGGTTGCACAGATTCAACCTGGTAAGATGCTTTATGAAGTTGAGGGCGTTTCAGAGCAACTAGCACGCGAAGCTTTCGCATTGGCTGCTGCTAAACTTCCTTTGTCCACAACTTTCGTAACGCGTACGGTGATGTAGATGATAGCAAAAGAACTGCAAGAAAAGTCTGTAGCAGAGCTACAAGCGACCTTGATTGAGCTTCTACGTGAGCAATTTACATTGCGCATGCAGAAAGCTACTGGTCAGCTGGCGCAAACTCATTTGCTTTCGCAAGTCCGCCGCAATATCGCACGTGTTAAAACCGTGCTTAATGATAAGGCAGGTAACTAAAGATGGCAGAAACAAATGCGCGTACAGCTACTGGTAAAGTAGTCAGCGACAAAATGGATAAAACCATTACAGTACTAGTTGAACGTACAGAAAAACATCCTCTTTACGGTAAGTTTGTACGTCGTTCAACTAAATTACACGCTCACGATGAAAACAATGAATGCCAGATCGGTGATACCGTAAAGGTTGTGGAAACACGCCCTTATTCTAAGTCTAAGACTTGGAACTTGGTTCAAGTTGTTGAGAAAGCAGCAGCTGTATAAGCTGCTATTTCCTCGTGAGACTTGTTATCTAATTTGATTGGAGAGCAGTTATGATTCAAACAGAATCGATGCTTGATATTGCTGATAACAGCGGCGCAAAACGTGTTCAGTGTATTAAAGTGCTGGGTGGCTCACACCGTCGTTATGCTGCTATTGGTGACATCATTAAGGTCACGGTTAAAGAAGCGATCCCTCGTGGTCGTGTTAAAAAAGGGCAGGTTCTTAACGCCGTAGTCGTTAGAACTAAGAAAGGTGTTCGTCGTCCAGATGGTTCAGTAATCCGTTTTGATGTTAACTCAGCGGTTTTATTGAATGCTTCAGGACAGCCGATTGGTACTCGTATCTTTGGCCCTGTAACACGTGAATTGCGTACAGAGCAATTCATGAAAATTGTTTCTCTTGCACCTGAAGTGCTGTAAGAGGGAAGGGGACATTTATGCGTAAAATCAAACGTAACGACGAAATTATTGTGATTGCTGGGAAAGATAAAGGCAAACGCGGTAAGGTTGTTAAGGTAGTTGACGAAAACCGAGTTCTAGTTTCTGGCATTAATACTGTTAAGAAGCATGAAAAACCAAACCCTATGAAGGGTTCAACTGGTGGTATCGTTGAACAAGAAGCACCTATCCAGGTTTCGAATGTAGCCATTTTTAACAATGCTACTGGTAAAGCGGATCGCGTCGGCTTTAAATTGAACGAAGATGGTACGAAAGTGCGTATCTTTAAATCAAATAGTGAAGCGATCGACGCCTAAGAGCGAGAATTATAGCCATGGCGAGACTTAAGCAAGTTTATAAAGATAAAGTAGTAGCGACTCTTACTGAAGAGTTCAGCTACCAAAATGTGATGCAAGTGCCGAAAATCACTAAAATCACATTGAATATGGGTGTTGGTGAAGCTATCGCAGACAAGAAACTTCTTGAACATGCGGTAAATGATCTAGAAGCACTTAGCGGCCAAAAAGTTGTAGTAACTAAGGCTCGTAAGTCAGTAGCAGGCTTTAAAATCCGTGACGGTTACCCGATCGGTTGTAAAGTAACTCTACGTGGCGAGCGTATGTGGGATTTCTTCGACCGTTTGGTTGATGTTGCTATTCCACGTATCCGTGACTTCCGAGGACTTAATCCAAAGTCTTTCGATGGTCGTGGTAACTACAGCATGGGTGTTAAAGAGCAAATCATCTTCCCTGAAATCGATTACGATAAAGTAGACCGTGTACGTGGTATGGATATTACCATTACAACGACTGCTCGTACCGATGAAGAAGGTCGTGCTTTGTTAGCAGCCTTTAATTTCCCTTTCAAGAAATAAGAGGTAGGAATCATGGCTAAAATCTCAATGATTCAGCGCGAAGCAAAACGTACTAAATTAGTGGCTAAGTATGCTGAAAAGCGTGCTGCTCTAAAAGCGATCATTAGCGACGTTAATGCATCGGACGATGAAAAGTGGGAAGCATCACTTAAGTTACAGGCGCTTCCACGCGATTCATCTTCTTCTCGCCAGCGTAACCGTTGCCAAGTAACGGGTCGTCCACATGGTGTTTATCGTAAGTTTGGTTTATCAAGAATCAAACTGCGTGAAGCAGCTATGCGCGGTGATGTACCAGGCTTGAAGAAAGCTAGTTGGTAAGCAAGTAGAGCGCGGTCATAATACATAGCAGTGGGTGGGGTGTCTAAAAGCTGGACATTCCGCTCGCTGCTGTGTACTATGCGCGAGCTCTATTTGCTGCACAATGGTTTTTAAATTAGGAGCTCTTAAATGAGTATGCAAGATACCCTTGCGGATATGTTCACACGTATTCGTAATGCGCAGATGGCTTCAAAGACATCTGTGAGTATGCCTTCATCAAAAATGAAAGCATCTGTCGCTGCAGTTCTACGCGAAGAAGGTTACGTAGGTAACTTCTCTGTAGACGAAGCAGTGAAACCGACCCTTACTATCGAGTTGAAATACTACGAAGGTAAGCCGGTTATCGAACAAATTAAACGCGCATCGCGCCCAAGTTTGCGTCAATACAAAGGTACAGCGTCTCTACCTAAAGTAGAAGCTGGTCTTGGTGTTGCAATCATCTCTACCTCTAAAGGTGTGATGACAGACCGTGCAGCTCGTGCTGCTGGTATTGGTGGCGAAGTAATCTGCACTGTATTCTAGGAGTTAGTATGTCTCGAGTTGCTAATAGTCCCGTGACGCTTCCTAGTGGTGTAGATTTGACTTTAAATGGCCAAACTGTCGTCGTAAAAGGCGGTAAAGGTTCTTTAGAGTTTAATGTCCACACAAGCGTTCAAGTGGCTAAAGAAGAAAATGTTATTACCTTCGCTGCACGCGATGGTGCAAAACAAAGCCGTGCCTTAGCTGGTACAACTCGTGCCTTAGTCAACAACATGGTTGTTGGTGTAAGCCAAGGTTTCGAGAAAAGATTGCTTCTTCAAGGTGTTGGTTACCGTGCTGCTCTTAAGGGCAATGTGCTTAACCTATCTCTGGGTTTTTCTCATCCAGTAGATTATGAATTACCTGAAGGCATAACAGCTGAATGTGCTTCTCAAACAGAAATCGTGATCAGAGGTATTGATAAACAAGCCGTTGGTCAGGTAGCTGCAGAAGTTCGCGGTTTCCGTCCACCAGAGCCTTATAAAGGTAAAGGTGTTCGTTATGCTGACGAAATTATTCGTCGTAAAGAAGCTAAGAAGAAGTAGGTAGGCATTCATGAACACTAAAAAACAATCTCGGATTCGTCGTGCACGTCGTGCGCGCTTACATATTCGTGAGTTAGGTGCGAATCGTCTTACTGTACATCGCACACCACGCCATATGTATGCTCAAGTGATTTCTCCTTGTGGTAGTAAAGTACTTGCTAGTGCTTCTACTCTTGAAGAAGCTCTACGTGCTACAGCGACAGGTAACAAAGCAGCGGCTAAAGAAGTCGGTACTTTGATTGCTACTCGCGCTAAAGAAGCAGGTGTCACTGCGGTCGCTTTTGACCGTTCTGGCTTTAAATACCACGGTCGCGTTCAGGTTCTTGCTGACGCTGCACGTGAAGCCGGTCTAGAGTTTTAAGGGGTAGCAAATGGCAGTTAATGATCAACAAACTAGCGACCTCCAAGAGAAGCTAGTTCAAGTAAACCGAGTTGCTAAAGTTGTAAAGGGTGGTCGTATCTTCTCTTTCACTGCTTTGACAGTTGTCGGTGATGGAAATGGCAAAGTTGGCTTCGGTCGCGGCAAAGCACGTGAAGTTCCACAAGCTATTCAAAAAGCTATGGAGCAAGCTCGTCGTAACATGGTCTCTGTTAGATTGGATGGTGATACTCTTCAGTATCCTGTTAAAGCTAACCATGGGGCATCTAATGTTTACATGCAGCCTGCTTCACAAGGTACTGGCATTATCGCCGGTGGTGCAATGCGTGCGGTTCTTGAAATCGCTGGCGTTCACAACGTACTGGCTAAATGTTACGGTTCTACAAACCCAGTAAACGTAGTTCGCGCTACGATTAAAGGTTTGCAGAATATGAAAGCACCTGAACAAATCGCGGCAAAACGCGGTAAGTCAGTCGATCAAATTTTGGGGTAATGTGTTATGGCGAATAATACCATCACAGTTCAACTAACCCGTAGCCCGATCGGTCGTCTTCCAAAGCACCGTGAAACTGTTAAAGGCTTGGGTTTGCGTAAAGTTGGCCAAACTCGTGAGCTGGAAGATACTCCAGCTGTACGTGGCATGGTTAATAAAGTTTATTACATGGTTAAAGTGGTAGGAGAGTAATATGTTTTTAAATACAATTAGTCCTGCCGAAGGTAGCAAGCATGCTCCTAAACGTGTTGGTCGCGGTATTGGTAGCGGCTTGGGCAAAACCGGTGGACGTGGCCATAAAGGTCTTAAGTCTCGTTCTGGTGGCTCAGTAAAACCTGGTTTTGAAGGTGGTCAAATGCCTTTGCAGAAACGTCTGCCAAAATTTGGTTTCACTTCACGTCAGGCAAAATATGTTGCTGAAGTTCGTTTGAACGAACTTGCTGCCGTAAATGCTGAAGTTGTAGATTTGGCTGCTCTTAAAGGCGCCGACATTCTTGGTCATCAAATTAAGACGGCTCGTGTAATCTTGTCTGGTTCTATCGACAAAGCGATTACAGTACGTGGTCTTAAAGTGACTAAAGGTGCTCGTGCAGCAATTGAAGCAGCTGGCGGAAAAGTCGAGGAATAAATGGCAAAGCGTGGCTCACTACCTGCTGGGATGCAAAAAGGATTAGGCGAGCTTTGGTCTCGTATCCGTTTTGTGTTCTTAGCAATTATTGTATACCGAATCGGTGCGCATATTCCTGTTCCGGGTATTAACCCTGACAGGTTGTCTGCATTATTTGATCAAAATGAAGGCACAATTCTGAGTTTATTTAACGTATTCTCAGGGGGCGCACTCGAGCGAATGAGTATTTTTGCGCTTGGTATTTTGCCCTATATTTCTGCCTCTATTATTATGCAGTTATTGACGGTCGTGAGTCCGCAGCTAGAGCAGTTGAAAAAAGAGGGTGAGGCGGGTCGTCGTAAGATTACTCAATACACTCGTTATGGTACGGTTCTTCTTGCTCTTGTCCAATCTGCCAGTATGGCGGTTGGTCTTGCAAGTCAAGGTATCTCTTTTAGTAGTGGTATAGAATTCTATGCTGTTGCTGTTGTGACTCTTGTTGCTGGTACTGTCTTTTTGATGTGGTTAGGCGAGCAGGTTACTGAAAAAGGTATTGGTAATGGTATATCCATTCTAATCTTTGCAGGTATTGTTGCTGGTCTGCCATCTGCTTTAGCTCGCTCATTTGAATCGGCCCGTCAAGGTGATATCAATATTTTAGCTTTGTTGCTTATTGGTATAATGGCTATTGCGACAATCGCTTTCGTTGTTTTCATCGAACGTGGTCAACGTCGTATAACGGTTAATTATGCTAAGCGTCAACAAGGCAAAAAAGTGTTTGCCGCACAAAAGAGTCATTTGCCGCTTAAAGTAAATATGGCTGGTGTAATACCGCCTATCTTTGCTTCAAGTATCCTTCTTTTCCCTGCATCGATCGGTCAATGGTTCGGTCAAGGTGATGGAATGGAATGGTTGCAAAATATCTCTTTGGCTCTAGCTCCAGGGCAACCGCTCTATGTGCTGTTGTTTGCGATCGCAATTGTTTTCTTTTGCTTTTTCTATACAGCTCTAGTGTTCAACCCTAAAGATGTGGCAGATAACTTGAAAAAGTCCGGTGCATTTTTGCCGGGTATTCGTCCAGGTGATCATACAGCTCGATATATTGATGGTGTAATGACCCGTTTGACATTGTTTGGTGCTTTGTACATCACTCTAGTGTCTCTGATGCCTCAGTTCTTTGTTGTTGCGTGGAATGTTCCATTCTACTTTGGCGGTACTTCTATGTTGATCGTAGTTGTGGTTGTCATGGACTTTATGTCCCAGGTACAAAGTCATCTGATGAGTCAGCAATACGAGTCATTAATGAAGAAATCTAATCTGACTGGTTATGGTCCGAATGGCCTTATGTGATAAACATAGGTTTTGGAGTTGAACATGAAAGTACGTGCATCTGTAAAGAAAATCTGTCGTAACTGCAAAATCGTTCGTCGTAACGGTTCAGTTCGAGTGATTTGTGTTGAGCCTCGTCATAAACAACGTCAAGGTTAATAACGAGTCTGCTCGATGATAGGAAAGGGTGGTTGATTTATGTCCTAAAGATAGGCATAATCAGCCGCCCTCATGAAAGTAAAGTGATGAATTATCAGTTAATCATCAATAACAACGGAGTAAAATGAATGGCTCGTATAGCCGGTGTCAATATTCCTGACAATAAACATGCGGTCATTTCTCTGACTTACATCTTCGGAATTGGTCGCACTCGTTCACGCGCTATTTGCGCTGCTACGAGTGTTGCTGAAACTGCGAAAATCGGTTCATTAAGTGATGATATCCTTGATGAACTTCGTGGTGAAGTTGCTAAGTACACTGTAGAGGGTGACTTACGTCGTGAAGTCAGTATGTCTATCAAACGCTTGATGGACCTAGGTTGTAATCGCGGGATTCGTCATCGCCGCAGCCTACCAGTTCGTGGTCAACGTACCAAAACGAACGCTCGTACACGAAAAGGCCCTCGTAAGCCTATTCGTAAGTAATTTAAACGCGTTTCGCTCTAGCCACAAAGTTAGGCTAGAGCTGAGCATTAAATAGGAAAGTGCAATATGGCTAAGCCAGCTACGCGCAATACCAAGAAAAAAGTCAAAAAGACGGTCGTCGACGGTGTTGCTCATGTACACGCGTCATTTAATAATACGATCGTGACTATCACCGACCGCCAAGGCAATGCTTTGTCTTGGGCTACTGCAGGTGGTTCTGGTTTTCGCGGATCTCGTAAAAGTACTCCTTTCGCAGCTCAAGTAGCAGCGGAACGTGCCGGTACTGTCGCACAAGAATTTGGCCTTAAAAACGTCGACGTAATGATCAAGGGTCCTGGCCCTGGTCGTGAGTCCGCAGTTCGTGCATTAAATGCATTGGGCTTGCGTATTAATAACATCACAGATGTGACGCCAATCCCGCACAACGGTTGCCGTCCACCTAAGAAACGTCGCGTTTAACTGAGGAGACAGATACATGGCTCGTTATATAGGTCCAACTTGTAAGTTGTCTCGTCGTGAAGGTACCGACTTGCAATTGAAGAGCGGTTCACGCGCTCTTGAGTCAAAATGTAAAGCAGATACGGTTCCTGGTGTGCACGGTGCACGTCGCGGTCGTCTTTCTGATTACGGCTTACAATTACGTGAGAAACAAAAAGTACGTCGTATGTACGGAGTACTTGAAAAGCAATTTAGTAATTACTACAAATCTGCTGCTCGTTTCAAAGGCGCAACGGGTGAAAACTTGTTACAACTTTTGGAATCACGTTTAGATAACGTTGTTTATCGCGCAGGTTTTGGTTCTACACGTGCGGAAGCTCGCCAATTAGTTGGCCATAAAGGCATTCTAGTAAATGGCGCTACGGTTAACATTGCATCTTACCAAGTTAAAGCTGGTGATGTTGTGTCTATCCGTGAAAAAGCTAAGAAGCAATTGCGTGTTCAAAACGCACTAGAGCTATCTAAAGGTCGCGCACCGATCCATTGGATCGAAGTTGATTCAACTAAACTGGAAGCTACTTTTAAAGCTGCTCCAGAACGTGCCGATTTATCAGCTGAAATTAATGAGAACCTAATTGTCGAACTTTACTCTAAGTAAGTTGGTGATTAGGATTAAGAAATAGGTGGATCTATGCAGCGTTCAGTGAGCGAATTGTTAACCCCACGCAACATTGAAGTTCAAGAGTTAGGCAATTGCCGTGCTAAAGTTACCCTACAACCACTAGAACGTGGTTTTGGTCATACTTTAGGTAACGCATTACGTCGTATTCTTTTATCTTCTATGCCAGGTTGTGCGATTGTTGAAGTTGAAATCGACGGTGTATTACACGAATACAGCGCAATCGAAGGGGTTAAAGAAGATGTAATTGAGATTCTTCTTAACCTGAAAGGAGTTGCGATCGCTCTACACGGGCAAGATGAAGCAACTCTTACTCTAAGTAAAAAAGGTCCTGGAATCGTAACAGCTGGTGATATCCAGTTGGTTGCTGATGCAGAGATCGCTAACCCAGATCATGTAATTGCGCACTTAGATGACACTGCAGAGTTAAATATGCAGATCAAAGTCGCTCGTGGTCGTGGTTATGAGCCTGCTGATGCTCGTGTTGCTAGCGACGATGAGACTCGTCCAATTGGTCGCTTGCAGCTTGATGCCTCATTCAGCCCTGTTCGCCGTGTGGCTTATAGTGTCGATAATGCTCGTGTAGAGCAACGTACAGATTTGGATAAGCTAGTCTTAGACATCGAATCCAATGGTACGATCGATCCTGAAGAAGCTATCCGTCGCGCAGCGACTATTCTTCAACAACAAATCGCTGTTTTTGTCGCCCTTGAAAGCGAAAGCGAAGCACCTGTTGAAGAAGAAGAGGATGAGATTGATCCAATTTTGCTACGCCCGGTTGATGATCTTGAGTTAACCGTTCGCAGTGCTAACTGTTTAAAAGCAGAGAACATTTATTACATCGGTGATTTGATTCAACGTACTGAGGTTGAGCTTCTTAAGACGCCTAACCTAGGTAAAAAGTCGTTAACTGAAATCAAAGATGTTTTAGCACAGCGTGGTTTGTCTTTGGGAATGCGTCTAGAAAACTGGCCACCAGCTAGTTTAAAAGACGATAGCAAAGTTCTAGCTCGCTAGGTCATTGTTCCCTGACCACCGTAGTTTGGTAAGGAATGTAAAATGCGTCATCGTAAGAGTGGACGTCACTTAAACCGTACTAGCTCACATCGTAAAGCGATGTTTAAAAATATGGCTGCTTCTTTGTTTGAGCACGAAGTTATTAAAACTACGTTGCCTAAAGCAAAAGAATTACGTCGTGTTGCTGAGCCGTTAATCACATTGGCGAAAATTGATTCCGTTGCGAATCGTCGTCTTGCCTTTGCTCGTACTCGTAGCAAAGATGCAGTAGGTAAATTGTTTACGCAGCTTGGTCCTCGTTACCAATCTCGTCCTGGTGGGTATATCCGCATTCTAAAATGTGGTTTCCGTACTGGTGACAATGCACCTATGGCTTATGTTGAATTGGTCGATCGACCAGTTGCTGAAGCCGCTGAGTAATATCAGTTTGTAATTAAAAAGCCGAGCTTCTGCTCGGCTTTTTTTGCACTAAAAATTGGGTTACTTAATCAAAGTGCAGATAAAAAATGGCTGATGAAATGAATTTTATCAGCCATTTTTGTTTCTTATTTGAAAGAATCTTTAGTTCAGCATTCCTTTTAAGAACCTTCCAGTATGAGATTTCTCGGATTGAGCCACCTCTTCAGGCGTGCCTTCTGCAATGATAAAACCACCACCACTTCCGCCTTCAGGACCTAAGTCGACAACCCAATCCGCTGTTTTGATGACATCCAAGTTATGTTCAATGACTACCACGGTATTACCGTGATCTCGCAGTCTGTGAAGTACTTTAAGTAACTGTTCGATGTCCGCAAAATGCAAACCAGTGGTTGGCTCATCAAGAATATACAAAGTTGTTCCTGTGTCGCGTTTAGAAAGTTCTTTGGCCAGCTTAACTCGCTGCGCTTCACCCCCTGATAGCGTAGTAGCTGCTTGTCCTAAACGAATGTAGCCTAAACCTACATCCATGAGTGTCTGCAGTTTACGGGCAATAGAAGGAACAGCATCAAAGAATTCACGGGCGTTTTCAATTGTCATTTCAAGGCACTGGTGAATGTTCTTGCCTTTGTAATGAATTTCTAATGTTTCACGGTTATAGCGCTTACCTTTACAGGTATCACATGGTACATACACATCAGGAAGGAAATGCATCTCGACCTTGATAACGCCATCGCCTTGACAAGCTTCACAGCGCCCACCTTTTACATTGAAACTGAACCGGCCCGGTTTATAGCCACGAGAGCGAGCTTCTTGTGTAGCTGAGAATAGCTCACGCATAGGAGTGAAAATGCCAGTATAGGTCGCAGGGTTTGATCTTGGTGTGCGGCCGATAGGGCTCTGGTTTATATCAACACACTTATCAAACAAGTCCAGTCCTTCAATACTATCATGAGGCGCTGCTTTTAGAGTTGTTGCACCATTCAATGCAGTCGCAGCAAGAGGGTATAAGGTGCCGTTTACTAAAGTTGATTTACCTGAGCCAGAAACGCCGGTCACACAGGTCATAACACCTACTGGAATTTTCAAATCGACCGTATTTAAGTTATTGCCTGTTGCGCCTATTAGATTAAGTGATTTACCGTCTTTGGCTTTGTTACGAATGGCTGGAATTTCTATTTTGCGCTTTCCTGTTAGATACTGTCCTGTCACAGATTCTGGACAATCCATAATATCTTGAGGTGTGCCGCTGGCGATGATTTGTCCGCCGTGAACGCCTGCGCCAGGGCCAATATCGACAACAAAATCAGCAATACGAATGGCGTCTTCATCATGTTCAACAACGATAACTGTGTTACCCAGATCACGTAATCGAGTAAGGGTGGCTATTAGTCGCTCATTATCTCTCTGATGTAAGCCGATAGATGGCTCATCAAGTATGTACATGACGCCAACAAGGCCAGCGCCAATTTGACTGGCTAATCTGATACGCTGTGCTTCGCCGCCCGATAAAGAATCAGCTTTTCTGTCTAGAGTAAGATAGTCTAAGCCAACGTTTACCAAGAAAGTCAGCCTGTCACGGATTTCTTTCAATATTTTTGAGGCTATTTCACCGCGAGCGCCGGGTAAATCAAGAGTTTCAAAATACTTTAAACAATCGGCAATAGGGTAAGTAACAACTTCAGGTAAAGTTTGCTCACTGATGAAGACATTGCGTGCTGAACGGTTCAGGCGAGCTCCATGACATTCTGGGCAAGGCTGAACACTAATGTACTGTGATAGATCATCACGTACACTATCGGATTCTGTTTCATGATAGCGACGTTGTAAGTTAGGGATAACGCCTTCAAAAGAGTGCGAGCGAATCATTTTATCGCCGCGCTCATTGATGTAGATAAAATCTATCTTATCTTTACCAGAGCCTTCTAATATGCGCTTTTTAAACTCATTAGGGATATCTTTGTACTTAGATTCAATATCAAAATCATAGTGTTTCGCAAGCGCGCTTAGTTGCTGATAGTAAAAGATACTGCGTCTTCCCCAACCACGAATAGCGCCTTCGGCTAACGTCAGAGTTTCATCTTGAATAATGCGGTCTGGATCAAACATTTGGTGCGTGCCTAAACCATCACAGGTTTGACAAGCGCCATTTGGATTATTGAATGAGAAAAGTCTAGGCTCAAGCTCGGTCAAACTATAGCCACAAACTGGGCAAGCGAACTTACTGGAGAAAATGTATTCTTCTTTGTTATCATCCATGTTGATGGCTTTTGCGATGCCATCAGACAATGCCAAGCAAGTCTCGAAAGATTCAGCAAGACGCAACTGTAAATCTGCTCTTACTTTGAAACGGTCAATGACAACTTCTATGGTATGTTTTTTATTTTTTTCTAACGCTGGTGCATCATCTAAATCCACAACGATGCCATCTATACGTGCGCGGATAAAGCCTTTTGATAGTAAATCACTGATAGTGTGTAAGTGCTCACCTTTTCTATCCTTGACGATAGGTGCAAGCAACATCATCTTAGTTTCTTCAGGTAGAGATATAATTTTATCGACCATTTGTGATATGGTTTGCGCCTCTAAAGGTTCACCATGATCTGGGCAGCGAGGTTGTCCTGCTCGTGCAAATAGCAATCTTAGGTAATCGTATATTTCTGTTATTGTGCCTACTGTTGATCTAGGATTGTGAGACGTTGATTTCTGTTCAATAGAGATGGCAGGAGAAAGACCTTCAATATGGTCGATATCAGGTTTTTCCATCATAGATAAAAACTGTCTCGCATAAGTAGACAGTGATTCTACATAGCGACGTTGGCCTTCGGCATACAAAGTATCAAAGGCAAGAGAGGATTTACCGGAGCCAGACAGACCAGTTATCACCACAAGTTTGTCTCTTGGGATGTCTAGGTCCACATTTTTTAAATTGTGGGTGCGGGCTCCGCGTATGGTAATGGTATCCATGAGTCTCCAATGTAAAATTGATCAACAGAAAGAATCTGCCAGTAAATTAAATAACTGTCTATTTTTACAGTAGTTGAAATGGAGCTTCAACGGTATTTTTTGTAAAATGGACATCTTTTTTCTTAACCCCTAAGTTAAGTGGTTGTAACTTCCTTATGGATCTACTTGAACGTCGTTCTGTTCTTGCTTTAGCACTGATCTATCTGTTCAGAATGCTAGGCCTATTTCTTATTATGCCCGTCATTAGCATTGCTGCTGACGGCTTAACGGGTGCAGATGCCGCCTTGATTGGTACGGCTATTGGTATATACGGACTCACTCAAGCCAGCTTACAGATCCCGATGGGAATGTGGTCTGATAAAATCGGCCGTAAACGGGTTATTATAATCGGTCTTTTGCTTTTTGCAGTAGGTAGCCTTATTTGCGCAAACGCAGATGATATCATGGTATTGATTATTGGCCGTGCAGTTCAAGGTGCAGGAGCCATTGCTAGTACTTTGATGGCGCTTTTGAGTGATGTAACGCGAGAACAAAATCGCACTAAAGCAATGGCTATTGTCGGCGTGAGTATTGGTGCATCCTTCATGATATCTCTGGTATTAGGGCCGTGGATTTTTGCCTTAGTGGGGTTGTCTGGGCTTTTCTATCTCTCTTTTGCGTTATCTTTACTGGGCATCGCATTGATCATTTTTGCTGTGCCTAATATCGTACAGCATACTTTTCGAAGAGACACGACTCCGAGCCTGTTAGCGCTTGGCCTTGTCCTAAAAGATTCAAAACTTCGTTTCCTAAATGTGAGCGTGTTATTGCTGCATGCAAGCTTAACTGCGTTGTTTATTACGATTCCGAATTTATTGATTAAACAGTTTGATTTACCACTGGCAGAACACAGTTGGCTTTACCTAGGTGTCATGGGTTTTGCGTTTGTAGGTATGCTACCATTAGTGATTATTGCCGAGTCAAAAGGCAAAATGAAAGGTGTATTATTTGTTGTACTTCTCCTATTAGGAATGAGTGCATTATTGTTACAATGGACGTCTCATGTTTGGCTGTTTAGCGTCTTCTTGTGGGTCTACTTTGTAGGCTTTAATGCATTGGAAGCAACGTTGCCTTCATTAATTAGTAAACTGGCGCCAGTGGGTTATCGCGGCACAGCAATGGGTGTTTTTTCTACCCATCAATTTATTGGCTCTTTCTTGGGCGGTGTCGGTGGCGGATGGCTGCTACAAAACTACTCAAGTAATGGTGTGTTCTGGGTGGTTGGTGTTGTGTTTTTGACTTGGTCGCTTGTTGGCCTCACGCAACCAGCACCTCGTCAATTAAGCAGTATGGCGTTTAGCTTACCCAATATGACAGAAGATGAAATAACGAAGTTGGCTGATCAACTTTCTGAAATCCAAGGAGTGGAAGGTATGCAAATTTTCAAAGATGAGCAAACAGCTTATCTTAAAGTCGATAAGACCGTATTAGACAAAGAAACCTTAGCGCGCTTAGCGCCGCAAGTGGCTCTTTAGAAAAACATTATTTAATTTTTAGTTGGAGAACAACGTCATGGCGCGTGGAATAAACAAAGTAATCTTGATTGGTAATGCTGGTAATGATGCCGAAGTGCGCTTTATGCCATCTGGTGCAGCAGTAGCAAACGTGAACCTAGCAACCTCAGAAAGCTGGCGTGACAAGCAAACTGGACAAATGCAAGAGCGTACAGAATGGCACCGTGTGGCGTTTATGGATCGTGGTAACTTCCGTCTTGGGCAAATCGCTGGTGATTTCATCAAGAAGGGCTCAAAAGTTTATGTAGAAGGTTCATTGCGCACCCGTGAATGGGAAAAAGACGGTATCAAGCGTTATACAACTGAAATCGTTGCCAATGAAATGCAATTGTTAGATGGCCGTAATGATGGTGGTAATGGCCAGCAAGGCGGATATGATTCAGCGGGTCAAGGTGGTTACGGACAGACACCAGCAGCTCCTCAACAAGGCGGTTATGGTCAGGCGCCAGCGCAAGCTGCACCGCAGGCAGCGCCACAAGGTTTTAACCAACCTCAAGGCGGATATCAAGCGCCAGCTCGTCCAGCTGCACCACAACAGGCCGCACCTCAGCAAGCGGCTCCTCAGGCAGCACCGCAATCTTTCGGTAGCTGGGGAAATGCACCACAACAAGCGCCAGCTCAAGCCGCCCCACAGCAGCGTGCTCCTCAACCATCACGAGCAGCACCTCAGCAGCCAGCAGCAGCGCCAAAACCACAACAAGCACCAAACTTTGATGACTTCGACGATGACATTCCTTTCTAGGAAGTGATTTAACTCGTTGAAGACATACTTAAAGCCTCGCATAGCGGGGCTTTTTTGTGCCTTGGGTTTATTGGGATGGTAAGGCTATCGCTTGGTGTTGTATCAAAGCATCACCCTCGCATCGACACTATCGTTTGACCTCTGCTCGTGGTGATACTTTGACACACATTAAGGCGATAGAAATAGAAACGAGTCTTTTCATTATAAGGAGAGCGTTGAAACATCTATTTTTAATGATAGTAAGCTAATTGCTATCAAGGCGAGTGAAGGAGGAAGGATCACATCAAGGAATAGCCAGCGTATGTTTTGGCTATCTATCAAAAGGCTGAACCATTGATCGAAACGAAGTAGAGAACCATTAATTCGTATGTGTTCGGCGAATTCGGTAAGTTTTTCTGTATTGCTAGAAAGCGTTTGAATATGACTTTCAAGTTGTTTTAGTGAACTCGATAGTTGTAGATTATTTGTCATTAGCTGTTCGCTATTTTGTATTTCCTCTACCACCCTTTTTAAGGTAGAGGATGTTGCTTGTAAACTTAAATTGGTGTCTTTAGGTAACAATACTTACTCAAACATCCAGACATATAAATTAGAGTTTTCATCTTTACCTGAATAATCATCTGAAGATATATTTTTAGAGCCGAAGCTGGGGCCTCTATTTCCTCGGTTTTCAGTATGGCTTATACCTGTGAAGCGAATCCTCCAATACATAAAGCTGGTTTTTAAATTCCACAAATAATGGGTTAGTTCATATCCAATTATGAGAAGTAGCAGAATATAAACCTTATTTGGTGTTAGATTGGCAAATGTCATTCCACCTAGAAATTTTGAGTTGGAATCAATTTGAAGGTCTAAACATATAAAGGCCAAGGCGAAGAAAGAAACGACTAATAAGTTTCTACGAATTCGTTCTTCGTATGCCGAGATTTCAATGCCTTTTGGCTCTCTCATTACCTTCTCAATTTCTTGCAGTTGCTGCTCACTAAAATCACTGTTTTTATAGCGTTTTCGCTGAATCCTTTTTTAAGGTGAAAGGTGGCCAGTATAAAAATTGATACCGTTGTGGCAACGGCTCCATTATTGGTGAAACCGAAAGTAAATAACCAAGCAAGAATTGCAATAAACCAAACATTAGTTTGCATCATTTATACGTCCTGTTCTAAATAATATTAAAATAAGTATATCGGAAGAGACTGTCTTCAGCTTTGAAATAGATTTAAAATTTGTTTTAAATGATTTTATTAATGACTTTAGCAACAGGAAAAAACCTATGCTTTTAGGTGCTATGCTCGGAACCAATAATCTCGTGAAGGCGGGTGTTTTTTACGATGGACTTTTACGCACGATAAATATGGTTCGTACGATGGAGGTGGAAGGCGAAATTGGATACGGTGTTGCTGGCGGCGAGAGTTGTTTTTGGGTTCTGACTCCTTTTAATAAAGAACCTGCAACCGTCGGTAATGGTGTGCAAATTTCGTTTCAAGCGTCGAATAATGAGGAAGTCGAAGCGTTTTATCGCACTGTTCTAGCGCTAGGTGGCTCAGATGAAGGCGCACCGGGTTACCGATATCGACCTCATTATTTTGGCGCTTATTGTCGAGATATTGATGGTAATAAATTGCATGTTGTACATGAGGGTCGCTCTCAAAGTAATGCTTAAGTGAGCGCTTAAATCATAGACTGAAAAGAAAAGGTTTCTATTTATAGAAGCCTTTTTTTGTTGGTGCTCATATAATCACGGTTAATAGTTGAATGTAAGAGGTGTTGGCTGGTGGATGACGAAGATGAAACGTCTTTGTTTGCTCAGGAAGTAGCAGGCATTAAACGGCTTGAGAAAAGCGAAGTGTATCTTGCTAAGAAAGGTCCGCAGGTAGATTACGATGAACGCCAGAAGGCGGCGATGATCGCGGTAGAAGCCGATAGAAATCACTTGTCCCATGATTATGTGGAAAAAGTCGATCCTAACGATGTGCTGCAATATAAGCGTTCTGGTGTGCAGGACGGTGTTTTCAAACGATTACGCCAAGGTAAGTACGGTATTGAGGCGAGGTTAGATTTACACAATCATACTGTGGCGCAGGCGCGTGAGCAGGTGTACCAGTTTGTGAATGATTGCATGCGCAATGACATTCGCGTGTCGATTTTGGTTCATGGTAAAGGTGACCGCTCGCCAGACCCAGAAAGCCAAGCCATGCTGAAGAGCCATATTAATAAATGGTTGCGGGATTTAGACCCTGTTATGGCGTTTCATAGTGCACAAAGACATCATGGTGGTTTAGGCGCTGTGTATATTTTATTCAAAAAAACAGAGAAAGTACGATTGGAGGATTGGGAGAAGCATCAAAAGCGATAGCCTTTCTTTTTACTTTAAAACGCTTTCTTTGGTGTTATTTCGTAGGGTAAATGCCTCGTTTTTGCTATAATCCCGCCACTTTGCTGTCTTGAGTTTAATCAAGCTGCCCCAAACATACAGTCATCGTATTCTAATTTTATCGAGGTAGAGAATGGCAAACCGCACCGCACATCATCCTGCGTTTACGTTTCTTCGCAGTGAGTTTATCAATGCGCTTAACGTGACCGTTCAAGAATTCGAACATACAGTAACAGGTGCTAAGCATTTTCACATCGCATCCGACAACGACGAAAACGTTTTTTTGGTGGGTTTAAAAACCGTTCCAACCGATTCTTGTGGCGTTGCGCATATTCTTGAGCATACTGTGTTGTGTGGTTCTGAGCGTTTTCCTGTTCGTGATCCTTTCTTTATGATGATTCGCCGTTCATTGAATACCTTCATGAATGCGTTTACGTCTTCAGATTGGACGGCTTACCCGTTTGCGAGTAAGAACAAGAAAGATTTCCATAATCTTTTGGGTGTGTATTTAGATGCAGTGTTCTTTTCCCGTCTAGATGAATTGGACTTTTCCCAAGAAGGCCATCGTTTAGAGTTCGCAGAACCAGAAAATGCGGAATCTGATTTGACCTTTAAAGGTGTTGTGTTTAATGAAATGAAAGGTGCGATGAGTTCAACCACATCCGTCTTGTGGCAAACGCTGACAAAATATTTATTCCCAAATAACACTTACCATTTTAATTCAGGCGGTGAGCCAAGTGATATTCCTGATTTGTCTTACCAAGATCTATTGGCGTTTTACCGCACCCATTACCATCCTTCTAATGCGGTTTTTATGACGTTTGGTGATATTCCTGCTGAAACCTTGCAAGCAGAATTTGAAGATAAAGTATTAAGTCGATTTGAACGTTTAGAGACGCAAGTTAGTGTGCCGAACGTGAAACGTTACTTCTCTCCAGTACGAGTGGAAGAAGGTTACGCCGCAGAAGAAGTGAAAGAAGACGGCAGTCACGTGGTTGTTGGTTGGTTGTTGGGTGAAAGTACCGATTTGAACCAGCAGTTCGAAGCGCAGTTATTGTCGAGTGTTCTGTTGGATAACAGTGCTTCACCATTACTTCGCGTATTGGAAAACAGTGATTTAGGTCGTGCACCGTCGCCATTATGTGGCCTTGAAGACAGCAATAAAGAAATGAGCTTTATGTGCGGTCTGGAAGGCGTGAAACGTGAAGACACGGCAAAAGTAGAAGTGCTTGTTTTATCTACGCTAGAAGACATTGCAGAGAAAGGTGTGCCACAAGAATCCGTTGACGCTATGTTGCATCAATTAGAATTGAGCCAGCGTGAAATCGGTGGTGGCAGTTATCCTTATGGTTTGCAATTGATTCTTGCGGGTCTATCCACTGCGGTTCATTCCGGTGATGTGATTGCCCAGTTGGATCTTGATCCTGTGATTGAGGCTATGCGTGAGAAAGTTAAAGACACTCAATACATTCCTAATTTGATCAAAGAATTGTTGTTGTCTAATGCTCACCGAGTCACGATCACATTGAGCCCTGACGATGCACTTGAAGCGCGTCGTAACCAAGCAGAAACAGATCGTTTGAGTAAAATCAAAGCGGCTTTGTCGGATGCAGAGAAAGAGCAGATCATTGCACGCAGTGCAGCGTTGAAAGCGCGTCAGTCTCAAGTAGACGACATGAGCATATTGCCAAAAGTTGGTTTAGAAGATGTGCCTGCGCGTTTGCCTCAATACGATAACGAAAAGATAGCGGGTGATTTACCCATTACTTTTTATCCACAAGGCACCAACGGTTTGGTTTATCAACAGTTGGTCATTGACCTGCCTGAATTGGATGAAGAAGAAATTAATTACTTGCCTTTGTTCTCTTCAATGATGACAGAGCTGGGTGTTGGCGGTGAAGACTATTTAGCGGTTCAAGAACGTCAGGCACAAGTGTGTGGCGGCTTGGGTGCTTCCAATTCCATTCGTGCCACGATTGCTGATCGTCAGGCAGTTAACGGTTACTTTATTTTGTCATCAAAAGCCTTGGTGCCAAACGTGGTCGCAATGAGTGAGCTGGTCAAAGACACTATGTTGAATGTGCGCTTTGATGAAGTGAGCCGTGTGAAAGAACTGGTGGCGCAGCGTCGAGCTCGTCGCGAACAGTCTATAACAGGTCAAGGTCATTCGTTGGCAATGACATCAGCGTCCAGTGCTTTGTCTGGTTTGGCTGCTCAGCAAGAAAAATGGGGCGGCATGTCAGGCATTCGTTCCGCGATTGCACTGGATGACTCGATGAAAGCCGATGACAGTGCGGTTGAAAATGTGTTGGCGGTATTTAAGCGCATACATGAAAAGCTTTTGCAGGCAAAAAAACAGCTTCTTTTGGTTGCTGAGCCTCAACATGAAGACAGTATTCTGAATGATGTTAAAGCCGTTTTTGCTGATTTACCTAAAGGTGAAGCACAGACTAAATTTTCTTTAGAAGCGGTTGAGTCAAAAATAAATGTGGCTTGGCTAACGTCTACTCAAGTGAGTTTCTGTAGTAAAGCGTTTCGTACAGAATTCGGTGATCACCCAGATGTTGCAGCATTGACTGTATTGGGTGGTTTTCTGCGTAATGGTTTCTTGCATAGAACGATTCGAGAGCAAGGTGGTGCATATGGCGGCGGTGCAAGTTTTGATGGCAGCACAGGTTCATTTCGCTTCTATTCCTATCGTGACCCTCGTTTAACGGAAACTTTAGCTGATTTTGATGCTTCGATAGAATGGATGTTAAACGAATCTCATACTGCGGATGCCCTAGAAGAAGCGATTCTTGGCGTGGTGGGTTCTATGGATAAGCCAGGTTCACCAGCAGGTGAAGCACAGAGCGACTTTTATGTATATTTGCATGGTCGTAGTTTAGCGTACCGAGAAGTTTTTCGAGCCAAGGTATTGTCTGTCACGATCGATCAGTTACAGCATGTGGCAAAAACCTATCTAACAAAAGAAAATGAAAATACAGCGGTCATAACGTCTACGTCAAAACGAGCAGAGCTAGAAGCTTTAGGTTTTGATATTCAGACGTTGTAGGTCAACTTTTTATAACCAAAAACAAAATAGTTTTATTGACGGAAAATCAAATGGATCAGTTTCACGATATACGCCCCTACAATGACAGTGAAGTTGCTGAGGTGCTGACTAATCTGGTAAATACTCCGGATTTTATTAATACAATCATTGGTTTTCGTTTTGCGAAATGGCCTACGTTTTTACGTGCTCCATTGGCCTTTTGTGTGAAGCAGGCTTTAAAGCGCCAAATTTCTAATATTTCTAATGTTCATGAGTTTCAAACACGCGTTGCTGGTTATATGGAGCGCATGATTAAAACTACGACAACGAATGTTGAATACAGAGGGATTGATAAATTAGACAAAAACATCGGTTATTTATTTCTGTCTAATCACAGAGATATCGCCATGGACCCAGCGTTTGTTAATTATGGATTGTATTCGGCAGGACTGAATACAGTACGTATTGCGATAGGTGATAACTTGTTGCGACGTCCTTTTGTGTCGGATCTGATGCGTTTGAACAAAAGCTTTATTGTAAAACGCTCCGCGAATGGTATACGAGAAATGATGGCGGCGTTTGGTCAGTTGTCGGCTTATATTTCGGAATCCTTGATGAAAGAGCAGACTAATATTTGGATTGCGCAAAAAGAAGGTCGAGCAAAAGACGGCTTGGATCAAACTGATCCAGCGATTATCAAAATGTTTTACATGAGCCAGAAAAAGCTGAAAACACCGTTTTCAGAAGCGATGGCGAATTTGAAAATTGTTCCTGTCTCTATTTCTTATGAATACGATCCGTGTGCCTTTGATAAGGCGCAAGAGTTACATCAGAAGTCGACCACTGGCAGCTATGAAAAAGCTGAATTTGAAGACATAGACAGCATCAAAAATGGTATTGTCGGTCAAAAAGGTAAAGTGGTTGTGACGTTTGGTGATGTGATCAAAGACGGATTCGAAACGCCGGAAGAATTCGTGGCTGAAGTAGATCGTCAAATTATTACTAACTATGCCATTCAACCAACAAACGAAGCAGCGTTTGCTCTACAACAAGGTTTGCCTTCAACAGATAGTGCTTTTTCGAGTTATCTTGAGCGTTGCCCTGAAGAGTTGAAGGAAACTGTGTTATCAATGTATGCCAATCCATTGATACAACAGCAAAAATATTTAAATAAGTAACGTAGGAGTAAGGTATTAATGAGCGTCTGGGAATCATTGAGGTCATGGATTGCCTCTACAATATTTTTTATTTATTACGCTGTTTCTACTATTTTATTTGGTATTCTGGCTCCTTTTGCGACTGTCTTGTTACCAAAGAACTTTCGTCAGCCTGTATTGAATTTACATAACAAGGGCTTGTTATTTGTGTTTCGTATTCTCTGTGGCGTTAAGATTGAAATAATAGGCCGAGAAAACATAGATAAGAAGCGCCCTGTTGTGCTGGTGGCAAATCATCAAAGCGAATGGGAAACTTACGTTCTACAGGTGTTAATGGCGCCAGTTTCTACGGTACTGAAGAAAGAGCTGCTTGCTGTGCCTTTCTTTGGTTGGGGTTTACGGATGGTTCAACCTATTGCGATCGATCGTTCTCAGAAAACCAATGCCTTGAAACAAATTATTAGCCAAGGAAAAGAGCGATTGGAAGATGGTCGCTCTGTTTTGATTTTTCCTGAAGGGACGAGAATTGCACCGAACGCGGAACAAGCCTTTAACAAAGGTGCAGCAATGTTAGCTACGTCTGCTAATGTGCCAATCCTGCCTGTTGTCCATAATGCGGGTTACACTTGGCCTGGTAAGCGCTGGCGCAAGTTTCCGGGCTCTATTCGAGTCGTCATTGGTCCTGTGATTGAATCCGAAGGTAAGAAGACATCGACATTACATGACGAGATGGATGCTTGGATGCGTGCAGAGATGGCGAAGCTACCGAAAGGCAATGCTCTGTTTTCTGATTGAAGATAAATTATTTTATAGACAATAAAAAAGCCGCATTAAATGCGGCTTTTTTTGTGATCCATACTGTCTAGCAGATGTTGGGATTACGCAGAGTATTTTTTGAATACTAGGCTAGCGTTTGTACCACCAAATCCGAAACTGTTAGACATGATCAAGTTTAGATCAACGTTGTCTTTACGAGTTGTCACAACAGGAATTTTGCCTGCTGCTTCGTCTAGTTCGTCAACGTTTGCTGATGCAGTGATGAAGTTGTTTTCCATCATTAGCAAGCAGTAGATTGCTTCGTGAACACCTGCGGCACCCAAAGAGTGACCAGATAGAGACTTAGTAGAACTTACTAGCGGGATGTTATCGCCAAATGTTTCATTGACGGCTTGTAGTTCTTTCATATCTCCAGCAGGAGTACTTGTGCCATGAGTGTTGATGTAATCGATGTCGCCATCAATTGTACTCATTGCCATCTGCATACAACGTACTGCGCCTTCACCAGAAGGAGCAACCATGTCGTAGCCGTCAGATGTTGCACCGTAACCTACTAGTTCAGCATAGATTTTTGCACCGCGAGCTTTAGCATGTTCTAGTTCTTCGATCACTAACATGCCGCCGCCGCCGGCGATAACGAAACCATCACGGTTTGCATCGTATGCGCGAGATGCTTTTTCTGGTGTGTCGTTGTATTTTGAGGATAGAGCGCCCATCGCATCAAACATACAAGTTTGAGTCCAGCTTTCTTCTTCGCCGCCGCCAGCAAAAACGATATCTTGTTTGCCTAGTTGGATTAGCTCCATTGCGTTACCAATACAGTGAGCACTGGTAGAACAAGCAGAGGTAATAGAGTAGTTAACGCCTTTGATTTTAAAAGGAGTCGCTAAGCAGGCTGATACTGTGCTACCCATAGTTTGAGTTACACGGTATGGACCAACACGTTTAACGCCTTTTGCGCGAAGTGTGTCTGCAGAGTCAACGAGATTTTTAGCGGATGCTCCGCCAGACCCAGCTACCAAGCCAGTACGAATATTAGAAACCTGTTCTTCTGTAAGGCCTGAATCTAGAATCGCTTGTTGCATAGAAACGTAAGCATAAGTTGCAGCGTCGCCCATGAAGCGGCGAACTTTGCGATCAATGCTTTCGGCATCTAAATCAATACGACCACAAACGTGGCTACGAAAACCATATTCTTTATAGTCTTCAGCGAAACGAATGCCAGACTTGCCTTCGTGCAAGGAATTTAGAACGCTTTCTTTGTCATTACCTAGGCAGCTGACAATACCAAGACCTGTTACTACTACACGACGCATAAATGTGCCTCTTTCATTCTTAATCTTTTAGAAGTTTTCAGTTGATGTGAATAAACCTACACGCAAATCTTTCGCTGTGTAAATTTCACGCCCGTCAACTTTAACGCTTCCGTCTGCTATGCCCATAACCAACTTGCGCTCAATAACGCGTTTAAGCTGAATATGGAAAGTTACTTTTTTGGCTGTTGGAAGTATTTGGCCAGTGAATTTTACTTCTCCGGAGCCCAAAGCACGACCACGACCTTTGTTGCCTTTCCAACCAAGAAAGAAACCAACTAATTGCCACATTGCATCCAAACCAAGACAGCCAGGCATAACTGGGTCACCTGGGAAATGGCATGCAAAGAACCAAAGGTCAGGGTTAATATCTAGCTCAGCAATAATTTCGCCTTTGCCATGTTCCCCGCCTTCAGCCGAGATGTGAGTTATGCGATCCATCATTAGCATATTGCCGACAGGAAGTTGGGCATTGCCTGCACCAAACATTTCACCGTGGCCGCATTTTAATAGTTCGTCTTTTTCAAAAGATGAAGCTGTAGTCATTGTAATCCTATATCCACATCCAGCCGATGACTCAAAAAAGTCTGGTGGATTTGTGTGGTCCAGTTTTCAGTATAAAATCTTGCTGATTATATCGGTTTGAAACCTTAATATGAACGTTTGAGCCAAAAAAACCAAATTACCTGCATGAAAAATGATCATTTTTCCGTTATTTCTATATATTTTAGTAGGTTGCGAGTTTGGAACGTAAGTTTTGGCTATGTATGTTATTACCTGATTTATTGGTTTTTTCTGTTAGCATATGTGTTTCGGTAATATCTAGCTTCTTTTGAGTGCCTTATATGGATTTAAAAAGTAATGAAAGTTTCAGAGCGTGGCGTAGTGAGATTGGCCGTGGCCACATTCAAGGTTATGTGAACCAAATATGTGATCATAAGCCAACTGTGCATTTCCTTCATGGTAATGGCTTTTCTGTGAAAACCTACTCCCGCTTTTTAAAGCAACTTGATGGATATAATCTGATTATGCAGGATGCTGCAGGTCATGGAGATTCTTCAATTGGGAAGCGCTTTATTGGTTGGAATGCTACGGCATCGAACTTTTTAGAGTCATTAAATATACAACGTGAGGCTTTACCTAAGACTGAACTCATTGGTATGGGGCATAGTTTTGGTGGTTGTATGACTGTATTAATGAATCAGCACAAGACCCCCGTTTTTGATCGTATGGTTTTATTGGATCCAGCGCTTTTTCCGCCTCGATTAATATGGATGATGCGAGGTGTGAAGTATGCTGGTTTGAAGAGTCAGATACCTTTGGCTCGACAGGCGCGTCGTCGTCGGACTCATTGGGATGATCTTGAACAAGTGCGAGAAAACTTTTTTGGGCGAGGGACTTTCAAGGGTTGGGAAGACGAGTGTTTAGATGATTATATTTCTTCGTCGATCAGACCTGATGAAAATGGTGGATACAAATTAGGTTGTCCTTCATGGATGGAAGCTGCTATTTTTTCCAGTTATCCAAAAGGGTTGTGGCGAGCGATTGCTAAAATATCTGTGCCTACTTACATAGTTCAGGGTAAGGATACATTTGATTATTTTAAAGAAGCTTATCGTTTTGCTGCTGAATTAAATCCTAATATTCATGTGGTGGAGGTGGATGGTGGTCATTGCTTTATGCAGCAGGATTCGGCAGCTTCAGCGCAAGCTGTTTTGGGTATATTGAAAAGCTAATTATATTAAATTAGGGTGAAATAGATAAGAGAGTTTGAATCAAACACAGAATACTCTGTGTTTGATTCAATGTATTTAATTGCGTCGCTTTATTGATGCGTGAGCCAAAGTTATTAGTGCCGCTTTGTATTCTGATTCGGCAAGATTGGCAATGGCCGCAATGGCGAAATTAGCTTGCTCTTGTGCTTTTTGTTCAGTGTATTCAATCGCGCCACAGCTTTGTACGTCGTTAATTATGGCTTCTAGTTGATCTATTCCGCCTGTTAAAATAGCCTGTTTTACTCTTTCTGACGCTTCGGTTGTGCCGTGCTTCATGGTATAGATCAATGGAAGGGTAGGTTTGCCTTCTGCAAGGTCATCACCAACGCTTTTGCCCATTTCTTCTGCGGTACTGGTGTAGTCCATCACATCATCAATTAATTGGAATGCCGTACCAACATACATTCCGTATTGTCTTAGTGCTTCTTGATGTTCTGGATTTGCTTCGGCAATCACCGCGCCACAAAGTGCCGCACCTTCAAAGAGTTTGGCGGTTTTATATTGGATGACTTTTAAATAGCTTTCTTCGCTCGTGTCAGGATCGCCGCAGTTGATAAGTTGTTGTACTTCACCTTCAGCAATAATGTTGGTGGTTTTCGCTAGAATGCTCATGCACTGCATGCTGCCAACATCGACCATGATTTGAAAAGCGCGAGAATATAAAAAATCACCAACTAGAACGCTAGGAGCGTTGCCCCATTCTTCGTTAGCTGTTTTCTTGCCGCGACGCATATCAGATTCATCAACAACGTCATCGTGTAATAAAGTTGATGTGTGAATAAACTCTATTATAGTCGCCATTTGAATGGATTGGTGCAGCTTTTGAGCGTCTAATTCGGCGCTTGCTCTTGCTGCTAACAAGACTAATAGGGGTCTGAGTCGCTTTCCACCATTGCTAATGATGTAGTAGCCAATTTGCTCAATGAGAGGGATGTCACTGCTAAGCTGTGACACAATATAGTTGTTCACTTGACCAAATTCATTGGCCACAACATCATGTATTTGTATTGGTTGCATGCAATTTCCGAAGCTAAAGTAGTTCCAAGCTGATCAGCAAGTGTGCATCATGCTAGGTAAGGCTTGTGTCAGGGTCAACCCAAATTATTAAAAATATATAAAGACGTTGCTTTTCTCTTGTATTGGTTGGTGTGATTTTGTACAATCTCGCGTCCGATTTACCCACATTTTGCTCCCTATCATATGGTTAGCGATTTTTGTCCGATTCGGTCATGAATTTATTGCCACTAGAAGTAGGTCAAATTCAATTTCAGTAGCCGGGTAAATCTTATTGGAGAAATACATGTTTGCAGTGATCAAAACTGGCGGTAAGCAATACCGTGTAGAAGAAGGCCAAACCCTTAAGGTTGAGAAATTAGCTGTTGAAGAAGGTGGCGTTATTCAGTTCGACGACGTTCTTCTTGTATGCAATGGCGACGACGTTAAAGTTGGTGCACCAGTTGTAGAAGGCGCTAAAGTGACAGCTGAAGTTGTTACTCATGGTCGCGGAGACAAAGTGAAAATTTTGAAATTCCGTCGTCGTAAGCATTCTATGAAGCGTATGGGTCATCGTCAGTGGTTCACGGAAGTGAAAATAACTGGCATTAACTAAGCGCTAACTATTCAAATTTAAGGAGTAAGTCATGGCTCATAAAAAGGCGGGTGGTAGTACTCGTAACGGTCGCGATTCCGAGTCGAAACGATTAGGTGTCAAACGTTTTGGTGGTCAAGTTGTGATCCCAGGTAACATCCTTGTTCGTCAGCGTGGTACTCAGTTCCATCCTGGTGTTGGTGTTCAGATTGGTAAAGATCATACTTTGTTCGCTGTTGTTGAAGGTCAAGTGAAGTTTGAAGTGAAAGGTAAGTTGAAGCGTCGTACAGTTTCTGTCGTAGCTGCTTAATCGCTTACTAAAAAACTTAAAAAAAGCTCCGCGACGCGGGGCTTTTTTTTGGAAGAATTCTATAATCAGAGTTTGTTGATTCTGATAATCCACCGAAGAGGTGTATCTGTGAAATTTGTTGATGAAGCCAGTATCTATGTAAGAGCGGGTAAAGGTGGTAATGGTTGTTTGAGCTTTTGGCGCGAAAAATTCGTGGCGAAAGGTGGTCCTGATGGTGGTGACGGCGGAAATGGCGGCAGTGTTGTGCTGGTGGCTGATGAAGCGTTGAACACTTTGATTGATTTTCGTTTTACGAAGAAATACATTGCTGAAAGTGGTGAAACTGGTCAGGGCCGTGATATGACTGGCTCTAAAGGGCCGGATCTTGAGATTAAGGTGCCTGTGGGTACGACCGTGATTGACGAGGATACCGGGGAAACCCTAGGTGATCTTGTGCGTGATGGCCAGAAGCTGAAAGTTGCGCAAGGCGGACATCATGGTTTGGGGAATACTCGTTTTAAATCAAGTACTAACCGTGCTCCGCGTCAAACGACTAAAGGTACAATTGGTGAAGAGCGTACGCTCAAGCTTGAGATGAAAGTGTTGGCTGATGTTGGTTTGTTAGGTTTGCCTAACGCTGGTAAGTCTACTTTTATTCGAGCGGTTTCTTCTGCTAAACCCAAAGTGGCAGATTATCCTTTTACCACTCTTGTCCCAAACTTAGGTGTGGTTAAAGTTAAGAAGCATCAGAGCTTTGTTATCGCTGATATTCCTGGGATTATCGAAGGTGCCTCTGAAGGTGCTGGTCTTGGTATTCGTTTTTTGAAGCACTTGGTACGTAACCGTATTTTGTTGCATATCGTTGATTTAGCTCCATGGGATGAAATTACCCCTGCTGAGGCTGCGGTGATTGCGGTTAATGAGTTGCATCAGTTTAGTCCGGCGCTTGCGCAGCGTGATCGTTGGTTGGTTTTAAATAAAACTGACATGGTACCTGCCGATGAATTAGAAGAGCGTTGTCAAAGTGTGATCGATGCTCTTGGTTGGGAAGGTAAGGCTTACCGAATTTCAGCTATTTCTGGTGAAGGGACGGAGGTCTTATGTTTGGATTTGATGACCGCATTGGAAGAGCAGAGAGAGTTGCTAGCTGAAAGTGAAGAGGCGCGTGAGAAAGAGAAAGCAGTGCGAACTCTCATTGATGAAGAAGGTCGAAACCGTATTATGTCTCTACGTGAAAAACGTCGTAAAGCAGGTCAATTGCTTGATGATGACGATTTTGACGAAGATGATTACGATGTTGAAGTGGAATACGTTAGCTAATTTGATTGGTGGACAGAAGTAGAGTCATGATGATGCGAGAGAAGATTGCGAAGGCGCAGCGTATAGTTGTCAAAATAGGCAGTGCGTTGTTGACGAATGACGGGCAAGGTTTGGATGTTGCTCGAATTGGTCTTTGGGTTGCTCAGATCGCTCAATTGCGAGCGCAAGGCAAAGAAGTAGTCTTGGTGTCTTCGGGGTCCATTGCTGCGGGCATGAAACGTCTTGGCTTCGCTTCTCGTCCCACTCAAGTGAATGAGCTCCAGGCTGCTGCTGCCGTTGGGCAGATGGAATTAGTTGGAGTTTATGAATCTCATTTTGAAAAGCATGGTTTGTGTACGGCGCAGATTTTGTTGACTCACGATGATCTATCAAATCGTCGCCGTTATTTAAACGCACGATCTTCATTGAGAACATTGCTTGGATTCGGTGTTGTACCTATTATTAATGAGAATGACACGGTTGTAACTGATGAAATTCGTTTTGGTGATAATGACACGCTGGGTGCCTTGGTGGCTAACTTAGTGGAGGCGGATGCGTTAATTATTTTGACGGATCAGCAGGGATTATTTGATAAAAATCCGCGAGACTATGCAGATGCGACATTAATTTCTCATGCTTCAGCATCCGATGACCGTTTAGAATCGATGGCAAGCGGTGGTGCTGGATTGTTGGGGAGTGGTGGGATGCTGACTAAAGTGCGAGCAGCACGTTTAGCGGCGCGTTCTGGAGCGGATACCTTGATCGCTTCTGGTCGAGAAGATAATGTGATTCCTCGGGTGGCAATGGGTGAACCTATTGGTACTTGGTTAGAGCCGGATTATTGTCGCCAGGCTGCACGTAAATTATGGATTGCTGGTCATCTGAAAAGTCGAGGATCTTTGGTTCTGGATGCTGGTGCTGTAAAGGCCTTGCGAAAAGAAGGAACTAGTTTATTGGCTGTTGGTGTTAAGGATGCTGAAGGTTCTTTTTCACGTGGCGATATGGTTATTTGTGTGGATGAGCTGGGCGGTTTAGTTGCTCGTGGGCTGGTTAATTACAGTGTTGCCGAGACACTTAAATTACTTGGGCAGCCGTCGTCTAGTATTGGTGAGATTCTGGGTTATAAAGGTGAGCCAGAGTTAATTCATCGAGATGATTTAGTTATTATTTAAAGGAATATGTTGTTATGGCAAAACCGGGAAAAGTAGGGTTGAGTCGAGTTTTTGGCGCGTCTAAATACTCTTGCCAAGGTTTACGGGCGCAATGGAAATATGAGGCAGCCTTTCGTCAAGAAGTGTGTTTATTTTTAATTTCTTTGCCTTTTGCTGTTTGGCTTGGTGATAGTGGGCTGGAGCGAGCAGTATTAATTTTCACAGTCGGAATGGTGTTAGTGGTTGAGACATTGAATTCAAGTGTTGAGGCTGTGGTTGATAGAATTAGTCATGAGCATCATGAGCTTTCTGGACGTGCGAAGGATTTGGGATCGGCGGCGGTAATGCTTACTTTAATTTTAGCGGCTGCTGTATGGTTGGTTATTTTGTTTGGGTAGTGGTTTTTAATATGCGTGCGTTAGGTGTGTTTTAAAGACATAAAAAAACCGGCATTTGCCGGTTTTTTTATAGGTATTAGGCCAGTGCTTTGATTTTAGCACTCAAGCGGCTCTTATGACGAGCTGCTTTGTTTTTGTGATATAGGCCTTTGTCAGCGGCTTTGTCTAGCTTTGAAGTTGCTAGAACGTAAGCTGCTTGTGCGTCAGCTTGATTGCCTGATTCGATAGCTGCATCTACTTTTTTCAAGTATGTGCGAACCATTGAACGAAGGCTACCATTGTGAGCGCGGCTTTTAATTGCTTGGCGCGCGCGTTTTTTTGAACCGGCGGAATTTGCCACGGTCTGGCTCCTTTAAATTTTAGAATAAATGACTCAGCACTCTGCTGCGCCATGAAATTAATGTCAAGTTTTAACTTTAAAATCTCGCGGCGGATTTTACCAGTTTTTGGCGCTGTCACAACCCTATTATACAAATATTAGGCAAATGAGTTTATATATTTGGCTGCGTTACTCTATCTGCTGGTGTTATTCTTGGGGGATATGTTTATTAGGTGTGTCATGAAATTGTATGTCTGAAATAAATTCTACTCCTAACAAAAGTCGTAAGTCTTTGTCTTTATTACGTTCTGGTATCTTGGTTTCTGTTTGTACTTTCCTTTCTCGTATCTTGGGGTTGGTGAGAGATGCGGCTTTAGCTTATGTTTTAGGTGCGAGTGGTAGTGCTGACGCATTTTATGTCGCTTTTAAAATTCCGAACTTTTTTCGACGTTTATTTGCCGAAGGAGCATTTGCTCAGGCTTTTGTTCCTGTATTAAGTGATTATCGAATAAATGAAGGGAAGGAAGAGGTTCGTGCTTTAGTTGCGGCTGTTTCCGGTTCTCTTGCTTTGGTTCTGCTATGCGTTACTGTTGTGTTTATGGTTTGTGCACCTTGGGTTGTGTATGTTTTTGCGCCCGGTTTTTCGGCTGATGCTAGTCAATCTGCATTAACGGCAGAGTTGTTAGTGATTACTTTCCCTTATTTATTGTTTATTTCTTTGACTGCTTTAGCTGGCGGTATTCTGAATGCGCATGGTGAATACGCTGTTCCTGCTATAACGCCAATTTTTCTGAATATCTCTTTAATTGTCGCGACCGTGTATTTTGCTCGTTCTGCTGCACAGGCGGAAGTGGCTGTGGCTTGGGGCGTGTTTTTCGCTGGATTAATACAGTTAATGTTTCAGGTGCCTTTTTTGGCGAGGTTGCGTTTATTGCCTATGCCTACATTGGGCTTTCGACATCCGGGTGTAAAACGGATTTTGCTTTTGATGGGGCCTGCATTATTTGGTGTGTCTGTTAGTCAGATTAATTTGTTGTTAGATACTGTATTGGCGTCTTTCCTGCAGACGGGCAGTATTACTTGGTTATATTTATCGGATCGTTTGTACGAGTTGCCTTTGGGGATTTTTGCTATCGCGATCAGTACGGTTATTTTACCTTCTTTATCACGTAGTTTTGCTGGCGGCGAATCTAATGGGTTCTCTAAAACGTTAGATTGGGCATTGCGCCTTTTGCTGTTAATTGCGATTCCGTCGGCATTGGCTCTGTTTATACTGGCTGAGCCTTTGATTGCGACTATTTTTTATCGTGGTGAATTAACCGTTAATGATGTAGAGAAAGCAGCGCAGAGCTTACAGGCGTATTCATTGGGCTTGGTGTTTATGATGTTGATTAAAGTTTTGGCGCCTGGCTATTACGCTCGACAAGATACCAAAACGCCAGTGCGCATTGGGATTATCGCTATGGTGTCTAATATGGTTCTGAATTTGATTCTAGTGTGGCCGCTTGGTCATGTTGGTTTGGCTTTGGCAACAAGTTTGTCTGCAGGGCTAAATGCCTTTTTGCTTTGGCGTGGATTGTATAAGCAAGGCCATCATGTATTTTCTGCTGAATGGCGAAAGTTGATGCGGATATTGCTTTGTGCAACGTTGGCATTAGGTGGTTGTTTGTATCTCTTCCTTCAACAAGGTTGGCAGTGGACTCAAATGAGCGATGTCTCTCGAGTTGGCTATATTTTATTGATTGTTGTTAGCGGTGTTTCTGTTTATGGTTTTGTTGCTGTGGCGGCAGGTTTGCGTCCGTCTATTTTGAAACACTAGTTTCTTTTGGTTTGTGACGATGAGTTTGCACGGGTTGTGCAAGTTCTGGCCTACCTTCATCTTGTTAACTGCTATATAATCGCGGTTATTTTTCCGATGCTGTGTTTAATTGTTTTGTACGGGGTTCTATGGAGTTAATTCGCGGTATTCATAATATCCGTTCAAAGCATAAAGAATGTGTGCTGACGATTGGGAATTTTGACGGTGTTCATTTGGGACATAGTGCTATTTTGGCAAGGGTCAAGGCACTTGCTAAGCAATATGATGCACCGGCTGGGATCATGATTTTTGAGCCTCAGCCAAGAGAGTTTTTTGCGCCAGAAAGTGCTCCGGGTCGTATCGGGCGTTTGCGCGATAAAGTAAGGCTACTGGAAGGGCAAGGGATTGATTATGTCCTTTGTATGCCTTTCAACCCGAAATTGCAGCAGTTAAATGCACAGGCATTTTGTCAGCAGATTTTGCTAGACGGCTTGACTGTAAAGCATTTGGTTGTTGGTGATGACTTTCGATTTGGTTGTGATCGTCAGGGCGATTTTGATTACTTGCAAGAGTTCGGTAGTCAAAATGGTTTTGATGTTGAAAATACGCCTTCTGTTTTAAATGGGGTGGGTGAGCGAGTTAGTAGCACGTTAGTAAGAAGTGCTCTTGAGCGTGGTGATGTTTTGGCTGCTCAAGCGAATATGGGGCACTCTGTGTCTTTGAGTGGTCGAGTTGTGCATGGTCAGCAATTAGGGCGCAAGCTTGGGTTTCCGACAGCGAATGTTCATCTCAAAGGAATTAAATCTGCGTTATCTGGTGTGTATGCTGTGACGTTAGAAGCGGACGGTGTATCTCATAATGGCGTGGCTAATATTGGTGTTCGACCTACCGTTCAAGGTAAGACGCCAATACTAGAAGTGCATGTGTTCGATTTTAATGGCGACTTGTATGATAAGTATGTGCAAGTGACTTTTTGTCAGTTTATTAGATCGGAAAGAAAAATGGCCGGCTTAGAAGCGCTGGAAAAACAAATTCAATGTGATAAAGAAGAGGCGTTACGTTTCTTTGTCCAATCAGTGAACTGATGATCTTTGAGGATAAGTTGATAAACCATGAGTGATTATAAACCGACACTGAATTTGCCAAATACCGACTTCCCAATGCGTGGAGATTTGGCAAAACGTGAACCTGTAATGTTGAAACATTGGCAGGATATGGATCTGTATCAGAAAGTGCGTGATGTAAGTAAAGGTCGTAAATCTTTTATTCTTCATGATGGCCCTCCGTACGCAAATGGCAGTATTCATATTGGTCATGCGGTTAACAAAATCCTCAAAGATATTATTGTTAAGTCAAAAACGGTTAGTGGTTTTGATGCGCCTTATATCCCAGGTTGGGATTGTCACGGTTTGCCGATTGAGCACAAGGTTGAGCAACTCATAGGTAAAGCTGGAACAAAAGTTTCCTATAAAGAGTTTCGTGCTAAATGTCGTGAATATGCTTACACACAAATCGAAGAACAGAAGAAAGACTTTATTCGTCTTGGTGTCATGGGAGACTGGGAAAAGCCTTACCTGACTATGAACTTCCAAACGGAAGCGAATATCGTTCGAGCTTTGGGTAAGATCGCTGAAAATGGCCATCTAGTAAAAGGCTTTAAGCCAGTTTATTGGAGTGTTGTTGGTGGGTCTGCGCTCGCGGAAGCGGAAGTGGAATATCAAGATAAAACGTCTTTGTCTTTGGATGTGCGTTATGCGCCGAAAGATGAAGAGGCTTTATTGGCTAAGTTCTCTGATGTAGAAGGTGAAGGTAAGGTTTCTGTTGTTATTTGGACGACGACGCCTTGGACATTGCCTGCGAGCCAAGCGGTTTCTGTCCATCCTGAGTTTAATTATGCGCTTGTCGAAGTGGATATGGGCTTGGGTAAAGAGCGTTTGATTGTTGCTGAAGATATGGTCGAAGGTTTGATGGCGCGTTATGGTGTTGCTGATTTTCGTATAGTCGGTCGTACTGCTGGCGCTGAATTGAATGGCACAATGTTGGACCACCCATTTCTAGAGCGTGATATTCCTGTCATTTTGGGTGAGCACGTAACGACTGAGGCAGGTACGGGTTGTGTCCATACAGCACCAGATCACGGCGTAGACGATTTTAATGTTGGTCGTGAAAATGGCATTGGTACCATTAACCTTGTACAAGATAATGGTGTTTACACAGAAGCTGCAGGCGAGTTTGCTGGTTTGCATGTTTATAAAGTTGATGGTGCTGTGTTAGAGGCGCTTAATCGTAATAATGCTTTGGTTTTTGAATCGAAAATTTTTCATAGTTACCCACATTGCTGGCGTACTAAAACGCCGCTTATCTTCCGTGCTACGCCTCAATGGTTTATTAGCATGACAAAAGAAGGTTTGTTGGATGCGGCTAAGCATGCTGTTGAAGGTGTTAAATGGGTTCCAAGCTGGGGTCAAAACCGCATGGAAGGGATGTTGAATAACAGTCCTGACTGGTGTGTGTCTCGTCAGCGAACTTGGGGTGTGCCGATTGCTTTGTTTATTAACAAAGAAACACAAGAGCTTCATCCGGAAACACCTCGTTTAATTGAAGAGGTGGCTAAGCGTATTGAGGTCGAAGGTATTGATGCTTGGTTTGAAATGGAGGCCGAAGAGTTATTGGGCGCCGATGCAGAAAAATACAGTAAGGTAACGGATACGTTAGACGTTTGGTTTGATTCTGGTGTGACTCACTACTCGGTGATTGATCAGCGTGAAGAGTTAAGCTTTCCTGCCGATTTGTATTTAGAAGGTTCAGATCAGCATCGTGGTTGGTTCCAGTCTTCGCTTAAAACATCGATCGCTATCCGTGGCGTGCCTCCTTATAAACAAGTGCTTACTCATGGTTTTACCGTTGATGGTGATGGCCGTAAGATGTCTAAGTCTTTGGGTAATGTGTTGTCGCCTCAAAAAGTGATGGATACCTTGGGTGCCGATATTATTCGTTTATGGGTAGCGGCGACCGATTACACCACTGAAATGACAGTGTCTGATGAGATTCTTAAGCGAGTTGCGGATTCTTATCGCCGTATTCGTAACACTGCGCGTTTCATGATGGCTAACTTGAATGGTTTCGACCCAGCTAAAGATATGGTTGCTTCAAGGGATATGCTTGCATTAGATCGTTGGATTGTTGATCGCGCGTCATTGCTTCAAAAAGACTTAGATGCGGCTTATAACGAATACCAATTCCATACAGTGAACCAGAAAATTCAGAACTTCTGTTCAATCGATTTGGGTAGTTTTTATCTTGATGTCATCAAGGATCGTCAATATACAACACAAGAAAACAGTTTAGCTCGCCGTTCAGCGCAAACGGCTTTGTATCATGTGATGGAGGCCTTTACTCGTTGGATTGCTCCGATTTTGAGTTTCACGGCCGATGAAATTTGGCAAACTTTACCGGGTTCGCGAGGCGAATCTGTTTTCCTAGAGACTTGGTATGAAGGTCTGGAAGAGTTCTCCGGTGATGAAATGCTAGGACGCGACTTTTGGAAGCATGTATTGGAAGCGAAAGTCGCGACCAATAAAGTGATCGAAGCGGCTCGTGGTGAAGGAAAAATGAAAGCGAGTTTGAGTGCTGAAATCACCTTGTACTGTGACGATGCATTACAAGCAACACTGAATCGTTTGGGTGAAGAGTTACGGTTTGTTTTAATTGCGTCAGAAGTTAAGGTGTTGCCTCTGGGTGAAGCTGGAGCGGATGCTGCAGAAACAGATCTCGAAGGTCTGAAAGTTCATGTTGAGCTGAGTGAAAATACAAAATGTGTCCGCTGCTGGCATCATCGTGAAGAGGTTGGTAAACGTGAATCTCATCCTGAGCTTTGTGATCGTTGTATCTCTAACTTGCCAGATGGGGAAGGTGAGCAACGCCTGTACGCTTAAATGACAGTCTCTATTATGTTTAAAAGAGTTCAGCGCTGGTGGGCGCTGGCTCTCATTTTGTTTGTAGTGGATTGGATTACAAAGCAGGTGGTTGAGTCGTACTTGTCTTATGGGCAGGAGATTCCTGTACTGCCGTTTTTTGATTTAACGCTTAGATACAACACTGGTGCCGCTTTTAGCTTTCTCGCACAAGCTGGTGGCTGGCAGCGTTGGTTTTTCTCAGCGATTGCCCTAGCTGTGGTCGTTGGTATTAGTTGGCGTTTAATTAAGGTCGCGCATGAAAACCGTTGGGAGGCTCTATCTCTCACTTTTATCTTAGGCGGTGCGATCGGTAATTTATATGATCGACTTGTTTATGGTCATGTCGTTGACTTCATTCAATTTCATTGGCAGCAATCTTGGTATTTTCCTGCTTTTAATGTGGCTGATAGTGCTATCACCATTGGTGTTATTTTAATGTTGTTTGAAAGTATCTTAGTTAAGAAAACGGAAGGTGTAGGCGAATGAGTTTAATTACAAAGAGTAGTCGAGTGACTCTCTATTTTGAATTATCTCTTGAGGATGGTTCTGTAGTGGATTCTAACTTTTCTCAAGCTCCTGCGAGTTTCGTATTTGGTGATGGTAGTTTATTGCCTGCATTCGAAGAGGCTCTTCTGGGTATGTCCATAGAGCAGGAAGCAACATTTGTTATGTCTCCAGAAAAAGCATTCGGTGTTCACAACGAAAGTAATATTCAGCGAATGCCTCGATCTCAATTTGCGATGGATCTTGAAGAGGGTATGGTGGTTTCTTTTGCTGATATGAGTAAAAACGAATTGCCTGGCGTGATTGCCGAAATTGGTGAGAAAGAAGTTGTTGTTGATTTTAATCATCCGTTGGCTGGTCGTTCGCTTACTTTTAAAGTGCGTATTGTGGCAATAGAGGATGCGGCATGAGCTTTGCCATTCAACTTGCTAACCCTCGTGGATTTTGTGCGGGTGTCGATAGGGCGATAGAGATTGTAAATCGCTGCCTAGATTTGTTTGAGGCGCCTATTTATGTACGTCATGAGGTTGTACATAACAAATTTGTTGTTGAATCGCTAAAGGCTCGCGGTGCCGTTTTTGTTGATGAGTTAGATCAAGTGCCAAATGACCATATTGTTATTTTTAGTGCGCATGGTGTTTCAAAGGCAGTTCGAGATGAGGCGACTAGCCGAGGTCTGAAGGTTTTTGATGCGACTTGTCCGCTTGTGACTAAGGTACATTTAGAAGTGTTGCGTTATTCACGTGATGGAATGGAGTGTATTCTTATTGGTCACGATGGTCATCCAGAAGTGGAGGGAACCATGGGGCAATATGATGATAGGCAAGGCGGTGCCATATACCTCGTTGAAACACCGGAGGATGTGGCTAATCTATCTGTTAATAATCCAGAGAAATTAGCGTTTGTTACACAGACAACATTGTCAATGGATGATACGTCCGTTGTTATTGATGCACTACGCAGTCATTTTCCTATGATTCGCGGACCTAAGAAAGATGATATTTGCTACGCTACGCAAAATCGACAAGACGCTGTAAAAACATTAGCTGAAGAATCTCAGCTAGTGTTGGTTGTTGGTTCTGTTAATAGTTCTAACTCAAATAGATTGAAAGAATTGGCAGAGCGAATGGGTGCTAAGGCTTTTTTGATCGATAATGCTAGTGAAATTGACCCTAACTGGTTTAAAGGGATATCTAATGTTGGTGTTACCGCTGGGGCATCTGCTCCTGAGGTTTTGGTTAATGAGGTAATATCACGTCTGATTAATGAAGGTGGTAGTGTTCCTGAAGAGTTGAAAGGCAGAGAAGAAAACATTTCTTTTTCTATGCCTAAAGAACTACGTATTGTTGAGGTTTAATTTAAATTATATTTTTTGAAATTAATTTAAATTATATTCAAAAAATACTTGCAGAAAATCTGTAGATCCTTAATATACGCCCTCGCTGACACGGACAGGGCTTGACTCTCTTGCAGAGGATAAGTGGCTTAAGTGTAACGGCAACGCTCTTTAAAATAGATAATCAGATAATTTGTGTGGGCGCTCGCTAGAGACTTCAGAAGGCCATCGCATTGCTACTTGTAGCGTGTAGTTGGTCAAAAAAATTGAAGACTTACGAGAGTCTGCACGCAATTCGCTTTATGTTGGTTTGCTGTTCTTAATTGGACGGTGGATTAATTAAGTTATTTGTTAGTGTAATAGATTTGAGTGAGCATGTTCTTTAACTGAAGAGTTTGATCATGGCTCAGATTGAACGCTGGCGGCAGGCTTAACACATGCAAGTCGAGCGGTAACAGGGGAGCTTGCTCCTGCTGACGAGCGGCGGACGGGTGAGTAACGCGTAGGAATCTGCCTAGTAGAGGGGGACAACATGTGGAAACGCATGCTAATACCGCATACGCCCTGAGGGGGAAAGGAGGGGATCACTTGTGACCTTCCGCTATTAGATGAGCCTGCGTGAGATTAGCTAGTTGGTAGGGTAAAGGCCTACCAAGGCGACGATCTCTAACTGGTCTGAGAGGATGACCAGTCACACTGGGACTGAGACACGGCCCAGACTCCTACGGGAGGCAGCAGTGGGGAATATTGGACAATGGGCGCAAGCCTGATCCAGCCATGCCGCGTGTGTGAAGAAGGCCTTAGGGTTGTAAAGCACTTTCAGGGGTGAGGAAGGGTACGTTGCTAATACCAGCGTACTTTGACGTTAGCCCCAGAAGAAGCACCGGCTAACTCTGTGCCAGCAGCCGCGGTAATACAGAGGGTGCAAGCGTTAATCGGAATTACTGGGCGTAAAGCGCGCGTAGGTGGTTTGTTAAGTCTGATGTGAAATCCCAGGGCTCAACCTTGGAATGGCATCGGATACTGGCAGGCTAGAGTACGGTAGAGGGGTGTGGAATTTCCTGTGTAGCGGTGAAATGCGTAGATATAGGAAGGAACATCAGTGGCGAAGGCGACACCCTGGACTGATACTGACACTGAGGTGCGAAAGCGTGGGGAGCAAACAGGATTAGATACCCTGGTAGTCCACGCCGTAAACGATGTCTACTAGCCGTTGGGTTGTAATGACTTAGTGGCGCAGCTAACGCAATAAGTAGACCGCCTGGGGAGTACGGCCGCAAGGTTAAAACTCAAATGAATTGACGGGGGCCCGCACAAGCGGTGGAGCATGTGGTTTAATTCGAAGCAACGCGAAGAACCTTACCTACTCTTGACATCCACAGAACTTGGAAGAGATTCCTTGGTGCCTTCGGGAACTGTGAGACAGGTGCTGCATGGCTGTCGTCAGCTCGTGTTGTGAAATGTTGGGTTAAGTCCCGTAACGAGCGCAACCCTTATCCTTATTTGCCAGCACTTCGGGTGGGAACTTTAAGGAGACTGCCGGTGACAAACCGGAGGAAGGTGGGGACGACGTCAAGTCATCATGGCCCTTACGAGTAGGGCTACACACGTGCTACAATGGCGTATACAAAGGGCTGCAAGCTAGCGATAGTGAGCGAATCCCATAAAGTACGTCGTAGTCCGGATTGGAGTCTGCAACTCGACTCCATGAAGTCGGAATCGCTAGTAATCGTGGATCAGAATGCCACGGTGAATACGTTCCCGGGCCTTGTACACACCGCCCGTCACACCATGGGAGTTGATTGCTCCAGAAGTAGCTAGCTTAACCCTTCGGGGATGGCGGTTACCACGGAGTGGTCAATGACTGGGGTGAAGTCGTAACAAGGTAGCCCTAGGGGAACCTGGGGCTGGATCACCTCCTTAAACGATAGAAGCTCTGGTGAGCGTTCACACAAATTATCTGATGGTACAAGTTGGCGAGAGCTGATGACGTACAATATCTACTTTATAAGAAGCACAGAAAGTATTTGGGTCTGTAGCTCAGTTGGTTAGAGCGCACCCCTGATAAGGGTGAGGTCGGCCGTTCAAATCGGCCCAGACCCACCAATTCTTCAAGAATTGATTTTGGTTCAAAGCTGAAATGACGTTGGTTAGAGAGTAACCCCATTCCTTAATAAAGAGTGGTGAGGTTGATGTCTTTCCGTTCAAATCGGCCCAGACCCACCAAATACAACTAAGTGAAAGATATGGGGCTATAGCTCAGCTGGGAGAGCGCCTGCTTTGCACGCAGGAGGTCTGCGGTTCGATCCCGCATAGCTCCACCATTTCTCCTTAGTATTTCTGTGTAAAAGATTAGCTAGAGTTCTAAGCAAGACGCTAAAAAGAAACCAATTAAGAAAGTTATTTCTTAATGTGTTTCTGATTTTTAGTCTCTGACTTAGTGCTTTGCACTAAACTTGCTCTTTAACAATTCGAATTTTGAAATAACGATAAATCAAGCGTTAAACCGGTGGAAGTTCACTTTAACCTAGTGACTTCTATTATCGTAAATCCTAGGAGGTACAAAAGCTCTTAGGTATGTGATCCGAAACTATTTTGGGTTATATGGTCAAGTGACCAAGCGTGCACGGTGGATGCCTTGGCAGTCAGAGGCGATGAAGGACGTGGTAATCTGCGAAAAGGTTCGGGGAGTCGATAAACAGGCTTTGATCCGAACATGTCCGAATGGGGAAACCCACCCGCTTGCGGGTATCGTATGGTGAATACATAGCCATACGAGGCGAACGAGGGGAACTGAAACATCTAAGTACCCTTAGGAAAAGAAATCAACCGAGATTCCCTAAGTAGCGGCGAGCGAAAGGGGATTAGCCCTTAAGTGGTTTAGGTGTTAGTAGAAGGCTCTGGAAAGGGCCGCCGTAGAGGGTGATAGCCCCGTATACGAAAACACCTTTATCATGAAAACGAGTAGGACGGGACACGTGATATCCTGTCTGAATATGGGGGGACCATCCTCCAAGGCTAAATACTCCTGACTGACCGATAGTGAACCAGTACCGTGAGGGAAAGGCGAAAAGAACCCCTGTGAGGGGAGTGAAATAGATCCTGAAACCGTGTACGTACAAGCAGTGGGAGCGGACTTGTTCCGTGACTGCGTACCTTTTGTATAATGGGTCAACGACTTATTTTCAGTAGCAAGGTTAAGCGAGTAGTGGAGCCGTAGGGAAACCGAGTCTTAATAGGGCGTTTAGTTGCTGGGAATAGACCCGAAACCGGGCGATCTATCCATGAGCAGGTTGAAGGTTGGGTAACACTAACTGGAGGACCGAACCCACGTACGTTGAAAAGTCCGGGGATGACTTGTGGATAGGAGTGAAAGGCTAATCAAGCTCGGAGATAGCTGGTTCTCCTCGAAAGCTATTTAGGTAGCGCCTCGTATCTCACCATTGGGGGTAGAGCACTGTTTGGGCTAGGGGGTCATCCCGACTTACCAACCCCATGCAAACTCCGAATACCAATGAGTGCAATTACGGGAGACACACGGCGGGTGCTAACGTCCGTCGTGGAAAGGGAAACAACCCAGACCGTCAGCTAAGGTCCCAAAGTTACAGTTAAGTGGGAAACGATGTGGGAAGGCTTAGACAGCTAGGAGGTTGGCTTAGAAGCAGCCATCCTTTAAAGAAAGCGTAATAGCTCACTAGTCGAGTCGGCCTGCGCGGAAGATATAACGGGGCTCAAACTGTACACCGAAGCTACGGATGCTTAGTTTACTAGGCATGGTAGAGGAGCGTTCTGTAAGCCGTTGAAGGTCAAGCTGTAAGGCAGGCTGGAGGTATCAGAAGTGCGAATGTTGACATGAGTAACGATAAGGGGAGTGAAAAACTCCCCCGCCGGAAGACCAAGGTTTCCTGTCCCATGTTAATCAGGGCAGGGTGAGTCGGCCCCTAAGGCGAGGCAGAAATGCGTAGTCGATGGGAAACAGGTTAATATTCCTGTACTCGTACATATTGCGATGGAGAGACGGAGAAGGCTAGGCCAGCACAGCGATGGTTGTCTGTGTTTAAGGCGGTAGGTTAGGTGCTTAGGCAAATCCGGGCACCTCCCTTTATTGGGGAGACCGAGAACTGACGACGAGCCCTCTTTTGGGTGAAGTGGTTGATGCCATGCTTCCAGGAAAAACTTCTAAGCTTCAGATATGTTCGAACCGTACCCCAAACCGACACAGGTGGTCAGGTAGAGAATACCAAGGCGCTTGAGAGAACTCGGGTGAAGGAACTAGGCAAAATGGTACCGTAACTTCGGGAGAAGGTACGCCGGCCGGTGTGAAGGACTTGCTCCGTAAGCACTAGTCGGTCGAAGATACCAGGTGGCTGCGACTGTTTATTAAAAACACAGCACTCTGCAAACACGAAAGTGGACGTATAGGGTGTGACGCCTGCCCGGTGCTTGAAGGTTAATTGATGGGGTTAGCGTAAGCGAAGCTCTTGATCGAAGCCCAAGTAAACGGCGGCCGTAACTATAACGGTCCTAAGGTAGCGAAATTCCTTGTCGGGTAAGTTCCGACCTGCACGAATGGCGTAACGATGGCCACACTGTCTCCACCCGAGACTCAGTGAAATTGAAATCGCAGTGAAGATGCTGTGTATCCGCGGCTAGACGGAAAGACCCCGTGAACCTTTACTATAGCTTCACAGTGAACTTTGAACCTATTTGTGTAGGATAGGTGGGAGGCTTTGAAGATAGGACGCCAGTTCTATTGGAGCCAATCTTGAAATACCACCCTGGTATGTTTGAGGTTCTAACTCAGGTCCATTATCTGGATCGAGGACACTGTGTGGTGGGTAGTTTGACTGGGGCGGTCTCCTCCCAAAGAGTAACGGAGGAGCACGAAGGTGTGCTCAGCATGGTCGGAAATCATGCATAGAGTGTAAAGGCAAAAGCACGCTTAACTGCGAGACAGACACGTCGAGCAGGTACGAAAGTAGGTCTTAGTGATCCGGTGGTTCTGTATGGAAGGGCCATCGCTCAACGGATAAAAGGTACTCCGGGGATAACAGGCTGATACCGCCCAAGAGTTCACATCGACGGCGGTGTTTGGCACCTCGATGTCGGCTCATCACATCCTGGGGCTGAAGCCGGTCCCAAGGGTATGGCTGTTCGCCATTTAAAGTGGTACGCGAGCTGGGTTTAGAACGTCGTGAGACAGTTCGGTCCCTATCTGCCGTGGACGTTTGAGATTTGAGAGGAGCTGCTCCTAGTACGAGAGGACCGGAGTGGACGAACCTCTGGTGTTCCGGTTGTCACGCCAGTGGCATTGCCGGGTAGCTACGTTCGGACGGGATAACCGCTGAAAGCATCTAAGCGGGAAGCCTCCCTCAAGATAAGATCTCACTGGGACATAAGTCCCCTAAAGAGCCGTTCGAGACTAGGACGTTGATAGGTTGGGTGTGTAAGTGCTGTGAGGCATTGAGCTAACCAATACTAATTGCTCGTGAGGCTTGACCATATAACACCAAAGTGGTTTTAAGATACATATTACGATAGAAACTGGTTTAACCTTGATTACCGTTATTTCAAAACGAATTGTTAAAGATCCAAGCATGTCTTCGCGTGTTTTGGTAAGGCGACAAAGAGAACATCGAATAAGATGAACTCAGCCACCAGAACGAACGCAACCGAATTGCTTGACGATCATAGAGACGTTGAACCACCTGATCCCATCCCGAACTCAGAAGTGAAAAGCGTCATCGCCGATGGTAGTGTGGGAGATCCCATGTGAGAGTAGGTCGTCGTCAAGCTTATAATACTAAGAGCCCCACATAGCCAACGCTGTGTGGGGTTTTTTATTGCAGATAAGCATGTGAGAACACTAAGTCGTCAAGCTTATAATACTAAGAGCCCCACATAGCCAACGCTGTGTGGGGTTTTTTATTGTAGCTAAGCATGTGAGAACACTAAGTCGTCAAGCTTATAATACTAAGAGCCCCACATAGCCAACGCTGTCAGGGTTTTTTTCGTTCTGGCCTATTTGGAAACGAGCGCGTCTTGGTTGTCATTTACTTGCGCCTGTCTCGTGCCTCGACGCGTCTGCGTAAATGACAACCAAGAAGCTACTCCTTTAGATCTACTGCCTTACCTTCTATTGTTTAGGCCTTCCTCGTGCCCTGTGCCTCGACCCGTCAGCGTCAATCAAAAACAACACCCCATCGTTTAAGGTATTAGTGTGATCGAAAGGCAAGGAAGTGATCTTATTAGATTCCGTGATATTAGGTTAAGAATAGAAAAAGCCCTGATAGGAGAACCTATCAGGGCTTTTAGTTATACAGAATACAGAAATCTAATAACGCTTGAGTTGTTAATAACTTAAGCACTTATCCACTTCGTTTGCGGCCCCAAGTATAACGGCTACGCGTTGGTGGATAGCTTCAGGTTGTATGTCTAGAATACGTTGAGTGTGTGTATGAGCTTTTCCGCCAGCTTGCTCTAATAACATTGCCATTGGGTTCGCTTCATACATAAGGCGCAGTTTGCCAGCTTTAGTAGGGTCTTTGTTATCCCATGGGTAAATGAAAATACCACCCCGACAAAGGATGCGGTGTACATCGCCAACCATTGCTGCAACCCAACGCATATTAAAATCTTTTTCACGAGAGCCATCTTTGCCTTTTATAAGATCATTAACATAGCCTTGTATGCTCTTAGACCAAAAGCGCTGATTAGACATGTTGATAGCAAACTCTTGAGTTTCTTTAGGGACAGTAATTTGCTCATGAGTAAGAATAAAGGTTTGTTTGGTCGGATCATAAGTGAACATGTTGACTCCATCGCCTGTTGTCAAAACTAGCATTGTTGATGGGCCATAAAGTACATAACCTGCCGCCACTTGTTCTTTGCCAGGAATTAGGAAGTCGGCTTCTATTGCTGGCTTGTCACCTGTTTGGTGATAGATAGAAAAAATTGTCCCAACCATCGCATTTATGTCGATGTTCGATGATCCATCGAGAGGGTCAAAAGCAATAAAATACTCGCCATCTGTATTTGCTGGAACGATGTAATCTTCTTCTTCTGATGCGATGGCCCTTACAGCAGAACAGGCTGCTAGTGCATCTTTCAACATATCGTTAGAAATGACATCTAGTTTTTTCTGTTCTTCTCCTTGAACGTTTTCATTTCCAGCCATGCCTAAGATGCCAGCCAATGAACCTTGTTTAAGCGCATCAGAAATAGTTATACAGGTTTCAGTGGTCACTGTTAAAACAGTTTGTAATGCTTTCGGTGTTGAGCTTGATACTAAAACATCAGATAGGTTTTGCATTGTCTGGCATTTCCTTATTATTTAGGTTGTTGAAATTATGCCATTCTAGGAAGAGAGTGTCAGCCAAGGTGCTTCTTTAGCGCGAAAATAAATAGGGAAAGCATGTTTTTTCGGATAATCTACGCGAACTACTAAGGGGAATAGATATGTCTGCGTTTGTTGTATATAACTTAGAACTTGATGGTCAGGGTGGTGCTGCTACTTTGTCTGATTCGGATTTACCAAAAACTCTACCAGACCATGGTAGTCGTTGGGTGCATTTGGACGGCCTTGGAGATGATGGTCGAGAGTGGTTATCAAGTCTAGATGATGTTTCTGAAACAGTCGTAGAGGCCTTATTTGCAGAAGAGACACGCCCACGTACAGTCAGAATGGGTGAAGGTCTGCTATTGACTCTACGAGGTGTTAACTTAAACCCTGAATCCAATCCATCGGATATGGTGTCTTTACGCCTTTGGGTAACACCGCATTTTATTGTGTCGAGTCGTCGCCGGAAACTATTGTCTGTACAAGACGTGGTGCGAGACCTTTCTAATAATGAAGGCCCAATTAATACAGCAGATATTGTTTCGACTCTGACTGAAACATTAACTGGACGCATGGCAACTGTGATTTCCAGCTTAGAAGATGAGCTAGCTGATTTAGAGGAAAGTATCGGCGAGCAAATCGAAGTTGGTCAGCGCGATTCATTAGTAAAACGTCGTCTTGAAATTATTCGTTTACGACGTTTTTTAGTACCGCAAAAAGAAGCCATTAATAAATTGTCACAAGAATCTCACACTTGGATGACCACAGAGCAAATTTCTCAAGTTCAGGAAGCCGCTAACGATATTACTCGTTATGTGGAAGGGCTTGAATCATTACGTGAGCGTTGTTTATTAATGCAGGAAGAGTTTGCTAACTTGCAGGCAGAAAAAATGAATGCTCGTATGTATGTGCTTTCTATTTTGTCTGGTATTTTTATGCCATTGGGTTTTTTGACAGGATTGTTTGGGATTAATATTGGTGGTATGCCTGGTACAGGCAGTGATGCTGCATTTTGGCTATTTTGTATTGCTTTAGCTGTTCTGGGCGGTGGGCAATTTCTCTTGATGAGAAGAAGTCGCTGGTTCTAATTAACTAGTATTGAATTAAAAATAATATGAAACATGCAAGGCTTCTGAACAGTAGAAGCTTTGCATGTCGCTTAAACTATCTTTTTAGAGTCTTGATACCGTCGTTTGTCGCAATCAGCAAAATATCCGCTGAGCGTTTAGCGAACAGACCATTGGTAACCACACCTACAATCCCATCGATGCTTTTTTCTAATGCAATTGGGTCAAGGATTTCTAAGTTATAGACATCTAATATATGATTGCCGTTATCGGTTATTACACCTTCACGATAAACTGGATCACCACCCAGTTTTACTAGTTCACGGGCAACATGACCACGCGCCATCGGGATAATCTCAACAGGTAAAGGAAAGTCTCCTAACACATTGACTAATTTCGATTCATCCGCAATACAAACAAACTCTTCACTACAAGCAGCGACGATTTTCTCGCGGGTTAATGCCGCGCCCCCGCCTTTTATCAAATGTAAGTGTTCGTTAGATTCATCAGCACCGTCCACATAGACGCGAATCTCATTGACGCTATTTAAATCGTAGACAGGAATGCCATGCTTTTTAAGTCGCTCAGCAGAGGCTTCAGAACTTGCCACTGTACCATCGAACTTGCTTTTGTGTTTTGCCAATTCATCAATGAATAAGTTTGCAGTCGAGCCAGTTCCAACACCTACAATAGTGTCAGATTCCAATATAGGAAGAATGTAGCTAACGGCGGCTTCAGCAACCGCTTGCTTGAGTTCGTTTTGAGTCATGGTGTTGAGCCTTTGGTTATTGTTTTTCACAGATCTTTAGAAGAAAGTTGCCTCTGATGGTCAAGATATTATAAGCGCTTCATTTTGTGATTGTTACCCTGTTAGATCAGTCTATGGGATGTTTTTATCGACTTTTACCTTTGTGTTTAACCGGATCTGTCTTTGCGTGAAGAGTGGTGAAAGAGTATATTTCATGTTCGGTTTTTTTGATTCGCAAAGTCCGTCTCTTTTATTGCAGAAAATCCATTGCAATATATGTGTTGTAAAGAATAGCAGCACGGACGACTTATATTTTCGTTTAGGAAGTACTATGCCCCATTCCATGATTAAAAAAATTCTACAGGCGCGCGTTTATGACGTTGCCGTAGAAACACCACTGTCTCGTGCTAATCAATTATCTAATCGATTAGGTAACGAGATTATTTTGAAGCGAGAAGATTTACAGCCTGTTTTCTCATTCAAAATTCGTGGGGCATACAACAAAATTTGTCAATTAACACCAGAAGAGCGCGCTAAAGGCGTGATTGCTGCTTCCGCTGGAAATCATGCACAAGGTTTAGCTTTAGCGGCGAAAAAGCTTGGTATTCAAGCGACGATTGTTATGCCGGCCACCACACCTGAAGTGAAAGTTAGTGCTGTTCGTAACCATGGTGCAGAAGTTATTTTATTTGGTGATGCATTTGATGAGGCATCGGCAAAGTCTCGCGAAATCATGGAGAAAACAGGTCAAGTATATGTTCATCCATTTGATGATTTGGATACTATTGCAGGTCAAGGTACGATCGGCATGGAAATCTTGCGTCAGCAAACGGGCCACATCGATGCGATTTTTATTCCTGTTGGTGGTGGGGGGTTAATCGCCGGAGTTTCTGCTTACATTAAATATCTACGTCCAGATATTAAAATAATTGGTGTTGAGCCAGAAGATGCTGCTTGTCTAAAAGTCGCATTGGAAAAAGGCAAACCAACTCGTTTGGCTCAAGTGGGTATTTTTGCAGAAGGCGTTGCGGTCGCAGAGATTGGTCAGAACACCTTTAACATTGCCAAAGACACTGTTGATGAAGTGATCACTGTAACGACAGATGAAATGTGTGCCGCGATCAAAGACATCTACGATGATACTCGCGCGATCACAGAACCCGCTGGTGCTTGTGCGTTAGCAGGACTGAAAAAATACATCGAGCGAGAAGGGGCGAAAGGTCAAACCTTAATCGCTATCAACAGTGGCGCGAACGTTAACTTTGACCGTTTACGTCATGTTTCAGAACGCGCTGAGTTAGGTGAAAAACGTGAAGCCATTATCGCGGTAAAAATTCCAGAACATCCAGGTAGCTTCAAGGATTTCTGTCAGGCTTTGGTTGGTCGAAGCATTACCGAGTTTAATTACCGATACGGTGATGATAAGCAAGCTGTAATCTTTGTTGGTGTGGCTTTGGGTGGTAGTCCTCATAGTCGTAAAGAACTATTGAATGATCTGAAAGATTACGAAATAACGGATTTAACGGACGATGAAACCGCTAAAGTTCATGTTCGTCATATGATTGGTGGTCATTTGCGCAGTGAAAAAGGTGAGTTACTTTACAGTTTCGAATTTCCTGAACGTCCTGGTGCATTGTTGAAATTCCTTAATATGCTTGGAGGGCAGTGGAATATTTCTATGTTCCATTATCGCAATCATGGTGATGCTTATGGTCGAGTTCTAGTCGGCTTGCAAGCGGCAGGAGAAGAAACTGATGTAACCCATTACTTGGATGAACTGGGTTATCCATATCAAGACGAAAATAACAATGAAGCCTGCAAGCTGTTCTTTCGCTAAAAGCATGAAAATCAGTTATCATTAGCGCCATTATTTTCTTGAATTCAGCCCTCTGATTGCACAAACAATCAGAGGGCTGTGTGATTCTGATGTGTTGCCATTAAAACAACACACATACTGTTTAAAGGTCTTCTGTAGTGAATATTCAAACTCTTCTTAATCAACGTATTCAAGCCGCAATGGTTACCGCCGGCGCATCAGATACGGCACTGGCTTTAGTTCGTCAATCTGCGAAAGCACAATTTGGTGACTACCAAGCGAATGGCATCATGGGCGCGGCAAAAGCATTGAAGATGAATCCTCGTGATTTTGCTCAAGCCACCTTAGAAAAGTTAGATTTATCTGATATTGCTGACAAGATCGAAATTGCTGGACCAGGCTTTATTAATATTTTTCTGAAAAATATCTGGTTAGGTAAAGAGCTTGTTCAGCTTCGCACCAGTGAACGTCTTGATGTGAACGAAGTGACTGCTCCAGAAACCGTTGTGGTTGATTATTCTTCACCAAATCTTGCCAAAGAGATGCATGTTGGTCATTTACGTTCGACGGTGATTGGCGATGCAGTGGTACGCACGTTGGAGTTTCTTGGTCATCGTGTGGTTCGTCAAAATCACGTAGGTGACTGGGGAACACAATTCGGTATGTTGCTAGCGTATATGGAACGTTTACGTTCTGAATCTGCTGAAATCAGCATGGTTTTGTCAGATCTTGAAACCTTTTACCGTGCGGCAAAAAACTGTTTCGATGAAGATGAAGGTTTTGCAACACGCGCTCGTGAATTGGTTGTTGCCTTGCAATCTGGAGATGAAGGCTGTTTAGCGTTGTGGGACGAGTTCATTAATATCTCTTTGGCTCATTGTGAAGAAACTTATCGAGAGTTAGGTGTTTCTTTGGAACGTCAGCATGTTATGCCTGAAAGTGCTTATAACGATGATCTACAGAACGTCGTAAACGAGTTAACTGAACAAGGTTTATTACAAGAGTCTAATGGTGCGCAATGTGTCTTCATGGAAGAGTTTGCTAACAAAGAGGGTGAGATTACGCCTGTTATTGTGCAAAAAACCGGTGGAGGCTTTTTATATGCGACAACGGATTTAGCTGCGGTTCGTTTCCGTCAACATACGTTAGACGCTGATCGCGTTCTGTATTTTGTTGATGCGCGCCAATCTTTGCATTTTCAGCAAATCTTCACTTTATCTCGTAAAGCTGGTTTTGTTAAACCAGAAACGCAATTAGAACACATGCCATTTGGTACTGTAATGGGTTCTGATGGGAAACCATTTAAGACGCGCTCTGGTGGTGTAGCAAAATTATCTGACTTGCTAGACGAAGCAAAAGAGCGAGCGTATAAACTGGTTGCATCTAAGAATACGGATATGGACGAAGAAGAGCTTCGTAACATTGGTCGTGTTGTAGGTATTGCTTCGGTTAAATACGCTGATCTTTCAAAAAATCGTACTAGTGATTATGTTTTCAACTGGGATACCATGTTGAGCTTTGAAGGCAATACAGCACCTTATTTGCTGTACGCTTATTCTCGAGTAGCGAGTATCGTAAAACGTTCCGAGATGGATGTAGCGAGCTTAACTGGTGACATTTCAATTGTTGCTGATCAAGAGCGTGCGTTAGCGGTTAAGTTATGTCAGTTTGAAGAAGCGATTCAACAAGTTGCGAATGATGGTATGCCGCATTTCTTATGTGCTTATCTATATGATTTAGCAGGTACTTTTATGACATTCTATGAAGCCTGCCCAATTTTGAACGCAGAAGAAGATGTTAAACAGAGTCGTCTTCAATTGGCCCTGAATACAGCATCAACATTGAAGCTCGGTTTGTCGTTATTAGGTATTGAAACACTAGAACGTATGTAATATGTGTTTTACTTAATGAATAAACGAAAGGCGCTTTTTCTTTGTGATAAGCGCCTTTTTTTAGACCTAAAATCAGGTCGAACATCTAGTTGGAAATAAAATTTAAGAAGTAGGAAGAAATCAGATGAAGATTTATATTGCTTACACTGGCGGTACCATTGGTATGGTGCCATCTGAGCAGGGATTAGTGCCTGATGCGGCTTTTGCAGATCATCTTGCTAAGCAATTGAACGGATTTGATGAACTGACTCATGATTTTGTTATACAGAGCTATTCTGATCTGATCGATTCTTCCAATGCTACACCAAAAGACTGGACTATGATTGCTCGTGATATCGAAAGTAAATGGCAAGAGTTCGACGCCTTTATTGTATTGCATGGTACAGACACCATGGCTTATACCGCAGCGGCTTTGTCTTTTATGTTTGCAGACAGTGATAAGTCAATTATCGTCACTGGCTCCCAAGTACCGATGTTCAAAGCTAGAACAGATGCGATGATTAATGTGTTGGGAGCCATCTCTGCCTGTGAAGAGTCGGCTTGTAAAGAATTAGGCCGTGAAGGCGTGGCTAATGGAGTGTCTTTATTCTTTGGCGGACGTTTGATCAAAGGCGATCGAGCCCACAAAGCCCACACCAGTGACTGGCAAGCATTCCGTTCTCCAAATTCGCCAGAACGCGGTCTCTTGGGAATCGATTGGCGCTGGCAAGAAAGCTCGCAGGCAGCATCTCCTATGACCGTTCAGATTCCAGAAATGGCGGAAGAAGCAGTTACTATTCTCCCTGTTTTCCCCGGTGTACAAGCTGAGCATTGGCAAGGTTTATTGAACGAAAAAGTGAAAGGAGCTGTGCTATTAAGCTATGGTGCTGGCAATGCCCCAGATAAAAATGAAGCCTTATTAGCACTATTAAAGGCCGCAACGGATCGGGGTGTGGTGGTTGTGAATATTAGTCAATGCGGAGCGGGTAGTGTGGTTGCTGGCGCTTATGCGGCAGGGTCTGCATTAGTAGAAGTTGGTGTCACGTCAGGTAAAGACATGACCTACGAAGCAGCGTTTACGAAGCTGCATTTTCTTATTGGATTAGGCTTAAGTAGTAGAGAAATAAGAGAGTCGTTTTAATAGTAACAAGGTATTTTCCTGTTTTGTTAAAGGTTACTTGTTATCAACTTAATGAGTGTCTATCTAATGTATTTAGCGGAAGAAATTTAATGGCGTTTTTATACCTACTACTAGTGCTCATTTGGTCTATGGGGTTTATCACTGGGAAATTTATTGTCGGATTGATTGACCCTAATGTGTATCTGAGCATTCGTTTTGTGTGTGCTGGTTTATTATTCGCAACTATTGCGTTATTACTGCGTCGACCTTTTCCTAAGAGGAAGGAGCTACCTAAGCATATTATTGCTGGTATGTTGATGAATGGCTTTTATCTCGGTTTCGCTTATGTTGCTATAGCCAAGGGATTACCTGCGGGAATTATGGCTTTAATTGGCGCCTTGCAGCCAGCTTTGGTGACCTTGTTGGCATTCTTATTGATAAAAGAGAAGACCTCTTTTAAAGGCATTGTTGGCATATTTGTCGGTATGTTTGGTCTGTTTTTGGTAGTTAGCCCAGCATTAAGCATAAGCAGTGGTGGCGTTTCTGTACTCACTTTGGTACTTGCTTGTACTGCAATACTAGCGCTTTCTCTTGGCATGACTTACCAAAAAATGTCTATTTCATCGTCTGATATTTTCAGTTCCATGGCGGTGCAAAACCTTGCAGCCAGTGTCGTTTCCTGCGGCTTTATGCTTTTCCTTGGTGAACAGTTATTTGTTATGCAATGGCAATCTTTCGCATTGGTTGTGTGGGGTGTTCTTGTATTGTCGGGCTGTGGCGTTTTCTTAATGGTTTTTCTACTGAGAAAAACCAAAGCGTCTCAAGTATCTACCATGTTATTGCTCGCACCACCTTTGGCCGCGGTAGAGAGTTATTTCTTGTTTAGTGAGTCGATGACGACTATTCAAATAGTAGGCTTTGTGGTGACTATTGCCGGCGTCTATTTGAGTAGGGCGAAAGCTAGTTAGAAAGTTTCTTTTCTAATATTCTCAATCTTGCTTCTGTTCGATCAAGTTGCGTACCAAACTTCTCTAAGTTATCGATATGGTGTTCGATTTCAATCTTGCTTGGTAAAAGTTGGCTGTCTGATTGTAAGTGGTTCACAAGCTGAATGCGGGCATGGGTAGTGAACTCTTTGCTCCATGACCATTGCGTGCGCAGTAAACGCGCCAAGGCTGAAGCGGGTAAGTCGCCGATATAATCGGCTAATAAACCTTCCCAATCGAATTCAAAATTCTCCATGACTTTATGCAGTGTCATCAAGGCTTGTGCGTTGCCTTGAATACGTAAATCACCATCAAAAAATCCATCACCTTCAAGTAGTTTTCTATAGGCTGAGCTTGGTCCTTGCACTAATGTGTCGAGGCGTGGATCAAGTTCTACTTCGTCCAAACTTTCTGGACGATGCAGCATGACGCCTTGTTCAAGAATATGGATTTGTAAAATGAAGGAAAAGTCTTCGATGTACAGAAAAACCTGTTGTCCCGCTAACTTAGTCAGACGATCTTGAGAAGGAGTGTCTTGTTTTAAGGCAAGATTGATAGCACTTTCAATAGCGCTGATTGCTGACAAGCTAAGTGAACCCATGAGGCTTTCCTGATAATGGTTTAAAACAGCGATTTAAAGCTGATGAATTTGGATAACCGAAGTTTCCCGCGTCTGGCCTTCTTTTTCAAGGCGGTCTAGATACATTTGCCAAAGTTCATCACGGTTTTTGCCCAAGTTGTAGAGATACTCCCATGTATAAAGACCGGTATCGTGACCATCATCAAAGGAAATTTTCAGCGCATAATTACCAGCGCCTTCCACGTCGTTCACTTTTACGTCTTTTTTTCCATACTGGAGGATTGGCATTTGCATACCGTGTCCACGAACTTCAGCCGAAGGCGAGTGAATACGGAGGTATTCAGCACTTAGGCGAAAGCTTTGACCGTCAGCAAAGGTCAACGCCAACTCACGAGACTGCTTGTGATAGTGAATGTGTGTTGGCGTCGGTGTTGCCATAATGGTTTCCTACAGAATGTATTGGCTTAAGTCTTCGTTTTCAGCGATTTCACCCAGCTGCTCGTCTACGTAAGCGGCTGTGATATCAATCGTCTGATCATCTGGCATATCGCTGGCAGAGTAAGACACTTCTTCTAACAAGCGCTCTAACACCGTGTGTAAGCGACGTGCACCGATGTTTTCAGTACGTTCATTTACTTGGAAAGCAATTTCAGCAAGACGATGAATGCCTTCTGCGGTGAAGTTTAAATTGATGTTCTCGGTTTTAGCCAAAGCAACATATTGTTTCGTTAGTGATGCGCTTGGTTCAACTAAAATACGTTTGAAGTCGTCCACGGTAAGCGCATCTAATTCGACACGAATAGGTAAGCGACCTTGTAGTTCAGGAATCAAATCTGATGGTTTAGACAGGTGGAACGCGCCAGATGCGATGAACAAAATGTGGTCTGTTTTCACCATGCCGTATTTGGTACTTACGGTACAACCTTCAACCAGAGGCAGTAAATCACGCTGTACACCTTCACGAGACACTTCGCCCCCAGAACGTTCAGAGCTTTTCGCAACCTTATCGATTTCGTCTAAGAATACAATGCCGTTCTGTTCTACTGCGTCAACCGCTCGTGCTTTTAGTTCTTCTTCATTTACTAGCTTAGCTGCTTCTTCATCACGAACTTGGCGTAAAGCTTCTTTAACTTTCATTTTACGTTTTTTGGTTTTATTCGAACCAAAATTAGAGAACATGTTTTGCAGCTGGCTGGTCATTTCTTCCATGCCAGGTGGAGTCATGATTTCAACGCCAATTGGTGCGTCAGCGACATCTATATCTATTTCTTTATCATCAAGTTGGCCTTCACGTAATTTTTTACGGAAAGTTTGTCGAGTACTGTTATCTTCTAATTCTGGATCGCCACCACGAGCAGGAGGTAACAATACATCGAGAATACGATCTTCAGCGGCATCTTCTGCTTTGTGGCGTAGCTTAGCTGTTTCTTGTTCGCGAAGCATTTTGATTGCCATTTCTACGAGATCACGAATGATGGATTCGACATCGCGACCAACATAACCCACTTCAGTAAATTTTGTGGCTTCGATTTTAATAAAAGGCGCGTTTGATAGTTTAGCTAAGCGACGAGCAATCTCGGTTTTACCCACACCTGTTGGCCCAATCATGAGGATATTTTTTGGTGTCACTTCTGCGCGCATTTCTTCAGGAAGTTGCATGCGACGCCAGCGGTTACGTAGTGCAATGGCTACCGCTCGTTTGGCTTTTTGTTGGCCAATAATATGGTTGTCTAAGGCGTTAACCGTCTCTCTTGGGGTCATGTTACTCATATTCATTCTCTTTATGTTCTTGAGTGTTCAAGTGCTTGTTTAGGGTATTTTAGTGTGCGCACTTGTTAGTTCGCATGTTCAGCGGACTTGTCTTCAATTTGAGGATCGATAGTGATTTCTTCGACCGTTAAGCTATGGTTTGTGAAGACACAAATATCAGCCGCTATGTTAAGGCTTTTCTCAACAATGTCTCTTGCAGAAAGTTCTGTGTTGTCGATTAAGGCACGTGCAGCGGCTTCAGCATAATTGCCGCCTGAACCGATAGCCAGTGCGCCGTGTTGAGGTTCAACAACATCGCCTGTGCCAGTGATAATTAAGGTGCTTTCTTTATTCGCGACAATCAGCATGGCTTCTAGTTTGCGCAGTGCTCTGTCTGAACGCCAATCTTTAGCAAGGTCAACCGCAGCACGAACGAGATGGCCTTGATGCTTTTCAAGCTGACCTTCGAATCGTTCGAATAAAGTGAAAGCATCAGCCGTGCCACCTGCGAATCCAGCAATTACTTCACCATGGTATAAGCGACGCACTTTACGAGCGTTACCCTTCATCACAGTGTTGCCTAGAGAAACTTGTCCATCGCCGCCTACGACGACTTGGTTGCCTTTACGTACAGTAAGAATCGTTGTCATGGTCTACTCCAGTTTCGATACTAACGAAATGGGGGCGAGCGAAAGGATTTCAAGCGAAGATTGCATACAGAAATGGGTTTCACATTTAGTATGCAATCTAAGGAAGGTATTTATACTTCTTCAGAAACTCGCCATATTTGACGATTCCTCTGAAGAATTGGTGATGAGAGGACTTATTCTTTGTTTATTCGATAAGAATAAGGGGATATTTCCATCGAAACGAGTTTGTCCTCTGCTCTATTCATTTTTGAACGTGACTCATAAGGACCAAGTATGACGCGATACCAAGGTAAATCGTCTTTACCAATAGTTTTCCGGATACTGGTTTCAACTAACCCTGATAAAATTAATTTAGCTCGTAATCTGTCTGCATCTTCTGGGCTGCGGAAGGAAGCAGCTTGAAGCATGTAGTAAAAGTCTTGCTCGCCACGGGGGGTTGATTGATAAGCGTCTACATGGCTGGTGTCGACTTCACTGTCTTGCAGTATTTGATAAAACTCGAATGTGTCTTTCTTTGGTACAGCTTTGACTGTAGGTTCCTTTTTCGCCTGTACTTTTGCCTGAGCCTTAGGTGCTACTGTCTTCGGTTGTACTTGTGGTTTTACTACTGGTACTGGCTTGGTTTTTGGTTCGACTTGGCTAAGTTGCATCAATCCATAAATAAAAGCCACCAATATAATAGGTACTAAAAGCCATAACCACCAAGGCGTTTTGCGTTTTGGTGGTGGAGACGATCGACGAGTCGCACCTTTCTTTGGGCGACTTCCTTTTGCTGCAATTTGAATGGGATTAAACATAGTTTGGGCTTTTGACTTTTTATAAGTTGAGACACCGTGTGCAATGCGCACATTATGCTTGCTTGGTTAGTAAGTTTCCAGTGGATCAACGTCAATAGCAAAACGAATTTTGTGTTGTCTTGTAGATTGTTCCAACCATTGGGTGATCATTTGTGTTGCTTGATGCAAAGGGCCACGGTGTGGAGACTTAATCGAGATAAGAGCTCTATGTTGTCCTGCCTTTCGAACTATGATGGCGGCATAAGGGCCAACAAGATACACATCTTTTGCAAAGTAGGGTTCTAAGTCGTTTCTCATCGCCGCTAAAAGCTGCATAGCTTCCTGTTCATTACTGGATTCTGCTCGAACGATTACCTGATGATAGAAGGGTGGTAGAGATAAAGACTTGCGCTCGGCTAAACCATCAATAGCGAAATGTTCGTAGCCAAGATTACATAAACATTCTATTGCAGCATGATCTGGGTGATAGGTTTGCAGTAACACATGACCTGGCTTTTTCGCTCGACCCGCTCGACCTGCGACCTGGGTGATTAGTTGTGCGGTTCGTTCCATGCCTCTAAAGTCGGAGGAAAAAAGCCCTGCATCGGCATCCATAATAATGACCAAGGTAACATTTGGAAAGTGATGTCCTTTGGCAAGCATTTGAGTGCCAATAAGGATTGCCTGATCATGTTCATGGATCTTCTGCGTAAGCTTTTCCATCGCAGTCTTACGTTGAGTGCTGTCTCTATCAATTCGTAAGATAGGTGTATCTTTAAAAAGTGTGTGCAGCTGGGTTTCTATCTGTTCGGTTCCTTCCCCTACGGTAAAGAGTTCTTCTGACTGACATTCTGGACAAGTGTGCAGTAAAGCTTTTTGAGTATCACAATGGTGGCAATGTAGCTTATTAGCACGTTTATGAACGGTGAGATTCACGTCACAATGATCGCAGGCAGCAATCCAACCGCATTGATGGCACATGAGTGTTGGTGCATAGCCTCGTCGATTCAAGAATATGAGAACTTGTTCTTTACGTTCTAAACACAGTTTCATGCTAGCAAGGGCGTGTTCACTGAATCCGTGAATCAGGCTTTTTCCTCGAAGATCCACTCGCTCCATTTCTGGAATATGAGCATTTCCGGCACGTTTTCTAAGCTTTAACCAAGTGAATTTTTTTTGCAGGGCATTGGTTAAACTTTCATAAGATGGTGTTGCCGATGCCAGTAGAACTGGAATGTCTAAAGATTGAGCACGTTTAATGGCAAGATCACGGGCGTGATAACGAAAACCTTCATGCTGTTTGTAAGAGGTGTCGTGTTCTTCATCTATCACGATTAGGCCAAGATTCGGTGCGGGAATAAAAGCGGACGAACGTGTACCAATAATAATTTTCGCATGTCCATTGGCGGCTAGTAACCAAGCATCTAAGCGTTCTCTATCACTCATATTGGAATGCATTAAAACAATGTCAGTGTTAAAGCGGACTTCAAAGCGTTTTAGTGTCTGTGGTGTTAGGCCAATCTCTGGCACCATTACTAGGATCTGTTTACCTTCCTCTATAAGACGTTCCATAAGACGCAGAAAAACTTCGGTTTTGCCACTCCCTGTGACGCCATCTAACAAGGACACATGAAAGTGATGGCGAGTATCTAACAGTTCTTCTGTTGCGAGAGCTTGTTCTGGATTGAGTGTTGGTGGTACTTGTGTTTGGTGTGAATGTTTTTCACCACCTTTGTTAAATGAGCGAGGCTCTCGGCGTAGTAGACCTTTTTCTTCCAAAGTTTTACCAGCTGCAGGTGCAAGATCCAGAACAGAGACAGCTTGCTGACTTAATCCGTTTGGATGCTGTTGAACGGCTTTTAGGAAGTCTTGCTGTCGTGGTGCTCGACTTAATTGATCGAGAGGAAGGTTTTGACCTTCTGGTGTCGTCAGCCACCAGTTTTCTGTACGAAACTCAGCATTTTCACCTTTTCGTAAGAGCACAGGTAGCGCGTGAAAAATGACATCACCAATAGGGTGATGATAATAACGAGCAGCCCATTCGCACAGTGCCATGAGCTCAGGGGTAATGACAGGGCTTTCGTCATGCAAGGAGGTGAGTGGTTTGACTTGTTCTGGATCCCAATCGCTGGCTTCGCTTAAAGCGACAATAACGCCAAGACGACTGCTTTTTCCAAAAGGTACCTTGATTCGCATCCCTGGTTTTAATTCATGTCTTAGGGCAATAGCCTTTGGTACTTTATAGTCAAATAAAGTACGCATAGGTACTGGTAAAGCGACCTTGATGAAAGGGTATGGAGTAAGAAGCGCCTCTTGCATGCGTTAGGTTAGACCCTTGTTCAGTTAAAGCAGAAAATTAAATAAAAAGCAGAAAATAGACTAATGAATTAAGTGTACGACAGAGTGGTGGTTAGGTGCGAGAGGCAATTTTATAAGAAAGTGTGGCATTTATAAGGATAGAGTAATAAAAAAGTTGCTTATTTAATGATTCATCAATAAAGTAGGCGGTTCTTAAAACTGCGGTACAATTTCTGTACAGCAAAACGTGCGGTGCTTGGCAGGTAATTTATTACCCATTTCTATTGATCAAGTGGCGGCACATAAAACCAAAGGTAAATACAATGAAACAAGATATTCATCCAGCTTACTCTGCGCTTACTGCAACTTGTACTTGTGGTAATACTCTGAACCTTAATTCAACTGCCGGTAAAGACATGCACATCGACGTATGTAGCAACTGTCACCCTTTCTACACAGGTCAACAAAAAATGTTGGATACTGGTGGTCGTGTTGATCGCTTCAACAAGCGTTTCGGAGCACGTCGCACTACTGCTCAATAAGCAGTGGAATGATTGTGAACGCACTAAAAAAGCGCCAAGTTTTCTTGGCGCTTTTTTTGTTTTTGTCCTTTACGATTCGAGCATCCGAGCTGTGTGAAGCGACGGATGAACTTGAAAAAGCTAAAATTAAAAAAGTGGTGGATGGAGATACAATACATCTAACCGATGGACGTAAAGTTCGTTTGGTGGGCATAAATACACCAGAGCTAGATCATAAGTATGGTCGTCATGATTCTTATGCCGTTGAAGCGACTGCTTTTCTTCGTTCGCTTGTAGATCAATTTGTTTATATTCAAGAAGCAAAAAGCGGCCGGGATCGATATGGTCGACACTTATATTACCTTTTTGATAAAGATCGTATTTCACTAACAAGTCAGTTACTATCCGAAGGACTTGGTTATCGTATTGCGGTGCCGCCTAACTTGGCATATCAGGCGTGTTTTAAAAACGCTGAAGCCGTAGCCCGTAGCGCCCACAAAGGATTATGGCAGCAAACCTTGCAATGGCAGCCAAAAGCTGGATTTGCAATATCTCGTGTCACCATCACATCTATTACTAAGAACCGAGGCGGTTGGTGGTTAGAAACCAATCAGGATCTAGTGATTAATTTGTCACCCTCTGTCATGGATTATTGGCCTGCCCAAAAAGTGTTTTATCTTGAAGGCAAGGAAATAGAAGTACGAGGTTGGCAACATCAAAGAAAAAATCGTAATACAGCATTTAAGTCTTGGGTACTTTCTGTAAAGCATCCTAATGATTTGTCTGAAATCAAATCTTCTATTTATCATTGAATGATAGAATATTGCTATGGTTTCATACTTTAAAGAGTTGTTTATATAGACTACTCTAGTGATACAGAATGATAAGGTTCCACTTTTGAAGCTTTTTAAGTTTTGAAACAAGGGCCAGTTTGGCTATATAAAACTAATTAATAACACCAAATAGACGGAAACATCACAATGGCAGAAGATATTATGCAAGCTGCACTGGATTACCATGAGTATCCAGTTCCAGGTAAACTAAGCGTTACTATTACTAAACCAACGGCAACCGCCCGTGACCTTGCTCTAGCTTATAGTCCAGGTGTGGCTGAGCCTTGTCGTGAAATCGCAAAAGACCCAGAAAATGCTTACCGTTACACAGGTAAGGGTAATCTCGTTGCGGTTATCTCTGACGGTTCTGCAATTCTTGGCTTGGGTAACTTAGGTCCATTAGCAAGTAAGCCAGTAATGGAAGGTAAAGGTTTATTGTTTAAACGCTTTGCTGGTATTAACTCTGTTGATATAGAAGTTGAGTCTGAAAGTCCGCAAGCTTTTATCGATACTGTTGCTCGTATTGCTAACACATACGGTGGCATCAACTTAGAAGACATCAAAGCTCCTGAATGTTTTGAGATCGAACGCCAATTGATTGAGCGTTGTTCTATTCCTGTTTTCCATGATGATCAGCATGGTACTGCGATTGTAACGGCCGCTGGCCTTTTGAACGCGCTTGAACTTCAAGGTAAAAACATTGCGGATGCAAAAATTGTTTGCTTAGGTGCTGGTGCTGCAGCGACAGCTTGTATGAAGCTGATTATTGCTTGTGGCGCACAACGTGAAAATATTTTTGTCCTTGACCGTAAGGGTGTGATTCATTCTGGCCGTGATGATTTGAATCAGTTTAAAGCTATGTTTGCGATCGACACTGATAAGCGCACCTTGGATGATGCTATTGTTGGTGCGGATGTTTTCATCGGTGTATCTGGTCCAGATTTATTCTCTGCTGATCAACTTAGTAAAATGGCCGCGAATCCAATTGTTTTTGCTTGTTCAAATCCTGATCCAGAAATTAATCCTGAGTTGGCTCGTGCGACTCGTGATGACTTGATCATGGCAACGGGTCGTTCTGACTACCCTAACCAAGTAAACAACGTACTTGGCTTTCCTTTCATCTTTCGTGGTGCATTAGACGTTCGTGCGACTAAGATCAACGAAGAAATGAAAGTGGCAGCGGTTCACGCATTGAAAGACCTTGCGAAAGAAGAGGCACCAGCAGATGTAGTTGCAGCGTATGGCGGCACAGCATTGAGCTTCGGTAAAGAATATATCTTGCCAAAACCAATGGATGCTCGTCTTCTTAACGTTGTTTCTGCAGCGGTTGCTCGTGCTGCAGTCGATTCTGGTGTGGCAATGCTTCCATACCCAAATTTTTATCCGCTTGAAAACCTTGATCACTTTGGTGTTTAAGTAAAAAGTGCTGTATAAAAAAGGCGATATCTGATTCAGATATCGCCTTTTTTCTATTAAAGAAAATTGTGTGATGTAGGCAATCGACTACTTCTTTAGAATAAATTCTCTAATGCATTATTTTCTTGTTTCTCTTCTTGCACTTCATTACCTGCATTATTGTTCAAGGCGGGTAGATCTAGTTCGCGCTCTGGTGGAACGTGCTCCTTTCTGAAGATTTCGAAAATCGCATTTGCTTGACCAGGTAAAGCGCGTTCTCCCGTTTTAGGGTCGATACGTACGGTCACCAGTGATGAAGGTTTTGTCACAAAAGAAGACGGTGAGTCTTTCAACGCGTAACGCATGTAGTCTATCCAAGGTGGTAAAGAGACTGAGCCACCCCATTCCCCACGACCTAATGGTGAAGAGTTATCAAAGCCGCTCCAGACTGATGTCACTATATCTCCATTAAATCCGGAGAACCATGCATCACGACCATCGTTTGTTGTTCCTGTTTTACCTGCAATGTCATCACGACGAAGTACAAGAGCACGTCGTCCAGTACCGTATTTAATAACATCACGCATCATGTCATAGATGATGTAGTTAACTTCTGGGTCGAGAACTTGGGGTGCGAGAGGTAAGCTACGGATGCCGTCATTTGTCTCAAATAAGCCCATTTGAGGTTCATCTGACGTTGTTTTCTCAAGTTGTGTACAGGTTACACAAACCGTTAATGGGTTGGCTTGGAATAACACTTCGTTGTTTCTATCGACCACTTTATCAATCAAGTAAGGCTGAATTTGATATCCGCCATTCGAGAAAACAGCATAACCTGCAGCAATTTGTAGAGGAGATAAATTTGCACTGCCTAGCGAAAGAGAAAGGTTGTGCGGCAGTTCATCAGGATCAAACCCAAAGCGACGTAAGAAATTAAGTGTTGGGCGAATTCCTAATTCATCAAGCAAACGAACAGACACAATATTTTGTGATCGATAAAGTGCTTGGCGTAATCGTGTTGGACCATAGAACTTACCACCATCATTTGTCGGACGCCATGCAGAAGCTAGGTTGGTATCATTAAAAACAACAGGCGCGTCATTTATGATGCTTGCCGCGGTATAGCCTCGGCTTAATGCACTGGCATAAACGAAAGGTTTAAAGTTCGAGCCAGGTTGGCGTTTTGATTGGGTGATTCGATTGAACTTGTTCTCATAGAAATTAAAGCCACCGACTAAAGCTTCGATACCACCGTTTTTACTGTTTAATGAGATAAGGGCAGTTTGAACCGTTGGTTTTTGTGTTAATACCCAGCCCAGCTTTTCATGTGGGCGAAGACGAATGATGTCTCCTGGTACGAGAACGTCTCCCATTATGGTAGGAGGTTTGCCTTGTGAGTTTTCATCGATATAAGGTTTTGCCCATTTCACGGCATCCCACAACAAGGTTGCACGGCTGCCATCAGCTAAACGAACATCAGCCGTGTTTTCTTCTGTCGAAATCACTAATGCTGTCTGCCAATTGCTGAACCGAGAAATATCTTGCAGGGCTTTTTCTTGTTCTTCTAATGGTGCGTCGATGAGATCAATACGTGTTTCGATAGAGCCTCGGTAACCATGACGAGTATCGTAATTCAGAACACCATTGAATACGGCTTCGTTAGCGGCTTTCTGACGTCCAGAATCTATGGTTGTATAAACTGTCATGCCAGTACTATAAAGGTCGTCACCAAAGGTGCTATAGAGTTCAGAACGAACCATTTCAGCAATATAGCCAGCTTCAATATCGGGTGTCACTCCGTGATTTTTAGAAGTGATAGGTGCTTCAACAGCAGTTTGGTAAGCAACTTTGTCAATCATGCCTAATGACAGCATACGTTGTAGAATCCAGTTACGGCGAATTAGGGCACGAGAAGGGTTTACGACAGGGTTGTAGCGAGAAGGTGCTTTTGGTAATCCTGCGATCATAGCAAGTTGAGCAAGGTTTAAATCAGCAAGGTTTTTGCCATAGTAAACTTGTGCTGCGGCTTCAAAACCATAAGCCCGATTACCTAGATAAATCTTATTAACATAAAGTTCGAGGATTTCGTGTTTACTAAGTTCACGTTCCATTTTTAACGCGATAAATATTTCTGTAAATTTACGAGTATAAGTCTGTTCGAATGATAGAAAGTAGTTCCTTGCTACCTGCATGGTGATGGTACTACCACCCCCTTGTTTTTGTCCGGTAGTAATTAATTGAACAACCGCTCGACCTAAACCTAAGATATCAACCCCAGGGTGATGGTAAAAGTTAGTGTCTTCTGCGGCTAAAATAGCATGTTCTAAATCTTTTGGTATTTCAGCATAATCTATCGGTGAGCGACGTTGTTCGCCGAATTCACCTATAAGTTGGTTATCGGCGGTATAGATACGTAATGGGATTCTTAGCTCAATATCTTTGAGTTCTTCAACCGTTGGGATGCGATCTTTTACATTATAATAAACGGCATAGGTTATGCCCGCAGCGCAAAGAGCACCAAGGAGACCTAGAATAAGTAATATTTTGAATGCCTTAGCCATATAAAACCAATTTATGCTGTATGGAAAATGGCATTATACCTAAGATCTTCTCAAATTTGGCGCTTAACTTTGCATCAAATCGTGTTATCTTGTTAATTAATTGGTAAGGAAGCCAAAAGAAATCCTCGCTCTTATTGCTTAATATTTCAAGGATGAATGATGAAGCTTATGAACGCTTATTCTGTGGCTGTGTACTCGACACGGAAATGCATACTTTTCAATGGAACTGATGTTGATCAAATAACTTCTTCTTTATTTCAGGAAGAAGTTACAGCTCCCAATGTTGCCCAACTAGAATCTATTCAAAAAGATATTTCGTTTTATAACATACGCTCTAACAGTGCCCTTCATAGTAAAGTTTGCAATGGTTTCCTTAACGACAAAGCTAGAGTGATTGTCGTTGTACCTGATAATTGGATTTCAGTCTCTCAGCACCGAGTTGATCATATTATTCCAAGAGCATTAGAGCCCCTGGCTGCACTGAGCTATGCTCTAGAAACAACCTTTACTGAGCCAGAAACCTTGATGTTTAATTATCGACAGAGAGTGCTGGAAGGAAAACAGTCCCAGTTAACTGTGTTTGCCTGTACCTGTGAGTGGAGAGCTCAATTATGCTCACCTTTTCAAGCATTCGGAGCTTCTTGTATTTTGATGTCTCAAGCCCAGTGGTTTGATGTGTCAGTACGTAATCGTTCTTGGTCTTTTTTACGAAAGCATGCCTTATCCATTTATCAACCTGAAAAAGAAATAAACAAAAGGGCGTTACGACTCTGGGGGCTTCTCGTTTTGTGCAGTGTACTTGTTCACAGCGGGGCGTATTTCTATTTTTGGGCCTTGCAACAGCAAACCGAAAAAGTGCTGACTGATCGTCAAGGTATCGTAACGCTTAAATCTGAATGGGAATCTAGTGCCACAAGTACGGCTTTTGTTGCATCTGCACTCGCCTTTATTCAAACCTTGCCTACTTCAGTTCGCCTTGTGCAGTTTGATGCTGGTTTTGATCAAGCTGTTCTTCAGGTGACCTTGCCACGACAAGAACTTGCTCCATTGCTTGGTCGCTGGCGTCAAGATTATTCCTCTTGGCAGTTTACATGGAAGCGAGAATTTGATGATCAACCTAGTGGGTTAAGTGGTGAGGAGGTGATGGATGATATCTCTATTGAAATATCTAAGAAATAACACTTCTTCGTTTTATAAAATTAAAGGGTCGATGGTTTGTCTCTTTATTATGTTGCAGTTGGCACTTTGGTATCCACTCCTGTCAGACGCTCAAAATGATATGAATCGCCGGCTAAAGCAAAAAGAGCGAGCAGAAATAGAATGGAGGCGAATACAAGAACAAGCAGATAGGCTTAAAAGTGCTGCATTTATAAGTACGCCTTGGGTGAATCATCGTATTGTGTCGGAAAAAATTGCAGTTCCTACCCAATGGTTACTTGAAGGTAGTGCTGGAATTGTTGAGTGGCAAAACTTACTTGAAAAAGTAGAAGAACATGTGGCTCTTGGTTTGCAATCTGTTTATTGGGAAAAAGAACTGAATGGTCAATGGCAAGGGCGACTACTGTTCGATATTAAAACGCCTAAGGCAAATCGGGAGTATCACAATTGGTTACCGGAAAGATTACGGAGCAATCCTTTTATAGAAAAAGATTGGCGAATTTTATCGACAATGAGAGAGGGGAGTAACACATCGGCTCTATTGGCTCATAAACAGCAACGGCACTGGGTTCGGCAAGGAAGCTGGTTGCCTTCAGCTGGTTTGACTGTTAATGAGGTGTCTTTTGATCAAGTAACGTTAATGACTAAAGATGGTTCCAAAATATCATTAACAGTTCGAGAGAAAGGTGATGGAGGTGATTAAATTGAAAATTAGAACTTTGTTGCTGGTTGTATTGTTTTGGTCTCGTACTGGGTTTGCTATGGATGTGTATTTTGAAGGTCGTGCTTTACAAGAAGTACTACCTTGGTTGGCCTCTCAGATGAACGAAAGTGTCGTTATTAGCCCCGAAATAAAAGAAGAACTTACGTTATCAATTAAAGACGCTAGCTGGAAAGATGTAATGGAGGCTGTTGCACAACAGCCAAACATACATCTTGAATGGCAAGGTCGAGTTGCTGTTTTAATGCCAGCGTTTGAACCTACAATCAGAGGTGCTGAATCGAAAGCAGCTCGTTGTCAGCGTTCTTATTGGATGATCAAGCATGCTAAAGCGGAAGCGGTCGGTGCGCACTTACAAACATTATATCCATCCCTATCTTTAGTTGTAGACAGCCGTACGAATTCAATAGTGACGTATTCCTGTGATGTTCTTGATGGCTTACAAGAAACTTTGGCTTGGTTAGACGTGCCGCTGCGGCAAATTGAAATTAGTGCGCAAATTGCTCAAGTTAGCCGAACTGCGCAATCACAGTTTGGAGTGAACTGGACAACGCAATTATCAGAGGGTGTGCGTTCATCTGTTGGTGGTGCTGTGGATTTAGGAGCGTTGGTGCCAACAACGAATCTTGATTTTTCCAGTATTGGAACTTCAAGTTTATTGTCTTTTACGCTGGATATGATGGAAAGTGAAGGCACCGCGGACATTGTTTCTAAACCAAGAATTGTTACATCTGAAGGGCAAATGGCGCGGATAGAGTCGGGTACAGAAGTACCATATCAAACAGTGAATGATGATGAAGTTAGCGTCGACTTTAGACAGGCTGCTCTTATGTTGGAAGTGACTCCTTTTGTAAAAGAGGATGATCGTATTTTATTGTCTTTAAATATACATCAAGACTCTGTTGGAGATTTGGTTAATGGTGTCCCTAGTTTAGAAACCAATCGGTTAAAAACACAAGTGGTAGTGAAAAACCAAGAAACCTTGGTTTTAGGCGGCATTTTTAGGGAAGAACAGTTCGAGACAGAAAGCAGAGTGCCTTTCTTGAGCGCGATACCATGGTTGGGTGAGTTGTTCAAAAGACGGCTAAAACAACAAGAAAAGGTTGAATTACTTGTATTTATTACGCCAAAGCTGCTACAAATGTCAGATAACTAGGCCGCAGTCCAAATCTGCTTAACTCCGATGTAATTGAATACAATGATAAAAGCCCCCAATATTATTTTAGTAGGCCCAATGGGCGCTGGAAAAACAACGATAGGCCGTTTGATTTCTCAATCGATGGGTAAAGAGTTCTATGACCTAGATAAAGTCATAGAAGACAATGCCGGTGCTGATATTCCTTGGATTTTTGAAAGGGAAGGAGAAGACGGCTTTCGAAAGAGAGAAACGCAAGCTTTAGCGTCAATCATTCAAGAGGATACAGGTAACTCTGTATTGGCAACGGGTGGTGGTATTGTGATGCGTGAAGAAAATCGCGATCTGCTTCGAGACGATGCATTGGTTGTTTATTTGTATGCCTCTGTTTCACAGCAGCTGTACCGGACTTCAAAAAGTACACATCGTCCTCTTTTACAAACAGGCGACCCTAGAGCCACCTTAAGAAAGTTATTTGAAGTGCGTGATCCTCTTTATCGAGACGTTGCGACTCTAGTAATAGAAACTGATGCTCGTCATCCAAAGGCCGTGGCTAACAAGGTGTTGGATGCGATAAAACGACATCTTAAAATGGAGACCTCTGTATCTTAATGCGTACGTTAACCGTTGATCTTGGTGATCGCAGCTATCCTATATTTATAGGGCATGGTATTCGTCACAAAAAAGCGCTTTTTGATGACGCCATTCATGGTAAGCAAGTCATGATAGTGACAAACGAAACCATAGCACCCTTGTATCTTGATGCGATGGTGTCGATGCTGTCTGCTGACTATAAAGTAGATACTTGTGTATTACCTGATGGTGAAGTTTTCAAAACGTTGGAAACATATGGCACCATTATGACGGCACTGTTAGAGGCAAAGCATAATAGAACCACGACTGTAATTGCTCTAGGTGGCGGTGTTGTTGGTGATATGGCTGGCTTTGCCGCAGCAACGTATCAGCGTGGTGTACCTTTTATTCAGGTTCCGACTACCTTGCTATCACAAGTGGATTCCTCCGTTGGTGGTAAAACCGGTGTAAATCATCCTCTTGGGAAGAACATGATTGGTGCGTTTTATCAGCCTCAAGCAGTGATTATTGATACTGAAACCTTATTGAGCTTACCTCAACGGGAATTGTCAGCAGGTATGGCTGAAGTCATTAAATACGGTTTAATTTGTGACGCACCATTCTTTGACTGGTTAGAGCAAGAGATGTCTACTTTGATGTCGTTAGACAATGACAAAATTAGTGAAGCGATTTATCAATCTTGTTTGGCAAAAGCAAAGGTTGTTGCACAAGATGAAAGAGAAGGTGGTATTCGTGCTATTTTAAATCTCGGTCATACTTTTGGTCATGCGATTGAGACTGAAATGGGCTATGGTAACTGGTTGCATGGTGAAGCTGTAGCCGCAGGAAGTGTTTTAGCGATTGATCTTTCCTGGCGTATGGGGAATCTAACTGAGCAAGATGTGAGCCGTTCAGTGGCACTTTTTCAAGCAGCAAACCTACCTGTATTACCACCTCAAAACATGACATTGGATAGTTTTATTGGGCGTATGGCGCTCGATAAGAAAGTATTAGATGGTAGCTTGCGTTTGGTTTTATTGGCTTCATTAGGAGAAGCTATTGTCACTTCAGACTTTCCTATGGAAGACTTTAATGACAGTCTGTTGGATGCGTTAGAGGCCAGTAAACAGGCTAATATTGCTTAATTTTTTTGGTGAATTATTGTTGAAGGACGACTATGTCTAAGCCAGAGTTTCAGTTTGATTTAGAGGAAGAGCTCAATCAGCCCTCCAAAGCGACGCTGAGGGACCCTTTTGGCTCAAAAGATACATCTGTCTATTTTGCATCAGAGGAAGGCAATCAACAACTTGCCTTACTTGAGCATTTAAGCCGATACAGTAGTTTGCTTTCTGTTGTTCAAGGGCCTCAGGGAAGTGGTAAAAGTCGCTTCATGATGGAGTTTGAGCGGCATCAAGACGATACAGTCATAGTAAGCAGTGTTAAAGCTTCTATGTTGATGACTGCTGGTCAGTTATTACAAGCTATTTATGCTGGTTTTGCTGACCATTTTACGCAGCCACCGAATGAAACTACCTTTGGTCCTTTACTTAAATTCTCCCATGACGCTGAAGAGAAGGGGCGATCTACCCTTGTTTTAGTTGATAATGCTCAAGAGCTAAATACTGATGCTGTCAGTATGCTATTGGATATGATGTCTTTAGCGACAGATAATCAAACAGTTCCTCATGTTGTGTTGTTTAGTGAGTACTCGCTTTCTCGTAATTTAGATACTTATCAGCGTTCACGTTATGAACAACTAAGTCACTCTTTTACACTTGCCCCTTATTCGTTAGAGCAAACCCGTGCTTATTTGCTTCATCGTGTTCGTGCTGTAGGTGGGGGAATTAATCTTCCTTTTGATGAAAAGCAAATATTGCAAATTCATCAAGAGTCTGGCGGTTATCCAGGCAAGATTAATCAAATTGCTCAGGCAATGATGGGGGCTGGTAATAAGTCTAAGAAGTCAGGCATGCGTTTTAATCTTGCTATGGGCTTTCCTTTAGCCCATATGGCGCTACTTTCTGTGGTCATGCTTGGTATTTTGGTCGCAGTGCTATTTTCGGATAAATCGTCAGAGCCTGCCGCAGACAGAACCACTAATGTGATCCCATTAAGTCCAAGGCAAGGGCAGTCATCACCAGAGACTATTGCTCGGATTGATGCAATGCAGAGAAAAATTGGACAGGAAGGTGAGATTATCTTGCCTCCAATCCCAACAGGAACATCATTGCCGCCGATTAGTACATCGAATAGAACGACAACAGATGGTCAGACAAGTGATACCGATGATAATGTAGAAGTTGTTCCAACAGCTCCTATTAGGTCTGAAGCACCATTAGTTGAAGCTGCTCCCGTTATTGAAACACCAGAAGAAGTCGTTAAGCCACCAGAAGAAAGTGTTGTAGTAACTAAAGACCCCGCAGATAAAACACAGTGGTGGTTATCACAGAATCCTAATCGTTACACCCTGCAACTCTTAGGGACACATAATATAAACGCAGTAAAAGACTTTATTCGTGCTCAAGGTAGTGTAGACGCGTTTGGTTATTTCAAATCGAAACATAAGGATAAAGATTGGTTTGTTGTTGTTTACGGTACTTATCGTAATCGCAGTGAAGCTATTGCTGCAGCAGAAACGCTTCCTAGCGATATTCGAGCTCTTAACCCTTGGGCACGCAGTGCTCGTGGGATACAAGATGATATTAATAAGGCCCAGTGATTTGTTCTGTTATCAGTATAAGTCACGTTATTTAAGCTGATTATGCTAGTTTTTCGAGCATAGAATGTCTTTCGAGCTTCTTTTCGTGAAGATTTGACCTTTAAAAAAATGTAATTTAGTAAAATTAACTGTAATTAACTAAAAAACGTGCATGAACAGTGGAATTTTCTGTCTGGAAAAACTCTAACCACAGATAATTCTCTAACTCCTTCGTATTTGCCTCTAAATACCCTATAAAAAACGCCAAAATAACATAAAGCATGGCTATGCTGATTTGAGTAGTGCCTTGTGTCAGGGTAGTATAATCGTCCATTTAGGTGGTCTTTCGGGTAGATAATAGTCATTCTCAAAAGTGAGTTTATTTACACTACCGCTTTATAACCCAGCCATCTGAAATTCAAATTTGTATCTAATTATTATTTTTTACGTTTCAACTGTGGGAGTTGGTGTATGAATGCAGGTCTTTATCGTCCTGGCGAGTTCAAAGATAACTGTGGCTTTGGCTTAATTGCTCACATGGAAGGCAATGCAAGTCATGAATTGCTGAAAACAGCGATTCAATCTTTGACATGTATGACACACCGTGGCGGTATCGCCGCCGATGGCAAAACCGGTGACGGTTGTGGTCTATTGATACAGAAGCCTGATGCTTTTTTGCGAACAGAAGCAAATAATTTGTTTAAGCATACTCTGTCAGATTTGTACGGCATTGGTATGGTCTTTTTAGATCAAGACGAAGCGTTAGCAACAGAGCAGCGTGATGTTTTGACTAAAGAGTTGGAAGGGCAAGGGTTAAAAGTAGTTGGGTGGCGTGATGTGCCAACGGATCCTTCCTGCCTTGGTCGTATCGCTGTGGAATGTTTACCTCGCATCGAACAAGTTTTTGTTGATAGTAATCGTATGGATGCACGTACCTTTGCGACGCGTTTATTTGTTGCTCGTCGTCAAGCAGAAATTGCATTGGCGCAGTATGAAAACTTCTATGTTTGTTCTTTGTCGGACAAGGTTTTGTCCTATAAAGGGTTAATGATGCCAGTTGATTTGCCATCTTTTTATAAAGATCTAGGCAATGAAAAACTGCAAACAGCGATTTGTGTTTTCCATCAGCGTTTCTCTACAAATACGTTGCCTAAATGGCCACTTGCTCAACCATTCCGTATGTTGGCTCACAATGGTGAGATCAATACGATAGAAGGTAACCGTAATTGGGCTTTGGCTCGTGCGAATAAACTGCGTTCACCATTGATTCCTGAGCTGCAAGATTTACAGCCTCTTGTGAACTTGACCGGCTCTGACTCATCTTCCATGGATAATATGTTGGAAGTGCTTGTTACTGGTGGCATGGATGTGTTCCGTGCTGCGCGTTTGATTATTCCACCAGCATGGCAAAACGTAGAAAACATGGATCCTGAGTTACGTGCTTTTTACGAATACAATTCAATGCATATGGAGCCGTGGGACGGTCCTGCTGGTTTGGTAATGACAGACGGTCGCCATGCAGTGTGCATGCTTGATCGTAACGGCTTACGCCCCTCCCGTTGGGTTGTGACTAAAAACGGCTTTATCACTTTGGCATCTGAAATCGGAACGTATGATTACAAGCCTGAAGATGTGGTTGCAAAAGGCCGTGTTGGGCCAGGTCAGATGCTGGTTGTTGACACGCAAAATGGTAAGATTCTGCATACAAATGATATAGATAATCGCCTAAAAGCCTTACATCCATACAAAAAATGGTTGAAGCAAGAAGCGATCCGTATCGAGTCTTTATTGCAAGAGTCGACTCAAGAGTTTGTTCCTTTTACAAAAGACGAAATGCTTATTTATCAAAAGATGTTCCAAGTGTCTTTTGAAGAGCGTGAGCAAATTTTCCGTCCATTAGCTGAAAGTGGTCATGAAGCGGTTGGCTCTATGGGGGATGATACGCCAATGGCGGTTATGTCTAGCCAGACTCGTCCATTAACTGATTACTTCCGTCAGAAGTTTGCTCAGGTGACAAACCCTCCAATCGATCCATTGCGTGAATCCATCGTAATGTCATTGGAGACCTGTATTGGCGTTGAGCGTAACTTGTTTGAAGAAACACCGAAGCACGCGAATCGTATCATCATGTCTTCACCTGTATTGTCCCCACGAAAATACAGCCGTTTGTTAGCCTTGGATGATCACCGTTTTCGCCTGGTTCGTTTGAGTACAAATTACAATCCTGACGATGTCACTCTTGAACAGGCGATCAAAGACCTACAAGTTAATGCAGAGAAAGCTGTCCGTGATGGGGCTGTGATTCTTGTGCTAACAGATCGTGATTTAGAAAAGACACATTTGCCAATTCCTGCGCCAATGGCCGTTGGTGCGGTGCATCATCATTTATCTGTCCAAGGTCTTCGTTGTGATTCGAACATCATTGCCGATACTGGTTTTGCTCGTGATCCTCATCAATTTGCGGTTTTATTAGGCTTTGGTGCAACGGCTGTATACCCTTATCTTTCATACCGTTTAATTAACGATATGATCGACAAAGGCGAAGTCTTGGGTGATCCAATTTCTGGTCATACCAAATATCGTAAAGGCATTAATAAAGGTTTGATGAAGATTCTTTCTAAAATGGGAATCTCAACAATGGCTTCTTACCGTGGAGCGCAATTATTTGAAGCTATCGGTTTGGATCCAGCGGTTGTTGATCTTTGTTTTAAAGGTGTTGCTAGTCGTATTAAAGGCGCCAAATTTGAAGATTTCCAACGAGATCAAACTACAATTGCAAGCAATGCTTGGAAATTACGTAAACCGATCCAACAAGGTGGTTATCTAAAATACGTTCATGATGCTGAATATCATGCCTTTAACCCTGATGTTGTACGTAATCTACAAACAGCTGTAGGTAGCGGCAAGTTTGAAGATTTCAGTAAATATGCTGAGTTAGTTAATACGCGTCCGGCCTCTATGTTACGTGACTTGTTTGCTTTGTCCGATAAAGCAAAAGCAATTCCTGTTGATGATGTAGAGTCTGTTGAAAGTATACTTCCTCGTTTTGACTCTGCTGGTATGTCTTTAGGTGCATTGTCACCAGAAGCCCATGAAGCATTAGCTCAAGCGATGAACGAATTAGGTTGTCGTTCGAACTCTGGTGAAGGTGGTGAAGATCCAGCTCGTCACGGTACTGAACGTCGTTCTAAAATTAAGCAGATTGCCTCTGGTCGTTTTGGTGTGACGCCAGAATATTTGGTCAACGCAGAAGTGCTGCAAATTAAAGTGGCGCAAGGTGCGAAACCCGGTGAAGGTGGTCAGTTACCAGGTGGTAAAGTAAACGGTCTTATTGCTCGTTTACGCTATGCTGTACCGGGTGTGACTTTGATTTCTCCACCACCACATCATGATATTTATTCAATTGAAGATTTGGCTCAGCTGATTTTCGATTTGAAACAAGTTAATCCAGAAGCATTGGTTTCTGTGAAGCTGGTTTCTGAACCAGGTGTTGGTACGATCGCGGCAGGTGTGGCGAAAGCCTACGCTGATTTGATTACGATTTCTGGCTATGACGGCGGGACAGCGGCATCACCGCTTACTTCTATTCGTCATGCGGGTTCTCCTTGGGAATTAGGATTGGCAGAAGCTCAACAAGCGCTTCGTTCTAATGATCTTCGCGGTAAAATTCGCTTACAAACAGACGGCGGATTAAAAACCGGTTTGGATGTTGTGAAAGCCGCGATTCTGGGCGCAGAGAGTTTTGGCTTCGGTACAACGCCAATGATTGCGATGGGTTGTAAGTTCTTGCGAATTTGTCACCTTAACAACTGTGCTACGGGTGTTGCGACACAGGATCAAGCATTACGTGACGACCACTTTATTGGTACGGTCGATATGATCAAGAACTTCTTCTTGTTCATGGCGCAAGATACTCGTCTATGGCTGGCAAAATTAGGTGTCGCACGTCTACAAGATTTGATTGGTCGCACCGATTTGTTGATGACACTTCCAGGTGAAACTGATAAACAACGGAATTTGGATCTGTCGTCTATTTTGAACAACGACCTGATACCTGCTGATAAACCACAATACTGTGATATGCCTTTTAATCCACCACACGATAAAGGCGAGCACGCTATTCGTATGTGGGATACGGTGAAAAATGCCGTTGAAGAGAAAGAAGGTGGCGAGTTTGAATTTACTGTGACTAACTGTGACCGTTCTATCGGTGCACGTTTGTCTGGTGAGATCGCAAAACGTTACGGTAACCAAGGTATGTCTGATGTGCCTCTTACATTGAAATTGACCGGTACGGCAGGTCAGAGTTTTGGTGTTTGGAACGCGGGTGGCCTGAATATGTATCTTGAAGGTGATGCAAATGACTACGTGGGTAAAGGCATGACTGGCGGTAAGCTTGTTATTCGTCCGCCGCGTGGATCTTCTTTTAAGTCTCAGATTTCAGCGATCATTGGTAACACCTGTTTGTATGGTGCAACGGGCGGTAAATTGTTCGCTGCTGGTACAGCTGGTGAGCGTTTCGCTGTACGTAACTCTGGCACCCATACCGTAATTGAAGGTGCTGGCGATCACTGTTGTGAATACATGACCGGCGGCATGGTAACTATTCTAGGTAATACAGGTTACAACTTTGGTGCGGGTATGACGGGTGGTTTCGCTTACGTACTCGATTTAGATCGTACTTTCGTTGATAAATACAATCACGAATTGGTGGAAATTCACCGTATCGGTACCGAGTTAACGGAAGAGTATCGTTCACACCTTCGCTCTGTAATCGAAGAATATGTCCGAGAGACTGACAGCGAATGGGGCCATGAAATCTTAGAGAACTTCTATGACTACATCGGCAAGTTCTGGCTAGTAAAACCAAAAGCAGCGAGTTTAGGCGCGCTATTGGCTAATACTCGTCAACGTCCGGAATAAAACACGCTGTTATGGCGCTTGGCAGTGAGCCAAGTGCCATGAACTAATCAGTCTGACCCATTTGAGAGAAGTGCCGTTTGTTTGTAAACGGCCAAGGAGATAGCAGCTTATGTCTGAGCGCTTGAACAATGCATTTCAATTCGTCGAAGTGGATCGTAAGGATCCTAAGAAGAAGCCTTTAATTACGCGTAAGGCGCAATTCGTCGAAATTTATAAACCTTTTGAAGAGGCAGGAGCGAAAGATCAATCGCACCGTTGCCTAGAATGCGGTAACCCATACTGTGAGTGGAAATGTCCCGTTCACAACTACATCCCTAATTGGCTAAAACTGGTTAGTGAAGGTAGCATTTTGGAAGCTGCAGAGTTGAGTCATCAAACTAACTCTTTGCCAGAAGTATGTGGTCGTGTTTGTCCACAAGATCGACTTTGTGAAGGTGCTTGTACACTTGGCGAAGGCGGTTTTGGTGCGGTGACCATAGGTTCTGTTGAGAAATACATCACAGATACGGCGTTTGCTTTAGGTTGGCGCCCTGATATGTCTAACGTCGTGCCAGTTAATAAAACCGTGGCAATCGTTGGTGCTGGCCCTGCCGGTCTTGCCTGTGCCGATATCTTAGTTCGTAATGGTATTAAGCCAGTGGTTTTTGACAAGTACCCAGAAATCGGTGGTTTGCTGACCTTTGGTATTCCAGAGTTTAAACTGGAAAAAAGTGTCATGACTCGCCGCCGTGAAATTTTTGAAGAAATGGGTGTTGAGTTTGTTTTAGACACATCTGTTGGTGATGACGTACCGTTTGAACATGTATTGGAAGAATACGATGCTGTTTTCCTAGGTATGGGTACTTACAAGTACATGAAAGGCGGCTTCCCTGGTGAAGACCTACCGGGTGTTTATGATGCTTTAGATTATTTGATTTCTAACGTGAACCACTGCCTAGATTTCGAAGAAGACGAAGCGGATTACATCAACCTAAAAGGTAAGCAAGTGGTTGTCTTAGGCGGTGGTGATACAGCAATGGATTGTAATCGTACTGCGATTCGTCAAGGTGCTAAGAGCGTATCTTGTGCCTACCGTCGTGACCAAGAAAACATGCCAGGTTCTCGCAAAGAAGTAACCAATGCCAAAGAAGAGGGTGTACAGTTCCTTTTCAATCGTCAGCCAGTGGAAATTATTGGTGATGGTAAGGTTGAAGGCATTAAAGTGGTAGAAACTCAAATGGGTGAGCCAGACGAAAACGGTCGTCGTAGTGCCGAAATCATTGAAGGTAGTGAGCAAATCATTCCTGCTGATGCTATTCTGGTAGCCTTTGGTTTCCAAGCGAGCCCTGCGCCTTGGTTCGAAAAATTTGGTATCGAAACGGATACTCGTGGCCGCGTGATTGCACCGAAAAAAGGTAAGTTCATGTTTCAAACAACCAACGAAAAAATCTTCGCTGGTGGTGATATGGTTCGTGGTTCTGACTTGGTAGTGACGGCCATTGATGAAGGTCGCAAAGCCGCAGAAGGTATCATGGATTTCTTGGACGTTTAAGTCTTAGTCGGTTCTATGAAAAAACGCTGATCAGAGGCATCTGATCAGCGTTTTTTGTTTTTGAAGGCAAATAGTTTTGATAAAAAAGATCTAAGTTCACGGGTGCATCGTATAACTTTTATTAATTCATAAAAACAGGTCTGATATGTTTAACTTTTTGAAATCTGATCCGGCTAAAAAGCTGGATAAAGAATATGGCGGCTACTAGAGAAGGCGATGCAAGCTCAACGCAGCGGCGACATAAAAGGCTATTCAGAATTAACCGAGCAAGCCGAAGCTGTGAAAGCAAAACTGGATGAAACAAGAGGCTAAGTTTGTAACGAGCAACTTATATTACCCTTTCTAGGCTTTCCTGTGGGCGAATCAAGGTTAGGCTTTCTTCCGCAAAACCTGTACCGGCTTCTGTGTAGAAGTTGAATACATTGTCTATGCCTGATGCCAATAATGTGTCTCGTTCATCTTGGTAGCGAGCAATAGCCGCGATTTGACCTTGGTAATTGGCTTTACGTAATTGTATGGCGATACTGTTGCTGTCTTCTGCTATTGGCAGTGCCAACATGATAAGTCGAATGCCTGTAGTATCTAAACGTTCCCACAGATCTGCATCTTCACCATCTCCATAGAAAACGTTTTCACCTACTTCTTGCATGAGCTTGATACGGCTACGGTCAGCATCCATGCCTGCAACATTATCTCCAATGAGGCTTTTAAGAGAATCGAAGGCTCCTCGTCCAACTCGGCCTAAACCAACGATTAATACTTCAGCATCTTTAGGTTGAGCGAATACATCTTCTGGTAAGTATTGTGGGCTTTCGTACCGACGGATAACTTCTTTGTTCTTCCTATACAGGCGATGTGATTGACGATAGATCACACTCGTAATAACGAATGAGAAAGATACAGAAAGTGCCAAAATCACTAACCACTCTTTTTCTAACCAGCCATTGGCCACACTTAATGCAACAACAATGAGACCAAATTCACTATAGTTTGAAAGGATCAGCGCGGATAAAAATGACGTCCTGCTGCGTAGTTTGAACTTAGTTAATAAGCCAAAGAAAAGGGCAAACTTGGTTAAAATAATGAGGGTAATGATTAAACTTACACCAATCATTTCAAGTGTTGGTAAGGCGGTGAAACCAATTGAGAGAAAAAAACCAATTAAAAATAAGTCTTTAAAATTCATCAAAGACTTATTCATTTCAGATGACTTTGGATGTGAAGCTAATAAAATACCAAAAATTAAAGCCCCCAAATCGCCTTTTACACCGACAAGGTAAAAAAGTTCATAACCGCCAAGCGCGAGAACAATTCCTGTTAACGGTAGCATTTCACCATGGCCTACGCGATCAACTATTTTATTAATGATAGGACGAACCAGTAATAATCCGAATAAACCAAGGGCCCAGATAGAGGGGATTTTACCCGTTGCTGCGACTAAGAAAACCACAGCAACAATGTCTTGCATGACTAATATACCAAGTGATAATTGGCCATGACGGGTTTTGAGTTCACCGTTTTCTTCAAGCAGTTTCATAACGCAGACCGTACTTGAAAAACTTAAAGCAAAACCAATTAAAGCGGCGGTTTTAAAATCAAGGATTCCGAAGTAAGGTAAGCTTAAAGTACCAAGAACAAGGGTGACTCCACCAAAAAGTATTGTCCAAACACTCATGTGACTGAGAGTGGAAGCCCATACTTCTTGCTTTAATAAATCTTTAACATGTAATTTTAAACCAATACTGAATAGCATTAATGTGATGCCAATATTCGCAAGAGAATCTAATGTGCTGTTTGCTTCAAACCCTAAATAATTAAGTAAAAAACCTGCCAATAAGAAACCAATAAGTGGCGGTAAGTTTATTACCTTAACGGCTAGACCGCAGACAAATGCGAATAAGATCCAAGTAAACTCCATATAGTCCTTCTAAATAAATGGGATGGTTTAAAGGTAGGTATCATACGAAATTTACTCGAACCATGCAGCTTGTTATCTTGTTATCTTGTTATCTTGTTATCTTGTTATCTTGTTATCTTGTTATCTTGTTATTTCAATATCTTATGATGCGATTAAGATATCGTTTATAAATTATTTTTTCATTCAGTCTACTCGATGAGTAAACTTATTCTATTTGATGTTTCATAGGGTGATATATGTCAGGTTCCATGTCTCCGGTAATTGAGAATTCTATTAGGCGCTTACCTGAAAAAGAGTTAGTGGCATTGTTTGCTTTAATGATGTCTCTGACTGCATTAAGCATGGATTCTATGTTGCCAGCCTTTCCGTATATAGCTGAAGCTTTGGCCATTAAAGATTATCAAAAAACACAATGGATTGTTTCTGCGCTGATTTTCGGAATGGTGTTTGGTGAAATTATTTTTGGCCCTGTCTCTGATGCGATAGGTCGGAAGAAGAGTATTTTGATTGGCATTGGTGTTTATATTCTAGGTTCATTAATTGCTTTGTCTGCGTCATCGCTGACGATGTTTTTGATTGGTCGTATGGTTCAAGGTTTTGGTGTTGCTGGACCTAAAATCGCGTCAAGAGCGCTTATTCGTGATATGTACAAAGGCGCGGCAATGGCGCGAATTATGTCTTTTGTGATGATGGTGTTTATTTTAGTGCCGTTATTAGCGCCAACTGTCGGTCAGTTGATTATTCAAGTAGCGAACTGGTATTGGATTTTTGCCTTGCTTATTGTTCAGGCAACAGTCGCAGCTGTCTGGCTAATGGTAAGGCAGCCCGAAACACTGTCTAAAGAAAATAGAATTCCAATTAATCGAGTTCGATTAATGATGGATATTGGTATCATTTTACGGCGTCGAGATGTTGTGGCATTCACTGTGTTGCTTGGCTGTATGTTCGCAGGTTTGATGCTATACATTAGTACGGCTCAATCAATTTTTCAGGATATTTACCAAACGGGTGATCGTTTTCCTTTCTTCTTTGCGATGTTTGCCATCGGTATTTCTTTTGTTAATTTCTACAACGGTAAAATAGTACAGAGCGTTGGTATGCTGCGTTGTGTGACGTCTGCTTTAAAAGTCCTTATCACCATGTCGTTTCTATTATTAGTCTCAACTTTGTATTTCGAAGGCATACCTCCTTTTGTACTTTTTATGGGTTTGGGGATGGTTATGTTTTCTTGTCTTGGTATGGTGTTTGGTAATGTAAATGCAATGGCTATGGAACCTTTAGGGAAAATGGCAGGATTAGGAGCATCTTTGATTTCATCACTTTCGAGCTTGATCGCAATTCTTTTATCAATCTCTGTTGGTCAATTTTATCATTTTACGATCATGCCGTTAGCAAGTGGTTTTGTCATATTTTCCGTTTTGGCTTTGATGATGTTGAGATATGGAAGTCGCTTTAGAGAGAATTGATGTGAAAGAGGAGTTCATCAATAAAGTGTTTTTTAAGGAAGTTGTTCTAACATGACGACTTATCATTAAACCTTGATTGAAATAGGGTAAAATTTCAGCCCATTTATTTGTATTAAGAGAAAGTCATGTCCTCCCAAACGTCGCCAACGGAATCATTAGCCAAACAACTTTTTTCCATGACATGGCCTATGTTGTTTGGCGTTTTGTCGATGATGAGTTTCCAGCTAGTAGACAGTGCTTTTATTGGGCAGCTTGGTATTCTTCCATTGGCCGCTCAAGGCTTTACCTTACCCATTCAAATGATTGTAATTGGTTTGCAGGTAGGTCTTGGTATCGCCACGACAGCCATTATTGCTAGAGCGCTTGGCGCCGGGAATGAGCGCTATGGTAAACAACTTGGTGGTTTAGTTTTAATGATTGGCAGCGTAGGTATGGTATGTTTTTGCCTACTTATTTGGTGCTTACGTCACCCTATTTTAATGCTGTTGAGTGCACCTGAATCTGTTTTTCCTATTATTGATGCTTATTGGCCTTATTGGCTGTTCAGCGTTTGGGTTGGTGCGTTAACGTATTTTTACTACAGCATCTGTCGATCCAACGGTAATACTTTTTTACCCGGTATTATGATGGTGGTGACCAGTGTATTGAACTTGGTATTGGACCCCATTTTTATTTTTACTTTAGATTTGGGCTTAAATGGTGCGGCAATCGCAACAATACTGTCATTTGTCATCGGCTTGTTAATCGTTGCTTCACAAGTAACACGGAAACATTGGGTATCGTTTGATTGGAAAGATCTCAATATAGGGAAAAGTTTGGCGTCAATTGGTCACATTATGGGACCCGCAATGGTTAGTCAGCTATTGCCTTCAGCTTCTTCTATATTAGCGACAAAATTGATCGCAGGGTTTGGTACAGCGGCAGTGGCGTCTTGGGCGTTAGGTTCACGCTTTGAATTCTTTATTATTGTTTCTGTTTTAGCTTTAACCATGTCTATACCACCTATGGTTGGTCGTTTACTTGGTGCGAATAAAATAGCTGATATTCGAGAAGTCGTGTCGCTTGCTTGTCGTTTTATTCTTTTTTTCAGTTGATTGTGGCTGTTTTGACGTTTTTTACTTCTGGCTTTTTAGCAAGTTTAATGACGAGTGAAGAAGCAGTATCTGACATCTTAAAATGGCATCTGGTTTTGGTACCCATCAGTCTAGGTTCATTAGGCATTTGTATGCTTATGGTGTCTGTTGCAAACGCCTTAGGTAAATCCTATACAGCATTAAGTATATCCGCGTTGCGTTTATTCGCTTTCTTTTTACCTTGCTTGTGGATTGGGTCAGAACTAGCCGGTCTAAAAGGTCTTTTTGTTGGAGTGTTGGTCGGCAATTTACTGGCAGGATTATGTGCTTGGTATATGTATCAGCGTTTGCTTAGAAAAATCGAATTCCATTCTTAATATGTTCACTTCCTGATGTTTTGCTGCCTCTGTTTTTTCATTTTTTGATATCGAGTTGACTTAGCGTCTCATCTCTATTTGGTTTCTTCTGATCTTTGTGTTTCGTCACTTAAAATATTTATCATACAAAACAATAATTTGTCATACAAAAGAATCATTTATCCTGTTTTTTTATCGTGTTTTAAAAATGATCGTTTATGGTTGTATTGGTCATTTTATACACTAAATATTATGATTTATTAGTTTTTGTGCATATTAATTAATCAATCTTGTGTTTTTATTGTGCAAAAAATACGATTTAAACGCAAAAAAATACTGTACTAAAGATTTGAATTGAGTGTATATTGTAAGACAAATAGGTAAAAAATACTTATGGTCCAGCTTTTTTGTACATCTATAGATGTCTAAGATGCATGGTTGAATAAGGTATGTGTATGATAAAAATAATAAATAATATATTTCATTTTTTAGCTTTCTTTATCACTGAGCAAAGTCGTTCTTTCGAGAGTCTACTTTCAATGATAGGGTGTGTAACGGTGTCTTCCCGTTCACTTATCAGAACATTCCTTTTCCATATAGTAGCGCTGCTGGCTTTTAGCCTTGGTGTGCTAGTGGCATATCTCTCGCTACTTCCTATTTCTAGACAAAATTTGCATTTTTCGATTTGTAAAAATTCGATGTTGCGTACTTATTGTCTTTAGTTTCGTTCATGTTTTCTATCCCCCGAAATGGTAGTTAGAGAGCGATGGTAACATTCAAAAAAAATAAAAAAGGTTGTTATAAATCCTATGTCTTCAAATCCAAATGTAACTCTTAATAAGATCTACAAACGCTATGGCGATGTTGAGGTTGTTAAAGGCATTGATCTTGCGATAGAGAAAAAAGAATTCATTGTTTTAGTTGGTCCTTCTGGTTGTGGCAAGTCGACAACATTAAGAATGATTGCAGGTTTAGAAGGTATTTCTGATGGTGAAATTAGCGTTGCTGGTCGAGTGGTTAACAATATTGCACCCAAAGATCGTGATGTTGCTATGGTTTTCCAAAACTATGCGTTATATCCACACTTGAATGTTTATGACAACATTTCCTTCGGTTTGAAGCTGAGAAAGGCAAACAAAGAAGAGGTGGAAGCATCTGTTAAAGAAGCTTCTGCTATCTTGGGACTTGATGAATATTTAGAGCGACGTCCAGCGGATTTATCCGGTGGACAGCGACAACGTGTTGCCATGGGGCGGGCGATTGTACGTAAGCCAGAAGTATTTTTATTTGATGAGCCGTTATCAAACTTAGATGCGAAATTAAGAACGCAAATGCGTGCTGAGATTAAACGTCTACATAAGCGTTTGGGTGTTACTACTGTTTATGTCACACATGATCAGGTTGAAGCGATGACGCTAGCGGACAGAATCGTCATTATGAAAGACGGGAAGATTGAACAAATTGGTACGCCAATGGAAGTCTTTACCAAACCTATTAATACCTTTGTTGCGAGTTTTATTGGCAGTCCGCCAATGAACTTAATAGAGGGTGAAATGGTAGAAAGTGATTCGAAGTTTTTTATTAGGTTAAAAGATAATAAAGTCCCTGTTCCTTCTAAAGAAGGTTGTTCGTTCAAAAATGGCCAAAAAGTATATTTGGGTATTCGTCCTGAAGATATGTATTTGAAGAAGAACGGGTTGAATAATTGTGAACGTATTAGTTGTCATGTTGATCTTGTTGAACCATTAGGTGCCGAAGCATTGCTGCACGTTAAGCTAGATGGTCAAGATGCTGTTATAAAAACGGACAGTCGTAATATATCTATTGATGAAATGAGCGAAAGTTCAGAAGTGTTTTTAAATTTAGATTATTTACATATATTCGATGCTGTAACAGAAAAATCAATATACTAATAATAGGTTTAATATGAGCACATTAGATATTAAAAAGCAGATTCGGTCTGCTGAATCGATAAAAAAACGTGTGGATTTAATTCAAAGGATTAAAAAAGATTGGCAAGTTTATTTTTTACTCGCCCCAATGGTTATTTGGTTCATCGTGTTTTTGTATACACCAATGAGTGGTTTACAAATAGCATTTAAAGATTTCAGCTTGTTCCGTGGAATATCAGGAAGTAGTTGGGTCGGATTTGAGCATTTTGTCACTTTGTTTGAAGATGATAATTTTTTGAGAGCTATTCAGAATACTTTTGTGATTAGTTTTTATGGTTTGATTTTTGGGTTTCCTATTCCGATTATGCTAGCTCTAATGTTCAATGAAATTCATCATTTTATATTTAAGAGAGTTGCTCAGACAATTGCATATTTACCGCATTTTATCTCTGTAGTAATTGTAGCGGGTCTTGTTATTAGTTTTTTATCTCCAACAACAGGTATTGTTAATATTGTTTTAGATGCATTAGGATTTGATAAAATTTATTTCTTAACTAATCCTGATTATTTTCGAGCTATTTTTATAGGAAGTAATATTTGGAAAGAGGCTGGTTTTGATTCCATTGTTTATCTTGCTGCAATTGCAAGTGTAAGCCCATCACTTTATGAGTCGGCAAAGGTAGATGGTGCGACACGTTTTCAAATGATGTACAAAATCACACTTCCAACTATCCTTCCAACCATACTTATCATGCTTATTATTAAAATAGGTAACATGGTGGAAGTAGGTTTTGAATATATCATTCTTTTATATCAACCATCTACTTTTGAAACTGCTGATGTAATCAGTACTTATATTTACCGCGTTGGTCTACAAGGTAGCCAATACGATGTTGCTACAGCGGCTGGTTTGTTTAATGCCGTTGTTGCTTTTGCCATGGTCTACACAGCTAACTGGTTGAGTAGAAAGTATTCATCGTCTTCTTTGTGGTAGGAACTAATTAAATGTCAGATTTCAATTTATATTCCCGTGGAGATAAGATATTTGGTTATGCAAATATATTTCTTATTTCATTATTTGTACTTAGTACGCTATATCCATTTATTTATATTTTTTCAGCTTCTATTAGCTCAGGTTTTGCTGTTTCTTCTGGTCAGGTAGTGTTTTTACCAAAAGAAATTACTTTTTCAGCCTATGAAAAAGTATTAAGTGATGTGGTTTTTTGGAAGTCGTATGGCAATACTTTCTTTTACACTATTTTCGGTACATTAGTTAGTTTAGCTATTATTATTCCAGGTTCTTATGCTTTATCTAGGCCTCAATTAGTAGGGAAGAGATATTTTAATTTCTTTGTGGCGTTTACCATGTGGTTTAATGCCGGAATGATTCCATTTTTTCTAAATTTAAGAGATTTAGATTTGTTGGATTCTAGGTTTGGTATATTGATTGCCTTTGCATGTACTGCTTTTAATATTATTTTATTAAGAAATTTCTTTGAAGCTATTCCTAAATCTTTTGAAGAAGCAGCAAGGATGGATGGTGCTAATGACTTCAGTCTTTTATGGAAAGTATTTATTCCATTATCAAAGCCAGCCATTGTCACAGTTGCTTTATTTTGTATTGTTGCCCGATGGAATGGATATTTTTGGGCGATGATTCTTCTTAGGGAAGAAGATAAAATTCCATTACAAGTTTATTTAAAACGAATAATCATTGAAGCTAATATGGATGAAGAATTTGCCAGTACTTTGTTATCAAGTAGTTATTCTTTTGAGACGATTGTGGCGGCAATTATTGTAGTTTCCATCATTCCTGTTCTTCTGGTTTATCCATATCTTCAGAAGCACTTTAATAAAGGAATTATGATGGGTGGAGTTAAAGAGTAGGGTTGTTTTTTCAAACATAAATATAATAAATGGAGAAAAAAATGATAAACAAAATAATACCTTCTACCGCATTAGCATTAGCATTAGCTGCAACGTCAGGGACGACTGTTGCTGCTGGTGCTGATGATCAATACAAGGTTACTGATAAACCTTTAGAATTAACCATTCACATGCATTTTCGTAATAAGTATGCATGGGATGAAAATTGGCCTGTAGCAAAAGAGTATGAAAAATTAACAGGTGTTCGGCTTAAAGGGGTTGCTTCTAAGATTGGTACAAATAGCCAAGAACTTTTTAATCTGATGTTGGTTTCTGGTAATTTGCCCGATATTGTTGGTGGTAATAGTCTGAAAGATAGTTTCATTCAATATGGAATGGAAGGCGCATTTTTACCTTTGAATGAGCTAATTGATAATTACGCGCCAAATATCAAAGCTTATTTTGAGAAAAATCCAGAAATTAGAAAAGCAATTACTGCCCCAGATGGAAATATTTACCACCTAGCTTATTTTCCAGATGGTCAAGCCGCTCGTGCTTATTATATTCGCCAAGATTGGTTAGATAAGTTAGATCTTGAGCAACCACAAACGGTTGATGAGTTATATGAAGTACTAAAAGCATTCCGTGATCGAGATCCAAATGGAAATGGGAAAAAAGATGAAGTACCTGCTTTCTTCCGTCATTGGGAAGAAATGATTCGTATGGTAACTCTGTGGGACGCTCGTACAACAGGAACTGATAGCTATCATCAGTTTTATATTAAAGATCATTCAGAAGTGAAGCATGGTTATGTAGATGAAAGTTACCGAACTGGTATTCGTAATCTAGCTAAATGGTATAAAGAAGGCCTAATAGATAAAGAAGTCTTTACTCGTGGCTCCAAAGCTCGAGAGTACTTATTAGGTAATAACTTAGGTGGTATGACTCATGACTGGTTTGCAAGTACCGCAGGCTATAATGATAGTTTAAGAGATACTATACCTGGTTTTAATTGGATTCCATTTGCACCGCCAGCTTCGCCAAGCGGTGTTCGTATGGAAGAAAATGGTCGTACGACAGTTAAACCAGATGGTTGGGCATTAACTTATTCGAACAAAAATCCAGTCGCCAGCATTAAATATATGGACTTTATCTTTACTGAAAAAGGGCGAAATATTGCTAATTTTGGTGTCGAAGGTGTCCATTGGAATATGGTGGACGGAAAACCAACATATACTGAAGAAGTGTTGACTGATTCTCAACCCGTCAACTCTCAAATGTGGAATGTGGGGGCGCAGATTCCAATTGGCTTCCGTCAGGATTATAACTACGAATGGCAATGGACAAATGGAATTGCTGCCAAGGGAATTGAATTGTATACCGATAATAATTACATTATTGAGCAATTCAACGGTGTCTCTATGACAGTGGCAGAGCGCCTTATCTATGACAAGTATTGGCCAGGTATTCTAACTTATATGTTAGAAGCTCAACAGCGTTGGATTCTTGGTAGTGCTGATGTTGATGAAGAGTGGGATGATTACATCACACGTATTAAAGAGCTAGGTTACGACAAAGTTCTTAAGGCTTATCAGTCTGCTTATGATCGTCAATATAAATAGCAATACTTATTAGTGATCAGCCGTAAAACACCTTCCATTTTTGGGAGGTGTTTTTTTTATGGTGTTGAATGTTGGTTAAATACTATGGATTTGATGGCATATTCATAATGTGGACATACCTTTATCAATATCAACACTCGTAAACAAATATAATTATTTATTGAAAATGCTATTGAGAATGAATACCATTTGCTTTGTTGTGTTTTTTATTCAATGGAGAGTGTTGTGGAAGATTCAGTACAGCAAGGAATTATTGATTTCTTACAGGTAGGTGGCCCAGTTGTATGGATATTGATGGTGTTTTCCGTTGTCGCTTTGACCATTGTTCTTTTAAAGTTGTGGCAGTTTTCTTCATTACGTGCCGAAAGTCTGAAAACATCCCAGCTAGGATTGGATGAATGGCGCAATGGTGGCGGTGAAAAATCGTTGGAAAAATTAGATGAAAAACGCCCGATTGATGCTCTAGTGGGTTACACCATACGAGCTTTATTAAGTGCGAACGTCAGTGTCGATTTGATTCGCGAAGAAACAGAGCGTCGTGCGATGAATCAGCTAAGTCAATTTCGTTCTTATCTTCGACCTTTGGAAATTATTGCGACTCTGAGTCCTTTGCTTGGTTTACTAGGCACAGTATTAGGCATGATTACAGCTTTCCAGCAAATGGAGGGTGCTGGCAGTCAAGTTGATCCTTCTGTGTTGTCCGGCGGCATCTGGCAGGCTTTATTGACGACAGCCGTTGGTTTGGCAGTGGCAATACCTGTAGTGACATTGCAAAGCTGGTTAGAACGTAAAGTAGAGCGTATCGCTCATAACATGAATGATGCTGTCACTCAGGTGTTTACTAGTAAAGAAGCAAAAATTCTGACTGAAAAAGCTGCGCAAGAGATGTTGCATGCCGCTTAACCTTTCTCAACCTAAACGTAAGAATGCAATCAGTCTGACGCCACTTATAGATGTGGTTTTTATTCTTTTGTTGTTCTTTATGTTGACCTCAAGTTTTGTGCCTTGGCGCATTGTTGACACGCCATTATCAGTATCGTCTGAGAACCCAAAAACAGCTGAAGAAGTAGAGAACGTCACGCTGATCTTGAAGTCAAACGACGATCAAGTGTGGCTGAGTAATCAGGTTATTAGTCTTACTGATCAATCGTATTTTGAAACCCTGATTGCGGATCATAATGACGGTACTTTTATTATCAAAGCCGAAGAAGGAGTGACATTGCAAACTCTGATGCACCTAGCCGATCGGTTGAAGATTCACGGTGCAACAAGAGTGTCTATTGCTAATGCTTTTGCTATGCCGGAGACGCTATGAAAATAGGTGAAAAGTACGCTAAACGTATATCCAGCGATGATGACAATATGGTGCCTCTAATCAATGTTGTTTTTCTAATGTTGGTTTTTTTTATGGTCGCTGGTCAAATTAAAAAAGCAGATCCCATTGCCGTCGTGCCTCCATATTCTATTAATGATACCCGTGCGGCGAATGATCCAAATGTTGTTATCGTGGTCGGTGTGGATGAGAGTCTTTACGTGGATGACCAATTACAAACGATAGAAAAAATACAAGCTTACTTAGAAGAGCAGTTTTCGTTGTCTTTAAATAAAGAGGGGTTCTGGGTACAAATTAAAGCTGATGGGGCCATTTCATTAGATAAGTTACGACCGATTTTTAATCAGGTTCGTTTGGCTGGTTTAACGAAAGTCAGTCTGGCAACTCAACTTGAGCGAGGAAAAGAATGATTTCCACGCGTCATTGGATTATTGCGAGTGGGTTGGCTATTTCAGTTCATGCTGGTGCTTTTTATACCGTATTTTATAATCCAGTCGAAGGTAGTCAGGCCGCAGGTTCTCAAGGGATTGAATTTGGTCTTGGTATGATGGGAGATTTAGGAGCATCAGCGCAAACCACACTTGCTCAAGAAGAGACCAAAGAAGTTGAAGACATTCAAGAAGAAGTTGAGCCTGAACCAGAAGTTGAGCCTGAACCAGAAGTTGAGCCTGAACCAGAAGTTGAGCCAGAGCCAGAAATTGAGCCTGAACCAGAGCCGATTGTTGAACCTGAGATCATCGAGCCAGAGCCAGAAATTGAGCCTGAGCCCATTGTCGAACCAGAAATAATCGAACCAGACCCTGTTGAGGTTAAGCAAGAATCTCCTATTGAAGTGAGAAAAATAGAGCCGACACCAAAAATCGTACCAGAACCAGAACCAGAACCAGAACCAGAACCAGAACCAGAACCAGAACCAGATGTTAAGCCTGTAGTGAAGCCGACGCCGAAGAAGAATGCACCGGAATCCATGGCGAACATGAAAGCATCAACAGGCTCTGGCAATTCAGCAAGCAGTGGTGGTAACCCTGGGGCTAAAGCGAGTTATACGACTCAGCTGCTCTCTATATTAGCTCAAAATAAACGTTATCCAAGAGCTTCTCGACGTCGTAATGAAGAAGGTGTTGTGACATTGTCTTTTGTCGCTCACGCGGATGGTTCTGTGTCGGGCGTTTCAATTACTGAGAGTTCAGGTTATAAACGTTTGGATAAAGCTGTATTAGACATGATTCGAAAATCGACACCTTTGCCTAAGTTCTCTAGTGATATGAAAGAAACAGAATTGAAAATCAGCTTGCCAGTTTCATTCAAACTGGGTGATGTTAATTAACAGAAAATCTAATTATTTGAGTTTATATACCTGCTAAATCAAAGCGCCGCCTTTTATGTTTGAAATGGATATAAGAGGCGGTGTTTTTTTTATGAAGACTTATTCGTGAAGTTTGCTCAATGGGCAATGAGCTTTTTAGGGCTTGGGTTCTGAGGTAGCAGTAACCAAACCTTTCCAAAGTGTTTAAGCTGTCCCGCATGGAAATGGGCTTCTTCTCCTATACCTTGGTACCAATCAATATGTCCTGGACCCTTAATCGCGCCACCTTTGTCTTGAGCAAGCAGAAGACGAAATTCATGACCAACCAGATTTCCATAAGAGTCGAGTTTAGGTACTTGAGCTAATAAAATGGAGCCTAGGGGAATAACGTTCGGATCAACGGCCGCAGAATACAATGGTGTTAGTGGGACGTTTGCAGCACCAACAGGGTCGCGAAGTCCTTCACTAAAAAATAAGTAGCTTGGGTTAGTTGAAAGGATTTCTCTCATGCGGTCTGGGTTATCCGCTAACCATTGGCGAATGCTTTGTGCTGAAATATCAGCACGATCTATCTCTCCTCGCTCAATCAGTTCTTTCCCTATACTGCGATAAGCATGACCATTTACTCCGCCCCAAGATAGAAGTTTTTGTTCACCATCTTCGTATTCAACAACACCAGAGCCTTGTACATGTAAGAAAAAATTGTCGACCAAATCTGAGGTGTACGCAATTTCTAAACCTTGTCCTGCTAGAGCACTTTCAAAATCAATTTCTTCTCTAGAAGGGAATCCACCGTCTTCATTACGTTGTGTTGGTTTGCGATAAAGCGGGTAGCGATAAACGTCATCTGGTAAATGGCGTACAGGTAAAATAGGAACGTAGTAACCTGTGATTTGTACATTGCCTCTGCTGTCTTGTCCGGCTAATTGGTGGGCGATAAGTTGCGGTTGTTGTGCTGGGTTTTGTAGCCAATTATTAATTTCGTTAGCGACGATTTTTAAGTCTTCCGTGTTTGTCTGTGTGTTCTCAAGCAAGTACTGTTTATCTGAGATTCGATTTAAATAGGCGATTTGTTGTTGTAAGCCATTTTGAAAACTGGCGTCAGGGTAGGGTAATCCTGGTGGTAGACTTTCTTTTAAATACAAGGTGTCACGTTTCAGTGCTGTCGTGTCTCGACCATTATTCTCAAAATCATTAGAACTGTCTATTTCTGTGAGACTACAGCTGATCGTCAGTAGACTCAAAGACGCAATGTAAAGAGGGCGAAAGGTGAATTGGTTATTTTTTGGTGTAGGGATAAAAGACTGCAATACAGAGATGATTTTCATAAAAGCTCTTTGTTATAAAAAGTGAAAAATAAACCGACGATGTAAGTCAGAAAAAAAGCATATAAAAGTTAAACCGTGTGGAAAGTTTGACCACAAATAAAACACGAGGTTCATCTTGGTTATTTGTGAAGGTGAAAGCAATATTTTGAAGGGCAGTTTTACATTTTAAAACATGAGGTATTCGTAAGCCTGACGTAAATCGATAAAAATATCTTGGTCACCACCTCTGTCCGGGTGATGCTGTTGAGCGAGTTTACGGTACTGTTGTTTAATGTCGGCTTTACTTGGGTTACTGTCGTTTATTTTTAGCGTTTTTAATGCTGCATCTCGATCTCCACTTAAACTTATGCCTTTATAAAAGCTGTTCAGCAAACGAGAAACTTCGTCGACATCTGTTTTTTCGTATTCACTCCAATCTAAATAGTAGGCAGCCAGTTTGGCGTCGACGCTGTTGTTTAATGTGGTTGTATCCGACAACTGAACTTGGGTCTTACTGAGTAAATGAATGCGAGTAGAGCATATGCTAAGCAACAGGTTGTCTTCTTGCCAGAGGCTGCTTTGTAATTGATACAGGGCGTTCATGATAAGAAAGTGTTGACGAAACAGTAGTAAGTTGACGTCTTCGGCGAGCTTTTTGAATTCGGGTAACTGATCTCTCAGTTCTTTTAAAATGTCGAATTCGCTTATGCCATTCGGGTGATTTTTTAAAATCGCTAGAATTGGGCCAACCAAAGGATTCTTCATATCTGACTCTTATGATGTAATGATGGTCATAGTGTATGTGATGAAACCGAAAAGGGTCAAAATTGAGCTGGATTTTTTATTAATTAAGGGCAAGGCCAAGAGAAAATATGTTGTGGATTATTGGTATTGTAATCGCTCTCTTATTGTTGGTTGGACCAAGTGCGTGGGTGAAATTTACCTTAAAACGTTATGCCGCAGATCGTGACGATTTACCGGGAACGGGTGGTGAACTTGCGAAGCATTTCGTAGAACGCTTTGAGCTGAATGACGTCAAAATTGAAGCTACACAGGAAGGACGAGATCATTTTGATTTTGGGCAGCACGTTGTTCGTCTTAGTCCAAGCGTTCTTAATGGCCGCTCTTTGACCGCAGTCGCTGTGGCTACACACGAAATAGGTCACGCCATTGCTCATGAGAAAAAGCAAAAAATCTCGCATTTAAGCTCTAGATACCTACCTTTTGCGCATTTTGCTCGACGCATTACGGCTGGCTTGCTCATTGGCTGGCCGCTTATTTCTGCGTTGTTACATCTACCTTATGCCGTGGCATTGCATGCTTTAGTGGTTGGTTTGTCTGGCCTTTTAGCTGTAGTGGTGCAATTGGCAATCTTGCCAGAAGAATGGGACGCTAGTTTTAATAAAGCCTTGCCAATCTTGGCAGAAGGAAATTACATTCCCCAAGAAGACTTACCGAAAGTGAAAAAAATCCTAACGGCCTGTGCCATGACTTACGTCGCTGCTGCTTTGGTGAGAGTTCTATTCGTTTGGCGCTGGTTTAAGCGTTAAGTACCATAATGATATCGAAGTTGTGCGATGAGAATAGTGTCGTTTTGATGTTTATACACAATACGATGTTCATCATTTATACGGCGAGACCATTACCCAGATAAGCCGTGTTTCAGTGGCTCGGGTTTTCCAATACCTTCATTTGGTGTTCTTTGAATATCTTTAATGAGCAAATTAATACGTTTAAGTACTTTCTTATCTGTGGTTTGCCAATAAAGATATTCCTCCCCAGCTTTAGTCGAAAATGTTAGCTTCATTCAATTAGCTCTCGCTCCGTTACCTGCTTCAAGCTCGGCAATCGATTCTAAAAGATTTTTGGCGTTTGCTGGAGACCTTAGTAAGTAAGTCGTTTCTTGCATGGCGTTATAATCTTCTAAAGACATCATCACAACAGGCTCTTCATTCTTTCGGGTGATGATGACTGGTGCGTGATCATTACAAACACTTGCCATTGTTTTGGCTAAGTTTGCTCTAGCAGCTGTGTAGCTGATTGCATCCATAAAAACTCCAAAATGTTCATGTACGTTATTTTGTACACATTAGTTTTTGGGTACATAGTAATCAACTTATTTTAGATAAAAATGCCTTTTATGGTTTTCCACGCCTTGTCACAAAAAAGGCATGAAGTTCGCATAAAATCGCCTTACTATAAAAGCTGACTTTTTGGTTAGTATCTATCATCGAAAACTATTTTGTTTTATGGAGTAATGTCATGACATTGTTTTTTCCTAGGAAGGCGTCTGTTTTAGCTTCTTCACTTCTTTTTGCATCGCTTGCCCAAGCAGCCACTATTGACTTACGAGTCATGGAGACCACTGATATTCATATGAATTTAGTGGATTATGATTACTACGGTGATAAGCAAAGTGATGGAGTTGGTTTGTCCCGTGTGGCGACTTTGATCAAAGCGGCTCGTGCTGAAGTGACAAACTCTGTGTTGGTTGATAACGGTGATTTATTGCAAGGTACGCCTCTGGGCGATTATGTGGCGAAAGGACGGGTGCTGCGCTTTGGTGAAACACATCCAGCTTTTAAAGCGATGAACTTACTTGATTATGATGTGGGTAATATAGGTAACCATGAATTTAACTACGGTTTAGACTTTTTGATGAAGAGTTTGAGCGGAGCGAACTTCCCTTATGTGAACGCCAATGTCTATGTTGATGATGGTGATAACGACCCTTCTAATGACCAACCCTACTTTCAGCCTTACATTATTAAAGATAAAACCTTCGTTGATTCTGATGGTAAAACGCAAACGGTGAAAATTGGTTACATTGGTTTTGTGCCACCGCAAATCATGACCTGGGATAAAGACAACTTAACCAGCCGAGTGATCGCGAAAGACATCATTGAAACCGCGAATAAATACGTTCCAGAAATGAAAGCTAAAGGCGCGGATGTGGTTATCGCGATTCCTCACAGTGGCATGATGAACTCGCCTTATATGAAAGGTGAAGAAAATGCGTCTTACCATTTAGCCAAAGTAGATGGCATTGACGCTATTCTTTTCGGTCACTCCCATCGTATTTTCCCAGGCGACAAGGCATTAAATGCATTTGATGGTGTAGACGGTGAAAAAGGCACAGTGTTTGGCAAGCCTGCCACTATGCCTGGCTTTTGGGGTTCTCACCTTGGTGTGATTGATCTGACGTTAGAGCCTTCTGGTGACGGTTGGAAAGTGGCAGATGGTAAAGCCGATGTGCGTGCTATATCACGCAGAGAAGGGCGTAAAACCATTGCCTTGGTAGAAGCCGATGAAAGTATTAATGACGCCGTTGAAACCGAGCACCAAGGTACTTTGGCGTACATGCGTCGTAAAGTGGGTGAGTCCACCGCAGACATTAATAGTTTCTTTGCTCTTGTCCAAGACGATCCATCGATTCAGATCGTGAATAACGCTCAAATTTGGTATGTGAAGAACATTGTGCGCGGTACATCTTATGAAGGCTTACCGATTCTATCGGCTGCTGCACCATTTAAAGCTGGCGGTCGAGGCGGCCCAGATTATTATACCGATGTGCCAAAGGGTGATATTGCGCTGAAAAACGTGAGCGATTTGTACATTTATCCAAACGATTTGAAGGTCGTAAAATTAACAGGTGAACAGGTTGTTGAGTGGTTAGAGCTTGCAGCTGGTCAGTTTAATCAAATCGATGCTGCTTCAAGTGCGCCTCAGAGTCTGGTGAATGCGGCTTTCCCGACTTATAACTTTGATGTCATTGATGGCATTTCATATCGTATTGATGTGACTCAGCCAGCGCGTTATGACGGTGATGGAAAATTGGTAAACCCTAGTTCTCATCGTATTAAGAGTGTCATGTTCAATGGCAAAGCTTTGAATATGACAGACGATTTTTTGGTGGCGACGAATAATTACCGTGCAACAGGCGGTGGCCATTTCCCTAACTTATCAGGCGACACCATTGTGATTGATGCACCAGATAAAAACCGAGATGTTGTTGCGAACTATTTATTAAGCCAGAAAACCATCAATCCAGCGGCGGATAACAACTGGTCGTTTGCGGACTTCGGCAAAGCGAAGGTACAGTTTGTGACTTCTCCGAAAGCAAGAGATATGGCAAGCGACAAGATGTCGTATCAGTCTTTAGATGAAAATGGCTTTGCTGTTTTTGAGATGAAATAGGGCGAGTGCCTGTTCGATATAGAATTGAGAAGGCCGCTGCAAGGCGTGTCTTCTTGGTTCTGTATTGATTTACTGCAATTTTCTTTTTCCTTTCTACTTTTCTTATTGAATCTACATATTTGCTCTCTATTTTAAAGAGTATGATGGACTTTATATCGTCCAAAATAAGAGAGAAAACCATTTCTGTGCGTATTCCAATTGTCTCCAAGTTGTTTATTTCCTTGTTCGTAACCAGTGTTTTATTGGTTACGGGGATGGCGTTTTTAGTGAGTTATAGTTTCAAATCTGGTTTTCAAACTTATCTCAATAAGCAGGAAGAGAAGCAAGTTATTGAGTTAGCGGAAGGTGTCTCTCAATATTATTCTAGTGAACAAGGTTGGCAATTACTCAGAGAGCGACCTGAAATATGGGTGGATCTTTTTGTCAATATGAATAGCCCTTTGCCTCCCAGACAAGAAAGAGGCATGCCGGATAGAGAAGGTTTTCCATCGCCAAATAACGGCTTTCCAAGACCAGAAAGAGAGGGTTTTGAACCGCCAAATGGCTTTGCGCCTCCTAATGAAGGTATGCCAATGCCGGACGAAGAGCATTTTGTACCTTTTGGTAGAGACAATGGCATGGACGAAAATTTAAGTCCTTTGAGTCATCGTATTCACTTGGAAGATGTCCAGCGTCACTGGGTGACGGGGGTTCCATCAAAGGCGCAAGATGAAGACTCAACTGAGCATTTGAATGTGCCAGTTGTCGTAAATTCGAAAACCGTTGGTTGGTTGGTTTTAGAGCAGAAAAGCTTGTTATCAGGTGAGCTTGTGACTCAGTTTTATGAGCAACAACAAAGTAACTTGTTTTGGATTATTGGCTTAGCGGGTTTTGCTTCTCTAATGGTTGCTTTGCTCTTGGTTCGTCATTTTCTTGCTCCTTTGAAAAAGTTAAAACAAGGGGCAAATGCGCTACGGGAGGGGAATTACGAGTTCTCTTTTGGTAATCGAACTAATGACGAATTTGGTGAGCTGTCAGATAGTTTCCAATCTCTTATTGGTAGTTTGAAAAAGCAAAAAGAAAGTCGTGAGCAATGGTTAGTGGATATCTCTCATGAATTACGTACACCCATAGCTGTGCTACGTAGTGAATTAGAAGCCATACAAGATGGTATTCGTCGCCCTGATACGCAAAGAATAGACTCAATGCATCATCAAGTGATGGGGCTAAGACGTCTCGTTGATGACTTGTATGTGTTGTCAAAGACGGATTCAGGTGTTTATCAAATGGAAGTTCAAACCCTTGAGGTGGTTTCATTGATAAAAAGAGTTGTAAATCAATTTGAGCCAAGAGTTTCTGAAAAAAATCTGCAAATAGGGTTGATTCAGCCAGACTCTTTATCTTTCATAAAAGGTGATGAAAAAACTTTAGAGCAACTTTTCGTTAATCTCTTAGAAAATAGTTTACGTTATACGGATGCTCCTGGGCGAATTCTTATTTCTATTATTGAAGAGTCTAATACGCTTTTAATACGTGTAGAAGATTCTTCACCTAGTGTGGGAAAAGAGCATTTACCAAATTTATTTAAGCGCTTGTATCGGGTTGATAAATCCCGCAGTCGCCAACATGGAGGATCAGGCTTAGGCTTGTCAATTTGCCGTAACATCGTCATTATGCATGGCGGTGAAATCTCAGCAAATGAATCCGAATTGGGTGGTTTGGCCATCGACATTAGATTTAAAAGAGAGTGAAGAATGAACGATACAAAAAAGTTTATCTTGGTGGTTGAAGATGAACCAACCTTGTCGGCTATCCTTTGTGAGTATTTTGAACACGCAGGTTTTAGAGCGCAAAGTCTTGATGACGGTGCAGCTGTTGTCGACTTTGTTAGAAAGAATTCACCTGATTTAATCATTTTGGATTTGATGTTACCAAATCGAAATGGGTTGGATATTTATCGTGAAATTCGTACTTTTAACGAAGTACCTATTATTATGGCGACGGCTAAAGTAGAGGAAATTGACCGACTAATTGGTCTTGAACTCGGTGCTGATGATTATATTTGTAAACCATATAGTACGAGAGAGGTAGTCGTAAGGGCCAAGAATATCTTGCGCCGTAATAAAATGTCGACCTTTACTTCTCAAGAAGATTTGGTGATCAACGAATCTTCAATGACAGTCACTTTTCATCAGCAGCGACTGTCACTGACACCTGCAGAATTTCGAATTTTAGCTTTTTTATTTAGAAATAATAGTAAAATATATAGTCGAGATCAGCTTATGGATCATATTTATACGGATCATAGAGTCGTCGCTGATCGAGCAATAGACAGTCATATCAAAAACTTACGACGTAAGCTAGCTGAAGTTGACCCATCATCAGATTGTATTAAATCTGTTTATGGAGTCGGTTATAAGTTTGACGTTTAACAGTCATTTTCTCCATATTGAGTACAAACTTTCGCAATATACTTTCTTTGTTCCATTATCTATTTTGTGTTTTATGCACACCTAGGAAGTATATTATGAAGACAATATTATCTACTGTATTTTTGCCTATTATGACGGCAAGCTTACTATCACTTTTTTCCATAAATAGTCTGGCAAACGGACAGCCTCCTAAAGAGCCGCCATCATTTGATCAAATGGATTCAAATGGTGATGGGGTTCTAACAAAAGATGAGCTTAAAGGACCTTTGCTCGATGATTTCGATCGTTTCGACGCCGACGGTAGTGGCTCACTTACGAAAGACGAATTACCTGAGCCTCCAAATCATTAATTAAGGTGAGGAAAAGGTTATGACGCTTCGTTCTATTATTGCTTTGTGTTGTTGCCTGACTCTATCTGGCTGTGCTGGCGGTCCGAGAGGGTTTGGTGGTGCGCCTTTTGGATTGTTCGCATTAGGAACAGGCATCGCAATAGGTTCTGTTTTGACAACCTTGCCTCATCGTCATGTTGTAGTGGATGATCGTACCTATTATGCAGATGGTGTTTTTTATCGAGACACACCCCGCGGTTACTTGGTTGTTACGCCAACACCGGGTGTTTGGGTAGATGATATTCCTGAAGAACACAGAGTCGTTCGACATAAAGACAAAGACTATTTCACTAGTAAAGGTATTTGGTATCGTTTTGATGTTAAACGAAAACGATATAAGGTAGTTGAAAACCCTTTTGACAATGATGATTAATGCTTATTTATAGGTATAAAAAAACCCTAAGATGATTCGTCTTAGGGTTTTTTCTATTGAGTCTATTAAACCTACACTATTAGCGTTGTTTAGTTTCGTACTCAGGATGAATCCAAACGGGCGCATTGAGACTTGGTAACGGGTCTTTTCCTAGAATCATGTCTGCCGCTTTTTCTGCAACCATGATGGTTGGCGCGTTTAAGTTTCCGTTGGTGATGGTTGGGAAAATAGACGAATCCACCACGCGAAGGTTTTCGATACCACGCACCTGACAAGCTTCATCTAAGACGGCCATTGGATCGTTATCATCACCCATCTTACAGGTACAAGAGGGGTGATATGCACTCTCTACGTTCTCTTTTACCCATTGATCTATTTCTTCATCACTTTGAATGTTCATACCAGGCTGAATTTCATCGCCACGGAATGTATCCAATGCTGACTGTTGAAGTACTTCACGGGTTAGGCGAATCGTATCGCGCCAGTCCTGTTTGTCTTGTTCGGTGGAAATGTAGTTGAACAAGATACGAGGTTTAGCCGCTGGATCGGCGGATTCAATCCATAGCTTTCCGCGGCTTTCTGGTTTGTTTGGCCCAACATGGACTTGGAAACCATGGCCTTCAAAGGCTGCTTGACCATCGTAGCGCATGGCCGCAGGTAAGAAATGATATTGAATATTTGGCCATTTCAAACCGGCTCGTGAACGAATGAAACCGCAAGATTCGAAATGATTGGTTGCACCCAAGCCACTTTTGAATAAGATCCAACGAGTACCGATAAGGCCTTTGCTGATCAAATCCAGTTTACCGTTTAGTGTGACGGGGGTTTTACACTTGTATTGGAAATACACTTCCAAGTGGTCTTGTAAGTTTTCACCCACACCTGGCAATTCATGAACCAGTGGTACACCTGCATTTTCTAGCACGTCTTTTGGACCAACACCAGACAGTTGTAACAATTGTGGTGAACCAACAGAACCCGCTGAAAGAATGACTTCTTTACTCACGTTAACTTGGCTTTTTTGGCCATTTTTACTGAACTCAATACCAACGGCCTTTTTGCCATCAAAAATGACTTTGTGGCTAAGGACACCGGTTTTTAAGGTTAGGTTTGAACGTTTTATCGCACGACGTAAATAGGCATTAGACGTAGACGCCCGAACGCCATTTTTTACCGTCATGTGCATTGGTCCAAAGCCTTCTTGGCGATGGCCATTGTAATCTGCGGTTTCGCCGTAACCTGCTTGGTTACCTGCATCAATGAAGGCTTGATAAAGTGGGTTGTAGGTCATGTCGTTACCGTTATTGGTCGACAATGGACCGTCGCCACCGCGGTACAAGTCTGCACCACCTTTCCAAGATTCTGCCTTTTTGAAATAAGGTAAACAGGTTTGGTAATTCCAGCCTTTTGCTCCGCTTTCTTCCCATTGATCAAAGTCGCACGCGTGACCGCGAACATACACCATGCCGTTGATAGAAGACGAACCGCCTAACACTTTACCGCGTGGACAATGCATTTCGCGATTGTCTAACCCTGGCTCTTTGTCAGTATGGAACTGCCAAGCGTATTTTTCAGTGTTCATTGGGTAAGATAAGGCCGTTGGCATTTGGATAAAAATACTTTTATCTGAGCCACCCATTTCAAGTAGAAGAACCTTGTACTCACCACTTTCTGTCAGTCGATCTGCTAACACACAACCTGCGGAGCCAGCACCAACGATGATGTAATCGTATATTTCGTTTGCCATAATGCTTTCCGTTTAGTAAGGGTTTTGGATGTCGTTAAGATCGACAAACACACTTTTCGTTTGTGTGTAGTGATATAAAGTGTCGATACCATTCTCACGACCAACACCGGATTCTTTGTAACCACCCACTGGCATTTCTGCAGGAGAAGATCCCCAAGCATTGATCCAGCAAATACCCGCCTGCATTTGATTAATAACACGATGTGCACGAGCAAAGTCTTTTGTGAAAACGCCAGCCGCTAGACCAAACTTAGTCGCGTTTGCGCGTTTGATGACTTCGTCTTCATCAGTAAAACTTAATACTGACATAACAGGGCCGAAGATTTCTTCTTGTACCTGAGGCATGTCATCTGTGCAATTTGTGAAAACTGTTGGAGCAACAAAGGCGCCTTTGTCTAAACCATTTTCTGTGACTTGATAACCACCACAAAGCAAGGTTGCACCTGCGTCTTTTGCCGCTTCAATGTAGCCTAATACTTTGTTCATGTGGCTTTTTGAAATCAAGGCACCAACTTGTGTGTTCATGTCCATTGGGTCGCCAATAATCATGGCTTCTGTACGTGTTTTTAGTTCTTTGGTGAAAGCGTCCATCATGTCTGCGTGAACAAATACACGGGTGCCGTTTGTACAAACCTCTCCTTGAGTGTAGAAGTTAGCCAACATGGCTGCAGAAACGGCTTGATCAACTGGCATGTCAGGGAAGATGATCATTGGCGACTTACCACCAAGTTCCATAGTCACATCTTTTAAAGACTGAGCGGAAGCGGCCATGACTTTTTTGCCTGTTCCTACTTCACCAGTGAAAGAAACTTTATCTATTTCTGGATGTGCTGTGATCATTTGACCAGTACGGCCATCGCCTTGAATGACATTGAAAACACCGTCTGGCAAACCGGCTTGAGTGTATATTTCAGCAAGCTTCAAAGCGGTTAATGGTGTTTCTTCAGACGGTTTGAAAATCATCGCATTACCAGCGGCAAGCGCCGGACCAGATTTCCACATAGCGATCTGAATTGGGTAGTTCCATGCGCCAATGCCAGCACAGATACCTAATGGTTCACGGCGAGTATAGAAGAAGTTGCCGTTACCAAGATCTTGGTATTCACCTTGGATCTTATCAGTAAGGCCAGCGTAATATTCAATGACGTCAGCACCTGTTTCTATGTCTACGCAAATAGCTTCTTGTAGAGGTTTACCTGTGTCTAATACTTCTAGGCGAGCCAGTTCTTCGTTATTTTCACGAAGTAATTCTGCCGCTTTCTTAAGAATACGGCCACGTTCTACTGCTGTCATAGCAGCCCAAACTTGTTGACCTTTTTTTGCGGATTTAATGGCAGCATCGAGTTCAGCTTGGCCTGCGTGTTCAACCGTTGCAATCACTTCCCCTGTTGCAGGGTTAATGGTTTCAAAGTGTTCTCCGCTGGTGGATGCATGGTAGCGGCCGTGAATGTATTGCTGCTGATGTGCCATGGTAAACCTCTTTAATTCGTTTGTTATATGGCACTCTTTTTTGAGTCGCCATCATGTATCAATTATCTGTTTTTTATTAAACGTCCGTTTAATAAAGAATCAATTGTACACATTTCTGACTAGTAATGTCAGGGTCATCATGAAAGTGGGACGCTGACAGGAAGCTTATAGGTCGTTTATGACAACTATTACTTGATAGGTAAATGACTGACAAAGCGAATCTTTGTGATCATGAGGGGGGATTTAATGAAAACTCTTCTTCTTGCAATCACAGCTTTACCATAAAGCTTCGCAAGAAGAAGAGAAAAGGGCAATTTACTATGGATCAAGTGGTCAATAGTTATAGATTAAGAACACCATTTGAATCATGGCTAATTGGACTTGTCACATAAGCGTCCGCCATATCGTCATTTAGCCAGTAATTGCCATCTATGAGATAGCGAAATTGGTAGGTGTGTGACACCTCTAGATTTAAGCTGGAAGCAAATTCTCCTGACTTTTGTTTACGTAAAGGGTTTAGAGAAGCATCCCAATTATTAAAGTCACCGACGACAGAAACTGCCTGGGCATCACCAATGACTTCAGCAGGTAAGATGAATTTTACTTTGCATTCAGGTTTGGTTTTTAAATATGTCTTTGTGATCATTTTCTGCTCCATGGTTCTGATGTGAACGTAAGATGAGGCTACAGCAAAAAACCTAAAGTATGAGATGAATAACAAGCAAAGCTCAGGCCATGCTTTTTAACTAATTAATCTTGTAGATAATTTGTTCAAATCGCAGTCTTTATGCTCTCTTTCTTGTGATGTGAATGGATGAAATGCCGAAAAATGCACCTTTATTGTGCTTAGTATGCAGATACAAATTGAGACGTAAACTTACATTTTAAACTGTACAAATACCATACAATTAATAAATGCATACCACAAAGAGAAGGAGTGTTTTATGGACATTCAAATGATTATTCTAATTGCGTTAAGTGTGGCGCTTGTTACTGCTATTGTTTACTTGGTTGTTTTCAAAGGGCCAGAGCAAGATTACGATCATAATTCACAAAGTCACCATCACGATCACAGATCGTGATGGTTTCGTTTTGCTCTTACTTAACTAGTTACAATGTCTTAATGTCATTGTTGCCTCGATAGCGCTTATTCTTCGTTTCTTTGATTGTTTCTAAATCAACAAGAACGAGTCCATCTACGCAATAGCCAAAATCTGCATCAACTCCGAAGTCTAAAAAGCGTACACCACCAGGCTCACATAACTCACTGTATTGTTTAAATAAAGTTGGAATGCTAGCACCAAAGTGACTCAGTTGTTCTTTTAATATTTTAAAGTCTTCGTCGTAATTATCACCGCTAAAAATTCTAGAAATGATCTCTGCATGTTCTGAGTTTATTTGGTAGGGTGTGAAAGAACGAGCTAGATGTTCATTATCTGAAAAATACAATTTGTAGAAAGATACAATAAAATCTTTTGCGACTGTTGGGTAACTGTTACTTAGGCTCACTGGCCCGAACATGTAACGGATATCAGGGTGCTTATCTAGATATGCTCCGATTCCATACCATAAATAATCTAAACTGCGCTTTCCCCAATACTTTGGTTGAATGAAACTGCGGCCTAATTCAATACCCTGTTCAAAGTAAGGTTCCATATCACAGGAATACTGAAAAAGGTCAGCGCTGTAAATACGGTTTGGTTTGTCTTCCTTCATATAGCGAGCGACTTCGCCTATGCGGTATGCACCAACGATCTCTAACTCATCTTCATCCCATAAGATTAAATGACGATAATGTTGATCAAATTTATCCAAATCAGAACGTTCGCCAGTGCCTTCACCTACTTTACGAAAAGCAATTTCACGCAAACGGCCAATTTCTTTTATGGTGACTGACATGGGGTCATAATCAAATAAATAGATCTGTTTATTGTCTTTGGTACTGCCGAGGTGCTCGGCTTGTTTAAGTTCGTTTTTGATTAGCTGTCTATTTTGTGGATGTTCAACCGTTTTCTCTGTTTTTAATAGAGGTTTTTTGCCTTTTGCAATGCGGTATAAATGGCGCTTTACCAGTTTGTTTTTTTCTTTATCACTTAATGGTAGTTTTGCTAATTCTTGAATAGGAATGGCTTGTCCTACCTGCATGGGAATCTTACGATTTTTCTGGCGGAACATTTCATTAGCAAGTTGTATCGTTGAAAGAGGTCGGTATAAAAGAGAACTGGTGTAAAACAGCATGGAATTACGGCCGCCAATATGTACAGGCAGTAATGGGCTATTTGTCTTTTGTGCTATTTTTAAATAATTTTGATTCCACTGCTGATCTTTGACACCACTTGGCGACATCCGAGACACTTCTCCCGCAGGGAAAATAATCACAGCCTCTTCGTTATGTAAGCAGCTCATGATGGCTTTTAGCTGTTGTCTACCCGTTTTTCCACCTAGATTATCAACCGGAAGAACTAGGCTCTTGAGACCGTCAAAGCCCATCAATAAATCATTGGCAACGATTTTCACATCAGGTCGGATTTCACCAATGAGACGGAGTAAAGCCAAACCATCTAAAGCGCCGAGGGGGTGATTTGCTATGATCATCATGCGTCCGCTGGCGGGAATGTTACGTCGATCAACTTGGCTTACTTGATAGCTAAAGTTGAAATGATCTAAAACTCGGTCAATAAATTCGAAGCCGACACAGCCGTTGTTGATTTCCAGGAATTGATTAACTTCATTTTCGTGGAATAAGCGTTTTAGTACGCTTAACGTAGGGCGTGTTATTAGTGGACTCTTGTCGAAAAACTGAGGTGATTTACTAGTAATCATTTGCTCGACTTGTATCACAGTGATGCTCCGCTCTTAATAAGTTCTTGGTTATCTTATTAGTGAGAGTAGAGTGAATATATGACAAAGTCGTGACACTTGTGTGGCTAAACTATTACCAGCTAGTGTATGAAATGAATAAGTATTGAAGGTATTGTTGGTCTACTTATTTGAAGATAAAGGTGGCCACTTAATCCGCTGAGGTATCTTCATTTTCGTCGAATTTATAAAAAAAGTGCCATAAGCAGTACAGAGTGATACCTGCTGCAACAACGGCCCAAATAGGTTCATTAGATACCCATTCGAGAATAGCCCAAGCCATACAAAATAAAGTAGTGACGACGCGACGCCATTTGGGACGAAAAAATGCGCGATCAGAATCAGTAAGCATAATATACCTGTTTGGTGAGCTCTCTTTTTTAGCTTCTATTTTGTATAAGATAGGCACTGTAGAGCAAGTCGGTTTGCTGCGCCAACCTAGTTTCGTTTTGGTAAAAAATACATAAACATAGAGTTGGCGTACAAAAAAGTAATAGCAGAGTTTGTAAAGCCTATAACACTAAGACTTATGGTCTTAAGCTTGTGCTTTTGTTTTGCTATTACCTAACGAAATATGACGAGATCCTGTTAGCTGAGATTGTCCACTAACCCCTGAATCAATCTTATCTATCTGTCCACCGCGAGCAAGAAACTCTTGCATCTGCTTTTCTATGGATTCCGAAGTTTCCGAAGCAGCCGGCTGTTTCTTTTTAGTTGCCATGATAAATAGTCCTTGTTATTTGATTGAACAAGGACTATACCAGAATTTCACAAAGTTTGCTTGTTATTGGCTAACGTCTGCAATCGTGCGTCCATCTTAGCTCATGATTAATACTGGCTAATCAGTTTTTTATCTCTCCTCTAAACTCGAGAATATGGGTGATATCGACGAATAATAGGGTTCAATAACCTTGCAAACCAACCTGTAAACTCAATTGGCGCATCTAAGACGGTTAAGCAAATGCATTCTGCGTCTTTGGTGACAATAGGTTTATGTTTATGGCTAGCATCTCGATTAATAAAGTCGCCCTGGCGATAAACGCCACTTTCGTCAGAAAATGCACCTTCTAATACTAAGGTTATTTCATCTCCAGTATGAGTGTGAGTTGGCATGTGCGAGCCTGCTTTTACTCGAGTTAGTGCAATCTGTGCACCGCCTTCTTCGTTATAAAGAGTGGCAATTTTAAAAGAAGGAGATAAGCGCATCCAAGTAAGGTCATCATAACTTTTCGTAATGAACTGACGTAAGCTATTAGGAATTCGATATTCATCCCACTGCGACGCATTTTTTTCTTGAAGAGGTTCATCAGCACGAATTTCTACTTTCGGCTGCTTCATAAGAGAATCGAAGAAACTGTCTTTTAAACTGCTTAACTGCCGCTCTTCTATCGGTGTTTGATCAAATAGATGTGAGCCTAGCATCTCAAGTTTTTTAACCTGTTGTTGGCATTCATGGCAATGTTCTAGATGTGTAGAAACACATAAAGAATGCGCTAAAGCTAATGAGCCTGCGGCGTAATCGGTTAACATTTCAATCGATGGATGGTAGTTGGTCATCGAATACTACCTCTTAACGTAAATAGTGAGTTTGTGCAAAGCAAGACGGACTCTAGACTTAATTGTGCCTAGGGGAAGAGATAATTCTTCCGCTGCCTCCTTGTGAGTTTTGCCTTCTAAGTAGACCTTTGCTAACACCTGTTTTTGGTCAGCAGGTAACTTGTTTAAACCTTGTTGTATGCGTTCTTGATCTCTTTTTTGCTGGGCGTCTTTAAATGGATCGGCGTTTTCATCGACCACATTTTGCCAAAGATATTCAGGGTCAATATCGGATTGATGACGGCTGTTTTTACGCAGGTAATCAATACGTGCATTTCTTGCCAGAGTAAAAACCCATGTATTGAGAGAAGCCGACTCTTGCTTATATGTATGAGCCTTATTCCAAATACGGATCATGACTTCCTGAGCAATATCATCGGCCATTAGATTCGCTCCCGGTTGCTTGGCAAGACAAAAGGCTCTTACCTTTGGAACATAGTGATCAAACAGGCGAGCTAAAGCGGCTTGATCCCTATGTTCAGCAATCGCAAACATATCATCTATGCGCTGCTCGTCTGATTGTAATTGTGTTGCGCGTTCCATTTGTAACTCCGTAAAGAAAGGAAAGCTGTTATCACGCTTCGTTTGCGTTATCTAAATGTACGCAAGAAAGATAAGTGTGGATCACTTTTTTCTTTTTACCTAAATAAAAGATAGAAATAAGTGAAAAGTTAACGGGGTGAATGAATAGATACGCAAAGCCTAGGTTAGGGTATTCATTCTTTATTGAACTGTGTCATAAAAAATGTGATCTGAAACAGAAATGACGACGTTTATATGAGACAAGAGAAAACGGATTGATTCCCTATTTTAAGAAAAGTGGAGCGTATGGTGGGTTCTAAAATGGATTCTAATTATTTGTTAATTGAGCGTTTCAAAGCATTTTATCAAGATGTTAAACATCCGCAGTTGGATAAGATTGATGAAGTTTATACAGAGGATCTTGTATTCAAAGACCCTGTTCACGAATTGCGTGGAGCAGAGGCATTGCATGCGTATCTCTCTGAGATGAGTGTCAATGTTCAAAGTGGCCGTTTCGAATATTTGGACCAAGTGGTTTCAGAAGACACAGCTTATATAAAATGGAATATGCACTTTAAGCATCCTAAGCTTGGTAAAGAAACCATCACAGTTCGTGGCATTAGTCAGGTGCAGTTTAATGGACGTATTTACTTTCACGAAGATGTTTATGATTTAGGGCAGCTTATTTATGAGCATGTGCCTTTATTGGGGTCTGTTGTGAAAGGACTAAAAAGACGTTTAGCGGTTTAGCCAAAGGAGCTCCCGATGAAGGATGTAAATCAGCAAGTTGTTTGGATAACAGGAGCCAGTTCTGGAATTGGTCTCTCACTTACTAAGCGTTATTTAGATGATGGTTGGAAGGTGTTGGCAAGCGCCAGAACTCAGGGAGAACTAACACCTCTTTTATATGCCTATGAAAACTTGGCATTTGTTCCTTTTGATGTATCTGATATTGATCAAGTCGGAATTTTGCAAAATACACTTGGTGTTTTGACTTCACATCTAGATTGCGTGGTTTTAAATGCAGGGACTTGTGAATATTTGGACATGGCAGATGAAAATCCTGATTGGGAAATGATGGGGCGAGTCATGTCGGTTAACTTCTTTGGCTTGATGAACAGCGTAGAAGTTTGTCTACCGTTATTGAAAAAAGCGGCACGACCACATCTTGTTGGTGTCAGTTCTCAAGCGGTGCAAGCTGCATTTCCACAAGCAGAAGCTTATGGCGCGAGTAAAGCGGCAACTCGGTATTTCTTATCTTCTCTTCGAATGGATCTGAAACAATTTAATATTGATGTTACTTGCTTATTACCTGGTTTTGTCGATACGCCTCTAACGCAGAAAAATACCTTTTCTATGCCTTTTCTAATGTCTGCAGATGAAGCCGCAAAACGCATGCATACCGCACTGGAGTCACGTCCATACGAATTCGCTTTTCCGAAACGGTTGTCCATGATGCTTTGGATTGGGCGTCATTTCCCCAAATTATGGCTTTCTATGTTGGCGCCTAAAAGTACAGATACAAAGTAATTCAAAAATTAACGCTTCAAAACAAGTGAAGCCAACAAAATAGATTATCGTGCCTAGTACATAAGGCGCTGAGTTTTTAAGGAGACAAGTAAGTGAAAATAGCCATTATAGGATCAGGGATTTCAGGATTAACCAGTGCATATCTTTTACAGCGGAAACATGATGTCACGGTATTTGAATCAGCGCAGCGAATCGGTGGCCATACAGCAACGGTAGAAGTACAAGAAGAAGGTGGTATCAGAGCAATTGATACCGGATTTATTGTCTTTAATGATTGGACGTACCCGAACTTTATTCGATTGATGAACGAGATTGGTGTTTCTTCCCGTGCGACGGAAATGAGCTTTAGTGTCAGTTGCCAGCGTACGGGTTTGGAATATGGCGGAAATAATTTAAATACCTTGTTTTCTCAACGTCGTAATCTTTTTAATTTCCCTTTCCTTGGTATGTTGAAAGACATTCTTCGCTTTAATAAAGAAGCCATTCAAGACTTAGAAAGTGGCGAATTGCGAGAAGGCGTTACATTAGGCGAATATCTTAAAGAGAAAGGCTACGGAAAACGCTTTGCGAGTCATTATTTGATTCCAATGGGGAGCGCTATTTGGTCATCTACACTGGATGAAATGATGGAATTTCCTTTGGTGTTCTTTGTTCGTTTCTTCAAAAATCACGGTTTGTTGAGTGTGAGTGATCGTCCACAATGGCGCGTTATTGAAGGTGGTTCTTCTGCGTATTTACAACCTTTAGTTGCAAGTTTTACAGATAAGATTCGTTTAGGTATTCAAATCCAAAAAGTACAACGCTTGGCTGATTGTGTGGTTGTTGAGTTAGAAGATGGCTCTGAAGAAACATTCGATCAAGTGGTTTTTGCCTGCCACAGTGATCAAGCATTGTCGTTGCTTGCTGATTCAAGCCAAGACGAAAAAGAGATATTGTCTGCTATTCCATATCGTAGTAATGATGTGGTGCTACACACAGATACTAGCTTGTTACCAACAACAAAGTTAGCTTGGTCAAGTTGGAATTATCACCTAGGCGTGGACCAAAACAAGCCAGCCACCCTCAGCTACAACATGAATATCTTGCAACACTTTTCAAGTGATACCACTTATGTGGTTACTCTGAATCAAACCGATATGATTGCGTCAGATAAAATTATTGGCAGTTTTAAATATGCGCATCCTACTTTCACCTTAGAAGGTATTAAAGCGCAAGGTCGTTGGTCAGAAATTAATGGCGTTAACAACACTTGGTTCTGTGGTGCCTATTGGCGTAATGGTTTCCATGAAGATGGTTGCTGGAGTGGAGTTCGAGTGGCGAATGGGCTGGGTGTGGAATGGTGAGTCAGCCCATTGAAACGATGAGGGAAAACGGTGCGATGAAACACAGTGCTATTTATCAAGGCACCGTTCGACACCGTCGTTTTGCACCTCGATCCCATTCGTTTAGATATCGCATTTTTATGATGTATTTTGATTTAGACGAGTTAGACGAAGCACTAACTTTAAGTCCTTGGTGGTCCATGAAATCTTGGTCTTTAGCTCGTTTTTCTCGTAAAGATTATTTCGGTGATGCTGCTGTCCCCATCAAAACGGCGGTACTCGATGCAGTGAATAAACGCCTTGGTTTAGCCCTTTCAGGCCCAGTTCGTATGTTAACCAACTGCCGTTATTTTGGCTTTATTATTAATCCAATAACTATCTACTACTGTTTTGATGAGGAAGAGCAATTACAAGCTATGTTGCTTGAAGTAACGAATACACCTTGGGGGAGAAAATTACCTATGTCTTGAAATGTGATCCAAACCAGCAGACGCAACGTATTCAATTTAATAAGGAAATGCATGTGTCGCCGTTTCATCCAATGGATCATTTTTATGATTGGCGTAGCAATGTTCCAGCTAAGAAACTAGCTGTACATATGCAGAATAAAGAATTGCTTGGTGACCAATGTGTATTTGACGCTACCTTATCTTTGTCTCGTATGCCAATGACGGCTTCTTCTATGACCAAGGTGCTTTTTAGCTATCCGGTTATGACGATGCAAGTAGCATTTGGAATTTATTGGCAAGCCGTTAAATTGTGGGCGAAAAAAGTACCTTTTTATTCACACCCTAGTCATTAATCGTCTACCAAGAAAATAGTTAACTCATTAAGGGGCTTAAAAATTATGAACACTGTAAGTATGGATAATCAAAAAATGAGCAAAAGCCACACAGCAACATGGTTTGATAACCTAGCCCGAAAAATGGTTTTTGCTATGTTAGAACGATTAGAAGTTGGTCATTTAATTCTCGAAGAAAATGGTAATACCTATTTCTTCGGTGAAGAAAAAGAAAGTGCGCAATACATCGCCCACATACATATTCATGACATAAATACCTATCGCGATGTTTTCTTAAACAGCAGTATTGGTGCAGGCGAAGCTTACATGAAAGGCTGGTGGACATCGTCTGATGTCGTCGCTGTAATTCGATTAATGGTGGCGAATTTAAATCTGATTAATAAAATGGATGCTAAACGTCCTATTTGGAGCCGTATTGGTGCCAAAATCATCCATCGTATGAATGCCAATACTAAGAAAGGTTCCAAAGAAAATATATCTGCGCACTATGATCTCGGTAACGATTTTTTCTCTTTGTTCCTTGATCCGACCATGATGTATTCCTCTGCGATTTATCCTCAAAAAGAGGCCTCGTTAGAAGAAGCTTCTGTTCATAAACTGGATCGTATCTGTCAAAAATTACAGCTGAGTAAAGAGGATCACCTTCTAGAAATTGGTACAGGTTGGGGCGGTATGGCGATTCATGCTGCAAAACATTATGGCTGCCTAGTAACAACAACGACCATCTCTAAAGAGCAATATGAATTTGCCAAAGAGCGAGTAGAAGCGGAAGGCTTACAAGATAAAATCACTCTATTGCTTGAAGATTACCGTGATTTAGAAGGCCAATATGACAAGTTGGTATCGATCGAAATGATTGAAGCGGTTGGTCATAAATACTATGACAGTTACTTTTCAAAATGCAGTGAACTATTAAAGCCTCATGGCGTAATGGTCATTCAGGCCATTACCATTGCAGATCAGCGTTATGACTATGCCCGTCGTTCAGTTGATTTCATTCAGCGCTATATCTTTCCTGGTGGCTGCTTACCATCTAACCAAGTGATTGCTCATAAAATTGCATCTAAAACAGATATGCAAATTGTCGGTTTAGAAGATATCACTGAGCATTATGCCAAAACACTTGCTGATTGGCGCACACGCTTCCATGCCGCTCGTCATCATGTCATGGATATGGGATTTGATGATGTCTTTTGCCGTATGTGGGATTTTTACCTCGCTTATTGTGAAGGTGGCTTCAAAGAGCGAGCGATCAGTACTGGACAGTTTGTGTTTGCAAAACCTGAGCATCGTTTGTCCATCGAACAACCTGTTCCGACAGTACGAAGATAGGTTTGGCTGGCAATATGAAGCGCTTCCTTAATGCTGCTTTGTTCCAAATCGTCTGGTTTGTTTGTTTACTTGCAGGCAGTGTTTGGGGGCTTGTAGCAACCTCTTTGTATTTGTTTCTACATGATCGCTATTTTATGACTACGCGTCGTGAATGGCGCTTGTTGTTTGTGTTTGTTGCGCTCGGATTATTGGTTGATGGCGCCTTATTTCAGCTGGGGATTTTTTCAAACGGCGACAAGAATAGCTGCATTGTTATACCACCAGTTTGGCTATTATGCCTTTGGGTAAGTACTGGAACCTTGTTTGTTCATAGCCTGTCGTTTCTACGATCTAGATACTTATTAAGCTCACTAATTGGCATGATTGGGCCAACGATAAGTTATTTTGCAGGCGCTAAGCTTGCTGGCATTACATTAGCTGAACCTATTGTTATGTCTTTATTAGTTGTTGCTTTTACTTGGGCTATGGTATTGCCATTTGGGTTTTGGCTCAGTGAAAAGTGGCGTTTGTTTACAGACTAAATACGATAAAGGAGGTGATGATGTCTTTGATCAATATAAAAAGAAGGTTTGCTGGGATTACTGTCCTTTTTAGCTTGTTGATTAGCTCTATTAACCTAGCTAATGCAGCAGATAGCAATACTGTCGGTAGTGAGATTGTAGGTAGTGCCTATAGTTTGAAAACGGGTTCTTTATTATATCGAGAAACCCATAAAAAGATTAATGATCTGCTTCACCAAGTTGAATATGCAGAGCCTGATAGCAATGTTTTCGGGCGTAAAACTATTGATTTGTCACAATCTCTTATAGCACCAAGTTTTCGTCAAATAAACGAACGTAATGGCGAAGAAATTTATGTAAGACAAGAAGGCGATAATCTTATTGTTACCTATAAAGAGAATCTGACATCTAAGCAAGAATTAGAACGCTTGAAAGTAGACGCAGGCATGATCATTGATGCAGGTTTTGATCATTTTATTAAGCAATACTGGACTGTATTGGATTCAGGCAAGAAACTCGATGTTGATTATTTAGTACCTAGTGAGCAAACCACATTTCGTTTTCGTTTTAGCCGTGCGGAATGTATTGATGGGACGCAAAGTGATGCTACATGTTTTTCGTTATCTCCAATTTCTTGGGTCGTGAAACTGGCCGTCGATCCGATTATTGTTGCTTACAGTACAGCAGAGAAAAAACTATTACGCTTTACTGGACGAGGCAATATTGCCAATTCAACAGGAAAATACGAAAGCGTTGATATTCAATATCGTTATTTTTAAGCCTTTTACCTTCAGTTTATTCAATATATTCATGCAAGTTTTCAGTTATCTAATTTAAAGGAAATAGTATGTGCAATGTATGGCAAGCAATAAAAATCAAAGGGCTAGCTTTAATGTGTTTATTAATGCTTTCCGCATGTTCAGCTCCAGACGTGTCTTTATATACTAAAAATGAACCGAAATTTGATCTACAGAATTTCTTCTCAGGCTCATTAACAGCCCATGGCATTCTTAAAAATCGGAGTGGTGAAGTGATTCGTTACTTTAATGCCACATTAGAAGGCAGTTGGGAAAACGGAGTAGGGACACTTGCTGAAGAGTTTCTTTTTGATGATGGTGAAATTCAAAATCGTACTTGGACCATGACACCTGATGAAAACAGTCAGTATATTGCGACAGCGAATGATGTTGTTGGTTTTGGAGAGGTGAAAATATCAGGGAATGCTTTGTTTATGAATTATGTTTTACAGGTTCCTTATGATGATGGTCTATTGGAAGTGAAAGTAGATGATCGCATGTATATGGTAAAAGATGGTGTTGCTATTAATGAATCTGTGATGACAAAATTTGGCTTTGAAGTTGGCTATTTGTCTATTGTCATTCAAAAAAACCTGACCTCTAACTTAATAATATCTAAAAAACTTAAGTGTCCTCTGAATATGGATCGCTGATTACTGATTGTTTAATACAACTAATAAGGTATATATTTCTGTATTCATGAAAAAAGACTGCGTCTTTAGTCGTATTTTTTATTGGTAATAAAACTGTAGTATGTAATTATCTTATTAGCTTAGTACTTTCTTTAATAAGGTGTTTATTGAAACATTGGCAGTATTTATAAGGCATTTTATGTTTACAAGGATTACGACATTAACACCTTTAAAAAAGAGTCTTATCGCTTCCTATGCCATTGTTTCATTACTTCTAAGTTTGCTTGCTTTTGCTTCAGGCTTGTACTTCTATCTACTGAAAGATTTAAATGATAAATCCCTGTCTGCTGAAAATGCTTTGATTTATCGGATGGACGAGATTTTTAGAGAGCTTAAGTTTGTTGTTGACGACGCTTCTTTGGCTTGTGAAATAGAAGACATTAAACTATTACGAAATAAGACATTCTACTCTCCCATTTTCAAAGAGTTCGGCTTGTTCAATGAAAATTTTAGAGTGTACTGTACGAATTTCGGCTCCAAAGATTTTGGTATTTTCTCAACGATTAAAAATCGTATAAAGCAAAGTAAAGATCATACAACTGTATCTCTTGTTAAGTCTTATACTCTTGGTGAAAAAACATTTTTAGCTTTTTACCTTGGTGATAATGGTATTGGAGCGAATGGTTTGGCACCTCCTAACAGCCTCTCAATAGATATAGATTACCTATTATTACCTGATTACCCTTATGAATTAACTATAGGTAAGCAGGCTTTAGTATCAAAAGAACTTCAAATAGATTCTGAAATATTAGAAAAAAAAGTTGTTTCTCTTGATGATTGGGCGATGACGTTAGAAGTTTATTTGCCATTAAATGTTTATGTTAACAAGGCTATGGCTTTATTGCCTTTTGGTTTTGTTTTATGGCTTGTACTTTGGGTTGCTTCTTGTGCGATTCATTGTGGCTTCCTATATTTGCGTCGATCCTTACCTCACTGCCTAAAAAGAGCCATCAGAGGCAATGACATGGAGGTGTATTTCCAGCCTGTCATTACTTTGGGCGACAATAAAATTCATGATATGGAAGCGTTAATCCGCTGGCGCTCACCTTATCATGGTCAAGTATCTCCTTTATCTATTATTGAAATATCAGGGCGTTTAAATTTGTTAGGTGAACTCACTTGGATGGTGATTCGTAAAGTTGGGCAATTTTATAGGGACAACGAAGTAATATTGAAGGATATTACAACGGCGGTAAATGTAGACAGATATTGTTTATTAAATGATGATTTCGTACCTACATTTATAAAGATTCTTGATGAATATCCTGAGTTAAAAGGTCGATTGGGTTTAGAAGTAACGGAAACTACTGCATTAACAGAAACAGAATTGCCGCTAATGGTGAGTCGTTTTGAACAGATCAAAGCCCTAAACATCTCTTTATCTGTTGATGATTTTGGTACTGGCTATTCTGGTTTAGATTTTCTTCGTCGTTTCCCATATGACACCTTAAAACTTGATCGAGTTTTTATTGCGAGTTTAAAAGACGATCAATTTACTCAACAAGTATTAACCTCTATGACTAATTTGGCAAAAGAGCTCAATATGAAAATTGTTGCCGAAGGGGTGGAGCGTAAAGACCAATTGGACGCCGTGAAAGCCTTAGGTATCGACAGTGTGCAAGGTTATTATTTCTGTGCACCACTCCCTCCAGAGCAAGTTCTTACTTGGATAGCGGAAAATGATGCTAAATAAGTAGAAGCTAACACGAGAGTGTATTCCTAAGATTGTATTCCTAACCGGCTTCTCTTACCCTTTACTCTCTTATTTTTCTGCTCAAGGTTTTATTCCATGGCGACACTGGTTTTTCGACTTAAATATGTACCGGATGAAGAAGCGGATGAAATTCGTCAATTGCTAACGGACCATGACATCCCCTTTTATGAAACCAACGCAGGACGTTGGCAGATATCGATGGCCGGTCTATGGGTTAAAGACAAAGAACAAGCATTACAGGCGCGAGCTTTAATTAAAGCGGATCAAGTAGAGCGAGCAAAGGACATGGTACCTCCGTCATTTGGACAGTGGATACTTGGTTATTTACAACATGCTCGTCAAAATCCTATCGAAGCACTTTTTACCCTATTTGCCGTCGTGCTTATTCTTGGTATTTCTATCGTACCCTTTATGATGTGGCTATAAGGCTTCTTTAGTTCATATAAAGGAATTCGGTTATACTCGCGTTTTAGTTTCAAGCAATGGCATATCAGTGGTTTTAAAAAATAAGAACACGAAAAGTAAACGGACTAACAAACTAGAGCTTCATACTCGTAATCCACACCGTGCGCGTTATGATTTTGCGTTGTTAGCGGATTCTTGTCCTGAATTATCTAGTTTTATTCAATTGAATCAATACGGAAATTTATCGGTTGATTTTTCTAACCCTGAAGCGGTTAAAACCTTAAACCGTGCCTTACTGAATCATTTTTATGGTGTTTCCTTTTGGGATATTCCGTCAGGTTATCTTTGTCCGCCAATTCCTGGACGAGCAGATTACATCCACTATTTGGCTGATTTATTGGCCGCCTCTAATCAAGGGGTTATTCCACGAGGAAAAGGCATCAAGGTATTGGATGTCGGCGTTGGAGCAAATTGCGTTTATCCAATTATTGGTCATCAAGAATATGGTTGGCAATTTGTTGGTTGCGACGTCAACCCTGTTGCTGTGGCAACCTGTGAAACCATTATTAAGTCGAATGCATGCCTAAAAGGAGTCGTTTTTGCTCGTTTGCAATCACAGCCGAATAAAGTATTCGAAGGTGTTTGGAAAGATAAAGAACGCTTTGATGTCACACTGTGTAACCCTCCTTTTCACGCCAGTGAATCTGCTATGATTGATGAGTCTCAGCGTAAATGGCGTGGTGTAAAGGGGAAACCAAACAGTAATACTAAACCGGTTTTGAACTTTGGCGGTACCGCACCGGAATTATGGTGTGACGGTGGGGAAGCTGGTTTTATCGCTCGTATGATCAAAGAAAGTGTTCAGTATGGTGATCGTTGTTTTTGGTTTACATCTTTGGTGGCACGTCAGGGGAATCTTGAAGTGATATATCGCACACTAAAACAAGCAGGCGCTCGTCAAGTGAAAACCATAGAAATGGCACAAGGCCAGAAGATTAGTCGATTTGTCGCTTGGAGTTTCCTCGAAGACGATCAAATCGACTATTGGAGAGACAATTACTGGCAGAGCTAATAGTCTCTTTTATCTCTGTTAAAGTGCTGCGGCAATTTCTGCAGCGAGACGCGCATTATTAAATACCAATTGAATATTACTGGCTAAGCTGTCACCGCCCGTTAATTCGGCAACACGTGCTAGCAAGAAAGGTGTTGATTCTTTACCTGCAACGCCTTGCTCTTCCATTTCAGCTAATGCTTGATTAATCGCTGAATCAATTGCCGCTTTATCCATCGCAAACTCTTCTGGAATTGGGTTAGCGATAATTGCGCCACCATGTAGTTGCATATCCCATTTTGCTCGGATGAAGTTAGCAATGTCATTGGCAGATTGCAGGTTGTAATCAACACTGTGTTCACTTTCACGAGTATAAAATGCAGGTAAAGTATCTGTTTTATAACCTAATACTGGTACGCCTAGTGTTTCTAAATATTCTCTTGTTAATGCTAAATCCAATATAGATTTTGCACCAGCACGAGACAACAGCAACATCGGTCTTAGCTAACTCTTGTAAGTCTGCTGAAATATCGAAAGTCTGCTGTGCGCCACGGTGAACACCACCAATTCCACCTGTTGCAAATACTTTAATACCAGCCATTGCCGCAATAATCATGGTTGCTGCAACAGTGGTTGCACCATGTTGTTTTTGGGCAACAACAAAAGGTAAGTCACGGCGAGAGCATTTAGTAACAGATAGCCCAGCTTTTGCGAGAGTATCGATTTCGTCATTGCTCAAACCTGCTTTAAGGCGGCCATCAATAATAGCGATTGTTGCTGGCACAGCACCGTTATCACGAATGATTTGTTCTACTTTTTTAGCTGTCTCAGCATTTTGAGGCCAAGGCATGCCATGGGAAATAATCGTGCTTTCTAGTGCTACAACTGGTTTTCCTGACGCAAGTGCTGCTGCGACGTCTGGATTGATATCTAGGTATTGATTCATAAACTTTCTATCCATTGGGTTACATTTTGAACGGTAAGATCTGGGTTGTTTGCGTGGGGACTTTCTAAGGTCATTGCAGCGCAAGCCAAAGCAAACGATAAGGCTTGTTCTAACGTTTTATTCTGTTGGCAAGCGCTCAAATATCCGGCTAATAATGCATCACCTGCACCAGTATCACTGTTTGGCTGACTTGGGTGACATGCTTTCTCTAGTGTCTTTTCTGCACTAGCGTAATAAACGCCTTTGCTGCCAAGACTTAGAAGAACAGCCCGAACGCCTTCGTTTAACAAAGCTTGAGCTAGTTTTTTTGGACTTTTTTCATCCACACTGAGAATCGCACGGGCTTCGTCTTGATTGACTTTTAATAAAGCCAACCTGGAAAGAATTGGACGTAATCTAGGTGCTTTTGCTGTGGATACAGCATCAGCAACAAAATCTGCAGTTAGGGTTTGGCTTGCAAGCCATATAATACTTTTTTCAGAAAGGTTAGCGTCTATGATGATGCTATAGGCGCTTTTTAACAAAGCTTGCTTTGTCTCTAACTTATGTTCATCTAAGGTGTCTATAATACGCATATCAGCGATAGCAGCTTGTAATTCACCTTTTTCATTACTGATCGAAAGATAAGTGCCTGTAGGTAAGTTGTCATGGCGAAGAATATTATGGGTGTTTACACCACTTAAACGTGTTTTTTCGATCAGCCAATCACCTCGCTGATCCAAGCCAATAGGCGAAATTAAGTGTACATTTTCACCTAGGCGAGCAAGATTTTCGGCAATATTGCGACCAACGCCACCAGGGCTTTGGGTGATGCTTCCTGGGTTGGAGTCACCTAGTGTAAGCAAAGTATTACTATGTCCATTGATGTCAACGTTAGCACCACCAATGACAATATAAGTATTTTGCTCTGCTAATAAATAACCTTTGCCTAGAATATAGCCTTGTCGAGTGAGTTGCATAATATGTCCAGCAACGGATTCTCGGCTCATATTAAGTCGGTCCGCAATAGCTTGCTGTGATGCGAGCGGATCGAGTTTAATTGCTTCATATACGCGATAAGTTTGATCTTTCATAATAAAACTAACAAAAGTTTAAAGTATTAACTTATGTTAAAAAAAGTATTGATACAAGTGTTTTGAAGTGAATGTGACATGAAATGCAATAAAGTCGACTATTCTTAAGCCTTAGAGGCTTTTTTTGTTTCGACTCAATAGTCTATTTGTTAAGGTCTTGGTGACTAACATTAAAGAGGTTTTCGGGTGTTAAAAAGCTTTCAAGCACGACTGATTATATTTGTTCTGGTGTTGCTCGCGTTGGTTCAACTTGGGACCGCGGTTGCGGTATTGTCATCGTTAAAAAAAGATAACTATGCACAGGGTGTTCATGCCATTGATGTGTCTCGTAATATTTTTGATTTATTACTCGAAGAACGTGCTGAACAGTTAACTAAGAGTGTTCAGATTTTGACGTCGGATTTTGGTTTTAAACAAGCTGTGGCGACACGCGAAACAGGCACAATCCGCTCAGTATTGCAAAATCATGGTGCTCGTATTAATGCTGATATTTCGCTTCTGGTGTCACCAAGTGGCGAGATAATTACAACGACTCAAAAACTCGATGATAATAATACGATTTCGGAATTAGTTATTGCGGCTCGACGATCTGGCAGTTCATCGATTAGCACAATGATGGCACTTGAAGATCGTGCTTATCAACTTGTGTTAGTGCCTGTTAAGGCCCCGAATGTCGTCGCATGGGTAGGTATGGCGTTTTCTCTAGACCAAGCTTTAGCGGAACAGATCAAAAATGTTGCGGGTTTAGATATTAGCTTTGTTAATGAAATCAGTAGTTCTTATATTACTCCTGTCGGCTCGACTTTGCCTGAAGAAGAACAAAGTACACTGTTTGGTAGTCTAAGTAACATTGGTAACATCTTTCAGTCTCCTGTGTTTTCTAATGATGAAAAATACTTATCCTTGGGGGTTGATTTGGGGGTCGAAAAACAATGGGGCGTGATTCATTTGTCCTATGGTCCTTGGCTGGAAAGCTACAACAACACTCGTAATCAATTATTGTTAATTTTCTCTGCTGCTCTCGCGTTGGCATTGTTATTAGGTGTGGTGTTTGCACGAAACATGACCAAGCCGATTGGTCGATTGGTCGATTATGCAAAACAGATCGGTTTGGGTGAGAGTAAAGTAAAAGCCCCCAGTTTGAGTGGTGAATTTTGTGTTTTGTCTAACACTATGGGAACCATGCAAGATTCGATTAAAAATCGTGAAGAAGAGCTAACTTATCGCGCGTCCCATGATGCTTTAACTGGATTATTTAACCAAAGTGCTGTTGAGTTGCATCTGGCGGATATTTTGCCAAAAGATCAAGGTAGTTTAGTACTTGTTAACATTAGGCACTTTAAAAATATCAATAATATGTTGGGTGTTGATGTAGGTAATATCTTGTTATCAAAGGTAGCAGAACGTCTTAAAGGGTGGAAAAAATGCTCCAAGATGCGAGCTCGATTACATGGAGATAAATTCCTGCTGATATTTGATCAAAACGTATCGACTCAAGATTGTAGTGATTTAAAAGCCTTGTTTGATAAAGAGTTTCAGACTGAAAGTGGTTCGGGTGCGCAATCTTGTATGCGTCTCGATATTAGTATTGCAGTGCTGCATTTCGAACAGGCAACAGGCAATGTTAATAGCGCCATGAGACGCTTAGATATTGTTTCTGATAAAGCTCGAGAAGAAAGTGGTTTGTGTGTCTTTTATGAGCAAGGACAAGATGAAAATCATCAGCGTCAACTAACCATTATTCGTGATTTGCCCATCGCCTTAGCAAGTAATCAGTTGTTCGTCGTATACCAGCCAAAAGTAGGAGTGGCAGCAAATGATTGTCAGGAAGCTGAGGCGCTTATTCGTTGGATTCATCCAGAACTTGGCTTTTTACCTCCAGATGAGTTTATTGCCTTGTTAGAGCATGCCGGTAGCATTCAGTTGTTAACTAAATGGGTAATCAAAACGGTTTTATCTCAGCTTAGTGTTTGGTGGGAAAATGGTTATGAAATTCGTGTTGCGGTGAATTTATCTGCTCATGACTTAATTGATGAAGAGTTGCCAGCAATGGTTGCTCAGGCCTTAAAAGAAAATAATCTGACAGAGCGAGCATTGGCTCTTGAGGTTACCGAAAGTGCGGTGATGAAAGATCGTACTAAAGTGATTAAGGTATTAAACGCTCTACAAGAAATGGGCATTCATCTGGCAATTGATGACTTTGGTACAGGCCAATCATCATTGGCGTATCTGCGAGAGCTTCCAGTTAACGAAGTTAAAATAGACCGAGCTTTTATTCAATATATTGATACTAATAAAGGTGATGAATTTATTGCTAAAGCGACTATCGGCTTGTCCCATAGCTTGGGGTTTCAGGTAACGGCCGAAGGTGCTGAAAATGCTGAAGGTGTTGAGCTACTAAGAAATTACGAATGCGATAAAATACAGGGCTATTTCTTCGCGAAACCTATGGTTGCTGAAGATTTCTTCCAATGGCGTGAGGACTTTCATAAACTTTCATAATCCTTTTATGCTGTCTCTGTTAGGTTAGTTAACTATGTTATTTTTAGTGCGAATGATACTGCTGTTATTACTTATCGTCAGTGTCACATTAGTTGGCATTGTTTTTTGTTTATTTACTTTAGGTTCAAAGAATCGTGTCTATCATATTGGACAGGTCTTTTCTAAAGTAACACCGCTTTTTGGTTTGTCTGTTGAAGGGCGTGTGTCTCCGCTGTCTCAAGGTTCTCCTCAAGCTGTCTATGTAGCCAATCATCAGAATAATTTTGATTTATTTACATTGGCTGCAGTATTGCCCAGAGGTGTCGTTACTGTGGGTAAGTCTAGCTTATTGTGGATTCCTTTTTTCGGTGTGCTCTATTGGGTGAGCGGCAATATATTAATTAACCGCGATAATCGAAAAAAAGCGATAAAGACAATTGATCAAGTGGTGTTCAGCATGAAAAAAACTGGGCTTTCTATTTGGATGTTTCCTGAGGGGACTCGTAGCCGCGGAAGGGGCATGTTGCCGTTTAAGCGAGGAGCTTTTCATGCGGCTGTACAGGCTGGTGTACCTGTTGTGCCAGTTATTTGCAGTAGTACTCATGGGCAAGTGAACTTGAATCGTTTAAATAACGGTAAAGTTATCGTTGAAATGCTTGATCCAATCGATACTAAAGGCTTGCATGAGACGGATGTTGTTCATTTGATCAAAGTCTGTGAGCAAAAAATGCGTGAAACTCAAGAACGTTTGGATCGTGAACTTTCCCAGAGCTAGCTTTAGCTTTTGAGAGAAAGGGCGGTTTTCAGTGCTTCCTGCATCCCTAGTTTAACGGGGTGAGTATCGGATAAGGCTCGTGTTGCCCACTCTGGATGTTGTTGTGCCTGTTTCCAGAAAGGATTTATTTGTGCCATGAATTCATTGTTCTTGGATGGTGTGACAAGCTGAAATGCTTGCTGAGAAGCGTGTCCTCGTTGGTGTAAATGCCGAATGGCGGTTAAGCCACGCAAGCACAAGAGTGTTAGTGTTGCTGAGTCTAGGCACAAGTAATGACGGCTAGTTAGCTTGCTTTTTAAAGTGTCTTTATAATGCTGCCCGGTTTTCCAGGTCGCGCCTAAAAGTGCGCCAATGGTTGTGGCGGTTCCTAAGGTTAAACCCGCAGACATAACATCGATCCCTGCTCCAATTGCAGCACCTGTTAGTGCACTTGTTCCTGTTTCAATTCCCCATTCTTTTAGCGTTTCGCTATCAAAAATATCTTGTTGCCATTGATTGTTATTGATTGGTAATGGAGAGGCAATTAAGTCTTCTTTTTGAAATTCATAAAGGTGTAATAACTCGGCGATATGGTTTCGTTCCATTTGACGTATTTTCTCTTCAAATAAAGCAGATTCTGTTTGGCTGGGAGGATATTGAGCACATTCAAGACGTGAACTGGCGGTTTTTATAAGTAATTCAGCCAATTGTTTGGTTGCTATGGTAAGGCGTAGCTGGGCAGCGACTTCGCGGGATTCAATCAATTGGTTAATGGTTTCGTAATATTCAGGCATTAAACTCTGGATGTTTTGATAAAGCCGTTTTTCATCTTCAAAATAAAATGCCACAGAGTCGTATTTAACCACCGCATGTAAGTGTCGTTCTGCTAATACATCGCGCCAAGCTTTTAAGTGGGCGCTTGGTGTCGCACTGAAGTTTAATACTGGAATAATGGGTTTGTTGGCACTGGCTAATAACGCCAGTTCGTCTAAATATTTCCCGAGAGGCGCTTGTCGTATATCAATCACGTAGAGAATGATATCGGTATTTGTTAATTGTTTAATGATTTTGGCTTCTTGTTCAAACTCATTTTTTGCAAAGCGACTGTCACAAAAAGGCTGTAGCCACTGGGAACCTTGTAACCCGCGAAAGTCATTAGAATGGCGAACGTCCCATAGGCCGGTTGAATCTTCGAATCCTGGCGTGTCTGTTAATGTCATGATAGTTTGCAGACCAATGTTTACCTTGACACTTTCCACATGACGAGTGGTTCCCGCTCTGTCGTTCACGTCGCCAAAGTCGTGTCGGCGTAACAAGGTGCGAATGAGTGAGGTTTTGCCTGTATTGGCGTGACCAACGACAAGAAGAGATATCGACACAGGTTACTCCTTTCTTATAATTCGGGTAAACGGCAACTGGACTTCTTTTGCAAGCCGTTGCCAGTCTTCAGCAAAGTTAGCACCTTCACCACCAGATATCGCCATAAATGGTGAAGAATAAGATGTGCTCACTTGAGTGAAAAAGCGTCTACTGCCTCGATCAGGGCTTTGTGTTGCATCAACCAAAATATAAACAGGTGTTGGGGTCGCGTTGATTAAGAATTGTGCTTGCTCTTCTCGACTGTTTAACAAAGATAAGGTGCTGGCTTTATTTAAAAAATTTGGTTGAGGTGCGCTCCATTCAAACAGCGCCCAAGCCTGTAAAAAAGCACTGTCGTCGAGCGTGTCTATATGTTCTTGGTTCGATGTGCTTTCTGTTTTAACGGTTTTATTTGAATCATGATCTACAATGACTTTACTGTGTTTTTCTTGGTATTGATAACGGTTTTGAATAAGGCGTTCCTGCGTACTAAGTGGCTGTATTGAGCGTTTTACGTAATACATACTTATACTGATTAACGTGAGTATCAGTCTTGGAAGTACGCCATAAATCATAATGCTAGCGAGCAAGAAATTCGCCCAGTGTTGTCTGGTCGCTGAATTCTGAGAAACCAGATCGATTCGACTTGCCAAAATATCAAGCTGATTAGGAAGGGATAACCCAAACCATTGTGGAATGATGCTTAATGTTTGAGTGAGCTGGATAAATGCCTCATCACTTAGCAGCGTTGTTTCCCAGACAAAGTCGACTTGATTGGTTAGCAATAATAATAAAGTCATCAGCCAGCCTGCGAATAAATAACATCCCCACGCACCATGTGAAATACTGCTGACTAACCATTTATTTGACTGGGTAGGGCATTGCCAATGTAGATAGGCTTCGGTGGTGTCTTTATCTATATGTGAATACTTACTTATCTTTTTATTCAGAAAAATCAAAGTACTTAACAACATCCCTTTGCTTTCGGATCTGTGCCTCATGGTTGCAAGCATAGTAATGAACCAAGCGGTAAGGTTCAGTAGGTTAAAGCCTAATAAGACGATAAAGAGCCAGAAAATATTAACTTGATTTGATTGGCTGGTGGCAAAAGCAGAAGGGACTGCGATGAGCCCTAACAAAAAAGAAACAGCCAAAATGCCTAAAATAACGCGATTGAAATAGCGCTTCATTAAAGAAAACTGAATGGAATAACTGGTCGGTTTAGGTGACGTATCAAGCACTTCTAGTGCAGACGTCAGATCGTTCGCATGAGCTGGCAGGCGAAACTGAGTGTGCGTTTCTAACCAAGCCGCAAGGGCAAGTTTGGCGCGTTTTGTAGGAAAAGCCATATTATCGCATTACTCTTTTAAGCGTTATCAATACTAAGTTGTGATGATAGTTTGCCATAGTGTTGATCACTTTGTTTTACTAAATGTGTTTGCTAATGGTAAGGGCGCGTCGGCTTTTATTGCTCGGATAGCAAAATTACTCTGAATGCCTTTTACGAAAGGTAGGTTTTGTACTTCTTTTAAGATTCGTTCGTAATCGGTTAAATCTTTTGCCACAGCTTCTAATCTATAATCGGCAAAACCAGACACCAAGTACGCACTAATAATATTGTCTAAATCCAATACTTTTCTCTCAAATTCTTCGATGCCTTCGGTGCTGTGGTTATTGAGTCTCACTTCAATGAATACTGTCATCGCAAAACCCGCTTTTGTACGGTCTAGCTTGGCGCTGTAATTCTTGATATAACCCTCAGCTTCTAGCGCTTTTACGCGACGTAAACAAGGTGAAGCAGACAGGTTAATTTGTCCCGCTAGGTCAACATTACTCAAGCGTCCGTCATGTTGTAATTTCTGTAAAATTAGAAAGTCGGTGTTATCTGACATGATTTTGGCATATCCATTAAGTTTTTGGTTTTAAAATAAGTATTTATACTAAAATATAGCGAATTAAAGGTGTAATTGGCAAGGACATGCTCGAGTCTCATCAGCATAATGATGCTTCGTTTAACTGAGGAATGAAGATGCCATACCTTGTCGAAAAAAAGCGCTTGAAGTAAAGACAGTAGAAGAGCCTTCTTATCGAAAAATTGCGAGCGGTAAGGCTTTGTATTTGGGCATTGGTGCGGCATTTTTTACTGTTTGTATTTGGGCCTGTTGGCTTGTTGTTATTAAATTAGGCACACAAACAGCCTTAACTTCTTATGATCTAGCGTTATTTCGATTTGGTGTGCCTTGTTTTGTTTTATTGCCTTTTGCTTGGCGGGCGCGAAAACAAATACTTGCTTTACCGCTGAAATATTTAATTGGCATCACCTTTGGTGCTGGTGTGCCATTCGTTTTTTTAAGCTCAGCAGGAATGACATTTGCGCCTGTTTCTCATGCGGGTTTACTGCTCCCCGGAACTTTCCCCTTATTTGTGAGTGCGATTGCCTATTTTTTCTATAAAGAATCATTAAGTCGTTTACGTTTATGTGGGTTAATCGGTATTTTTTCTGGCATTGTTTTGTTGTTATTAATCTCTTTATTGGTGACAGAAGGGCAAGTTTGGTTAGGTGATTTATGCTTGCTAGGTGGTAGTTTATGTTGGGCGTTATATACAATTAGTTTGCGAGTTGCAGGTTTACCACCGTTAGCCGCTAGCGGATTATTGAGCTTAGTTTCATTGATTTTGTTATTTGCTTTATTTCTTTTTGGTGTTGTTGATTCAGGAATTAACCAAGTCAGTCTTGATGTAATATTAAAGCAACTGCTTGTACAGTCTATCTTGGTGGGTGTGATCGCAGGCTTCAGCTATGGTTTTGCCATCAATAAATTGGGCGCAGAGCGTACTTCAGCAGTCGGTGCACTTACTCCAGTGCTCACGTCTTTATTGGCCATTCCATTATTAGGTGAAATCCCTACGTTAGAGATTGTCGCTGGATTAGTTTTAGTGGGCGTGGGTGTTGTATTTGCCAGTGGAATTCTGGGGTCTAAGAAAAGTGTTCGCGAGTAAGCTTTATATAATTATTTTATTTAAGACAATCAGATAAATGTCACCTAAAGGGTCGAAATATGTAGGAAATTGTTAATCTTGATTGCTCCATATTAATAATTAACTTTAATATGTCTCATATATGCTGTATCCATCAGCTTTGTGGGGAGATTAAAATATGCGTTTAAATTCCATTCGAGTAAAAAGCTCAATACCTATAGTTGTTATGACTATTACCTTCGTTATTGCTTTGTCGGCAATGACACACATTATTAATCGATTAGAAGGCGCCTTAATTGCCCAAGTTGATAATTACACTGTCGCTGTGTCGGAAATTCTGAATGCGGATAGAGACCTCTATCAGGCTAAATTAGCGGAGCAGCGTCTCACTACTGGTGTAGGGGATGCTCAAAGTGAAGAAAAAGATCGAGTGGAAAATGCTCAACAAGTTAAAGATCGAGTTGAGTTATACCGTACCTACCTTAAAGACGAGCCTAGCCTTAATAAAATGATAGAGCCATTTGATGTGGCCTTCTCCACCTGGTTAAGCTCTTCAAATGCGTTGGTTAAAATGAATGTGAACTCATCAGACTTTCAAGCCGCTGAAGAAAAAACGGATGCAGATTTCTCCGCTTTAAGAGATATTCTAGACTCAGCGGGTGAATTAGTTAATCAACGTTCCCGTGAAGCTCAACAAGAAGTAGCAACACATGTTGAAAGCTTCGGAAATATCTTTCTTGTCGTTATTATCATTGGATTGCTGATTTCTATTTGGTTTAGCTACAAGGTACCTAAAACGCTAACAAATCAAGTTCGTTATTTAGGGCAGCGTATTCGTGAGATTTCTGAAGGTGATGGTGATTTAACTCAGAAAATCGAATTTTCGACAAAAGATGAGTTAGGAGATCTGGCGGATGAATTTAATGGATTTATGGATCGACTTAGAGGCATCATTAGTAGTATCCATAAACAATCTGATTCATTAGGTCAAATGACCACAGGATTAAAAGACGTCTCAGTCAGAACATCTGATATTACTTCTGCGTTAGCCAATGCTTCTGAGTTTATTGTTAGTGCAGGCCATGAAATGGACATGTCTAACCAACAAATGGCATCTGTTGCTCGTGATACCGCAGATGAAGCGAATAATTCAAATGTACTTACTCAGAGTGGAATGTCAGCGGTAACTAACTCTCAGAAAGCTATAAAAGAATTGGTAGCAGACATTGAATCAGCACTTGCCCGTTCGAATGAATTACAAAAAAGCTCAGAAGCCATCACCTCTGTTTTAGAAGTGATAGGTAACATTGCCGAGCAAACTAACTTGTTGGCTTTGAATGCGGCCATTGAAGCAGCACGAGCTGGTGAACAAGGCCGAGGTTTCGCAGTTGTTGCAGATGAAGTAAGAACCCTTGCAACTCGAACACAAGATAGCACAAATGAAATCGAATCCATGATCGAAAAGCTTAATATCAATGTTTCTGAATCAGCGAAGGCGATTCGTAACAGCCATGATAATGCAGAGTTCACAGCAAGTAACTTTGATGAAGTGACTAAAACATTTACGGCATTAAGTGAATCCTTTAGCAAGGTTCAGGAAATGGCTGCGCAAACAGCCCAAGCGACACAAGAACAATCTGTTGTCGCCAACGACTTGAATCAAAATATGGTGTCTTTAAACGAACAAACCACCTCAGTACAAACGGTTGCCGATTTGATACATCAACAATCGGAAGACATATCTAAACTGTATAAAGAGCTTGATCATCAAGTAGGCAGCTTTAAGGTTTAGTCTTTCTTAACTCATTTCAAAATGAAAATATAAAGCCGTTTATCGCAAGATAAGCGGCTTTTTTATGGCTGTTGTTTCGTATGTTTAGGGGCTATTCTAATAGTGACTGGCGAACTTATTAAAATGGATAATTATCAGGAAGGAGATAGCCATGAGTGATATTTTAAAATCCGTTCATAAAACGGCTAAAGGGTTAAACAAAGCAGGTGTGATTGATAAAACCACCATGCGTAAGTTTGATGCATTGTGCCTCACTTCTATTCATGAATTTACGCCTGAGAAAGTTCGTCAACTACGATTGGCTAACAATCTTTCGCAACCTGTTTTTGCCCAATATCTAAATGTCAGTGACAAGCTGGTCAAAAAATGGGAGCAGGGTGAAAGCAAACCCAGAGGCGCCGCGCTGAAAATGCTGTCACTGGCTGAGAAAAATGGAATTGAAGCAATAGCTTGAGGAATTATAACAATTGACGAACAAGTCTCTTCCCCTTGTGTCTTTGAAGGGGAAGACGGAAGATGGGGTTAATCTCTTTCTAGCCTATAATTATTGGTACGGAAATCTTACGAAACAAGGATGCTGCATGTCACATAATAAAACACTTACTCAGCTTTTCTGGTTTAAAGCTGCGCTTGTTGTGCCCCTTATTTTCGGAGCTGTAGTCGCTGGTCTCATTGTATATCATGATTCGTATTTCGCTGGGCCCGCATGTTGGACATCTGATTGTATTAACGATGCGATTACTCGTCTTAAAGTTCCACTCACTATAATAGCCCTTATTTTTCCTGCGGTTGCTCTGGTTGCTTCGAACCATAGGTCTGCTCAAACTGCTGCTCAGATTGAGAGAACGGATAAACAAATTGAAAAAGATAGACACGAGTTGTTAAGAAAAGAGCGTGATTCTGCATTAGTTGCGTATTCATATTTTAGGCAGCTTGGTCGAATTGCAGTATTTCTTGCTAGCGATACACATTCAGATTTTAAAAATGGAAATGGACAAGCTAAACAAAGAATCGAAGAAATTTATGATGGCTGGAAGCATGCTAGCAATAGTGATGATTGTGTTAAAAGTATAATTTTTGCAGATAATTGGGCTGATAAGCAGGAAAATGTAGATTTAATTGATACGTTTGATATGGCTCTGTTGATTGCTAGAAGTAATATTCATATGAAAGGTGAGGGCGCATTAAAGGGAAAATATCGTGAATCATTAAAAGTGTTGAGTAATGCTCTTGATACATTTTCAAGACTATCACACCTCTATTCAATAGATATTGGTTGCTTTATAGATATATCTAAAGATCATGATTTATATGTGGAAATTGAACAGGAAGCTAAGCAGTCGTTGGACAATATTAGGGATATACAAAAAAAATTGAAAATTCAGAAAAGAACTAGATTCTAGGGCCTATCAAGTATAAAAAAAAACCGCTTCCATCTCTGAAAGCGGTTCTTGTATTTCTAAGCCTTAACTCAACAATTAAGCATCAATACGTTTGTATTTGATACGTGTTGGTGTGGCTTCGTTGCCGGTACGTTGTTTGTAGTCGGCTTCGTATTCTGCGTAGTTGCCTTCGAAGAAGACGGCTTTTGAATCGCCTTCGTACGCAAGGATATGCGTGGCGATACGGTCTAGGAACCAACGGTCATGGGAAATAACAATGGCCGCACCTGGGAAGGCAAGTAATGCGTCTTCCAGTGCTCGTAAGGTTTCCACATCAAGGTCATTGGTCGGCTCATCCAGTAGCAATACGTTGCCGCCTTCTTTAAGCAGTTTGGCAAGGTGCAAACGGTTACGTTCACCACCAGATAAATGCTTAACCAATTTCTGTTGATCTGATCCTTTGAAGTTAAAGCGACCTATGTAAGCACGAGACACAACTTTGTAGTTGTGCACTGTAATCATGTCTTGGCCGTCGGCAATTTCTTCAAAAACGGTTTTATCACCATCCAGTTCACGCATTTGATCTACGTAAGCCAGTTGTACCGTTTCGCCCAGTGTGACTGTTCCTGTATCTGGTTTTTCGATACCGGCAATCATTTTAAACAGTGTTGATTTACCCGCGCCGTTACCACCAACCACACCCACGATAGCGCCTTGAGGTACGACCATGTTGAAGTCTTCTAGTAGCATCTTGTGTTCGAAGCTTTTGCTGACGCCTTCGATTTCGATGACTTTACTACCAAGACGTGGTCCCGGTGGAATGTACAATTCGTTAGTTTCGTTACGATCTTGGAATTCTTGAGAGTTCATTTCTTCGAATCGGGCCAAACGCGCTTTAGATTTAGATTGACGACCCTTGGCACCTTGACGAACCCATTCAAGCTCAGATTTGATGGCTTTCTGATGAGATGCTTGTTGCTTCGCTTCGCTAGCAAGACGAGCATCTTTTTGTTCTAGCCAAGAAGAATAGTTACCTTCGTATGGAATACCGTGTCCACGGTCAAGTTCCAGAATCCAGCCTGCTGCGTTATCAAGGAAATAACGGTCATGGGTAATGGCCACAACGGTACCCGGATAATCTTTCAGGAAGCGTTCTAACCAAGCAACGGATTCCGCATCCAAATGGTTGGTTGGTTCGTCTAGAAGTATCATGTCTGGCTTGTCGAGTAATAAACGACACAGTGCAACACGGCGACGTTCGCCACCAGAAAGATGTTCTACTTTCGCGTCCCAAGGTGGAAGGCGAAGGGCATCAGCTGCGACTTCAAGGGCACGTTCTAGGTTGTGGCCTTCTTTTGCTTCGATCAAGGCTTCAAGCTGACCCTGTTCTTTAGCAAGCGCATCGAAATCCGCATCTGGCTCGGCGTATTCTGCGTAGACTTGATCTAGGCGAGCCATAGCTTCGATAACGTCAGAAAACGCTTCTTCGACAATACCGCGTACGTTTTTCTCTGGATCAAGATGGGGTTCTTGCTCCAAATAGCCGATCTTGATGCCCGGCATTGGTCGTGCTTCACCATTATGTTCGGTATCAACACCGGCCATGATGCGAAGAAGAGTCGATTTACCAGAACCGTTAAGGCCCAATACACCGATCTTAGCGCCAGGGAAAAATGAAAGAGAAATGTCTTTAAGAATCTCACGTTTAGGAGGAACAACCTTCCCAACGCGGTTCATGCTGTATACAAATTGAGCCATAAAAAGAATCAACTATCCTATGATTTAGAAAACGCCCCACGGCTTGCCAAACCTGATATTGAATCAGTATGGGCATTCGGTGGAGAACGAACAAAACAAATGTGCTAAGAACAAAGCAAGTCTGCTAAGAATAGCACAGCTGGCGCTAATGAAGAATAATCAGCGAGGCACCAGCCACCACTAAAATTGCCCCTAGCCAAGCGCCAAATGCAGGTCGCTGGCCAGTGGTAATCCATAATGCTGGTAAGATAAGTACAGGTACCACTGCGGACAAGGTAGTGACAATACCTACATTAGCGTTTCCGACACCCCAAACCAAAAGACTCATACCGATTACCATGCCAATCGTCGCCATGGCAATTACACCGAGAAAGTCAGAAGAGTTCAATTGCCAAAAGTGAAGGGCGTCGGCGGGTTGCTTGTGTCGATAAAACAAACCATACGCAAGAATAAGAGCGATTGCGCCAGTGCTAACACGTAATGCTGATACGGCAATCGGATCTGCACCATCCAGTAAAGCTGGCTTGCTGAGTAATGCACCGCTGGCTTGTCCAAGAGCACCACCTAATGCCATAAGAATACCTGCACTCAGCTTACCTTTAGTTTGCTCCCATGCGTGATTATTGTTTCGTTTACCAAATAATATGGCGATGATTACACCGGTTAGAACTAGGCCACAAGCAAGTAATTGGCTAAAGGAAAGATACTCATCTAGGAATAACCAACTGAGTAAAATTGACATGGGGGCATTGGTTGCGAAAAGGACGCCAGTACGTCTTGGCCCAAGACGATGTACAGCGCTAAACAGCATTGTGTCACCAAGAAAAATGCCCAATAAACCAGATAGCATGACCATTTCTGAATGTTGCCATAGCTGAGTACTAAAGCGCTGACCAATAACACAAACAAGTAATAATATAGAGCTGGCGATTGCAATTCGAACGGTATTGAAACGCATGGTACCAAAGCGCTGTATTAATCTAGGCGCCATTAAACTTGAGATGGTCCAACATAACGCGGCGGCCAAACCGGCTAACTCTGCAAATGGCATAAATATCCTTGTTAACTCGCCCGTTACTATGAAAACGTACGTTTCCAAGAAAAGTACATTTGTAGCTATATAGTGGCGGGATTGGTATGATTTGAGCCAGAAAATGATGGCCTTTATTGAGGCATTCTTACACCAATTTAGTGATATTGGAAGCGCTATGCGATGCCCTTTTTGTGGAACTCTAGATACTAAAGTAGTCGACTCTCGGTTAGTTTCGGAAGCCGCACAAGTACGCCGTCGTCGTACCTGTATTCATTGCCACGAGCGTTTTACCACGTTCGAAGTGGCTGAATTACAAATGCCAAAATTGATTAAAAGCGATGGTAGTCGTGAAGCTTTTGATGAAGACAAATTGCGTAATGGCATTATCAAGGCCATAGAAAAACGCCCAGTGAGCAGTGAAGCTGTTGAAACCGCCATCACCAGAATCAAAGAGAAAATGCAGGCAACTGGTGAGCGTGAATTACCTTCTCGTTGGACTGGCGAAGCCGTTATGGACGAATTACAGCGACTTGACCAAGTGGCTTATGTTCGATTTGCCTCGGTTTATCGAAGCTTTAAAGACATTAGTGAATTTCGTGAGGCGATCGATCGTCTAGAAAGTAACAGTACGGAATCACAAGCACCTAAAGAAGATAACTAATGACAGTTTATAACCATGAATACTGGATGGCGAAAGCCATTCAGCTGGCCAAAAAGGCCTTTACACAACACACCCTAATCCTCGTGTCGGCTGTGTGTTAGTCAAAGATAGTCAGTTGATTGGACAAGGTTTTCACTTGCAAGCAGGGCAAGCTCACGCTGAAGTGAATGCTTTGGCTGATGCGCAAAATAATGGGGCGGAGCAAATAAAAGGCTCTACGGCGTATGTCACCTTAGAGCCTTGCAGTCATCAAGGTAAAACACCACCCTGTGCCGATGCTTTAATCAAAGCGGGTGTGGCGCGTGTCGTATTCGGTATGCAAGACCCAAATCCAGAAGTATCCGGTCGTGGTTTGGCGAAATTGAAAAAAGCCGGTATCGAAGTGATAGGGCCAATTCAAGAAGCCGAATGTGAAGAGATCAATCTAGGTTTTATTAAGCGTATGCGAGAAGGTTTACCTTACATACGTGTGAAACTGGCAATGAGTATTGATGGTCGAACAGCAATGGAATCTGGCGAAAGCCAATGGATTACTGGAGCCGAAGCGCGTCTTGATGTGCAGCGTTTACGTGCACAAAGTGATGCGATTGTGACGGGTATTGGCTCCGTTCTAACAGATAATCCAAGTTTGACGGTGCGTATTGATAGTAATGATCAAGAAGCTGATCCGAAAACTGTGCGCCAGCCTTTGCGTGTTGTTATGGATACGGCATTATCGATTGTGCCTGAAGCTAAGATTCTTTATCCCACTTCACAAGCTTGTGTATTTTCTATCGAAGAAGAAATTGAAGATGAACATCTTGAAGTACTAAAAAAGAAAGGCGTTACTGTGCGTTTTTGTTCTCGTGGTGATGATGGCCGTTTGGATTTGTTAGATGCTATGGAGCAGCTTGCTGACGCGGGTATTAATGAGGTTTTGCTCGAAACAGGCTCGGAATTAGCAGGTGGTTTTTTACAAGCCGGTTTAGTGGATGAAATTGTTGTTTACATGGCTCCTAAGTTGTTAGGTTCAAGTGCGCGTCCCTTGTTCCAATTGCCTTTAGAAGCGATGGATGAAGCGGTTGAGTTAGAGCTTAAATCAGTTCGTAAGATTGGTCAGGATTTGCGTTTGGTATATTTGCCAACCTATTTGGATGATGAGCTTTAAAGTAGTGATGTTGAAAAAAGTGCTGGCTTCTCGTTAACGCTGAGTCATTGCTTTCTAAGTCTTTTTCTCGTTTCTTTGCTGTGGATTGTAAAAAAGGATGTTTTCTTTGTGATATTTAGAAAACTTTGCCGAGAAACGTAGGATAAAAATTGCTATAATCGCCGCCCAAGATGAAACCTATATTTGTGCCTTGGATCATAATGATCGAAAGCACTGTCTAGCAGACGAACATAAGCACTACCAAACAGACAAAATGTTAGCCCATAAGGCGATGTAGTCTGGATAACTGAGGCAAAAAATGAGCGAAGTGGAAACAACAAACGACCAAACTCCAGCACCGAAAAAGAAGGCCAAAAAGCCTTCGCGTTCACAAATGCGCAGTGCTTCTCGTCGTTTGGCATTACAAGCGGTTTATCAATGGCAGATGAACCAATCGGCTGTTAGCGAAATTGAAACCCAATTCGTAATTGACCAAGACATGGACTCTTGTGATAAACCTTACTTCCGTGAGCTTCTGCAAGGTGTAACAGCCAGTGCTAAAAAGCTAGACGGATTGTTTGAAGAATTACTTGATCGCCCATTAAGCGAACTTGATCCAATTGAATTGGCTGTTATGCGTATCGGCGCATTCGAATTGTCAGAACGCCTAGACGTACCATACCGCGTTGCTATTAACGAAAGTGTTGAATTAGCGAAAGGCTTTGGTGCAACGGAAAGCCATAAATACGTTAACGGTATTTTAGACAAACTTGCACAACGTGTTCGTCGTGAAGAAATTGCAGCACGTCGAGAAGCGAATAAGTAGTCGATAAAAGGTTAGCTCCTTAAAGGCAGCCAACCGTCATCGAAAGCGTTTATAAAAAATAGTTAAGAGCCCCGTTATTACTTGTTAATAACGGGGCTTTTTTTACAGATGATGAAAGCCCTAGCGTCTCCGAATTTGTTTACTATTAAGAGAACTCGTTCATCAAGAGTCATTTATAGGACGTTTAGATGTTTTCAAATGTGTGATGTAAATCTGCGTAAAATGAAATTACTAACTTTCTTACTGATGCTAATTTTAAGTCTGATTAATGCTTAAAACGTTCTTATAGGAAAAAGCAGATGAAGATATTGATGAGCCTTATTGTAATGGGTGTTTCTTTTTTCACTTATGCCAAAGCACCACAAGTGGCTATTGATGCTTGTGAAAGTCAGGTTGCTGGAAACAGCTGCAGTTTTAGTTCGCCAAGAAATACAGTCGAAGGTATTTGCCGTCAGCCACCTTCTCAAAAACAACTGGTTTGTGTACCAGAAAGAGGCGCTGCGAATGGACTGTCTGGCAATCAACTCTCTGACGCTGGTTCATCTAATGCTAGTGGGCAAGTGCAAAGACGCGCGCCAAGAAAACATACTGCGATTCAATCAGATGGAAAGATTGAAATGTTGGAAGCGAATGTAGAACCGATTACGGATAATGAAATTAGTGTTCGTGTCGAAGGTGATGTACGCATCCTTGTTGCCAATGGTGTTTCTGAACACCTAACAGGGCAGTTCCCAAATTCTGGTAATCCGAACGAGATCAAAGAGCAAAGCTATACGTTTAATATTCCAGCTAACCCAAAGGTTGCAAAAGAAATTACACCTTTAGGTTTACATGATTTTGGTTTGGGGTTGAACGGCGTACCGTTTGATCCTATTGCGGCAGAATGGTATTTGGGTGATCGAAACAGCGGTTGGCAATACGAAGCTATGTCTGGTGCTGTGGAATTAGGTCTGGACGAAAATCATGCTCATGTCCAACCTACAGGTGCTTACCATTATCATGCGTTACCTACCTTATTAGTGTCACGTCTTCATCTTTCAAGCGAAGAACATTCTCCTTTAATTGGCTGGGCTGCGGATGGTTTTCCTATCTATGCACTTTATGGTTATAAAGATCCTGAAGACAAACATTCTGATATTGTCGAACAGACTTCTAGTTACCGGTTGAAAGGTGGCCATAGACCAGAGGGTGGCAGTAATCCTGGTGGACATTACGACGGCACTTTCGTTGCTGATTACGAATATGTAGAAGGCGCTGGAAGTTTGGATGAATGTAATGGGCAAAGCACCATCACTCCAGAGTTTCCTAATGGTACTTATGCGTACTTTTTAACAGACACCTTCCCTGTTATTCCTCGTTGTTACAAAGGCACGCCATCAACAGATTTTACGCAGCAACGAGCTAGATAATGGCAATATCGTTGGCTGCTTTACAGGGAACCAGTTATTATGCGTGATATTAAGGTTGCTATGTAAGCTTGCCGAACAATTTTAGGATTATAATGAAAAAGAACTTTGTTTTATCTCACCCAAAAAAGCCCTATCAGCGCATCATAGAAGAAGCGAAAAATGAAGTGAAAAAATACATCAAGCAAGAACGCGCAAAAGCCTTGCCTGAGAATACTGATTTTTGGGGATTTGATTGCAAGTTTGGTCAAACAGCAGATAAAGCTAGAGTGATTCACGAAGGAGATATTAATACCAATATTAGCTCTGCTCAGAGTCAACATTGGAAATCCTTTTATCTTGAAGTTGTTGCAACACCAAAAACTCGCATTAAGCGTCCAGACGCGACAAGCTAAGGCGCTTCATTTCTCACCCCTTTCTTTGTAGATAAGGGCGGCATGTATTCATATCGCTGCCCTTAATTAAATAAAAAATGGCCACCTCAGATCTTTCTACCTTTCAAAGGCGGGAAGGCTCGTGTTTTTTGTCTTTTCATGAGTAATAATTATTGTTAAACGTGAATCTATCTGAATTATTAGTAATACTAATGTGGCTGTCGAGAAACTTATTTTTTATTTTAAAGAATGACTTATAAGCGATGTTGAAAGATTTTTATTATTTTTAACAAGGTTGAAAAAGTATCCAGGGAAAACTAATTTTATATTTAACTGTTTGTTTTATAAGGTTTTATTTTAAATATATTTGGTTTTAAAGTACAGATCTATAATTGTTCTTCACTATTTCATTTCAAATTTTGTCATTTTTCAAACTAAGTAAATATTCATTCTGATACTTATTTTTTTAATTTTTATCGAGTATATTCATCATACTATTGTCTCTATGGAGACATTAGCATCAAAAAATAAAAATAAGAGGATTTAGGATGAAAAATCTAGCTGCAACCACATCGGTCGCTTTGTTATTGTGTGCAGGCTCTGTTAGTGCGAACACTGCATGTGATGCCAGCGATGTGCTTACCATCATTTCTGCGCAGGATGATGGTTTATATGAAGAGACTCACGGTCCTGATAATTTAATTGATGGCGATTTAGATGCTGACTCCCGTTGGTCTAACCAATCTCAAGGTGAACCAAAAACTGTTCTGTTTGATTTAGGTGCAGTACAAACCCTTAAGTCATTCGGTATTGCTTGGCACAAAGGCGATAGCCGTTGGTCAGAGTTTTCTCTTGAAGCTTCAAAAGATGGTAAAAAATTCAGTGAGATTGTGCCGCGTAAGAAATCCAGTGGTACAAGCGTTGGGTTGGAAACCTATGATTTCAAAGATCTTCAAGCTCAGTTTATTAAATTAGTTGCTAACGGAAACGAAAGTAACGACTGGAATAGTATTGTTGAAGTTGCTGCTTATGGTTGTGGCGTTCATGTTGAAAAACCAGCTGTACCATTGGTGACAGAGCGTAAGGGCAAAGGCCTTTTCGGCTTACATACAGACCTACCACCAGGTAAAAACTTTGATTTAACGGGATGGTATGTCACAACACCTGCCGACGACGATGGTGATGGTAAATCCGATAACGTATTTGAAAACGAACTAGCCGCTGGTTGGACGGATTCTCGTTACTTCTACACAGACCCTGCAACAGGTGGCATGGTATTTCGTTCGACTCCAGCCGGAGCGAAGACCTCTAAAAATACCAAATACACTCGTACCGAATTACGTGGCATGTTACGTAAAGGTGACTACAGTATAGAAACTCGTATTGACGGTGGTATTCCTAATAAAAATAACTGGGTATTTTCATCAGCACCAAAATCTGCTCAAGCATTGTCTGGTGGCGTCGATGGTGTCCTAAAAGCGACATTGTCCATTAACCAAGTTACAAGGCTTGGTAAAGCGTATCAGGTGGGTCGTGTCATTATTGGTCAAATACATGCGAAAGATGATGAGCCAATTCGTCTTTATTATCGCAAGTTACCACAGAATAAATTCGGTTCTATTTATTTTGCCCATGAGCCTGCAACTGGTAAAGAAAAGTGGATAGAAATCATTGGTAGTCGTAGTGATAGAGCAGATAATCCCGCTGACGGTATCGCTTTAGATGAAGTTTTCAGCTACGAAATTGAGGTGAAAGGTAAGCCAGAAGGCAACAAAATCATTCCTATGCTCTACGTAAAAATTATTCGTGATGATGGTACGGAAGTGAGTGCTGAGCCGTTTGATATGCGTGATAGCGGATTTAATGTCGAAGATGATTTTATGTTCTTCAAAGCGGGTGCTTATTCTCAAAATAATACGAGCCCTGAGCCTGAAACAGACTTTGATAAGATCATCTTTTATAAGTTGGATTACTCTCATTCTCCCGTTCCAGTATTGGAGAAAGGTATGGCAACAACCTCTTTGAAAAAAGCTGAATCAGCTTCGGTTGCACCTGCTATCGCAGGCGTTGTTGTGGATGATAGTTTTACCGATGGAGACTTCAAAGGTGGTTCAGATAATCTTGATGCAAATTGGTTAAGTACAACAGGCAGTAGTGCATTTGAAATTTCTAAAGGTTCCTTAGGTTTGGTCTCAGGAGGTTCAGGTCGAGGCTTTCGTAGTTCCTTTACGCCGCAAAAACTAAGCCTTGGTCAAACTCTAAAAGCCTCATTTACCTTCACAACACCAGCTACCATTGGCAGCAATCGTGATTCTTCTTTGCGTGTTGGGCTATATGATAAGTTAGGTCGCGAAGAGTTAGAGGGGGATTTATCTGCATCATCCAAAAAACCTATTGCTGCCTTTGATGGTCTGCCTGGTTATATGTTGGATTTTGATGTAGGTTTGAAGGATACCTCTGCAGCGAATATTGATATTCGTAAACACAAAGATGACACACAAGGTCGTTTGTTGGGTACTACAAAGGGCTATCAACACCTTGGTGGTGGTGGAGTTGCTTATCAATTTAAACCAAATCAAACTTACACAGGAACGATTTCTGTTAAGAAAGTTGCGAATGGTGTTGAGGTAGCAGGTTCATTGAGCCAAGGTAATAAGTTATTAACAGAGTTCAGTGTTATGGATGAAGGCAGTGATGTGAACAACTTTGGTATGCTGGCTTTCCATGTAAACAGTAAAACATTTGGTTCTTCTAAAAAGAAAGATACGCCAGATAATGGTATTGATTTCAGTAACGTCAAAATCGAAGTTCTGCAGTAATATCTTCGAATAGACTGTGAGTTATATCTTTAAAAGAACAGCCCTCGTTATTAGAGCAAATTTAGCGTTCATAACGAGGGCTTTTTTGTGCCCGATTAAGTTAGTGTTTATTGAACCATTTTCGGTAGGGCTGGTATTGGTCGTATATCCAATTGAATACAAGAGTATATATAAGTATAAATATTAAAAAAGCAGCCTCTAAAATGGCAGCGGCCAGTAAGGTGATCTCTAAATACCAAGCCATTACTGGTAATGTGATGATAACCATTCCTATTTCAAAACCAACCGCATGAGAAACACGAAGAACTAGACCTCTTTCTAAACGGTTAAAGCCCATTAACTTATCGAAGATTAGGTTGTAAATATAATTCCAAAGCATTGCAAATAACGATATGGCGACCGCCACAATGGTCATTTTTCCAGCATTAAATCCGCCAATGATGACTGACGAAGGAATAATGATAGCAAGTACAGTGACTTCAAAAAGAATGGCTTGAAAGATTCGTTCAACGGTTTTCATTATCAATTTTACGCCTGTATATAGTGACTAATTGCTTATTTTTATCCATTATTAAGATATTAAACAGTTAGATAGTATCTGGAAAAGCGATATGTTTAGTGTCGAACAACTTCAAGCATTTGTAGCAACGGTCGAAACAGGTTCATTTTCTGCGGCTGCCCGACGTTTAAATAAGGCGCAATCCGTTGTCAGCCAACATATTATTAATTTAGAAATAGACTGCAACGCCGTATTATTCGAGCGCGCTGGTCGTTATCCGCAACTATCTGATGCGGGTAAAAAGTTATTGCCACAAGCAATGGCCTTGCTTAATCAGCATCAGCGTTTAACAAATTCCGCGCTAGCATTAAATGATGAAACACCAAGAGAAATTACCATTGCACTTGATGAAGGAATTCCACTTAAAGTCATTACCAACGCTGTTGCAGAGCTTCAAAATAAATACCCGAATGTATCTCTTGAGTTTTTAAGTGCATCCAGTCTCGACATAATCGATATGTTAAAAGGCGAAAAGCCATTAACCGGTATCATATTTAGCGAGTTGAAGATTCCAAGTTATTTAGACTATGAATGCCTTGGTTCCGTGAAGTTTGATTTATACATTGCTAAATCACACCCTTTAGCAGGACTGGGTTGTAAGAATATTGATGGTTTACGCCTACATAGGCAGTTGCTTATTCGCTCTCGTAATACGCAAACAAGTAGCTTTCAATTAAAAATAAGTCCAGACGTTTGGTATGCCGATAATTATTTCGTATTACTTGAGCTGGCAGCACAAGGATATGGTTGGTGCTTATTGCCAAACCATGTGGCGATTGAGGAAGTACAAAAAGGCACACTTATCAAGCTTCCCATTGAATTCGAAGAAATGGGATGGTCGGCTAATGTAGATATGCTCCAACATCAGCGACACAGTGATCTTGAGGTTTTTAAAGTGCTCAGAAACTTATTACGCCACGCATTATAAATTTCATTTCAGGTGGCTTTATTTATACTAGAGGCCGAAATACTTTTTTGTCGTCAGAATAAAAGGATAGTGTGTTGAAAGAATTCGAGTTAATACAAAACATCTTTCAAGCTTCTGTCATGGCAAACACCCAAGAACGCGGTGATATATTATTGGGTATTGGTGATGATTGTGCTCAGGTGCATGTACCACAGGGACAGAGCTTGGTGTTTTCTATGGACACTTTAGTGGAAGGTCGACATTTTCCTTTTGATGCCGATCCTGTTGATGTTGGTTATCGTGCAGTGGCAACGTGCGTGAGTGATCTTGCTGCGATGGGCGCAAAACCAGCATTTTTCACCTTAGGTTTGACGATCCCTGAATCTGACCCGCAATGGTTAGTCGGGCTCGCACAAGGCATGGCGGAACTTGCTGAGCCCATTGGTTTGGCCTTGGTTGGTGGCGATACCACCAAAGGGCCACTGACGATTACACTACAAGTGCATGGTTATGTGGAACAAGAATTAGCTGTGCTACGGTCTGGGGCAAAAGTAGGCGACGACATTTATGTCACTGGTTTATTGGGGGATGCGGCGGCAGCGGTGCCTATTGTGACGGGGGAACTACAAGTGTCGAGTGAACGCTTTGACTACTTCTATGATCGTTATTGGCGACCGAAACCAAGACTTATTGTTGGTATGGCATTAAAGCGTGTAGTTCATGCCATGATGGATATTTCAGACGGTCTTGCTCAAGATATTCAGCATATATTGAAAGCATCTGGCGTTGGCGCGAACCTAGATGTAAGCGTTCTTCCAATCTCATCAGAGTTAATGAATTGGCAGCCAGAATCGGCTGTAACATTGGCATTAACTGGTGGTGATGATTACGAGTTGTGTTTTACTGCACCAAAGGAACAGGCGGCAGAAATTGCTTTGATTACTCAAACATTGAGCTTACCTTGTGTCAGGGTTGGCGAGATTGTTGAAAAAGGCTTTTGTATTCAAGGGTACAATGGTGAAATAAGTGGATGGCAGCATTTCTAACGAAAGCGTAGTTCTATTTTGATTAAACCTATTTAAATAAACATTAGAAAGGATATTTCATGGCAAACTCTGCCCCAGCATCAGTGTGGCGTAATCCGATACATTTTCTGGCTTTCGGTTTGGGGGCTGGCGCAGCACCTAAAGCGCCGGGAACATTTGGAACCTTGGCGGCGGTGCCTCTTTATTTATGGTTGCTGCAAGATTTAAGCAATATTGAATACCTAATCATGCTGGTGGTTACCTCACTGGTGGGAATTTACCTTTGTGGGAAAACATCGAAAGATCTAGGTGTGCATGATCATTCTGGAATCGTTTGGGATGAGTTTGTTGGCTATTGGATTACTATGTGGCTCGCACCTGCTGGTTGGATGTATATTGTGCTGGGTTTTGTCTTGTTTCGCTTATTCGACATATTGAAGCCTTGGCCGATCTCATGGATAGATAAACACGTTCATGGCGGTTTTGGTATAATGTTTGATGACATTGTAGCTGGTGTTATGTCCTTAGTTGTACTGCAAGCCTTGGCGCATTTTGTGTTTTAATCTTAAAGAAGTCAGATCTCATCGTTTTAGGGATCTGACCTCTTTTAACCACAAGCGCTTTTTTAGCGCTGAACCGCAACAGGTTTATTCAATTCCTTACGCTTTCTTAATGACTCATAGAAAGGAGCATAAGTAGGGCGGTCGATGTATTTTCCGTCCCCTGATTTCGCTAGTAGTGTGTTCTCATGCCAAGCCAATTTACCATTACAAATGGTGGTTTCCGGAACACCGTGAATTTCCATACCTTCATAAATACTGTGTTCAATGTTGGATTTATGGGTTTTAGCTGACAAGGTTTTCGTTGCCGCTGGATTCCATATTACCAAGTCTGCATCTGCGCCAACTCGAACACAGCCCTTGTTTGGGTAGATGTTGAATATTTTTGCTGTGTTTGTAGAGGTTAGTGCGACAAATTCATTTGGTGTGATCTTGCCTTCGTTCACGCCTTTTTCCCACAATACCATCATGCGTTCTTCTACACCTGCAGTTCCATTTGGAATCATCGCGAAGTTGTCTTTACCCATGGCTTTTTGTTCAGCACAAAAAGCACAATGGTCAGTAGCGGTAGTTTGTAAAGTGCCAGCTTGTACACCTTTCCAAAGTGCATCCTGATGATGCTTTGGTCTGAAAGGAGGGCTCATAACATGCGCTGCAGCTGTGGCCCAATCAGGGTTTTGGTAAACGCTTTCATCTACTGTTAAATGACCTGCTAATACTTCACCGAAAACAGTGTGACCATGGTCTTTTGCATAGCGGATGGCATCGACGGCTTCTTCAGTTGATACATGAACAAGATAAATAGGCGCGCCTAAGGTATTCGCGATACTAATGGCACGGTTGGCTGCTTCGCCTTCCACAGAGGAAGGGCGTGACAAAGGGTGTGCTTCTGGGCCGGTCATACCTTCGGCAAAAAGTTTATTTTGTAGATGATAAACAAGCTCGCCATTTTCCGCGTGAACCGTTGGCACAGCGCCAAGCTCTAAACATTTTGTGAAGCTTGAAACCAGAATATCATCGGTCGCCATGATGGCATTTTTGTATGCCATGAAATGTTTAAAACTATTTACCCCATGATCTTTAACCAAGGTTTCCATTTCTTCAGCAACACTGTCTTCCCACCAAGTAATCGCAACGTGAAAAGAGTAATTCGAATGGGCTTTTTCTGCCCATTCTCGCCATTGAGCATAAGCTTCTAATAAAGACTGTTGAGGGTTTGGAATCACGAAATCGATAATCGTTGTTGTACCGCCAGCCAATGCAGCAACAGTACCAGAGGCAAAGTCATCTTTTGCGACTGTCCCCATAAAAGGTAATTGCATGTGAGTGTGAGGATCAATACCACCCGGCATGATAAATTTTCCTGTCGCATCAATAACCTCTACATCGCTCGGAATACTCGTAATATTACCTATTTCGACGATTTTATTGTCTTTACAAAGAATGTCTGCTTTGAAGGTTTCTTCATGGGTGACGACCGTCCCACCTTTAATTAATAAACTCATATTATTTCGTCCTGCTAATGAATAAAAATAAGAAAACTGTGCTGTATTAATAAAAAAGATCAGTGACGCTAAAAAGCGTCACTGATGGAGCCATTGATTAAGATGGTAAAGCATCAGATTGTTCTGCTGAAGACGCTTGCATACTCGCTAGAATGAAATACACAATTGCCCCGGTAAAAGCACCAGTGAACCAGCCGTAGCTATAGAACCAGCTAAGTGCAGACACATTTAATGCAGCTAAAGTGATGGCTACAGGAACAGCGAACGAGATTAAACCTGCGCTGTTGAAGGCTGGGTACAAACTGCCTGGAGTGTAAAGAGCAACCAAGTCTAAATGCTGACGTTTGATAAGGAAGTAATCCACAATCATAATGCCGGCAATAGGGCCTAATAGGCTTGAGTAGCCTAATAGCCAGTTTGAGTACATGCTTTCAACGCTGACATCAGAATCCAACCAGCCCATTTTTTTAAGTAGTTCCCAACCCATTAATAGGATGCCGACAAAACCAGTCAATAGAACGCCACGGGTGTGATTAATATACTTAGGTGCAATGTTTTGGAAGTCATTGGTAGGAGAGACAATATTTGCTGCTGTGTTTGTTGAAATCGTAGCAATAATGATCAACACCATAGCGCTAGCAACCCAAACTGGGCTATCAATTTTACCGATCAAAGAAATAGGGTCAGAAATAGTTTCGCCAACCAATGTGGTTGAAGCAGCAGTAAGCATGACGCCCAAAGCCGCGAAGAAGAACATGGTGATTGGCAAGCCAATAATTTGACCAATAACTTGGTCTTTCTGAGATCTTGCATAACGGCTGAAGTCTGGAATATTCAAAGACAAGGTTGCCCAGAAACCGACCATAGCTGTTAGGCCGCCAAAGAAATAGCTCATAAAACCAGCATCTTCAGGACGGTTTGCAGGAATGGCAAGTACTTCGGTAACAGATACTTTACCGCCAGCCCAAACCATCAAACCAATACTAACGATTAATAATAGAGGAGCAGATAATGTTTCTAACCATTTAATAGACTCAGCGCCGCGAATTACGACAACCATTTGAAGTGCCCAAAACAGGAAGAAGCCAATAACTTCACCAACGCCACCTAAACTCGCCCAGCCAGAGGAAATTGCTGATAGAAACAAGTGAATTGCGAGACCGCCAAACATAGTTTGAATGCCAAACCAACCACAGGCAACAAAACCACGAATCAAACAGGGAATATTGGAGCCTACAATACCGAAGGAGGAACGTAATAAAACTGGAAAGGGAATACCAAACTTAGTACCTGGATAAGCATTTAAGGTTAATGGAACCAACAAAATCACGTTAGCGATTAAAATGGTAAATAGGGCTTCCATCACAGAAAGACCAAAGTAAGCCGTTAAAACACCACCTAATGTATAAGTAGGTACACAAATAGACATACCAACCCACAGTGCTGCTATGTTCCATTTATTCCAAGTACGATCTTTTACTTTTGTTGGCGCCAAATCATCATTATAGGCTGGACTCTGTTGGAGGTCGCTATCGACCTTTAACTCATAAAATTCACCTTGTTGAACGGACTTACTACTCATATTGTTCCCCTTTTTTCTATTTTTGATTCACTGAATTTTCTCTCAAATATGTTCTTAACTGTGTTCTTTTGCGATACGTTTACTAGCTTCTAACATTGTGTGTAGCAGTACATTGGCACCTGCTGCACATTCTTCTGGTGAGCTGTATTCTGCTTCGTTATGACTGATACCTTTCAAGCAAGGTGTGAAAATCATGCCTGTTGGGACTAAATCCGCCATGTAACAAGCATCGTGTCCTGCTCCTGCGTAGATATCCATATGGCTATAACCAAGCTTTTCAGTTGCGGCTTTCACATCATCAGAAGCATTGAACTCCACTGGAGCGAAATACCAAAAAGGATCAAGGTTTACTTCTAAATCGTGCTCTTTAGCGATCTTTTCACAAAAAGCGACTAGCTCTTCATGCATGGTAAGTAAGACATCAGGGCGAGGATTACGAAGATCTGCACTGAACTTCACATTACCAGGAATGGTGTTGCGAGAATTTGGCCAGACTTGCATAAAGCCTACAGTGCCTAAGCCATTTTCATGACGAAGTGCGATGGCGTTCATTTCAGTGACAATTGCAGAAGCGGCAAACATGGCATCTTTACGTAAATGCATTGGCGTGGTGCCAGAGTGAGAAGGGCGACCGATAACTTCTACGTTATACCAACGAATGCCTTGACCCAGCCTTACTATACCGATGGATTTTTCTTCATCTTCTAAAATAGGGCCTTGTTCTATGTGAGCTTCAAAGAAAGCGCCCATGTTACGGCTGCCTAATTCCATATCGCCTAAATAGCCAATGCGTTCGAGTTCATCGCCTAGGCGGATACCATTCACATCAGTTTTGTTTAATTCAGTTTCTAAATCGAAGCGACCAACGTAAGTTCCTGAGCCTTGCATGGCAGGCTGAAAGCGTGAACCTTCTTCATTGGTCCAGACGGAAAATTCCATCGCGGTTGGTGTTTCAATATTGTTTTCGTGAATCGTACGCAATACTTCGACGCCAGAAAGTACACCAAAGACGCCGTCGAATTTACCGCCAGTTGGTTGGGTGTCAAGATGGCTGCCAGTACCTACAGCAGGAAGGTCGTTGTATTTTCCTGGGCGACGAGCAAATATGTTACCTATCTTATCGACTTCAACTTCACACCCGCAGGCTTTGCACCATGAAACGAAAAGATCACGGGCTTGTTTATCTAAATCAGTACCGGCAAGACGATTACAGCCACCTTTTTCTGTGCCGCCAATTTCTCCCATTTCCATTAAGGTGTCCCAAAGGCGTTGTTCATTGATACGAAGATCTTGCATTTTTTATCTCCTAAATAACTAATATCTCTTTGAAATAATTCATATATTTATTTAAATAATTTCTTATTAAAAATCGATTTAATATTTATAAAACTCATATATTTATAATATATAAAATAAATATTTACCAAAAGGTAAAACCTTTTATCAAAAAAAGTCAATCATTAATCCATTATTAAAATATGCTTATGGAATAACTAGAAAATAGTCATGATTGAATTGAAAAATATAGTTGTCTTTATGGTCAGCAATAAGTAGGCCAACTTTATTTTATCTTTTTATTTAGCTCGTTATAGAGGGCGTTTTGTGATATTTTAAAGACAAATTAAACTCATAAAATTAAATAAAAACAGTGGGTTATCTGTATGAAGGTATTATTTAATAGGGTAGGAATTCAGAGTGACTGAGAAAAGAGTTAGACGCACTAAGCAATCAGTAAATAGAGAAGTGTTAGAGTCGCGAATTTTGCGCTCAGCAGAAATTGTTTTTGCTTCCAAAGGTTTCAGCGGTGCTTCAATGGAACGCATAGCTGAAATATCAAAAATATCTAAACAAAATTTAATTTATTATTTTAAAAACAAAGACTTACTATATAAAAGAGTATTGAAGGAAATCCTTGATATCTGGATCGAAAAACTCTCTCTCATTGAACTCAATGGTGACACGCCTGAAGAAATCATAGGTAGTTACGTTCGTGAAAAGATGCGTATTTCTCGTCTTCATCCCAATGGCTCAAAAGTTTTTGCTCATGAGATTATTAGTGGCGCCCCTGTTCTAAAAGGCTACCTTGTTAGTCATCTGAAACCTCAGTTTGACCGTGATGTAGAAGTTGTTAAGTCATGGATAAATAAGGGATTAATCAATGAAATTGATCCAGAGCATTTATTTTTTACTATATGGGCTGCGACACAGACTTATGCAGATTTTTCTGTGCAAATGGAAGTTTTATTAGGTAAGAAAAGCTTAGAAGACGATGACTATCAACGAGCAGAAGTCGCAGTGACAGATTTTGTTATGCGCGCTCTTGGTGCTAAAAAATATTTAAGATAATTTAAAATATTATTTTTATGTCATATTTTTTATATCTAACCCTCCTTTTAAAAGATCATAAATAGCAGAAAAATTCTTTTTATTCATAATCTTAACCATTTAGTTAACCATTAACTTATCTGAACATTATGTTTGATGTTTTTTTTAGTGCATGCGTTGCACTGAAAAAAACAATTTACTCTTTCTCCAATACTTGATATTAATTTTTATACCAAATGGTAAAAAAGTTATTTTTTCATTAAATATTGGAGTGAATATGATCTCTGTTTCTGAAGCCATATCGTATGAATTTGCTACTGGGCCAGACTTGTATGCACTCTGCCAACAAGCGTCCAATGTGCGAAACAGCTACTGGGGAAGGAAGTTAACCTATTCTAAAAAAGTTTTTATTCCTCTTACTAATATGTGTCGTGACTCATGCGGTTATTGCACCTTCGTGCAGTCGCCGGATTCTGTCCACTCAAATTACATGACACCTGAACAGGTTTTAAAAACCGCCCGGGAAGGGCAAGTATTGGATTGCAAAGAAGCCTTGTTTAGTTTGGGTGAGCGTCCAGAAGAACGCCACCAAAAAGCTCGCGACTTATTAGCCGCTTTAGGTTACGACAACACTTTAGATTATCTGCATGATCAATGCGAAAACGTATTAACTCACACCACATTATTACCTCATGTCAATGCTGGCGCCTTGTCCTTTGACGAACTTAAAAAGTTGAAGCCTGTCGCTGCGAGCATGGGCATGATGCTTGAAAATGTTTCCAATGAGTTATTGAAAAAAGGCCAAGCTCATTATGCTTGCCCAGACAAAACTCCAAAACGTCGACTAGATACCATAGAGCAAGCAGGCAAACTCGATATCGCATTCACCACAGGTATATTGATTGGCATTGGCGAAAGCTGGGAAGACAGAGTGCGAAGTTTAGTGGCTATTCGAGATCGTCATCTTGCTTACGGACATATTCAAGAAGTCATCATCCAAAATTTTCGTGCCAAGGAGGGAACTGCAATGGAAGGCTATCAAGAGCCGAATCTAGATGACATGAAACGTACCATTGCCGTAGCACGATTAATCTTGCCTGAAGAAATCAGTATTCAAGCACCGCCTAATTTAGAAATCGAATACGGTAGCTACATCAATGCTGGCATCAATGATTGGGGGGATTTCTCCCTTAACCAAGGATTTTATTAATCCTGAACGAGCTTGGCCGCAGATCAGTAGCGTATCAGATGCGTGTGAAGGCTTGGGTTATTCATTGGGGGAACGCCTAACAATTTATTCTCGTTTCCAAAACCAAAACAACAAATATTTAACACCGAATTTAATACAGCGAGCTGCGTCACTGGTTGGTCATGCTGCTCATTCTAGTCACCAATATCCAAGTCATTTTAATGACGAGACAAAGAGAGGGATTACAGCATGAATTTATCAAATGCCGCGTCAGTTAAAACGGTGTCGCCCGTTTTATTCAATGGTCAAATTACACCGACGGTTCGTGCCATTCTTGAAAAATCTCTGATGGGTGAAGAGTTGAATGTAGAAGACGCTTGTGTGCTTTTTGCGACTCAAGGCCTAGAAGCACAAGCCGTTTTAGACACTGCTGACAAAGTACGTGAAAAGCGTGTTGGTAATACAGGCACTTTTGTTATTACCCGTAATATCAACTTCACTAATGTTTGTTACATGGGGTGTCGTTTCTGTAATTTTGCCAAAGAAAAAGGTGATGAAGACGCTGAATTTTTGAATGTAGAGCAAGTGGCAGACAGAGCTGAAGAAGCTTGGGCTCGTGGTGCGACAGAAGTGTGTATTCAAGGTGGATTACATCCAGATATTGACGCGAATTATTACCGCGAGCTGATTGTTGCGGTGAAAAAACGTGTTCCAGCGATTCACATCCATGCCTTCTCACCGTTTGAGATTTGGTATGGCTGTAAGAAAGCGAAACTTGAGCCAGAAGTATTTTTGACTGAATTGAAAGCGCTTGGTTTGGGGTCTATGCCAGGAACAGCCGCTGAGATTTTAGATACAGAAGTGCGTAAACAATTGACGAAAAATAAACTCACCACAGAAGAGTGGGTGCGCATTATTAAAGCGGCGCACTCTGTTGGAGTACCAACGACATCGACCATTATGTACGGTCATGTGGATCAGCCAATTCACTGGGCAAATCATCTTAAATTATTGCGTGATATTCAAAAAGAAACGGGCGGTTTTACTGAGTTTGTTCCGTTGGGCTTTATTCATTATGAAACCCGCTTATTTAACGACAATCCAGACAAGGTTCGCCCTGGCCCAACGCAAGACGAACATTTCAAGATGCACGCCATTGCTCGCCTTATGTTGCAAGGTCACATTGATAACATCCAAGCCTCTTGGGTAAAAATGGGCCCGGAAGTGGCAACGCGCATGTTGCGTTCTGGTGCTAATGATTTGGGCGGCACCTTGATGAACGAGAGCATTTCACGAGCGGCAGGTGCAACCCACGGACAAGAGGTTTTCCCAGAAGATATGGTCGCCAATATTCACGCGGCGGGATTAAATGCCATTCAGCGAAATACCAAATACGGCACAGTGAAAGATTATGGAGTGAGTGTTCCTCAATCTAACCGAATAGACATTGTGGGAGTTGCTTAATGGCTGAAGCGACAGAAATCAATATCACTTTGTTGGCCGGTGGTGTTGGTGGCGCAAAAGCGGCAGAAGGTTTAGCCGCGAGCGAATACGCCCGTATGACAAAGGTTATTGGCAATATTGCTGACGATGATTCATTCCACGGTCTTTGGGTGTCGCCTGATATTGATACCTTAATTTACTCCCTTGGTGATCAAATTGATCGTGAACAAGGCTGGGGACGCAAAAATGAAACACATCAAGTATTGAAGGAGTTGAGCGCTTTAGGTCAAGACACTTGGATGACCTTGGGGGATTTGGATTTGGCCACGCATATTTATCGTACGAGTCAAAAAACCAAAGGGATCAGTCCTAGTCAAATTACGCATTGTTTGGCGAGACGTCATGGCGTAGATATGCCGATCTTGTTACCGACCGATGATGTTGTACAAACCCGAGTAAAAACTTCAAAAGGTTGGTTGTCATTCCAAGAATATTTTGTCCGTGAACATTGTCAGCCAGAGGTCCTAGACATCGAATACAAGGATGCAGAATCGGCTGTTGCTACACAAGCTTCCCTAGAGCAAATTGCCATTAGTGACGTGATTATCATAGCTCCGAGTAATCCTATCGTTAGTATCGGTGCAATTTTAGCGGTTCCAGAAATCCAACAAGCGCTTGAAAAAAGTAACGCTTACATCATCGCAGTTTCGCCTTTAATAGGAGGTAAAACCGTGAAAGGTCCAGCAGATAAAATGCTTGAAAGTGTAGGTAAAAGTATAGATTCGAAAGGCGTTTATCAATGTTACGAACCTTTCTTGAACGCCTTAGTTATTGATGATGTAGACCATGAAGACACGATTTGGTTAGAAAAGCAGGGGTTGGATGTTTTGGTCACGCCCACCTTGATGAAAACTACCGAAGAAAAATCTGACCTGTTATCCAAAGTGGTTCACTTTGCTTTAACTCAACGTCTCGTAAAACAGAGTACTGGGAGGATAAGCCAATGACACACCTTCACATGGATAAATTGTGCGTAGTGATTCCAATGAAATCGCCCCGGCGATCTAAGCAAAGGCTCGCGAATAGCATGACGAATGAAGCGCGTGAGAGTTTATCTTTAAACCTTTTTCATAATACCTTGGATTTCTTCCAAAGGCATTTTCCTATGTTAGATGTGTTGGTGGTAAGTGAGTCTTTAGAAGTACTGACTTTGGCACAATCGTACGAAGCCAATACCTTATTTGATGACGGCGCTAACGGCCTAAATGGCGCATTGAGCTTTGCTTGTGATTGGGTAAAAAAATCGGGGTATGACAGCCAACTGATTATTCCAGGTGACATTGCGGTATTAGACCCGCAAGAAATTGTCGCGTTAATGGAAGCCGCGCAAGATGCACAAGTGGTTATTGCTGTCGCAAAGGACGGAGGTACCAATGCCTTATTAACGTCACCACCGAATGCCATCGATTTTGAATACGGTCATGCTTCTGCATCGGCACATAAAGCCAATGCGGTGAGTAATCAGTTGGTGTGTTGTAGTCTGCATTTTACGAATCTTGCCTTGGATATTGATCACAGCGAAGACCTTCAAGTTGCGGTAGTGCAACAGCCAGAGCGTTTTAAAGCATGGCGAGAGTGTTTTATATCACCCGTTAAGGAGCGTCGTTATGCCTGATTCTATGAGTATGTTCCGTCTAATGGGTTTGCCTGATTTTCAAGCGGGCGACGATTTAGCGCAAAGCATTATTGATACGTTAAACACACAGAACCAAACCTTGGTTACTGGCGATATTTTAGTGATTGCTCATAAAGTCGTGTCGAAAAGCGAAGGTGCTTGCGTCTATTTGGACGATGTAACGCCCAGTGAAGAAGCGATTGAATTGGCGAAAACGGTCAATAAAGACCCGCGAAAAGTGGAAGTTATTCTCTCTCAATCCAGTCGTATTGTTCGCGCCATGAAACGTCCAGATCAAGAGGAAGGTGTACTAATCGCCGAGCATAAAAAGGGCTATATCTGTGCTAATGCCGCAGTGGATGAATCCAATGCAGATCATCCGGGGCAGCTGATTTTATTACCTGAAGATCCAGATAAAAGTGCTAGAGAGCTTTGTCAAAAACTAGAAAGCCATTTCGGTTGTGATTTGGGGGTGGTGATCAGTGACACCTTTGGTCGTCCTTGGCGATTAGGGCAAACCAATGTAGCGATTGGCTTAGCGAATGTGCCTGGTGTGATGCACATGCTAGGAGAGGAAGACGCATTCGGAAGACCTTTAAGTGTGACTGCACCTGCTTTTGGTGATGAACTTGCTGCGGCGTCAGGTTTGCTGATGGAGAAAAGTGCCAAATCTCCCGTGATTATTTTCCGTGGTTTAGATTGGCCAAAAACCGATAGCTCAAGTAAAGATCTTATGCGTGCTCATAATGAAGATCTCTTTCGCTAGTAGTTTATTAAAAATTGAATCAAAAAGTGAGAAAACTATGAAAGACACAATCGGAAAAGTTGCCATCATTGGCGGCACAGGCCCACAAGGTAAAGGGCTAGCATTGCGTTTGGCATTAGCTGGCGTAAGCGTGGTTCTGGGTTCCCGTGATGCCTTTAAAGCAGAAGAAGCTGCCAAAGAGCTAATGACTTTGTTGGCCGAAAACGTACCGGAAGAAAAAGGGGGGCAGGCCGACATCACAGGTTTGTCCATGGAAGACGCAACCTCGGCGGCAGATGAGTTAGTAATTCTTTCTGTGCCTTATAGTGGTCATGACGTGACCCTAAGTACATTGGCACCTTTGCTCGTCGACAAAGTATTAGTCGACATCGTTGTACCATTGGCACCAGGTAACCCGAAAGCAGTTGAAATGCCAAAAGAAGGCTCAGTTACCGAAGCCGCACAAGCTTTGTTGGGTGACAATATCCCCGTTGTTGGCGCCTTACATAACGTCTCTGCCATTACTTTGAACGACCTTTCTCGTCCTATCAACTGTGACATCTTGGTCTGTGGTAACGATTTGGCTGCGAAGAAAAAAGTCATGACGCTCATCGAAAAAATGGGCACGACAGCTTATAACGCGGGCTTGGCTGAAAGTGCTCGTTGTGTTGAAGCTCTGACACCAATTTTGATCCGTCTGAATATTTCGAAAGAAGTACCGTTTTCGCACGCCGGAGTTCGTATTTGCCCACCTGATCATTAGGAGTGGTTCCTGAAATACGGGGACAGTTCACTAATAGATTATTAAACACAGGCTCAAACGTCGAAAAATATTATTAAAAGCATAATCACAAGAGGAATACATTATGGAATTTGGTATTACGTTTAAAGGTTTTGTTAGCCCAGATCGCGCACGAAATCTTATCCGTCAGGCGGAAGAAGCTGGCTTTACTTATTGCTGGTTTTACGATTCTCATATCCTTTGGCGCGAGTCTTTCGTCGCTATGGCTATGTGTATGGAACATACAAAAACTATGCGTTTCGGACCTTGCGTGACTAACCCGAATATTCGTGATTGGTCTTTGTCTGCTAGCTTATACGCCAGTTTGGCACATCAAAGTAATGGCCGTTTTGATATTGGCCTTGGTCGTGGTGATTCCTCTATGCGCGTTATGGGTAAAAAACCTGCGACGTTGGCGCGTCTTGCCGAATTTACTACTAAAGTAAAAGCCATGGTTCGTGGTGAAGAAGTTGAATACGGTGAATGTCCTGAACCAGTCAAATTACCTTGGGCAACAGGTTATGAATTACCCGTTTGGATCGGTGCCTATGGGCCTAAAGCCTTGGCAACAGCAGGTCAAGTAGGTGATGGTTTGATTCTACAAATTGGTGATCCAGATCTTGTAAAATGGTTTAAGGATCAATCTATTAAAGCTGGTGAAGAAGCGGGTCGTGATATGTCTAACTTCAAAGTTCAAGCGGCTGCGCCTGCATACTTTGGTGATATGGATTATTGCATTGAACACACAAAATGGTTCCCAGCTATGGTGGGGAATCATGTGGCGGATATCGTTGAAAAATACGGTAGTGATTCTGGCTTAGTTCCAAAAAGCTTAACCGACTACATCGAAAAACGCCGTGGTTACGATTACTCAAAACACGGTCAAAGCGACAACCCATTCCTAGATTTCATCACCGAAGACATAGTGAAAAGTTTCTGTGTACTGGGTACACCGGCAGATCATATCGCTCGTATCAAAGATTTAGAAGCGGCGGGTACAACGCAATTTAACATCTATCTAGACAGTGGTGATGAAGAAGAAATTATCGCGAAATATGGAAGAGAAATTATTCCAGAGTTTAATAAGGCGTAATTTAGCTATTCACTAGATAACCTCCCTAAGTGATCCAAAAGCCAACCTTGAGTTGGCTTTTTTGTGGTGAAAATCGCTTAGGGTTATTGCTAATATTTTACTTTAAAAAATCCGAGTCCAAATACGCTGGGTTTGGGTATTTATAAAATCCTTCTCCCGTTGAAACACCCAGTTTATTTTTATCAATAAAGTTTTCTTTTAAATACTCTACCGTTTTAATTTTAAGCGGGTCGTTTGTCTTTTGGGCTGATAACTGATTGATATTATATGCGGTTGTGATGCCAACTGTGTCTAATATGGCAAATGGACCAATAGGTGCTCCAGTGGCTTTCATCCATGTTTTATCAATCGTTTCAGGGTCGGCAACGCCTTTTATCAGTAAGTCCAAACCAGCACTTAATAAAGGAACCAACAGAGTGTTTAATATATACCCTGGTTGTTCTTTTTGTAGTGGCAGTGTCAGCATTCCTATGGCTTTACCAAACTCAACGACATCGTCAAACACCTTAGGATCCGTTGCTGGATGTCCCATTATTTCAGCAGTATTATGGGTCCAAATATTGTTCGCAAAATGCAGCGCGACAAACTGAGCAGGTCTTCCCGTTGCTTCCGCTAGTTGGCTCGGTAAGAGAGTCGATGAGTTAGTTGCAAAAATCGTTTTTGCTGGAGCAACCTGAGCCAATTGTTCATAAAAATCCATTTTGGTCTTTGGGTTTTCAGGAACCGCTTCGATAATTAGGTCAGCATCTTTTACTGACTCTTTCAAATCTGATGTGTAACTTAAGTTTTTAAATGTTTTATCTAACTGTTCTTGAGTCGCATTTAAGTCTGTTTTAAAAGCATCACTCAAGGTTTGAAATTTTGATTTTGCTTTTTCTAAAACATCATCGTTGATGTCATAAACGCTTACATTAAATCCATGAAAGGCTGTTTGAAAAGCAATTTGGTATCCTAAAACACCACTTCCAGCTACCGTTATATTTTTATATGTCATGACACTACTCTCCTCTCGTATTGAAAATTAGAGTGTGATTCGTTTCAAGGGCTGGTGAACCATTTATGAGTAAATCTGGTGAGATTCACAGACTAGATGTGATCATTTTGACCAAAATTTAGAAACCACTCCACGTTAAAATCGTATTAACCGAAGAAATAAAAGAGCCCCAATATTAGTTTTCCTACATTGGGGTTCTTTTTTATCCAGTATTGTTTTTGCGGATAAATTAACGGTAAACCATGCCGCCATCGATGAGCGGAGCTTGACCTGTCATGTAGTCAGAATCTGGTCCGGCTAGATAAGAAACAAAGCCGGCGACGTCGTCTGGTGTTTCTGCTCGGCCAAGGGCAATGCCACCCACATATTTATCGTAAGTTTCACCAATTGCTGCACCTGTGATTTCAGAGAACCGTTTGTCTATATCTGTCCACATATCGGTACCAACCACGCCTGGGCAATAAGCGTTTACCGTGATGCCAGCACTTGCGTATTCTTGTGCGGCTGCTTGAGTTAATGCTCGTACCGCGAACTTGGTTGATGAATACACACCAAGTAGGCCAAAACCATTATGTCCTGCAATAGAAGAGGCGTTAATGATTTTACCTTTTTGTTTGCGAGCGATGAATTTTTTTGCGGCAGCTTGGATTCCCCATAGGGTGCCACCAACATTGATTTTCTGGATTCTGTCCAGTTCTTCTGGAGTGACGTCGGCAAGTGCTTGAACCTGTGCAATACCGGCGTTATTGACCATGATGTCAAATCCGCCTAAGACGTTTTCGGCATGATCAATGGCAGCATACACTTGTTTTTGATCGCTGATATCGGCTTTGAAAATAGTGGCTTTACGACCAAGCGCCTCTACTTCATGAGCTACTTTACGCATCTTGTCTTCGTTTAAATCAACGATGGCAATATCTGCACCGTCTTTTGCTAAACGTAGTGCAATACCTCGACCAATGCCTTGTCCTGAACCTGTTACTAGCGCGACTTTACCTTGTAATGACATAACATACTCCTTGCTGATGAGTTTGACGTCGGATGATCGGAAAAACCGATCTTGATAACCTGAGTTATATTCTACAGAGTGGAGTGCTACATCGCGTAGATATAGGTCAATGAAGGGTTAAGTATGAGATAACAATTAAGTGTAATGTCTGGTGGGGTAAGATGCTTGAGTAATTAAGAGATCAAAACGAAAAAAGCCTCAATGTTAAAAAATAACATTGAGGCTTTTTTATCGAACAAATCTTGAATGAAGCAGAGAGGGGATTACTCTGCAGAATTCAATCTTAGTTCGTCGAATTGTGCTTGAAGATCCGAGTGCTTAGCGCTGTAAACGGCTTCTTTTTGGCTAAAAGTATGGGCTCCGTTCAAATCAACACTTGTATCAACAGTTTGACCTAAGTTTTCAAGAGTTACGGCAAGTGCTTCAACACCTGCTTTAGCGCTGCGTAGTTCTTCACGAGGGCTGTCATCGTTAGAAGCGAAAGCAGAAGTAGATAGAACAGATGCAGTGATAAGAGCCGCTACGATAGTTGTTAATTTTTTCATGATAGTGTCCTTTTAAAATTGGGTTTAGTTGTTAATCGCTAACTACGTTTTTATTGAGCGTTCAATTCATTAAATTGTGCTTGAAGTTCAGCATGCTTAGCATTGTAAACAGCTTCTTTTTGACTAAAAGTATAAGCACCGTTCAAATCAACGTTTGTATCAACAGTTTGACCTAAGTTTTCAAGAGTTACGGCAAGTGCTTCAACACCTGCTTTAGCACTACGTAGTTCTTCACGAGGGCTGTCATCGTTAGAAGCGAAAGCAGAAGTAGATAGAACAGATGCAGTGATAAGAGCCGCTACGATAGTTGTTAATTTTTTCATGATAGTGTCCTTTTAAAATTGGGTTTAGTTGTTAATCGCTAACTACGTTTTTATTGAGCGTTCAATTCATTAAATTGTGCTTGAAGTTCAGCATGCTTAGCATTGTAAACAGCTTCTTTTTGACTAAAAGTATAAGCACCGTTCAAATCAACGTTTGTATCAACAGTTTGACCTAAGTTTTCAAGAGTTACGGCAAGTGCTTCAACACCTGCTTTAGCGCTGCGTAGTTCTTCACGAGGGCTGTCATCGCTAGAAGCGAAAGCAGAAGTAGATAGAACTGATGCAGTAATAAGAGTTGCTACGATAGTTGTTAATTTTTTCATGATAATTTCCCTTTCATATATTCATATTAATTGAGGCTTAGTAAGTAAGTCCCCGTCTGATGAAGTTCATATTAGAGGAAAAAATTTATATTGAAATAGCGTTTCCGACGCTTCCCTTGTGTTTGCCAGATAGCCATTTTTACGTCCATAATTGCTTAAATATGCAGATTTTTAGCAAAATAAGGGCGAAACTGAGCGTTTCTTGAAAATGAGGATGGATATTTCAAAAGGCAACGAATTATCTTGATGAATAAGTACTCTAGATCGAAAAGCTTACATAGTTTGAGAAAGCTAAAGTGGATAAAATGATGCTATGAGGCATAAATACGGATTTATTAAATAACAACTTGCACAATGTTTTTTTATGAAAATATTGGGTGTTTAGGATTCATATTAATCGGTCACGACATTTCGTTTAAATATGCTCAAAGATAAAGAATGGAGCGATAATATTTGCTTTGTTTTAGGTCTCACTTTCACAGGTCGACAATAATAATGTATGTAATAGAAGCAAGTGCAGTGTCATTGTATTTTTTGGGGAGCTGGAGGGTGCAGCGGGTTATTTCTGGTTTCGGCGAAATAGCAGGACAGGCGACGTTTCAGGTTAATGATGTGCGTGATGATTACTTAGATTTTAAAGAAGCTATGGTTTTGTCGAGTGCTCAGAATAAAGGTCAGGATCAAAAGCCAAATGCGTTTCGTACTTATCAGTATCGAATGACAGATGAAGGCTTTGATATATTTTTCTCTGATGGCGCAACAAAAGGAGATTTGTTTCTGAGTTTTGCTTTCGCCCAAGCCAGTGTTCTGACGTCGCATCATTTATGTATTAAAGACCATTATGACGCGAAGTTTGAATTTTTATCAGATAATGAGTTTGAATTGAGCTTTAGCGTGATTGGTCCGAAGAAAGACTATTCTATACAAACACAATTTACTCGAATGTGATTTCATCAAAAAAAAGCCAACGTGATGTTGGCTTTTGTTACTTATGGCGAGTCAGTCCGAGCTATTTGTCATTGATAAATCCGATTATGACTTCGGCAAGTTGTTCTGGAACTACTATTTGAGGAAAGTGCCCACAATTAAGAGAGGCGACTCCATTAGGAGAAACAAGCTTTATCATTTCTTGTTGGACTTCAGGAACCAGTGACCGATCACTTTCTGCAATGATGTAATACTTTGGAATGCTGCCCACGCCTTCTGGCGTCCAGTTTATAGCGATAACTCTTGAAGCATTCGGTTGAATCACCATTTTGTTATTGGCTAGATTGATGGCATCTTCTGTGGCGTCATGAAGAAAAACCTCCGTAATGCCTTCTACTTTAACTTTGGTACCGTGTGGTGTTTGCTGAAGATAGGGCGCAATGCCTTGTGTGTTGATTCCGTTCCGGGAAACTCTCTGACAAAGCTCAGTAAAGCTCATGCCGCTGGGCAGCATCATGCCAGCAACATAAATGATGCCTGCAATTTTGTTTGGTACTTCTTCTGCAACCGCTGTTGCAGTGAGGCCACCACCAGAGTGCGCGATTAACCAAACAGGGTCATCTATATCAGAAATGACATTCAAAACGTGCGACGTGTATTCTTTTATACCTGCTTTTGAATCAAGTGAGGTTTCGTAGCTTTCACTTCCCGGTAGATTAACTGTGTGACATGGCATAACGGAAGCGTCGAAGTGAGGGAGCAAAGATTCCCACGCCCAACCACTTGCCCATGCTCCATGGATAAAAACCAGATTGGTCATGGTTATTTTTCTCCGTAGGTTTTTTGGTACATTTGGATCATGTGTTTTTCAACCGTGGTTGGTGCGTATTTTGGTTGTTCGTTTTTTGGTAGGCAGGTTGGTATACACTTCACTTCATGGTCTAAATGACCACTGAAAAAGAATGGAATGGAGTATCGTTCATTGCCACTTTTGTTGATGACTCTATGTAAGGTTGAACGATATTGGTCGTTTGTCCATCGTGCTATCATGTCGCCAATATTCACGACGTAACTTCCTTGAATCGGCGGTGCATCAATCCAGTCTTCGGTTTTATTCGACCATACTTGCAGTCCACCATTTTCATCTTGTAAAAGAAGTGTTAACCCGCCAAAGTCAGTATGAGCACCGCAGCCTTTTTCATTTTTTGCTGGGTTAACTGGTTGTGGTGGGTAATGAAGCAACCTTAATGTAGCGAGTGGGTCATGGCAGAAGTCATTGAAAAAATCATCGGGTAAGTTGAGTGATAGAGCAATCAGAGACATAAGTTCTTCGCACAGAGAAGTCATTGCACTTAAATAGTCGGTTGCCACCCGTTTCAGATTTGGACGTTCCGTTGGCCATTGGTTTTGTCCAAAGTTAAATTTATTCGCTTTTACTAATGGGTGTTCAGCGTCATGGTCAAAACCTATGTAAAAGCCTTCTTTTACGTCAGGCGGTGAGCCTGCTTCCAGTGTTTGATTTCGAAGCGGCTCGTAGCCTCGGTTTGCCTTAGACAATTGCTTGTCTACTTTGAGTTTGCTTTCTAAGGGTAAATCGAAGAGTTGTGAACTTTCGGAAAATAGATTCGTTTGCAGTGACTCTTTAATACCGTGGCCGATAATGTAAAAGAAACCGTATTCTTTACAAGCCTTTCCTATTTTTAGTGCTAGTTCTTTTTTTTGAGGGAGAGGTGCCTGTTGGTAGCCAGATAAATCAATAATAGGTAACGCCGTAGTGATTGTGTTTTGAACCTTCATATCTCACCAATTATCCGAATGTTTGACGAATGAAGTGTCATCCTATCAGTCGAATAGTGAGTGTTGATAACGCTTATTTTCGATGAGGGTGTTGCTGAAAAGGCATCACTCGATGGTAGTAAATTGTGACGCTTGGCTAAGCTCGTGAATGAGGTCTCTGACAAAATGATCTGCTGCAACAGGTAAGGTTCTGTTTGCTCTGACGTAGACGCCCAGTTCAGAATTAATTCTGTTTGGCTGAGTGATTGGAATATGAAATAACCTTTGATGCGCTAGATCTTCTTCTATTCCGATAATCGTTTGAAACGCTATGCCCATACCGCTCATTGCGAGTTTTCGTGATAACTCTACAGAATTGGTTTCGATCACTTGGTGAGATGGGCCTATCAGATTAATAAAACTGCTCAGATGCTTATAAATCGAGAGGCCTTTTTTACTTAGGATTAATGGATACGTGCTGCATTCTTGAAGGCTGGTTTCTTCTTTACTAGCAAGTGGGTGATCCTGTGCTACGACGGCACCAAGGACATAGTTTTGTACCCATAATTGGTTTAAATCCCTTAAATGTTCAAGGTCAAAGGCTAAGCCAATATCCACATCGCCATTGATAATCAATTCGGGTGTTTTTGATGAGCCTATTACGTGGACTCCAACCGATATATTTGGAAAGCGCTTCCGGAAATCTTTTATTACACGGGGTATGAGCTCGATAGAAGGACCTTCTACTGTAGCGATTTCAATATGCCCTTTTTGTATACCTTTTATGGCGTCAATTTCCGAGTAAAGGCGCTCTGCATCTTTTAACACCATTTGTGCGTGTCTTGCGAAACTTTCTCCTGCAGAGGTCAGTTTCAAACCATTCGGTGATCTTTCGAAAAGCTGGATTTCAAGATCATCTTCCAGCTTTTGTATTTGTCTACTAACAGCCGATGTCGCAATGTTAAGCGAACGGGATGCTTCTCTAATTGATCCGAGGCGTCGAACACTATCAAAGCAATAAATGGCAGTGGAATGAATGCGCCTTTTTGAAGTCAATGAGTGATCCAGTGTGTGATGTAGAGTACATGAAGCTAACGATAATAACTTCAAAGTAGACAATCTTATAGTGGAAGTTTGTGCGATGGGTTTTATCTATTCAATAATCACTGGCTAGGTAGTGTTAATTTGCTATGTCTTTAGTCAATGGTTGTCGTTGCGCCTTAAGTGACTTTCAAAAGCCCGAATTAACAGTGATAGGCTCAATGTTAGCGTTAAATACATGAAGGCGACGACGTTGTAAGTTTCAAAGAATTGAAAGGTAGAAGAGCTAAAGACTTTACCCAGTTGGGTGATGTCTTGTACGCCTAAAACGGAAACAAGAGCAGAGTCTTTGATCATGGCGACAAGGTCATTACCAAGAGGTGGTAATATTTTTTTCATGGCTTGTGGCAAAATGATTAGGCGGAAGCGATGCCAACTTGATAAGCCAAGTGCTTGTGCAGCTTCGATTTGGCCTTTGCCCACTTCTTGAATGCCTGCACGAAATACTTCCGCAATGAAGGCACTGTAACTAATAGCGAGAGCAATGATGGCACGCCACAATAAAGTAAAGTCGCGAGTTCGTGCTTTTTCAATCCAGCCTTGTTCAATAGGAGTTTGCATTGCCCAGTTGTAAAAGTTAACTACTTCCGGTGCCCCCACAAAAGCAATATAAAAAAGTAAAACGAGAACAGGAATGCCGCGAAAAATTTCCACATAGAAACGAGCCGTTTCACGTATGATGCGATAACGAGAAAATCCTGCTAAAGCCACGACCAGACCAATAGAACTGGCAATGATGAAAGCCATAAAGGTGACGCCTATAGTCGTCAGTAATCCTTCGCTTAGCGCGCCCGCAATTCTTTGGTAGCTTTGATCGGCAATCATGTTCCATAGTAAAACTAAGGCGATAACAAGAATGGTGACTAGCCACCAAGGTGTGCGTTCTAACGTTCGTTTCAAAGGCATCATTACGTAACTGTGCAACCATTTAATAGATGGTTGAATAAAGAAAAAACCGATCGTCAGTTTAACAAGAGAGGATCGGTTACAGGCAGACTCTTAATATAGAGTCATTGGTTATCGCTTTACTGCTGGTTATAGTCGAAGAACCATTTTTTATTTAGTGCATCCAAAGTACCATCAGCTTTCATGCTTTTTATAGCGGCGTTGACTGGCGCAACAAGGTCAGAGCCCGGAGTGAAGATAAAACCAAAATCTTCTGAGCCTAATGGACCGCCGATGATTTTAAACGCGCCTGGATTTGCTCCAATGTAACCACGGGCTGAGGCCGCATCCATTAATACACTGTCCACATCGCCTGATTTTAGGGCTTGAACTGATGCACCAAAGGTTTCTAATAAAGTAATGCGAGGATTGTCTTCATTGCCATCTAATACATCATAAACGGCAACGTAGAAATTCGTTGTGCCGGCTTGCGCTCCAAAATGAAAATCATCATTCGCCGCGAAAGATTTTGCATCGGTGAAGCGGTTTTCATCTGCTCGAACCAACATGAACTGTTGAGATGTTAAGTAAGGAGCAGAGAAGTCAATTTGCTGTGCCCGTTCTTCGTTGATGGTAATGCCATCCATACCAACGTCGTACTGTTCTTGTTTTACTGCTTGGATCATTGTGTCCCAGCTACTTAAGTGCCATTCGATTTTGGCATTTAGACGTTTACCAATTTCATTCATTGCATCGTATTCCCAACCAATGCCTTTGCCTGTGGCTGGATCCACAAAGTTTAAAGGTGTGTAAGCGTTTTCAGTTACAGCCAAAATAGTACGGCCTTTTAGATCTGGCAAGCTGTCGGCAAAGCTCAAGCTGCTGATGGATACGGCCGCAATAATGGCTAAGCGAGATAGCATAGAGATCATGGTGTTTTACCTTTTAGGCTATGTGTTGGGTTGTGTGGGATTTAATAATGGCCGGGATTATACACAGTAGATGAATGTCAGACCATTGAATCTTGTAGTGATCAAGTAGCATGTCATGACGTAAGCGCGTATATTTGTCATGGTTTTTCAGTCGAAAATAAAAGACATTTAAACCAGTAAATAATCTTGCAGATTGTTTAATCAATAGATTTAACCATAAGTGCAGAGATGTAAAATCGATATGTTTCGTGAACTCACTCCAAAGGAAGCTTTTCAAACTCATTGCTTAGGGCAAATGGGCGTTGTTTCTTGGTTGTCTGCGTCTGAAGGTGTTTCGGGTACGGTATTTATGCCGACTCAAGCCTGGGGTTTGGTGTCTGAAGTTAGTACAACTGACGTTAATAATGTGTCTAACCTTACCTCTCTTTCGTTTGATAAGTCTTCACAGAATTCAGTTACGAATACAGCCTCTGCTGGTTTTGGTGTATCTGAACCTGTGGTTAAAATGTTGCCAGAAGAGAAAGAGCAATCTGTCAATCATCTCCGTGAACAGCTGAATGCTGGGCCAGAAATTATTGTTGAAGATTTACAGCCAATTGAAGAGTTGGCCGTGGATATTATAGTTGAGCCTGATCCAGCGATTACTAGTCGAGTTACGCGTCTTGATATTCGTGCTTATGTTTTGTCGAATAAATTACTGATTTTGAGTGATGTGCCGCAAATGTTTTCGCAAGAAGAAGACGTTGAAAGGCTTGCTCTGAAAATGGGACAAGCTTTATTAAAGCAGCCTATCGATGAGTGGCAAGGTAGTGCTTTTTCTTGGCCGGGTGCATTAAGAAATCAGCATTTTCTGACGCGCACAGATTGGTTGTTTGGTGCTGTCGAAAGTTATGTTGCTCGTTTGGTGAAGAGTTTTCCTGAGCAACCCATGTTGGTGCTTGCTGGTGATCATATTTCCCAATTGGTTGACGATTTACCAGCTGAAAGCCCCTTGAAAACCTACCCAACCGCGCGCATTGTTAGTTTATCGGAATTGTATCGTATTCCTGAGTTACGTAAAGAAGCATGGGACGTTATGCAATCTAGCTTTTTTAACGTAACCCCTCATTCAAGTATCTAATTATTACAGGGCGCTGAATCTTATGGTGTCGTCTATCTCTATTCGTCAGGCTGTTGAGTCTGACCTTCAGGCTCTTGTTTTTCTTGATGCTGTATCGAACCCTCATCCTTGGGGGAATCTTTGGTGCTTGATGCTCTAAAAACAAGAAAAAACTGGGTAGTAGAGCAAGTTGAAGAAAAGTTAGGCAAAACTGAAACTTCATTGTTGGGTTGGCTGACAGCCTCTCAATGGGGGGATCAGTCTGAGTTAGAGTTGATTGTTGTGAGCCTTGTTGCACGTCGGCAAGGTTACGCAAAGAAGTTAATGGCAGCTTGGTTATATGATGCAGCGCAACACAATGTAACGGAATACTTGTTAGAAGTACGAGAATCAAATATTAGTGCGATTAGCTTATATAAATCTTTAGATTTTGAGCTAGTGGGGCGTCGAAAAAATTATTATCAAACAGAACTGGGCTATGAAGCAGCCTGTTTGTTTACGTTGAAAGTGTAAAATACATTTATTTATAGAAGAGGCTGGGGTTTTAGTATGAATATGAGCAAAGTATTGGTTCCTATCGCCAACGGCAATGAAGACATTGAAACAATCACTATTATTGATGTGTTGCGTCGTGGTGGTATTGAAGTGACGATGGCGAGTGTGCATGACTCAAAGCAAGTGACTATGGCACATGGTTGTAAGCTTGAAGCTGATGTTTTGTTAACAGACGTTACTGACATAATGTATGACGCCATTGTGTTGCCTGGCGGAATGCCGGGGGCTGAAAACCTGCGAGACAGTGAATTATTAACGAATATGTTAGAAAAACATGACATAGAAGACGCCTTGCTGGCGGCTTTATGTGCATCACCAGCGGTTGTCTTTGGTACGCATGGTTATGTTATTGATAAGCAGGCGACATGTTACCCAGGATTTGAAGATGGTCTAACAGGTGCTGAATATATATCCGACCTTCCTGTCGTGATGGATGAGAACATCCTTACTGGAAAAGGGCCAGCGGCAGCCATGGTGTTTTCATTGACTGTTTTGGGTAACTTGAAAGGATATGAAACAGCCCAAAAAGTGGCAGATGACCTACTCTGCTAAGGGCTGCCTATTCTTGACTAAAGAGTCAGTCAAAAAGCCGTAAAATCGGGCGTTTTTGGTGATTTACTTGGCATTCAAGGTGGACGATCGCGGCGTATAATAGTAAAATTGCTCAGATTTTTTGAGCGTTGTATTTATCAGAAAGACAAATGATAAATCAGTATCAAAAACGCAATTATTTAAAAGCGAGATGAATCTAGGTTCGTCTCGCTTTTTTGCAACCTGAATAGGCTCTAAACGGGAGGTTCCTTTGGCAACAACAGCGATTCTAGCTCTGGAAGACGGCACTGTATTTAAAGGCGTGTCGATCGGAGCTGATGGCTCATCAACTGCTGAGGTAGTATTTAATACCTCAATGACTGGTTATCAAGAAATTCTTACCGATCCTTCCTATGCTCGACAAATGGTCACCTTGACCTATCCCCATATCGGGAATACTGGCGTTAACTCTGAAGATGAAGAATCCAGCAATGTATGGTGTGAAGGGTTGATTATTCGCGATCTTCCTTTGATTTCTAGCAGCTGGCGTTCAGAAGAGTCTCTTGATTCTTACCTTAAACGTAAAGGTGTTGTGGGTATTGCCGACATCGATACACGAAAGCTAACTCGTATCTTGCGTGAAAAAGGCGCTCAAGCGGGTTGCATCATCGCAGGTGATGATGCTCTAGAGAAAACAGAAGAAGCTATTGCTGCTGCTCGTTCTTTTCCAGGTTTGAAAGGCATGGATCTAGCGAAAGAAGTGACTGTTAAGAAAGCATACGAGTGGACAGAATCTACTTGGGATCTTGTTAAAGGTCATACAACACCAGACTCTTCTGAGTTTCACGTGGTTGCTTATGACTATGGTGTGAAGCGCAATATTCTCCGCATGCTGGTTGAACGTGGTTGCCGCCTGACTGTTGTTCCTGCACAAACACCTGCAAGTGATGTTTTAGCGATGAATCCAGATGGTGTTTTCTTATCAAATGGTCCAGGTGATCCAGAGCCATGTGATTACGCCATTCAAGCAATCAAAGAAATTCTTGAAACGGCTATTCCAGTATTCGGGATTTGCCTTGGTCATCAACTCTTAGCTTTGGCCTCTGGTGCGAAAACTAAGAAGATGAAATTCGGCCACCACGGTGCGAACCATCCAGTACAAGCTATTGAAAAAGGCACAGTGATGATCACTAGCCAAAACCACGGTTTTGCGGTTGATGAAGACAGTTTGCCAGCGAACCTTGTGATGACTCACAAGTCTTTGTTTGATGCTTCTTTGCAAGGTATTGCTCGTACAGATAAAAGCGCGTTTAGTTTCCAAGGTCATCCGGAAGCAAGCCCAGGGCCACATGATGTTGCGCCTTTGTTCGATCAGTTCATTGAAAACATCAAAGCATCCAAAGCCACTATCGCCTAAAAGACAGGACGGAACGAGAAGACTATGCCAAAACGTACTGACATAAAAAGCGTTTTAATTTTAGGTGCTGGCCCGATCATCATCGGCCAGGCCTGTGAATTCGATTACTCTGGTGCGCAAGCGTGTAAAGCGTTACGAGAAGAAGGCCTTCGTGTCATTCTTGTTAACTCTAACCCAGCGACCATTATGACTGATCCAGCTATGGCCGATTCGACTTACATCGAGCCTGTTGAATGGAAGACAGTTGCTAAAATTATTGAGAAAGAACGTCCTGATGCAGTTCTACCAACAATGGGTGGCCAAACGGCATTGAATTGTGCGCTTGATCTTGAGAAGCATGGTGTATTGGCTGAATTCGGTGTTGAAATGATTGGTGCGACTGCTGATGCGATAGATAAAGCAGAAGACCGTAATCGTTTTGACCAAGCAATGAAAGCGATAGGTCTTGAATGCCCGCGTGCTGGCATTGCACATAGTATGGAAGAAGCTTTGAATGTACAGGCGAACTTAGGTTTTCCTTGTATTATTCGTCCCTCTTTCACCATGGGTGGCACCGGTGGCGGTATCGCATACAACATGGAAGAGTTTGAAGAGATCTGTACTCGTGGTTTGGATTTATCACCAACCAATGAATTGTTAATCGATGAGTCTTTGATCGGTTGGAAAGAGTACGAGATGGAAGTTGTCCGTGACAAAAAAGACAACTGCATCATTGTTTGTGCGATTGAGAACTTCGATGCCATGGGCGTTCACACAGGTGACTCCATCACAGTAGCACCAGCACAGACTCTGACAGACAAAGAATATCAAATCATGCGTAACGCTTCTTTAGCTGTATTGCGTGAGATTGGTGTTGAGACAGGTGGTTCAAACGTACAGTTCGGTATGGACCCAAAAACAGGTCGTCTTGTGGTTATCGAGATGAATCCTCGTGTGTCTCGTTCTTCTGCTTTGGCATCGAAAGCGACTGGTTTCCCTATTGCAAAAATTGCTGCGAAATTGGCGATTGGCTACACATTAGATGAATTGCAAAACGACATTACTGGTGGTCAAACGCCAGCGAGTTTCGAGCCAGCAATTGACTATGTTGTGACTAAGATTCCTCGTTTCACTTTTGAGAAATTCCCAACAGCGAATGATCGTCTAACGACTCAAATGAAGTCTGTGGGTGAAGTGATGGCGATTGGTCGTACTTTCCAAGAGTCTTTGCAAAAAGCATTACGTGGTTTGGAAGTCGGTGCAGATGGCTTTAATCCTCAGTTGGATTTTTCGGAAGAAAACAGCAAAGAAAAATTGGCTTACGAGCTTCAGTCTCCAGGTGCCGATCGTATTTGGTACATTGGTGATGCTTTCCGTTCTGGCATGTCAGTGGATGAAATCTATGCAGCAACGGGTGTTGATCATTGGTTCTTGGTGCAAATTGAGGATTTGATCAAAGAGGAAACAGCACTTGCTGATAAAGGTTTGGTTGACTTGAGTTATGATGTGATTCGTCGCTTGAAACGTAAAGGTTTCTCTGACTCTCGTCTTGCAACATTGTTAAGTGTGACTGAAAAATCTTTGCGTGAACGCCGTTACTTGATGAACGTGCACCCAGTCTACAAGCGTGTTGATACTTGTTCGGCTGAATTTGCGACAAATACAGCGTACATGTATTCCACGTACGAAGATGAGTGTGAAGCGGCGCCAACGGATAAAGACAAAATCATTATTCTTGGTGGTGGTCCAAACCGTATCGGCCAAGGTATCGAGTTTGATTACTGTTGTGTTCACGCCGCATTAGGTTTGCGTGAAGACGGTTATGAAACCATTATGGTGAACTGTAACCCAGAAACAGTTTCTACTGATTACGATACATCGGATCGTTTGTATTTTGAGCCAGTTACGTTAGAAGACGTATTAGAAATCGTACGAAAAGAAAAACCAAAAGGCGTTATCGTACAGTTTGGTGGTCAAACACCACTGAAAATCGCTCGTGCTTTGCAAAACGAAGGTGTACCAATCATAGGTACAACTCCTGAGTCGATTGACCGTGCAGAAGACCGCGAACGTTTCCAAAGTATGATTCAGCGTTTAGGTTATAAACAGCCACATAATGCGACTGTTCGAAGCGTTGAGCAAGCCGCTGTTAAAGCCGCTGAAATCGGTTATCCATTGGTTGTTCGCCCATCTTATGTATTGGGTGGCCGCGCGATGGAAATCGTTTATAACGAAAAAGATCTAAACCGTTATATGACAACCGCTGTGAAAGTGTCTAACGACAGTCCAGTATTGCTTGATCACTTCTTGAATGCAGCAATCGAGATTGATATCGACTGTATCTCTGATGGTCATCAAGTGGTTATCGGCGGCATCATGCAACATATCGAACAAGCGGGCGTTCACTCCGGTGACTCTGCGTGTTCTTTGCCTCCTTACTCATTGTCCGAAGATGTGCAAAACGACATTCGTGACATGATTAAGAACATGGCGCTTGAGCTTGGTGTGATCGGTTTGATGAATACTCAGCTTGCGGTGCAAGATGGTGAAATCTACGTTATCGAGGTGAATCCTCGCGCATCACGAACTGTCCCTTTTGTTTCTAAATGTATCGGACGTTCTTTGGCGCAAGTTGCGGCCTTGGTGATGGCAGGTAAAACATTGGATGAGCTTGGTTTCACAAAAGAAATCATCCCTTCTTACTACAGTGTGAAAGAAGCGGTTTTCCCATTCAATAAGTTCCAAGGTGTCGATCCGATTCTTGGACCTGAGATGAAGTCTACGGGCGAAGTCATGGGAGTTGGCGATACATTTGCTGAAGCCTTTGGTAAAGCAGTTCTTGGTGGTGGTACTGAATTACCAACATCCGGTCGTGCTTTCATCAGTGTCCGTGACATGGACAAAGAAGGCGCGGTAGCTGTTGCTCGTCGTTTGGCTGATTTAGGCTTTGATCTGGTCGGTACAGAAGGTACAGCGAAATACCTGACAGATAATGGCGTTGCGGTTAGTAAGGTCAATAAGGTGAACGAAGGTCGTCCTCATATTGTTGATATGATGAAAAACGGTGAGATTGATTACATCATCAATACTACATCTGGCACGCAAGCCATTACAGATTCTTCTGTCATTCGTCGTACAGCATTGCAGCGCAAGGTTTGTTACACTACGACATTGGCTGGTGCTGAAGCCACAAGTATGGCGATAGGCCTAACAGGTGAAACGAAAGTTAGAAGACTGCAAGATTTGCACTTGGGGAAATAATGAAAAAAGTACCAATGACAGTAGAAGGTGAAGCTCGTCTAAGAGAAGAGTTAAATCACCTTAAAACTGTCGTTCGTCCTCGCGTGATTGCGGATATCGCAACTGCGCGTGAGCACGGCGACTTAAAAGAAAATGCAGAATACCATGCTGCTCGTGAAGAGCAGGGGTTTGCTGAAGGCCGTATTAAAGAGATCGAAGGTAAGCTGTCTGATTCACAAGTAATTGATGTGAAATCATTGCCAGCTTCATCTAAAGTTATTTTCGGCACAACAGTAACGCTTTTTAATGTGGATACTGAAGATACAGTCACTTATAAGATTGTTGGTGATGATGAAGCGGATGTGAAGGTTAAGAAAATTTCTTACGCTTCACCGATTGCTAAAGCTATCATTGGGAAAGAAGAAGGTGACGAGGTTGTCGTCAAGATTCCAAGTGGCGAAGCAACGTATGAGATCGAGAAAGTCGAATACATTTAATGTATTTAGTTTTCTTTTAAAAACCACGATGTGAAAGCATCGTGGTTTTTTTATACCTGTTTTGTTGAAAGGGAATGTAATTTAAAAAAGAGATGCTACATCTGCGCTCTTTTTACAATCCAGAATTCGATGTGTTACTGGAAATATCTATTTTTGCTTATCATCACAGCACCCACATGATTCTTCATTAGTTACTTCTGCCCAATGTTTCAGTTTTGATGTTTTACCAATACCAGGGTTGAAGCTATTTGTTGGATCGATTTTTTGATAGAAGCTTTTCAATGTATCTTTCGCTGCATACTCATGGCCGACATTATGTTCTGCGGGATATTCTGCTCCCCTTTGATCAAAAGTCGCCAGGATTTTGTTTTTAAGTGCTTTACTATCGACGCCTTTTTTTACAATGTAATTTTGGTGCATCACATGGCAAAACAAATGACCATAATAGTATTTGTAAGCAATTTGCTCTTCAATTTCAGGTGCTAGTGTTTCAAACCAGTCTTTTTCATTACGCGGAAAAGCAACATCTATGGTCATCATGCTACCTAGTTTTGAACTATTGAGCCCGTGAAAACGGCCAATGGCACCAGCAGCAACAAAGCGATGTAATATGGCTTTTTCACCTTCTTCAGGTGTACATTCAAAGAAATTACCGTCTTTCTCTTTAAAGAACTCAGTTAGATATTGTCGTGCTTCGTCTACACCATCATTACAGGTTTCGATAATCCAATGATGTTCATATTGATCACGATATTCTTCCATACGTTTAGGTAGATGATTTGGCCATAAATAACTTAGGCCCTGCATAATACGATCCGACAATTTACTTGGTAAAAAGGAAAATTTTCCAGCGATGCGATCAACTGTACGCTTTAAACCGAATAACTTTGGAATGTATTTTGAACCAAGCTTATCGATGACAACAAAGGTGTCTTTCCCATATTTTTTCGAATCGTCATAACATTGGCGATGAATATATTCACCTGAGACAGGTAGGTTCTTAAAGTTTGCCAGCATGTGGCGGCGAATGTGATAGAAATCTTCAGTGTCATTGGTACCAACATAGAAAACTTGCTGTTTTTTCGGGATTTCAAAAGTGTCTAAACGCACAGCGAATACAGCTAATTTACCAGCGCAGCCTGCAGACTCGTGTAAACGTCGTCCATCGTTATTGAAGCGTGATGGTGTGTCGGCCTCTACATCACGTATACGCTCGTGATATTCATTGTCAGAGGCGCGTTTTTTGGGAAATTCAATGTCAGAAACTCGGTATTTTTTCTTGTCTAAATTGGTCAGGATTTCTTCGGGTGTGTCGCCGAGTTGAATTCCTAAGTTGTTGACTAGGGTTAAGCTGCCATCAGCTTCTACTTGAGCGAATAACGACAGTTCGGTATACGCTGGTCCACGTTGTACAAGTGCGCCGCCTGAGTTATTACAAATACCACCAACAATGGAGGCGCCGATACAAGAAGAGCCGATAACAGAGTGAGGCTCTCGTCCATAAGGCGCCAGAATTTCTTCCAAACCGAATAGCGTGCTGCCAGCTAAGGCAACAATTTGTTTACCTTCATCTATTAATTGAATCTGGTCGATACGCATGGTGTTGATAATAACAATCGGGCGGTCATAGTCTTTTCCATCAGGAGTAGAACCACCTGTTAAACCTGTGTTTGCTGCTTGCATAATGACAATGACATCAGCTCTATTGCAGGCTTCCAGTGCTTTCCAGATCTCTAACAAGCTGGCTGGACGAACAACCGCTATTGCTTCACCAGAACCAAAACGAAAACCTTTACAGTAAGGTTGCATCTTATCTGGGTCTGTTAAAGTGTGATTTTGGCCAATGGTTGTTTTTAGATTTTTTATAAGATGTTGTATCGCGTCAGCCATGAAGATTCCTGTCTAGTGTCTGAAGTAAATGTTGAGTTCTGATCTTAACTTAATCGAGGGGGGATTGGTAAGGCGTGATGTGGATCTAGGTGAGAGACGTTGAGTTAGAAATCTATTGATTATAATTATGGTATATTTGGTTTTTTTCATTAATTGTAAGGATACCTAATGGCAAGTCGTATCTTATTGTCTGAATCTAATGATCCGCATTTTAATTTAGCAGTGGAGGATTGTATTTTTCGCTCTATGCCAGCCGATCAACGTGTATTGTTTTTATGGCGAAATGCTGACACTGTCGTGATTGGTCGTGCGCAAAACCCATGGAAAGAATGCAATATTAATAAAATGAATCAGGATAAGGTCACTCTTGCTCGCCGTCAAAGTGGCGGTGGTGCTGTATTTCATGATTTAGGTAACACTAATTTTACCTTTATGGCTGGAAAGCCTGAGTACAACAAGGATGTATCCACGAGTATTGTTTTGCAAGGTTTGAAAAAACTGGATATTGAAGGCTATGCCAATGGGCGTAATGACTTAGTTATTGGCGAAGGTGAGAATATGCGTAAGTTCTCAGGTTCTGCATATAAAGAAACCAAAGACCGAGGGTTTCATCATGGTACTTTGTTGCTGCACGCAGACTTGAGCCGTCTTGCTAATTACTTGAATCCTGATCCTAAAAAACTGCAATCAAAAGGAATTACATCCGTACGTTCTCGTGTGACGAACTTGGATAGTCTACGACCAGATATTGATCACATCATTGTTTGCGAGGCGATTATTGAAGCCTTCTGTGAGTATTTTAATGAAACGCCAGAGATCGAATATATCTCGCCAAAAATTTTACCAGATCTTCCCGGTTTTGTTGAAAAGTTTGCTCAACAGCAGAGCTGGGATTGGAACTTTGGGAAATCACCAGAGTTTACTCACAGCTTAAATGAGCGTTTCCAATGGGGCGGAGTAGAGGTTTATCTAAACCTTCAAAAAGCCAAAATTTGTGCGGCGCAGGCATTTACCGACAGCTTATACCCAGACCCGATTGAAGAACTCAGTGAGCGCTTAGTTGGTGTTACTTACCTTCCCGAAGCTGTTGCTAAATGCGTGGATGAATTGATAGAAAGCTATCCAGATCATAAAGCCAATTTAGAAGAGATGAAGGAGTGGTTAGTAACCTCTATTGCTTAATGGGGTATAAGCAAAGGGATCTTGCTTCTCTAGGTGAGTTGTATTTGCCTATGGAAGAACATAGAATGAGAACTGTTTTCATTTATATGTAGGCGTTTTAATATGTTGAGTTCTAAGATTTTAATCATTGAAGATGATGTCTTCTTGGGTCAAAAAATGTCTCAACTATTAGAGTCTAAAGGGTTCAACACTGAGGTTTGTCATGATGGAGAGCAAGGTTTGCTGTCTGCTCTTAAATCGTCTTTTGATTTGATATTGTTAGATATCATGTTGCCCAATATGAATGGTCTAAATGTATTAAATTTACTGCGCAAAGAGCGTCAAACGCCGGTGATGATGATCACAGCTCTTGGTGCAGAAGAAGATCGCATTAAAGGGTTAAGTATTGGGGCAGATGACTACCTTCCTAAACCCTTTAACTTCACAGAAATGGTGTTGCGTGTTGATGCTCTGCTGCGTCGCTCCTTACAGAATAAAAAACCTGCAAATACATTAGATTTAAAGGATGATTACTTACTTCTGTCTCGTCTTGAACAAAGTGTTGCCTACAATCAGCAATCTATAGAACTGTCTCCTATTCAATTTCGACTCTTGTGGCTTTTAGTCGAAAATAAAGGCGATATCCTTACTAAGGCCTTCTTATCTCAAATAGCGTTAAATAAAGCTTATAACCAATATGATCGAAGTCTGGATATGCATGTCAGCCGTATTCGCAAAAAACTGGTAGCGACTGGTATGCCAAGTGATTATTTAACAACGGTTCATGGGAAAGGGTATTGCTACCGATGAAAAATCGACTGTTGTGGAAATTACTTTTTGTTATCGCCGTTGGCACCGTTGTATTTTTCTGGCTAATTGATCTTATTTCACATCATACCGAAGAAAGTATGAGCTATATTGATGTCTCTTATCGAGAAGAGCTTAGAGAATACGCTAGAGAAGCTGAAAGGATTCTTTATGAAAAAGGTGAAGACGCTTTAGCCGTTTGGGTAAAAGAGATTGAAGAGAAAGAAGATACGTGGATTGCCATTGCACAATCTTCGATTACAACATTATCAAACACAAGCCTCTCGCAGCGCTATATAGATGATTTTAGGTTAGGTCGTAGCCTAGATTGGAAAATTCATTTGTATTTTTCTGGTAATCCAACCATGGATATTTTTTTTGAAGATGGTATTAACCATTTCTTGATCCAACTACCACAGAGAATGCGTCCCGGTAATAATTTATTAATTGTTGATCTGATTTTACAGATAGCCATTCCATTTTTACTGCTTTGTTTAATCACTTTTGTATTATACAAGCACATGATGAAACCATTAAAAAAATTGGAAAAAGCGACTCGTCAATTCAGTGAAGGACAATTGGATGTACGTGCAAGTGATGGGCTTTCTCCACGTCATGATGAACTGACTAAACTGGCTTCTACTTTTGATCATATGGCGGATCGAATCAGCACATTAATCACAGATCAGCGCCAATTATTGGCAGATTTATCACATGAACTGAGAACGCCATTAACGCGATTAAATATTGCTGTAGATTGTGTTGAGCAAAACTTAGACTCGGAGAAGGCCTTGGAAAGGCTTCGTTATGAATCTTCCAATATGCAGGACTTAATCGACGATGCTTTGACCCTTGTTTGGTTTAATACTGAGTCGCCCAAACTTGCTCTGGAAGACTTAGAAATTACTTCGCTTTTGCAAGTGATTGTTGACGATGCTCAATATGAATTTTCTCAGCATAAAATTAAGTTAATTCAATCAGACCATGAATTCTTTATAAAAAGTGCTCAACAGGCATTGACTGCTGCTTTGGAAAATATCATAAGAAATGCACTTTTTCATACTCCAATAGGAAAAACTGTCACGGTGGAGCTTAAGCAGGAAATTGACAACCTTACCATTGAAGTAAGAGATCAAGGTTACGGTGTACCTGAGAAATATTTAGAAAAAATCTTCAAACCTTTTTTTCGAATAAAGCAAGATAGCCATGATAATGAGCGTAGTGTCAGTTCTAAAAAAAGTGGTTATGGTTTAGGGCTAGCTTTGGCAAAGCGTCAAATTATTGCTCTTGGTGGCTCAATATACGCAGAAAACCTCTCCAACGAACAAGGTGCAGGTTTGATGGTTTGTATCCAATTACCCTACTGTGCATCATTAACTCAAAGAAGAAATGAATAGTCCTTTCTATTGGTAAATGTAACAGATGTAAAAGACATTCACTTTCTTTACATAATGAAGATAATACCCAATATCAAATGTAAACAATTCTCATTTATAGAGGTATTTATGCTTTCCCGTCATTTATTTTCAAAGACTATCTTGGCCATTGCCATTTCTCAAGCCGCTTTGTCAGGCATCGTTATCGCCGAAGAAAGTACTGTACTTGATGAATTGAAAATTGAGGGTCGTGCTATTACAGAGCTAGACCAAGAAATTACAGCACAAGACATTGAAAAGAACCAAGCTAGTAGCCTAGAAGACTTATTCCGTAACAAAAGTGAAGTGACTGCTGGCGGTGGTATTAGCTCTGGTCAGAAAATATATGTGCGAAATATAGGTGAAGATGCTCTAAATATCACCATCGATGGTGCTGAACAACCTATTGCGGTATTTCATCACTCTGGACGAATTTCTATTGAACCAGAACTTTTGAAGAGTGTTGAAGTAGAGGCGGGTGCCGCCAATGCAACTTCTGGCCCAGGAGCACTAGGCGGTTCAGTTCGCTTCGTAACCAAAGATGCGAGCGACTTATTAAGTGACGATCAAAATATCGGCGCTCTACTCAAATCTACTTACAGTAGTAATGGCGATGGTTTAAAAAATAGCGCTACTGTTTATGGTCGTACAGAGTCAGGAAAAGTAGATGGTATGCTTCATATCACCAGTGGGAGTCATGATAACTATGAAGATGGCGCTGGAAATGAAATAGTTGGCTCTGAACAAGATGAACAATTAGGTTTTGCAAAAATCAAAACACAGTTAACTGATGAACAAAGCTTGACTCTTAGCTATGAGAACATGGAAGAAACCGGTGATATTCTTTATAGACCAGAATGGATTCCGTCAGGTGGCAACTACCTTCGTGACACAGAGTTACTTCGTGAAACTACAACATTGAATTATCGATTTACAGACCAGGATAATGACTTAATAGATACTAAAGTAACTGTTTACCAAACTCAAAGAGATCAAAACCAACTAACAGAAAGCTCTGGCGACTACACTGAAGCGTATACCTCAACATTTGGTTTCAACGTAGAAAATACAAGCCTTATAGATAATCATGAAGTGACTTATGGCATAAACTATCGTGATGATGAAAGTTATATGCACACATATGAAAGTAGCGCTCATGCTTATTATGAAGAATCTGGCTCTGTTACTGGGTTATATATTCAAGATACTATTGAACTTAGTAATATGACTATCTCTACCGGTGCTCGCTATGACTATTACAGTTTAACTGATGTAAATGACACAGAGTTTTCTTCTGGTGGTTTATCACCAAACTTAGGTGCTATTTATCATGTAAATGATACTCTTGATGTTCACGCCAACTATGCACAAGCGTTACGCGGCCCAGAAATAAAAGATGTATATGCAATATGGAATTATACGAACCTATCCACTTTAGATGTTGAAACATCCCACAACATTGAATTAGGTGCAACTTACCGTAAGAAGCAGTTAGAAGTAGGCTTTGGTGTTTACCAATCAATCATCGATGATCCTATTGGCTTAGTTGCAACACGTACATACGACAATTTAGACGACTCTATTGAAACAACAGGCTTCTATTTAGACGTTACTTACCAATTCGAAAAATTAATTGCAGGTTTACATTTCCACACCGCTGAAAGCTTGGCTGGAGATGATTTCGTATCCCGTTATGAATACGGTTCAACAGCAGCCAATATAGGCGATACTCTAGTACTTAGCTTAGATTATGAGGCAAGTAAAACTTTCCAAGCTGGTTGGTCTGCAGAATTCGTAAAAGGCATGTATGATTTAGAATCCTATGTTGACCTATACAGTCAAAATATTGAGTATGACAAACCTGGTTACGCTGTACATAATATCTATGCAAAATGGCTACCACTAGGTGATGACCAACTAACGGTTTCATTAGTAATCAATAACCTCTTTGATAAAGAGTACCTAAGTCATGCAGCCATTGATAATTGGACAGACACTTGGTCGAATATCTCAGGTCAAAATGCCGCTGGCCGTGACATCCGCCTAAGTGCTGCTTATAAATTCTAATCACAATCGAACAATAATAATTCCCTTTTACGCCAGCTCTTATCTCATAAGAGTTGGCGTTTTTTATTGTTTAAGGCTCGATTAATTAAAAATCATTTAGCAACTTTCGCTGTTGCTTCTATTTCAATTAGAGTGTCTGGTGAGGCTAAAGATGTAACACCAATTCCAGTAAGGGCAGGACGTGATGTGCCTAATGTATTTGCAATAATCGGTACGATAATTTCCATATAATCTGCAGCTTCGCCACGAACATAAACACGTAATTGTAAAATGTTTTCAACCGATGAGTTGGCCGCCGCCAAAACAGTCATGACATTTTCTGTTGCTCTTATTGTTTGCGTCTCAATGTCATTGTGATTGGCTTGGGAATCAGTATTCCAATCTACTTGCCCTGATATAAAGATTAAGCCGGTGTTTGTATCGATTGTCGCCTGTGACATGCCTATTTCTTTTCCATCGTATAAAGATGTTGGGTTAATGCGTTTAATGGTCATGTGTACCTCTATCTAGTGTTTTAAAGTGGCGCTAGAGTAGTGGTAAGTGTTTTTCTAGACGAGCAAGCTAGCCTTGTTACTGATACAAGGTGTTTTATGATTTATTGGAAAAGCGTTCATGGATAATATCGAGAATCCAGCGAATTAAAGGATCATGTTTTGCGCTTGAATGATAAGCCGCAACAACTTGATATCCAGGAGGGTATTTTTCCAATGGAATCTCAATGAGTCCTTCGCATGGCATGAGTCTAGAAGGAATAAATCCTACCATCTCTGATTGTTTTAAAAACTCTTTCGCCATGAAGAACGAAGGTGCAGATAGGACAGTATTGCGTTGCACTCCTTGTTGTTCAAGCCAGCTATCGGCAGATCCTGTAAAACTGCCAACACCAGGAGATACAATAATAAAGTCGTGTTTAACGAGATCTTTTAATGACAAAGGTCGATCAACCGTTATGTCTTTATTTGCAGATACGCATAGATATTTTTCTAAAAATAAAGGCGTTGAAACTAATCCTTCAGGGACATAAGCGCTGGTTGTAAAGGCAATATCTATTGAGCCTTGAAGCATTCTTTTGGTGAGGTTGACACTCTCTATATTGGTTACGATCACCTTAATCTTTGGTGCATATTGCCTGAGTTTTTTAATTAAATCTGCAATGATTATTTGTTGAGTATAGTCCGTTGCACTTATTGAAATGGTTCTTTCTATTTCGTCTGATTCAATTGTATTAAGTTGCGGAATTTTATTAATACGAATCAATATGTCTTGAATATGTGGCTCAATTTGCTTGGCGTAAGGAGTGGGTGTCATACCATGACCCGTTCGGGCAAAAAGTTGATCGCCTAGAATCTCTCTTATCTTTTTGAGCTGAAGGCTAGTCGCTTGTTGAGAAACCGCTAAATATTCCGCAGCAGCAGAAATATTACCGAACTGAAATAACGCATCTAATGTTCTGAGGTGACTGATTTCAAGCTTTTCTATCATGGGAGTCTCATTGAAAGCTAAGTTTTCAACAGTATATTACGCTGCACTCATGATGTCCTACGAATTGCCGAGTGGCTAAGTGAGGTCAAAAGATAAGGTTATTTATTTTCTCTAGATTATTAATAAGCAGCTGAGCCAAATAAATGCCTTATTCGGCTCATAAAGTTGTGATATTGTGAGCCGAATAGATTGATTAATCGGCTCTAATTTGATAAATAATTGAATATGGGAATCGGTTGAGTAGGCATTTATGCGTGACTGCGCTAGTTTTTTGCCATGCCGTTGGGTGTAATTTAATTCGCTCTATTGACGACTCTAGTTCAGCAATAAACCTCAATCCAAGACCTTTATAAATACTGTGATGAAGCTGTCGGGCTAAAGCCGCGACCTACAGAAAGCTTCGCTTTCAGGAACCCCTCCCTAACCCTCCCCTTGAAGAAAAGGGGAGGGAACAGAGACAAACAAAAACACCAGCCGAGGCTGGTGTTTTGAGTTCAATGCTAGAAAGCGGAGTGCTTAAGCCTGAGCTTTCTTAAAGGCTTGGATCAGTGCTTGGGTTGAAGCATCCAGTGCGCTGTTGTCGCTGTCGCTAACAAGGCGGTTGAAGATGTCTGTTCCCAAGACTTTGCCAAGCTCTACGCCCCATTGGTCAAATGAGTTGATTCCCCAAATTGTGCCTTGTACAAACGTACGGTGCTCATAAAGGGCGATCAAGGCACCAACGGTTTCTGGTGTCATTTTGTCTGTCAGTAGGGTGTTACTTGGGCGGTTGCCTTTGATGACTTTGTGAGGCGCAACGGCTTCTATTTGTTCATCCGATGCGCCAGCATCACGTAGTTCTTGTTTTGCTTGCTCAAGTGTTTTACCTACCATAAGCGCTTGTGATTGGCTTAGGCAGTTTGCAAACAATTGCGCGTGATGATCGCCAATTGGATTATGGCTTGCCAAAGGTGCAATGAAATCCACAGGCACAAGGCGTGTGCCTTGATGCAAAAGCTGGTGGTAGGCGTGTTGGCCGTTTGTGCCAGCGCCACCCCAGATGATTGGGCCTGTGTCTGTTTCTACGCCGTCTCCGTTTAGTAGATTCGCTTTACCATTACTTTCCATGTCGAGCTGCTGAATGTGAGCAGGCATAGCGCGTAGGTAATGATCATAAGGAATCAAGGCGTGAGTTTGTGCGTTGTGGAAGTTGATGTACCACACACCCAATGTGCCCATGATAACGGGTAGGTTTTCTTCAAATGGTGCTGTGCGGAAATGCTCATCCATTTGATGAGCACCATCTAGCAATGCGTAGAAGTTGTCCATGCCAACGGCAATCGCAATCGGTAAGCCAATGGCAGACCAAAGCGAATAACGACCGCCCACCCAATCCCACATTGGAAAGATGTTTTTTTCCGCCATGCCGAAATCGACGGCTTTCTTCACGTTGGAGCTAACGGCGGCGAAGTGTTTACTTACTGACTCTTGAGAGCCGCCATTTGCTAGAAACCAGTCACGCGCTGCGTTGGCATTAGAAAGTGTTTCTAGTGTGCCAAAGGTTTTTGATGCCACAACAAAAAGTGTGGTTTCTGGGTTCATTTGCTTTAGCTTGCCAGTGATGTCAGAACCATCAATATTGGCCACAAAATGCACTTTCACTTGTTCTTGAGTGTAAGGTGTTAATGCTTCTGCAACCACTTTAGGGCCAAGGTAAGAGCCGCCGATGCCGATGGAAACCACGTCTGTGATGTTTTTGCCTGTGTAGCCTTTCCATTCGCCACTGTGAAGCTGGGCAACAAAGGCTTCCATTTGTTTTAGAGTCGAGCGAACTTCTTCTAGTACGTTAACTCCGTCAACCATCAATGAATCTTGTGCTTGGCTGGCGCGTAGAGCGATGTGCAATACAGAACGGTCTTCTGTGTTGTTTATGTGTGCGCCAGTGAACATGCCTTTGATGGCTGTTTCTAACCCTGCTTCTTTTGCTAGATCAGTAAGCAGAGAGAAGGTTTTTTCATTAGCACGGTTTTTTGCGTAATCTAAAGTCCATCCTGCGGCGTGAGTGGTGTATTTCTCCGCGCGTTTTGAATCCGTTTCAAACAAGGATTTCATATCAACAGAGTTTATCTCTTGTTGATGGTCTGCCAGTTTTTTCCAAGCAGTCAGTTTTGTGGGTGAGCCCATTACAATCTCCCTAGTTTGTTGAGACCGTGCAGCATGTGCGTGCAACGCTCTCACTGAAAGTGAATTATTCTAGTTCAAGTCGCAGGTTATCAATTAAACGTGCGTTGCCTAGGTATGCCGCAGCCAAAATGACTAGGCGTTTCTCTTCCTCTGACGGTGTTTGTAAATTATCTTGTGCGCGGATTTCAAAATAATCACGACGGAAACCAGCCGCTTCAAGCTTCTGTTGAGCTTGTTCGCGAATGTCCTCGTGACTCGCACTGTTTGTTATGAGCGCTTCTTTTGCCCATAACAAAGTTTGGTACATCGCTGGTGCAATGCGTCTTTCTTCTTCGGTTAAATAACCATTACGAGAGCTCATGGCGAGACCGTCATCGTTACGTGCGGTGTCGACACCGATAATACGTACGTTAGAGCTCAGGTCGCGGACCATGTCTTCAATAACTTTAAGTTGTTGAAAGTCTTTGTTGCCAAATATGGCACAGTCTGGTTGAACAATATTAAATAATTTTGTCACAACGGTAGAAACGCCAACAAAATGCCCTGGACGAGAAGCGCCACAAAGGATGTCAGAAATGCCGACCACTTCGATTTGTGTTTGACTGCGTTTGCCGTCTGGGTACATTTCTAGTGCATCTGGTGCAAACAGGTAATTGCAACCGTTGGCTTCAAGAACACGTTTGTCTTCTTCTAAAGTTTTTGGGTAACGTTCTAAATCGCTTTGATCCGAAAACTGCATTGGGTTGACGAAGATAGAAGAAACAATGACTTCACCTTCTTCCTTTGCTTTGCGAATCAGTGACATGTGTCCGTCATGAAGATTACCCATGGTTGGAACAAAAACGATGCTTTTATCTTGTAGTCGTTCTACTTTTAAAGCCGCACGAAGCTCGGCAACTGTGTGGAAAGTTTTCATTATTTAAATCCGTGCTCTGAGCCTGGGAATGTACAGTCTTTTACTTCTTTAACATAGGCTTCAAAGGCTTCTGTCACGTTTCGACCATCGGTCAAAAAGTTTTTAACGAACTTTGGAGTGTGCCCCAAATTAATACCAAGCATGTCATGCAATACTAAGACTTGGCCGTCTGTGTGAGGCCCCGCGCCAATGCCGATCGTTGGAACAGGAACTGCTTCGGTAAGTAGCTTGCCTAATTCGGTCGGAATGCATTCGTACAGTAAAATATCGGCTCCAGCAGCAACCAAATCAAGGGACTCTTGCAACAATAAGTCGGCTGCATCTTGGCTTTTGCCTTGGACCTTATAACCACCTAATTTATGAACAGATTGAGGTGTTAATCCCAAATGGGCACAAACAGGAATGCCGCGTTGGCTCAATAGTTTGATTGTGTCTGCTAACCAGCTGCCACCTTCTAATTTCACCATACTCGCACCAGCTTGCATCAATTTCGCTGCGTTATCGAGAGCTTGTTCTGGTTTGCTGTAACTCATGAATGACATGTCAGAAAGAATGAAAGCGTTGCTGTTACCACGTTTCACTGCTGCTGTGTGATAACACATGTCTTCAATCGTCACTGGAAGGGTGCTGTCTTGGCCTTGAACAACCATACCTAAGGAGTCGCCGACTAAAATTGTTTCAACCCCCGCAACATTCATGACATGAGTGAATGATGCATCATAGGATGTGAGGCAGGTGATTTTCTCTTTATCAGCTTTCATTTTCTTAAGCGTGGATAGAGTGATAGGTTTCATAAGCTTTTTTTGTGAGTTATCTGAATACATATTTTTATACTTCTTTGATAAAAACCAAATCGTTGGTATCAAGTTGGTGTAACTGCTCAGCAACTGTTTTGCCATTTGCTAAGAGCCTATCTGGAGCAAGGTCATTAAGTGGGCACATAACAAACCCTCGTTCTAACATATAAGGGTGAGGCACCGTTAATCGAGGGTGTTGTATTTCCTCGGAGCCATACAATAGCAGATCTAAATCAAGGGTGCGCGGCCCCCAATGACGTTCTCTTATTCGACGTTGTTTTTGTTCGATGCTTTGTAATAAATCTAGGAGTTCAATAGGAGATAGTTCAGTTTCAAAAGATGCAACAGCATTAATATAGTCAGGCTGATCTTGAGGGCCAACAGGTTTGCTGCCATAAATTGAAGAAACACGAAAAGCCTGTAAGCGATCGTGTTTTTTCAGGGTCTCAATCGCGCGATCAAGTTGTGCGATTGGATTTTCAAGATTGCTGCCGAGGCCAATATAAGCTTGTATCACAGCGTATCCTCTTATTCGCTAGCGGCTTCGCTTGGCGAGTTTGTCTCTGTTGTTGCGGGTCCATTACTTTTTCTTCGGCGGCGCGGGCGGCGTTTTTTCGGGCCCTCTTTGTCGCTGGTGCGAGCGTCAATGTTTTTAATCAACTCTCGCTGCTTACTTTCCGTAGCATGTTGGAATGCTTCCCACCAATCTCCTAGACCATCTAATTGTGTACCACTAAGTTCTCGGATAAGTAAGAAATCAAATCCAGCGCGGAAGCGAGGGTGATCAAGTAATATAAATGCGCGTTTTCCGTAACGCTTTGGTAGTCGGAACTGCATATCCCAAATTTCACGCATTGGCGTAGAGAAGCGACGAGGAATTGCGGTTGACGCTACTTGGTTGTCGAGCACCATATTCGCTGCTTGATGCAAGGCGGGTGTTGTTGGCATGCCTTGCGCTTCGAATTCTTCGTGACGTAATACAACACTTGGCCAAAGTAGGATGGCATATAGAAAATAGGGTGCTGTGGTTTTGTCGTTTTGAATGCGATTGTCTGTATTTTTTAAGCCTTGCAGAATAAATGCTTCAGGATCAATGTCGCCTCGTTTCCAACCACTTTGTAATAATGCATCTGTATCTGGGAATAAATAGCGGAACAAGCCGTATTTACGTAATAGAGCAAAGGTTTCTATGCCATTACCGCTACCAAGTAGTTTTAATACTTCTTCAAACAGGCGAGCTGGCGGAATGTGGTCCAATAAATGCGCCATTTCTTTGATAGGCGCTGCGGTAGAGGCTTCTATTTCGAACCCTAATTTACCAGCAAAGCGAATCGCACGTAACATGCGTACTGGATCTTCTTGGTATCGTTGGCGAGGGTCGCCAATGATGCGAATAACCTTGTCTTCAATGTCTTTTAATCCACCGCAAAAATCGTGAATGCTGAAGTCTTTAACATTGTAATAAAGTGCGTTGAAGGTGAAATCACGACGTTCAGCATCTTCTTCGATACTGCCGTAGACATTATCACGTAAAACAATGCCGTGTGTTGAGCGAGCAGAGTCTTTACCTTTTAATGATGTTTGAGGAGTGCTTTCGTTATCCTCTTGTGTTGAACCCGCTCTAAAAGTAGAGACTTCAATGATTTCACGACCAAATGTAACGTGAACGAGTTTGAAGCGTCTACCAATGAGCCTAGAGTTTGAAAAAGTCGCATGAACTTCTTCAGGCGTGGCGTTAGTAACCACATCAAAATCTTTTGTTTTCGCACCAATGATATGGTCTCGAATACAACCACCGACAAGGTAAGCGTCGTAGCCAGCTTTATTTAGGCGATACAGTACTTTTACGGCATTTGGGCTTAAGTCTTGTCGAGATAAGCTGTGATGGCTGCGAGGGATAATGATAGGGTAAGTCTGTGCCTGTGGTGAGGCAAACAGTGAGGTAGCTTTACGTACCAGAGATTTAAATCCTGTGAGCATTGGACAACAAATTTTTATAAGTTAACGAAAAGGATATTCTACACGTGATAGAGCAAAGTTACACGGATATTGGTTTTGTTTGAACGAATTTGGTGTGTTGAAAGAAGAGATAGTTTAGAGCGACATGTTATTTTCTGACTAGAAAATAAAATAATCGCTTTGGATACATGAAGATACTAGTTCCGAAAACAAAGTCAGTGCTGCTTCTGCAGTTCTACTCAAGTCTTATTTTTATTATTGCATTGTTTTCATTGCCCGAAGGCTTTTATATCTAAAAAGATCAATTATCCAAAGCGATTTTCCATCCACGACCTCAAATTTTATTTTTATTTGAAGAGGTCATGGTGTTCTTATTTTTTATTTTTATTTTTAAGAACCTACATCCGACGATTAACTTATTTTTATTCTTAGCCAATCTTCTTATCGTTGTGCCATGTATAAGGCATTTGTTGTGCCAAAAATAATAAGGTGCTGATTTTATTAAGTTTTAAGAAAATACTGTTCACTTTTTTTACAATATTCAGGGTTTGTTTTGGGTATTTTGGTATCAAGTGTTACCTTCATGGTGTTACTTTTTTGGGTATTTGTAGTTTTTGTCTTCTTTCCCATAGGCTTTTTCTTGATATGCCCAAAGAATGTGCAAGTTGGGTCTCTGTCATCTTATCCTGGTGCGTAAGCACGAAATGTTTTAAATAGTCGTCTAGGGTTGTGCCTTTAGGTTGCAAGAGGGGCTCAAAGGTGCCGGCTTTTAAGGTGTTTTGGCTTTGCTGGTCTGCGAGTTTTAAATTAGCCGCTTCGATTTTCTCTAAAGGGCTTAAGATAACCGCTCTTTCTATTGCGTTTTCAAGTTCTCGAACATTACCTGGCCAATGGTGTGACCGAATGGCTTTATCAAATGCACGGCTGTAGTGGTAGGCTGGTTTTTTGTGTTTTTGGCAAGCCTTTTCAAGTAGTACTTTGGCAATCATGGATATGTCATCTCCTCGCTCTCTTAAAGGTGGTAGGAGGAGTTCCATAACATACAGGCGGTAGTATAAATCTTCTCGAAATAGTCCCTTTCTGACCATATCAAATAGATCTCTATGGGTTGCTGCGATAAGGCGGATGCTCACTTTTTTGTATTCGGTGGCACCAACTCGACGAACTTCGCCTTCTTGTAAGACTCTTAGTAGTCTGGCTTGGGCTTCGAGAGGTAGTTCGCCTATTTCATCGAGAAATAAGGTGCCTTTGTCAGCTGTTTTAATTAAACCGTCATGGGCCGCTGTTGCACCAGTAAAGGCGCCTTTTTCATGGCCAAATAACTCGGATTCGATCAGGTTTTCTGGAATGGCGGCACAGTTAATACTAACAATTTGATTGTGTTTTCTCAGGCTGGCGTTATGGATGGCTTTAGCGACTAATTCTTTACCTGTTCCAGACTCCCCCTAATTAACGTTGTCGCATCTGTTGCTGCAATTTTTTTAATATCTGTGAACAGTTCAAGCATAGGAGGACATTGTCCGATAATTCCGCTGCCAGGGGTTCCTAGTGGTAAGGTTTCTTCTGTTTCCGTGTTTGAAAAAAGCGTTTGGGTTTGTGTTGTGGTTTGTTCGGTCGCTTCTTCGCTCTCTAGGGTGTTTACAACGTGTTTTAATAAAGTTTCCGGATCGGTGGGGAGTGGAAGGTAATAGGCGGCGCCAAGGGACATGCTGTGAGTTCCTGTGCTTAAACTTGGCTTAGCATCCAATATAATGCGGCGAGGTGTATTTATCAGCTCTGTTGCGCTGTCACCTAAGGTGTTAATGATTTCTTGGTCAATTAGTAATAGGTCAAATTCACTCAGTTCGTAGTATCTCTCCACTTGTTCTAATGAGTTCCCTATATTTACTTGAAAACCATACCGAGATAGCCATTTTTCAGACTCTTTGAGTAAAGAATTGTCTGGGCAGATAATCATGATGCTATGCATAAAACTGTCACCTATCGTTACTAGTGTAACGATTATACACATTAGTCTGCAAAATGGTCGAGATGTGAAATGTCTATTTAAGGGGGATGGGAGGGTTAAGATATGAAGTGTTGATCTTGCTGCTTTAGAGGGAGGTGTTTAAGTCCATTAAGCTTGCTAGGTTCCCAAGCCTCTATCGCCAAAGACAGGGCTTCTGATATAGAAGATGGCGAATTTAAATTGATGCTTAGATAATGTAGCGCTCGTAGAAGTGTAGGCAAATGACCATCTTTTATTGGCTTAGCATGATTTTGCTTGCTGATTTTCTCACCTGATGTGTTGGTGATGAGCGGGATGTGGGAAATGTTTGGTGGTGTCCATTTAAATAGATCGTACAAGTATAATTGTTGCGCTGTTGTTTCGATTAAATCAGCCCCTCTTACAAGATGGGTTATGTTTTGTAGATGATCATCCACAACAACTGCAAGTTGGTAAGAAAAGTAACCGTCTTTTCTTTTTAATACGGGGCAATTATTGCTCAAGTCGTCAGCAAAATTTAAGCTTCCCTGAATTGGGTCTTCATATTGATATAGTAAATCGCTTGTCTTTAACCTCCATGAATGAGGGCGGCTGATTGTGCTTTTGCACATAGCAGGATGATTACCGTTGTTTTGGGTCAGGAACTGACGTGTGCAGTTGCATGGAAAAACGAGTTGTTGATTTTTCAGGTAGGAAAGTTGTTGTTCGTATATTTCAGTGTGATTACTTTGTGTTCTGACTGTTTCGTCCGAAAAGAGGTGGTAGCTACTAAGAGTATTGAGTATTTTTTCTGAAAAGCTCTTTTTGCAACGAGTGCCATCCACATCTTCAATGCGGATAAGCCATTTTCCTTGGTGTTTTTTTGCATCCAAATAGCTCGCTAATGCACTAACTAGCGAGCCGAAATGGAGTGGGCCGGTTGGCGAAGGTGCAAAACGGCCACGATACATAACAGGCAAAGAATCAGCGTAACTAAGCACTTATAATTAAGCGCTATAAGTTAACCGCCGATTTGTCTCTCTTTGATTTCAGCTAGTGTTTTGCAATCAATACACATGGTTGCTGTTGGGCGAGCTTCTAGACGGCGGATGCCGATTTCAATGCCACACTCTTCACAATAGCCGTAATCATCAGAATCGATTAGTTCAACCGTCTGAGAGATTTTCTTAACTAGCTTGCGCTCACGATCTCGAGCACGAAGCTCCAAGCTAAACTCTTCTTCTTGGCTGGCACGATCATTTGGATCTGCATAGTTTACCGCCTCTTCTTTTAGGTGGTTTACTGTACGATCAACCTCTTCCATTAGGTTTTGTTTCCAGTTGAGCAGGATGCTTTTAAAGTGCGCCAACTGCTTCTCGTTCATGTATTCTTCGCCGTCCTTAGCAACATAAGGAGTGAAGTCTTTCATTAATGAATCAGGGTTCATTTTTGGCATACGCATTGCCTCACTTCGCAGGTATCCGTTGTGGTAACCTGTAAACGATAAAATTAGGTGGTTTATTTTCGGCCGGAAACTTACCAGATAATTTGACGGTTAACCACATTTTTTGCGCAAAATGTTACGATTTTTTTGAATAAGACTGAGAATACTGAATGAAAAAGCATAAATTGGCGGCAAGAGTTGAGCAAATTGCTCCTTTTCAAGTGATGGCTATTTTGGCGCGTGCCAAAGCATTGGCGCTTCAAGGTGAAGATGTGATTCATCTTGAAGTTGGCGAGCCAGACTTCGTAGCGATTGAGTCGGTTGCTAAAGCAGGAATACAGGCGATTAAAGAGGGAGATACAGGCTATACCTCAGCTACCGGTTTGCCAGAGTTAAAGTCTGCTATCAGTGATTACTATTCTTCTCGTTATCAAGTTGCCGTATCTCCAGAGCGAATTATTGTCACACCTGGTGCCTCTGGGGCGCTTTTATTAATGGCTTCCTTAATGGTTGATATTGGCGAAAATGTTCTTATGCCAGACCCTTGCTATCCTTGTAATCGCCATTTTTTAGTACAAGTTGGAGCGAACGCTAAATTGGTTGAAACTGAAGCTAGTGATGGGTTTGAAATGGATTTGGATGCTTTGTCGACAAACTGGGATGAAAAAACTGCCGGTCTTTGGTTAGCGTCTCCGTCGAATCCAACAGGTGCTGTATTGAATAAAGAGTATATATCGCAAGCTTGGCAAAAAGTACAAGAGCTGGGTGGTCATTTATTGGTTGATGAAATCTATCAAGGCCTCGTATATGAGGGTGAAGATTTTTCGGCGCTATCAATAGATGAGAATATTTTTGTTGTTAATAGTTTCTCTAAATACTTTGCCATGACAGGGTGGCGACTAGGGTGGTTAGTTGTGCCTGAGTGGGCAATAGAGGGGGCGACGAAATTGGCTCAAAATTTATTCATTTCCGCGCCAAGTGTTTCTCAGTATGCGGCACTCAGTGCTTTCACGCCGGAGGTGTTGGCTGAATGTGAAGAGCGACGTCAAACCATGAATACTCGACGTTTAGTCTTGCTTGAAGGGTTAGAAAAGATTGGTTTGCCTGTCGTTGCACCAGCGCATGGTGCATTTTATGTCTATGTGGATGTATCGAGTGTTACTAATGACGCTATGGCTTGGTGTTTGGCATTGTTGGAAAAAGAAAAAGTAGCGTTAACCCCTGGTGCGGACTTTGGCATCAAGGATGCACATAAATACGTTCGTTTTGCTTACACCTGTGATGGATCGAGATTGCAAGATGCTTTATCGAGAATTGCCCGATATATAGCTACTTAAGGAATACTTCGAAGCCTAATGCAGAAGTTAGCTTTCTATTTTCTGGCTTTTAAGCTCAGTTGTTTAGGTAGTTAGCCTCTGCGTCGCATTAATATAATGCCGGCAAATAAACACACTGCAATTGGGATACTTACGCCAATGGCTGGTGGGAAATCGACCGCAACACTCATTCGACCGAATAAATTTAAGGCGTTTTGAAAAGCTAAACCTATTATTACACCTGAGAAAATACGTCCTCCCATTGTTGATGATCTTAATGGTCCAAAAACGCTTGATAAAGCGACGAGGACCAAAGCAAGGGAGGCTATCGGACGAAGGGTTGTCATCCAAAACTCTAGTTCGTATTGAGAAGCGTCAAGGTTCTGCTGACGCAAATATTGCTGGTAGCTCATTAACTGGCTTAAGGATAGGGAGTCAGGCTCTTGGGAGGCTAAAAATAAATGTTCTGGCATTATACTGACATTCCATTCTGCACTATCCATACTAGTTGCTGTGATGTGATTGGGAGAGAATTTTGTTTCTGTGACTGCATTTAATTGCCACAGTGAGCCATCTATGTGCTGGGCACTGTCTGCACTTTTGATATTTTTTAGCTCTTGTCCTTCAGGTGAGAAAATTTGTATGCCGTATAACTTGCCCTCACTGTCCGCCGCATCTATGTATACGAAGTTGTTGTCTGCTTTTAGCCAAACGCCACCGGTTAATGAAAAAGTATCTGTTTTTTGATCCTGAAATTTCTCTATTAGATTCGCTTTTTGAGCTGCAATGGGGGCAATGAATTCTGAAATACCCATGCCTAATAAAGAAATCAATATAATAGGCTGGCAGGCGGCAAAGCCGATTCGCCAGATTGGCATTCCTGCTGCTCGCATAACTGTTAGTTCTGATGTGGCTGCTAGTGTGCCAAGCCCCATTAATGTACCTATGAGTGATGCTATAGGGATGTATTCGGCTAGTTTACCAGGCACCCGCAGAGAAATTACTTGGAGTAAAGATTGAATGGTGTAGTTGTCGTTTACTTTTTTTATTTGCTCAATAAAAGTAAGCGCAAAATCCAAACCGAGCAGTACAACAGTCACAATTAAAAATGACCATAAAACACTGCTTGCGATGTATTTATCTATTTTCTTCATAGGGATTACTCGCTTGAGCTTGATTTGGTTACTTTAGGTAATCGTGCTTTGCGACGTTCAAATATTTGGTTGTATTGGATAAATAAGGCCGCTGCAATAAGAGTAAAAATACCGTGTATCCACCAAAGGCCTAATTGAATGGGGAGTTTTCCTTTTTCTAAAGCGGTACGCCCCCAAATTAATAGCGCGATATAAAAAATCATCAATAGAATGGCAGGGAGCATTTTGAAAAAGCGTCCTTGTCTTGGGTTTACTTGGCTTAATGATAAGCCAATGATTGCAAGAATTGGAATCATGACAACAAGAGATATACGCCATTGTAATTCGACTTGATCAAGAAGCTTGGTGCTATTGATTAAATCAATTGTACTTTTTGTGTAGGCTTCGTTAATTACATCACTTTCGGTGGTTTCCATGCGAACAGCATAAGTATCGAATTGAGTAATGCGATAATTTGCGGTGCCTGGTTTGCCTTCATAACGAATGCCGTTTTTGAATATGAGGTATTTTTCGTTGTTCTTTGAGCTGACTCGAATTTGTTCTGCGTAATCCGCGAACATTTGAGTGGGAATGTTTTTGCCTTTTTTACTGGTAACATCAGAAAGAAATATATTGTTTATCCATCCTTCATCAGGTGTGAAGTTTTCTATATAAGTGGTTCGTTGACCGCTGCCTTCAAAACGACCTGGTATGAGTAAATCAAATGCAGATAACTGGTCTTGTGCTTGGGATGCTTCTGCTGCGCGATATTCGCTAAATGGTGCAAGCCAGAAGTTAATTCCTCCACTAGTTAAGCTGACAATACAAGCAATACCTAAGGTGTAACCAGCCAGTTTGATTTTACTAATACCGCTAGAAAAAAGTACTGACATTTCATTTTCTATATATAAGCGGCCAAATGCGAGTAATAAAGACAAGAAAAAAGCCAGAGGTAAAATCATCTGGATGAAGCTAGGGATATGATAACCAAGAATGACAAAAAGAAACTCGAAGGTCATTTTACCTTCAGTTATACGGTTCAAGTAGAAAGAGAAACGGCCGCTTAGTATCACGAGTAGTAAAATTAGCGTGACGCCAGCTGTTGACACCAGCACCTCTTTCGCTAAGTATCTGAATAGTCTCAAAGTCACCTCTGGATGAATATCGGTTTTTAACCGTAGAGTTGATTACATATTTAAAGCCCCCATTATCTCGCGGTAAGAAGAACATTATCCAGTTTTTTTAAAAAGTTATTTTTTTGAGGAATTTTCCATGAATATGGCGTTATTTGATCGCTTATCTACAGTTCAAGCTGATTTGCTTGTTGTTTTTGTCCCTAGTGAGGGGGATTTTCCTGACTCGACTGCTTGGGTCGATGAAAGCTCAGCAGGACAAGTTTCTCAATTGCGTGCAACCGGTGTTTTCAAAGGTAGTGTTGCGCAAACTTTACTATTACCAAGTTTGACTCAAGATTTTGCCCAAGCTGCATTATTAGTTGGCGTTGGCAAAGATGCTGAATTAAGTGATATGCAAGCTCGTAAAGTTGTTGCGGCTGTTGCGGCTCAGATAAAAGGTTTGCCTTATGCGTCTGTTGCGTTAGCTAGTGCATCACTTGTTATGAAAAAACGTTCTCAGTCCGAGGTTACTGCTTTGGTTGCTCAGTGGCTTAATGAGGGTTTTTATAACTTTCTTGGCTTCAAGCAAGATGATGCTAGTAAAGCGACGAAGGTCGAGTCTTTGCTTTTAGAGGGCGCGGACGAAGAGGCCTTAGTAATTGGTACCGCAACAGCAAGTGGTTCAGCCTTCGCTCGTCAGCTTGGTAATTTACCAGGCAACGTTTGTACGCCAAGTTATTTAGCATCGAAAGCTCAGCATTTAGGTGAAGAATATGGAATCGATGTTGAGTTGCTAGACGAAAATAAAATGGACGAGCTAGGTATGCATTGCCTGTTGTCCGTTGGTCGTGGCAGTGATCAGCCAAGCTATTTAATTGTGATGCATTATCGTGGTGGTCAAAAAGATGAGGCGCCTCATGTATTGCTAGGTAAAGGTATTACCTTTGATACTGGTGGTATTTCGTTGAAGCCTGGCCCTAAGATGGACGAGATGAAATATGATATGTGTGGTGCTGCAAGCGTTTTTGGTACCATGAAAGCGATATGTGAATTGAAGTCAAAGCTTAACTTTACTGCGGTTATTGCCGCTGCGGAAAATATGCCAAGTAGCCGTGCAACTAAACCGGGTGATATTGTTAAGACCATGTCTGGTCAAACGGTTGAAATTCTAAACACCGATGCTGAAGGGCGTTTGGTATTGTGTGACGCCTTGTCATACATTGAGCGCTTTAAACCACAATCTGTTGTCGATATTGCTACTTTGACTGGTGCTTGTGTTGTTGCTTTAGGTAGCGTTAATTCTGGTATGTATGCTAATAATGATGATTTGGCTGCAGAGTTGAAATCGGCAAGTCAGACGGCGGCTGATAAAATCTGGCAAATGCCATTAGATGAAGAGTATCAGCAGCAGTTAGATAGTAATTTTGCCGATATCGCTAACATTGGTGGTCCCGAAGCAGGTTCTGTAACAGCTGCATGTTTCTTGTCTCGTTTCACAGGGTCCTACCCTTGGGCGCATTTAGATATTGCAGGAACAGCATGGGCTGGTGGTGCAACGAAAGGTGCAAGTGGTCGACCTGTCGCGTTACTTACTCGCTATTTATTATCTAAAGCGTAAGTTTATCTGACAAAATAAGGCTTTTAAAAGGCAGTGATGATTTTTTATCACTGCTTTTTTGTCGAAAAAATTAACCTGATCAAGATGTTATTTTTTTCTGATTATTTCGATTTACTAGGGAGGGTGGACTTTTGTTGTCTTCGGTGCGAAAGTTGAAGTAATAAATGATTGGTTGGGGGGTAATAGACCCCATTGTTGTATTTTGTTTTCTTAATGTTGGTTTTCCCTATGTCAGATTTAGCTGCTCATCATGAAGGTGGTGCTCTTGAACCAGATGAAGAAACCTTGGTTTCAGCCTTTCGGAATCAAGATGATATTCCTATATTAATGGATGTTGTTGCTGAACAGGTGGCTACATGCGCTAGCCAAGAAGAGCATTTAGTTCAAACGTTTGATGACTTGGATAATGAACAGAAAACAGAAGAAATGGACGTCTCGTCTGGTGGTTTTTCACAAGAGCTCATTGCAAAAGCGATTGCAAGCGTTCTTGAAAAACGATTACCGGAGCTTGTGTCAGAAGTGATACAGACTTTGTATTCGTCTGACTCTGATACTCCAAAAAATTAACCTTCCGTGTGCTTTGTGCATGGTTGATACGTTTAATAATACGCATGTTATTTTTTATCTTGTCCCGACAAGTTATAATTCTGCAAAATCAAATTGACCGCTACATAAGAGCTTTAAGACACCATAATGGAAAAGACTTACCAACCTCAGAGTATTGAACAGCCTATTTATAAACGTTGGGAAGAGGGTGGCTATTTTGCCCCTCAAGGCAACGGATCTCCTTTTTCTATCATGATTCCACCGCCAAATGTTACTGGTAGTCTTCACATGGGGCATGCTTTTCAGCATACCCTGATGGATGCCATGATTCGTCGTGAGCGCATGAAAGGCAGTCGAACATTATGGCAGCCAGGTTGTGACCATGCGGGAATTGCGACACAGATGGTTGTAGAGCGTCAATTAGCCGCGGAGAATCTTACTCGCCATGATCTTGGGCGTGAGAAGTTCCTTGAGAAAGTATGGGAATGGAAAGATCAGTCTGGCGGTACTATTTCAGATCAGATGCGAGTTATGGGGGACTCTGTTGCGTGGGAGAAAGAGCGCTTCACGATGGACCCAGGTATGTCCGCCGCTGTTCAAGAAGTGTTTGTCCGTCTTTATGATGAAGGGATTATTTATCGCGGTCAGCGTTTAGTTAATTGGGATCCTGTCTTGCATACGGCCATTTCTGATTTGGAAGTTATTTCAGAAGAAGAAAATGGTTTTATGTGGTATTTCCGCTATCCATTAGCGGGCGGCGTGAAAACGGATGACGGTAAAGATTACATTGTAGTTGCTACAACTCGTCCAGAAACTATGTTTGGTGATGCAGCCGTTGCTGTTGCGCCGGATGATGAGCGTTTTACTTCGCTTGTTGGGAAAGAAGTTGAGTTACCGTTGGTGGGGCGTCGTATTCCAATTGTTGCTGATGAATATGTCGATAAAGAGTTTGGTACTGGCTGTGTGAAAATTACACCTGCCCATGACTTTAACGACTATGAAGTCGGCAAGCGTCATGACATGCCGTTGATTAATATTTTAACAGACGATGCGACTATCAATGATACTGCGCCAGAAAAATATCGTGGCATGGATCGCTTTGATGCTCGTAAAGCGGTTGTTGCTGACTTTGATGCTTTAGGTTTGCTTGAGAAAATAGCTGATCATAAATTGAAAGTACCTCGTGGTGAACGTGGTAATACCGTTATTGAACCCTATTTAACGAATCAGTGGTATGTAGCGGTTGAGAGTTTAGCTAAACCTGCAATTGAAGCAGTTGAAAATGGTGATATCCAGTTTGTTCCTAAACAATGGGAGAACACCTATTTTGCATGGATGCGTGATTTGCAGGATTGGTGTATTTCTCGTCAGCTTTGGTGGGGGCATCAAATCCCTGCTTGGTATGATGCAGATGGCAAATTTTATGTGGGTAAAGATGAAGCAGATGTTCGAGCTAAATACAGTTTGTCGGCTGAGCTTGAATTAACACAAGATGAAGATGTTCTAGATACTTGGTTTTCTTCTGCTCTATGGACATTTGCAACACAGGGCTGGCCTGAAGAAACTCAAGATTTTAAAGAATTTAGTGAATCTAACGTGCTGGTAACTGGCTTCGATATTATTTTCTTCTGGGTTGCCAGAATGATCATGATGACATTGAAATTCACGAATAAAGTTCCTTTCAAAACGGTTTACATTACAGGTCTTATTCGCGATGAACGTGGCGATAAAATGTCTAAGTCGAAAGGCAATGTCATCGATCCATTGGATTTGATTAACGGTATTGATATTGAATCTCTTGTTGCGAAACGGACTTATGGCATGATGCAGCCTCGTCTAGCGGCTAAAGTGGAGAAGAACACACGTGAGACTTATCCCGAAGGTATACAGTCTTATGGTACAGATGCTTTACGATTTACACTTTGTTCTTTGGCGTCAGGTGGTCGTGATATTAAGTTCGATCTAAATCGTTTGGAGGGCTACCGTAATTTCTGTAATAAAATTTGGAACGCTACTCGTTACGTTTTGATGAATACAGAAGACCAAGATTGTGGTCAAAACGGTACGGATGTTGAATTGTCTCTTGCGGACAAGTGGATTATTTCTCGGTTACAGCATGCTGAAGATGCCGTAAATCGTGCTTTTGAAACTCACCGTTTTGACTTGGCTGCTCAAGCACTTTATGAGTTTATGTGGCATGAATATTGTGATTGGTATTTGGAATTATCCAAACCTGTACTTTGGGACGAAAATGCTACGGCCGCTCAACTAACTGGTACGCGTCGTACCTTGGTTCGAGTTTTAGAAGCTTTCTTGCGTTTAGCTCATCCAATGATGCCTTTCTTGACGGAAGAGATTTGGCAGCGGGTTGCTCCTTTAGCTGGTGTTGAGGGTGAATCTGTCATGTTAGGTCAATATCCAGTAGCAGAAGATGCCAAGAAAGATGCAGAAGCAGAAGCGGATGTGGAGTGGTTAAAGGGTGTTATTGAAGGAATTCGTAATATCCGAGGTGAAATGAACATTTCTCCTTCTAAACCTTTGGCGATTTTGTGTCGTAATGGTTCTGAGCAAGATCGAATGCGTCTTGATGCGAATTTAACATTCTTACAAACCTTAGCGAAGTTAGATACGGTTACTTGGTTGGCAACAGGTGACGAAGCGCCTATGTCTGCGACGGCTTTGGTTGGAGACATGGAAGTATTGGTACCAATGGCTGGGCTGATTGATAAAGACGCAGAGTTAGCTCGTCTGCAAAAAGAAATTGATAAGTCATCTAAAGAGCTTCAGCGTATACAAGGTAAGTTATCAAATGAGAGTTTTGTTGCTAAAGCTCCAGCTGAAGTTGTTGAAAAAGAGCGAGCGAAATGTGATGACTTGCAATTGATGGTTAGTAAGTTAGAAGAGCAAAAAATTAGTATTGAATCTTTATAAATAGATAAAGGTTAGTGGTCAATGTTGATCGCTAACCTTGCGCTTACTTTAATAAAAATAAAAAAAGAGGCGAAGGTAATGGAGCGATTAACTGGAAAAGTTAAATGGTTTAATGATGCTAAGGGAATTGGTTTCATTAAAAGAGAAACGGAAAGTGACGTGTTTGTACATTACAAGTCAATTGCTTGTAATGGCCATAAGACGCTTAGAAAAGGGCAAACCGTTAGCTTTGAGTTATCTGAAACAGATTTTGGTGTGCAAGCACTTGATGTTCATGTAGAGAAAGAAGTGCAAGTGGTACTTCCTATCTCTAATGAACAGCTTGCAAGTGCTTAATCTAGACTAATTCTTTTAGCATTTTATCAGCTAGTTTAACGAAATCGACTGGTGTGAGGATGCCGATAAGCTTGTTACCTTCGGTTACAGGTAAGCATCCATACTTATTTTCGATAAAGAATTCGGCTGCCGCACTTAATTCCATGTTAGGACTTACTGTCAGTATGTCTTTGTTCATGGCATTGGTAATAGGGGTTTGCTGTTCTTTCTTGGATATTTGATGAGTGCCAAATTGACTAACCAAATGAAATGCATGACGTAGGTATTCTCGTTGCGTAAGCATTCCTACGCATTCCCCTTCGTCATTTACGATTGGGATATTTCTAATGTTTTTTTCGTGCATTAATTCTTTGGCTTTCGCTAAGGAATCATTTTCTTTTAATGTAATTAAACTTGTCGACATTAAATCTGCCACTGTGCGCATAAATAAATCTCCTTGTGTTTATGATCTTATTAAAATTGAGTGTAGAGCGGATTGTGTATGAAAGGCAATCATGTATTTAAGGCAATATAATCGCCTTGAGGTGGATCAATAATGAAAGATCAAGAATGGATGGGAAGAGCGCTTGAATTGGCCGCTAAAGCCGCAGAGGAAAATGAAATTCCGGTTGGTGCTATTGTTGTTCTCGATAATGAGATTATTGGAGAAGGTTATAATTCGCCAATCTCAATGTGTGATCCAACCGCCCATGCAGAAATTCAAGCGATTCGTGCCGCATGCAAGACGGTTAATAACTATCGATTATCTGGTGCAACCTTGTATGTTACTTTGGAGCCTTGTTCTATGTGTGCAGGGGCGATTGTTCATGCCCGCATTGGTCGAGTTGTTTATGCTGCTACTGAGCCAAAAAGTGGTGTTGCCGAAAGTCAGGGGCAATTTTTTAACGCCCCTTTTCTTAACCATCAGGTCAAGGTTGAGAGAGGTATATTAGGTGAAATAGCGGCTTCTCAATTAACTCAATTCTTTCAATACCGCCGTGAACAGAAAAAGAAGCTAAAAGAATTGGTGAAAAAACCGCTTTAAGCTATTTTTTTGTTTATTTTGTGTAGAAATTTCATACTCTGCTAGCCTCTATTTGCTTCATTGATTTAAAATACCGCATCATTTCCCCCAAAACTACCAAGTGAGGCAATACTCAACATGCTAACTCTGCATGGTTCCGCTGCGCTATCAGCGTTTCGCAAGGCAAAGTTATTAGCCAATATGCAAGCATCAGTGACTTCTGTTACTGACGTCGATGCACAATTTCTCCATTTTGTGGAGTTGGCTGATAATCAAACGCTTACGGTTGAACAGAATGCTGTTCTGCAACGCGTTTTGGCCTATGGTCCTAAATCCTCCCAAGTCAGTTCGTCTGATCAAAGTGTTCTTGTTGTTCCTCGTTTGGGGACAATTTCACCTTGGTCATCGAAAGCAACCGATATCCTCCATAATTGTGGTTTAGTTACTGTATCTCGCGTTGAGCGTGGTGTGGAATACTTTATCCATAGCTCGAAAGCCTTGACGGTTGAAGAGCTAGATTTGTTGTCTGCTATGCTGCATGACCGCATGACTGAAAGTTTGCTTCCAGCATTGAGTGACGCGGCCGGTCTGTTTTCTCATGCAGAGCCCGCACCTATGACGAGCGTTGATGTTTTAGGTGGCGGCCGTTTGGCGTTGGTTGAGGCAAACCAAACCTTGGGTCTTGCGCTGGCTGAAGATGAAATCGATTATTTGGTTGATGCTTTTGTTGAGCTTGGGCGTAATCCAATCGACATTGAATTGATGATGTTTGCTCAGGCAAACTCAGAGCATTGTCGTCATAAAATATTCAATGCGTCTTGGACTATTGATGGCGAAGAGCAAGAACGCTCTTTGTTTAAGATGATCAAGAATACGCACGAACATAATCCTGAAGGCACCTTGTCTGCTTATAAAGACAATGCGGCTGTGATGGAAGGCCATTTTGCTGGGCGTTTCTTTCCGGCGCCTGGCACGGGTGAATACGATTTTAGTCAAGAGAATATTGATATCTTGATGAAGGTTGAGACCCATAATCACCCAACCGCTATTTCACCTTTTTCAGGTGCGGCGACGGGTTCTGGTGGCGAAATTCGTGATGAAGGTGCAACCGGTATTGGCTCCAAACCAAAAGCAGGTTTGAGTGGCTATACCGTTTCTGACTTGAAAATCCCTGGTTTTGAACAGCCTTGGGAAAGTTATTACGGCAAACCTTCTCGTATCGTAACGCCTTTAGATATCATGATCGAAGGCCCAATTGGCGGTGCGGCATTTAATAATGAATTTGGACGTCCGAATTTATTAGGTTACTTCCGTACTTACGAGCAAAAAATCCAAGGTGCTTCTCAAGAAGAAGTGCGTGGTTATCATAAGCCAATTATGTTGGCGGGCGGCATGGGTAATATCCGCCGTGAGCACGTTGAGAAAAAAGAAATTAAAGTCGGCGCTAAGTTAATTGTACTTGGTGGACCAGCCATGTTGATTGGTCTTGGTGGCGGTGCTGCGTCGTCTATGGCGTCTGCCGATGGCAATGAAGACCTGGACTTTGCGTCTGTTCAGCGTGGCAATCCAGAAATGGAGCGTCGTTGTCAGGAGGTGATCGACCGTTGCTGGCAGCTTGGTGATAAAAACCCGATCAGTTTTATTCATGATGTGGGTGCTGGCGGTTTGTCTAATGCGTTACCTGAATTGGTAAAAGATGGCGAACGCGGTGGAAGTTTTGATTTACGTAAGGTTTTAAATGATGAGCCTGGTATGTCTCCTTTAGAAATCTGGTGTAACGAGTCGCAAGAACGTTACGTCATGGCGGTTTCTCCTGATCGTATTGAAGAATTTACTGCGATTTGTGAACGAGAGCGTTGTCCATTCGCTATTGTTGGTGAAGCCAAAGAAGAGCTTCATTTGGAAGTGGCGGATGAACACTTCGGCAATAAGCCTGTCGATTTACCTATGTCTGTTTTGTTTGGTAAAGCGCCGAAAATGCACCGTGAAGCAAACAAAGCTATTGTTGCAGGTGATGATTTTACTGCGCTTGAGGTCGATTTGGCTGATGCTGCGAAGCGTGTATTGAGCTTGCCTACCGTTGCCAGTAAAAACTTCCTAATCACCATTGGTGATAGAACGATTACCGGAATGGTTGCACGTGACCAAATGGTTGGGCCTTGGCAGGTGCCAGTAGCAGATGTGGCAGTCACAACGTCATCATTGGAAAGCTATACGGGTGAAGCGATGACGATGGGTGAGCGTACGCCTGTTGCTTTACTGGACGCGCCAGCCTCTGGTCGTATGGCAGTTGGTGAAGCATTGACTAACTTAGCGGCGGCGCAAGTAATAAAGCGTAGTAGTATTAAGTTGTCTGCAAACTGGATGGCCGCTGCAGGACATGAAGGTGAAGACGAAAAGCTTTATCAAACCGTAAAAGCGGTGGGTATGGAGTTGTGCCCTGCATTGGATATTGCTATCCCAGTAGGTAAAGATTCCATGTCGATGAAAACGGTATGGAAAGAAGATGGTCAAGAAAAAGCGGTTACGTCGCCTTTGTCTTTGGTGATTACGGCGTTTGCTCCAGTAGCCGATGTGCGTAAAACCTTAACTCCTGAGCTTCAAAATAAAGCAAATACACGTTTATTATTGATTGATTTGGGTGCTGGTAAAAATCGCCTTGGTGGCTCTGTTATTGCTCAGGTTTACAATAAACTTGGTCAGCAGGCACCAGATGTAGACGATGCTGCGGTTTTGGCTGGGTTCTTTGATACGACTCAGGCTTTAAATACCGAAGGCAAGTTACTTTCTTATCATGACCGTTCGGACGGTGGTGTTTTTGCGACTCTGACTGAAATGTCGTTCGCCAGCCATTTAGGTTTGAATATCGACCTTGATGCCGTTGTTACGGATCGAGCTCAAGCGGCTCCAGCATTATTCAGCGAAGAGCTTGGTGCGGTTATTCAGGTAAATGAATCTGATGTGGCGAGCGTTATCGCTTCTTATGCAATGGCAGGTGTGGCGGTTTATTCTATCGCAACACTGTCTGGTGACGATCATATTTCTATTCGCTTCGCTGGCGAAACATTGCTTAAAGAAAGCCGCATTAATTGGCAGCGTGTCTGGTCTGAAACGAGTTATCGTGTTCAGGCTTTACGTGATAATCCAGAGTCGGCGCTGCAAGAATTCGACAGTTTACTTGATGCGAAAGATCCTGGTCTATCGGCTAGCGTGACATTTGATCTTAATGAAGATGTTGCAGCACCGTATATTGCGAAAGGAGCTAGACCTAAAATTGCTGTATTGCGTGAGCAGGGTGTCAATGGTCAGGTGGAAATGGCCGCTGCTTTCCATAAAGCTGGTTTTACTCCTGTTGATGTTCACATGAGCGATATTATTTCTGGTCGTATTTCTCTCGATGGATTTAATGGTTTGGTTGCTTGTGGTGGCTTCTCTTACGGTGATGTATTGGGCGCAGGTGAAGGTTGGGCGAAATCAATTTTGTTTAATCCAATTGCCCGCGATCAATTTGAATCATTCTTTAAACGCACAGATACTTTTTCACTTGGTGTGTGTAATGGTTGCCAGATGTTGTCGAATCTTCGTGAATTGATTCCGGGTGCGGATCATTGGCCTAAATTTATTCGTAACGAATCTGCCCAATTTGAAGGTCGTCTTGTTCAGGTAGAAGTTCAGAAATCAAACTCTATCTTACTGGCAGGAATGGAAGGATCAAGAATGCCAATTGCGGTTGCGCATGGCGAAGGTCAAACGGAATATCGCAATGAAGATGATATTGCGGCATTGGTTAAATCTGCTCAAGTAGCACTTCGTTACGTAGATAACTACGGACAAGCGACAGAGCGTTATCCGTTTAATCCAAATGGTTCAGCTGAAGGCGTGACAGGATTAACATCAGGAGATGGTCGAGTGACTATTATGATGCCTCATCCAGAGCGTGTTTATCGTACGGTTCAACACAGTTGGCATCCAAGCGAATGGCAAGAGCAAGCTCCTTGGTTGCGTTTGTTCCAAAATGCGAGAAAATGGTTGGGTTAGTCTTTTGATTTAAGCTGTTAGTTATAAAAGGCCCTGTCACTGAAAGTGATGGGGCTTTTTTTATGCTTGTCAGGTAGAAAATTGATTGCTATTTGATCTATTTAGGATTGTTTTGGTGCTTTATTAGCCAGAAAACACTTTTTTATCATTTAATTAAAAGAATTAGGTGAAAAGGGTTGCAGAAAATCTGTAGATCCTTAATATACGCCCTCGCTGACACGGACAGGGCTTGACTCTCTTGCAGAGGATAAGTGGCTTAAGTGTAACGGCAACGCTCTTTAAAATAGATAATCAGATAATTTGTGTGGGCGCTCGCTAGAGACTTCAGAAGACCATCGCATTGCTACTTGTAGCGTGTAGTTGGTCAAAAAAATTGAAGACTTACGAGAGTCTGCATGCAATTCGCTTTATGTTGGTTTGCTGTTCTTAATTGGACGGTGGATTAATTAAGTTATTTGTTAGTGTAATAGATTTGAGTGAGCATGTTCTTTAACTGAAGAGTTTGATCATGGCTCAGATTGAACGCTGGCGGCAGGCTTAACACATGCAAGTCGAGCGGTAACAGGGGAGCTTGCTCCTGCTGACGAGCGGCGGACGGGTGAGTAACGCGTAGGAATCTGCCTAGTAGAGGGGGACAACATGTGGAAACGCATGCTAATACCGCATACGCCCTGAGGGGGAAAGGAGGGGATCACTTGTGACCTTCCGCTATTAGATGAGCCTGCGTGAGATTAGCTAGTTGGTAGGGTAAAGGCCTACCAAGGCGACGATCTCTAACTGGTCTGAGAGGATGACCAGTCACACTGGGACTGAGACACGGCCCAGACTCCTACGGGAGGCAGCAGTGGGGAATATTGGACAATGGGCGCAAGCCTGATCCAGCCATGCCGCGTGTGTGAAGAAGGCCTTAGGGTTGTAAAGCACTTTCAGGGGTGAGGAAGGGTACGTTGCTAATACCAGCGTACTTTGACGTTAGCCCCAGAAGAAGCACCGGCTAACTCTGTGCCAGCAGCCGCGGTAATACAGAGGGTGCAAGCGTTAATCGGAATTACTGGGCGTAAAGCGCGCGTAGGTGGTTTGTTAAGTCTGATGTGAAATCCCAGGGCTCAACCTTGGAATGGCATCGGATACTGGCAGGCTAGAGTACGGTAGAGGGGTGTGGAATTTCCTGTGTAGCGGTGAAATGCGTAGATATAGGAAGGAACATCAGTGGCGAAGGCGACACCCTGGACTGATACTGACACTGAGGTGCGAAAGCGTGGGGAGCAAACAGGATTAGATACCCTGGTAGTCCACGCCGTAAACGATGTCTACTAGCCGTTGGGTTGTAATGACTTAGTGGCGCAGCTAACGCAATAAGTAGACCGCCTGGGGAGTACGGCCGCAAGGTTAAAACTCAAATGAATTGACGGGGGCCCGCACAAGCGGTGGAGCATGTGGTTTAATTCGAAGCAACGCGAAGAACCTTACCTACTCTTGACATCCACAGAACTTGGAAGAGATTCCTTGGTGCCTTCGGGAACTGTGAGACAGGTGCTGCATGGCTGTCGTCAGCTCGTGTTGTGAAATGTTGGGTTAAGTCCCGTAACGAGCGCAACCCTTATCCTTATTTGCCAGCACTTCGGGTGGGAACTTTAAGGAGACTGCCGGTGACAAACCGGAGGAAGGTGGGGACGACGTCAAGTCATCATGGCCCTTACGAGTAGGGCTACACACGTGCTACAATGGCGTATACAAAGGGCTGCAAGCTAGCGATAGTGAGCGAATCCCATAAAGTACGTCGTAGTCCGGATTGGAGTCTGCAACTCGACTCCATGAAGTCGGAATCGCTAGTAATCGTGGATCAGAATGCCACGGTGAATACGTTCCCGGGCCTTGTACACACCGCCCGTCACACCATGGGAGTTGATTGCTCCAGAAGTAGCTAGCTTAACCCTTCGGGGATGGCGGTTACCACGGAGTGGTCAATGACTGGGGTGAAGTCGTAACAAGGTAGCCCTAGGGGAACCTGGGGCTGGATCACCTCCTTAAACGATAGAAGCTCTGGTGAGCGTTCACACAAATTATCTGATACCTATCTTAAAAGCATTAGAACAAAGTTCTAAGCAAGACACTAAGCATCAAGCGCCTTGGCGATTGGTGATTTTTAGTCTCTGACTTAGTGCTTTGCACTAAACTTGCTCTTTAACAATTCGAATTTTGAAATAACGATAAATCAAGCGTTAAACCGGTGGAAGCTCACTTTAACCTAGTGACTTCTATTATCGTAAATCCTAAGAGGTACAAAAGCTCTTAGGTATGTGATCTGAATGTGAAACTCTTCGGAGTGGAAACTATTTTGGGTTATATGGTCAAGTGACCAAGCGTGCACGGTGGATGCCTTGGCAGTCAGAGGCGATGAAGGACGTGGTAATCTGCGAAAAGGTTCGGGGAGTCGATAAACAGGCTTTGATCCGAACATGTCCGAATGGGGAAACCCACCCGCTTGCGGGTATCGTATGGTGAATACATAGCCATACGAGGCGAACGAGGGGAACTGAAACATCTAAGTACCCTTAGGAAAAGAAATCAACCGAGATTCCCTAAGTAGCGGCGAGCGAAAGGGGATTAGCCCTTAAGTGGTTTAGGTGTTAGTAGAAGGCTCTGGAAAGGGCCGCCGTAGAGGGTGATAGCCCCGTATACGAAAACACCTTTATCATGAAAACGAGTAGGACGGGACACGTGATATCCTGTCTGAATATGGGGGGACCATCCTCCAAGGCTAAATACTCCTGACTGACCGATAGTGAACCAGTACCGTGAGGGAAAGGCGAAAAGAACCCCTGTGAGGGGAGTGAAATAGATCCTGAAACCGTGTACGTACAAGCAGTGGGAGCGGACTTGTTCCGTGACTGCGTACCTTTTGTATAATGGGTCAACGACTTATTTTCAGTAGCAAGGTTAAGCGAGTAGTGGAGCCGTAGGGAAACCGAGTCTTAATAGGGCGTTTAGTTGCTGGGAATAGACCCGAAACCGGGCGATCTATCCATGAGCAGGTTGAAGGTTGGGTAACACTAACTGGAGGACCGAACCCACGTACGTTGAAAAGTCCGGGGATGACTTGTGGATAGGAGTGAAAGGCTAATCAAGCTCGGAGATAGCTGGTTCTCCTCGAAAGCTATTTAGGTAGCGCCTCGTATCTCACCATTGGGGGTAGAGCACTGTTTGGGCTAGGGGGTCATCCCGACTTACCAACCCCATGCAAACTCCGAATACCAATGAGTGCAATTACGGGAGACACACGGCGGGTGCTAACGTCCGTCGTGGAAAGGGAAACAACCCAGACCGTCAGCTAAGGTCCCAAAGTTACAGTTAAGTGGGAAACGATGTGGGAAGGCTTAGACAGCTAGGAGGTTGGCTTAGAAGCAGCCATCCTTTAAAGAAAGCGTAATAGCTCACTAGTCGAGTCGGCCTGCGCGGAAGATATAACGGGGCTCAAACTGTACACCGAAGCTACGGATGCTTAGTTTACTAGGCATGGTAGAGGAGCGTTCTGTAAGCCGTTGAAGGTCAAGCTGTAAGGCAGGCTGGAGGTATCAGAAGTGCGAATGTTGACATGAGTAACGATAAGGGGAGTGAAAAACTCCCCCGCCGGAAGACCAAGGTTTCCTGTCCCATGTTAATCAGGGCAGGGTGAGTCGGCCCCTAAGGCGAGGCAGAAATGCGTAGTCGATGGGAAACAGGTTAATATTCCTGTACTCGTACATATTGCGATGGAGAGACGGAGAAGGCTAGGCCAGCACAGCGATGGTTGTCTGTGTTTAAGGCGGTAGGTTAGGTGCTTAGGCAAATCCGGGCACCTCCCTTTATTGGGGAGACCGAGAACTGACGACGAGCCCTCTTTTGGGTGAAGTGGTTGATGCCATGCTTCCAGGAAAAACTTCTAAGCTTCAGATATGTTCGAACCGTACCCCAAACCGACACAGGTGGTCAGGTAGAGAATACCAAGGCGCTTGAGAGAACTCGGGTGAAGGAACTAGGCAAAATGGTACCGTAACTTCGGGAGAAGGTACGCCGGCCGGTGTGAAGGACTTGCTCCGTAAGCACTAGTCGGTCGAAGATACCAGGTGGCTGCGACTGTTTATTAAAAACACAGCACTCTGCAAACACGAAAGTGGACGTATAGGGTGTGACGCCTGCCCGGTGCTTGAAGGTTAATTGATGGGGTTAGCGTAAGCGAAGCTCTTGATCGAAGCCCAAGTAAACGGCGGCCGTAACTATAACGGTCCTAAGGTAGCGAAATTCCTTGTCGGGTAAGTTCCGACCTGCACGAATGGCGTAACGATGGCCACACTGTCTCCACCCGAGACTCAGTGAAATTGAAATCGCAGTGAAGATGCTGTGTATCCGCGGCTAGACGGAAAGACCCCGTGAACCTTTACTATAGCTTCACAGTGAACTTTGAACCTATTTGTGTAGGATAGGTGGGAGGCTTTGAAGATAGGACGCCAGTTCTATTGGAGCCAATCTTGAAATACCACCCTGGTATGTTTGAGGTTCTAACTCAGGTCCATTATCTGGATCGAGGACACTGTGTGGTGGGTAGTTTGACTGGGGCGGTCTCCTCCCAAAGAGTAACGGAGGAGCACGAAGGTGTGCTCAGCATGGTCGGAAATCATGCATAGAGTGTAAAGGCAAAAGCACGCTTAACTGCGAGACAGACACGTCGAGCAGGTACGAAAGTAGGTCTTAGTGATCCGGTGGTTCTGTATGGAAGGGCCATCGCTCAACGGATAAAAGGTACTCCGGGGATAACAGGCTGATACCGCCCAAGAGTTCACATCGACGGCGGTGTTTGGCACCTCGATGTCGGCTCATCACATCCTGGGGCTGAAGCCGGTCCCAAGGGTATGGCTGTTCGCCATTTAAAGTGGTACGCGAGCTGGGTTTAGAACGTCGTGAGACAGTTCGGTCCCTATCTGCCGTGGACGTTTGAGATTTGAGAGGAGCTGCTCCTAGTACGAGAGGACCGGAGTGGACGAACCTCTGGTGTTCCGGTTGTCACGCCAGTGGCATTGCCGGGTAGCTACGTTCGGACGGGATAACCGCTGAAAGCATCTAAGCGGGAAGCCTCCCTCAAGATAAGATCTCACTGGGACATAAGTCCCCTAAAGAGCCGTTCGAGACTAGGACGTTGATAGGTTGGGTGTGTAAGTGCTGTGAGGCATTGAGCTAACCAATACTAATTGCTCGTGAGGCTTGACCATATAACACCAAAGTGGTTTTGGATGGATATGAAGAGAGAATGAAAAAGACTCTAATAGATCATCAGAAAGAGACACATATTACGATAAAGCATCAGCAATGATGAGCATCGGTTTAATACTTGATTGACGTTATTTCAAAACGAATTGTTAAAGATCCAAGCATGTCTTCGCGTGTTTTGGTAAGGCCAACGAAAGAAAGCCACCAGAACGAACGCAACCGAATTGCTTGACGATCATAGAGACGTTGAACCACCTGATCCCATCCCGAACTCAGAAGTGAAAAGCGTCATCGCCGATGGTAGTGTGGGAGATCCCATGTGAGAGTAGGTCGTCGTCAAGCTTATAATACTAAGAGCCTCACATAGCCAACGCTGTGTGGGGCTTTTTATTGCAAATACGCATGTGAGAGCAGTAAGTCGTCAAGCTTATAATTAAGAAAGCCCTGATAGCTAACGCTGTCAGGTTTTTTTCGTCTGCAGGAAATCGAATATGTCGTGCGGGGTTTTTCGTTTAGACCTCGTTGAATAAATGGGGTGTGGTTCTCCATTTACTTGCGCCTGTCTCGTGCCTCGACGCGTCTGCGTAAATGACAACCAAGAAGCTACTCCTTTAGATCTACTGCCTTACCTTCTATTGTTTAGGCCTTCCTCGTGTCCTGTGCCTCGACCCGTCAGAGTTAATGAAAAACAACACCCCATCGCCAATGTGTCAGCGTCAATAATAGCGAAGACGTTTTTCTTTTTTTGGCTGTTGGGAATCAAAAAAATGTAGGCTGGTATTTATGCCAATACTTGATTTGAATTGTTGGGCAGAAGCCCAGTCTATGACGCCTAGAATAATGCTGTTTTATGAAAAATTGAATTTCAATGAGCGAAATTTGAGTAAATAAATATCTAAAAGAGTTTTAAAAAATTGAAAGGCAGAAGTAATGGTAAGCTAATATGAGAGAGGCTTTCCGCTGCACCCTTGCAGCTCTTGCTTTATCCTTAAAAAGCGACAGAGCCCCCATCATGGAGGTTAAGGCCTCTGTCTGAATAATGCTTTATCGAGATTATTTATCTTGTACAAGGCTGCATTATTTAGAATCTAATGTTTTTTAAGCCTATATTGATCATTATCTATTAGTCCTATTGATATACATTTAAATGCTTTTGCAGTGTTGTTCTAAATGAATAAACTTTCAATACTTCATCAAATAGAATGACGCCGAATACTAGGTAGAGTGGTGCTTTTATGTAAATCAGTAATGCGCATAAAGGCAATGAAATTATCCATTGAGTAACAATATTGATGCGTACAATGAAATAGCTACCACCCATAGCTCGTACCATATTTCCACAAAACATATTATTTGTGCGAAACAGAGGTAATAGAATATATATAGGTGCGATCATAGCTAAGGCGGATAAGGTTTCAGTGGAAAGATTCGGGTATAAAAATGGTATTGTTATGCTGAGTATAAAAAATGCTAGCATTATTAATAAAGAGATAATGCGTGTTACAAATAATGATTGATTTACAAAAGATGGAATGTTCGCAAAGTCGTGTTTTCCTAGATATTGACTAACTAAAATTGTACTAGCTTGTGCCCATGTATTGGCGAACATAGAGCCTATTTTTATCCAAGGTAGTACTAAGGTTATGGCGGCGTAAGACGAGACAGGTAGTTGAGCAAATAACATTTGAAAAGTAAGAAGACCTGTTAATAGAACGATGAAATTAGCAACAATTGGAACGACTTCTTGAATATGTGAGATAATAGATGTTTTGCTTATGATCTTAAGCCCTGCTATATGCCCTTTTCTTTTTTCACAATAGAAGCGGTATGTGAGGTAGATAAAACGAATACTTATTGCACCAACACTCCCCCAGGCGGCACCTGCAAGACCTAGTTCAGGAGCTCCCCATAAACCATGAATCAGTATTGCACTGCATATTGTGTTAAAAGGGATCTCTATCATAAAACCGTAAAGTGGAATACGTGTTTTTCTGCTTGAGTTGAAATAAGACACCATGACACTGGAAGCGGAAGAAAAAATTAAAAGGAGTAAGGATATATTTATATAGCTTATTGCCTCTGCTGCGACTAGCGGTTGATCAGTTATGCTGGTTACAATGAATCTTGATGAGAAATAAAGAGTAATTAATGCAATAGAAGAAAAGCTGAAATTTGCGATCCAACCTGAGGTTACTTCTAATCCGATTTTGTATTTATCTCCTGCTCCAGTAGCTCTTGAAAGAACCAATTGGGTTCCATTTGCAATTGCTGCTTGAATGCCGAGAATAAATGCGACAATAGCCCCAGCAATACCAAAGGCAGCAATAGGTAGCTCTCCTAAAGAGGCTATTAGCAGAAGATCTATGATGGTTACAGATTGCATGAGTATAGCGTTGCAAGTCATTGGCCATGCTAGCGAAGCATTTTGTAATAATGTATCTTTTGAAAATTGCATGAATCGCCGTATTGTTTTTCTATTGAATGACTTGTGCTGTGGGAATATTTAGCCTACTGGGATGAGAGCTTATCTATAATATCATGTAACTGTAGTAAAACTAGGTTTCGAATTAAATATTGAAAATTAATAGAAATTGTATTGAGGTTAATAGATTTTAATTAATTTCTTATATTACAAAGAGATAGATGTTTTTTTATATTAATTTCTTTGTATTTCATTAGGTCAATACAAAAAATCTTTAAAACTATATTGACCCAGTCGTTGAAAGCGGACTACAATCAGTTTCGTTTAAAAGAGTTGGCAATATTTATGTCCAGAGTTGCGAATATTACGTCATGTATGTTCGGTCCTGTTAAGTCATAAGTAATACCGAGTTTTTTTAGCACTATAACGTATGGTGATTAACATCTGCGTATAAATTAACTTAACCTACAGGATAAACAGACATGTCTGACGTAGTAACTGGTACAGTAAAATTTTTCAACGAAACTAAAGGTTTCGGTTTCATCACTCAGGATTCAGGTCCTGATGTTTTTGTTCACTTCTCTGCAATCAACACTTCTGGTTTTAAAACTTTGGCTGAAGGCCAAAAAGTTGAATTCCAAGTAGCTCAAGGCAAAAAAGGCCCTGAAGCTCAAAACGTTACACCTTTATAAGGTAACGTTGCTGAGGATTACCTCAGCAGTGCGAATGCTAAAAAGCGACTTTTAAGTCGCTTTTTTTGTTTTTGTAGGGCGTGATTGAAATATAGAAATGCTTTCTTATACTTTTAAGTATTAGGAAATAATGAAGGTGATAACAATGGCTGCGAAATCATTACAAGAACAATTACTTGGTGTTGGGCTTGTTGATAAGAAAAAAGTTAAAAAACTTAAAGCTGAAAAGTTACAGCATAAACAGCAAGTAAAAAAAGGTAAGGCGACAGCTACTGCTGAAGATGAACTAGATAAGCGGGAGGAGCTTAAACGTCAAAGAGTTAAAAAAATAGAAAAAGATCGAGCGTTGAATCTTGAGCGTCAAAAGATTGCTGAACAAAAAGCGGTTCAAGGCCAGATTCGTCAGATGATTGAACAAAATCGAATTCGTAAAGACGATGGTGATATCGCTTATCATTTTACAGATAGTAAAAAAGTTAAGCAGTTATATATTAGTCAGGCTATGCATAATGATTTGAGCCGAGGTCACTTGGCGATTGCGAAGCTTGATCAGCAGTATGAAATTATACCAGAACCTGTTGCGGTAAAAATTAATGAGCGTGATTCATCTTATATATTAGTTTGTAATAACCGTGTAGAAAGTGTTGATGATGATCCTTACGCAGACTTTCAAATTCCAGATGATTTGATGTGGTAATCGCATTTCTTGATTTTTGAGGGTTATTCAAACCCTCTATTTCCTCATTTTTGTATGTAGTTCTACCTATTCCAGCGTTTTTCATTGTGTTTTTTTTGCTTCCTGCTGATTTCTTGACGTAATTCTTTCGAATTAGCCGTTTCTGATCTAATTTAATTTAATATTTTTCTACATATTTCATATGCATGAAAATAGATAACTATATGAAAAAAAGGTTTTATTTTATTTTTTCTGGATTTTTTTGTGTTTAGAAATCCTTTTTATATCTTATATTTCACAAAAAAAGCACAGATAACGAATAAATCATGCAACCATCACGCATGTGGTTGTCTATTTCTGCAAAAAGTTTAGATTGTTTGCTTGTTGCTTGCTTACATCAAGCGCTTATAAGAAAAAGTGCAAACATTAAAAAAGGGAAACGAGAATGAAAAAATCAATTATTGCTATAGCAGTATCAAGTGCTGCTCTTGCGTCTGTATCTGCTTATGCAGCAGAAGGCTCTACAGTTGATATTTACGGTAACATTCAGTACGCAATTACAGATACTGAAGGTACTGGTGATTTTGCAGATAATGGTTCGACTTTTGGTTTTAAAGGCGAAACTAAAATAGATGAAGATTTAACCGCTTTTTTCAAGTATGAGCTAGAAGCAGATGCTGATGAAAAAGGAAATGTTACTCTAGGTCTTGACCAAGCGTTTGTTGGCTTACAGGGTAACTTTGGTAAAGTTCAAGCAGGTTCTTTTGATAGTGTTTATAACAATGCTATTCAAGATGCTGTTGATCAATTTGAAAACCTTGGCGTTGCTAGTGCTGATCTTACTGATGAAGGTGACACTATTGCTTACTTCTCGCCTTCTTTTAATGGTCTTGAATTACAAGCTTCTTCACAAGTTAATGCTGCAAATGGTGATGGTAACGCGATAACACTTGTTGCTCAATACAGCGTTGATGCGCTTACTATTGCTGCAGGTTATGACTCTCTTGATGATGGTGATGACGAAACAATTGGTTTCGCAGTTAGTTATCAGGTATCACCAGCCTTATCTGTATCAGCTAAAACTGAGTCAACTACAGATGTACAAGATATTGTAGGTTTAGCAACTCGCTATGGCTATGGTGCTGGCGATCTTTACGCTTCAGCACAAGTTGTTTCTCCTGATTCTGATGATGACTATAACGAATATGCTGCAGGTGTTACTTATAACCTAGCTTCTAATGTTTATGTTTACGGTGAAGTTGGTCAGCTTGGCGAAGATGAAGATGCAACAACTGCCGTTGGTGTTTATTACGGTTTCTAAGATCCTTATATAGCGATTTTATTTACTCTAAGGTTCCTCCTAAGGAACCTTATGTTAAGTGTGATCATTCAAGGTTCCATAATTTTATCTTGTAGATTGATTGTTGGAACATTTTGGCACTAAGTGGAAACACTTAGTGCCTTTTTTTATTCTTGGTGATAAGTAAGTGTATTGTAAAGAATGGCTTGATTGTTATTTAAGCAAACCGTTAAACTAATTCTTCACTATTTGCTTGGCACCTGATTATGCTTAACATGGATTTTGCTCAAACAGTCTTTATACATACCAATGAGACTGATTGGATTGCCAGTCCCATGTCTGGTGTTCACAGAAAACCATTAGCAAGAGAAGAGTCTGAGCGTGGTCATGCAACGAGTTTAGTCCGTTATGAAGCTGGGTCAGTATTTCGTTCTCACCCCCACCCTTTAGGCGAAGAAATTCTTGTGTTGCAAGGTGTTTTTTCTGATGAAAAAGGTGATTACAAAGCTGGTAGTTACTTTAGAAATCCTCCTGGAAGTAGTCATGCTCCTCATAGTGCAGAAGGTTGTCTTTTGCTTGTGAAATTACATCAATTTCAAGAGTCTGATCTTAATCAGGTGTATGTTGACACACCTAATATATGGTTTTCTGATAATGACGAGGTTTTAGCACTGTATTGCTATGGAGAGGAACGGGTTTGGCTTGTTCGTATGAATGGCACTAATAATATTTTAAATCAGTTAGAGCTGTCGTGTTCTGTTGAGTTATTTGTCATTTCAGGTCAAGCAAAATACGGTGATAGGGTGATGGTTTCAGGTGATTGGTTTAGGGAGCCAAATTTTTCATTGGATCTTTGGTCTGTGGAGTTAACCTGTTTTATTTGGATAAAATCAGGTCATTTTTAGCTTATATTTACCACTTAGGTATAAGTTTTGAGTAGAGGTTTGTGTGAAGTATATTGTACCCGAACAAAAACGTGTTTTTTTACCTATAGCCGATAGTGATCAAGTTCTACCTGTTGGTCGTGTTTATTGTGTTGGGCGTAATTATGCCGAGCACTCCAAAGAAATGGGGGATGACCCAGAAAGAGACCCGCCTTTCTTTTTTGCTAAAGATGCCTCAAATGTCGTTCCGGTCGATTTTTTAGAACAAGCTAATATTTCCTACCCCATGTCGACAACTCAGTTTGAATACGAAGTTGAGTTGGTGGTCGCTATAGGAAAGGGAGGAGCCAATTTAACTATGAAACAAGCGCAAGATGCGGTTCTTGGTTATGCTGTTGGTTTGGATATGACAAGACGGGATCTTCAGGCTCAAGCAAAAAAGAAAGGTCGTCCATGGGAAGTTGGAAAATCATTTGATCAATCTGCGCCGATTAGTCCTATTGTTTTAAAAAGCGACCAGCTTTCTAATTGTGTTTCTAGAGGTGAAATAGGCCTAAAAGTAAATGGTCAGCTTGAACAAATTAGCCACGTTTCAAATCTTACTTGGTCCATCGAAGAAGTTATCTGTAAGCTTTCTGAGGTGTTTGAGCTATGTGCAGGGGATTTGATAATGACAGGAACGCCTGAAAACGTAGGTTCAGTTGTTGTTGGTGATGAAATGCTTGCTTGGGTTGAGCATCTAGGTGAAATTAAAGTTTGTGTTACTGATTAAATTCGAAAAATTGCTTTGATAGTTGGGCAGCTTCTGGGCGTTGGTGTGCTGCTAATATATGGATAGCCACTTCTGCAGTGCATAGGCCTGTATTCTTTTGATTTCGACGTTTGCTATAAACTGACTTAACTCCTTTTATTTCATAATGCGGGAACTTTTTTAGATAGGGGGATCTGTTGTATATTTTTTTAGCTTGTTGCCAAGTTCCATCAATAATAATGATATTATCAGGGACTTCCTGAGGGGTGATTGATAATGTATTTTGCTCTTCTTCACATGGATAGATAAGAAGAGTGTTGACTGGGGATAAATCTAGGATCGTTTGTTCGGGAGATATTCTGGACCATTCAATGATTTTGCAATCATTTCCAAGTACGTTTTTTACTAACTTTCCTGTTCCAGACGACTTTTTCAATTCTTCAGTGTGAGTGAGTAGCCAAATCTTCATATAACGCTCTTTTTATCCCTTTAAATAAAACATTATATCCAGCTTTATCAGAGTAGGAAAAGATTGTTGTAAGAAAGCACAGTACTGTTTTAATTCATCCAAATAATAACTTTGTTAAAACAGTACTGATTTTTCTTGTTTTATTCTTTACCGATGGAGCCTATTTTATGGATAGATAAATCTGCACCATTAAACTCATCTTCTTCATTAAGACGTAAGCCACTAATGGCTTTTACGGCACCGTAAACGATAAAACCACTTAGTACTGCGAAAAGTGCTCCGCCTAGACTACCTATTAATTGAGATGCGACGCTAACGCCTCCTAGGCCGCCCATGACTTCAGATCCGAAGAATCCAGTAGCGATTCCTCCCCATAAGCCGCATACTCCATGTAAAGGCCATACGCCCAGTACATCGTCCGTATGTTTGAATTTTTTCTGAATGTATGTGAATAGGAGTGTAAAAATAGCACCAGCGAATACGCCTGTTATTAGCGCGCCAATAGGATGCATAATGTCTGATCCAGAACACACAGCAACTAATCCTGCTAGTGGACCGTTATGGATAAAGCCAGGATCATTTTTACCAAAAATCATGGCGGCAATAATGCCTCCAACCATTGCCATAAGGGAATTAACAGCAACTAAACCACTGATACCGTCAAGTGTTTGAGCAGACATTACGTTAAAACCAAACCAACCTATGCATAGAATCCAGGCGCCTAGGGCGAGAAAAGGAATGTTTGATGGTGCGAACGCAACAAGCTTTCCATGCCTAAAGCGTCCGTTTCGAGTGCCAAGTAATATTATCGCAGCGAGGGCGACCCAGCCTCCAAAAGCATGCACGACAATAGACCCTGCAAAGTCGTGGAAGGGCGCACCAAATTGATTTTCTAGCCAGTCTTGAATACCATAATTACCATTCCATGCGATACCTTCCATAAATGGATAAGCAATACCAACAATGGCGGCAGCTGATATTAGCATAGGGTAAAATTTCGCTCGCTCTGCAACACCACCAGAAATAATTGCTGGTATGGCTGCTGCAAATGTCATTAGGAAGAAAAACTTAACTAATTTATATCCATGCTCCTGTGACAGGATTACGGCACTGTCAAAAAAATTTATTCCATAAGCAATTTGATACCCAACGAAAAAGTACACAAGTGCTGAAACTGCAAAATCAGTCATGATTTTAACTAATGCATTAACTTGGTTCTTATGACGGACAGTACCAACTTCTAAAAAAGCAAAACCTGCGTGCATGGCAAAAACCATGATGGCACCGAGTAATATGAAAAGAGTGTTTGAGCTTGAGATTAAAGTTTCTACTGCATTGCTTGTGGGAATCACGTTCCTCTCCTGTTTGTTGCACCAAAATGGGATGTTTGTATTTCTAATTGCCCCTTTTGTGCTCTTTTTGTTTGTTTTTATATGTTTTTACTTTGGATTCTTTACGGATAAGCAAAAAATGTTCCACTAACGCTTATGTTTGGTGCTTTTTTATTGCTTAGTGCACTAATGTGGTGTTTTTTGGTTTTTATTCTTAAGTGTTCTTATAGGCGTTAAATAAAGAGTTATTAAAAATAGTAGACATTGAAAATGAAATATAAAGAACTTCTATTTTGGTTTCTTTTATATTCAGTTAACCTTTGCTTTCTCATTATTATTAAAAGGAAATTAATATGTCTGCACATTTAGTATTTGGTATTGTTAAATGGTTTAATGATGAAAAAGGATTTGGTTTTATTGAGCAAGAAGATGGTCCGGATGTTTTTGTTCACTTTCGAGCAATAAATGGCAGTGGCCGTCTTACTTTACTGGAAGGCCAGAAAGTGTCTTTTGAAGTGACTCAAGGGCAGAAGGGGCCACTGGCTGAAAATGTAACCATTGCTTAATTGAGTTTATCTAGATAAACCATACACTTTAGCGTTTCTCTTTCCATGTGGGCCGTTTGAGTTGTATGGTTTTTTATTTTACAGATGTTTAATTTAATATTTTTTGATAAATAATTTTGGAGTCTTCTTGTTACCTATACTGTATTCATTTAGACGCTGCCCATATGCAATCAGAGCGAGATATACCATTGCTATTTTAGATGCCTCTGTTGAATTGAGAGAGGTTTCCTTAAAATCTAAGCCACAAGCTCTATTGTCTTTGGGGGGCGCTCTAGCGTTCCTCAGTTGATTGATGCTGAAGGTGTTAGATATCCAGAAAGCTTAGATATTATGTTATGGGCTTTATCACAGTTTTATGAATCTCCAGTGTCTCGTGCTCTCTGGCCGGAATCGATAGTGCAGAGAAATAACATGATGGTCTGGGTTAGGTATAACGATCGATTTTTTAAATATTGGCTAGATCGCTATAAATATGCAGATCGATTTCCTGAATTTAGTGAAGCGCATTATCGTAATAAAGGGGAGATTTTCTTGAAACGTTTAGATAAGCGTTTGGGGAAACGAGTTTTTTTATTTGGTGATGAATGTTGTCTTGCTGATATTGCTATTTTTCCATTCGTGCGTCAATTTGCTGCAGTCCGTTCTGATTGGTTTCAATTGTCTGAATATAACCATGTAAAAAACTGGTTAAATTATTTTCTAAATTCAGATGTCTTTAAAAAAATAGTTATGAAGAAAATATCACCGTGGGAAGCAGGGCAAGAAACTATCTTCTTCCCTGCTATTTAGATTTTCTATTAATCAATTAACCCAAATGTAATCCAATAAAGAAAGCTTGGATCTGCATCACTTGGAAGTTCAAGTTGAATGAAATTTCCTTCTTTATCTATGTGTAAGGAATCCGGGAAGCTTTGCTTCAAAACCATTAAGCTTGCTTGTGCCAAACTTGTTTGCTGTAGGTCGTTATAGGATTGAACATTAATGGCGAGAGCATCTTCTACTGCAGCCGTGCTTGGGTAATTCTTAATCACTTCTTGGCTTCGGCGTAATGCTGAAAGAGGCGCTTTTCTTTTTAAATAATAGCTAGCTACCGTTAACTCATGTCGTGCGACCATTTCACGCAAATAATACATTCTTGCTTTTGCATCAGGTGCGTAGGTGTTATTCGGGAAACGAGAAGTGAAGTCGGCAAGTTCATTAAATGCTTTAGATAGTTCTTTTGCATCTCTTTCACTTGGATCTTGGTCTAAGTAACGTGATAACAAGCTTTCTGCACCCTTATAGGTAGATAGAGCTCGCATATAATAAGCATAACCAAGTGAGTCATGCTCTGGATGATTTTTTATAAATCTTTCTGCTGTAGCGTGGGCTGCGATATGTTCGCCAGCCTCTATTTGTGCGTAGATTAAATCCAATTCGGCGCGTGTGCTGAATTCGCCAAATGGGTATCGAGAGTCTAAATCCTTTAAATGTTTTATGGCTGTGCTAGGAAGGTCGTCTTCCAGTGCTTGCTGAGCTTTGTCGTAATAAACTCGCTCAGGAAGGTCTGGTTCTTGTACCGGTTTACTTGAACAAGCCACAATGAATAAAGAAAAACTTACTATTCCAGAGAATCGGAGCAACGAGTGATGAAATCCCATGTATAATCAAAACCTTGATATGGTAGTAGATTAGCCTCAATCGGCATTTTGTAGCGTTTTATTGCGAATATATGATGAAGAGCAGGCGCTACACGTTTTTTCACTTTCAAGTTCAATGATAAAATCAATGAACTGAAAATAATAGATTAAAGTACATTGTATGGCAGAGCGCATAGTAAAAGAAGCCCAAGTTCCTTTCGATTTAGGTGGCAACCGGTTTGATCAAATTTCAACGGAATTATTTAGCGATTATTCTCGTTCTCGAATCCAAAGTTGGATTAAAGAAGGTGTTCTAAAAGTTGACGGCAAAGTTACGAAGCCGAAGGAAAAACTGTTCGGAGGAGAAACGGTCACTCTTGATATTGTTATCGAAGCTCAAGAGGATCATGAAGCGCAAGAAATGGCACTTGATATTGTCTATGAAGATGATGATATTCTTATTGTTAATAAGCCTGCTGGCTTAGTTGTTCATCCAGCGGTTGGTAACCGTGATGGCACTTTAATGAATGCCATTCTACATCATGCGCCTGAAACTGCTCATATACCTCGTGCGGGTATTGTCCATCGTCTTGATAAAGAAACGACTGGGTTGATGGTGGTTGCAAAAACCTTGGTTGCCCAAACTGATTTAGTGTCCCAGTTACAAGAGCGCAGCATGGGACGTGAATATGAAGCAATTTCTATTGGGATCATGACTGGCGGTGGCATGGTTGATGAGCCAATTGGTCGTCATCCACATAATCGTCAGAAACAAGCTGTTGAGCCTGTACGTGGAAAAAATGCGGTTACACATTATCGTTTAGTTGAACGCTTTAAAAACCATACTCATATTCGTCTAAAATTAGAAACGGGACGAACGCATCAAATCCGTGTGCATATGGCCTTTATTCAATACCCATTGGTTGGAGACCCTCAGTATGGCGGTCGCCTCAAGATGCCGAAAGCTTGTTCTCAAGAGCTGCAGGAAGAACTGCGTAAATTTCGTCGACAAGCATTGCATGCCAAAAGACTAGAGCTTGCTCATCCAGTTACTGGTGAATGGATGGAGTGGGAAGTAGATCTGCCTGATGATATGAAAAAACTCTTGGCTGCCCTCAAAAGGGATATGGTGGAGTCTGGAAGTGATGACTCTGAGTACTTTTAGTTTATAAGGCAGCTTCGGCTGCCTTTTTATTTTATGTTTATTGCGCAGAGGTTTTAATGTCTTCTAATGCATTTTCTTTTATAACTCCTACTTGGCCTGCTCCGTCATCCGTTCGAGCCTACGTTTCAACTCGGATTGGAGGCAAAAGTGATCAGCCTTTTGATAGCTTGAATTTAGGGCTTCATGTTAAGGATGACCCTGATGTCGTTAACCAGAATCGTAATTTATTTTCTTCTTATGTTGATATGCCAAATACGACAGTTTGGTTGAACCAGGTGCATGGAACAGATGTTGTAAATTTGCCTTGTGATAGCTTGCCCGATAGTGCTGATGCGGCTTTTTCAGAAGTTAAAGAGCAAGTTTGTGCTGTATTGACGGCAGATTGTTTGCCGGTCTTTTTTTGTAATAAATCAGGTTCTCAGGTTGCGGTAGCTCATGCCGGTTGGAGAGGATTATGCGCTGGAGTATTAGAAGCAACATTAGAGTGTTTTGATGAAAAAGAAGCAGTTATGGTTTGGTTTGGGCCTGCGATTGGTCCTACTGCTTTTGAAGTTGGTGAAGAAGTAAAAGAAGCATTTACGGATGTGCTTCCTGAAGCAGAAGCGGCTTTTCAAGCTGCGCAAGATGAAGGTAAGTGGTTAGGTGATCTTTATCTATTGGCTCGACAGAGGTTGGTTGCAGCCGGTGTGACAGCCATTTATGGTGGCGATTATTGTACGTACAGTGATGAAGCGACTTTTTTCTCTTATCGGCGTGAGGCAAAAACAGGGCGGATGGCTTCAGTTATATGGATTGGCGAGTAAAATAAATATGATTTCTTGACGGGTGTCAAATAAATGACACTCGAGATCTTGAAAAGCTGTCTTTGGGAACTATTAAGTTTTTAATTGAAAAATTCCTATTATTTACAAAGGATGTCACGTCATGCGTATAGATCGTTTAACCAGTAAATTACAGCTAGCTCTTTCTGATGCCCAGTCCGTTGCACTTGGGCAAGATCATTCTTATATCGAAGCCCTTCATTTAATGATTGCCTTGTTAGATCAACAGGGCGGAAGCACTAGACCTATTTTACAGCAAGCTGGTGTTGCCGTTACTAAATTCCGTGAAAGCTTGAATGAGCTTTTGTCTCGCTTACCTAAAGTAAAAGACCATGATGGCAATATTCAAATGTCACCAGAGCTAGGTCGTCTGCTTAATTTGGCAGACAAAGAAGCTCAAAAACGTAAAGATCAATATATTTCCTCGGAATTGGTTTTGATGGCAATGTTTGATGGCAAAGATGACTTAGCTAAAGCATTGAAAGCTAGTGGTGTCACAAAGGCGGATATCGCTGTTGTGATTGATAGTGTTCGTGGTGGAGATTCTGTGAACGATCCTGATGCAGAAGAAAATCGCCAAGCTCTAGATAAATACACAGTTGATCTTACTGAAAGGGCTGCACAAGGTAAGCTTGATCCTGTTATTGGGCGAGATGACGAAATACGTCGTACGATCCAAGTATTACAGCGTCGCCGTAAAAATAATCCTGTTTTGATTGGTGAGCCTGGTGTAGGTAAGACGGCCATTGTTGAAGGTTTAGCTCAACGTATTATCAATGGAGAAGTGCCTGAAGGTTTAAAAAACAAACGTGTTTTATCTCTCGATATGGGGGCATTAATTGCTGGGGCAAAATATCGTGGTGAATTTGAAGAGCGTTTAAAGGCTTTATTAAATGAGCTTTCTAAACAAGAAGGCCAAATTATCTTATTTATTGATGAGATTCACACTATGGTCGGGGCAGGTAAATCAGAAGGCTCTATGGATGCTGGAAACATGCTTAAGCCTGCATTAGCGCGTGGAGAGTTGCATTGTGTTGGTGCCACCACATTAGATGAATACCGCCAATATATTGAAAAAGACGCCGCTTTAGAAAGGCGTTTCCAGAAAGTGCTTGTTGAGGAGCCAACCGTATTAGACTCAATTGCTATTTTGCGAGGTTTGAAGGAGCGCTATGAGGTGCATCATGGTGTTGATATTACTGATTCAGCCATCATTGCCGCAGCAAAACTATCTCAACGATATATTACCGATCGTCAGCTTCCGGACAAAGCAATTGATTTGATTGACGAGGCGGCAAGTCGTATTAGGATGGAGATGGACTCTAAACCAGAAGATATGGATCGTTTAGAGCGTCGTTTAATTCAGTTAAAAATTGAAAAAGAAGCCCTTAAAAAAGAAAAAGATAAAGCGTCCAAGATGCGTTTAGTTGAGCTTGATGATGAAATCGAGCTTTTACAAAAGCAATTTTCAGATTTAGAAGAAATTTGGAATGCTGAAAAAGCGGCGGTTCATGGTGCACAGAAACTGAAAGAAGAATTAGAGTCGGTGCGTCACGAAATGGAAGAAGCGCGTCGTAACGGTAATCTCGCGAAGATGTCTGAGTTTCAGTATGGTGTCATCCCTATGCTTGAAGCGGAAATAGAAAAGGCCAGTCAAGAAGAAGAAAACACTGAAACTCGTTTATTGAAGCGTAGGGTAACAGAAGAAGAAATTGCGACTGTAGTGTCACGATGGACAGGGATTCCAGTAGATAAAATGCTGGAAGGGGAGCGAGATAAATTATTACGTATGGAAGATGCTCTGCACGAATCTGTTATGGGGCAGAATGAGGCAGTTTCAGCTGTTTCTAATGCTGTTCGACGTTCACGATCAGGGCTTGCAGATCCTAATCGCCCTAATGGTTCTTTTCTCTTTTTAGGGCCGACAGGTGTTGGTAAAACCGAACTTTGCAAATCGTTGGCTAAGTTTTTATTTGATACAGAACAAGCCATGGTGCGAGTGGATATGTCCGAGTTCATGGAAAAACACTCTGTTGCTCGCTTGATTGGTGCACCTCCAGGTTATGTGGGTTATGAAGAGGGTGGTTATTTGACGGAAGCAGTAAGGCGTCGACCATATTCCGTGCTATTGCTTGATGAAGTAGAGAAGGCGCATCCGGACGTATTTAATATTCTATTGCAGGTATTGGATGACGGCCGCTTAACGGATGGGCAAGGGCGTACTGTTGATTTTAGAAATACTGTTATTGTGATGACGTCTAATTTAGGATCTGACCTAATTCAAGAGTATAAGTCAGAAGATCAGTATGAAGAAATTAAATCGAAAGTGATGGAGGTAGTTGGTACTCATTTCCGGCCAGAGTTTATTAATCGAATTGATGAAACTGTTGTCTTTCACCCGTTGATGCGCTCACAGATTAAAGGTATCGCAACGGTTCAGCTTTCGCATTTGAATGAAAGGTTGAGTGAGATGGGAATGTCCCTTGTGTTAACTGATGAGGCGTCTGATCAATTAGTTGAGGTGGGATATGATCCTATTTATGGTGCTAGACCTTTAAAACGGGCGATTCAAAAATGGATAGAAAATCCATTAGCTAATGAATTACTTGCTGGGAAATTTGTCACTGGGGATCGAATTGTAGCGGATGTTTCTGATGGCGAAATTTCTTTCTTAAAGGCAAATTAGATAAAAACCTAAGAAGTATTAAATCTATTTGAATGTAAAAAAACTCTAGCTCTTTTAAAGGGCTAGAGTTTTTTTGTGAAGAGTTTTTTCAGGTGATTAAATGTCGATTGTTACACCAATGAAATAGCCATCGTAATCTGCATCAAGGAAGTTGGTTTCTTGATCAATTGAACGGTAACCGACTTCTAAACCAAGAATGGGTATTGGCTGGTACTGTATTTTGAATGACTGGTCAGAGATAGTAACGCTATCAAATGAAGATATGCTTTTAGACTCTGCGGCCAATGTGATGCCTGTGCCTGGAATGCCAAGTGAAGCTGCTAAGTAAAGCATTGGTACGGATTCGCTATCGGTGGACCCTGATTGTGTCATGTCTAGGTTACGGAAAGTTAAGCCGCCTTCTAGGCCAAGCCATAATAAGCCAACACCATAATAGCCAGTGAAGTCTAAGTGACTAATTTCTGTACCAGAAGGATCTGATTCAAGGTCCCACACATCCATGCGAAGATTTGGGATTAAAGGGATCGGGTGTTGTATATCCAGGCTTGCATAGGTTGCAGATCCATCATCAGTATCAAAAATACCAGCCTCAGCATTAGCGCCGAGAAAGTCGGCATGAGCGGCACTTGCTAACAACACAGTAGATAGGGCAAAAGCAGATTTTACTAATTTCATAATGAATGATCCATATATCAAGTGAGATAGGTTTTTCTCATTATAGGTCGTAGAAAAACAAAATCCAATGAATTAAGGATATAGAAAGAAATATTGTATGGGTTTCTTTAAGAATGGCTGGGGTAGCTGGATTCGAACCAACGCATGACAGGATCAAAACCTGTTGCCTTACCGCTTGGCTATACCCCAATACATTGTGGTGGCTATGACTAGATTCGAACTAGTGACCCCATCATTATGAGTGATGTGCTCTAACCAACTGAGCTACATAGCCTAAACTGTATATTAACTAGTCATAAAAACTATCGATGGCTGGGGTAGAAGGATTCGAACCTACGCATGACAGGATCAAAACCTGTTGCCTTACCGCTTGGCTATACCCCAAGATATCGAATTGTGGTGGCTATGACTAGATTCGAACTAGTGACCCCATCATTATGAGTGATGTGCTCTAACCAACTGAGCTACATAGCCGTGCGTCTGTGGCTGGGGTAGAAGGATTCGAACCTACGCATGACAGGATCAAAACCTGTTGCCTTACCGCTTGGCTATACCCCAACAGACTCACAGAAAAAACAGTTTACATGAAATGATCTACTGCCTCTGTGGCGCGATATTATTCATATAACCTGTTAATGGGTCAAGTGTTTTTCTGAAAATCTTACTTTTAACTAAACATTAAAGCGGAAATGCATCACATCGCCGTCTTTAACTATGTATTCTTTACCTTCTAAACGCCATTTCCCCGCTTCTTTTGCACCACTTTCACCCTTATATTGGATGAAATCATCATAGCTAACGACTTCAGCGCGAATGAAACCTTTTTCGAAATCCGTATGAATAACGCCGGCTGCTTGTGGGGCTGTTGCTCCTTGCTTTACGGTCCAGGCGCGAACTTCTTTTACACCTGCAGTGAAATAGGTCTGAAGGCCCAGTAGTTCGTAACCAGCGCGTATTACACGATCAAGTCCAGGTTCCTCCATTCCCATTTCGTCGAGGAACTCTTGCATTTCTTCTGTATCTAATTCGGAAATTTCAGCCTCGAGTTGGTTGCATATAGGCACAATGACAGCGCCTTCAGCAGCTGCTATTTCTCGCACCTGCTCAAGGTATGGATTGTTTTCAAAACCATCCTCAGCGACGTTAGCAATGTACATGGTCGGTTTTGTCGTTAGAAGGTGAAGTAATCGAACTTCTTTTCTTTGGTCGTCAGACATTTCCATAGACCGTACTGGTAAGCCGTTTTCCAAATGTTCTTTAATACTTTCTAAAAAAGCTTTGTGAGCAATGGCTTCTTTGTTGCCGCTTTTGGCATTTTTAGAGGTGCGAAAAATTTGCTTATCTATGGACTCTATATCAGCAAAAATAAGCTCAAGATTGATGACTTCAATATCTGCTTTTGGGTTTACATGGTTTGAGACGTGAATAACATTTTCATCTTCGAAGCAGCGTACGACGTGAGCAATTGCATCGGTTTCACGGATGTTGGCAAGGAATTTGTTTCCAAGGCCTTCTCCCTTTGATGCGCCTTCGACAAGGCCTGCAATATCAACAAACTCCATTGTGGTGGCAAGAACACGCTCAGGTTTTACAATTTCAGAAAGCGCGTCTAAGCGAGGGTCTGGCATTGGCACAACGCCTGCATTTGGCTCAATTGTACAGAATGGGAAGTTTTCTGCTCCAATGCCTGCTTTGGTGAGAGCGTTAAATAGAGTTGATTTACCGACGTTAGGTAGTCCAACGATGCCGCAATTAAAACCCATAGTGAAATTCCTAAATATATAATTAAGTGATTATGCTTTGAAGCTGTGTAGTTGGTTCATAACCGCATTTAAATTGCCGCTTACGATGTCTTCTACATAGCGCAATGATTCGTTGATTGCTTGTTCTGTTTTGGCATAGTCGTCAGGTGCCGCTTTTTTAAGAACATAATTGGCGACTTGGCTTGCGTGCCCAGGGTGTCCGATGCCTATTCGAAGGCGGCCGAATTCTCTATTGTTGGCAAGCTTCGAGATAATGTCTTTTAATCCGTTATGACCGCCATGACCACCGCCTTTTTTTAATTTGGCTGTGCCTGGTGGGATGTCCAGTTCATCATGGATGACAAGAATTTCTTCGGGAGGGATTTTATAAAACTGACAAGCCGCTTGTACGGCTTTACCGCTTAAATTCATATAGGTCGTGGGAATGAGTAAGTAACATTCTTCACCAGCTATAGAAACTTTACCAAATTGGCCAAAAAACTTCTTTTCAGTACGAAGAGAGCACTGGCTCTGATGAGCCAATGCTTCAATCCATTGAGCGCCTGCATTGTGACGAGTGTTCTCGTATTCGTTGCCTGGATTACCCAAACCGACTAATAATCTGAAACCTGCCACAATACTGCCTTCAATGATCTTAACGTTTTGATTTACCGATACGGCCGATTGGCTGGTTGTGATCTTCGCCTTTCAACAAAGAAATCAACTCAACACCTTCAGGAAGAGTAACATCAGACAAGTGGAAGATTTGGTCAAGTTGACCATCAATCACGTCGATGATTAATGCTTCTGGTAGGTTTGCTGGTAGGCAACGAACTTCAGCCAATTTAGATTCGATAGTCAAACGACCACCTTGCTTGCTAACACCTTCACTTTGAGCTGCATTGATGAAGCTTAAAGGAACACGAGTTGTGATCATTTTGTCTTCTTGAACACGCTGAAGGTCCATGTGCATTACTGCACCTGTTGCTGGGTGACGTTGTAGAGCTTTAACAAGAACTTTTTCTGCTTTACCGTCTACAGATACTTCAACTAAACCAGTTAAAAAACCTGGAGTACCTACAGCTTTAAGTAACTCGTTGTCTTTAAAAGCGATAGATTGTGGAGCAGTTTCGCCGCCATAAATGACAGCTGGTACTAAGCGTTCGTTACGAAGGCGGCGGCTCGCACCTTTACCTTCTTGAGTACGTGCTACGGCATTAATAGATAATGACATGGTATTTTCCTAATAATAATAGAGTTTGTGCCCAGAACTGCGACCCGTTCCGAGCGTTAATATTTGGCTTAGGCCCCAAACATGGCACTGATAGACTCTTCATTGCATACGCGACGAACAGCCTCCGCCATAATGTCAGACATCGACAATTGGCGTATCTGAGGGCAATTAAGCGCCTCTTGTGTCAATGGGATGGTATCAGTCACGACCAACTCATCAAGCACGGAATTTTTAATATTTTCAATGGCTTTGCCTGACAGTACTGGGTGAGTACAGTAAGCAAGTACTTTTGCTGCGCCATGTTCTTTTAGCGCTTTAGCTGCAGCGCATAATGTGCCACCTGTATCACACATGTCATCTACTAGAACACAGGTTTTACCTTCAACATCACCAATCAAATGCATGATTTGCGCTTCGTTAGCACGAGGACGACGTTTGTCTATAATTGCCAAGTCTGCATCGTCTAGCAGTTTTGCAAATGCACGAGCGCGAACAACACCGCCAACATCAGGGGAAACGACCGTAATGTTTTCATAACCTTGGCGTTGCAAATCATCAAGTAGTAATGGTGTTGCATAAACGTTATCAACAGGGATATCGAAGAACCCCTGAATTTGGTCTGCATGAAGGTCAACCGTTAGAACGCGATTGATACCGACAGCAGATATCATATCTGCAACTACTTTTGCTGTAATAGGTACACGGGCTGAACGTACACGACGATCTTGTCGAGCATAGCCAAAATATGGAATTACTGCAGTGACGCGTGAGGCTGATGCTCGGCGTAATGCATCAGCCATTACAATCAGTTCCATTAAATTGTCATTGCTAGGTGCACAGGTAGATTGGATGATGAAGACGTCTTTACCACGTACATTTTCATTGATCTCAACCGCAATCTCACCGTCGCTAAATTTATCTACAGTTGCGTTCCCGATTGGTAGGCCTAATCGGCGTACCACTCTGCGAGCGAGTTCAGGGTTTGCATTACCGGTAAAAACCATCAACTTGGACACTGTATATACCTTTTGTATTTTATAGCAATGAAAATAGACTGATCTGGGAAAGTGGAATGTTTGTCACACTAAACCCTATTTTGCTCAATCCACTGGTTTAGTGCATCATGAGTTGGAGAAGTATTACAGCCACGACAAACCCAAGTTTGCCATTTTTGTGGAGTAACGGACCTTACTCGTTCAGCGTCGCGTAAATTATCAAATGCTAAGAACAAGCAAGCACCCGTCCCTGTTAATTTGGCATCTCCATGATTTTTGAGCCATAAATAGGCCTCATTTACCTCTGGATAATGCTTTATAACTACGTCTAAACAATCATTATGCCCGTCCAGCTTCAAGGCGTGCGGTATTTTGATGGGAGGGGTGTCTCTTGTCAAATATTTATCGGTAAATATTTGACCAGTTGCGACATGGCAATTGGGCTTTAGAAGTAAAAAATAGGGCGTATCTGGCTCAACTCTTTGAAGCTTCTCTCCAACTCCTTCTGCGAAAGCGGAAAAACCCATTATAAAAACGGGAATATCTGCACCTAATGTTAGTCCTAATTTAGCCAGTTTCTCTAAAGGTAAATGGCATTCCCAAAGGATGTTTAGAGCCAGTAAAGTGGTTGCTGCATTGGAACTTCCTCCTCCTATTCCACCACCCATAGGTAGTTGTTTTTTTAGAAGAATATCAACGCCAAATGCAGGATTACTTTTGAATGGAATAAGGAGCTTGGCCGCTTTATAGACAAGGTTGTCTCTGGCTGGCAAATGTTTGATTTCTGGCGAAATAGTAATGCAATTGTTTTTTGTTAGTGAAAAGTCGAGTGTGTCGCATAGATCGATAAATTGGAAGAGTGTTTGTAGTTCATGATAACCATCTTCACGTTGACCAATGATGTGTAAAAATAAATTTAGTTTTGCAGGAGAAGGTAATCGCATTGTGGTTATTGAATTGCCCATTCGTTAATAATCAAATTTACCCTAAATGGCGGGTTGGAGACTTGCATTTTTTGAGGCAAAGACAGTCCATCTATTTTCGTGAAATTATTATAGGTAACAACCCATCCATCTTGCTCTATTTTACTGATAGTTTCAGAATCTATTTCTTTAGTAATTTGAGCTGGTGAATTTGGGGACGCTAAGCCTCGAATCCAATAAGTAACCTGTTGAACAGGAAACGCCCAACCTAATTCATCTTGTAAAAGCGTTGCAGGGTCATCGCCAGTAACGATTTTGTCTTCATAAGCTAAGGTAACTAATCCACTTTCTTTTTTGTTGAGTTTGGTGGCGCCTTGTCCAAAAGGACCAACAATAGAAAGGTCAAAGGTCTTAGAGTCTTTCTGCCAATTAAAGTTGCCTGAGACTGCGTCATCAGGTGTGCGAATACCAACTCTACCGGATGTTTCCCATTTTGATATGGCATCCACACTTGACGGTGGTGGTATGATTGGTCCTGTTGGTTTCGTGCTACATGCGCTTAGAAGTAAAGTAAATGTAATGATCGAAAATGCGCGATAATTCATGGAGTCATGTCCTGTTATTGTGCTTCAAGCAAAGAAGGTGAAAGCCGTTTTATTGTATCAAGTAAAAGTGGTGTGTTGGGTGATGTCGTTAAAGCTGTTTTCCAAATCTCGATTGCTTCAACATAATGACGTTGTTTCCAAAGAGACTCTCCATAATGGGCTGCGATTTCAGCATCAGGTAGAATAGACCATGCTTTTTTTAAGAAATAAGTGGCTTGCTCTAGCTCTCCTTTCATAAAGTGCCCCCAACCTAAACTGTCAATAATGGCTGGGTCGTCCTCTGTTCTTTCATACGCGGATTCGATGTATCCCATTGCTTCGTCGATGCGTTTAGTACGAGTCAAAAGCGTGTAACCTAGAGCATTCAGATATTGAGGGTTCTCTGGGTCTTTTTGTAATAGTTTTTTTAATTCTATTTCTGTTGTTTTCCAATTTCCTAATGTTTCAGCAAGCAATGCTTTTCTGTAGCGTAATACATCCGATTCAGGGAGTGCTTTACATGCACGAGATACAAGATCGTAGGACAAGTTAAGGTTGCCTTTTTCTTCGTGCAAAAGGCTGATAAAGTTTACTTGTTCTGGCATATCTTCTCTGAGAGTTCGATTTAACACTATCCCATTGATGTTATTTTCTTTGTTCTCATCATAGAGCCAAACCACTATTTTATGAGTCGCGTTATTACGTAAAGCGCCTTCAACTTGATTCATCATATTGATGGCTTCAGGCTTTTTGTCTAATTGAGCAAGAGCAATGGCGGTTAAGTATTGAATTTGATCAAGTAAGCCAAGCTTTTCCTCAGGTAAGGTGTTAACCACTTCTAATGTTTGCTGTGGGTGTTTGTATTCTAACAAAACACGCATAAAGTTGATGCCTACTTGTAAGTGGTCAGTAGTGTCTAAGCTTGCCTTTTTGTAAGCGGCTTTAGCTTGTGTAATTTGTTTGTTCTCTACGAAGAAGTTGATAAGAGGAGTCAATATTCTGGTGTTGTCAGGGAACGCTTCTGATGCGACCAACAACGTGTCTATGGCATTTTCTATTGATTCTAGTTTTTTCTGACTCAAAGCCAGAATGATATATAAAGCTTCACTTTTTTCTGTATTGTCTTTAGCTAGAAGCTGTTTAGATGTGTTGATAGCAGCTTGATATTGGCCCGATAAAAATAAAAGGTGTGCGTTACTAAGTTGCACGTATTGGTCGTTTTTTGTTTCTGGAGGTAACTTAGAAATTGCGTTAGCTATCGTTTCAAGATGTTCATTATTCTGCAGATTGTTTTCAAGGTACGTTGGCAGGAAGCGTAAAGGTACATTGTGTCGGTCTGCATTTGTTAATAACGTCGCAGTTTCCTCTGGCCGTTGAGTCTTAATTAAAACCTGAAACTTTAATGAATAAGCTGATTCTGATGCAGGTTCAATAGCGAGCCATAAATTGGTACTTCTTTCTACGTAGGTATCATTTTGAGTCGCAATGGCGATATGAACCATTCTTTCTATAAGGTCTGTATTTTTCGATTTACTAGCCAGTTCATAAAAAGGCTCAAATGCTTCATTTGGGCCCTTTCTTTGTAAGACAAATTCTGCGTTTAGTAATTCTTCCACATAACTGTGTGAGCTTATTTTAGTTGAGTTTGTATTTGCACTTGAATAAGAAGGGGCTGATTGAATGGTATTCTGACTACACGCGGTTAAAAAAGGTAAGCTGACAATGGCAAAAAACGCTAAAATGCCTTTATTGTATAATTGTGGTGTGAGCATTTTTTGTACTCGACTCAAATGACGAGGCATGTGCTTTCTCTGTACGAAATTCATAATAGCCTTATGGTAACGTGGGCTGCTCTTGATGTCAGTCTTAACTATAAACTAATCCTATTACATTTATTGGTAAGATGGGGTGCGAAAAAAAGCGAATTTCTCGTATAATGTGTCCTCTTTATGTAAAGACGTTATGTTGAAACCTTGTTTCTTCCTGCCGTTGTCTTAAAATCTCGATTCTTGAGAAGAGCCCTGAATGCCACTAATTACTGTAGGTGTAAATCATAAAACCGCGCCAGTTTCGATACGTGAGCGTGTGGCTTTTGCCCCTGAGAAGATGATAGACGCCTTGTCATCTCTAATCTCTGCACAAAAAGCCAATGAAGCGGTGATTGTATCTACTTGCAATCGCACTGAGCTTTATTGTTCTGTAGAAGATTTTAGTAAGGCGGATGGTATTATTGAATGGCTTGGTCAATACCATGGAATTGATCAACTAGACCTTCAACAATATTGTTATACACACTGTGATGATGACAGTGTTCGTCATGTGATGAGAGTGGCTTCTGGTTTAGATTCTTTGATTTTAGGCGAACCTCAAATTTTAGGGCAAGTAAAATCGGCTTATGCAGTTTCTCAAGAAGGTTCATGCCTAGGTCCTGAATTAGAGTCTTTATTTCAGCGTGCCTTTTCTGTTGCCAAACGTGTACGAACGGATACGGCAATTGGTGAAAATCCGGTTTCCATTGCTTTTGCTGCTGTTAGTTTAGCGCAACGTATTTTTGCCGATATTAAAAACAGCACCGCTTTGTTGATTGGTGCAGGACAAACCATTGAACTGGTAGCGAGACACCTTAAGGAAAATGGTGTTAAGCGTATTATTGTGGCCAACAGAACACTAACAAGGGCTGAAGCTTTAGCGAATGAGTTAAATGCTGAAGCGATTATGCTGGGCGAAATCGGAGACTATTTACCGCAAGCCGACATTGTTATTTCTTCAACGGCTAGCCAGCTACCTATTATTGGAAAAGGCATGGTGGAGCGAGCGACGTCTCAGCGTCGTCATTCACCCATGTTACTTATTGATATTGCAGTACCTCGTGATATTGAACCTGAAGTAGAAGATGTTAAAGATGCTTATCTTTATACTGTTGATGATCTGCATTCAGTTATTGAAGAAAATGTAAGAGCAAGGCAAGATGCTGCGAAAGCGGCAGAGCAAATGATAGAGGAAGGGGTCGACTCCTATCGTCGAGCGATTGAATCGAGAAAAGTATCTGACCTTATTATCACCTTTAGACAATCTGCTGAAGCTGTTAAGAATACTGAATTAGAAAAAGCACTCAAAGGTCTTGAAATGGGACAATCGCCAGAGCAAGTTGTTAATAAATTAGCTCACGGCTTAATGAATAAACTTATTCATTCTCCAACTCGCTATTTACGTGATGCGGGCGCGGATGCAGATCAAGATGCACTCACTATTGCCTCTAACGTATTGGGCATTTACGAAGAAAAAGATAATTAAAAAATGAAAAAATCCATTAAGTTAAAATTAGAAAGCTTATCTGATCGTTATGATGAATTGGCCGCTCTATTAGGTGTAGCGGAAGTCATCATGGATCAAGACTTATTTCGTTCTTATTCAAAAGAGTACGCTGAACTTGAGCCAGTAGTTAAATGTTTTAATGAGTTTCAGCAAATCGATGAAAACATCGCTGAAGCTGAGCTGATGATGACAGATTCAGATCCAGACATAAAAGAAATGGGTGTTGAAGAATATAAAGCAGGTCAAGCCCAAAAAGAAGAGCTTCAGTTAGTTCTTCAGAAGCTGCTTTTACCGAAAGATCCTAACGACTCTAAAAACGTCTTTTTAGAGGTGCGTGCAGGTACCGGCGGCGACGAAGCCTCAATTTTTTCTGGTGATTTATTCCGAATGTATTCTCGCTATGCCGAGGCTCAGCGTTGGAAAGTTGAAATCGTAAGTGCGAACGAAGGTGAGCACGGTGGTTACAAAGAAGTGATCGCTCGAATTGTTGGTGATGGTGCTTATTCAAAACTAAAATTTGAATCAGGGGCTCATCGGGTTCAACGCGTGCCCGCTACAGAGTCTCAAGGACGTATCCATACATCAGCTTGTACTGTTGCGGTTATGCCTGAAATGGATGAAGTCGATGACATCATCATTAATAAAGGTGATTTGCGTGTCGATACTTTTCGAGCCTCTGGTGCCGGTGGTCAGCACGTAAATAAAACAGACTCTGCGATTCGTCTTACGCACATCCCAACAGGGGTTGTTGTTGAATGCCAGGAAGAGCGATCACAGCATAAGAACCGTGCAAAAGCGATGTCTTTATTGGCGTCTCGCCTATTGGCGGCTGAACAAGAAAAAGCGGCTAGTGAGCAGTCTGAAGCGCGCAAATCTTTGGTGGGAAGTGGAGATCGATCAGAACGAATTCGAACTTATAATTACCCTCAAGGGCGTGTAACAGATCATCGTATCAATTTGACCTTGTATAAATTGGATGAGATTGTTACTGGTGATTTAGATGTCTTGATTAATCCATTAGTTAACGAGTTTCAAGCTGAGCAGCTTGCAGCACTTAGTGGTGATAATTAACTATTAATGGACTCTTCTTCAAATAAGGCAATTATCTCGTATGCAAATTGATGAGTTATTAAAAGGCGCTATAAAGCGCCTTACTTTTGTTTCAGATACTGCACAGCTTGATGCTCAACTTTTACTTGCCCATGTATTGTTGGTTTCCACATCTTATTTTTATACTTGGCCGGAAAAATACGTCGATGCAGAGCATATTGATATGTTCAATGCGCTATTGAAGCGCCGAGAGCAGGGCGAACCTGTTGCTTATTTGATAGGATATCAAGCGTTTTGGACTTTGGATTTGGAGGTGGCGCCTTGTACTTTAATTCCTCGTGCTGATACAGAGAGGCTGGTGGAGGTTGTCTTGTCTCTTGTTGATGAGAATCAAAAGGTAAATCATATTCTGGATCTTGGTACAGGAACTGGCGCGATTGCTTTGGCTCTAGCATCAGAACTCCCTGAATCAAGCGTTGTTGGCATAGATCTAATTGATGGGGCTGTTTTACTTGCTCAAAGAAACGCTAAAAAAAGTCAACTTAACAATGTGGTGTTTAAACAGAGTAGTTGGTTTGATGCATTAGAAGGTACTGAATTATTTGATTTTATTGTTTCTAATCCACCTTATATTGACCCTGATGACGAACATCTGTCTCGAGGCGATGTGCGATTCGAACCAAAAAGTGCTTTGGTTGCAGGGAATCATGGTTTAGCGGATATAGAGCACATCATCAAGACGGCCCCTCGTTTTATGAAAAAAAATGCTTATTTGGTATTTGAACATGGTTACGATCAAGCAGAGGCAGTTAGAGATCGTTTAAATTGCGTCGGTTTTGACCAGATTGAGAGCTTTCAGGACTTGGGAAATAATGACCGAGTTACAGTTGGTCGTTGGTGTCAGTAGCATGACCTGATGACAGTTTGGGGGATTCAGGAATATAAAAGTATTAATTCTTTTAATTATATTCCTGAATTTATTCCAATGGATTTTCTAAATATTGTTATTTCTTCGGTTGCGCATGCTCTGGACGAATAAATACCGGAGCGGTTTCTGTTGATTGTTGAGGGTCGTAACGATATCCGGCCAAGTTGAATGATTTCACCTCTTCCAATGTTTGGCATCGGTTTTCAATCAAATATCGAGCCATTAAGCCACGTGCTTTCTTTGCATAAAAGCTAATTACTTTGAACTGACCGTTTTTCTCATCAAGAAAGTTGGGTGTGATCAATGTTGATTTAAGCTTTTTCTTATTAACTGCTTTAAAATATTCATTAGACGCTAGATTAATGAGTAACTCATCTTTCCGTAATGAGTCATTAATTTTGTCGACAATAATGTCTCCCCAAAACTGATATAAGTTACTGCCTCGCTTATTATTCAGTCTAGTGCCCATTTCCAAGCGATAGGCTTGCATTAAATCTAAGGGTTTTAGAAGACCGTATAGCCCACTAAGAATTCGAAGCGAATCTTGTGCATAATTTATATCGTCACCACTTAGTGAATAGGCGTCTAAGCCAGTGTAAACATCGCCCATAAAAGTATAAATAGCAGGGCGGCTATTTGATGACGTGTGCTCTTTTTGCCATTCCTGATAGCGTGACACATTTAACGTTGCTAGTTTGTCACTGAGTTTCATTAATGTAGCAATGTCAGCTGGCGTGTAAGGTTTAATTGTATCAATGAGTTCTTGGGAGTCATTAAGCATTTCAGGTAGACTGAAATTGCTGTTGTTTGGTTTGGATGTTAAATCCAGTGTTTTTGCTGGAGAGATTAAAAATTTCATAAGTATTCCATTTGCATGATTATGGCTTTGTTAAAGATTATCCATAGAGTGCCGATAGATATCCAGACAATGCTTTAATAGAGATAATTTATGAAGAATAATCTGATACCATTCCCTAAGTCTCGTCAGCGTAATGAACCTAGATCTGAAATGCTTGAACCGAGTGATGAATTAAAGGCGCTTCGTAAGGCATTTGATCGAGCCCGTATCGGTTGGCCGCTTGAAATGGCTGAATTACCTGAAAATAATAAAATGTATTGCAGCTCAAAAAAGTAATTAGATAAGTATTTTTTTTACTTTGGGCTGCCTCTTTAAGGTGTTAGCCCTATGTTGTTTTTTGTGCGTCACTCTCTTCTGTTTATGTTTCTTTTTGCCATATTAGGTTTTTTACTTCCTACATTATCCCTGGCTCTGTTTCCTTTCTTATCCATTGTGCTTTTTAGTTTGATGACATTGACCTTATTGGGTATGAAGCAAAATGAACTCATTAAACGCTTAAGCAGTCGAGCGATTTGGGGTTATACCTTTTTCCATTCGATTGTTTTTATGGGGATAGTCAGCCTTCTTGGGAGATGGTTGTCATTTAATGATGATCTTTTGTTGGCCGTTGTGGCCGTTGCTGGAACTGGATCTTTATTTGCAACCCCAGCCATAGTTCGAGCATTAGGGTTTGATAGTGTACAAGCCATGGCAATGACGATTTCAACAACCTTATGTTTGCCTGTTGCGATTTGTATTGCATTGGTGTTTTATCAAACTGAACAGGTAGATTTAGATTGGGTAAGTTATTTGCTTCGTCTAGTAATTTTTATCTTTGGTCCTATGTTGTTTTCCTTTTTAGTACATTACTTCTTACCTGAAGAGTCATTAAATCGATTTTTAGTGAAAATTGCTCCTTATACGATTTTGTTGGTTTTTGCTTTTCCTTTTGGGCTAGTAGGAAGTTTCAGAGTTCTTTTTGATCAAGACCCTATGGTGGCTTTGAATTATTTTTTAGTTGCTACCGGATTGTGTTCATTATTTTTTGCTTTGTCTTTTCTTGTGTATAGAAAAAAAGGGAAAGCCATCGCATTAACCGCTGCTATTACTTCTGGTAATAGGAATGTCTTATTAACCTATAGTATAGCGGGTGCGCTATTGGGACCGGCTTTTTTACCTTTAGCTGGTGCTTTGCAAATTCCAACCTATTTGCTGCCAGTGTTGACTCGGTTTCTTAATAAAATCCTAAAAAAATAATATTAAAAGATATTATTAAGTTATAGTTTATAAAATCCTAAAAAAATAATATTAAAAGATATTATTAAGTTATAGTTTATAAAATTTTCTTATTTATTATAAATTCATATCTTCGCTAAATTGCCTAGGGATAGTATTTCATGCGAAAAAATACACCTGTTACAGATCAAGAAAAAACGTTTGAACAAGATGTTAAGCTAGTTTCAACAACAGATTTAGATGGAAATATAGTTCATTGTAATGATGCTTTTATTGAGATTAGTGGCTATCGGAAAAATGAGTTAATTGGTAGTCCTCATAATATTGTTCGTCATCCAGATATGCCTCAAGAAGCTTTTCAAGTTATGTGGGAAACTTTAAAGCAAGGTAAAGCTTGGATGGGGTTAGTGAAAAATCGTTGTAAAAATGGCGATTATTATTGGGTTGACGCTTATGTAACACCAGTGATGGAAGCAGGGAAGGTGATAGGTTATGAATCGGTTAGAACCCTTCCTAATAGAGCTGATGTTGCGAGAGCTGAAAAGGTATATCAAAAAATTACTGAAGGTAAACGTGTTTTCCCTGTTGCCTTTATGTCATGGAAGGTAGTGTTACCGTTATTTGGTTTGATATTAAGCGCTGTGGCCGGAAGTATTGATTTACTTTACGGTGTCGGTATTTTAATGGCTGCTAGCTTGTTAATGAATGTTTTTTTCTGGATGAATCATAATAGTTTACAAGCTGTATTAAGAAAGCGGCTTTCAACATCATTCTTGCACCCTCTAGCAGGAATTAGTTATTCAGATAAGGCTTTGAGTACGGCCACGTTAGATGTTGGCATCAAGAGTTTACTGTCTAGGATTGATGCGATATTGACTCGGTTTGAAGGTGAGTCTTTAAAAGTCTCCGCACAATCTAAGGTTGGCTTAGAGCTGACGCTTGAAATGATGACAGCAATGTCCAGCCAGCAGAATGAAACTCAAGACGTTGCTGCTGCTATGCAAGAAATGACAACAACCATCAATGATGTTGCGCAACAAGTTCAAATGACTGCGGACAGTGCTAAAACATCTTTAGAGTCTGCAGAGTCTGGTCAAAAAACGGTTCAAGAAACACGTAAGTCTATTCATCAATTAAGTGAAACTGTGAACGATATTAGTAATACGGTTCAAGATCTTGCGAATCATTCTGAAGAAATTGCTCAAGTTGCACAGATGATTGATCAAATTGCTGAGCAAACTAATCTATTGGCATTGAATGCCGCGATTGAAGCTGCTCGGGCAGGAGAGTATGGACGAGGCTTTGCAGTTGTTGCAGATGAGGTTCGCCAACTTGCTCAAAGAACGCAAGGGTCAACCCAAGATATTCATAAAATCATAGGTACTTTACGTGCTGGTGCGCAAAGTTCTGTGACGATCGCACAGCAAGGTAAAGATGATGCCATGGAAGGCTTAGATAAGATTGTCGAAATGGAAAGTGCGTTTGTTAATATCGTTGATGCTGTTTCGAACATAACGGATATGGCGATGCAAATGTCGACCGCGGTAGAGGAACAGGCCCATGTATCAGAAGACATTAATCGACAGGTTGTGCGCATCTCTGATTTGTCGATAGAAAGTGCAGAAAAGTCTAATCTATCGAGTGAGAGCATTAAGTCGTTGCAGAATGTTGCAGAAGATATGCATGAGTTAATTGTTCGATTTAAGTAAAGTAGTTTGAAAAGAGAGAATAAGAAAACGCCGTTATTTATAACGGCATTTTTTTCTAACTAAAATATTAAGAGAATGTACTGATTAGGGTAATGGAAGGCTTTTTAATCGACTGCTGGCTTGATTGAGGCTAATCATCATTAACTCTTGGCTTGCCTTAGTATCACCCATAGCTTTTAGTAAGCGACTAAGTTCCGCAAGTGCTTCACTTTGAGGATCTAAAGTGAGGGCTTGTTCGTAGTAGTCTTTTGCTTTGCCCCATAACATCATTAATTGACTTAAACGACCACAAGTTAAATACAAGTTAGCACTTGCAGGTTCTTTCTTTAGCCAATTTTCACAATTGGCTAATAGTTTCTTAGGGTTTTCTTGATGAATATTTCCGTATTCACTTATAAGTTCGTCGGACCATTTGTGATTTAAACTATGTCGAATGAAACTTTCCGCTTTATGGTCGTCGCCGAAATTAATAAGGGTCTGGGCATACAACAAACACATTCTATTGTCTTGAGATAGGGTGTCGAGTTTGTTCCATAAACTTTCGACTTCACTTACTAACTCCTTTTTGTTTTGTCCCAATTTATTACGGAATTTAATTTTATCCAATAAAGCTAAAAATGCATTGCGCTCTAGTTCCAGCATGTTGTTAACATCAAATATGCCATCTTTTTTAAGTATTGGCGTTAGCGTTAGAAGAGCATCCCAATCCTTTAGGTTTGTATAAACAGTGACGAGCATCTTTAAGACTTGTTTGTGCTTAGGTTTTAGCTTTTGTAAGCGTAGTAATGAGGCGAGAGCGCTTTCATAATGACCTTGTTTCATTTGAATTTGGCTTTGGGCGAAACCGATTGCAAATTCTGCTTCTGGTGTGGATTTGTGAGCTGATCGTAATAAAGCTTTGGAGCGTTCCTGTTCGTCTTGCTCACTTGCCGCATACGCGGCACTTATATAGTTGATGAGTGGATAAGGGACTTTCTCAGCACTGTTTGTTAGTAGTTTTTCTGCTTTATTCCAATTGCCTCCAACTAACTCCAGCATACCGCGGATGGTGTTTCGAGATGCTCTTTTTTGAGCTAAGTTACCAGTTACTTTTGCTAGTGAATTGCTTGGCCTTAACGCAATAAATAAAATACGCTTTACCCAGCTCATTATGAATAGCGCGACAACCATACCGGCGAGTAGAACCCATAAACTGGTTTCAATGGTGACACCATTATATGCGACCAAAACGTAACCACTATCTTGTCGCATGAGTAGCCCTAAAACACCACCAACTGCCATCATGATAACAAGTAAGAAAAGGAGCTTTCTCATGTGTTATCTCCTGTATTTGTTTTAGACGTATCATTTTCTTCTGGTGCGTTAGTATTTTCAGTGTCTATGGATAAAGATTCCTCTGACGTATTTAGTCCGCGGCTATTCCAATCTTTCATTAGCGACTTCATGGCTATCAATGAGTCTCTTGGTAGGGGGAAATCAGGAGAAGGATTGAGTTGCTGCATTGTTGTGAGGTTTGCTAGAAATGAAACAACCTCATTTGCTTGAGTATCAAAATTCTCAGTAATGGCATTGCCTACTCTAGACAAGGCTTGTTGATAGATCATGGGTTCACCTTTTATAAGTGCAACCTGAGCTATGTCTAATTGAAGATGTAAACCTGTAATGAGTTCTTGGTAATCTGCTGGTGGAAGTAAGGCTTTAATCGGTTTGTGATCATAGTTAATGACGACAAGAGAGCGAATCGATTGCCAAAAACTTTTAAAGGTAGATTCAATCTTACCTGTTGTTGAGTCATCTACGGGTGTTGTGGGAGTTGTGTTTGCTTGCCACTCTTTTGATGGCTCTCTTTGTGGAAGGCTTGGTACACTTTCATATAAAGCATTTAATTTTAAATAAGCACCTTCTAGATCAAATGAACGAATAGAGCCTAATGCTTGGATGTCTTTGGCTAAAGCTTTACGTGTTGCAAAAACGATAGGGTCCTGTAATTCATTTAGAATATCGTCTGCATTGTTTAATAATGTTACAGCGCCATTGCTATCGGACTCAAGTAATAGGCGCTGGTTTGCTAAACGAATGAGATATTCGGCTTCTGCTAACTTCCAATCTTCTTTCGTGGTGTTATCAAGTCGATTGAGTTTCGCTTCCAGAGAAAGTAACTTTTTATCTTGGCGGTTTTGTTGAGTCGTGATCTGCTGTTTCTGCTCTTCTTGGGTGGTTTTATCTGCGTTTTTTATTTCCTCAACCATAGTTTTCAGCTGGGCTTGATTAAGTGTGTTCGCACTTATCTTTCTATCCAGATTACTCTGTTGATTTTCTATTTTAGCAATATCTTGGGCAGAAGAGTTTTGCATGCTTTGATAATATAGCCATCCGCTTGTTGCAAGAGCAATAACGGATAAACCGAATGAAGCGGAAATAAATAATTTTGTTTGTGTCTGTGATTTTTTTGACACATTTTCTTTTTGCGACGGTGATTGTTTAGATTGATCAGATTGATTATCAGACGTATTTGTCACTTGCGTAGTTTTATTGTCGACAACGTCTGAAGTTTCTTGCTTGTTATTCTCTGTCATTCTATTTTCCTGTGTGAAATTCCGTCGCTTTGATCAAGCTGTTATCGTCGGCGCCATTTGCGCATGAGGCATTTACCCAACCCATTTCTTTTGCTTGCTGATTCACTCTGAGACTTGGAGTTAGTATCGGAAGTGTTTTCCATTCAGGCTTATACTGAGAAACGTATTCTGAAAGATTACTCAAATTTTCGCCACTAGTTACCCATATTAAATTGACATCGGGCAACATGAAAAAAGTTTGAGCGTGATATTTTGGTTTTTTTCTTTCATAAAGAGAAAGATAGCTGATTTTTGCACCTTTCTCCTTAAGTTTATCTCCTAGTTCGGTTCGCCCGCCTAACCCGCGAACAATCAGTACTTTTTGACCTGTCATTTTTACCGGCTTAAGCCAATTTAGTAAGGCTTCTGTTGTATTGCCTGGATTTGATAAGGCAGGAACCCCTTCATCCAATAAAGTTTGTGTTGTTCCTTGCCCTATGCCTATCCAATTAATACCAACCGGTAGCATGGGCCAGCAAGCATCCAACCAATCGCAAGCAAGCCTCGCGGCATTTTTACTAACAAAAATCACATAATTAAATTCGTCGATATTAAATATTTGTGAACGAATTACTGCCTTCTCTTCAACGCCATTTATGGCTTTGATTTTTAACATAGGTAATGCAATAGGGTGAGCGCCCAAGGATTTAAGGCGTTCACAACTGATTGTATTTTCTGGCTCTGGCCTAGTTATAAGAATATGACAATTTTGCACTGTTTTTTCTCAGCTGTTTATAGCTTAAGTTATTGATAGATTGCTTCTAAAATTGTGTTAGCACCACGCGCGATTAAATCGTCTGCTAGCTGTACACCAAGCGATTTAGCGTCATCTTTGTGACCATAGATTTCGCTTTGGATCATGGTTTTTCCGTCAGGGCTACCGACTAAACCTCTTAACCAAACAGTTTCGTCTTCCAGTATTGCAAAACAAGCGATAGGCGCTTGGCAACCGCCGTTCAGGCGCTCGTTAACGGCGCGCTCGGCAGTTACTCTAATGGCTGTCTCTTCATGTTGTAGAGGGATTAGCATTTCAATTGTCTGCATATCATCAGAACGACATTCAATGCCCATGGCACCTTGACCACCTGCGGGTAAGCTCTCTTCAGCTGAAATTCTTTGACGGATTCTGTCTTGCATTTCAAGGCGTATCAACCCTGCTGTTGCAAGAATAATGGCATCGTATTCACCGTCATCCAATTTACGCAAGCGAGTATTTACATTACCTCTAAGATCTTTAATTACTAGATCCGGACGGTTCATACGAAGCTGACAAGAACGGCGTAAACTGGATGTGCCTACAATGCTGCCAGCAGGTAGGTCATCGACGGAGTTGAAATCGTTTGATACAAAAGCGTCGGTTGGATCTTCTCGTTCACAAATAACAGCAAGGCCTAAACCTTCTGGAAACGCCATGGGGACATCTTTCATTGAATGTACGGCGATATCAGCTCGACCATCCATGAGCGCGGTTTCAAGTTCTTTGACAAACAGGCCTTTACCGCCAATTTTTGATAATGGCGAATCTAGAATTTGATCGCCTTTAGTTGTCATTCCAAGTAATTCAACATTAAGGTTTGGGTATAGGGATTCTAATTGGGCTTTCACGTTATTGGCTTGCCAAAGGGCTAATTGGCTTTCACGGGTGGCAATCACAATTTTGTTTTTCACATTATCTCCCAAGAATAAAGTTGTTAGAAGAATGTATAGAATTCTTCATTGTTATTAATCATCCATGATACTCGTTACAAGTAGAAGCGTCATCCTTCTGAGCTTTATAAGTAAAGGCGCTTAAGGTACTCTTGGCACCTGATTGAACTTTGTGTAGGAACCAATTGAATGACTGATACTAATAAAACCACTAACCAGCAATGGGGTGGCCGCTTTTCTGAACCTGTTGACGCTTTTGTTGCACGCTTTACTGCTTCCGTTGAGTTTGATCAACGTATGGCAAAACAAGACATTCAAGGCTCTATTGCCCATGGGAAAATGCTAGCCAGTGTGGGTGTTTTGACAGAAGAGGAACGAGATCAGATTATTCAGGGATTAAATGAAATCGAAGAAGAAATCGTCCGTGGCGAGTTTGAATGGTCGATTGAACTTGAAGATGTGCACATGAATATTGAAGCCCGTCTTACACAAAAAATTGGTATCACAGGTAAAAAGCTTCATACCGGTCGTTCTCGTAATGATCAAGTGGCGACAGACATTCGTTTATATATGCGCGATGAAGTGGATTTTCTTCTTGAAGAAGTGACCCGCCTTCAACAAGGTATTTTGAGTTTGGCTGAAAAAGAAGCCAATACCATTATGCCAGGTTTTACGCATTTGCAAACGGCACAGCCTGTGACCTTTGGTCATCATCTGATGGCTTGGTATGAAATGATGCAGCGGGATTATGAACGTTTGGTCGATTGCCGTAAGCGTATTAATATTTTACCTCTTGGTGCCGCTGCGCTTGCCGGAACCACTTACCCAATCGATCGTAATATGACGGCGGAATTGCTTGGTTTTGAACGTCCAACTTATAACTCTTTAGATTCCGTAAGCGATCGTGATTTTGCCATTGAATTCACTTCAGCAGCGTCGATCATCATGATGCACATGTCTCGTTGGGCAGAAGAAATGGTGATGTGGGCATCGGCTCAATTTAATTTCATCTATTTGCCTGATCGCTTCTGTACAGGCTCTTCCATTATGCCGCAGAAGAAAAATCCTGATGTACCTGAATTAGTGCGTGGTAAGACAGGTCGAGTTTATGGGCATTTGATGGGCTTATTAACATTGATGAAATCTCAGTGCTTGGCTTACAACAAGGACAACCAAGAAGATAAAGAGCCTTTGTTTGACACGGTTGATACCTTAAAAGGGTCATTGCGTGCTTTTGCCGATATAATTCCTGCTATCGAATCTCGCAAAGAACATATGTATGAAGCGGCTCGTCGCGGTTTTTCTACAGCAACGGATTTGGCAGATTACTTGGTTCGTCAAGGTGTTGCATTCCGTGACGCCCATGAAGTGGTTGGTAAAGCGGTCGGTTATGGCGTGAAAGAGGGCAAGGATTTGTCTGAAATGACGCTAGAAGAATTGCAGTCATTTGGCTCTATGATTCAAGGTGATGTCTTTGATGTGCTGACACTAGAAGGGTCTGTTGCTGCTCGTAATCATATCGGTGGTACAGCTCCTGCTCAGGTTCTAAAAGCGGTAGAGCGAGCAAAAGCTGAGTTGCGTGATCGTTTAGCTTAATATGTAGTTATGTTCCTCTAAGAAAAACGGCGACTTGTTCGTCGTTTTTCTTAGAGCTATTGGTCTGTCGAAAATGGTGAGCCTTCACCTAAGAACAGACTAGGGCTGATGTTTAATTCAAAATTAAATGATTTTTTTGACCATTACAGCCAGAAACGACTACAGCCCATACTTCCTCACTACCTGGGTTTGGCATGCGCCAGCAGACACCTTTGATGTTCACATAACGAGTGCCGTCAGCTCCTTCTGTAATTGGGTACTCGACTTCTTTTATCTGTCCTTTTAAATATTCTTGCTGAGCAGTTTGCGACACTGCAATTTTGTCTCTAAGTTCCTTAGAGAAAACTCCTTCTAGTATTTCATTATTCTCATAAGGTTGGGTTGTGATGTTTGATAGGTCTAATAAGTTTGATTTCGTATTCTCTAGATAGGGTCCCGATGAGCCTAGCGAGTAGAGGTCTGACTCGATTATAAGTTGGCCTTCTTGTAAAAAGTCGTCTACAGACGGTAATTCGTTTGTAGGCCTGTTAAAAATAACATCTTGTTGGCTTACTGAATTACCAGATGTCTTCTGATTTTGATTGGTGCTTGTGTCTGGTAATAAAAACAAAGAAAAACTGGATGGAGGTGATGTTGTATCAAACCAATGTTGGTTTTCTGATATTTCAATAATCAAAATGTGTATTGATGTGGCAACTAAAAGAGCAGTAATCCATGGAGCAATCTTTTTTATCATTAATTTTTTTGAATCTCATCTGAAGAAGTAAAAGGTGTTCTTTCAATTCGTAGTACATATAGCAATAGCTTGTGATGAATATAGCAAATTCAAGCAATAAAGGGATTTCTATTTTTAACTAAGGAATATCCACGTTATTGTGGTGCTGGGGTTGGGAAACGAACTGGCTGCAAGGTATACTCTGGGAATCAAAAAATAGAGAGAAGACGATGTTTAAATTGCTTTCAGTATGTGTTTTAGCTGTGTTTTTAATAGCTTGTGGTAATAAAGGTGCTCTTTATTTGCCGAATGATGCTGGTATTGAGCAAGAAGAATCGTCTTTATAACTGAGGATCCCCTTTTGGACTTTTTTAATTATTCTAATCAGACTCTGCATGCAGAGGATGTTTCTTTAGCCGACGTTGCAAATCAGTATGGTACGCCTTGTTATGTTTATTCTCGTGCCACACTAGAGCGTCATTATAAAGCCTATGCAGATGCTTTTGCATCTCACCCTACATTAATTTGTTATGCGGTAAAGGCGTGCTCCAATATTGCGATTCTTAATGTATTGGCTCGTTTAGGTTCCGGTTTTGATATTGTGTCTCTTGGTGAATTGGAGCGTGTATTGAAGGCGGGCGGTGATCCTTCGAAAGTGATGTTTTCTGGTTTAGGAAAACAAGCAGTTGAGATGCGTCGTGCTTTAGAAGTTGGTATTCACTGCTTTAACGTGGAGTCCGAAGCAGAGCTGTATCGTCTAGATCAAGTTGCTGGTGAAATGGGTAAAGTTGCGCCTGTGTCTCTACGTGTTAATCCAGATGTTGATGCTAAAACTCATCCTTATATTTCTACGGGTTTGAAAGAAAATAAATTCGGTATCGATATTAAAGATGCCGTTCGTATTTATCAAATAGCTCATAACCTTCCTAATTTGAATGTGATGGGGGTGGATTGCCATATTGGCTCACAATTAACAGAGCTTAAGCCTTTTCTTGATACATTTGATCGGTTAATCGGTTTAGTTGATCAGTTGGCTGAGGTTGGTATTAAAATTAAGCACCTCGATCTGGGGGGGTTGGGGGTTCGTTACCGTGATGAAGTTCCGCCATCACCCGCAGATTATGCTGAGCTGTTATTAGATAAAGTTAAAGGCTTAGATGTTACGTTAGCATTTGAGCCAGGTCGTTCAATTGCTGCTAATGCAGGAATTTTATTAACGCAAGTTGAGTTTTTAAAATGTGCCCCACACAAGAACTTTGCCATTATTGACGGAGCGATGAATGATTTAATCCGCCCTTCTTTATACAGTGCTTGGATGAATATTGTTCCTGTTTCCTTATTGCCAACACCTGAAGGGAAACGCAGTTATGACCTAGTAGGGCCGATCTGTGAGACCGGTGATTTCTTAGGTAAAGACCGTGAACTTGATATTCAGGCGGGTGATTTATTAGCGGTTCGTTCTGCTGGGGCTTATGGTTTTACCATGTCATCCAACTACAATAGCCGTAATCGTGCAGCAGAGGTTATGGTGGATGGCGACCATACTTATTTAATTCGTGCTCGTGAGACGATTGAGCATCAATTAGCTGGTGAGCAAATTTTGCCAAGCTAAGGAGCGCATTGTGTTATTGAAATTTACTAAAATGCATGGGCTTGGGAACGACTTTGTTGTTGTCGATGCGGTTTCTCGAAAAGTGTTTTTTAACAAGCAGCAAATTGAGCGATTGAGTGATCGTAACTGGGGGATCGGTTTTGACCAGCTTCTTGTGGTTGAGACACCGTCAAATCCTGATATGGATTTTCGCTATCGTATCTATAATTCTGATGGCAGTGAAGTTGAGCATTGTGGAAATGGTGCTCGTTGTTTCGCCAAGTTTGTACTTGATAGAGGTTTAACAAACAAACATATCATTGATGTGGAAACAAAACGCGGTGCAATTCAGTTGCGTGTATTAGATAGCGGTTTGGTTACTGTAGATATGGGGATGCCAAGTTTCGAGCCTAAAGACTTGCCTTTTACGGCAGATGCTTCTGACTCTCTTTATAGTATCTCTGCCGGAACAGAAAACTATTTAATGACACCTGTGTCGGTTGGTAATCCTCATGCGGTTATCAAGGTTGATCAGCTTGTTGATGAACAAGTAACAAATGTTGGTGCTCTTATTGAGTGTCATGAACGTTTTCCCAGAAACGTTAATGTTGGTTTTATGCAAGTTGTTAATCCGACAGAAATTAATTTGCGTGTATTTGAACGTGGTGTTGGTGAGACTCAAGCTTGCGGGACGGGGGCTTGTGCTGCAGTTGTTGCAGGCATTAAAAACGGCTGGCTGTCTCCAAAAGTGACGGCGCATTTACGTGGTGGCGATTTGCATATTGAATGGCAAGGTGAAGGTTCACCTATTCTTATGACAGGTCCTGCGGAAAAAGTATTTGAAGGTCAAATTTACCTATAGAGGCATTATGAGCGAAGAGGAAGTGATTCAATATTTGTCAAAAACGCCGGACTTTTTTGTTCGTCATACTGATTTGTTAGAGAGTCTAACGCTTCCTCATCCTGTTAGTGGAAAAGTGGTTTCGTTGCTTGAGTATCAAGTAACCCTTTTGAGAAAAACGACAGCAGAATATCGTGGCCAATTTGAGCGTTTAGTTGATGTTGCTCGTGAAAATGAATCGACGCTGCAAAAAAGCCGAAGGTTAGTGATTGCTGGTTTGAATTGTGAATCCTTGGACGATTTCGCTGTGGTTGTGGGTGATATGGTGAGAGACGATTTTGATGTGTCTCACCATGCTTTAATCTTCTACGGAGAGTATTCGGCTAGTGCGGTTAGGTCCCATATTTTAACTGAAGACGATGTGTTTTTATCCCATGCTTCAGGTTTCTCTGAGTGTTTTTGTGGCATGCTACCAGCCAATGAAATGCAATATCTTTTTTCCACTGATGCAGATTCTATAGGTTCTGTTGCTGTTTTGCCGCTTTTGTCCCGAGCTGGTGGCGATGTCAAAAAATGTGGGGTGCTGGTGTTAGGTGCTGAAAGTAAATCAGCCTTTGATAAAGAAAAAGGCACTATGTTTCTTCAGCATATTGCTGATTTATTAAGCGCTATGTTATTGAGATTGCAGCCATGAGTGTTCTTGTTACTTTTGATTTGGATAATACCTTATGGGATGTTTCCCCCGTCATTGTTCGTGCAGAATATGCGATGGAATCATGGTTTGAAGAAAGGTTTCCGGGCTTTGTTCAGCAATACCCAATAGAGGTTCAGGAAGAGTTGAAAAGAGTTGTATTGAATCGATTGCCCGATATTGCTTTTAATCTTACCGCCTTACGTTTGGAAGTGTATAAACTTGCGTTGAAGAAATTTGGATTACCGTCAGAGGAAGGGGATTTGGTTGCTGAATCAGCGTTGGCTCATTTCTGTGAGTGGCGACAAAAAGTCGATCTTTTTCCTCATGTTGTTGATGTGCTAGAAGAGTTAAATCAGGACTATTCATTGGCGGTTATTACTAATGGTAACGCTGATGTATTTCATCCTTATGTCGGTTTGGGGCAATATTTTGATTTTGCTATTCGAGCTGATCAATTGGGTGTGGCAAAGCCTGATGTTAGTGTTTTTTCTGCAGCAGCAAAAACAGCGCAAATGGATATTTCCGAGATCATCCATATTGGAGATCATCCTGTTGATGATGTGTTTGGTGCTTCAAATGCAGGAGCTAAAAGTATTTGGTTTAACCGTCATGGTGCTAGACGTTGGGACTATGAGTGGGGTGCACGCTCAAATGCCGAGATACACTCTATATTAGAGCTGCCAACAGCGATTCGTTCCTTAATAATATAGTGCTTTCCTATCAGCCTAATTAATAATAACGCATTTTTACCCAAATCATTTAGTGGTACACTTAATCATATTAATTACCTAGAAACAGATTTTGAAGGAACTTGTTATGAGTGAGAATACAATCCAAATCACTGATGCTCAATTTGCAGAAGAAGTGCTAAATTCAGATATTCCAGTGATCGTTGATTTTTGGGCTCCTTGGTGTGGTCCATGTAAAATGATAGCTCCAGTATTGGAAGACGTTGCAGCAGAATACGCTGGGAAAGTGAAAGTGGTTAAGCTTAACGTTGATGAAAACCAGGAAACGGCACCTAAGTATAATGTTCGTGGTATTCCTACTTTGTTGGTTGTTAAAGGTGGTGAGGTTGTCGCAACTAAGGTTGGCGCGGTTTCTAAATCTCAACTAGTAGAGTTTGTTAACGGCGCTATCTAATTTAAAATTAGACGTCGTTGTTATAAAAAAAGCAGCCAAATGGCTGCTTTTTTTATGTTAATTCTTAAGTGATGCAAACTTTTGTGCAAAAGCTGGAGACTGTGAACTTGCTAATGTCGCGACAATTTCTTTCGCATAAGGGAGATATTTTTTAAGGTCTGCTTTAGGCATTGGGTCGTCATTTGGCAGTTTTACTGTAACTGGGTTTTTATGTGTGCCGTTTATTCTAAACTCATAGTGCAGGTGTGGCCCTGTGGCCCATCCTGTTTGCCCTACGTAAGCGATAATTTTACCTTGTTGTACTCTTGCGCCGCGTTTAGTGCTTCTTGCAAAGCCATTTAAGTGCGCATAAAGAGTCTGATAACCTCTTCCGTGGTCGATAATAACGACATTACCATAACCATTTTGTTTGCCTGCAAAAGATATTTTCCCGTCACCTGCTGCTTTTACTGGTGTGCCTGTGGCTGCTGCGTAATCTACGCCTCTATGAGGTTTGCTAGTTTTGAAAATTGGATGCAATCTATTTGGATTGAACTTAGATGAAATTCGGGTGAAGTCAACAGGGGTGCGTATAAATGCTTTGCGCATAGCTAAGCCGTCAGGTGTGTAGTAATTAGCCCCTTTCTTTGTTTGATATCGTATAGCTTGAAAAGTACGCCCGTTGTTGATGAATTGGGCGGCGATAATGTTACCGTGTCCAATTTTTTCACCATCAAGAAATTTTTCTTCATATAAGACGCTAAGACTGTCACCTTTACGTATATCTAGTGCGAAATCGATATCCCAGCCAAAAATATTTGCGAGTTCAATGAGGAGTGGTTGATCAATTCCTGACTTTAACCCATCAACAAAGAGGGAGCTGTTTATCTCTGCTTCTTTGTAGGTCTGAATTATTTCTGGTGTTCTGACAATGTCTTCTCGATCAAATGTCTGATCGTTTCTTTTAAAAGTAACGCTTTCCAATCGATTCAATACAAGAGTGAGCTGAGTGAGTTCGCCAGAAACTTCATTCACAGTGAAATTGAGTGTTTGCCCTGGTTTCATTTGTAAAAGTGTTTTTTGTTTTTTGTCTGCCAATGAGACTTTATAGATGTCTTGTGCTGAAATGCCTTTATTTGTTAGAACCTTGGATAATGAATCGCCTGGTGCAACAGTTGCCGTGAGGTCTTTATATGTTGGAGGGCTATTTTTTTTGACTAATGCGTCAGGCGTTGGTACGTCGTAAGTTGAAGTGATTATATTTGGAAAAAGAGTCGTTGATGCTATCGTATTGCTCTTAGGTGTTAACTTTTGTAGGTCTTGATACATTAATTCAGACGGCTCAATGACCTCAAAGCTTGCTTCAAGTGAAATAGTGTTTGTGTTATCGGTTTCTTCTTCCGGGAATGCAATAAGTACTATGGCGAGGAACGCACTCACAGCAGCTATTAGGAGTAAATGTTTTGTCGGTAGTAACTTTGTCAAAATGCGTATCCAAAAAAATCTTTAATAAAGCCGTATAATCCTACCAACATTACTTTTATAATTGAATGCTTAACTAAGATAAACTAATCAGGATTGGATCAAAATAATGACTGTAAGCAGTAAAGACCTTTTAAATGACTTGCAAGCTCGTGGACTTATTGCCCAAATGACGGCGGAAGATGAGCTAAAAAAACATCTAGAAGATGGAAGTCGTACACTTTATT